>NZ_JAWRXC010000241.1:0-272 GCF_046535225.1 Bacillus sp. SIMBA_031
CTCGTAGTGATGCTGGGCTTGGCTTGGGGAAAGATCCGCACGGGCCGGGTCATGGGCAACCCGGTGCTGAGAGCGGAAGGCAAGATCACCCTGATCGATGCCTGCCTATCCGGCGCGGTCCTCATCGGGTTGGTCCTCAACGCATGGTTCGGGTGGTGGTGGGCGGACCCGCTGGCTGGGTTGGTCATCGTGTACTACGCCGTTCGCGAGGCTATGCACGCTTTGAAGCCCGAACCCGGGGCGCCCGGGGAAGCGACGGCATGAACTGGTGG
>NZ_JAWRXC010000242.1:0-272 GCF_046535225.1 Bacillus sp. SIMBA_031
GTGAGAAATGGCTATCGAGAAACTTCTCGTAGTCATTAACCCTCGTAGCATTATTCAGCATTATTGGCATCTCTGGTCGAGGTGCCTTTTCAAACCAAATTTCAAGTTCTGATATCGTCATAGCACGAAGATATAAAAGGATAGGCAATATGTCAGGTTGCGTACAACATCATTATGTAAATATTGAAATTGTAGCGGGATTATTAAATAAATTACACATCACCAGCAAGATCTGCGTATCAAAAAAAGCTAAAAATCTTTTAATTCTTACT
>NZ_JAWRXC010000243.1:0-271 GCF_046535225.1 Bacillus sp. SIMBA_031
GCACGTGACCGAGCCAGGGAACGCCCGTGTCTTTGAAAGTTGACGTCGATGCACCTGTCACTTCTCGACCTCGGCCAGCAGCGTCGTGATCTCGGATATTACCTTGTTAAGGTCCGTGTCGATTTCCTCTAGAGACCTGGGTGCGACGTACTTATAGAAGTGTCGAGTGAAGGGGATCTCGTACCCAATCTTGGTCTTGGCTTCGTCGATCCAGGCGTCGGGGACGTGCGGGAGGACCTCCCGTTCGAAATAGGCCTGAACTTCCTCCCGG
>NZ_JAWRXC010000244.1:0-271 GCF_046535225.1 Bacillus sp. SIMBA_031
CCATAACTCAAAAACATACACGCCGGGTTCCTGAATTATAAGATAACTTACATTGCTCGTTGCCTGTCCGTTTACAGTAGCCGATGCATCTGTTCCGAAAGTAAAACCTAAGGTATTACCCCGGAGATCCGCATCATTCACAATCGGAATATTAACATATTGAGTCGTGTCAAACATTGAAAACCCTCCCGAATTATTGGTATAGGTAGACGGATACTGAGAACTTTTCTGATAATACAAATATTTAATGGCAGGTGGAGCTATGGCGCTG
>NZ_JAWRXC010000245.1:0-271 GCF_046535225.1 Bacillus sp. SIMBA_031
TCATCACCGATTACTCCATGCCAGGCGGCGCGCGACCCGACGGACTGAGCATGATCTCGGAACTGCATGAGCAGTATCCCGATATGAAAATTGTTGTTCTCACCCGGATCACAAGTCTGGCGATGATCGATCCCATTTTCAAGGCTGGCGCGTTGGCCGTGATCGAAAAAGGGGCTGCGATGAAAGAGGTTCTGGCTGCGGTGCATACGGTGGCGCTCGGCCGGCCCTACTTGTCGGAACGGTTGCGCAGCGGCTCGCGCCAGCCAACGAG
>NZ_JAWRXC010000246.1:0-271 GCF_046535225.1 Bacillus sp. SIMBA_031
GCGCTGGTCACCAGTTTGGACGGCAAGGCTAAGGCGGGCGACGCCGTGCATAGCATCAGCTGCACGCACGAGGGCAAGGTGGGAAAAAGCCTGCGGGTAGTTGCCCGCCATCCGCATCTCTTTTGCGTCGTACTCTTCGCTCAGCAGGCCTAGCTCATTGGCAAACCCTATAAGTTTGTCCATGAGCATCTGGGCGTCAGCGCGGCGTCCCGTACGTGCGTACTGCTCCGCAAGCCAGAATGAACAGGCCAGGAAGGGGTGTTCCCCAGGC
>NZ_JAWRXC010000247.1:0-271 GCF_046535225.1 Bacillus sp. SIMBA_031
GCTTCCGGTCCGCTGTCACCGAGACCGCCGGCTTCTCCCGGACTTCGGGCTTTATCGATGACACCCGGGCTTTCTGTTCCATCCCGGCTCGGCACAATGCGTCCCGCAGGATCGAGGCCTCGTTCCTGGCACGCCTGGTTGCCGAGCACCGGATCAGCGAGGACCGCGCGCACGAGCTGATCGTCGACGTCGTCGACACTGCACCGAGGCGGGTCTTCAAACTATGAGTGCCGAGCCAAGATCAGACCTCCCACGGCTGGACCGGTCCCTC
>NZ_JAWRXC010000248.1:0-271 GCF_046535225.1 Bacillus sp. SIMBA_031
CGTCGCAAAGAGCCTGCAGGCAGTGATGGGGCAGCCGTTCGTCGTGGAGAACAAGGCGGGCGCATCCGGTTCGATCGGCGCGCGCGCAGCAGCTGCCTCAAAGCCCGATGGATACACGCTCTTGTTCGGTACCACCTCAACCGCGTCGGAGACCGTGCTGAACAAAGAGGCTGGCTTTGACATCAGGACCGACTTCACTCCGATCAGCATGATCACCAACGTCCCTTTCATGATGGCGGTTTCCTGCAGCTCAGGCATCAAGACTCCTGCT
>NZ_JAWRXC010000249.1:0-271 GCF_046535225.1 Bacillus sp. SIMBA_031
GTAGTGATCGGCGGTGGCTTTCATCGACAGTTCGTTCGTGGCCGCGATGTTATTGACGAACATAAGCGGCATCTTCACTGTCGCCTTGTCGATCCTTACATCGAAGGAAAAAACGCCCTTGTCCGTGATATCGGTACGCGGCCAGAAAGCCAGCCCAGGATTAGTTGCGCCGAGGAAGATGCGCCCGTTCAGGCCTTCCCGATTGTTCTCGCTCACGTCGGCGCCGATGGGAAAAGTCGGATCGAGAATATCGGGCGTGCGCCGTGTTATC
>NZ_JAWRXC010000044.1:0-416 GCF_046535225.1 Bacillus sp. SIMBA_031
ATTAATAATAAATTGCTGGTTTGCTGCCGGATTGCAATCCATACTTGTAAGGAAATATCCTGTAAAATAAACACGACCTCCTTTCACAGCAATATCATAAGGCCTTGTCTCCGAAGGAAATAGCTGACCCATCGCATCAAATTGCTTTACCCAAATGAATTCACCTAAAGTGTTTAGTTTTAAAAGATACATACTATAGCCAGTGCCAAGAGCAGTCATTGGGTAAGTGGAATTAGGACTAAAATCAAAATCTACTGTTCCCCTATAGTGTCCGGAGGTGTATACATTTCCTAAATTATCTACCTGAATAGCGTATCCTACATCATAACCATTTCCTGATCCTAATGTCTTTGCCCATTGCAAACCGCCATCCGACAAATTATATTTTGCTATATATGCATCCTCAGAATTGCTTT
>NZ_JAWRXC010000250.1:0-271 GCF_046535225.1 Bacillus sp. SIMBA_031
GCGGCGGTCCCGAATATTGGCGGTACCTGCACCCAAGATCCAGGTACCAACCCGTATTCGGCCAATGCGGCCGCGGGGAGCAACTCCGTGACTGTTTCGGGGGGTGGCCTGGCCCAGGGTGTTTCCTCATGCACGGTGACGGTGGATGTCACGGCGCAAGGGGAGGGGACATACACCAACCGGGTCGCCAACGTTGTGACTAATTTGAACCCGCCGGCTAATGCCGCCCTCGTGGTACGTGCGCCCAGGATCGCGCTCAGCGGTGCGTTCG
>NZ_JAWRXC010000251.1:0-271 GCF_046535225.1 Bacillus sp. SIMBA_031
TTCTTAAATACATATTATCCTTACTTATTACGATACCAATCTATAAATCACTCTAGCATATTTGATACTAAAGTAAGTGATTTTACAGCTTAAGTTATGTGTTATTATTGCTTAAAAATTTAATGGAAAAATACTGTGATTATATCGAGTTATGCGGCTTTACTGGCACTATATTATATTTACCTGAGTATTAATGTTGTAAAAATACGCAAGGCTGAAGGCATTTCACTTGGTAATGGGAGTCATCCTGAGCTTGAACGTGCAACTCGAG
>NZ_JAWRXC010000252.1:0-271 GCF_046535225.1 Bacillus sp. SIMBA_031
CGTTAGCGCAACGCTGGCCGTCTCCGGCTTCGCGCCCCGATCGCCCGTCGCGGGTTGCTGGGCGACACCGGTGCCGTCCGGCCGCGCACTTGCACGAAGGCAAGGGTCCGCGTCCGCAAATGAAGGGGTAGATAGCTCGGATTTATCCGGGCCTTCATTTGCGGACTGCCGCATCAATAGGCCACGCCGAATTCGCTTCCGTTGCACAACTTCTACAGTCCCGTGCGTGCAGCGGCTACATCCATTTCGACCGAGGGCTCAACGATCACGG
>NZ_JAWRXC010000253.1:0-271 GCF_046535225.1 Bacillus sp. SIMBA_031
GTAAGTACCAAATGTTTTTACCGAAGTACAATCCACAGTATAGGTTGACTTTTGATAAGTACCACATAAACTCAGCCATGTTGCATTTGTAGACTGGTAATAATTGTAGCACTTCTCATCTGTATTATAGATGGTCAATCCATCTTCTGTGGTGGCTGCTCCAAGAGCATCTCTTTGCACAGTGGTAAGACGGGGAATTAGAACCCCGGTATTATTGTTTTTAGAAACCACATTCAATGCAGCTTTAGAATTGGGAGTAGCGGTATTAATC
>NZ_JAWRXC010000254.1:0-271 GCF_046535225.1 Bacillus sp. SIMBA_031
ATCACAGACTTTCGCCTGAAATAGAAGCCACTAAAACTGTAACAGATTCATTAACTTTTGGTCGCTCTGAAGCGTGCGATTGGCATTTACCCGATCCCGAAAAAATAATCTCAAGTAAACACGGTATAATAGAAAAAGAAGGTGACTCTTTTTACGTATACGATAATTCAACTAATGGATTATTTATTAACTTTGCTGTAGCGCCGCTTGGTCAAGGCAACAAACAACGTTTGTCAGACAGTGACGTATTAACCATCGGCGATTTTCAAGT
>NZ_JAWRXC010000255.1:0-271 GCF_046535225.1 Bacillus sp. SIMBA_031
GATATATTCAGAGCTTGCTGCAACATGCAATTCGCGATCGAACATTGGTAAAACTTTAGCAACGCGATCATCTTTTTCAATTTCAGCTAACGCCTCAGGCGTTGCTTGAACAATTAATGTTGGCGCTAAAATCTTCGTTTTACCAATTATTTTTGCATTAAAATCTAGACTATTTAACTCAACAGTCATCATATCTTGAAGCTGCTCAATTTGCGCCGTTATTTCTCGATTTGAAGACACATGATAAGTCCCAGCAGCAACAGCATCAACT
>NZ_JAWRXC010000256.1:0-271 GCF_046535225.1 Bacillus sp. SIMBA_031
TACGATTACACGCTCGACGCCATGCGTGCGGTCATGGAAGCGATGGCGGGGTCGCGCTTCGTGATCGATCCGGATCTGCTCGCATGGCGTCATGCGCTCATGCAGGAACCGGCTGCGCAGGCCGCGATCGTGCGCATCGTGCGCTCGGATCTCACCTATCCCGAAGACGCGATCGCCTCGCTGAAAATGAAGACGCTCGTTGTCGCTGGCAAGGAAGACAAGATCGCGGTGCCCGCGCGCAATCAGCGTTATCTCGAACTCATCGCCAATT
>NZ_JAWRXC010000257.1:0-271 GCF_046535225.1 Bacillus sp. SIMBA_031
GGTAGCTTGGTGCCTCGGAGATTCGAACGGAGCGGGGCACCACCGCGCTCAATACCTGATCTGGGAAGTGCTGCCTGACCTCAGACGCCACCTGTGCTGCCAGATTGGTTCGGCCGTCATACATCGTCAAAAGAATCGTAGATACTTCGAGATCAGCGTTGAGATGCTTCTGAATCATCTCGATGTTCTTGAGAAGCTGGCTCAGGCCTTCCAGCGCGTAATACTCGCACTGTATAGGAATGAGGACTTCGCTGGCAGCGCAGAACGCGTT
>NZ_JAWRXC010000045.1:0-413 GCF_046535225.1 Bacillus sp. SIMBA_031
CGTTGTGGTCAGTGAACATCGGATTGATGCTGAACCCGATCGCCGTATAGAACGACTTTGCCCGCTCGAGGTCTGTCACGGGCAGGTTGACGAACATTGCAGTCATGGTGGTCTCCGTCTGGTTGGTCCGGTACTGGACACAACCACACTTGCAAAAAACAAGTAGTGCGTCAAGAAGTTTCGTAAACAGACTTCGGGCGGACGCTGTGGCGTGGCCCGACGGGACGTTGCAGGCGTCGGAGAGTCTGGCAATCTTGAGCGAATCTTGAGATGACCCGGCGTCGTTCTTGAGGGGCCGGTCTGATGGTTGAAACATCAGCCAATACAGCTGATGGGAACTTCCAGGAAGGACCACCGGGAATGCCTGACCAGATCACGACCCCCTCAATGAGCGCCGGCGCTGCCTCGTCTGT
>NZ_JAWRXC010000258.1:0-271 GCF_046535225.1 Bacillus sp. SIMBA_031
CCAGGCCCTGCAGGAACTGCTTCCTGTCGAGGCCGAAACCGACGGCGAGGAAGAGGTCCCGCCCACCGCCTTCGTCGAGGTTGTCCAGCAGGGTTTCCGTCCCCTGACGGAGGCGTTCGCCGAGTCCCTCCACATGGACCTGGAGCCCTTGCAGGAGATTGCGGAGCTCCTTGAAGAGAACCGGCAGCTGGTCCTTTATGGTCCTCCCGGTACCGGAAAAACGTACTTGGCCAAGCACCTCGCGGCCGAGCTCGCGGGGGACAGCACCGAT
>NZ_JAWRXC010000259.1:0-270 GCF_046535225.1 Bacillus sp. SIMBA_031
GTACAACAAGAGATGTCTCTGTCGCTTGGGTACTGGTCATGTAAAGTGCAGTTGCTACAACCAATGCAATTACTGATTGCCAAAAATACTTCCACTTAGCAATCAGTCCTTTAGGATCTTTGCGGATCACTTTGCGGTAATCGTCAATAAAGCCAACAATCCCCAATGAGCCAATCACAAACAATGTTGCCCATACGTATTTATTAGACAAATCAGCCCACAATAAAGTGCTGGTGAATATTGCCGCTAAAATAAGTAAGCCACCCATGG
>NZ_JAWRXC010000260.1:0-270 GCF_046535225.1 Bacillus sp. SIMBA_031
GCGAAAGCTGGGAACTCGCCGGCGTCGTCGACGTCAATCCGGACGCCGCCCGCGCAGCCGGGGAACAATACGGAATTCCCGCTTACGCGAATATCCAGGAAGCCCTCGAGCACAAGGAATCCTTCGACGCCGTCCTGGTCATCGTTCCGCCCGAATACCACGCGGCAGTGGCCATCCCGGCCCTCGAAGCCGGCGTGCACACGCTGATCGAGAAGCCCCTCGCACACAACCTCGAGGACGGCATCCGTATCATCGCCGCAGCCGAAAAGT
>NZ_JAWRXC010000261.1:0-270 GCF_046535225.1 Bacillus sp. SIMBA_031
ACTTTACTTACATTCCAGGTATCTAATGGCTGGTTGAACGCTTTTGCAGAATGAAACATATGGCTCATATCTGTTACATTAGAAGTGTCCCAGGACTTTAATGGCTGATTGAAATTAGGAATTAAATGAAACATAAAAGCCATATTCTTTACTTGGGAAGTGTTCCATTGGTCAAGAGGCTTGTTGAAAAGATAACATTCTGCAAAGGTATAGGCCATTGTAGTAACATTGGATGTATTCCAGCTGTTCAGATCTTGATTAAATACCTTT
>NZ_JAWRXC010000262.1:0-270 GCF_046535225.1 Bacillus sp. SIMBA_031
GGGGGTTAAATAATTACTGATTTTAGGGGGATAGATAAAGCAATTATTTTAAGCAGGTTAATTTTGCAGCGAATGTAGGCTGGTTTGACAACGAAGTAAAGAGATTTTTAATTGCTAAATGAAAATAGTATTTAAAATGTTTTTTTACGTAAATTAAACGCTTACATGCTATTTTTTTGTAGAAGTAAGTTAGCTTTATTGTTTTAAAATTGTTGTATTTTTAAGCCTTGTTTTAAATTAAATAATACTGCTTATAAAACCAAAAAAGCC
>NZ_JAWRXC010000263.1:0-270 GCF_046535225.1 Bacillus sp. SIMBA_031
TGGCCGCTGACCGTGTCAACGCGTGGGAGAGCCATCTGCTGTCCTTGGGAACGCGGCATCCGGACAATCCCATTACGGAGACAGGGGTCCTCAGCGAATTCAAGAGCGGAGGCATGAGCTCACGGCGTGGACAGAAGCGGGCTGACACCAAGCATCAGTGGCTGGACCCGATCATTGTCGCCGGTCCGTGGCTGGCGGTAGGTGCCGGGGCGGTCCTGGCGGTGAAGGCGCTTGCATCCAGGAAAACGTCCCGTTAGCCCATCCAAACCC
>NZ_JAWRXC010000264.1:0-270 GCF_046535225.1 Bacillus sp. SIMBA_031
CCTGACCCGGTTACCATGGGTCCCTTCGGACCGTACTCGAGTTCGCCTACGGTAGACGGGTGTAACACTCCGTCGATGTCCAAGAAGATCGTTTTCATTGCTGCCAATATAGAATCGTTCGACTTCCTTTCTGTAAGAGCGGACCGTCGGACCAGATTCTTGGTGCTCAAGCAGCCAGGCGCTGATCGCCTCGAGATCGTCTGTGGCGTCAATCGTACAAGTTTCGGCTGGTCCGCGATTTGGACCCACATCGTTGATGAGGTGAGTTTG
>NZ_JAWRXC010000046.1:0-410 GCF_046535225.1 Bacillus sp. SIMBA_031
GAATTATATAACTCATCAACCATTTTTTGAGCTGTTTCATCTAGGAATTTCATTTTAAGAGCATTTTGAACTGCATTTCGCATAACATCATCTACAACATTGTCAAATGATTTCGCAGCATCCTCGCCTTTCCCAAATGCTTCCACTAATGCTTCAGCCATTTTTTGTGATAAATCCTTAAACTCTGTAGTTGTAATTGATTTTTTAAAATTATCCGCTACTTCAGCTATTTTATCATTGATCTCATTTATTTGCTGTGAATAAGATGCAATTTTATCTGTATCAGAATTCTTTTTTTCGTTCTCTGTTCTTCTCATTTTAACCAATAAGGCTTGTTGCTCCTTAAGGTTTCCAATCAAATCCCTTTGCATTTTCAATTGTGCCTCTCCAGCTGTTTTTTCAATCACCTT
>NZ_JAWRXC010000265.1:0-270 GCF_046535225.1 Bacillus sp. SIMBA_031
CCGACATCAAAAACTGCCCATGATGTCCAATTAGTAAATTGTCAGGCAACAAATCCTAAACAAAATTCTATATATAAAGGCGTCGGAGCGAGTGCGTTGGTTGTTTCGGGCTATGATTCAGTTAATATAGTGAATTTCCAAGCTATCTGTGAAGATCGTTCATACGATTACAGCAATGACACGATCATTATGATTTATTACAAAGGGCGGTATGTCAATCTGAAGAATATTACGATCCGCGGGTTCCGCTCCGCTGCTCATGATCTGTAT
>NZ_JAWRXC010000266.1:0-270 GCF_046535225.1 Bacillus sp. SIMBA_031
TGCAAGAGCTGTCGATTGTGCCAAGACACACTGGAAGGTCAGCGCCGGCACGGCCGGTGCAATATCGGCAGCGAAATGCTGATGATGTCAGGCAGGTTCATCGACGGCGGCGTGCCGATGTGTATAAAGACGATAGCGGCGCGGCTCCCCGCCGGCGCCGCCGCCAATTTCCAACCAGGGTAGCGCTTGCCGTCCGCCGGTGGCTCGCGCTTCTCAATCAATCCAAGCAAGCGACGCTCTGCGACAACGAGATTCTGGACACAAACATGC
>NZ_JAWRXC010000267.1:0-270 GCF_046535225.1 Bacillus sp. SIMBA_031
GTAAAGGTAGCCGACTTTGACGGAGATGGGATTTCTGAAATTTTTGAATACCGTCAGGACGGAACCTATCACATATGGAAACTGGGGCAGTCACAATTTGAGGAAATCAGATCTGGAAATAATGTTAAAATTACAGATTATACCATTTCCGGTGATTTTAATGGTGATAAAAAAATAGATTTCCTTACGCCTGATGCTTCGGAAAGCAGCGGATGGAATTTATACTTGTCTGATGATGTTGGTTTTAAAAATTACTACTATGCTGACTTG
>NZ_JAWRXC010000268.1:0-270 GCF_046535225.1 Bacillus sp. SIMBA_031
GGAGTAGCGTTTGTATCGGCCGGTGCCATCGGCTTTACGGGAGCCGGTGCCGGTGCTGCCGGTTCCGATTGCGTCGATGCCGTCGTCTGCGGGTCGGTAGTCGGCGTGCCGTTCCACTCCGTATAGGCAAAGGCCGCGACAGCGACCACGGCGATCGCTGCCACCCAGCCGACCCAGGCGTTGGATTTTTCAGCGCGGACAGGGGTGGCGCGGTAGTCGGGAGTGCCCGCCGGATCCAGCGGACGGTTCGGGTCATTCAGGTTGTTCGGG
>NZ_JAWRXC010000269.1:0-270 GCF_046535225.1 Bacillus sp. SIMBA_031
TTGGAGAGTTGCAGGATCTTGCGCTGACGCGCGAGGTCGGCCTCGTGCTGCAGTTGCTGCTGTGCCCACTCGGCGCCCGCGTTGATGCGCTCGCCGAGCGTCATCGCTCCCCAGGCATCGACATCGCGATTGCGCACCACGCGCATGCCCGCGCGCACGCGGTTTTCGATGCCGTCCAGTTCGGCCTTTGTCAGCTTCCGGTTTGCAGCCTGCGAAACAGCCTGCGCGCATTTGTCGTGCATGAATCAACCCCCAAGCGAAAGGAAGCAC
>NZ_JAWRXC010000010.1:0-59742 GCF_046535225.1 Bacillus sp. SIMBA_031
CGAACACGGAAGTTAAGCTCTTCAGCGCCGATGGTAGTCGGGGGTTTCCCCCTGTGAGAGTAGGACGCCGCCAAGCTATCGTTATGGTAAAGGCAGCTCATCATGAGCTGCCTTTTTTGTGTTTTTCTGCATACATTATATAATATGAGAAACGTAACGATATGCCTTTTTGCAAAAGCAGGTTTTATGCTTGTGCAAAGTGGAAATAATAGAGATAGAGCGATACAGTTGAAAAATTTTGCGAAACACCTTATAGTAAGGTTAAAGTCAAATATAGTCAAAGTCAATGAAGGAGGGGGTTGAGTGGGACATAATATTTCTGACATCATTGAACAGTACTTGAAACAAGTATTAGATCAAAATGGCAAAGAAATTTTAGAGATCAAACGCAGTGAAATCGCTGATAAATTTCAATGTGTTCCTTCCCAAATAAATTATGTCATCAACACCAGATTTACAAGTGAAAGAGGATATATTGTTGAAAGTAAACGGGGAGGCGGCGGTTATATTCGTATTATCAAAATTAAAATGAATAACGAAGTCGTCCTCATCAATAATATTATTTCGCAGATTCATACCCACTTGTCCCAGGCAGCCTCTGATGACATTATTCTCAGACTGTTAGAGGACGGAGTTATTTCGGAAAGAGAAGCTAAAATGATGGTGAGTGTAATGGATCGTTCAGTTCTATATATTGATTTGCCCGAACGGGATGAACTAAGAGCCAGAATGATGAAAGCAATGCTCACATCTTTAAAACTAAAGTAAGCGGGTGAAAAGATTGATTTGTCAAGAATGCAATGAGAGACCGGCCACTTTTCACTTTACGAAAGTTGTTAATGGAGAAAAACAAGAAGTTCATATTTGTGAACAATGTGCAAAAGAAAATAGCGATTCATACAGTATAAGTGGAAACCAAGGGTTCTCGATTCATAATTTATTATCAGGGCTGCTGAATATGGAGTCTTCATTTCAAAACACCGGTTCTCAAATGTTCGGCTATTCAGAGCAAGGGACAGCTTGTAAGAAATGCGGTATGACGTTTCAGCAGCTGAGAAAAACAGGGCGTTTCGGCTGTGCGGAATGTTACGATACGTTCTACAGCCAAATTACGCCGATCTTGCGAAAAGTTCACAGCGGGAATACGGTGCATGCCGGGAAAATTCCAAAACGAATAGGCGGAAACCTGCATGTAAGACGGCAAATGGAAATGTTAAAAAAAGAACTTGAATCTTTAATACACCACGAAGAGTTTGAAAGAGCAGCGGAGGTCAGGGATCAGATCCGATCGTTAGAGCAAAAATTAAAAAGTAAAGACAGTGAGGGGGAACAAGGGTAATGTCGCTCAAGCATTTTATTCAGGACGCACTAAGCAATTGGATGAAGCAAAAGGGACCTGAAAGTGACATTGTACTCAGCAGCCGTATACGGTTGGCCCGAAACTTTGAAAATATAAAGTTTCCTGCCAGGTATACGAATGAAGAAGCCTCATCCATCATTCAGCAATTCGAAGATCATTTTTCAGGAAAAGAACTGCCTGATATCGGTCAATTTCATTTAATCAGAATGAGTGAAGCTCAGCCTTTGGAAAAACGGGTGCTGATGGAGAAACATCTGATCAGTCCTAATTTAACGGAATCTCCTTTTGGCGGCTGTCTGCTTTCTGAAAATGAAGAAGTCAGCATTATGTTAAATGAAGAAGATCATATCAGAATTCAATGCCTCTTCCCCGGCTTCCAGCTTCTCAACGCTATAAAAGCGGCAAACCAGGTTGATGACTGGATTGAGGAGAAAGTGGATTACGCCTTTGGAGAGAAGAGAGGGTACTTAACAAGCTGTCCTACAAATGTAGGGACGGGACTAAGGGCTTCAGTCATGATGCATTTGCCGGGCCTTGTATTAACTAGGCAAATGAATCGAATTATACCGGCAATTAACCAATTAGGCTTAGTTGTTAGAGGAATTTACGGTGAAGGCAGCGAAGCATTAGGAAATATCTTTCAAATTTCAAATCAAATCACACTCGGAAAATCAGAACAGGACATTGTAGATGATTTAAACAGTGTGGCTGCCCAGCTGATTGAGCAGGAACGTTCAGCCCGAGAAGCGCTTTACCAAACCTCGAAAATTGAATTGGAGGACCGGGTATTCAGATCTTACGGTGTTTTATCCAACTGCCGTATGATTGAATCAAAGGAAACGGCGAAATGCCTTTCTGACGTTCGGCTGGGGATAGACCTTGGAATCATCAAAGGGCTATCAAGCAATATACTTAATGAACTGATGATTTTGACACAGCCGGGTTTTCTCCAGCAATATTCGGGCGGTGCATTACGGCCGAACGAAAGAGACGCGAGAAGAGCGGCTCTTATCAGGGAAAGGCTGCATTTAGAAATGAGTGCAAATAGACAGGAGGATGATTCGATATGATGTTTGGAAGGTTTACAGAGCGAGCTCAAAAGGTATTGGCACTGGCACAGGAAGAAGCACTGCGCTTAGGCCATAACAATATTGGAACTGAACATATCTTATTAGGTCTGGTTCGTGAAGGAGAAGGGATTGCAGCTAAAGCACTCCAAGCACTCGGACTCGGTTCGGATAAAATTCAGAAAGAAGTGGAGAGCTTAATCGGACGGGGACAGGAAATGTCTCAAACGATTCATTATACGCCAAGAGCAAAAAAAGTCATTGAGCTCAGCATGGATGAAGCCAGAAAGCTAGGACATTCTTATGTGGGAACAGAACACATACTTCTCGGACTGATTCGTGAAGGAGAAGGCGTGGCCGCGAGAGTTTTGAATAATCTCGGTGTCAGCTTGAATAAGGCGAGACAGCAAGTGCTGCAGCTTCTGGGAAGCAATGAGACGGGATCTTCTGCATCCGGTACGAACAGCAATGCAAACACGCCGACGCTTGACAGTCTGGCTCGTGATTTAACCGCGATTGCGAAGGAAGACAGTCTTGATCCGGTTATCGGCCGAAGCAAAGAAATTCAGCGTGTTATTGAGGTATTAAGCCGCAGAACGAAGAATAACCCCGTTCTTATCGGGGAACCGGGTGTAGGTAAAACTGCGATTGCTGAAGGCCTCGCACAGCAGATCATCAATAATGAAGTGCCGGAAATTTTACGTGATAAACGCGTAATGACATTAGACATGGGGACGGTTGTAGCCGGTACGAAATACCGCGGAGAATTTGAAGACCGCTTGAAAAAAGTAATGGATGAAATACGTCAGGCCGGCAATATTATTTTATTCATTGACGAACTGCATACACTGATTGGAGCGGGGGGAGCAGAAGGTGCGATTGACGCATCGAATATCTTAAAACCTTCACTGGCCCGCGGAGAGCTCCAATGCATCGGTGCGACAACGCTTGATGAATACCGTAAATATATCGAAAAAGACGCCGCTCTGGAGCGCCGTTTCCAGCCGATTCAGGTGGATCAGCCGTCAGCCGATGAAAGCATTCAAATTTTAAAAGGGCTCCGTGACCGCTATGAAGCGCATCACCGCGTATCCATTACCGATGAAGCGATTGAAGCAGCGGTAAAATTGTCCGACCGTTATATTTCTGACCGCTTCCTTCCGGATAAAGCGATCGATTTAATTGATGAAGCGGGTTCAAAAGTGCGTCTCCGTTCTTTCACAACGCCTCCGAACTTAAAAGAGCTTGAGCAGAAACTCGATGAAGTTCGCAAGGAAAAAGACGCTGCCGTTCAGAGCCAGGAGTTTGAAAAAGCGGCTTCTCTTCGTGATACGGAGCAGCGCCTGAGAGAACAGGTGGAAGACACGAAAAAAACGTGGAAAGAAAAACAAGGCCAGGAGAACTCCGAAGTTTCTGTAGAGGATATTGCGATGGTTGTATCCAGCTGGACCGGGGTGCCTGTATCTAAAATTGCCCAAACGGAAACAGATAAGCTTCTCAATATGGAAAACATTCTGCACTCCCGCGTCATCGGCCAGGATGAAGCTGTTGTAGCCGTTGCAAAGGCTGTCAGACGTGCAAGAGCCGGTCTGAAGGACCCGAAACGCCCGATTGGTTCATTCATCTTCTTAGGCCCTACAGGCGTTGGGAAGACAGAGCTGGCACGAGCGCTGGCGGAATCCATTTTCGGTGATGAGGAAGCGATGATCAGAGTGGATATGTCCGAATACATGGAGAAACACTCGACTTCACGTCTTGTCGGTTCTCCTCCGGGATATGTCGGCTATGATGAAGGCGGCCAGCTGACAGAAAAAGTGAGAAGAAAACCTTACTCTGTCGTACTGCTTGATGAAATTGAAAAAGCGCATCCTGATGTGTTTAACATACTCCTGCAAGTGCTTGAAGACGGACGCTTGACTGATTCAAAAGGACGCACTGTGGATTTCCGCAACACGATCCTGATTATGACGTCAAACGTCGGAGCGAGCGAGCTGAAACGCAACAAATATGTGGGCTTCAATGTGCAGGATGAATCACAAAACCATAAAGACATGAAAGACAAAGTCATGGGAGAGCTGAAGCGTGCCTTCAGACCTGAGTTTATCAACCGGATTGACGAAATTATTGTCTTCCACTCCCTTGAGAAAAAACATCTTACAGACATCGTGTCGCTTATGTCTGATCAGTTAACAAAACGTCTGAAAGAACAAGATCTCTCTATCGAGCTGACGGATGCTGCAAAAGCGAAAGTGGCAGAAGAGGGCGTCGATTTGGAATACGGCGCACGTCCGCTAAGAAGAGCGATTCAAAAGCATGTGGAGGACCGGTTATCAGAAGAACTCCTCAGAGGCAATATTGATAAAGGCCAGCACATTGTTCTTGATGTTGAGGACGGCGAATTTGTCGTAAAAACAACTGCTAAAACGAACTAATATAGTGACAAACATGAGGCATACGTAAGCGAGTGTATGCCTCAATTTGTTATATAGAGAAATATTCGATAAGGAAGAGGTCTTACAACATATATGGCTAAATCAAAAACAAAATTCATCTGCCACTCATGCGGTTATGAATCCGCAAAGTGGATGGGAAAGTGCCCGGGCTGCGGGGCTTGGAATACAATGGTGGAAGAAACCATAAAAAAAGCGCCGGCGAATCGGCGGGCGGCTTTCTCCCACTCCGTTCAAACCGTCCAGAAACCATCACCCATTACATCAATTGAAACATCGGAAGAACCCCGCGTTCACACAAAGCTCGAAGAATTCAACAGAGTGCTTGGCGGCGGCGTTGTGAAAGGCTCGTTAGTATTAATCGGCGGCGATCCCGGGATCGGAAAATCAACGCTCCTTCTCCAAGTATCCGCACAATTAGCAGATACGGCCGGCAGCGTGCTTTACATTTCAGGGGAAGAATCCGTGAAGCAAACGAAGCTGCGCGCCGACAGACTTGGAATCAACAGCCAAATGTTACATGTTTTATCTGAAACCGATATGGAGTATATTTCGTCTGCTATACAAGAGATGAAACCCGCATTTGTTGTCGTAGACTCCATTCAGACCGTGTACCAAAGTGATATCACCTCGGCTCCCGGCAGTGTATCACAAGTAAGAGAGTGTACGGCCGAATTGATGAAAATCGCGAAAACAAACGGCATACCTATTTTTATCGTCGGGCACGTCACAAAAGAAGGATCGATCGCAGGGCCGAGATTGCTTGAGCACATGGTCGATACCGTTCTATACTTTGAAGGAGAGCGGCACCATACATTCCGTATTTTGCGGGCCGTAAAAAACCGTTTCGGCTCAACAAATGAAATGGGCATCTTTGAAATGCGGGAAGAGGGGCTTACGGAAGTGCTGAACCCTTCTGAAATATTCTTGGAAGAACGTTCTGCCGGGGCATCGGGTTCGAGTATCGTTGCGTCAATGGAAGGAACGAGACCGATCCTGGTTGAAATCCAGGCGCTCATATCACCGACCAGTTTTGGAAACCCGCGCCGCATGGCTACAGGCATTGACCACAACAGGGTGTCGTTAATTATGGCTGTGCTTGAGAAGCGGGTGGGTCTTTTGCTTCAAAATCAAGATGCGTATTTAAAGGTCGCCGGCGGGGTCAAACTGGATGAACCGGCGATTGATTTGGCAGTAGCCGTCAGCATTGCCTCAAGCTTCAGAGATACACCGCCGAATCCCGCAGATTGCTTTATCGGTGAAGTGGGTCTGACAGGAGAAGTCCGGAGGGTGTCAAGAATCGAACAGCGCGTAAAAGAAGCGGCAAAACTCGGCTTCAAGCGTATGATCATACCTGAGGCGAATGCAGATGGGTGGACAATACCAAAAGGGATTGAGGTTGTCGGAGTAGCAAATGTTGCAGAAGCGCTTCGTACTTCATTAGGAGGATCATAATAGATGGAAAAAGAGAAAAAAGGGGCGAAACAAGAGCTTGACCTGTCTGCAATTCTGCAGTTCGTTGCACCGGGCACCCCGCTCAGAGCCGGGATAGAGAATGTACTTCGGGCAAATACAGGCGGCCTGATTGTTGTCGGATACAATGATAAGGTAAAGCAAGTCGTGGATGGCGGTTTTCATATTAATACATCATTTGCGCCCGCTCACTTATACGAGCTGGCCAAAATGGACGGTGCCATTATTTTAAGTGATTCCGGCCAGAAAATTCTTTATGCGAATACGCAGCTTATGCCGGAAGCGACCATTTCTTCTTCAGAAACGGGAATGAGGCACCGTACGGCGGAACGGGTGGCGAAGCAGACCGGCTGTCTTGTCATCGCCATTTCAGAGCGCAGAAATGTCATTACGTTATATCAGGACAGCATGAAGTACACACTAAAGGACATAGGATTTATTTTAACAAAGGCAAATCAGGCTATTCAAACGCTTGAGAAGTATAAAACCATTTTAGACAAAACGATTACGGCTTTAAACGCATTAGAGTTTGAGGAGCTTGTTACATTCAGTGACGTGCTGTCCGTCATGCATCGATATGAAATGGTGCTCCGAATAAAAAATGAAATCAATATGTATATTAAAGAACTCGGAACGGAAGGCCACTTAATCCGTCTGCAGGTGATTGAACTGATTACGGACATGGAAGAAGAGGCGGCACTTTTCATCAAAGACTATGTCAAAGAAAAAATCAAAGATCCGTTCGTGCTGCTAAAAGAGCTTCAGGATATGTCCAGCTATGATCTGCTTGATGATTCCATTCTGTTTAAGCTGCTTGGATATCCGGCTTCTACCAATATTGATGATTATGTGCTCCCGAGAGGATACAGGCTGCTGAACAAAATTCCGCGTCTGCCGATGCCGATTGTCGAAAATGTGGTTGAGGCGTTCGGATTTTTGCCAAGCATAACGGAAGCCACTGTAGAAGAGCTTGATGATGTTGAGGGTATCGGCGAAGTGCGCGCCAAAAAAATCAAAAAAGGCTTAAAACGCCTTCAGGAAAAACACTATATAGATAGACAGCTTTAAGAATCGCTTAAACCTGTCGGAATCCGGGTATATTATTGTTAGTTTTTGTTTATTCTGAATTTGTAGGCTCTGACAGTCTGCTGAAAAAATGCTACTTAAAAGGAGGTGGAGGTATGTTAAAACGAATAGTTCAGGCGTTCTTCATTATTGTGGGCGGCGTTGTCGGTATCTTTTTAATACCTGAATTGTTTGTGCTGTCAAATATACAGGACATACCTTTAATAACAAACGCATATACGTCTGCTGCAATTGGTGCTATTATCTTTTTTCTCATCAGTATATGGACGACAGAATATGTGATTAATTGGGTAAAATGGATTGAAGATTCTTTGCTGAGAGCTCCGGTGCCGGATCTGTTATTCGGGAGTCTCGGATTGGTTTTTGGACTTATCATCGCATATCTCATTGTAAACGTGATTCCGCTGGACAATATTCCGTACCGTATATTCAGCACCATCATTCCGGTCTTTCTGGCTTTCTTTCTCGGTTATCTGGGCTTCCAAGTCGGATTTAAGAAAAAGGATGAACTGATCAGTCTTTTCTCCATTTCTGCAAGAATGCAGAAGAAAAAGGGAAGTGCTGATGAGGAGCAGGAGGAACAGGATAAAAGGCTGAAAATCTTAGATACAAGTGTTATTATTGATGGGAGAATTGCAGATATTTGTCAGACGGGCTTTTTAGAAGGCGTCATTGTCATTCCTCAATTTGTGCTGGAGGAATTACAGCATATCGCTGATTCTTCAGATGTTTTAAAACGTAACAGAGGACGCCGCGGTCTGGATATCTTGAATCGCATTCAAAAGGAACTGGATATTACGGTTGAAATTTATGAAGGCGACTTCGAGGACATTCAGGAGGTTGACAGCAAGCTTGTCAAACTTGCGAAGCTGACATCCGGCGTCGTTGTGACGAATGATTTTAATTTAAATAAAGTATGTGAGCTTCAGAAGGTTGCGGTACTGAATATTAATGACCTTGCAAACGCGGTGAAGCCGGTTGTGCTTCCGGGCGAAGAGATGAATGTGCAGGTGATTAAGGACGGGAAAGAGCATAATCAAGGTGTGGCTTACTTGGATGACGGGACGATGATTGTTGTGGAAGAAGGCCGCAATTATATAGGGAAACATATTGATGTGCTCGTAACCAGCGTACTGCAGACAGCGGCGGGACGAATGATTTTTGCCAAGCCCAAGCTGCTTGAGAAAGCTCTTTAAGAGGGAGTTCATATGGAGTATGTTGTCATTATTCCGGCTGCCGGACAAGGAAAACGGATGAAGGCCGGAAAAAATAAGCTGTTCATCAGCTTAAAAGGTGCGCCTGTTATTATACACACACTGCGGGTTTTTGAAGGCCACGCACCCTGTCAGAAAATAATCCTGGTGATAAACGAGAGTGAACGGGAAGATTTTCGCCAGCTGCTGGCCCAATTTCCGATTCAGACGGAAATTGAGCTTGTTACCGGGGGTGTGGAGCGTCAGCACAGTGTATTCGAAGGACTGAAAGTGATTGATAAGGAATCGGTCGTCCTTGTTCATGACGGAGCGCGCCCGTTTGTCACACATCAGCATATCGATAAGCTCGTTGAAACAGCAGAGGAGGCGGGAGCGGCTGTCCTGGCTGTTCCTGTGAAAGACACGATAAAACGGGCGGAAGGCTCCCGGGTTGCGGAGACCTTTGATCGTTCAAGCTTGTGGGCCGTTCAAACGCCGCAAGCTTTTCGTCTTTCTTTATTGAAGACGGCGCATATGGAAGCGGAAAACAAAGGCTTCTTAGGTACGGATGACGCCAGCCTCGTCGAGCGTCTTGATGGATATCAGGTGAGTATCGTTGAAGGCAGCTATACCAATATTAAGCTGACAACGCCGGATGACCTGATATTTGCGGAAGCAATCATGAAAGCGGAAAGTGGGAATCATAATGTTTAGAATCGGACAAGGATTTGATGTGCATCAATTAACGGAAGGCCGTCCTCTCATCATCGGCGGAATTGAAATTCCTTATGAAAAGGGGCTGCTCGGACATTCAGATGCTGATGTATTGCTGCATACAGTCGCAGACGCGTGTCTCGGAGCGGCAGGTGAAGGAGATATCGGCAAGCATTTCCCGGATACTGATCCGGAATTCAAGGATGCGGATTCTTTTAAGCTGCTTCAGCATGTCTGGAACATTGTTAAAGAAAAAGGATACGTACTCGGAAATATAGACTGCACGATTATTGCGCAAAAGCCGAAAATGGCGCCGCATATTGAAGCTATGAGAAAGCGGATAGCGGAAGGCCTTGAGGCGGACGTCTCTCAAGTAAACGTAAAAGCGACGACGACTGAAAAGCTCGGGTTTACCGGAAGAGCTGAAGGAATTGCCGCTCAGGCGACCGTTCTGATCCAAAAAGCCTGATCATTGTTTTGATGCCCGGTCTATTTGGTGGTAGAATAGATACATATATTCGGCTAGAGGCTACAGACGAGATGAAAGGAAGTATTTGAACATGGGAAATGAAGTACGCGTTCGTTATGCACCGAGTCCGACCGGACATTTGCATATCGGTAACGCCAGAACAGCGCTTTTTAACTATTTATTTGCCCGCAGCCAAGGCGGAAAGTTTATTATCCGGATTGAGGATACGGACAAAAAGCGAAATATTGAAGGCGGAGAGCAAAGCCAGCTCAACTATTTGAAATGGCTCGGCATGGACTGGGATGAAAGTGTGGATATCGGCGGAGAATACGGCCCGTACCGCCAGTCTGAGCGTAACGACATTTACAAAAAGTACTATGAAGAGCTTCTTGAAAAAGGGCTTGCTTATAAATGTTTCTGTACGGAAGAAGAACTTGAGAAAGAACGTGAAGAGCAAATCGCCCGCGGGGAAATGCCGCGCTATTCCGGCAAACACAGAAACCTGACTCAGGAAGAGCAGGAGCAGTTTTTAGCCGAAGGCAGACAGCCGAGCATCCGTTTCCGCGTGCCGGAAGGGAAAATCATCGCATTTAACGATATCGTAAAAGGTGAGATTTCTTTTGAATCAGACGGCATCGGCGACTTTGTCATCGTCAAAAAAGACGGAACACCGACGTATAACTTTGCTGTCGCGATTGACGATTACTTAATGAAAATGACGCACGTGCTCCGCGGTGAGGATCACATTTCAAATACACCGAAACAGATCATGATTTTCCAGGCATTCGGCTGGGATGTTCCTGTCTTCGGACATATGACGCTTATCGTAAACGAAAGCCGCAAAAAATTAAGTAAACGTGATGAATCAATTATCCAGTTTATTGAGCAGTATGATGAGCTGGGTTACCTGCCTGAAGCGCTGTTTAACTTTATCGGACTTCTCGGCTGGTCTCCCGTCGGTGAAGAAGAGCTTTTCACAAGAGAACAATTCATTGAAATTTTTGATGTGAATCGTTTGTCTAAGTCACCGGCTCTGTTTGATATGCATAAACTGAAATGGGTCAACAACCAATACGTCAAAGCGCTGGATCTTGATCAAGTGGTTGAGCTGACCCTGCCGCACCTGCAAAAAGCAGGAAAAGTCGGCACTGAGCTTTCTGCCGAGGAGCAGGAATGGGTTCGTAAATTAATCTCTCTTTACCATGAGCAATTGAGCTACGGTGCTGAAATTGTCGAGCTGACTGATTTGTTCTTTAAAGATGAGATCGAGTATAATCAAGAGGCAAAAGCCGTTCTGGAAGAAGAACAGGTGCCTGAAGTGCTCAGCGTATTTGCTGCGAAGCTTGAAGAGCTTGAAGAATTTACGCCTGAGCTGATCAAAGCCTCAATTAAAGCTGTTCAGAAAGAAACAGGCCATAAAGGCAAAAAGCTGTTCATGCCGATTCGTGTAGCGGTTACCGGTCAGACACACGGTCCGGAGCTTCCGCAGGCCATTGAGCTGATCGGCAGAGAAACAGCCGTCAGACGCCTGAAAAGCATTTAAATATACGATTGTTGACAGGGAAGAGTATAAAACAATGACCATTACAGAAAGAATCTTCATCGGCTGAGAGAGATTCATGCGTCATGTTTTAGAAGTGCGCCCTTAAGACCTTTGAAGAACATTTCTGCGGAAATCAGTATTTAAAGGCGGCCGCCGCCGTTACCGGCTTTTAAGTTGGGAAAACAGTGACTTGTTTTTCAAACAGAGTGGAACCGCGCGGTAAAAGCGTCTCTGTCATGTTTACATGCAGAGGCGCTTTTTTTATAGGCGGAAAAACAGACTGGAGCGGGGAGAGAATGGGGGGAAGCATGTGTTTTTTAAAATGCTAAAAGAAGACATAGATACAGTGTTCGATCAAGATCCGGCAGCAAGAAGCTATTTCGAAGTTGTTTTAACTTATTCTGGTTTACATGCTATATGGGCGCATCGGATTGCACATGCTTTATATAAACGGAGTTTTTTCTTCCTGGCGCGCCTGATATCACAGATTGCCCGTTTCTTTACCGGAATTGAAATCCATCCCGGCGCGACCATCGGGAGAAGGTTTTTCATTGACCACGGTATGGGGGTCGTCATAGGGGAAACATGTGAAATCGGCAATAACGTGACGGTATTCCAAGGTGTCACTCTCGGGGGAACGGGAAAAGAAAAGGGGAAGCGGCATCCGACCATAAAAGATGATGCTTTAATTGCAACCGGAGCGAAGGTGCTCGGCTCTATTACGGTCGGGCAGGGTTCTAAAGTAGGGGCCGGCTCCGTTGTGCTTCGTGATGTTCCCGACTTTTCGACCGTTGTCGGCATACCGGGGAAAGTCGTCATTCAGAACGGAAGAAAAATCAAACGCGATCTCAATCACCAAGACTTGCCCGATCCGGTTGCTGACCGGTTTAGAGCATTGGAGCAGCAGATTTTTGAACTGCAGGCTGAACTGGAAGATAAAAAAGAAAGGATCAACCAAAAATGACCATTACACTTTATAATACATTGACACGGAAAAAGGAAACATTCGTTCCTCTTGAGGAAGGCAAAGTAAAAATGTACGTGTGCGGACCGACTGTATACAACTATATTCATATCGGAAACGCCCGTCCGGCGATTGTGTATGATACCGTACGCAACTATTTAGAGTATAAAGGATACGATGTTCAATACGTATCGAATTTCACCGATGTTGACGACAAACTGATTAAGGCGGCCAACGAGCTCGGCGAGGACGTCCCGGCCGTTTCTGAACGGTTCATTAAAGCGTATTTTGAAGACGTGGGCGCCCTCGGATGCCGGAAAGCGGATCTTCACCCCCGGGTCATGGAAAACATGGACGCCATTATTGAATTTGTCAGCGAGCTGATTAAAAAAGGCTACGCTTATGAATCAGAAGGCGACGTCTATTTCAAAACAAGGGCCTTCGAAGGGTACGGCAAGCTATCTCAGCAATCAATTGATGAACTCAGATCAGGCGCGCGTATCCGTGTCGGCGAGAAGAAAGATGATGCGCTGGACTTTGCTCTTTGGAAAGCTGCTAAGGACGGAGAAATTTCATGGGATAGCCCTTGGGGAAAAGGCCGCCCGGGCTGGCATATTGAATGCTCCGCAATGGTGAAAAAGTATTTGGGTGACGAAATCGATATTCATGCCGGCGGTCAGGACCTGACATTCCCGCACCATGAAAACGAAATTGCCCAATCTGAAGCATTAACAGGCAAGACATTCGCAAAATACTGGCTTCACAACGGATATATCAATATCGATAATGAGAAGATGTCAAAATCTCTCGGCAACTTTGTTTTGGTACACGATATCATTAAGCAATATGACCCGCAGCTTTTGAGATTTTTCATGCTGTCCGTTCATTACCGCCACCCGATCAACTATTCGGAAGAGCTGCTTGAGAAAACAAAAAACGCGTTTAACCGCCTGAAGACGGCCTATAGTAATTTAAACCATCGTTTGATTAGCAGCACGAATCTGACTGACAATGATGAGGAATGGCTCGCTAAAATCGAAGAGCACCGCACTGCGTTTGAAGAAGCGATGGATGATGATTTTAATACGGCGAATGCGATTTCCGTTTGGTTTGATCTGGCGAAGCTCGCCAATTACTACATGCAGGAAGACAATACGGCGGATCACGTCATTAAAGCCTTTATCAGCATGTTTGACAGAATCGGATCTGTTCTCGGACTTACGCTCGGCGAAGAAGAGCTTGTCGACGAAGAGATTGAAGAGTTGATTGAGAAGAGAAATGAAGCCCGCCGCAATCGCGATTTTGCTTTGTCAGACCAGATTCGCGATCAGCTGAAAAGCATGAATATCATTCTTGAAGATACGGCCCAGGGAACTCGCTGGAAGCGGGGAGAGTAAGCGGATGCTTCAATTTGAACAAATCAAAGATTCAAAGCAGTTAAACGGTCTTGCGCTTGCTTATATGGGTGATGCCATTTTTGAAATATACGTCCGGCATCACCTGCTTAAGCAGGGCTTTACGAAACCGAATGACCTTCATAAGAAGGCGAGCCGGATTGTATCGGCAAAATCACAGGCAGACATATTGTTCCGCCTTCAGGACGAATCCTTTTTCACGGAGGAAGAGGAAGCCGTGCTGAGAAGAGGCAGAAACGCGAAATCAGGGACGACGCCTAAAAACACAGATGTACAGACGTACCGCCATAGTACAGCTTTTGAGGCTTTACTCGGATACCTTTTTCTTGAGAAAAGAGAAGAAAGACTGAATCAGCTGATTGCTGAGGCTATACAAGTCGGGACGTCAGGGAGGAAAACAAATGAGTCAGCAACATGATTACGTCATAGGAAAAAACGCTGTGATTGAGACGTTAAAGTCAGATCGCAAGCTGTATAAGTTATGGATGGCGGAAAACACAGTAAAAGGACAGGCGCAGCAAGTTATGGAGCTTGCTAAAAAGCGCGGCGTCACCATTCAATTTGTACCGAGGAAAAAACTCGATCAGATGGTGGAGGGGCAGCATCAGGGTGTTGTCGCCCAAGTGGCGGCATATGAATATGCACAATTAGACGAATTATATAAAAGAGCGGAAGAGAGAAACGAACAGCCTTTCTTTCTCATACTGGACGAGCTGGAAGACCCTCATAATCTCGGTTCCATCATGAGAACGGCTGACGCTGTCGGTGCACACGGCATCGTGATTCCGAAACGCAGAGCGGTCGGACTGACTTCGACGGTCGCAAAAGCTTCGACCGGTGCGATTGAACACATTCCCGTCGTGAAGGTGACCAACCTTGCCCGGACACTTGATGAAATGAAGGAGCGGGGGATTTGGGTCGTCGGAACGGATGCATCCGCCCGGGAAGACTACCGCTCTATGGACGGCAAGATGCCTTTGGCGCTCGTTATCGGAAGCGAAGGCAGAGGAATGGGCCGGCTTGTGAAAGAGAAATGTGATTTTCTCATTAAGCTTCCGATGGCCGGAAAAGTCACGTCTTTGAATGCGTCGGTTGCGGCCGGCCTTCTCATGTATGAAGTCTACCGGAAGCGCAATCCTTTAGGGGAATGAAGACAGATGGACATCCTGTTAGTAGACGGATACAACATGATTGGAGCTTGGCCGCAGCTAAAGGATTTAAAAGCGAACAGTTTTGAAGAAGCGAGAGATGTACTGATCCAGAAGATGGCGGAATATCAGTCCTACACGGGAATCAGAGTCATTGTGGTGTTTGACGCACACCTGGTAAAAGGCATAGAGAAAAAACAAACGAATCACAGAGTCGAAGTGATTTTTACACGGGAGAATGAAACGGCGGATGAGCGGATCGAGAAGCTTGCCCAGGCGCTAAATAATATTGCGACACAGATTCATGTCGCAACCTCCGATTATACGGAGCAGTGGGCGATTTTCGGACAAGGGGCTCTCCGTAAATCCGCCCGGGAGCTCCTGAGGGAAGTGGATACGATAGAGCGCCGGATTCAAAGGCGGGTTTCAAAGATCACTTCTGAAAAACCACCGGGTAAAATCGAGCTGTCCGAAGAGGTTTTGAAAACGTTTGAAAAGTGGCGCCGAGGCGGTCTGGATTAGGTTGACGCTTTTTCGCCCATTAATGTATAATATTTCTATCTACGTGCGCCGGGGGGATCGCAGTGAATCTACAGAACAGCAAGGGAAAGTTCAACAAAGTGCAATTTTGCCAGTTGGAGGACGAGCAGGTCATTGAAAAGGTTCATGTTGGGGATAGTGATGCGTTAGATTACTTGATTACGAAGTACCGTAATTTTGTACGGGCGAAAGCAAGGTCTTATTTTTTAATAGGGGCCGACAGAGAAGATATTGTACAGGAAGGGATGATAGGCTTATATAAGTCTATCCGAGACTTTAGAGAGGACAAGCTTACTTCATTTAAAGCTTTTGCAGAATTATGCATTACCCGCCAGATTATTACCGCAATAAAGACAGCTACCCGTCAGAAACACATTCCTTTAAATTCCTATGTTTCTTTAGACAAACCTATTTTTGATGAAGAATCTGACAGAACACTGCTTGATGTCATTTCAGGCGCTAAAACGTTAAATCCTGAAGAGATGATTATTAATCAGGAAGAATTTGATGATATCGAAATGAAAATGGGAGAACTGCTGAGCGATCTGGAGAGAAAGGTGCTTGTTTTGTACTTGGACGGAAGAAGTTACCAAGAGATTTCAGATGACTTAAACCGACACGTAAAATCAATCGATAATGCCCTGCAGCGCGTGAAGCGCAAGCTTGAAAAGTATTTAGAAATAAGAGAGATCAGCCTGTAGCAGGTTTCTGTGTCATATTGACAGAATTTTTCTGACTGTGCTATTTTATTAAGATAAATGAATGTTTAGGAAAAGGTGTAACGACATGAGAAAAAAGATTACGCTGGCATGCAAAACATGCGGAAATCGTAATTATACGACAATGAAAAGCTCTGCATCAGCGGCTGAGCGGTTAGAAGTTAAGAAGTACTGCAGCACTTGCAATTCACATACAGCTCATTTAGAAACAAAATAGTGTTCGCTTTTTAAATTGTGGAGGTCTTTTACATGCGCATGATGAGTTTCTTTAAAGATGTTGGGAAAGAAATGAAAAAGGTTAGCTGGCCTAAAGGCAAAGAGTTAACGCGCTATACGATCACGGTGATTTCAACGGTTATCTTTTTTGTTATCTTTTTTGCCCTCCTTGATACAGGAATTTCTCAATTAATTCGTTTAATAGTTGAATAATGATCAGCAATACGTGCTATAATAGATCATAATATCGTTTGCCAAAACCCGTTCAGCGGGTTTTTTATTGTGTTGTTGAAAAAAGGATTCATAGGCCCTGAGCCTATTTTTTGTTTTACACTTCATTTTTAAATGCGGGGAGGGAAGGACTGCAGAGTCCTGATAGAATGGAAAAGAATTGGTATGTTGTTCATACGTATTCCGGTTATGAAAACAAAGTAAAAGCAAACCTTGAAAAACGTGTGGAATCAATGGGAATGCAGGATAAAATTTTCCGCGTTGTCGTCCCTGAAGAAGAAGAGACTGATATTAAGAACGGGAAGAAAAAAGTAGTCAAAAAGAAAGTGTTCCCGGGTTATGTGCTTGTTGAAATCGTCATGACTGATGATTCCTGGTATGTGGTCCGCAACACGCCGGGCGTTACCGGATTCGTCGGATCAGCCGGTTCAGGCTCAAAGCCGACTCCGCTTCTTCCTGGCGAAGCGGAAACCATCTTAAAACGCATGGGCATGGATGAGCGGAAAACCGACATTGATTTTGAATTGAATGAGACAGTCAAAGTCATAGACGGACCTTTCGCCAACTTTACAGGATCAATTGAAGAGATTGATTATGATAAGAGCAAAGTGAAAGTATTTGTTAACATGTTCGGTCGTGAAACGCCGGTTGAACTGGAATTTACCCAGATCGACAAATTGTAATGTGAAAAAACTTGAAATTGCTATATATTAATGATAATATAGCAAAGGTACGTCTTGGACTAATCCAAGGCAGCTAGCTTGATATTTCGTCATTCATATAAAGAATGAAACCTTGAGTGGGAGGGTTTACCCTATTACCACATCACGGACTTAAGGAGGTGTGTCTCGTGGCTAAAAAAGTAGTAAAAGTTGTAAAATTGCAAATTCCTGCTGGAAAAGCTAACCCAGCGCCGCCAGTTGGACCTGCACTAGGTCAAGCCGGTGTAAATATCATGGGATTCTGTAAGGAGTTTAACGCTCGTACAGCTGACCAAGCTGGTTTAATCATTCCTGTTGAAATTTCGGTTTACGAAGACCGTTCATTTACATTTATTACAAAAACTCCGCCTGCTGCAGTATTGCTTAAAAAAGCAGCTGGAATTGAGTCTGGTTCTGGTGAACCAAACCGTAATAAAGTGGCAACCGTTAAGCGCGATAAGGTTCGCGAAATCGCTGAAACGAAAATGCCTGACTTAAACGCAGCAGACGTTGAAGCGGCAATGCGCATGGTTGAAGGTACTGCCCGCAGTATGGGTATCGTTATCGAGGATTAATTTGTTTCTTGTCGGGTTGCGAGTTTTCACAAGTTCGCAACCCTTATTCGTGGGAGGTTATTCCGCTATAACCACATAAGGAGGAAATTTTAAAATGGCTAAAAAAGGTAAAAAGTACGTTGAAGCTGCGAAGCTTGTAGACCGTGCGAAAGCTTACGACGTCGCTGAAGCAGTGGCGCTTACTAAAAAAACAAACACAGCTAAATTCGACGCTACAGTTGAAGTTGCTTTTCGTTTAGGGGTTGACCCTCGTAAAAACGATCAGCAAATCCGCGGTGCAGTTGTACTTCCTAACGGAACTGGTAAAACTCAGCGCGTGCTTGTATTCGCTAAAGGCGAAAAAGCAAAAGAAGCTGAAGCTGCCGGTGCAGACTACGTTGGCGATTCTGATTACATCGCGAAAATCCAGCAAGGCTGGTTCGAATTCGATGTAATCGTTGCGACTCCTGACATGATGGGTGAAGTCGGTAAAATCGGCCGTGTGCTTGGACCAAAAGGTCTTATGCCAAACCCTAAAACAGGAACTGTTACATTCGAAGTAGAAAAAGCAATCGGCGAAATCAAAGCTGGTAAAGTAGAATACCGCGTTGACAAAGCTGGTAACATCCATGTTCCGATCGGAAAAGTTTCTTTCGAGGATGAAAAACTTGTTGAGAACTTCACAACAATGTATGATACAATCCTGAAAGCAAAACCGGCTGCGGCTAAAGGTGTTTACGTGAAAAACGTTGCCGTTACTTCTACTATGGGCCCTGGTGTCAAAGTAGACGCTTCTACTTTCAACGTAAAATAATATTTGACTTTAGATCAGCATTCTGATATGATTCAAAATGTTGTAAAATATAATATGTCATTTATACCGTAGACAGCAGGGGCCGTTAAGGCTTAATATCCTGCCGAGGTGTATATATATCACAGCTATTACGTTACGTATGCTTGTATATACAGCCTCCATGTCCACATGGAGGCTTTTTATATGAAATCGTCGTCACAGTCGTGATCACCTAGCGGTATAAGTGTTACACAAAATCTACAGGAGGTGTAACCATGAGCAGCGCAATTGATACAAAAAAAGTTGTTGTTGAAGAGATTGCTTCTAAACTGAAAGAAAGCAAATCAACGATCATCGTTGACTACCGCGGACTTAACGTTTCTGAAGTAACTGAACTCCGTAAACAGCTTCGCGAAGCTAACGTAGAGTTCAAAGTGTACAAAAACACAATGACTCGCCGTGCGGTTGAACAAGCTGAACTTGATGGTTTGAATGATGTCTTAACTGGACCGAATGCGATCGCATTCAGTACTGAAGATGTTATCGCTCCGGCAAAAGTTCTTAACGAGTTCGCGAAAAATCACGAAGCTCTGGAAATCAAAGCGGGCGTTATCGAAGGAAAAGTATCTTCTGTTGAAGAAGTGAAAGCTCTTGCTGAACTTCCTTCACGCGATGGCTTACTTTCTATGTTGCTTAGCGTACTTCAAGCTCCAGTTCGCAACCTTGCACTTGCAGCTAAAGCAGTTGCAGACCAAAAGGAAGAACAAGGCGCTTAATCTGATTTTACCCTAAAGTAAAACAAATGGAGGAATTTCAAATGGCTTTAAATATCGAAGAAATCATTGCTTCCGTTAAAGAAGCAACTGTACTTGAATTGAACGACCTAGTAAAAGCAATCGAAGAAGAATTTGGCGTAACTGCTGCTGCTCCTGTAGCTGTAGCTGGCGGAGCTGCTGCTGGCGGCGCTGCTGAAGAGCAAAGCGAATTCGACCTTATCCTTGCTGGTGCAGGTTCTCAGAAAATCAAAGTTATCAAAGTTGTTCGTGAAATCACTGGTCTTGGCTTGAAAGAAGCTAAAGAACTTGTTGACAACACTCCAAAACCACTTAAAGAAGGTATTGCGAAAGAAGAAGCTGAAGAGCTTAAAGCTAAACTTGAAGAAGTTGGCGCTTCTGTAGAAGTTAAGTAATCTTCACTTGCCTGTAGGGGAAGCTCGCTTTTATGAGGCGGGCTTTTTCTTTGCTTTTCTTTAAGTGCCATTAAAAAAGGAGGTTCTAATAATGAGTGAACACTATTATTCAGAAAAACCTTCAGTTAAAAGCGATAAACAGACATGGTCATTTACACTGCGGAACAGATCTTATACATTCACAAGTGACAGCGGCGTTTTCTCGAAAAAGGAAGTTGATTTCGGTTCGCGTGTCTTAATTGAAGCGTTTGAAGAGCCGGAGATCGATGGTGACTTCCTGGATGCAGGCTGCGGTTACGGCCCGATCGGTCTGTCGCTCGCCGGTGCATTTACAGACCGGACCGTGCACATGATTGACGTGAATGAAAGAGCCGTAGAGCTGTCGAATGAAAATGCAGAAAAAAACGGAATAAAAAACGTTCGGATTTATCAGAGTGATTTATTTTCAAATATTGATTCTGCTCAAACATTTGCTTCTATTTTTACAAACCCCCCAATCCGCGCCGGAAAAAAAGTTGTCCATGCCATTTTTGAAAAAAGCGCTGAGCATTTAAGGGCTTCAGGTGAATTGTGGATCGTTATACAGAAAAAACAGGGCGGGCCTTCTGCCATTGAAAAACTGAAGGAGCTTTTTGACGAAGTTTCTGTGGTTCAAAAAAAGAAAGGCTATTATATCATAAAAGCAAAAAAAGTTTGACTTGAATTTTCAGCTATGTTAATATTGTAAAATGCCAATGTATATATTTTGCATGATATGCTGAAATAATCATAGTGCATGTATAAATTATACAAACATGGAAATGCTAATAAAATCGGTATTTGTTTTTGGATGTGGTTTTCTTAATTAGAAACCCTTTTTTCTTTTGTCTTGTAAAAGTATTTCTTTATCGTAAGAGATGCTTATTACACATATAATACGCATGATTTGAGGGGTGAATCAGTTGACAGGTCAACTAGTTCAGTATGGACGACACCGCCAGCGCAGAAGCTATGCTCGCATTAGCGAAGTGTTAGAATTACCAAATCTCATTGAAATTCAAACCTCTTCTTATCAGTGGTTTCTTGATGAGGGTCTTAGAGAGATGTTTCAAGACATATCACCAATTGAGGATTTCACTGGTAACCTCTCTCTAGAGTTCATTGACTACAGTTTAGGAGATCCTAAGTATCCCGTTGAAGAGTCAAAAGAACGTGATGTGACTTACTCAGCTCCGCTGAGAGTGAAGGTTCGTTTAATTAACAAAGAAACTGGAGAGGTAAAAGACCAGGATGTCTTCATGGGTGATTTCCCTATTATGACAGATACCGGTACTTTTATCATCAACGGTGCAGAACGTGTTATCGTATCTCAGCTTGTTCGGTCTCCAAGTGTATATTTCAGTGGTAAAGTAGACAAAAACGGTAAAAAAGGTTTTACCGCGACTGTCATTCCAAACCGTGGCGCATGGTTAGAATACGAAACTGATGCGAAAGATGTTGTGTATGTCCGCATTGATCGCACACGTAAGTTGCCGGTTACGGTTCTTTTGCGTGCTCTCGGCTTCGGTTCAGACCAAGAGATTCTCGATCTCATTGGTGAGAACGAATATCTCCGCAATACACTGGATAAGGACAACACTGAAAACAGTGACAAAGCGCTTCTTGAAATCTATGAGCGCCTTCGTCCCGGAGAGCCGCCTACAGTAGAAAACGCAAAAAGCTTGCTGGATTCCCGTTTCTTCGATCCGAAGCGATACGACCTTGCGAATGTAGGACGCTATAAAATTAATAAAAAGCTTCATATCAAGAACCGCCTGTTTAACCAGCGCCTTGCAGAAACACTGGTGGATCCGGAAACCGGTGAAATTCTCGCTGAAAAAGGGCAGATTCTTGACAGAAGAACACTTGATAAAGTACTGCCATACTTAGAAAATGGAATCGGCTTCAGAAAACTTTATCCTAACGGCGGCGTTGTCGAGGATGAAGTGATGCTTCAATCCATTAAAATCTATGCTCCTACCGATGCAGAAGGAGAGCAGACGATCAATGTGATCGGCAATGCTTACATCGAAGAAGCGATTAAAAACATTACGCCTGCTGATATTATTTCTTCTATCAGCTACTTCTTCAACCTCCTGCACGGAGTGGGCGACACTGATGATATCGACCATCTCGGAAACCGCCGTCTGCGTTCTGTAGGTGAGCTCCTGCAAAACCAATTCCGTATCGGTTTAAGCCGGATGGAACGTGTCGTACGTGAAAGAATGTCTATTCAAGACACAAATACAATTACGCCGCAGCAGCTGATTAACATCAGACCTGTTATTGCGTCTATTAAAGAGTTCTTCGGAAGCTCACAGCTTTCTCAATTCATGGATCAGACGAACCCGCTTGCTGAATTGACGCACAAACGCCGTCTGTCAGCTCTCGGACCGGGCGGTTTGACACGTGAGCGCGCAGGTATGGAAGTACGTGACGTTCACTACTCTCACTATGGCCGTATGTGTCCGATTGAAACGCCTGAGGGCCCGAACATCGGTTTGATCAACTCATTGTCATCATTTGCGAAAGTAAACCGCTTTGGTTTCATTGAGACGCCATACCGCCGCGTTGATCCTGAAACAGGAAAAGTAACGCCTAGAATCGACTACCTGACTGCTGATGAAGAGGATAACTATGTCGTAGCCCAAGCGAATGCTAAGCTGAGCGATGACGGTTCTTTCTTGGATGACAGCATCGTAGCGCGTTTCAGAGGGGAAAACACCGTTGTAGCCCGCAACCGCGTGGATTACATGGACGTTTCTCCTAAACAGGTTGTTTCTGCTGCGACAGCATGTATTCCGTTCTTGGAAAACGATGACTCGAACCGCGCCCTCATGGGAGCGAACATGCAGCGTCAGGCTGTGCCTTTGATGCAGCCGGAAGCTCCGATCGTCGGAACGGGTATGGAATACGTATCCGGTAAAGACTCCGGTGCAGCCGTTATTTGTAAACACCCTGGTATCGTTGAACGGGTGGAAGCGAAAAACGTATGGGTGCGCCGCTATGAAGAAATTGACGGCCAAAAAGTAAAAGGCAACCTGGATAAGTACAGCTTGCTGAAATTTGTCCGCTCCAACCAAGGTACGTGCTACAACCAGCGTCCGATCGTCAGTGTCGGCGATGAAGTAGTCAAAGGAGAAATCCTTGCTGACGGACCTTCAATGGAGCTTGGCGAACTTGCTCTCGGCCGCAACGTAATGGTCGGCTTCATGACATGGGATGGTTACAACTATGAGGATGCCATCATCATGAGTGAACGCCTTGTGAAAGATGATGTATACACATCTATTCACATTGAAGAATATGAATCAGAAGCACGTGATACAAAGCTTGGGCCTGAAGAGATCACCCGCGATATTCCAAACGTAGGGGAAGACGCGCTTCGCAATCTTGATGACCGCGGAATTATCCGTATCGGTGCGGAAGTCAACGACGGAGACCTTCTCGTAGGTAAAGTAACGCCTAAAGGTGTAACTGAGCTTACGGCTGAAGAACGCCTTCTGCATGCGATCTTTGGAGAAAAAGCGCGTGAAGTCCGTGATACTTCTCTCCGTGTGCCTCACGGCGGCGGCGGAATTATCCACGACGTAAAAGTCTTCAACCGTGAAGACGGCGACGAACTTCCTCCGGGAGTGAACCAGCTTGTACGCGTATATATCGTTCAGAAACGTAAGATTTCTGAAGGTGATAAAATGGCCGGACGTCACGGAAACAAAGGGGTTATCTCGAAGATTCTTCCTGAAGAAGATATGCCTTACCTTCCTGACGGCACGCCGATCGATATCATGCTTAACCCGCTGGGTGTACCATCACGTATGAATATCGGTCAGGTATTAGAACTTCACATGGGTATGGCTGCCCGCTACCTCGGCATTCACATCGCGTCACCTGTATTTGACGGCGCGCGTGAAGAAGATGTGTGGGAAACACTTGAAGAAGCAGGCATGTCAAGAGACGCTAAAACAGTTCTTTATGACGGCCGTACGGGAGAACCGTTTGACAACCGTGTATCTGTCGGAATCATGTACATGATCAAACTGGCGCACATGGTTGATGATAAACTTCATGCCCGGTCTACAGGTCCTTACTCACTTGTTACGCAGCAGCCTCTCGGCGGTAAAGCCCAATTCGGCGGACAGCGTTTCGGTGAGATGGAGGTTTGGGCGCTTGAAGCTTACGGCGCAGCTTACACGCTTCAAGAAATCCTGACTGTGAAGTCCGATGACGTGGTCGGACGTGTGAAAACATATGAAGCCATCGTCAAAGGCGACAATGTTCCAGAGCCTGGTGTTCCGGAATCATTCAAAGTATTGATCAAAGAGCTTCAAAGCTTAGGTATGGACGTAAAAATCCTTTCAGGCGATGAAGAAGAAATAGAAATGAGAGATCTAGAAGACGAGGAAGATGCGAAACAAGCTGACGGCCTTGCATTATCAGGTGATGAAGCGCCGGAAGAAACAGCATCTCCAGACGTTGAACGTGACGCAGTAACGAAAGAATAGTCTCTGATTGATAAAGGCAAGTGACATCGGTTAATCCGAAGATAAAAAGGGAGGTAGGCCCCTTGCTAGATGTGAACAATTTTGAGTATATGAACATCGGTCTTGCTTCACCGGATAAAATCCGTTCATGGTCTTTTGGTGAAGTGAAAAAGCCTGAAACGATAAACTATCGTACATTGAAACCTGAAAAGGACGGCCTGTTCTGCGAACGCATTTTCGGACCGACTAAGGACTGGGAATGTCATTGCGGCAAGTACAAGCGGGTTCGTTATAAAGGCGTAGTTTGTGACCGTTGCGGAGTTGAAGTAACGCGGGCTAAAGTCCGTCGTGAGAGAATGGGGCATATTGAACTGGCTGCCCCGGTTTCTCACATTTGGTATTTCAAAGGTATTCCGAGCCGTATGGGTCTTGTATTGGATATGTCACCGCGTGCGCTGGAAGAAGTTATTTACTTTGCTTCTTACGTCGTAACTGACCCGGCCAATACACCGCTCGAAAAGAAACAGCTTTTATCTGAAAAGGAATACCGTGCGTATCTGGATAAGTACGGAAACAAATTCCAAGCCTCTATGGGCGCGGAAGCCATTAATAAACTTCTGCAGGACATCGACCTTGTCAAAGAAGTTGATATGTTAAAAGAAGAGCTGAAGACTTCTCAAGGGCAGCGCCGTACACGTGCGATCAAACGCCTTGAAGTGCTTGAAGCCTTCCGTAATTCAGGAAACAAGCCGTCTTGGATGATTCTCGACGTGCTTCCGGTTATTCCGCCTGAATTAAGACCGATGGTTCAGCTTGACGGCGGACGTTTCGCTACGTCTGACCTGAACGACCTTTACCGTCGTGTCATCAACCGTAATAACCGTTTAAAACGTCTGTTAGACCTCGGCGCGCCAAGCATCATCGTTCAGAACGAAAAACGTATGCTTCAGGAAGCAGTCGACGCTCTGATTGACAACGGACGCCGCGGCCGTCCGGTTACCGGACCGGGTAACCGTCCGCTTAAATCTCTTTCTCACATGCTGAAAGGGAAACAAGGGCGTTTCCGTCAGAACCTTCTCGGTAAACGTGTAGACTACTCAGGACGTTCCGTTATCGTCGTAGGTCCGCATCTGAAAATGTATCAGTGCGGTTTGCCGAAGGAAATGGCGCTTGAGCTCTTCAAGCCTTTCGTCATGAAAGAGCTTGTTGAAAAAGGCCTTGCTCACAATATCAAGAGCGCAAAACGCAAAATCGAACGCGTGCAGCCTGAAGTATGGGATGTACTTGAATCTGTCATTAAGGAGCATCCGGTCTTACTGAACCGTGCCCCTACTCTTCACAGATTAGGTATCCAGGCTTTCGAACCGACGCTTGTTGAAGGACGCGCCATCCGTCTTCACCCGTTAGTATGTACAGCTTATAACGCTGACTTTGACGGTGACCAAATGGCGGTTCACGTACCTTTATCAGCTGAGGCTCAAGCTGAGGCGCGCATTCTGATGCTTGCGGCCCAAAACATCTTGAACCCTAAAGATGGTAAACCGGTTGTTACGCCGTCTCAGGATATGGTATTAGGAAACTACTACCTGACGCTTGAGCGCGCCGGAGCAGTCGGCGAGGGTATGGTTTTCAAAAATACGGACGAAGCGCTTCTTGCTTATCAAAACGGTTATGTTCACCTTCATACGAGAGTTGCTGTTGCAGCGAACTCCCTTAAGAATGTGACTTTTACTGAAGAACAGCGTTCAAAATTGTTAATTACAACTGTCGGTAAGCTCGTCTTCAATGAAATTCTTCCGGAATCATTCCCTTACATGAATGAACCAACGAAGAGCAACATTGAAGAGAAGACACCTGACCGTTTCTTCTTAGATAAAGGTGCTGACGTAAAAGCTGTGATTGCTGAGCAGCCGATCAACGCACCGTTTAAAAAAGGCATTCTCGGTAAAATCATCGCGGAAATCTTTAAACGATTCCATATCACGGAAACGTCTAAAATGCTTGACCGCATGAAAAACCTCGGTTTCAGATATTCAACGAAAGCCGGCATCACAGTAGGGGTTTCTGATATCGTCGTTCTCGATGACAAACAGGAAATCCTTGAAGAAGCACAAAGCAAAGTTGATAATGTCCTGAAACAGTTCAGACGCGGTTTAATCACCGAAGAAGAACGTTATGAAAGAGTCATTTCAATTTGGAGTTCAGCGAAAGATGTTATCCAAGGCAAACTGATGAAATCATTAGACGAAGTCAACCCGATCTACATGATGAGTGACTCAGGCGCCCGTGGTAACGCATCTAACTTTACACAGCTTGCGGGTATGCGCGGTCTGATGGCCAACCCGGCTGGACGAATCATTGAATTGCCGATTAAATCAAGTTTCCGTGAAGGTCTGACAGTATTGGAGTACTTTATCTCCACTCACGGTGCGCGTAAAGGTCTTGCCGATACCGCCCTGAAAACAGCTGACTCAGGTTACCTTACACGCCGTCTTGTTGATGTTGCGCAGGATGTTATCATTCGTGAAACAGATTGCGGAACAGACCGCGGTATTCTTGCAAAACCGCTCAAAGAAGGCACGGAAATCATCGAGCGTCTGGAAGAGCGTCTGATCGGACGTTTCGCCAGAAAACAGATCAAACATCCTGAAACGGGTGCTGTGCTCATTAACGAAAATGAATTGATCGATGAAGATAAAGCGCTGGAAATCGTTGAAGCCGGAATCGAAGAAGTGTGGATCCGTTCCGCGTTCACATGTAACACTCCTCATGGTGTATGTAAACGATGCTACGGACGTAACCTTGCAACCGGAACTGATGTTGAAGTCGGCGAAGCAGTAGGTATTATCGCCGCTCAATCTATCGGTGAGCCTGGAACACAGTTAACAATGCGTACGTTCCACACAGGCGGGGTTGCCGGAGACGATATCACACAAGGTCTTCCGCGTATCCAAGAGCTTTTCGAAGCGCGTAATCCGAAAGGTCAAGCGACGATTTCTGAGATTGACGGTACAATTGCCGAAATCAATGAAGTCCGCGACAAACAGCAGGAGATTGTTGTTCAGGGCGCTGTTGAGACACGTTCATACACGGCACCTTACAACTCACGCCTGAAAGTGGCTGAGGGTGATCAGATTACCCGCGGTCAAGTGCTGACAGAAGGTTCTATCGATCCGAAAGAACTTCTTAAAGTCACTGACCTGACAACGGTTCAGGAATATCTTCTGCATGAGGTTCAGAAGGTTTACCGTATGCAGGGGGTTGAAATCGGCGATAAACACGTAGAAGTAATGGTTCGCCAGATGCTTCGCAAAGTCCGTGTGATCGATGCCGGAGATACTGATGTTCTCCCTGGCACATTGCTTGATATTCACCAATTTACAGAAGCGAACAAAAAAGTGCTGCTTGAAGGCAATCGACCTGCTACAGGCCGCCCTGTCCTTCTCGGTATCACAAAAGCTTCACTCGAGACGGATTCATTCTTGTCTGCCGCATCATTCCAAGAAACAACACGTGTTCTTACAGATGCTGCGATTAAAGGCAAGCGCGATGAACTTCTCGGCTTGAAAGAGAATGTTATCATCGGTAAACTGGTTCCGGCCGGTACCGGTATGATGAATTACAGAAAAGTAAAACCTGTTTCAAACGTTCAGCCTTCGGAAGATATGGTTCCGGCTGAATAATAGAAACTGCTGCAGGAAAGGCTGTTTCGACAGCTTTTCCTCAGTATTACAATTATTCTGGCGGGGGACTGCACTAAAAAATGTCATACGTTGTTGACATCCGTCCCGCAGAGTGATAATATAACCAAGGTGCTCGAAATAAAACCTGTTACTTTGGAGGATATGTTTATGTCTTATGATAAAGTATCACAGGCCAAATCAATTATTATTGGTACGAAGCAAACAGTGAAAGCTCTAAAACGAGGTTCAGTGAAGGAAGTCGTCGTGGCAAAAGACGCGGATTCAGTTCTTACGGCTGGCGTTATCCAGCTTGCAAAGAACCAAAATACCGCTGTCTGTATGGTGGATTCCATGAAAAAGCTCGGCAAAGCCTGCGGAATTGAAGTGGGAGCAGCAGCTGTTGCCATTATGTTATAGCGTACTTTTTGTTTTTATATAAGATATCATTCTTGTGTAAAGACATTGTTTTTTGCCTAATGATGAACCACCTGGGTATGTGGGTTATAAAACGTAATGAAGGGAGGAACACAACATGCCTACAATTAATCAGCTAATTCGCAAGGGACGCGTGAGCAAAGTTGAAAACTCTAAGTCACCTGCACTAAACAAAGGATACAACAGCTTTAAAAAAGAGCACACTAACGTATCTTCTCCACAAAAACGCGGGGTATGTACTCGTGTGGGTACAATGACACCGAAAAAACCGAACTCAGCACTTCGTAAATATGCTCGTGTTCGTTTGACTAACGGAATCGAGGTTACTGCCTACATTCCTGGTATCGGTCACAACCTGCAAGAGCACAGCGTTGTACTGATCCGCGGCGGACGTGTAAAAGACTTACCGGGGGTACGCTACCACATCGTTCGTGGCGCGCTTGATACTGCCGGAGTTGAAAACCGTGCGCAAGGCCGTTCTAAATACGGTACGAAACGTCCTAAAGCAAAGTAATCAAATAAATCATTAAAACTATGAAGGGAGGATATTCAGATGCCACGTAAAGGTCCTGTAGCAAAAAGAGATGTTTTACCTGATCCGCTTTACAACTCTAAGCTGGTATCCCGCCTGATCAACAAAATGATGATCGACGGTAAAAAAGGTAAATCTCAAACAATCCTATACAAGTCATTCGATATCATTAAAGAACGCACTGGCAATGATGCAATGGAGGTTTTCGAACAAGCATTGAAAAACATCATGCCTGTACTTGAAGTAAAAGCACGCCGTGTAGGTGGAGCTAACTACCAAGTGCCTGTAGAAGTTCGTCCTGAACGCCGTACAACTCTTGGTCTTCGCTGGTTGGTTAACTATGCGCGTCTTCGCGGAGAAAAAACAATGGAAGAGCGCCTGGCTAACGAAATTCTTGATGCAGCTAACAACACTGGTGCTGCCGTTAAGAAACGTGAAGACACTCACAAGATGGCAGAAGCGAACAAAGCATTTGCTCACTACCGCTGGTAGGATTCATATAATCAAAATAATAATTCCCTAATAAGGAAGGAGAAATTACCCAATGGCAAGAGAGTTCTCCTTAGAAAAAACTCGTAATATCGGGATCATGGCTCACATCGATGCCGGTAAAACGACTACTACAGAACGGATCTTGTTCTACACAGGCCGTATCCACAAAATTGGCGAAACTCACGAAGGTGCTTCGCAAATGGACTGGATGGAGCAGGAACAAGAACGCGGTATCACAATCACTTCTGCAGCAACGACTGCACAGTGGAAAGGTTACCGTGTAAACATCATCGATACACCGGGACACGTAGACTTCACAGTTGAAGTTGAACGTTCACTCCGTGTACTTGATGGTGCGGTTGCCGTACTTGATGCTCAATCAGGTGTTGAGCCTCAGACAGAAACAGTATGGCGCCAAGCAACAACTTACGGAGTACCGCGTGTTGTATTTGTCAACAAAATGGACAAAATCGGCGCAGACTTCCTTTACTCTGTAGGCACTTTAAGAGACCGTCTTCAAGCTAACGCTCACGCAATTCAATTGCCGATCGGCGCTGAAGACAACTTCGAAGGTATCATCGACTTAGTAGAAAACGTTGCGTATTTCTATGAAGATGACCTTGGAACTCGTTCAGATGCGAAAGAAATCCCTGAAGAGTACAAAGAACAAGCTGAAGAGCTTCGCAGCAGCCTGATTGAAGCTGTAGCTGAGCTTGATGAAGAGCTTATGGAAAAGTACCTTGAAGGTGAAGAAATCACTATCCCTGAATTGAAAGCTGCTATCCGTAAAGGTACACTGAATGTTGAATTCTACCCTGTACTTGTTGGTTCTGCTTTCAAAAACAAAGGTGTTCAGCTTGTACTTGATGCTGTTCTTGACTACCTTCCTGCGCCAACTGATGTTGCTGCAATCAAAGGTGTACGTCCTGATACAGATGAAGAGATCGTTCGTCATTCTTCTGATGAAGAGCCATTCTCTGCACTTGCATTTAAAGTTATGACTGACCCTTATGTCGGTAAGCTGACATTCTTCCGCGTATATTCCGGTACACTTGATTCCGGTTCATATGTAAAGAACTCTACAAAAGGCAAGCGTGAGCGCGTAGGACGTATCCTTCAAATGCACGCTAACAGCCGTGAAGAGATCTCTACTGTATACGCTGGAGACATCGCAGCTGCTGTAGGTCTAAAAGATACTTCTACTGGAGATACTCTATGTGATGAGAAGGATCTTGTAATCCTTGAATCAATGGAATTCCCAGAGCCTGTTATCGACGTAGCGATTGAGCCTAAATCAAAAGCTGACCAAGATAAAATGGGTATCGCTTTAGCTAAACTTGCTGAAGAAGATCCTACATTCCGTACACAAACTAACCCTGAAACGGGTCAAACAATCATCTCTGGTATGGGTGAGCTTCACCTTGATATCATTGTTGATCGTATGAAGCGTGAGTTCAAAGTTGAAGCTAACGTTGGTGCTCCTCAAGTTGCGTACCGTGAGACATTCCGTACCGGTGCAAAAGTTGAAGGTAAATTCGTACGTCAATCAGGCGGACGCGGTCAGTTCGGTCACGTTTGGATCGAATTTGAACCGAACGAAGAAGGCGCTGGCTTTGAATTCGAAAACGCAATCGTCGGTGGTGTTGTTCCTCGTGAATACATCCCAGCCGTACAAGCAGGTCTTGAAGATTCTCTTGAAAATGGTGTCCTAGCCGGATTCCCGCTAATCGACATCAAGGCGAAACTTTTTGATGGATCTTACCATGATGTTGACTCAAACGAAATGGCGTTTAAAGTCGCTGCTTCTATGGCATTGAAAAATGCAGTCAGCAAATGTAACCCAGTTCTTCTTGAACCAATCATGAAAGTTGAAGTTGTTATTCCTGAAGAATACATGGGAGACATCATGGGTGATGTTACTTCTCGTCGCGGACGCGTAGAAGGTATGGAAGCTCGCGGTAACGCTCAAGTTGTGCGTGCGATGGTACCTCTTGCTGAAATGTTCGGTTACGCTACTGCCCTTCGTTCTAACACGCAAGGACGCGGTACGTTCACAATGTTCATGGATCACTACGAAGAAGTGCCGAAGAGCATCGCTGAAGAAATTATCAAAAAAAATAAAGGCGAATAATTGATTTTGCCACTTAACTCAAGTATAACTACTATTGTAAGATGAGGAAGTGAGAGCTTGCTTTCACTTTCTATCACTCTATACATTACTAATTAAAAGCTCTTAAGGAGGATTTTAGAATGGCTAAAGAAAAATTCGACCGTTCCAAATCACATGCCAATATCGGTACAATTGGACACGTTGACCATGGTAAAACAACATTAACTGCTGCTATCTCAACAGTACTTCATAAGAAATCTGGTAAAGGTACAGCTATGGCGTACGATCAAATTGATGGTGCTCCAGAAGAACGTGAGCGCGGTATCACAATCTCTACTGCACACGTTGAGTACGAAACTGACACTCGTCACTATGCACACGTTGACTGCCCAGGACACGCTGACTATGTTAAAAACATGATCACTGGTGCTGCGCAAATGGACGGAGCTATCCTTGTAGTATCTGCTGCTGATGGCCCAATGCCACAAACTCGTGAGCACATCCTTCTTTCTAAAAACGTTGGTGTACCATACATCGTAGTATTCCTTAACAAATGCGACATGGTAGACGACGAAGAGCTTCTTGAGCTTGTTGAAATGGAAGTTCGCGATCTTCTTAGCGAATACGACTTCCCTGGTGATGATGTACCAGTTGTTAAAGGTTCTGCTCTTAAAGCTCTTGAAGGTGACGCTGAGTACGAAGAAAAAATTCTTGAACTTATGGCTGCAGTTGATGAGTACATCCCAACTCCAGAACGCGACACTGACAAACCATTCATGATGCCAGTTGAGGACGTATTCTCAATCACTGGTCGTGGTACAGTTGCTACTGGCCGTGTAGAACGCGGACAAGTTAAAGTCGGTGACGAAGTTGAAATCATCGGTCTTCAAGAAGAAAACAGCAAAACAACTGTTACAGGTGTTGAAATGTTCCGTAAGCTTCTTGACTATGCTGAAGCTGGAGACAACATCGGTGCACTTCTTCGCGGTGTAGCTCGTGAAGACATCCAACGTGGACAAGTACTTGCTAAACCAGGTACAATCACTCCACACAGCAAATTCAAAGCTGAAGTTTACGTTCTTTCTAAAGAAGAGGGTGGACGTCATACTCCATTCTTCTCTAACTACCGTCCTCAGTTCTACTTCCGTACAACTGACGTAACTGGTATCATCAATCTTCCAGAAGGCGTAGAAATGGTTATGCCTGGAGATAACACTGAAATGATCGTTGAACTTATCTCTACAATCGCTATCGAAGAAGGAACTCGTTTCTCTATTCGTGAAGGCGGACGTACAGTTGGTTCAGGCGTTGTTTCTACAATCACTGAGTAATCGACTCGTTCATTAATGCGGGGTCCCTTATGGGGCCTCGTTTTTTTGTTTCCCCGCTGATTACATGTATAATAGAACGTATACAAATTTTAGGAGCAGACCGATGAACGATAACTTCAAGAAAACCAATCGTATTTCAATGCTTCAGCAATTGCTGATTAATGGCAGTGAACAAACCATTATGATTAATGGTGATGACAGGAGTAATCCGCTGCTTTTATTTTTGCACGGCGGTCCCGGCACGCCTCAAATCGGCTATGCGAGAAAATACCAGAATAAGCTGGAAAAGCATTTCACCGTTGTGAACTGGGATCAGAGAGGGGCGGGTCTCTCTTATTCAAAGGAAATTCCGGGTTCATCTATGACTTTGGATCAGCTGACAGCCGATACCATTCATTTGACCGAACGCTTATGCAAGCAATTCAGCAGGCAAAAAATATATATCGCCGGCTATTCGTGGGGTTCAGTTCTGGCGCTTCATGTTCTTCAAGAGAGACCTGATTTGTATTATGGGTATATCGGTATCAGTCAGGTGGTTAATATTCAAAAGGAAGAAACGGAAGCTTACCGGCTGATGATGGAATGGAGCAGGCAACGCAAACATTTCCTGCTGGAAAAGACGCTGAGCTTTATCGGAGCGCCTCCATGGGAGAAACAGCTGCAGCGATCGTTATTTCTGCTTTGTATCGAGATGAGGGGAGGGGGCTTTACCCATCATCCGATCGGTGCTCTTAAAGCAGGGGGGCGAATGCTGTTTGGTGAACCGTACGGTGTGAGAGGGAGCTTCTTAGCCGCGCGGGGACAAATGTTCAGCCTGAAACACCTGTGGGAGGATCTCATTTTCTTTGATGCCGGGGAATCAGTTTCTTCTATTATAATACCGTGCTGTTTTATGTCAGGGAGATACGATTTGACGGTACCAGGGACGACGTCTTATGAATATTATCAGAAGGTTGATGCGCCGTATAAAGAATGGTATTGGTTTGAGAACTCAGCCCATTCGCCTCACTTGGAGGAGCCGGATCGCTTTGCCGAAGTTGTCAGCCGGTTCGCATCGTTCCATCTCTGAAAGAAAACAGGCATATCCTTGATTAATCATGGTATCACCTGTATAATAATCAAAGTGTGAAAACCACAAGGTTCCTTAAATAAACCTTGCAACATGCGTCTATTTTCTGTATAATAGTGTATGTTGGTCTTTGACTGCGATGAAGTGAGAGGTTGCTGACACACCCGGCCGCTTTGCCATGGCAAGGTGATCAGGTTTTTCTCACGGAGAACTGTCTAACGTGATGTAGGCGAAAAGGAGGGAAAATAATGGCAAAACAAAAAATTCGTATTCGTTTAAAAGCATATGATCATAGAATCCTTGATCAATCTGCAGAGAAGATTGTTGAAACGGCAAAACGTTCTGGTGCCAGCGTATCTGGTCCGATTCCGTTGCCAACTGAAAAATCAGTTTACACAATCCTTCGTGCGGTGCACAAATACAAAGATTCTCGTGAGCAATTTGAAATGCGTACACATAAACGTTTAATCGACATTGTGAACCCAACACCACAAACTGTTGATGCTCTCATGCGATTAGACTTACCATCTGGTGTCGATATCGAAATCAAACTTTAATTCTAAAATATAGAATGATCTTAATAGGAGGTGTGACGAATGACCAAAGGAATCTTAGGAAGAAAAATTGGTATGACGCAAGTATTCGCAGAGAACGGTGATCTTATCCCGGTAACTGTTATTGAAGCAGCTCCAAACGTTGTTCTTCAAAAGAAAACAGCTGAAAACGATGGCTATGAAGCGATCCAGCTTGGTTTTGACGATAAGCGTGAAAAGCTTTCAAACAAACCGGAAAAAGGACACGTTGCAAAAGCGGAAACTGCTCCTAAGCGCTTCGTTAAAGAATTACGCGGCGTGGATATGGATGCGTATGAAATTGGTCAGGAAGTCAAGGTTGAAATTTTCTCTGCAGGAGAAATCGTAGATGTAACAGGAGTATCTAAAGGTAAAGGTTTCCAAGGTGCAATCAAGCGCCACGGACAATCTCGCGGACCTATGTCTCACGGTTCACGCTACCACCGTCGTCCTGGTTCAATGGGACCTGTAGATCCTAACCGTGTATTCAAAGGTAAACTATTACCTGGACGCATGGGCGGAGATCAAATCACTGTCCAAAACCTTGAAATCGTAAAAGTAGATGCTGAGCGCAATCTTCTTTTGATTAAAGGTAACGTACCTGGTGCGAGAAAAACTTTAATCACTGTTAAAAGTGCTGTTAAATCTAAATAAGTCTCTTAGGAAAGGAGGAAATTGATCATGCCAAAAGTAGCATTATACAACCAAAACGGTTCTACTGCTGGTGATATCGAATTAAACGCGTCTGTATTTGGAATTGAGCCAAATGAGAGCGTAGTATTCGACGCTATTCTTATGCAAAGAGCTTCCTTACGTCAAGGATCTCACAAAGTAAAAAATCGTTCTGAAGTACGCGGCGGAGGTCGCAAACCATGGCGTCAAAAAGGTACAGGTCGTGCCCGTCAAGGTTCAATCCGTTCACCGCAATGGCGCGGAGGTGGTGTCGTATTCGGCCCAACACCACGCAGCTATTCTTACAAATTACCTAAAAAAGTTCGCCGCTTGGCAATCAAATCAGTATTGTCTTCTAAAGTGAACGACAACAACATTATTGTTCTTGAAGATCTTACTCTTGATACGGTTAAAACAAAAGAAATGGCAGCTATCCTTAAAGGATTATCTGTTGAGAAAAAAGCTTTAATCGTAACTGCGGATGCAAACGAAGCAGTATCTCTTTCTGCACGCAACATCCCTGGAGTTACAGTTGTTCAAGCTAACGGAATCAACGTGTTAGACGTTGTCAACCACGAGAAGCTTCTGATTACAAAAGCTGCGGTTGAAAAAGTAGAGGAGGTGCTTGCATAATGAAAGATCCTCGTGATGTTCTTAAGCGCCCCGTCATTACTGAACGTTCTGCTGATTTAATGACTGAAAAAAAATATACTTTTGAAGTTGATGTAAGAGCTAATAAAACAGAAGTGAAAGATGCAGTTGAAAGTATCTTTGGAGTGAAAGTTGACAAAGTCAACATCATGAACTACAAAGGGAAATCAAAACGTGTCGGCCGCTACACTGGTATGACTAGCCGTCGCAGAAAAGCGATCGTAAAACTTACTGCAGACAGCAAAGAAATCGAAATTTTTGAAGCTTAATTATCTGTAAAAAGAAGGAGGGAAATTCAAAATGGCGATTAAAAAGTATAAACCGACCTCTAACGGACGTCGTGGCATGACAACTTCAGATTTTGCTGAAATCACGACTGACCAGCCGGAAAAATCCTTGCTTGCGCCCCTTCACAAAAAAGGCGGACGTAACAACCAAGGTAAATTGACTGTACGTCACCAAGGTGGCGGACACAAACGCCAATACCGTGTTATCGACTTCAAACGCGATAAAGATGGTATACCTGGACGCGTTGCTACAGTTGAGTACGATCCAAACCGTTCAGCTAACATTGCACTAATCAACTATGTAGACGGAGAAAAACGTTACATTCTTGCACCAAAAGGAATTCAAGTAGGTACTGAAATCATGTCCGGCCCTGAAGCTGACATCAAAGTAGGTAACGCACTTCCGCTTATCAACATCCCTGTTGGTACAGTTGTGCATAACATTGAATTAAAGCCTGGTAAAGGCGGACAGCTTGTACGTTCAGCTGGTACATCTGCTCAGGTTCTTGGTAAAGAAGGCAAATACGTTCTTGTACGTCTTAACTCTGGTGAAGTTCGCATGATCCTTTCTGCTTGCCGCGCTTCTATCGGTCAAGTAGGTAACGAGCAGCACGAACTTATCAACGTTGGTAAAGCAGGACGCTCTCGCTGGAAAGGCATCCGCCCTACAGTCCGCGGTTCTGTAATGAACCCTAACGATCACCCACACGGTGGTGGTGAAGGTCGCGCGCCAATCGGACGTAAATCACCAATGTCTCCTTGGGGCAAACCGACTCTTGGATTCAAGACACGTAAGAAAAAGAACAAATCTGATAAATTTATCGTACGTCGTCGTAAAAATAAATAACGGGGTTGTCTACGGTTCATTTCGGACCGTAGTGCAATCACGAAGGGAGGTTCCAAAATGGCTCGCAGCTTGAAAAAAGGACCATTTGTCGATGGACACTTGATGACAAAAATCGAGAAATTAAATGAAACGGACAAGAAACAAGTTGTAAAAACTTGGTCTCGCCGTTCAACTATTTTCCCACAATTTATCGGTCACACTATCGCAGTATATGACGGACGTAAACACGTGCCTGTATTCATTTCTGAAGACATGGTAGGCCACAAGTTGGGCGAATTCGCACCGACTCGTACTTACAAAGGCCACGCCAGTGACGATAAAAAAACAAGACGCTAAGAGAGGAGGCTTTTAAATGCAAGCTAAAGCTGTTGCAAGAACAGTCCGTATTGCTCCTCGTAAAGCACGTCTAGTAATGGACCTGATTCGAGGTAAGCAAGTAGGCGAAGCAGTATCTATCCTGAACTTAACTCCGAGAGCTGCTTCTCCGATCATCGAAAAAGTTTTAAAATCTGCTATCGCAAATGCTGAGCACAACTACGAGATGGACGCTAACAATCTGGTTATTTCTCAGGCATTTGTTGACGAAGGCCCAACGTTAAAAAGATTCCGCCCGCGTGCTATGGGACGTGCGAGCCAAATCAACAAACGTACGAGCCACATTACAATCGTTGTATCAGAAAAGAAGGAGGGATAAGTAGTGGGTCAAAAGGTAAATCCAGTCGGTCTTCGTATCGGAGTCATTCGTGATTGGGAATCTAAGTGGTACGCTGGTAAAGATTACGCTGACTTCCTGCACGAAGATTTAAAAATTCGTGAATTCATTAGCAAACGCCTTTCTGACGCTTCTGTTTCTAAAGTAGAAATCGAGCGCGCAGCAAACCGCGTTAACATTACGATCCACACTGCTAAGCCTGGTATGGTAATCGGTAAAGGCGGATCTGAAGTTGAAGCACTTCGTAAAGCCCTTAACAGCCTTACTGGCAAGCGTGTACACATTAACATTCTTGAAATCAAAAGAGCAGATCTTGATGCTCAGCTTGTAGCTGACAACATCGCTCGTCAACTAGAAAACCGTATTTCTTTCCGCCGTGCGCAGAAACAACAAATCCAACGCACTATGCGTGCTGGAGCACAAGGTGTGAAAACAATGGTTTCCGGCCGTCTTGGCGGAGCTGACATTGCTCGTTCTGAATATTACAGTGAAGGAACTGTTCCATTGCACACTTTGCGTGCTGACATCGACTATGCAACATCTGAAGCTGACACAACTTACGGTAAGCTTGGTGTAAAAGTCTGGATCTATCGTGGAGAGGTTCTTCCTACTAAGAAGAAAACTGAGGAAGGAGGAAAATAATATGTTATTACCAAAACGCGTTAAATATCGCAGAGAGCATCGCGGAAAAATGCGCGGTCGCGCTAAAGGCGGTACTGAAGTACATTTTGGTGAGTACGGTATCCAGGCTCTTGAAGCTTCTTGGATTACGAACCGCCAAATCGAAGCTGCACGTATTGCGATGACTCGTTACATGAAACGTGGCGGTAAAGTTTGGATTAAAATTTTCCCTTCAAAACCTTACACTGCTAAACCGCTTGAGGTACGGATGGGTTCCGGTAAAGGGGCTCCTGAAGGCTGGGTAGCTGTTGTAAAACCGGGCAAAGTTTTATTTGAAATTTCTGGTGTGTCTGAAGAGGTAGCTCGTGAAGCTCTTCGCCTTGCATCTCACAAATTGCCAATTAAAACGAAGTTCGTAAAACGTGAAGAAATTGGTGGTGAATCAAATGAAAGCTAATGAAATTCGTGACCTTACCACTGCTGAAATTGAACAAAAAGTAAAGTCTCTTAAAGAAGAACTTTTCAATCTTCGCTTTCAATTAGCGACAGGACAACTTGAAAATACTGCTCGCATTCGTGAAGTGCGCAAAGCTATCGCGCGCATGAAAACTGTGATTCGTGAAAGAGAAATTGCTGCCAACAAATAATCACTGAGGGGAGGTCGTGAGCATGAGCGAACGTAACCAACGCAAAGTTTACCAAGGCCGTGTTGTTTCTGACAAAATGGATAAAACCATCACTGTTGTTGTTGAAACATACAAAAAGGATCCTATTTACGGTAAACGCGTAAAATACTCGAAGAAATTCAAAGCACATGATGAAAATAACCAAGCTAAAATCGGAGACATCGTAAAGATCATGGAAACTCGTCCATTATCTGCAACTAAGCGTTTTCGTCTAGTAGAAGTTGTCGAAGAAGCTGTTATTATCTAATAAAGTTCGGAATTCTTTTTCCGAAGGGAGGTAACAAATAATGATTCAACAAGAGACTCGTTTAAAAGTTGCTGACAACTCCGGTGCGCGTGAGGTACTTACTATTAAAGTTCTTGGCGGTTCTGGACGTAAAACGGCTAACATTGGTGATGTAATTGTTTGCACGGTTAAACAAGCAACACCAGGAGGCGTTGTCAAAAAAGGTGAAGTCGTAAGAGCTGTTATCGTTCGCACAAAAAGCGGAGCACGCAGAACTGACGGATCATACATCAGCTTCGATGAGAATGCATGTGTTATCATCCGTGACGACAAGAGCCCGCGTGGAACTCGTATCTTCGGACCGGTTGCCCGTGAATTACGTGAAAACAACTTCATGAAAATTGTTTCTCTGGCTCCAGAAGTTATCTAATGAAATAAATGCCTTACTCAAGGAGGTGCGATCAGGATGCATGTGAAAAAAGGCGATAAAGTAATGGTTATCTCTGGTAAAGATAAAGGCAAACAAGGTACAATCCTTGCTGCTTTCCCTAAAAAGGACCGCGTTCTAGTTGAGGGCGTAAACATGGTGAAGAAGCACTCTAAACCAACTCAAGCAAACCCTCAAGGCGGTATTTCTAATCAAGAGGCGCCAATTCATGTATCAAACGTTATGCCGCTCGATCCTAAAACAGGTGAAGTGACTCGCGTAGGATACAAAGTGGAAGATGGCAAAAAAGTTCGTGTTGCAAAAAAATCTGGGCAAGTCTTAGATAAATAGTATTTAAAGGAAGGGAGGTCTATCTCATGAACCGCCTTAAAGAAAAGTACAATAAAGAAATTTCACCTGCTTTAATGACGAAGTTCAACTACGACTCTGTTATGCAGGTGCCAAAAATCGAAAAAATCGTAATCAACATGGGTGTCGGTGATGCTGTTCAAAACGCGAAAGCAATCGACAGTGCTGTTGAAGAATTAACGTTTATCGCAGGTCAAAAACCTGTCGTTACTCGTGCGAAGAAATCAATTGCTGGATTCCGTCTTCGTGAGGGAATGCCTATCGGTGCGAAAGTAACTCTTCGCGGAGAGCGCATGTATGATTTCCTTGATAAACTTATTTCTGTATCTTTACCGCGTGTGCGTGACTTCCGCGGGATTTCTAAGAAATCTTTCGACGGTCGCGGAAACTACACTCTTGGTATCAAAGAACAGTTAATCTTCCCTGAAATTGACTACGATAAAGTAACAAAGGTTCGCGGAATGGACATCGTTATCGTAACGACTGCTAACTCTGACGAAGAGGCTCGTGAGCTATTAACTCAAGTAGGTATGCCGTTCCAGAAATAATCAATGAAAGGGAGGCGAAATCGTGGCTAAAAAGTCAATGATTGCGAAACAACAACGTACACCAAAGTTTAAAGTGCAAGAGTACACTCGCTGTGAACGCTGCGGACGTCCGCACTCAGTCATTCGTAAATTTAAACTTTGCCGTATTTGTTTCCGTGAGCTTGCATATAAAGGACAAATTCCTGGCGTGAAAAAAGCCAGCTGGTAATCCCCAAGAATGGGAAGGAGGTAATTATATAATGGTTATGACAGATCCAATTGCAGATATGCTGACTCGTATTCGCAATGCAAACATGGTACGTCATGAGAAGCTTGAAATTCCTGCTTCTAAATTGAAAAGAGAAATTGCTGACATTTTAAAGCGTGAAGGTTTCATTCGTGACGTTGAGTTCGTAGAAGACAGCAAACAAGGTATCATCCGCGTTTTCTTGAAATACGGACAAAACAACGAGCGCGTTATCACTGGTCTTAAAAGAATCAGCAAACCAGGTTTGCGTGTATACGCTAAATCAAATGAAGTACCTCGCGTACTTAACGGTCTTGGAATCGCGATTATTTCTACATCACAAGGTGTTTTAACGGACAAAGAAGCCCGTGCAAAACAAGCTGGTGGAGAAGTTCTAGCATACGTTTGGTAAGAAGTTTAACAAGAATGGAGGTGTTTTAGTATGTCTCGTGTAGGAAAAAAACTGCTTGAGATCCCTTCTGGAGTTACAGTAACGCTGAACGAAGGCAACACTGTAGCTGTAAAAGGACCAAAAGGAGAATTAACTCGTACTTTCCATCCTGATATGGAAATCAAAATTGAGGACAACGTGCTTACAGTTACTCGTCCTTCTGATCACAAAGAGCACCGTGCGCTGCATGGTACGACTCGCAGTCTGCTTGGAAACATGGTTGAAGGCGTATCTAAAGGATTTGAAAGAGGTTTGGAATTAGTCGGTGTCGGTTATCGTGCGGCTAAATCCGGAAACAAACTTGTTTTAAACGTTGGATACTCTCATCCTGTTGAGATCGTTCCTGAAGAGGGCATCGAAATCGAAGTTCCTTCTCAAACTAAAGTAGTTGTAAAAGGTACAGACAAAGAGCGTGTAGGAGCTATCGCTGCTAACATCCGCGCTGTACGTTCTCCAGAGCCTTACAAAGGTAAAGGAATCCGCTACGAAGGTGAAGTTGTTCGCCGTAAAGAAGGTAAATCTGCTAAGTAAGACCGCTTAAAGTGAAGAAAGGAGTGACCTAAGGATGATTACGAAAACTAGCAAAAATGCTGCTCGTCAAAAAAGACATGCCCGTGTTCGTGCTAAACTTTCAGGCACAGCTGAAAGACCTCGTCTGAATGTGTTCCGTTCAAACAAACACATTTATGCTCAAATCATCGATGATGTAAATGGCGTTACACTTGCTAGTGCCTCTACTCTCGATAAAGATTTGAACGTGGAAAGCACTGGTGACAGCGCTGCTGCTGCTAAAGTCGGTGAACTCGTTGCGAAACGCGCTTCTGAGAAAGGTGTTTCTGACGTAGTATTTGACCGCGGCGGATACTTATACCATGGACGTGTAAAAGCTCTGGCCGATGCAGCTCGTGAAGCCGGACTGAAATTTTAATAAAAAAAGGAGGGACACATGATTATGCGTCGTATTGACCCAAGCAAATTAGAGTTAGAAGAACGCTTAGTTACGGTTAACCGCGTAGCGAAAGTTGTTAAAGGTGGTCGTCGTTTCCGTTTCGCAGCTCTAGTCGTTGTCGGTGACAAAAACGGTCACGTAGGTTTCGGTACTGGTAAAGCACAAGAAGTACCTGAAGCAATCCGCAAAGCTGTTGAAGATGCGAAAAAGAATTTGATTGAAGTACCAATGGTTGGAACTACGATTCCACACGAAATCATCGGACGTTTCGGTGCAGGCAATATCTTGTTGAAACCTGCTTCTGAAGGTACTGGAGTTATCGCTGGAGGCCCTGTACGTGCGGTACTTGAGCTTGCTGGCGTTGCTGATATCCTTTCTAAGTCTTTAGGTTCTAACACACCGATCAACATGATCCGTGCAACACTTCAAGGTTTAAGTGAGCTTAAACGTGCCGAAGAGGTTGCGAAGCTTCGTGGAAAATCTGTAGAAGAACTGTTAGGATAAGGAGGGAACATTAATGGCTAAATTAGAAATTACCCTCAAACGCAGTGTAATCGGTCGCCCGGAAGATCAGCGCGTTACTGTAAGAACACTTGGTTTAAAGAAAACAAACCAAACTGTCGTTCATGAAGATAACGCTGCGATCCGCGGTATGATTAATAAAGTATCTCATCTAGTTTCTGTTAAAGAACAATAAAAATAAATTATAGGCTAAGGAGGTGTCCTAATGAAACTTCATGAATTAAAGCCTTCAGAAGGTTCACGTAAAGTACGCAATCGCGTAGGTCGTGGTATTGGTTCTGGTAACGGTAAAACAGCTGGTAAAGGTCACAAAGGTCAAAACGCTCGTTCTGGCGGCGGTGTACGCCCTGGATTCGAGGGGGGACAAATGCCTTTATTCCAACGTCTTCCTAAACGCGGTTTTACAAACATCAACCGTAAGGATTACGCTATTGTGAACGTAGACAAATTGAACGGTTTTGCGGAAGGAACGGAAGTCACTCCTGAACTTCTTCTTGAGACTGGTGTTATTAGCAAACTTAATGCAGGAGTAAAGATTCTTGGCAACGGTAAATTAGAGAAAAAATTAACTGTAAAAGCCAATAAATTCTCTGCTTCTGCGAAAGAAGCTGTTGAAGCTGCTGGCGGTACAGCTGAGGTGATCTAACTTGTTTAAGACAATCTCCAACTTTATGCGTGTGAGTGATATTCGGAATAAAATCATTTTTACATTACTCATGCTTATCGTCTTTCGCATAGGTGCGTTTATCCCTGTGCCATATGTAAATGCTCAGGCGTTGCAGACACAAAGTTCGATGGGGGTTTTTGATCTCCTTAATACATTTGGCGGCGGTGCGCTTTATCAGTTCTCCATTTTTGCGATGGGAATTACGCCTTACATCACTGCTTCAATCATCATTCAGCTGCTTCAGATGGATGTTGTGCCGAAGTTTACCGAGTGGTCTAAGCAAGGTGAAGTCGGCCGCCGTAAATTAGCTCAGTTCACGAGATATTTTACGATTGTGCTTGGTTTTATCCAGGCATTAGGTATGTCTTACGGGTTTAACAACCTGGCAAACGGTATGCTGATTGAGAAATCCGGCATATCGACATATCTGATTATTGCTTTAGTACTCACTGGAGGAACTGCTTTTTTAATGTGGCTGGGAGAACAAATTACTTCCAATGGAGTAGGTAACGGAATTTCGATCATCATCTTCGCGGGGATTGTGGCTAGTATTCCGAAAACTGTTGGGCAGATTTATGAGACTCAATTTGTCGGCAGCAGCGATCAGCTGTTTATTCATATTGTAAAAATCGCCTTACTGGTGATTGCGATTTTGGCCGTTATTGTTGGTGTTATTTTCATTCAGCAGGCCGTACGCAAAATCGCGATTCAATATGCAAAAGGGCAAGGTCGTTCACCTGTTGGCGGAGGCCAGTCAACTCACCTTCCGCTTAAAGTGAATCCGGCAGGGGTTATTCCGGTAATCTTTGCGGTTGCGTTTCTTATTACGCCGCGTACTATCGCGTCATTTTTCGGAGAAAACAATGTGACAAAGTGGATTCAAGCCAACTTTGACAATACACATCCGGTGGGCATGGCGGTTTATGTCGCATTAATTATCGCCTTTACGTACTTCTATGCTTTTGTGCAGGTAAACCCTGAACAAATGGCTGATAACCTAAAAAAACAGGGTGGCTATATCCCGGGGGTTCGTCCAGGGAAAATGACTCAAGATAGAATTACGAGCATTTTGTATCGACTTACGTTTGTGGGTTCTATATTCTTAGCCGTGATTTCCATTCTTCCTATCTTTTTCATTCAATTCGCTGGATTGCCTCAAAGTGCACAGATTGGCGGAACATCATTGTTAATTGTCGTCGGGGTAGCCTTGGAGACAATGAAGCAGCTGGAGAGCCAGTTAGTGAAACGTAATTACCGAGGATTTATGAAAAATTAGAGGACTGGTTTTAACCATTCCTCTAAATAAGAGAGGACGGGGGAAATCCGAATGAACTTAGTCTTAATGGGACTTCCTGGAGCCGGTAAAGGCACACAGGGAGAACGAATTGTTGAGGATTATGGGATACCTCATATCTCAACGGGAGATATGTTCCGTGCTGCTATGAAAGAAGAAACACCACTCGGACTCGAAGCAAAGTCTTATATTGATAAAGGCGAGCTCGTACCGGACGAAGTCACAATCGGCATTGTCAAAGAAAGACTCGGCAAAGATGATTGTGAAAGAGGTTTTCTTCTGGACGGATTTCCGCGAACAGTCGCTCAGGCTGAAGCTCTTGAAAACATTCTTGAGGAATACGGCAAGCCGATTGATTATGTCATTAACATTAAAGTAGACAAAGACTCTTTAATGGAACGTTTGACTGGACGCAGAATTTGCAGTGTTTGCGGCACAACCTATCATTTGGTTTTCAATCCGCCGAAAACGCCGGGTGTTTGTGATAAAGACGGAGGAGACCTTTATCAACGGGCAGATGATAATGAGGAAACCGTCTCAAAACGGCTTGAGGTCAACATGAAGCAGACTCAGCCTTTACTCGATTTTTATTCTGAGAAAGGGTATCTTGTCAACGTCAATGGCCAGCAGGACATTAACGACGTGTACAAAGATGTGAAAGAGCTTCTTGGAGGATTGAGCAAATGATTATCTGTAAGACCCCTCGTGAGCTTGGCATCATGCGGGAAGCAGGGCGAATCGTGGCTTTGACTCATGAAGAGATGAAAAAGCACATTAAACCAGGAATCTCGACAAAAGAATTGGATCAAATTGCCGAACGTTTTATTGAGAAGCAGGGTGCAATCCCATCTTTTAAGGGGTATAATGGGTTTCGCGGGAGCATCTGTGTATCAGTTAATGAAGAACTCGTTCACGGAATTCCCGGTAAAAGGGTTTTGCGTGACGGTGACATTATCAGCATTGATATCGGTGCTAAATTAAATGGTTATCATGGTGACTCTGCTTGGACATATCCGGTAGGAAACATCAGTGATGATGATAAACGACTGCTGGAAGTAACAGAGGAGTCTTTATATAAAGGCTTGAAGGAAGCAAAACCAGGTGAACGTTTGTCGAATATTTCCCACGCAATACAAACGTATGTCGAAAATGAGCAGTTTTCAGTTGTTAGGGAGTATGTCGGACATGGTGTTGGTCAAGACTTGCATGAGGATCCGCAAATTCCTCATTACGGTCCGCCAAACAAAGGACCTAGGCTGAAGCCTGGTATGGTTCTCGCTATAGAACCGATGGTTAACGCTGGCAGCCGATATGTGAAAACATTGGCTGATAACTGGACGGTTGTAACGGTAGATGGGAAAAAGTGTGCTCATTTTGAACATACGATTGCGATTACGGAAACGGGTTTTGATATACTGACAAAAGTCTAGATGATGAAATGAATTCCATGACATATGTTTTTCATTCCGCACCTGGGCAGATTGTAGGTTTACAATTGGTCGGAAGAAAAACCGGCTAGCTGCTGTCATCGGAATGAAGATTCATCATCGTGTACTAAAGCAGACGGAGAAAAGCGTACATTTCATTCTCCTTAGAAAAAGAATATCAATCATTCACCCTTTATGATTGCGTATCTCCGGAAGTTCAGAACAGTATAAACGAAACAGGGCGTGTGACAAACGGATAACTGAGATTTTCTCTTTTGAAATTTGTCAGAGAGCAAGTTACTGATTTGAAGAAGGGAGAACACTTGAATGGCGAAAGACGATGTAATTGAAGTGGAAGGTACGATTGTCGAAACACTGCCAAACGCGATGTTCAAAGTTGAACTCGAAAATGGCCATACGGTTTTGGCTCACGTATCTGGTAAAATCCGCATGCACTTCATTCGCATTTTACCTGGAGACAAAGTTACGGTAGAATTATCTCCATATGACTTAACTCGTGGCAGGATTACGTACCGTTACAAATAAAGCACTCCGGAAACTGAAGGAGGTTGGAAACACATGAAAGTGAGACCATCAGTTAAACCAATCTGCGAAAAATGTAAAGTTATTCGCAGAAAAGGAAAAGTAATGGTGATCTGTGAAAATCCAAAGCATAAACAAAAACAAGGATAATTAATAAGGAGGTGCCCAGAGAATGGCTCGTATTGCTGGTGTAGATATCCCACGTGACAAACGTGTTGTTATTTCTTTAACATATGTCTTCGGAATTGGCCGCACAACGGCTCAGCAAGTCTTGAAAGAGGCTGGTGTTTCTGAAGATACTCGTGTGCGTGATCTTACTGAAGAAGAACTTGGTAAAATCCGTGATGTTATTGACAAACTGAAAGTAGAAGGTGACCTTCGCCGTGAAGTTTCTCTTAACATCAAGCGTCTGATCGAAATCGGAAGCTACCGCGGAATCCGCCATCGCAGAGGTTTGCCTGTTCGCGGACAAAACTCTAAAAACAATGCGCGTACTCGTAAAGGTCCGCGTCGTACTGTAGCTAACAAGAAAAAATAAGTAAGGGAGGTACCTAAACAATGGCTGCTGCTCGTAAACAAAACACGCGTAAACGTCGCGTGAAAAAGAATATTGAGTCAGGAATCGCTCATATTCGTTCAACTTTCAACAACACGATCGTTACGATCACTGATACTCATGGTAATGCTATTTCTTGGTCAAGTGCCGGAGCTCTAGGATTCAGAGGTTCTCGTAAATCTACTCCTTTTGCTGCGCAAATGGCTGCTGAAACAGCTGCTAAAGGTTCAATCGAACACGGACTTAAAACTCTTGAAGTAACTGTTAAAGGACCAGGTTCTGGCCGTGAAGCTGCAATCCGTGCTTTACAAGCTGCCGGACTTGAAGTTACAGCTATCAGAGACGTAACTCCTGTTCCTCATAATGGATGCCGTCCACCAAAACGTCGCCGCGTGTAATTTGTTTGTATAGATTTTGTGTCCCTGTCAATAATGGGTTATGATACAGTTATTTATGAAACGAATGCACCGACTCGTTGCCTGAGCACATACGGGACTAAACAATGGGGAATTTCGGATGGAATCTCATATGATTCTATTCGAGGTTTCGACGTTTTGAAGGAGGGTTTTAAGTAATGATCGAGATTGAAAAACCAAAAATCGAAACGGTTGAAATCAGCGACGATGCCAAATTTGGTAAGTTTGTCGTAGAGCCGCTTGAGCGTGGATATGGTACAACTCTGGGTAACTCCTTGCGTCGTATCCTCTTATCCTCACTCCCTGGTGCCGCTGTAACATCGATCCAGATAGATGGTGTACTGCACGAATTCTCGACAATCGAAGGCGTTGTGGAAGATGTTACAACGATAATCTTGCACATTAAAAAGCTTGCATTGAAAATCTACTCTGATGAAGAGAAGACGCTTGAAATTGATGTACAGGGCGAAGGAACTGTCACAGCAGCTGATATTACACACGACAGCGATGTTGAAATCCTTAATCCGGATCTTCATATCGCGACTCTTGGTGAGAATGCGAGTTTCCGAGTTCGCCTTACTGCACAAAGAGGACGTGGGTATACACCTGCTGATTCGAACAAAAGAGACGATCAGCCAATCGGCGTGATTCCGATCGATTCAATCTTTACGCCAGTTTCTCGTTTATCTTATCAGGTAGAAAACACTCGTGTAGGCCAGGTTGCAAACTATGACAAACTTACACTTGATGTTTGGACTGACGGAAGCACTGGACCGAAAGAAGCAATTGCGCTCGGTTCAAAGATTTTAACTGAACACCTTAATATATTCGTCGGTTTAACTGACGAAGCTCAGCATGCTGAAATCATGGTTGAAAAAGAAGAGGACCAAAAAGAAAAAGTTCTTGAAATGACGATTGAGGAACTTGACCTTTCTGTCCGGTCTTACAACTGCTTGAAGCGTGCGGGCATTAACACGGTTCAAGAACTTGCGAACAAGACGGAAGAAGATATGATGAAAGTTCGCAATCTGGGACGCAAATCACTTGAAGAAGTGAAAGCGAAACTAGAAGAACTTGGACTCGGCCTTCGCAAAGACGATTGATCTAGTTTCCATGTGAACTAGGATTTTCGTGTGTTTTTTATTTAGAAACAGCATTCCATTAAAGGAGGGGACATCACATGTCATACAGAAAACTAGGACGTACGAGTTCACAGCGTAAAGCTATGCTTCGTGATCTTACAACAGATTTGATCATCAACGAAAGAATTGAAACAACTGAAACACGTGCGAAAGAACTTCGCTCTGTTGTTGAAAAGATGATCACTCTTGGTAAGCGCGGTGACTTGCATGCTCGTCGTCAAGCTGCTGCATACATTCGCAACGAGGTTGCTAATGAGGAAAATAACCAAGATGCACTTCAAAAATTGTTCTCTGACATTGCAACTCGTTACGAGGAGCGCCAAGGCGGATACACACGTATTATGAAGCTTGGTCCTCGCCGTGGTGACGGTGCACCAATGGCAATCATCGAATTGGTTTAATCACATATTTTTGTGTATCTAAAGAAGGGCGGGACAGTTTCTAACTGGATCTATGCCCTTTTTTTAGATATCAGAACTTTTTATCATGAGACAGACAAGCAGAGCTATAGCTGAGAGGAGGCCAGGCGCCCGTGGATCAAAAACAGCTTATATCCGTAAAAGACATTCTATTCCGATACCGCAAAGATGCGGAAAGACCGGCGCTGGACGGTGTGAGTCTGGAGGTATACGAAGGAGAATGGCTTGCTATCGTAGGCCACAACGGTTCAGGGAAGTCGACTTTGGCCAGAGCGCTGAACGGACTGATTTTGCCCGAGGCCGGAGAAATCGAAGTCGGCGGCATCAAACTGACTGAGGATACCGTGTGGGATGTGCGAAAAAAAATAGGGATGGTCTTTCAGAATCCCGATAACCAATTTGTCGGAACGACTGTTCGCGATGATGTGGCTTTTGGTTTAGAAAACAATGGTGTTCCGCGCGAAGAAATGATTGAGAGAGTAGATTGGGCTGTCACACAAGTCAATATGCAGGATTTTCTTGATCAAGAGCCGCACCATCTCTCCGGAGGTCAAAAACAAAGAGTGGCGATCGCGGGAATTATTGCCGCGCGTCCTGATATTATGATTTTGGATGAAGCGACATCCATGCTTGACCCGATTGGGAGAGAAGAAGTCCTTGATACTGTCAGACGCTTAAAAGATCAGGGCATGGCCACCGTCATTTCGATAACACATGATCTGGAAGAAGCCGCAAGGGCGGACAGGATCATTGTGATGAACGGCGGCAGGAAATATGCAGAGGGCACGCCTGAAGAGATTTTTAAATTAAACGAAGACTTGGTTCGCATCGGTCTTGATTTGCCTTTCTCATTCCAGCTCAGCCTGCTTTTGAAAGAAAGCGGACTGGCGTTAACGAAAAACCATCTGACTCAGGAAGGGCTGGTGAATGAGCTGTGGACATTAAAATCAATGATGTAGAACACCGCTATCAAATGAAGACACCGTTTGAACGGCTTGCTCTGTATGATATCAATGCTGTAATAAAAGAGGGCAGCTACGTTGCCGTCATCGGGCATACAGGGTCGGGCAAATCGACGCTCCTGCAGCATTTAAACGGTTTGCTGAAACCGACTAAAGGACAGCTTGAACTCGGGAGCACGATTCTGGCAGCCGGTAAAAAGAATAAAGACCTTAAGACTTTACGAAAAAAAGTCGGAATCGTTTTCCAATTTCCCGAACATCAGCTGTTTGAAGAGACTGTGCTGAAGGACATCGCATTCGGACCGATGAATTTCGGTGTAAAAAAAGAAGACGCTGAACGGAAAGCCAAAGAAATGCTGGGGCTTGTGGGCCTTCCGGAAGACATTTTGGATCGTTCACCATTTGAGCTCAGCGGCGGCCAGATGCGCAGAGTGGCGATTGCCGGCGTTCTCGCGATGGAGCCGGAAGTGCTGGTTTTGGATGAACCAACGGCCGGTCTTGATCCGAGAGGGCGCCAGGACATTATGGACATGTTCTATGCGCTTCATCAGCGGGGAAACCTGACTACCGTTCTCGTCACCCACAGCATGGAGGACGCCGCCCGCTATGCTGACGAAATGATCGTCATGCACAAAGGAACCATTAAAGCGACGGGGAGTCCGCGTGACTTGTTTGTAAAAGGTGAAGAGATGGCTGAAATGGGCCTGGATCTTCCTGAATCGGTGAAGTTTCAGAGACGGCTTGAGAAGGCTCTCGGCGTCAAGTATGAGAAACCCATGCTGACCCTGCAGGATGCCGCCAGTGAAATTAAGGCTTTCTTTCAGGAGGAAAAGGACCAATGATGGACAGCATGATTATCGGAAAGTATGTTCCCGGATCATCGCTTATTCACCGATTGGACCCGCGAACAAAACTTGTCAGCATCTTTCTTTTTGTATGTATCGTTTTTTTGGCAAACAACGTACAGACGTACGCTTTGCTCGGTTTGTTTACATTCGGGGTGATTGCCTTAACACGAGTGCCGTTCAGCTTTTTGCTGAAGGGGCTTAAGCCGATTATCTGGATTGTGGCGTTTACCTTTTTATTACACATTTTCATGACGCATGAAGGATCTGTCATTTTTCAGCTTGGCTGGTTTAAAGTGTATGAGGGCGGACTTATACAGGGTATTTTTATCTCCCTCCGTTTCGTTTACCTTATCTTTATGACGACGCTGCTGACGCTGACAACAACGCCGATTGAAATAACGGATGGAATGGAGCAGCTGCTGAATCCTTTTAAAAAGGTGAAGCTGCCCGTACACGAACTCGCATTGATGATGTCGATATCATTGCGATTTATCCCGACATTGATGGAAGAGACAGATAAAATCATGAAGGCGCAAATGGCGAGGGGTGCGGACTTTACAAGCGGCCCGGTGAAAGACAGAATCAAAGCGGTTGTTCCGCTGCTTGTCCCGCTGTTTGTCAGCGCCTTTAAACGCGCAGAAGAGCTCGCGGTCGCCATGGAGGCGAGAGGCTACCAGGGCGGTGAGGGGAGAACGAAATACAGAAAGCTTGTCTGGACCGGAAAGGATACCGGAGCTATTCTGCTCATCATGGTATTAGCCGTGTTATTGTTTTTCTTAAGAAGTTAGAGGTGCTGCTGAATGAGAGTGAAATGTACCATTGCTTATGACGGGCATTTATTTAACGGATATCAGGTTCAGCCTGGAAAGCGGACCGTTCAAAGTGAATTGGAAAAAGCGCTGGCCATCATCCATAAAACGGACGGCAGAGTGCCTGTGTACTCATCCGGCCGCACGGACAGCGATGTTCATGCTGCCGGGCAGGTCATTCATTTTGATACGCCGCTGTCCATCCCGGCTGAGAAATGGCCGTTTGCGCTCAATGCCCTGCTGCCTGATGATATTGCCGTCAAAACAGCAGAGATTGCGGATGATGGGTTCCATGCACGATTTAGCGCGGTCCAAAAGGAATATCGCTACATTGTATATACGGAGAAACACCCGGACGTATTTAAACGACATTACGCTTACCATTTTGCATATCAGCTTAATGTGCAGAAAATGAGGGAAGCTTCAAGGCACCTCATCGGGACACATGATTTCACAAGCTTTTGCGCGGCTGATACCGCGGTTCAGGATAAGGTCAGAACGATTTACGAGCTGGATTGGACTGAGACCGGAGACGGCCTGCAGATGCGGATCACCGGTAACGGTTTTCTCTATAATATGGTCAGAATCATTGCCGGAACGTTATTGGATACAGGAGCTGGAAAATTTTCTCCGGATGATGTAAAAGCAATGCTCGAAGCGAAAGATCGCGAAGCCGCGGGGCGCACCGCACCGGGGCACGGGCTGTATTTATGGAGCGTTTGCTATGACAACTAAACCAGGTGTAACATTTTCTTGACAGAGTCTGCATAAAGTTATAAGATATCATATGGTATGTATTTCAACCCCACGATAAGCCCCGGAACTTATTGTGTTGTGAAATAGAACGTAATCGAAGATTATTGAAAATGACAGATCATTTAGGAGGGAAATTCAATGCGTACAACACCTATGGCTAACGCAAGTACTATTGAACGCAAGTGGTTAGTTGTTGATGCAGCAGGCAAGACTTTAGGACGTCTTTCTACAGAAGTTGCATCTATCCTTCGCGGGAAACACAAACCGACTTACACACCGCACGTTGATACTGGAGATCATGTGATCATCATCAACGCTGAAAAAATCGAGTTAACTGGTAAAAAGTTAACTGACAAAATCTACTACCGTCACACTCAACATCCAGGCGGATTAAAATCAAGAACTGCTCTTGAAATGCGTACAAACTACCCTGAGAAAATGCTTGAGCTTGCTATCAAAGGCATGCTTCCAAAAGGTTCTCTAGGTCGTCAAATGTTCAAGAAATTGAACGTATACCGTGGTTCTGAGCATCCACATGAAGCACAAAAACCTGAAGTTTACGAACTTCGCGGTTAATTAAAAAGGAGGTTACCAATTTGGCACAGGTTCAATATTACGGTACTGGCCGTCGTAAAAGTTCTGTAGCGCGTGTGCGCTTAGTTCCAGGAGAAGGTCGTATCGTCGTTAATAATCGTGAAATCAGCGAGCACATTCCATCTCCAGCTCTAATCGAAGATATCAAACAACCATTAACTTTAACTGAAACAGCTGGTACTTATGATGTTTTAGTAAACGTACATGGAGGCGGCTTATCTGGTCAAGCTGGAGCAATCCGTCATGGTATCGCTCGTGCTTTGCTTGAAGCAGATCCAGAATACCGTGCAACACTTAAACGTGCTGGTCTTCTGACTCGTGACGCTCGTATGAAAGAACGTAAAAAATACGGTCTTAAAGGCGCTCGTCGTGCACCTCAGTTCTCAAAACGTTAATCGTTTTGGATGGCAAAAACCACAACTTCTTGGTTGTGGTTTTTTTGTATTTTTTTCTCATATTCAAGAGGTTATCCGATGCTTTTCTAGAATTGTTTGTTATACTCTATTCATTACCAATAAGGAGCGCAGTTATAATGAATAAGTTAGTCATACATAACAGCAAGGCATGGGATAAAAAAGTCGAAACAGGCAATGAATGGACGGTTGCGGTTGATTCTCATACGATTGGTGAAGCGAAAAAAGGCAATTGGAGCATCAGAATGACCCCCGGAAAAGATGTGCCGGCGGATTGGTTTCCGCCCATAGAGGGTCTGAAGGTTCTTTGTCTCGCTTCAGGAGGAGGACAGCAAGGGCCGGTCCTTGCTGCTGCAGGAGCGGACGTGACCATCTTTGACAATTCGGAAAAACAGCTTGCGCAAGACAGAATGGTTGCCGAGCGGGACGATCTTACGCTTCGGACTGTCAAAGGCAGCATGAATGATCTGAGCTGTTTTGATGATGAGTCATTTGATTTTATTGTGCACCCGGTATCGAATTGCTTTGTTGATACGGTTCTTCCGGTATGGAAAGAAGCTCATCGCGTATTGAAAAAAGGCGGGTCTTTAGTCTCCGGTTTTGTAAATCCCGTCGTGTTCTTATTTGATATGGATTTAGAGCAGGAAGGTGTACTCAAAGTAAAGTATTCCATTCCGTTTTCGGATGAAAAAGACCTGAGTAAGAAAAAGGTAAAGGAACTTATTGATAATCATGAAGCGCTTGAATTCGGCCATACGCTGGAGGATCAAATTAAAGGTCAGATTGACGCAGGCTTCATGGTTGCCGGTTTTTACGAGGACAAAGGCGGCCTCGTGCTGGATGAATACATTAATACATACTCCGTAACAAGAAGCATTAAAATATAAAAACGGCATCCCGTCAGAGGTGCTGTTTTTTTGCGGCTTTTTCCTGCGGTCGGCTGATCACATTAGCCGAAACCGGTTCTATTCCAATTTCTCTGGCCCAAACCGACAGTTGTCCCATATGGTGAATCTCATGCGCAAGGATGTGGCGGAGAATATCTTCTTTAGGAAAGGTTTGGTCCATCCAGTCCGGCTTAACAAGATCCGGTCCTTTGAGGGAGACCGCATGAATGACATCCTCCCGATACTGTTCAGACAGCTTTCTGAGATCCTGAATGCTCGTATAGTCAGACTCAGCAGGTAAAACATCATCTTTACCTAAAATGGCACGAGCCCAGCTGATCTCGACATCAATGATATGAAATAAAGTCCGCAAGATGCTCTCCATTCCGCCCGTCCGGGTTTTCGTCAGTTCCTCCCGGCTCAGCTTTTCACATATCATAAACCACTCGTCACGCACCGTCCAATTGTATTGAAACAGCTTTTTCATCACGTCACCTCAGCTCTTTATTCTTCCAGTTAACATAAAACTCCTTCATTTGGGAGGATTTCCACTATCAACAAAGCATGCTTTTTCCCTTTTCCTTTCAAAATAACAGTAAAAAGGAGCGTGGCTGGCAATGGCAGAAGTATTATCTTTTTCAGACGTGAAACGGCAGAAGGATTTTGAGCTTGAGAAGAGTTTACTAAAGGAGCTGTCACTGACGCAGATCATTCAGTCCGTAAAAGCATGTCTTACCCCTTTGTTTCCCTTTCTTCAAGACGAAAACGGCATTCTGAGTGAAGGATGCATAGATTTTGCAATTGAAGCGTATTTATTAGGCGGCCGGTTCGGCGTCTTTGGCTATTATGGTGAGTCTTTGCAGAGGGCAAACGCCCGTTCGGCTGAAGAAGAGGAAGAACTGACGATCGATTTTTTTGAATATCTTTGCAATTGGACGCATGAGCAATATTCTTCCGTTAAACAAAAAGAAATCTATGAAGCGTCCTGCCGGTTTATCAACAGCTGGTGGACGGAAGGATTTCTGCAAAGAGAAAAACAATGTAAGCTCCGCATGAGGTAATCATAATTTCTTCCCTTGTCCCATACTTATTAATAACGGGGACAAGCGGGAGGGAAAGGTATGACAAAAAAGCTGAAATGGCTCGGTTTTTTACTTGGCTTTATCATATTATTGTGTTTATTCCGGTTTCAATTCCAAAATGATGATTCCTGGCGGCCGTGGAGTCTGCCTCTGAGCGGGAAAATCATCTATCTCGATCCGGGGCACGGCGGGCCGGACGGAGGCGCCACGGGAGGCAGTCACCTTGAAAAGGACATTACTCTCGAAGTGGCCACCAGGGTCAGAGACTATTTGCAGGAGCAGGGAGCTTTGGTCATTATGACGCGGGAGACGGATACTGATTTAGCTCCTGAAGGGACGAAAGGCTACAGCAGACGCAAAGCGGAAGATCTGAGAAAGCGCGTGGAAATCATCAACCGTTCAGAGGCGGAGCTTTATATCAGCATTCATCTGAACGCCATACCGTCACCGAGATGGAGCGGCGCCCAAAGCTTCTACTATGGAAAATACGAAGAAAATGAAAAAGTGGCAAAATATATACAGGACGAATTGAGAATCAATTTGGAGAATACAACGAGAAAGGCGAAACGGATACACGGCATTTACTTAATGCAGAATGTAACCAAGCCGGGCGCGCTGGTGGAAATCGGATTTCTGTCCAATCCGGCGGAAGCGAAAAGGCTCGGCCAGCCCAAATATCAGGACAAAATCGCTTCTTCCGTGTATAAGGGTGTATTGAGATACTTTACAGAGAAAGGAGACCCTCCCGAGTAAGGAGGGTTTTTCGCCGATTCTATGTTTAATATATGGTATAATACCATTTGTAAACGAATACACAAAGGGTGAGGGTTCGATGATAAGAGAAGATGAAGTAAGAAATATAGTCGGAAACATGCGCGAACCTTTTCTTCATAGACCGCTGGGAGAATTGGATGCCATTAAAGAAGTAAAGATCAAGCCGGAAAAACGGCATGTCAGTGTAAAAATTGCATTGGCAAAAACGGGGACGGCTGAACAGATGGGCATTCAGCAGGAAATCGTATCCGTTTTGAAAGAAGCGGGTGCAGAAACTGTGGGACTGCGGTTTGAAGAGCTGCCAGAAGAAACATTGGCGAAATTCAGCCGGCCGGCTGCTGAAAGCGAAACCCTGCTGAATAGGAAACACCCGCCGGTCTTTCTTGCGGTGGCAAGCGGAAAAGGCGGTGTCGGCAAATCAACGGTTTCCGTCAATCTGGCCATTTCTCTTGCACGGCTCGGAAAAAAAGTCGGCTTGATCGACGCGGATATATACGGATTCAGCGTGCCGGACATGATGGGTATTACAGTTCGCCCGACAGTAGAAGGAGAAAAACTGCTTCCTGTCGAAAGATTTGGAGTAAAGGTTATGTCGATGGGCTTTTTCGTCGAAGAAAACGCTCCGGTTGTGTGGAGAGGGCCGATGCTGGGCAAGATGCTGAATAACTTCTTCCATGAAGTTGACTGGGGAGAGGTTGACTATATCGTCCTTGATCTGCCGCCCGGCACGGGTGATGTGGCGCTCGATGTACACACGATGCTTCCGAGCTGCAAAGAGATTATCGTATCAACGCCGCACCCTACAGCCGCATTTGTAGCGGCGAGAGCGGGTTCTATGGCGATTAAGACTGATCATGAAGTTGTAGGGGTCATTGAAAATATGGCTTACTATGAAAGTGCAAAAACCGGCGAGAGAGAATATGTGTTCGGTCAAGGCGGGGGAGATAAGCTTGCAGAGGAATTGCAAGTGCCGCTGCTTGGCAGAATTCCTTTAAAACAGCCTGATTGGGACAAGGATCAATTTGCGCCTTCTGTCTATGACAGAAGTCATCCGATCGGGGAAATTTATATGGGGATCGCCCAGAAAGTCATTGAAAAAACAGCTGAATAAAAAAGGGGCCGGGATCAACACGGCCCGGCCTTTTATTGGCTTTCTTTTTCAGAGCTTGAAGCCGCTTTTTTCAATTCATCCTCGAATTGCTTTTTGAAAAGCGGGCTGGAAAGTGTCTCTGTAATTACATCCTCTAAGTAACTGCGGAACTTTTGGCTTTTCACCAGCTCATAGTATTTTTTATCCATGCCGGGGTCTTGCATGATCTGCATAAAACTTTTCTGATAATCAGGGTCTTTCATCAGTTTTTTTATGATTTTTTCGTGCTCGGGCTGAAGAGTTTTTGCAAAGCTCTCGGCGAACTTTGAGTCTTCAAAGATGGTTTTCCAGAACTCCGCCCCTTTTTTAGAGGTGAGGGTTTTCTCTATTGTGCCTTTAATGGCATTTTGATCAATCACCAATGCCTCATTCATCGCATCATCATTTAATATTTCCTTAATTGCTTTTTTTCCATCATCTGTCTTTAATATATCAACAACCATTTTTTTAGTCTGGTCATAATCCATATCCGCTGCTTGGTCTTTTGGAGCACAAGCTGTTACAGATAATACAACAAAACAGCTTATCAATAGCGTTTTGGCTTTTGACATGCATAAGCTCCTTCCTTACTTGTACTTATTTTTAATATGATTCATCGGAATGGATTTATACATAACAAAATATCGCTGAACGCGATTGTCAGGGGGATGAATAAGAGATGAAAAGCCGCGGGCTTGTTCGATTTTTCTTTTCGATTTTAGCTGTGGGCGCTCTTATTACAAGCGTCGTGGGATTTGCTCTGAAGTGGGGGGAGTACAAGGGGTTCTTTCTGAATTTTGAGGCCGGTCAGATTTTCTCCGTTCTGATCTGGTTTATCGGGGTAGGCATGATTTTCAGTGTGATCAGCCAGATGGGATTCTTCGTTTTTCTGACGGTGCACCGGTTTGCCCTTGAAATTCTCAGATCAAGCTCGCTTTGGAATCTGCTTCAGCTGTTTATCATTCTGTTTGTCGCTTTTGATTTAATGTACGTCAGATTTTTGTTTTTCGGAGAGCGGAATGACTCGATTGCAGGGTTTGTCTGGCTGCCGCTGGCTCTGCTTGCCGTCGGCCTGTTGACGGCATATATAAAACAAAAGCAGTCCTCAAAAAATACGTTCGTTTCATCATTATTTTTAATGGTCGTTATTACAGCGCTTGAATGGGTTCCTGCGCTACGAGTGAATAATGAGGACTGGCTTTATTTGATGCTGATTCCGCTGATGGGCTGCAATGCGTTTCAGCTGTTAATGCTGCCGAAGTTTGCCCAGAGGTAGTTATTTCACTTCTGATGACTTGACGTCAGTATTTGCGATCAGGTCGCCGACGGTCACGTTTTTCAGTCCTTTTTGCTTTAAATTGTGAATAATGGCGGGGAGCGCTTCTTCAGTCTGTGTTGCTGAATCAGAGGCGTGCAGCAGGACAATGTCGCCGCCTTTTATATGACTGTTTACATTTTCAATGATTTTATCAGGGCCGGGATTTGTCCAATCATGCGAGTTGACGCTGTAATGAACCACTGAATAGTGGTACTGCTGTGCAATGGTAAGAACCTTTTTATTAAATTGTCCGGTCGGCGGGCGGAGTAAATGAACATTCTTTACACCCAGCTTTTTAAATGCAGTCTGGGCCCGGAGGATATCTTTTTTTATTTCATTGTCCTCTAGGTTGGTATAATTCTTATACGCATATCCCATGCTGCCGATTTGATGTCCGTCTTTTATCATACGTTCAACTGTGTCCGGGTGCCGTTCCGCCCAAGAAGCTGACAGAAAAAAAGTGGCGTTTTTAATACCGTTTGCTTTTAGCGCGTTCAGAATAGGAACTGCTTTTTCGTCGCCCCAGCTGATATCGAATGTTAATGCGACTTCGCCCGCTTTCGTCTCCCCTTTTGAAATAGCCTTCGGGCCGCTATCAGTTAAAAATACAGGAAGGGGGACGGCTCTCTGTATATAAAAAAAGCTGGCTGCTGCAAATGCGGCAATGATAATAATAAGCAGCTGTTTTATCCTTCTGATGTGCCACACGTAGAAGTGATTCACTGATGACGCCTCCTTATCTTGTCCATGCTTGATTACATCGTATGCTGCGGCGGAGATGAATATAACGAAATACGTTTTAAAAAAATGAAAAAAACACTTGCTAAATTTAAAGAATGCATGGTATATTATTAAACGTCGCTGATGAACAGCAGACAACAACAAAAAGCTTCGGAAACAACTTGAAAAAAGTTGTTGACATAAAAGAAGCTGAGTGGTAAGATAATAAAGCTGCTTCAAC
>NZ_JAWRXC010000270.1:0-270 GCF_046535225.1 Bacillus sp. SIMBA_031
TGCAGCGTTCACGAGTGCAAGGTTCTTTGATCGTTTGGTGAGAGATATAGCGTTTCCGATACAGACCTCCAGCGGGCTGTGACTTGGTACCGTCGTGAATCCCAAAACATGCCCAACGGTAGTAATCTATGCGCGTCTATAATCTCAACACTGCTGGGTACGCTTTACAGAACGTCGAGCACCGTCGACTCAAGATTTCGACGCTCAATGACTTGAATGATCCGTTCGAATTGAGAAGCCTCGAACTATCGGACGTGACCCATCGACGAG
>NZ_JAWRXC010000271.1:0-270 GCF_046535225.1 Bacillus sp. SIMBA_031
GTCGGTCTCCGGTTACGGATAAGCGTTATGGCAGGATAAGTAAGTACTTTCGTTTTGAATGCGTCCGATCCATAAAGATCAACGAACAAATCGAAAGAGAACTTCTCACTGATCAGTTTTCTTAGCCTTCTGCCATATTTGTTCTTGGTCCAACGATCGGTGCAAATAAAGCATAGTTTTCCGTCATTTTCGAGCAGCGACAACGATTTCTCAAAAAAAGGAACGTATAAATCCGCTCGATCACCCATCGTATGGAATTGGGATCGATAT
>NZ_JAWRXC010000272.1:0-270 GCF_046535225.1 Bacillus sp. SIMBA_031
GGATTTAGCGCGAGGACGAAGGCGCCAAGTCCGCGTGGCGTCGAGAAATCTGGGCCTGGCATTGGTGCGATGTCGAAACTCAGCTTCATCCCCGTGAGCACGGCGCTGAGGATTTCGGAAATGCCGGCGAGCCCAGCACCCTTGAAGCCGAATTCGCCACCAAGCGGCGCCAGCATATCTGCGATATCGGGGTTTGTCGTATCGTGGCCGCGTTCGTCCGAGGCAACACCGGAGGGAAGATCGCGGCCGAGGCTGCGATAGAGCTGGACG
>NZ_JAWRXC010000273.1:0-270 GCF_046535225.1 Bacillus sp. SIMBA_031
GTTGGCGCGGTTGGCGTCGTTATTACCCTGATCGTTTGCGGCTGCAGGGCCGACTTCGGTGCCGAGACGTGCAGTCTCGGTGCGGAAGGCGCGGAATTCCTTGGACCGATCGACGAGCTTGCCGAAGCTATCCTTCTGGCTCTCAGGAACCAGCGGCGCCCAGCCAGCGATCACCTTGTCGATCTCATCGAGATCGGTGTTGATGCCTTTGGCAAAAGGAGCGACGTCCTTGATCTCCTTGGAAGCATAAATGCCACGGGCTTCCATCAC
>NZ_JAWRXC010000274.1:0-270 GCF_046535225.1 Bacillus sp. SIMBA_031
GCCCCACTCGCAGCGCTCGGCCTGCCGCTCTATGCCGTCGTGCCGACCTATTATACCGAGACGCTCGGTCTGCCGCTTGCGGCCGTCGGGCTGACGCTGCTGCTGGTCCGTGCCTTCGACGCGGTCTGCGACCCCATTATCGGCGTTCTCGCCGACCGCTACCGGCCGAAATTCGGGCGGCGGCGGTTCTTCTTCGCGCTGTCGCTGCCGGTCGCGGCGATTGCGGCACTGGCGCTCTATGCGCCGCCTGCCGGTGCGACGGTGGTCTGG
>NZ_JAWRXC010000275.1:0-270 GCF_046535225.1 Bacillus sp. SIMBA_031
CTGGAACGCCGCTACGCCAAGGGCGGTCAGCGTAACCTCCCACTCACGCCCTGGCAGAGACTCGTTCTGTTCTTCAATACCCACGACCGGCTGGGCCGGAAAGGCGGAACCCGATGACCTCCACCACGACTGTCCCGACCCGGGCCGGCACAGGAACACGAACAATGATCAAAGCGGACTCCGTCCATAAGAGCTACGGGCCGCTCGAAGTCCTCAAAGGAATCGACCTCGAAATCGCTGCGGGCGAAGTCGTGTGCCTGATCGGTCCTT
>NZ_JAWRXC010000276.1:0-269 GCF_046535225.1 Bacillus sp. SIMBA_031
GTCGGTTGCTTCCCAAAGAGGTAGTGGACAGGCCCAAGGGCTACTTCCCTGTCCCGGCGCTGACACACTTGGAGGAACCCTTCCTCAGCATCGTCCGGGACGCCCTCCATGCCCCTGAGGCCAAAGAACGGGGCCTGTTCAGACCGGATTTCGTTGAAGAGCTGCTGGCCAACCCCAACGAGCGTCGAACCCCGGTCAAAAGCAACGTCCTGTGGCAAGTGGCGCTCCTGGAAATGTGGCTCCAAAGCAACGGTGTAGGCTGATGCCCC
>NZ_JAWRXC010000277.1:0-269 GCF_046535225.1 Bacillus sp. SIMBA_031
CACGCGCTCGAACAGGTCGTCATCTTCCATCTTGATCCACTGATCCCGCGGCAATTCCATCCGCCGCCGGATTTCATCCGCCATTCCCGCAACCGGATCGCTGTCGCTCTCCTCCAGCCGCAGCCGGGCGAGCCCTTCGCCGATCACATCCGAGACGCTCGGAAAGCGTCCCGCTTCCACGAGTTCCTCGGCAAAGCGAAGGTCTTCATCCGATAGCGTCACGGTCGTCTTGACGTTCATGGCCTGCATCCGTTCGAAACCATTGCGAT
>NZ_JAWRXC010000278.1:0-269 GCF_046535225.1 Bacillus sp. SIMBA_031
TCGAGAAAATTTGGCTTTTTTGATATTTTGATTATGCGTATAAGAAGTCATATTTATTCCTCCCTTTGATGTATTTTAATGGTTAATATTAGGTTTTTCTCCTTTCTTCTATGTGTTTAATTGATATTTGAAAGGGTGTCTAATAGATAGTATAAATAATTTGAGAAAAATGTCAATATATTGATAATATTGAATTTATTTTAATCTTACGTCTATTATTGATATTTTGTATACGATCCCTCTTTTGATGTAACTGGATAATTAAAAAC
>NZ_JAWRXC010000279.1:0-269 GCF_046535225.1 Bacillus sp. SIMBA_031
GATTTCGCCTGGACCCGGCTCACCACTCCACCACTGACCGTTATTTCCCAGCCTGCCTACGACATGGGAGCCGCGGCGGCCGCGGCATTGATCCGACACATCGAGGGCCGGAAGGCCAGCGCCCCCAGGCCGGAGCTGGTGGCGCACTTGGTCAAGAGGGGTTCGGTGGGAGTCGCGAGATCCGTGGACGTAATGAGTCAGTCCTAAACGCGAGGGCAACGGAGGAATCACACCTCCACATCGCCCGCTTCCGGTTCATCCGCAGAGCG
>NZ_JAWRXC010000280.1:0-269 GCF_046535225.1 Bacillus sp. SIMBA_031
GGCGACAAGGTTTTTTAGGAAAAGGACATAAAGCATTAAATGTATTGGAAAATATTTCTTATCAGGAATCTGATCCATTTATTGTATTTATGGATGATGATATGAATCTTCCCGGTGGACCTCCGGTAGGCGGACCTCATCCCCATGCAGGAATTGAAACATTAACTCTCGTTTTAAACGGTGACGAAAGAGATCTGTTAACCGGAAGTCTTGAAATAATGAGTGCAGGTAAAGGTATTATTCACACGGAAGAAATCTCTACAGAAAAG
>NZ_JAWRXC010000281.1:0-269 GCF_046535225.1 Bacillus sp. SIMBA_031
TTCAAAGCGCGCAGTGGTGCCGAAATCGAACGAGCACTACATACTGCAGCGGCTCGAGGATGCATTCGAAGGTCACTTTGCGTCGCGGCTCACCACCCAGCAGATCGTCAAGTTTGCGCAGGACCGTCGCAAGGCGGGCGCCGGCGGCTATACCGTCGATATGGATATCTCGAAGCTTGGAACCGTGCTGCGGCACACGGCATCGCTGCTCGGCCTGACGCTGCCCGATGCGATCGGTGCAGCCCGGCCGACGCTTCACCACCTTCGGC
>NZ_JAWRXC010000282.1:0-269 GCF_046535225.1 Bacillus sp. SIMBA_031
GACACTGCCTCCGTCACGCGTGCCGGACGAAGACAACCTGCCGCCGCTGATGGCACTGCTCGATTGCCTGTCGGAAACGGTGATTGCTGCGGCCGGCGACGAGGCCTTCCAGCGCGAACGCCGCATGGCGGAATTCGGCGCCATCCTCGGCGAAGGCCGCGGCGGCGGCTAATCCATCGCTTCCAGTTCGGCGCGATGCCGGTACATGGCCAGCAGCCGCCGGTATTCGCGGTCGTACATCGCCCGCTTGGCCGCGTTCGGGCTGCGTT
>NZ_JAWRXC010000283.1:0-269 GCF_046535225.1 Bacillus sp. SIMBA_031
GGTTCGTCGCTCACCCTCTGCGGATCACACATTCTGAAGAGCAGCACACCATCGCACAGGCCCACCAGGCCGAGTGCGAGGGCGTCCGCCTGCAGAGGCAATGGACTGCCGTCGCGCACTGAAAACGTGCGGATGTACGTGCTGACCCGCTCGATCTTTTCATGCCGGAAGGCGTTAAAGCGCTCCTGAAACGCGGTGTCTCTGCACGCGAGTAGCATGGCCTCGACCCAAAGCGGAAAGCAGTGAAAATACCGCTTGTAGTATGCGAT
>NZ_JAWRXC010000284.1:0-269 GCF_046535225.1 Bacillus sp. SIMBA_031
GGGATGAGTTGCCGGAAAATACCGCGTGCCGTAACAGACGTCTTCGTTTTTCCATTGATCATGTCTACCTCATCCCTTCCCCTTCGGCGTTCCACAGAAGAGTGCGCCGAGATCGTCCTTGACTTGCTCGCACGCAATCGGATGCTAAGTCGCAAGGAAATCCTGCAAATGGCGGATCTGACTCCCTCGGAAATTGATAGCGCGTTGAGTCGCCTTCGAAACGCCGGGGCGATCCGGCGTAGCGCCATGAGCAAGAACATCCGCTCCGG
>NZ_JAWRXC010000285.1:0-269 GCF_046535225.1 Bacillus sp. SIMBA_031
TTCAACCTTAACTACCTGCAATCCGTTTGGAATGTGGCCCACGACGTCCCCGCAGTTAGCCGCCGGAGCGAGGAAAAGAGTGGCTCCCTGCTGCTTGGCCCCGATCATCTTCTGGGCGATGCCACCGATGGCTCCCACTGCGCCGTCGGGAGTTATGGTCCCTGTGCCGGCAATGTGCTTTCCGCCGGTAAGGTCACCCGGCGTGAGGGTATCGATGATGCCCAGGGCAAACATCATCCCTGCACTGGGACCGCCGACATTGTTCAGGG
>NZ_JAWRXC010000286.1:0-269 GCF_046535225.1 Bacillus sp. SIMBA_031
GTCGGGCGCGCTCAGCAAGGAGCCATCCAACCACTCGTTCGGAATCGCGATCGACCTCAACGCCGACGACAAATGTCTTGGCTGCACAACCGCTCCGATTGCGCCGGTCTTCGAACATCATGGCTTTCGCTGGGGAAAATCCTTCAACGACCCTATGCATTACGAAATCATCAAATTCATCGACAACGACGCGCCGTCGGTCAAGGACGTGACGATGAACATAAGCGGCGCCGCCGTCGCCGCCGACGTGAAGAGCGTCTTTGGCGATC
>NZ_JAWRXC010000287.1:0-269 GCF_046535225.1 Bacillus sp. SIMBA_031
CTTGAAACTCGCCGAAGGGTCGATCGCTAACCTTGCCCGCTATGGACTGATCGCGGCTCTGGTTGGGGTCTTCGCGCTGTTCTCGATCCTCGCGCCGGCATTTCTGACCGTCGGCAACTTGCAGAGCATCCTGGTCAATAACTTCACGCTGCTGGCGATCGTCTCGATCGCCATGACATTCGCCGTCACGGCCGGAGGTATAGATCTTTCGGTCGGCACGGCGGTCGATTTCGCAAGCTTCGCCTTCGTCTCCCTCGTGCTCGCTGGCG
>NZ_JAWRXC010000288.1:0-269 GCF_046535225.1 Bacillus sp. SIMBA_031
TGATGCTCCATTCGTCCATTGCGAACGCATTGCCTTCCAGCACCGCATAACCGGCGCTGAGCGAGATGAGGAAAGTCACCTCGTCGGCCTCGTAGTGCCCCTGGATCGCGGCATGCATGCCCCGCATTTCGCCTTCGAGCGCGTCCCGGCTCTTGGCATGCGGGAAGAAGATCACGAACTGGTCGCCCATCAGGCGCCCGACGATCGCGCTCCCGGCCTTCTCCTTCACCCGTTCGGCGATGGCACAGAGCAGCTTGTCGCCAGTGATG
>NZ_JAWRXC010000289.1:0-269 GCF_046535225.1 Bacillus sp. SIMBA_031
CGGGATAAAACGGCTGTATCCCTTACGGCTCTAAGCGCGAACCCACTTTTCGGTTGTGCGAATAAAGTCGTGTTTTTGCCCGATTTGTACGAATAAAGTCGTGTTCATTATCATTTAGGCTATCGTAATTGAGAGTCGCGTGCATAAAAAAAAGACGCCAACTAGCGTCTTAAAATCATTGAAACCTTTCTTTTTTATTTAGGAGTTCGTCGCGGATATCGTTATATTCTTTTCCCATCCGGATATAAGAGGCTATGATTTGCTCGACT
>NZ_JAWRXC010000290.1:0-269 GCF_046535225.1 Bacillus sp. SIMBA_031
GGCGCTGTCGAGTGCCGTCTGCGTTCCGACCTTCTGGGCGCTGAGATTGACCTGACGCGTATATTCCTGATTGGCGCCGACCTGTGCGGCCTGCGACGAAGCGAGCGTTGCCTGCGCCTGGTCGACCTGCGCCTGATAGGTGTTGCTCTGGATGCCGAAGAGCTGCGTGCCCTTGGTCACCATCATACCGTCGCGATAGTCGATGGTTTCGACGAACCCTTGGACGCGGGCTTCGATATCGACCGATTTGAACGCCGCCGTGTTGCCGG
>NZ_JAWRXC010000291.1:0-269 GCF_046535225.1 Bacillus sp. SIMBA_031
CGCATACGTCCTAGACTACGCTGTCGAGCAGTGAACACTGCTCACAAGATCTCTACGGCCCCTGTGGGAGGGGGCGCGCCCGCGAAGAAGCCACCTCGCTGTATGGCACCGGCTCTGCCGGTGTTCGCGGGCATGCCCGCTCCCACAGGGTTTGCACAAGCTTTCACTAATTGAGCAGGGCAGTAAGTTGTGGCGGCATTTTGCTGGGCATTTCAGGGCCGGGCTACAGACATATTGTCCGGGTCGCCCGCTCCCCCATACCGCTGCAC
>NZ_JAWRXC010000292.1:0-269 GCF_046535225.1 Bacillus sp. SIMBA_031
GAGGGCTCCTTCTAGTAAAATAGGGAAAATAATATCTGATTTATCTGATGACTTATTCTGGCAAGAAGTAATTAAATTGGGGGGAATTCCTGACGAATTGAAGGAACATTCTGAACTTATGGAGTTTTATATCCCAATTTTAAAGGCAGATTTTGAAGTTGTTTATAGTTATAATCATATAATAACAGAGAAACTGGATATACCGATTGATGTGTTTTTCGGAACCAAAGAAAATGCCACTGAATTTGAAATAACGGAATGGGAAAATG
>NZ_JAWRXC010000293.1:0-268 GCF_046535225.1 Bacillus sp. SIMBA_031
GTCCGGTTCATCGAAGAGGACAAGAGATAGAGCGGCTTGAGCAACGAGAGATGCGACGGCGCACAGATAGCATCAGCGTCGTCGTGGCTTGCCTGTTCGATCGCAAGCCCGGCAAAAGCCTTCTATCGTTTAACAGTGCTTGGCCTATTCGATGGAGACGGACATGGATGAACCATTTCCCGCTATGTTCGAGCAATATGTGCTCCTGCTGACCGCAAAGCGCACGATGCTGAGAGCCGAGGCGGCAAGTGTCACCACGCTCGTTGCC
>NZ_JAWRXC010000047.1:0-405 GCF_046535225.1 Bacillus sp. SIMBA_031
TCAAGGCCGCTTGGGAATCTGCATTTGGTGGGGACAGCGTGGTTGGGCTTGCCCCGGCGGCTGCGAGCGCAGAGGTTCTTGGGCTTGAGTTGGGGATGGATACGGAGAACGTGGCTAAGTGGTTGCATGAATCTGCCGGCCAGGGAGCAATCGACAGGGCCGATCAGTTCTTCGCGACGGAAGCTAGGCTCAAGACCGCGGTTTCGGGCACTAATGTCAGGGCGTTGTTGGAGCAGAGGGTGGCGCGACTGGCCGCCGAACAGTGCCGATGGCATTTTCGGCCCAATCAGTTGGTGATCGTCGATGAAGCTTCCATGGTCTCGACCCTTCAATTGTGTGCCCTGGTCCGCCAAGCCCAAGCGGTTGGTGCGAAGATCCTCTTGGTAGGCGACCCGGCCCAGCTCG
>NZ_JAWRXC010000294.1:0-268 GCF_046535225.1 Bacillus sp. SIMBA_031
CTTGTCTGTGTAAGCATTTCCGCCCTTACAAAGAAAAAGCAATTGCCCCCGACAACGAACTCCATGAGCACAAGCTCGGCGGAGTCGCAATCTATTGGGCCGGCGGAGGTTATGCCGAAAGCTACATTAGAGACCCGGCCAGAGCACGATGAGGAATTTTTGACAGTAACACTGTCATCTGATTCAACTGGCTCATCCTATCGGATCGCGCCCCCGAGCGTCGAGTCTTCGCCAAAAGTTCACTGGATCAATCGCGGCGAGGCTGTGG
>NZ_JAWRXC010000295.1:0-268 GCF_046535225.1 Bacillus sp. SIMBA_031
GTTCCACGGCGTACGGTGCGGTATCAGTGCTGTCTCCACGGCCACGGCGATCGTAAAAATACACCGTGTAGGATTCTGCCAGCGCGTTGGCGAGGGCTCTGGAGGGGCCGAAGGACCTGCCGCAAAAAGCTCCATCGACCAACACCAAAGCCGGGCCACTGCCCAGATGTTCCACTGAAATGGTGGTGCCATCGACGGAGGTGATGGCTTCCACCAGGGAGCTGGGGGTCGTTGTTGTCATGAGGCGTACCTTTCGAGGATGGTGTCG
>NZ_JAWRXC010000296.1:0-268 GCF_046535225.1 Bacillus sp. SIMBA_031
GTAAATTTGTTGTGCATTACAAAAAGTAGCAACAAAAAAAAGTATAATTAAAAATTTATTCTTCATGATTTTTAAATGTTTAGTCATTAACAAGGGGTTGGAACTACTTTATTTGTAGCCTTATCGTATTTTAATTTAGTGGTATTACCTGTTGTTTTATCACTTTTATATACCTCTAATCCATCAATTTTCACTTTTTCATCCATAAACTTTGTAAATTCTTTTTCAATTATATTAGGGTCTAAAAGTTGACTCTCTGTAAGGCCTG
>NZ_JAWRXC010000297.1:0-268 GCF_046535225.1 Bacillus sp. SIMBA_031
GGCCGAAACAATGACTTCCTGTTTATCGTCGCCAATGGCGCGCTTCCCTACAACGCAGAACTAAGACGCAACTGCTTAAAACATGTCAAATAGGTTCCCGAATTGTTGGGCCAACGCACCTGTTCGCCGCGTACAGAGGCGGACATTGCCGACTGGCCGCTTTCGGAATGCCTGACTACGGAGGATCAGGGTTGCCTGCTGCCGATCGCGGCATGCAAGGACGAAGCAGGTATGCCAATCGCAAGAGGCGGTACCCGTCCAATGGACT
>NZ_JAWRXC010000298.1:0-268 GCF_046535225.1 Bacillus sp. SIMBA_031
GCCATCGAAAACGACCTTTACACCGTTTTCGTCGCCATCAAGCGGATTCAACCGTTGCCGCTTCACGTCCGGGTTCACACGGGCGCGCGAGCGTCGCGATTCGCTTGCAGGCGCATTGTTGAGAGCTTCGCCACTCATGTCATTCTCCGGTTAGCTGATTTTAAAAAATCAGAATAAGGCAAAGAGAGCCGGCCGATTAGCTGCACGTCAACGTCGGCCCGACCAGCACTGCGCGCCGCTGACCTTACTATCTTGTGATTGATCCACG
>NZ_JAWRXC010000299.1:0-268 GCF_046535225.1 Bacillus sp. SIMBA_031
AGCGAACACTTGCCAGTTCTCTCGTCCGGCCGGACCTACAAGGCTGACGTCTTTCACCTGCGTCACGCTTTGCATCGGGGTATATTGGCTCGTTTGAACTGGATCGTGAAATGGCACGCACGACAAGCGGATCATATCCAGCTTAAGCATCCTTGATAACCAGGGCGAGTTACCGTATAGCGCTGCATACTCGCCTACGCGAGAGCCAAATTTCGGATAGAAGGGGGACTCCCCTCTGATCATCGACAACTTGTCTTTGATGACCTGT
>NZ_JAWRXC010000011.1:0-55159 GCF_046535225.1 Bacillus sp. SIMBA_031
ATTAGGCACGCCGCCAGCGTTCGTCCTGAGCCAGGATCAAACTCTCCGATAAAGTAGTTTGACTGACTACGCACATCACTGTGCGATTTATTTAAAACTTTGAATTAACAGGTACGTTTTGTCTTGTTTAGTTTTCAAAGATCATTTTGTCTTTCGTTCAAGCGACTTTATTATTATATCTTATCAATCTCTTGAAGTCAACAACTTTTTAAATTTCTTTTTTTCGTCAGCGCCTTGTTTAGCGGCAACGAATAATAATATACCACCTCACAAATAATAGTGCAATAGTTTTTTAAAAGAAAATCAAAAAAGTTTTACGAGCGGCTTGTTTCTAAAAAAGCGCCGTACTGCGATAAGCAGAAACGGCGCCTGCCCTTTTATTAGCGTTGTCTCATTTGAGGGAATAATAAAACGTCTCTGATAGACGGAGCATTTGTTAACAGCATGACAAGGCGGTCGATACCGATACCCAATCCCCCGGTCGGCGGCATGCCGTATTCAAGAGCTTCAACGAAGTCTTCATCCATCATATGCGCTTCATCGTTTCCTTCTTCTCTTTCTTTTAATTGCGCTTCAAAGCGTTCCCTCTGGTCAATAGGGTCATTCAGCTCCGTAAACGCATTAGCGTGCTCACGGCCGACGATAAACAGCTCAAAACGGTCTGTAAAGCGAGGGTCCTCCGGATTTTTCTTAGCAAGAGGAGAAATCTCTACAGGGTGGCCGTAAATAAATGTAGGCTGAATGAGTGTTTCTTCAATTTTTTGTTCGAAGAATTCATTGATGATATGACCCACCGTCATTGAGTTTGTGATCTCGATACCATGCTCTTTTGCATGACCGCGCGCTTCTTCAACAGTCATCTCATTCCAGAAATCTACGCCTGTCGCTTCTTTGACCGCATCTACCATGTGGAGTCGTTTCCATTCAGGTTTCAGATCAATCTGCTCTTCGCCGTACTGGATTGTGGTGCTTCCAAGCACTTCCTGCGCAATATGTGCAACGAGGTTTTCCGTAAGGCTCATAATATCTTTATAATCGGCGTACGCTTCATACAGCTCGATCATCGTGAATTCAGGGTTATGGCGTGTAGAAACACCTTCGTTACGGAACACACGGCCGATTTCGTAGACTTTTTCCAATCCGCCGACAATCAGGCGTTTCAGGTGCAGTTCAATCGCAATACGCATATAAAGAGGCATATCGAGCGCGTTATGGTGCGTGATGAACGGGCGTGCAGACGCTCCTCCCGGTATGCTGTGCATCGTAGGTGTTTCAACTTCTAAGTATCCATGGTCATCTAAGTATCTTCTCATCGCTTGGATGATTTTGCTGCGTGTGATAAACGTTTGTTTGCTGTCAGGGTTTACGATGAGATCGAGATAGCGCTGGCGGTAACGCTGTTCAACGTCTTTTAACCCATGATATTTATCAGGAAGAGGACGCAGTGCTTTTGTCAGCAGTTCAAAAGATGTCGCTTTGACAGAAAGCTCGCCTACGTTTGTTTTGAAAACTTTCCCCGTGATGCCGATAACGTCTCCGAGGTCTGAAGATTTAAAGATTTCATATTGTTCTTCGCCGACACTGTCTTTTCTTACGTAAATTTGAATTTGACCTTCTAAGTCCTGCAGATGCGCAAAGCCGGCTTTCCCTTTTCCGCGCTTTGTCATCATACGGCCTGCAATGGTCACTTCGATCGCTTTTTCTTCCAGTTCTTCTTTAGAAAGCTCCTGGTAGGCGTCAATGATCTGTTGAGATTGATGCGTTCTCTCGAAACGTTCGCCGAAAGGGTCAATGCCGTTTTCTCTCAGCTGGTTCATTTTATCTCGTCTGACTTGCAGCTGGTCGTTCAATTCCTCATGATTTTGCTCTTCTTGACTCATTGGTATCACTCCGTTACATTTTGTTTTCACGAAAAAGCAGAAAAACTGCCAGCGGTAAGCTGGCAGTGAGCAGCAATAGAGGGTGTATATTAACCTACTTTTGCATCTTGAAGCTCTTTTGCCTCTGCTTCGGCGGTAAATGCATCTAAAAGCTGCACAACTTCTTCACGCGTCTCACATTGGTTAATTTCGTTGCGTACATTCGCATTGCCTCTGACACCTTTCAGGTACCAGGCAGCGTGTTTTCTCATTTCTCTGACTGCCACATTTTCGCCTTTTAACTTAATCAGGCGGTCTAAGTGCAGTTTGCATACCGACATTTTTTCACGGACTTTCGGTTCGTCTTTCAACTCACCGGTTTCAAGGTAGTGCACCGTACGGTAAATCATCCACGGGTTGCCGAGTGCGGCCCGGCCGATCATGACGCCGTCAACTCCTGTTTCCTCAAGCATGCGTTTCGCGTCCTGAGGCGTTTTGACATCACCGTTTCCGATGACGGGAATGGAGACGGATTGCTTCACTTCTTTAATGATATCCCAGTTCGCAGTGCCTTCATACATTTGCACTCTTGTGCGGCCGTGCAGGGCAACGGCTTTTCCGCCGGCACGTTCAACGGCTTGGGCGTTTTTCACCGCATAGATGTGCTCTTCATCCCAACCCATTCTCATCTTCACTGTAACCGGCTTATCAACAGCATCTACTACTGCGGATACCATTTCATAAATCTTATCAGGATCGAGAAGCCATTTGGCGCCCGCATCACATTTTGTAATCTTGGGTACGGGACATCCCATGTTAATATCAATAATATCAGCAGTCGTGTTTTGATCTACAAACTTCGCCGCTTCCACAAGGGTTTCCTTTTTTCCTCCAAAAATCTGAAGGCTGAGCGGTTTTTCACGTTCATCAATGTAAAGCATCCCCATTGTTCTTGCGTTGTTGTAAAGAATCGCTTTGTCACTGACCATTTCAGCGCATACCAATCCAGCTCCGAATTCCTTTACAGTCAATCTGAACGCTGAGTTGCAGACACCGGCCATAGGGGCAAGCACAACCCGGTTTTTCAATTGAATATCACCGATTTTAAACATTTTTCCCCTCCTTTCATTTGTCTATTTTTCAGGCGGGGCCAATTCGTCCGCACTTATATTTAAAACATCTGCCGCATCTTGAATGATGGCATCTGATGGCAATCGGTTTCCGCGTTCAATTTCACCGACAATAGAAACTGATACACCTAATGCTTTTGCAAATCCTTCTTGAGTATAACCTTTCAGCTTTCTGAATGCACGAATTCGCCTACCCCAGATTTCTGCTTCCATACTCTTACACCTTCTTGGTTTGTTTCAGCGCTTATCGTGATATGATCCGCCTGCGGACATATTTCTTTTAACGGCGCAAGGACAAATAAGCGCTCATACATTCTCGGATGCGGAACAATCAGCCGCTCTGTTTCAATATTTTCACGATTATACAGCAAAATGTCAAGGTCTGCCGTCCGCGGTCCCCAGCGAATCTCTCTCGTTCTGCCTAATTCAGCTTCAATGCTCTGCGTTACGTCAAGAAGTTCAAAAGGAGATAACGACGTTTTCACTTCAACCGCCATATTGAGAAACTGATCTTGATCCTCATAGCCGACGGGATCTGTTTCATATATGGAGGACACCTTTGACACTGTCACGCCATGATGGCGGCTGAGCAAGGCCACTGCCTGGCGCAAATAATGTTCACGGTCGCCCATATTGGAACCGAGGCCGATATATGCCGTATTGTTCATGATTTCTTTCTCGTCATTTCTATGGCTACTGATTTATAATGGCCGGGAATCGGCGGGTCAGGCTTAACAACCTTTACCGTACATTGCTGCACCGGCTCAAATTTCTCAAGGACGGTGTCTGCGATCCGTTCCGCAAGGGTCTCGACCAAATTAACGGGCTCGCCCTCAACGATGCCGCGGCAGACACTGTACAATTCCGCATAGTTAATGGTATAAGAAAGGTCATCCGTTTTTCCCGCTTTGCTCAAATCCAGTTCGGCAGTCAGGTCTACTTTGAAGCGCTGGCCGAGTTTGTTTTCTTCTTCGAACACGCCGTGATATCCGTAAAACTCCATACCTTCCACATATACTTTATCCAAAATGTGCGCCTCCTTTGTTCAACATAGCATCCATCATCTTAGTCATTCTTGCGATCTCTTTGACATCGTGCACCCTCACAATGTCGCAGCCTTTCTGGACGCCAAGGCATACTGTCGCTCCCGTTCCCTCGGCACGTTCTTCAGGGGGAAGGTCAAGCACACGGCCGATGAACCTTTTTCTCGATGTCGCCAGGAGCAGCGGATAACCTAACCCGCTGAACACCTCCAGCTTGTTCATGACAGCCAGATTGTCCTCATAATTTTTCGCAAAGCCGATCCCCGGATCCAGAATCATATTTTCATCTGTGACGCCGGCTTCTGCGGCAATTTTTACGCTTTCCATCAAGTCAGCAAGCATATCAGGAATAAGATCGTTGTAGTTTCTTTCCATGCGATTATGCATTAAGATAATCGGAACCCCATGTGCGGCGGCTACTGACGCCATGTCAGGGTCACCTTTCGCCCCCCAGATGTCATTAAGGATAGAGGCTCCCGCTTTAACCGCTTCGTCTGCCACGGACGCTTTGTACGTATCGATTGAAAGCGGAATGTCCAGCTCGCTTGTAATCCGTTCTATAACGGGGATGACTCGTGACATTTCCTCATCAGCCGACACGAGTGATGCGCCGGGCCTTGTCGATTCGCCGCCGATATCTATGATATGCGCCCCTTCTTCAGCCATCTTCGCCGCATGCAGAAGCGCCCTTTCCGTACTGTCGTATTTACCGCCGTCAGAGAAGGAGTCTGGCGTTACATTTAATATCCCCATAACGAGCGTCTTCTCTTTATAGGACAGAGCGCCTTTTTTTGTATGAATCAGTTTAGGCTGTTCAATTGTTTGCTGCGCCATTTTGTTCCCCCTCCTGTACATTCATTTTATTTATTTCCTGCTGATACTGCTTACGGAGCAATTGCACCGTTTTTCCGCTCACTCCGGGCAGCGGCACTTCCTCTATTTTAGAAAACGGGATGATTTCAAGCACGGAGTTTGTCAACCATGCTTCATCCGCTTCAAGCATTGATTGAAAACGGAATCGGCCTTCGGTGACTTCTGTCCCCTGCCGTTTCAATTCATCAATGACAAACTGTCTTGTTACACCATCGAGAATTCCCGTATCCAAGGATGGCGTAAAGACCTTGTCTCCTTTTCGCCAAAACACGTTGGAGACAATGCCCTCCGCGACATCTCCTTCTCCGGTCAGGAAAATGCCTTCAAGATTGGGATCATTCCCGATCTCCCGTTTAGCATACATGTTGTTTAAATAGTGATGAGATTTTAACCGGAAATATCCTTCAGGCGTATTTCTCCTGATAGAGAGAAGCCTGCCTTCTTTTTGAACAGGCAGAGTTTCCGGATTGAGCCGGTTGACGAAACAAAGGACGGTCGGCTTTTCATAAGTCTGCGCGGCAAACCCTTTATCGCTGACGCCTGCCGAGATGTTAAGCCGGACACGCGCGCTGCCGTCCTTTATGTCATTGAGGAGCAACAGTCTCCGAAGCATATCAAGCAGCTCCTGTTTGTTCACCTCATATGCAATCTGCAGATCCCGAAGCGCCCTGTTGAGCCTGGCGACATGCGCATCCGACAGAAACGGCCGGCCGCTGTAAAGCCTGAACGTCTCGAACGCGCCGATCCCGTACAGATAACCATGGTCAAAAGGAGAAAGCGCCGCTTCTTTCTCCTCTATATATTGACCATTCAAATATATAATCACACCGTCACTTCCTTTTTGCGGTGTGTCTCTATAAAGTTTCTGAGCATCTCTTTGCCGAAGGAGGTCATGATGGATTCCGGATGGAACTGAACACCTTCAACAGGCAGCTCATTATGGCGGATTGCCATAATTTCTCCTTCTTTGGTTTGAGCGGATACCGTAAAGCAGTCCGGCAATGTGTCCGCTTTGACAATAAGCGAGTGGTACCGGGTGGCGACCAGTGGATTTTGCAGGCCTTTAAAAATCGTCTGTCCGTCATGTATAACTTCTGACGTTTTGCCGTGCATGAGCCGCTCTGCTCTGACGACGTCGCCGCCGAATACTTGCGCAATCGACTGATGCCCGAGACATACGCCGAAAACAGGAATACTGCCGGCAAAATGTTTGATGGCTTCGAGGCTGATCCCCGCTTCATCAGGACTGCACGGCCCGGGTGAAATCATTAAGAAGTCCGGACCCAGCTCTTCAATCTGCTCAATCGTAATCTCGTCATTCCGTCTGACGATCAGTTCCTCCCCGAGCTCACCCAAATATTGAACCAAGTTGTACGTAAATGAATCATAATTGTCAATCATTAAAATCATCTCTGCTCACCTCGTCTGATTTTTTGTCTCTTCTTCGCTCAGCTCTAACGCCTTTTTCATCGCAAAAGCTTTTTTGAACGATTCCTTGTATTCTTGCTTCGGAACCGAATCAATGACCACTCCTGCACCGGACTGCATAAAAGCATGTCCGCCGGCTGCATAGATCGTCCGGATCACAATGTTAAACTGCAAATCTCCGTTGAATCCGAACCAGCCTATAGATCCAGTATAAAGCCCCCGTCTTGTCGGCTCAAGCTCTTCTATAATTTCCATCGTTCTCACTTTGGGCGCTCCCGTGATGGTGCCCCCCGGGAACACCGCATGAATAATGTCTGTCGCGTCATATCCGTCCTGCAGCTCTCCCTGTACGTTTGACACGATATGCATGACGTGGGAATACTTTTCGATCGCCATAAATTCGTTAACCCGCACGGAGCCGTAGCGCGATACGCGCCCGAGATCATTGCGCTCAAGATCAACAAGCATGACGTGTTCCGCACGTTCTTTCTCGTTGTGAATTAATTCATCAGCCAAGGCCTTGTCTTCAGCATCGTCTTTTCCTCTTGAACGCGTACCCGCGATCGGTCTCGTTTCAAGCTTCTTCCCCTTCTTTGTCACCAATAGCTCCGGCGACCCGCATATCACTTGAAACCCCGGTGTCTCGAGATAGGCCATGTAAGGAGACGGATTGACGTTTCTCAAGTGTTTATACACCTCATACGGATGAACGGATAAGGACTGAGACTGCCTGATGGACAAATTAACCTGGAACACATCGCCGCTCGCGATATATTGTTTAATTTGTTCTACAGCCTGCGAAAATCCTTCCTCAGTGAACGGAGCGGCGTACGATCCGTCCCCATTCCGATTCAGCGGTGAAAAAGGCTCGTCCGCCGTTTGGAGGGAACACCACATGTCCTCTAAGCCGGACAGCTTTTCTTCCGCAAGATCCGCTTCTTCCGCTTTGGTATGGGTAATGAGCCATAACGCCTCTTCCTCATGGTCATAAACGGCCACATCATCAAAAACAAGAAAGTAAATATCAGGTGTTTCCAGATCATCTAACGACAGCATCTTAAAATTCTCAATATATCGTGCGTAGTCGTAACTGATAAAACCAATCGCACCGCCCTGAAAGTCCGGAAACCCAACGTTTGTTTCCGTTCCGAGCGTTCCAAACCATTCATGAAAGGCCCGCAGCGGGTCACCTTCTTTAAACAGTGTTTCCCCCTCATGCTTGATCGTTGTAATTCCGTCTTTCCCTCTGACGGACGCAATCGGATCTAGACCGGCTATACTGAATCTTCCCCCTCTCGCGCTTTCGAGCAGAACATGCCGTTTTCTCGATTTCGAAAGGTTTTCATATCGCTGTAAAAATGCTTGTTTCGTAAAAGGTATTTTTCTTCCTGCCGGTCTGCGTTGTGCCATCATATCAATCCTCTGCTTCGTTTTACTGTAGTTTTATTTTAAAGCAATCACACTGGTGAAAAAAGTGAATTTCACTTCCAACCATAAAATTCGAAACGTTTTTTGGATTTTCGATGCTTCAGGCACAAAAAAACTCCCGGATACAGCCGGGAGCCGTGTGTATGTCTCTATTCAAACTGATAAAGCGGTGTGCTTAAGTAACGTTCTCCGTTACTAGGGATGATCGCAAGCACTTTCTTGCCTTTCCCCAGTTTTTTCGCGATTTCCAGTGCAGCGTAAATGGCCGCTCCGGAAGAAATGCCGCCGAGAATCCCTTCTTCTTTTGCCGTTTTACGGGCATATTCAAATGCATCCTCGTTTTTGACGGGAATGATTTGATCATAGATATCCGTATTCAATGTTTCAGGGACAAATCCCGCTCCGATACCCTGAATTTTATGCGGGCCCGGTTTTCCGCCGGAAAGAACTGGAGAATCCGCCGGCTCTACCGCATAGATTTTGATGGATGGATATGCTTCTTTCAGCACTTCGCCCGCTCCCGTGATGGTTCCGCCGGTACCGATTCCGGCCACGAACGCATCAAGCTGGTCGTCACCAAACTGTTCTACGATTTCTTTCCCCGTCGTTTGGCGGTGAATTTCCGGGTTTGCCGCATTGTTGAATTGCTGAGGCACAAAGTATCCGTGTTCCTCGGCAAGTTCTTCCGCCTTTTTAATGGCGCCCTTCATTCCTTCTGCGCCGGGAGTCAGCACAAGTTCCGCTCCGTATGCACGCAGCAGATTGCGTCGCTCCATACTCATTGTATCAGGCATAACGAGAATGGCTCTGAGACCTTTAGCCGCTGCCACCATCGCAAGACCGATCCCTGTATTTCCGCTTGTCGGTTCAATGATTGTGTCGCCGGCTTTTAATTTTCCTTCTTTTTCAGCCGCTTCTATCATCGCCACTCCGATCCGGTCTTTTACGCTGCTGCCCGGATTCATGTATTCAAGCTTCAGATATACATCTGCGCTGTTTTCATCCGTCAGGCGATTCAATTTCACAATAGGAGTATTTCCGATTAGTTCAGTAATAGAATTTGCAATACGCACCATGTTGGACACCTCAATTTCCGAGTAAATTTATTGGTATTATAAATATAAGTTATCAATTTCAAAATTTTTTGTCAATCATTTAGTTCTTTTTTCCCCGTAGAACCAAGAGACCCCCGCCTCTTTCCACAGCGTTTTGACTGTCGCCTTGTCACCTAATTGATCCATCGCGATCTGGCGTCTGATTTGGCTCTTCACTTCATTGTATGAGAAAGTTCTCGCTTTAAGCTTTTCTTTCAGCTGAATGACGGCGTATCCTGAAGAAACTTTAATCGGTTCAGCGGACCATTCATCTTCTTTAAGATTTTTAGCTTCTGTGATATATGCCTGCGGGATATTTTCCTGGTTTTCTGTCACAAAGCCGAGGTCTCCGCCATACTGTGACGTGTATCTGTCCGTGGAACGCTCAGCGGCGACGGCTTCAAAGCTGGAACCGCCTTTCAAATCAGCAAGCACCCTGTCCGCCTCATCTTTGTTTTTGACGACGATGTGCCGGATTCTGTAGGAATCATCGAAATGGTACAATTCTTTGTTTTTATTATAAAATGATTGCATTTCCTTATCCGATATATCGATGTCCTTCGTCAGCAGTTCTTCAAGAAGAATGTTGTAGCGGATCTGGTCTCTCCATTCTTTTTCGGTAATATGGCTGTCTTCATAAAATGAATTATTCACCGCTTTGATTAAAAGAAACTCCCGCTCCAATTCGCTGTTTGAAACTGTGAGTTTATTCTTTTTCGCAAGCTCTTCCACTACTTGTGCATTAATCATGTCTTCCAGAGTTGATTTTCCGTACTCGTCTTCCATCTTTTTCATCCAGTCTTGCCGTGTGATATGTTTATCACCGATTGTCGCGATGGATTCTTCAGATGACCCTGCGGCTTGGGATTTTGTTAACTTATACGCCACTGTCACACTGCATACTAACAGCGCCGCTACAATAATCGTCAAAAGTGTTCTCGATTTCAAAATCTACCCCATCCCTTTTATAAAATAGAACAACCCGCTAAAGAGCTAGCGGGTTGTTTCGTCACGAAGCTCTTCCAGTTCTTCTTTTGTAAATAAATATTTCTCATTACAAAAATGGCAAACCGCTTCGGCTTTTCCGTCTTCTTCTATCATATCTTGTATTTCTTTTTTGCCTAGTCCTAAAATGGCCGTTTCGAATCGATCTTTTGAACAAGAACAGTGAAATTTGACCGGCATTGTTTCGAGAACGTCCGGTTTTTGACCCAGAACTTCTTCTAAGATTTCTTCCGGTGTCAGGCCTTTTTGAATCAATTTTGAAATCGGTTCGATTTGAGATAATTGCTTTTCAATTGTTGAAATGGTTTCTTCATCAGTCCCCGGAAGAAGCTGAATGATGAACCCGCCCGCAGCGAGAATGGTGTTATCAGGATTTACTAGAACACCTACGCCGACAGATGAAGGGACTTGTTCAGAAGAAACAAGGTAATACGTGAAGTCGTCACCGAGTTCACCCGAGACAATCTCTACTTGTCCCGTAAAATAATCACGCAAGCCCAAATCTTTTACGACACTGAGTGTTCCGTCAGTTCCGACCGCCCGTCTGACATCCAGTTTCCCTTGTTCATTGAGGTCAAAATGAACGTGCGGGTTTGATACGTATGCTCTTACCTCACCCTTTGCGTTCGCATCTGCGACAATGGCTCCGATCGGGCCGCCGCCTTCTATTTTGACTGTCAGCTTATCTTCACCCTTAAGCATCGCTCCGAGCATCAGAGAAGCTGTCATCGTCCGGCCGATTGCGGCTGATGCCGTCGGCCACGTGTCATGCCTTCTTTGCGCTTCATTAACCATATCTGTCGTTCTGGCTGCATAAGCCCGCACTTTACCGTCATATGCAATTGCTTTAATTAAATAATCCATCGTTTACCTCCTATACGTGACCCACGCGATTTCGCTCATAAATGATTTCCAGCCCTTTCAGAGTGAGAAACGGGTCAACAATATCAATACAGTCTGATTCGTTTGCGATTAATGACGCAAGCCCGCCTGTCGCAATGACTTTCGGTTCCTGTGTTGCCTGCCATTTCATCCGCTTCACTATACCTTCAACTTGTCCGACATAGCCGAAAAGGATGCCGGACTGCATGGCGCTTACCGTGTTTTTGCCGATGATATTGTCCGGACGGGCAATTTCAATTCTCGGAAGCTTCGCCGCACGTGAGTACAGCGCTTCCGTTGAAATCGTAATGCCGGGAGCAATCGCGCCGCCCATGTATTGTTTGTTTTCATCAATGTAGCAATACGTTGTCGCCGTTCCGAAATCAACAACAATTAAGGGGCCCCCATACTGCTGGATCGCCGCAACGGCATTGACGATCCTGTCAGCTCCCACTTCTTTCGGATTGTCATACTTTATATTTAAACCTGTTTTCATTCCCGGGCCGACAATTTGCGGCTCGATGTGAAAGTATTTTGTGCACATTCTTTCTAAAGAGAACATAATCGGCGGCACCACGGAGGAGATGATAATCCCTTCAATCTGTTCAAACATGAGTCCGGAATGTTCAAATAAGGAACGGAGCAGCATGCCGAATTCGTCTTCTGTTTTGTGCCTGCTCGTTTCTATGCGCCAATGATATTCTAATTCCCCATCATGATATACACCAATCACGGTGTTGGTGTTCCCCACATCTATAACCAGTAACAACCTCTATCACCACTTTTGAATAGTTTCTAATCATAACATTTTCAACATTCTACAATACCATACACGATCTGCGGCTCTTTTGTAAACAAAACGGAACCAGTAAAAAAACCGCCGGTATACGCCGGCGGTTTTCATATCAGAAAGCGAACTATTCTTTCGGCTCGTCTTTCTTTTCGTCTTCTGTTTTAGACAGGATGTTTACTTTCACATCGTCTTTTTGAAGATGGTCATCTGAGAAATTGCGCTCAGGGAGTTTTCCGTGATCCACGAGATGCTTGATTTGTTCCGCATCTAATGTTTCCACATCAAGCAATGTCTGAGCAATCAATTCAAGCTTATCGCGATTTTCAGTCAGGATGGTTTTCGCACGCTCATAACATTCTTTAATGATGCGCTGAATTTCCTGGTCGATTTCGTAAGCGATCTGATCACTGTAGTTTTGCTCGTTGTTGAAATCCCGGCCCAGGAATACTTGACCGCCTTGAGATTGACCGAACTGAAGCGGTCCGAGTTTTTCTGACATACCGAACTCTGTCACCATTCTTCTGGCAATGCTCGTTGCCCGCTGGAAGTCATTGTGAGCCCCCGTGCTGACTTCGCCGAAGATAATTTCCTCGGCAACCCGTCCGCCCAGAAGACCGACAATTTTATCGAGAAGTTCAGGTTTTGTCTGGAAGTAACGGTCTTCTCTCGGAAGCATGACCGCGTATCCGCCCGCCTGCCCCCTCGGAACGATCGTTACTTTATGAACCATATCGGCTTCATCCAGCACAAGTCCGATAACGGTGTGACCGCCCTCGTGGTACGCCACGATATTGCGTTCTTTTTTCGATATGACGCGGCTCTTCTTCGCAGGACCCGCAATGACACGGTCCGTCGCTTCATCAATGTCGCGCATATCAATTTTCTTCTTGTTTTGACGGGCAGCAACAAGTGCCGCTTCGTTAAGAAGGTTTTCTAAATCGGCGCCTGAGAAACCGGGTGTTCTTGAAGCGATCGCTTTTAAGTTCACCGTTTCATCAAGCGGTTTGTTTCTCGCATGGACCTGCAATACGGCTTCACGGCCGATGACATCCGGACGGTCTACCGTAATCTGACGGTCAAAACGTCCCGGACGAAGCAATGCAGGGTCGAGAATGTCCGCACGGTTTGTCGCAGCGATAATAATGATTCCTTCATTCGCACTGAAACCGTCCATCTCTACAAGCAGCTGGTTAAGCGTCTGTTCGCGTTCATCATGCCCGCCGCCAAGACCTGCGCCGCGCTGACGTCCCACCGCGTCGATCTCATCAATGAAGATCAGGCAAGGCGCATTCTTTTTCGCATTTTCGAATAAATCACGCACACGGGAAGCACCGACACCGACAAACATTTCAACGAAGTCAGATCCGCTGATGCTGAAGAAAGGAACGCCCGCTTCACCGGCTGAGGCTCTCGCAAGCAATGTCTTACCGGTTCCCGGAGGTCCGACCAGCAGCACGCCTTTAGGGATTCTGGCGCCAAGCTCGGCGAATTTGCGAGGATCTTTCAGAAACTCAACAACCTCAACAAGCTCCTGCTTCTCCTCATCCGCGCCGGCTACATCTTTAAACTTCACGCGTTTCTTTTCTTCCGTATACAGCTTCGCTTTGCTCTTCCCGAAGTTCATGACACGGCTGCCGCCGCCCTGAGCCTGATTGAGCAGGAAGAAAAACAGAATAAAGATGATGACAAACGGAATGATCGTCGTTAAGAACGTCACCCACCCGCTTGTTTCCTGTGCGGGATCAACTTTTACGTCCGTCTTTTTAATTGCATCAAATATCTGGTCTGCTCCTTTTCCTTCAGGAACATGTGTTAAAAAGTACTGGTCTTTGTCGTATTTTTTCAGCTGTCCTTTTACCTCATAAACACCTCTGACAGGCTGAACCGATACGCTATCAACTTTCCCCTCATCGAGGTTCTTGATAAACGTACTGTACGACATATTTTCTGTTTTCGGGTTTGAAGTCTGGAAGTAACTCACAACCCCGATTACTACTAATAAAATAAGTAAATAAAAAATGGTATTACGGAAGACCCGATTCATTCCTTACCTCCTCCCACAGTAAGCACAACTATGTTCAATAGTACCATAGAAAATCATTCCAATACAACCGATAACCATCTCGGAAGCAGGCAGCCGATCAGCTTTCATAAATCGCCGGTTTTAATACTCCGATGTAAGGCAGATTGCGATAGCGTTCGGCATAATCAAGTCCGTAACCCACAACAAACGCGTCAGGAACTTCAAAGCCTACGAAGTCTGCTTTAATGTCCGCTTTTCTTCCGCTTGGTTTATCCAACAGGGTAACAATCTTAATTGATTTCGCTTTACGATATCGGAAGAGTTCTACGAGATAGCTCAAGGTTAACCCACTGTCGATAATATCTTCAATGATTAAGATGTCCCGGCCTTCTACAGATGTATCCAAATCTTTGATGATTTTGACTTCTCCGGAAGAAACCGTGGAATTTCCGTAGCTTGATACATCCATGAAGTCCATTTCCAAATATGTATCAATATGCTTTATAAGATCAGCCATAAAAGGAAGCGCTCCCTTTAACACACCGATTGCCAACGGAAACGTGTCGCTGTACTCGCTTGTTAATTGTTCTCCAAGCTGTTTTACTTTCTGCTGGATCTCATCTTCTGAGATCAGCACTTTTTCGATATCCTGTTTCATGTTAATGCTTGCCCCCTACACTTTTCATGCTGTCTATATTGTAATACAATGCGGTCACTGTTTGAAATCACAAGATCGTCAAAGATGGATTTTTTCAAGCCAGGCAGCCAGATAATTTCACCGCTCGCATCCGTTACAATCGGCCATTCGTCCCGATCCCGCAGAGGCAGTTTATGATCAATAAATATATCTTTCACCTTTTTCGAGCCATTCATCCCTTTAAGTTTGATCCGGTCGCCGATTTTTCTCGTCCGGATTGTTAAAGGAAATTGCACCTTGTTTCTGCTTGTCATAAAAACAGCATTCCCATTTTTGATATGAGGATCAGCCTGATCGGCCACCTCTATCATAAAGCCGTTGGGGAGAACAGCAGTCTCGCCTTCCGCTCCTTGCAGCTGCAGCTCAAAGGGAACTTTTTCACATTGCCATTGTTCAAATGTAAACAAACATGTCTGATATGATTTGACCACCTTCAGCCCTTTCGGAAAATCAAGCACTCCCGAGGCGCTTCCATTTTCCGCCCATTCGAGAAACTGCTGTATGTGGCGGGCGGAAAACGACGATGGAACGTTTTCATAAAGATAGTTTAATATTAGTTGAACTCCTCTTCTTTGTAAAGGTATCGGAAGGGCAAGCAATTGAGAGGAATTGACTTCAACCGATGTGTCAGACTTGCTTGTAATAACCTTATTCATTCGTTCTTTCGTTAATGACTGCAGGTATTGTTCGTCTTCTGTCAGTGCTTCACTCACCTTTTGAAACATTTTATGAACGTCAGGTGATTCTTGTTTTAAAAAAGGAAGCACGGTCTTTCTGAATCTGTTTCTTGTATAATCGTCTTTTGCATTGCTCTCATCCGTTCTGTAGCTGAGCCCTTCTTGACGGCAGTATTCAAGGATTTCATCCTTTGCCGCATAGAGGAAAGGCCTGATCAGCCAGCCGGATGCAAATTCGCGGACGGGCTGCATTCCCGCAAGCCCTGCCCCGAGCGTACCTTTCGCAAGCCTCATGAGCATTGTCTCAACCTGGTCATCGCCATGATGAGCCAGCGCCAAAAACTTCGCTTGGTGTTTTGCCATCAGATCTTCGAAAAACTGATATCTGCAATCACGCGCGGCAGCCTGCTTGTTCAGCCTATTCTTCTTTGCGTATGCAGAAACATCAATCTGTACCGTTTCGCAGAGGATGTGTTCCGCTTCGCAATATGACTGCACAAACTTCATATCTTCTTCAGATTCAGGACCCCTGAACTGATGGTCGACATGCGCCGCTATGATAACGGAGGAATGCCCGAAGTGCTTATTCAGCATACTGAGAAGCGCCATTGAATCAGGGCCTCCGGAGACCCCGGCAATAATCGTTTCTCCCTCCGCCTGAAGATGATATGTTTTGAAAAAATCTTCCACGCTTTTCACAATGTCCCCCTCACAATGAGCAGGTTTTTTAAAGATATACATATCCTATCACTTTCATTCCCTCCAAGCAAAGAAGAAGCATGAGTACAGGCGTCCGGCCGGCATTAGATGAGAAAAAAGACGATGTAAGCGAAATAAAGGGCGAGAACGCTGATTAAAATAAGTGTTGTTTCAAACAAACCATTGTGCTTTGCGGGTTTTTGTTTAGGTTTATACCGCGTTTGAGATACAGTGCCCTGCCGCGGTTTTGATTGCGGCGGCTTAGGCTTGGCGGCGGCTTTCCTTTTGCTCCCGGCGCTCTGTCCCGCCGTCAGGATGTCATGCTTCATGGCTTCCGCAGACGGATATTGGCCGTTTAAAGCAGAAAACAGAACCTTCTTATACTTATTCAGAAACGGGTGGCCTTCAATGATAGAACGAAGCTGTTCTTTCGGCTGTCCTGACTTTTTGCACTCTTTCTTCTGGACACAGTGGATCATGATCATTGCGACAGCAAACAGGTCATAGGATGGTTCTGCTTTTCTTGTTCCATACCCCCAATAGCCCCTGTCGTAAAACTCCGTATACTCTTTAATCGCGCGGCCCTGTTTTGTCGTTCCCCCTACATCAATGCAGCGAATGGCAGCCGGTGGTCCGGTTACAATGAGATTTTCCGGTTTGAGGTCGCCAAAAACCCACCCTTGCTGATGAAGGACTGACAAGCTGGAAAGAAGCTGCACCATCAGCACCGGAATCCACTCCGCTCCTTTACTGCTGATATATTGCGGAAGAAGCGGCCCTTCTATGTACTCCATCACGTAAAAAGAGACATTTTTATTCAGCTGCGGAATAAACGCGTCGTCCGCATCAAAAAAAGAAGGCCCCATCGTTTGCGACCGGGCCTTTGAAAAGGATTTTAAGACATTCACTTCAGAGGTAACAGACATGCTGTCGCTGCTTATTTTCAAAGCGACCTGTCCGCCTGATGCTTCTGCCAGATATACAATACCGTTAGCCCCTTTTCCAAGCTGTTTGAGCAATCTGTAGGATTTGCCGTTCCATTTGCCCTGAATTGCCGTCCCCGGTGCCAGACTACATGCCAAACTCGTTAAAGCGTCGTTCATCATCTGCCAACATGCTCCTTCTTGAGCGGATTCTCTCAAACTGCTGCGTCGCTTCCCGGATAGCGGGGCCCGTAGGGGTAATACCGCCGGTCGACAGCTTCGCAAAGAGTGCAGAAAGGGATTCAAGCTTCGGCGTCCAATTCAGCACAAGCTCAACTTCCTGGCTTTTCCCGGGAAATATACACATGGCAAATTCATTTTGCCCGGCTCGGGAATTTAAACTGATGGAAAGATCGATCAGCGCTTCTTTCACCGTCGGCAGTTTCGGCGCCATACTCGCACTCGTATCAACCAGCACAAGCACTTGCAGATGAACCGTTTCGCCGAGTTCATCAACCACTTCCATCACTTCGCCGCGTTTTTCAGGAGAAAGCTCTTCCATTTCAACGTTTTTCCCTAAGATTTGTTTAAGCTCTTGATTGACGACACCTTGCAGCGTCTGGGTCATTGCTTTTTTCGTCACCATTTGAACCGTCTGAGACAATTGTGACGCATACACAACTTGATGGACGCCGCCTCCGGCCATGGCGATGCCTTCAACTTCCTTCATTGCCTCTTGGTCAATCGCGTTTTCTTCCATAATTCCTATAACATTCACCGTAATCCCCTGCTCCTTGGCGAAAGCCGCCATTGCGATCGGGTCTTCACCATGATTGGAGCAGCCATCTGTAATCAGCAGAACTTGATTTAAATGTCCCTTATTCACATACATTCCTCCCGGTGATACGATTAGTCCCATCTTCGCCAGAAGGAAAGTGATTTATACGAAAGGATTAAGAAATCTCCTTTTTATTTTGGAAAACCGCCGGCACCGGTATGGAAGCCCATTTCGGCGTGTTGTGATCAATCCGGACAACAACCACTGTCATATCGTCTTCGATTTGACCGGAACGTGTTCTGATGACCTCTTCCATTAATATATCAGCGATTTCCTGAGGATCTTCGGTTTTCAGCCCTTTCATTTTCCGTTTCATCCACAGGTCGTGGTTTTCAACGTGCTTCGGCCCTTCAAAAATACCGTCACTCATCATGACGAGCAGATCTCCCGCTTTTAACTGTTCACTTACAACCTCCACATCAAATTCATTGATGATGCCGATCGGCAGATTGCTGGCCTGAACTTTCATGACTTGATCTCCCCGCTTGATAAAACTCGGCGTTGAACCGACCTTCAAGAATTTGCAGCTTGCATCCTGAAGGTCAATGATAGAAAGATCGAGAGTTGAGTAGATTTCGTCTGTCGTCCGTAAAGACAGAATACTGTTGATCGTTTTGATCGCTATTTTTTCATCAATACCTGATTCGAGGATTTTTTCGAGCAGCTTAATCGTTTCATTGCTCTCATAATGGGCCCTCGCCCCATTGCCCATGCCGTCACTGATCGCGGCCGCATACTTTCTCGCCCCCAGTTCCATCATGCTGTAGCTGTCTCCGGAGACAAGGCCGCCGCCTTTTGCCGCATGAGCTGCGCCTGTCGAGACCCGGTACGACTTGGTCGAACCGAACGCGACATGGCTGTAGCCATTCGGATGAGTCGAGTGCTGTTCGCTTTTGACAAGTATCTGCTCCTCAAGAATGTCAGACAGCATCGGGGCGATAATTTTCTCACTCTCGCCGTGTCCTCCGCTGAACGGGATTGTCATTTCGATATCAATATTGCCCTGCTCCAAGCTGTATATCTCGACATGCTGAATCTCGATTCCGAAATGCTGAAGCGCCTCTATCATTTGTTCTTCCTGAATAAAATGCTGCTCCCTCTCCCGTTTTATTTCCCGAGAAAAGTCCGCCATGACCTCAGAAACCCCCAACAGCTGCTCGGCAACAAGCCTTCTGCTGTCCTGAACTTTTCTCTTCAGTGTCAGATGGGCGTGATGGTGGGCAAGTTCGTCCTCAATCAGCTCTTCCACCTGTCTGGATTTGGAACAGTGCTGTTGAAACTCCTTTTTTAATCTGCGGTTTGAGGCATACTGTTTTTCTTCTGTTTCATGCATAACTTGTTTCATTAAGTCATATGTTTTATCAAAGTTTTGAACCCAGCATTTGCTTTTCTTATAGCAGGATTGGCAGGAATGCTCGGTGATTTTGCTTAAAAAGAGATCCACTTCCCCTTCTTCCGCCTGCTCATCGGAAGACGTCTGATGAAAGGTGGCGAAGCTCTCCGACAAGGCATGAAACACATTGGAGAACTGGTCTACTTTCTGGGCGGTGACATCTCTGATTTTCCTCGCGTACTGCTGCTGTTCCTGACTGTGCTCAGCAGTGCCCGGTATGTATCGCGCCACCTTTTTCGTAATCGATTGGGGCGTAATCAAAAACAAAACAACGGCAATCAAAGATTCATAAAGAGTGGTCATTAATCCGGCAGACCCCTCTCCATATAATGAAATCAGCAGTGAGCCGATCACTAACCCGACTGCGGCTCCGGCTTTCTTTCCTTCTTTCAGCAGCCCGCCAAGAAGCCCGGAAAACGCAAGCAGACTCATTTGATAGAGATTCCCGATATTCGCAAGCCCGAGGATCAGTCCGGTCACCACACCGACCGTACAGCCGATGCTTGCCCCGCCGACAAAGGAAAAACTCAGCACGACATAGCGGGCCAGGATATGTTCAGCCTGCATTCCCTGAAATGAAACACCGGCAAGCCCGGTTAAAACGGATGCGATCAAGATCATAAAACAGATAATTTCTTCTATTTTTAACGATTGCTTCACTTTTTTGATCGTGAAGATCGGCAGGCTTTGCAAAAAGATCAGCGTCAAAATAAAGGCCAGGCCCGCCTCGACAACAGCCATCACATAATCATAGGTGGTAAAAGCGCCGCTCTCAAAATAAACAAATCCGATTCTCGCGGCAGCCATAGAGAAAAACACCACGATCGGCAGCATCTTCACTCGGTCCTGCACGATATATGTACCGATTTTTGAAAATAGAGTGAAGACGGCCAAAGCTGTGAGAATCAATAAAGAGTGTTTCGGCGAAATGGTTAAAGCGCCCGCAAGTAAAGACAGACAGGCATAGAAGGCTTTATCTCTTCTGATCAAAAGCATCGCTCCGAAAAACGGCAGCGCAAACGGAAGAACCTCAGATAATATGAAAGCCCGTCCAAGTAAAAATCCGATCACGACATAAATGAAACCCTTATAGAAAAAAAGTGAATGCGCTTGATGGACTGTAAGCTTTGCCGCCTTTTCAAAAAACGATTGCAGTTTTTCCAGAGCTTGTCCCGCCATCGGCCCGTTCACTCTTCTTTCTGCTTTTTCCATTGCTCTCATCCCCCACCTGTTTTATTCGTTGCTTGTCATTATAAATGAAAGCCCAGATAGGATTTTGTCAAAAGAAGGTAACAATTCCAAAGAACTCTTCGACGCTTTCTCCCTTGTTCCCCTTTCCTTTCGTATTTCCTCCGACATTTCTCAAAAAGTTGTCTAAATATGAAAAAATCGGCTTCTGCAACAGAAGCCGATTCGCTTGATGACCCGTACGGGATTCGAACCCGTGTTACCGCCGTGAAAGGGCGGTGTCTTAACCGCTTGACCAACGGGCCATATATATATGGTAGCGGCGGAGGGGATCGAACCCCCGACCTCACGGGTATGAACCGTACGCTCTAGCCAGCTGAGCTACACCGCCATATAGGTGCTTATAAGCACAAGTTATATAATACAAAGGTTTCTTCATTCCGTCAACAGGAACTTTAAAGTTTTAATTTTCTGACTATACGGGTACATACAAAAAAAGCACCCGCTGGGATAGACGGATGCTCCATGTATTTATAGAAAGCAGCAAGTTATCCTCTTCTTGCTCCGCGCCCTCCACGTTTTGATTCCGTGTTTCGTTTTAAAGATGATAAGCGGTCTTCGCTATCTTTAAGAAACTTGTTCATTTTCTGTTCAAAAGATTCTTTCGGACGGAAATCATTTCTAGGTCTGGCTTGCGGACGGTCTTTAGCTTTTTTAATTGATAAACCAATTTTCCCGTCTTTTTCAACGTTGATGACTTTCACTTCAACTTGATCGCCGACTTTTAAATGCTCGTTAATGTCTTTTACATAATTATCGGCTACCTCACTGATATGAACGAGACCGGTTGAGCCTCCAGGCAATTCAACAAATGCTCCGAAATTTGTAATACCTGTTATTTTCCCTTGCAACTTGCTGCCAACTTCAATCGACATAAAAAAAGTGCTCCTCCTTAGGCTTATAAAAAGATCGTTTGTTTAATTATACCTAAATAAAAATTTAAGTGTCAACAAGGCTACTTGCTCTTCTTCTCTACATTGAAGAGAATCTCACCATTTCCTGACATAAACAAGTCTCTTCTGGCAAGCTCTGTGACGTAATCCTCATCCTTTAATTTGGAAATTTCATCTTTTAAATCAGCCTGTTTCGCGTTCAATTCTTTTACTTGTTTTTCCAGCCTAGCTTTCTTTTCTTCGTTTGCGCTAAGGGAAGAGGTCTGTGACCAAAGAGAACCCGCTAAGACAATAGCCGTCAACAACACAAGGGCGCCGAATACGATCAACCGTCTGAAAAGCCCTTTCCGCCTTCTTTTCATAAGCTGGGATTGCCGTTCAACCTGCTCTTTATAGTCGTTTTGAATTTCAGTTATTGTACGTTCTCTAGATAGATTCAAATCAGACGGTCCTCCTTTCACCTTTTCAAAATACGTATCATGGTCGATCTGATTGTTATGATTAGTTTCTTGCTCTTTTGTAAAAATCCTGCACTTTTTTGAAAATATCGTTTGAAAGTAAGACGCCACTTTTCAGGAAGAAGTTTCAATAATTGTTTCAACAGGAAAAACAGCGGATACAGCAAAAACGTTACGATCTTAAAAAGACACTTCGCAAAAAAGGCACTCACCCGATAGGAGTATAAAGAAATAGCCGTGATCAGCCCGATGAGCAGCTTAAAGAGCAGAAGCACCGGACGGAACAGCACGTGCTGAATGAGCTTTTTTGCGAATTGGTAAAGAGACACCGCAAGATGAATGGCAAATTTCAGTATTTTTATATACATTCGTTTAAACAGGCTTTGGTACGTCGCAATACCCAGTAAGACAGCCAAGAAAATGTATACCCTGAGTTCTCCTTCATTCACGTTGAGCAGCACATAGAAAAACAGCAGACCTTGTACAATCCAAAAGAGAATGTCATGAATGAATAACAGCCATCTGGCCGTTTTGGCGCGGCTGACAAACAGCCTGTATGTATCAAGCGACGCTCCGAGCCAGGCGCCCATACCGGTCATTGCCAGCATCGTATAAAATTGGGTGGTCAGCGTCATTTAAACAACTTGCTAAAAAACCCTTTAGCTTTATCCCCTTGCTGCTCGTCTAAATATACAAGGTCAAACACCCTGCCTTTTATAGATACAATCCCTTTTTCCACATCAAGATTTTTCATCTGCAGGTTCTCGCCTCTGACGGAAAGCATTCCCATAACCGTTTCCAGCAAAAACTCTTCGTTGTCAAAACTTTCTACATGCTTGACGCCCGAAATGTCTAAATGCTTTCTCCCTTTCATCGTTACATCATGCTGTTCCGGAACAGAAGAAGAACCTTTTTGCTCATAATATGAATTCATCTATTCAGCCCCCATATCCTCGATACTTTTAGCATTATTACTGCATTGTATGAGGCGGGTGCCTTGTTTAGAACAAGCCTATTCGCCGAGTTTTTCTTCCTTGACGATTGTATACATGCCCGCGGCTTCTTCTTTTTTCGTTGTTTCTTTCAATTCGTTTACCTTCACGGTGACAAGCTTTTGGCCGAAGCGGACCGTCAGTTCATCACCGGCTTTTACGTCTGAGCTGGCTTTCGCCTGATTCCCGTTAACGGTGATTCTCCCTTGATCGGCGACCTCTTTCGCCAATGTGCGGCGTTTAATCAATCTGGATACTTTTAAAAACTTATCAAGTCTCATATCAGAATCTCCTCTCCATTTCTTTTGCTTCATCCCACAATTTGTCCATTTCCTCAAGTGACATTGCGGTCAATTCAAGTCCCTTTGCTGCCGCTTCTTTCTCAATATAAGCAAAGCGTCTGCGGAATTTGTCATTTGTCATGGCGAGCGCTTCCTCAGGCTCAATTTTATAGTATCGGCCGATATTGACCAATGCAAATAAAACATCGCCGAATTCAGCTTTTAAGCTGATTTCATCTGCTGATTCGGCGGAAGCCTCTGCAGAAAATTCCTTCAGCTCTTCATTTACTTTATCCCATATATCCTGAACGTCATCCCAGTCAAAGCCGGTTTTTGCTGCTTTTTTCTGAAGCTTGGCCGCTTTTGCAAGAGAAGGCAGTGTTTTCGGCACGGCATCCAGCAATGAAGAGGATGTTGTTTGCTTTTCCGCCTTTTTGATTTCTTCCCAGTTGGCGACGACATCATGTTCATCCTGAACCTTAACATCCTTAAACACGTGCGGGTGCCGTCTGACCATCTTCGCACTTATGTCTCTGATGACATCATCAATTGAGAAATACCCCTCGTCTTCCCCGATCTGGGCGTGCAGCATAACCTGAAGCATGACGTCCCCGAGTTCTTCTATCATGTGATCCGTGTCCTCTTCGTCAATGGCCTCAAGCAGTTCGTAGCATTCCTCAATCATATATTTCTTTAATGACTGGTGTGTCTGCTTTTGATCCCACGGACAGCCGTTCGGCCCGCGAAGCTCGCGAATAATACTTCGGAATGCAGAAAATTCCTGGTAAAGGAGTTCTTCTTTTTTAATCGGCGGAACATACACGCTTGTTAAGTTATTTATTTCTACATTGCGGTCAAGTTCAAACAAAGGCACCTTGGTCATCTTTTCTCCCTTGCTTCCGGCTGCCGTGACGATGACCACTTCATAGTCGTCAGGCAATTTCTCCATAAGCGTCAGCTTTACCTCAGAGGCCGTCATCTGGTCATAAACCTGGCAAATGATCAGGTGATGGCGGAGTTCGAGCTCATCCGGCGTCATTGTTTGCGCATCCGTAAATTGAAACCCTTCAATCGGATCAATTCGCAAAGCATTAAAAGTGGCATCCAGAAAGCTTTGCCCTCCGGCAGTATGAACAGCTATCTGTTGTTCTTCCCGGCGTTCAAATAACAGCTGAATGGTTTTCTCAGCGACAAACGGATGCCCGGGCACAGCGTAGACGACATCCTCTTGCTTCGCTTTTTCAAACAGAATGTCCGCGATCTCTTCATAGACCGCTTCAAACTGATCATGTTTTTCATAAATATCATCAAAATACCGGATGTCCGCTTCCGTCTCTTGCTCTAATTCCGGAATCAAAGGGTGGTCTTTCGTTCTTATATATAAATGCTTCGCCTGAGTCAGCAGCTTATGTACGCCCACTGTCAACTGATCCATGTCTCCGGCGCCGAGGCCGACGACCGTAATGTTACCTGCCATGTTTTTCTCTCCTCTTTTTCAATTTGCTTAAAGCACTGCCGAAAGGAAGGCCGCTCAGCTCTTCGTCCGTGAAAATCTTCATTCTTATCATACAATAAATAAACAATAGCCCTCCGATGACTGACGCAGACAGACTCTCACATACAGCTCCGGCCCTGCTGACAGGAACAAATAACTGCCATAGCTTCATATATACGAGCAGAAAGAAGACCATCAGCAGACTGCACCAGCACAGACGGGCAATCACGCCTCCGATATTCGTCAGCCAGCCCTTCGACCAAATTCTCCGGAGATTCAGGCACGCAACTGCGGCAAATGCCAAGACGGTCGCCAGTGCCGCTCCTGTAATACCCCAGCCGGGGACCAGCCAAACATTCAGCACCCATTTCAGCGCCCCTCCCGCTAAAACGGATACGGCGGGGAAAACGGTATGTCCCGCTCCTTGCAGAATCGCGGCTGCCGTAAGCGCAATTGAGGCAAAAAAGATAGATAAGCTGAATATGTGTAAGGTCTGCGTCCCCTCACTGTTTTGGAAAAGCATGATATTCACCGGCTCTAAAATGCAAAAAAGCCCGGCTGATGCACCGATCCCTATCGCAAGGCAGAGCTTGACGGCTGATGTTGCTTTCTCTTTTATGATAAACGGCTTATTCTCATGCACCGCTTTTGAAATTGAAGGAACCAATGACGCGGCGATACTGACGGCAAACACGGTTCCCAGCTGAAGGAGCGGCTGTCCGCGGTCATATATGCCTTTCAGCTGTTTCGCGGCATGGCTCTCCGTCCCGTCTGAAAGCAGTGAATATAAGTTTAAGGCGTCTACAAGCTGAATCAAAAGCATGAGTACACTGCTGATACAGATGGTGACTGAATAAAGCAGCAGCTTTTTTACAATGACGGCCGTTTCGATATGTCCGCCGTCTTTCTTTGTTTCTTCCCGCTTATACCAAAAAACAGCCAATACACAAAGGGCCGCCAAGCTTCCGGCAATTGATCCCGAGGCCGCCCCCGCACCAGCCGCGTATAATGAACGGCCGCTTTTCAAAAGCCAGAAGGATAAACCGAGAAGCACCGCCACGCGAAGAAGCTGTTCCGTAATCTGGGATAAGGCTGACGGCATCATATCATGCACGCCTTGGAAATACCCCCTGAAAACCGCCGTAAACGGAAACAGTATGAAAGCGAACGCCGCGACCCTTATCAGCATCACAAGGCGGACGTCACCCATAAAACCGGCCAACGGCGCCGCGCCGGCATACATGAGCACAAACAGAACAAGTCCGGCCGCCGTGACATAAAGGGCGGAAATTTTCATTATTTTTTGTTTATGATCGCTATAATCGTTCATTAATTTTGAGATGATTACCGGAAAACCGGATGTTGACAGCATGACCGCGATCCCTAAAAACGGATACACCTGCTGATAAATGTAAAATCCGACGTCACCGACAATATTCTGAAAAGGAACCCTGTACACGGCGCTTAATATCTTCGTCACGATACCCGCAACGACGAGCACAAAAGCACCTTTCCATGCCGATTGCCGCTTGGCGCCAACTGAATCGTTCATCCAAAAGCTCCTTCCAGCCGCTAGAAAATTACGTCTATAAAACGAGCTTATTATATCACAATCCTAACGGCCGAACCGATAGAGAGCACATATGAATATGAAAAAGAACAGCACTTGTATAAGAGCTGCTCTTTCTCCGTTTTCTTATTTCAATAATGGTAATAAGACCTACTGCTCCATTTGTCTCGCCAAAAAACTGGCTGCCGTTTCTACTGCTTTATGTTCTACTTCTCCAAGTGCCTGTTCCTTGGAAAAGATGACCACGGCGCCGATAGGATCGCCATTTGCCACGATCGGAGCTATTGTATAGGAGCTCATATCTTCATCAATGTCATTAACAAGCTGCGCGGACTTCACGTCGTTTTCTACCACAGAGCTGCGCTGATCCATCGTTTTTTCGAGCAAATCGCTGATGGCTTTGTTCAGAAATTCTTTTTTCGAACTGCCGGAAACGGCAATATACGCGTCACGGTCGCAAATCAAGACGGAATGGCCGAGACTGTCATACAATGCATCTGCATATTCCTTCGCAAAATCGCCAAGCTCACTGATAGGAGAATATTTTTTCAATATAACTTCTCCGTCGCGGTCAACGAATATTTCAAGCGGGTCTCCTTCCCTGATCCGCAGTGTTCTCCGAATTTCTTTAGGGATGACAACCCGTCCTAGATCATCAATACGACGTACGATACCTGTAGCTTTCATCTCTCTGGTGCCTCTCTTTCATGTGATGATATTTAAGGGAAAGTACTAAAGCTCTTTACTTTATGTAGCTTCCGCCACTCGCTTGAAATTAGTATCCGTCACATCAAATGTAATATACACCAGAGAGTAACAATTTTTATGAAGACGCGATTGTTTCTTTCTTCACATCCTGAAGGCCTTTCAGCATGCCGAGCACGGTCTCCAGCCACTCTTCCGTTTTGCGGCCTTTCGTCTGTACTGAGATTTTCAGCTTTTTCCCTTCCATTCCCAGTCCGATCTGCCGGCCGTATTTATTGCCGAGTTCGAACAATTTCTGGCCGTCAATCTGTGCGCTGGCCTCTTCAGAAATGGTAAATCTGATCGCGTCTTTATCCTGCTTGATGAGTTCGACGCGTTCATATTTTCCGTATACCTTCATCTCAGCAACCGTAAACAGCCATTCAACCTCTTTAGGGTAGCTGCCGAACCTGTCAATGATTTCATCTTGAAGCTCATTTTTCTCCTCAATTGTGGCGATCGACCTGAAGCGTTTGTACATGTCGATTTTTTGCTTGCCGTCTTGTATATAGTTTTCAGGAATATACGCGTCCAGCTCGATATCGATTTCTGTCTCAAACTGTTCGCTTTTCGGAATATCGCCTTTCCGCTCTTCAATCGCTTCCTTGAGCATTTGCGAGTACAGGTCAAAACCGACTGAGTCGATAAAGCCGTGCTGCTGGGCGCCGAGAAGGTTCCCCGCTCCCCTGATCGTCAAGTCACGCATGGCGATTTTAAAGCCTGATCCCAGCTCGGTAAATTCTTTAATCGCCTGCAGCCGTTTTTCCGCCACCTCAGTGAGCACTTTGTCTCTGCGGTACGTAAAATACGCGTAAGCGACGCGGTTGGAACGGCCGACCCGTCCTCTCAGCTGATACAGCTGAGACAGCCCCATTTTGTCTCCGTCGAACACAATCAAGGTATTGACATTTGGTATATCTACGCCTGTCTCAATAATAGTCGTGCTGACAAGGACGTCTGATTCCCCTTCCAGAAAATTGAGCATGACGCTTTCCAATTCATTTTCGGTCATTTTTCCGTGGGCATATGCCACTTTCGCATCGGGAACAAGCATGGAAATTTCATCAGCCTTCCGCTCGATGTCATCCACGCGGTTGTACAAGAAATATACCTGTCCTCCGCGCGCCAATTCTCTTTCGATGGCTTCCCGCACAAGCGCGCCGTTGTATTCCACGACATATGTCTGAACAGGGAAACGGTTTTCCGGCGGCGTTTCAATAACTGATAAGTCCCGCACACCGAGCATGGACATATGAAGCGTACGCGGTATCGGCGTCGCTGTAAGAGTCAGCACATCGACATTAGCTTTGATCTGTTTGATTTTTTCCTTATGCGTTACGCCAAAGCGCTGCTCTTCATCAATGATGAGCAAGCCGAGATCTTTATAGACGACGTCTTTAGATAAAAGCCTGTGGGTTCCGATTACGATGTCTACCGTTCCGTTTTTCAGGCCTTTAATCGTTTCATTGGATTCTTTTCTCGTTCTGAATCGGCTGAGAAGACCGATGTTAATCGGATAGTCCTGGAAACGCTCCATAATGGTTTCATAATGCTGCTGCGCGAGTATTGTCGTCGGCACAAGAAGCGCGACCTGCTTTCCGTCGGCGATCGCTTTAAAGGCCGCTCGGATGGCTACCTCCGTCTTCCCGTAACCGACATCACCGCAAAGCAAACGGTCCATCGGGCGCTCTCTTTCCATGTCCTTTTTAATCTCCTGAATGGAACGGAGCTGGTCCTCTGTTTCCTGATAAGGGAAAGCAGATTCGAACTGCCGCTGCATTTCATGATCCGGCGAGAACGCATAGCCTTTGCTTGCTTCCCGTTCCGCATAAAGCTTAATCAGATCATCGGCAATATCCTGAACGGAGTTTTCAACTTTTTTCTTCACCCGTTTCCATTCACTGCCGCCCAGTTTATAAAGCTTCGGTTCTTTTCCTTCAGAGCCGACGTACTTCTGCACCTGGTCGATTTGTTCTACAGGGACGTACAGCTTATCGCTGCCCTGATAATGAATGTTGAGGTAATCTTTATGAATGCCTTTGATTTCTAGTGTTTCGATCCCCAAATACTTACCGATCCCGTGGTTGACGTGGACGACATAGTCACCGACCTGAAGCTCGGAATAGCTTTTGATCCGTTCGGCATTTGTCAGCTTCTGCTTTCTCGGCTTTTTCTTAATTCGGTTTTTGAACAGCTCTTCCTCCGTAATGACGGCCAGCTTCATCAGCGGCAGTTCAAAACCGGATTGCAGCTCGCCTTCCATGACATAGACCTGTCCTTGCACAAGCGCTTTGGAGCTGTCCGTTTTTGCGGCTTCAATTTCGTAATCAGCCAGCACGGATGCCAATCTGTCGGTTCTGTCCTTATTTGCGCCTAAAAAGACGACGGTGAAGTTTGATTTCTTAAAGCGCTCCATTTCACCTGCGAGCACATTCATCTGCCCGTGAAAACTCTGCATCTGCCGGCTTGTCACATTCACGATATTCTGAGGGCTTGTATGCTGGACATGACGCAAAAATAATGAATAATAAATAGCCGGGCGCCGCTTTTCGCTCATAAGCTCCTGAAAGCTGAAGGATAAATGAATGTCATGCAGAATTTTCCCTTCCTCAAGCAGACTTGTCATAAATTCGGCCTCTTCTTTTTGCAGCTGATCCTCCATTTCATGAATGCGGCTGACCTCGTCTAACAGTAACAACGTGTCTGCCGGTGTATAATCTAGCAAACTAGCAGGTTTTTCGTAAAAGTACGAGAGATACTTCACAAGTTCCTGATCAGTCTGTCCCGTTGATAACCGTTCTTTATCATGTGAGATATTGATATGAAGCATTTCCTTTTGTTTGTCCTGCTTCAGCTTTTTCAGACTGTCGGCAAGCCCTTTATCGAGCCTTTCCATTGCCCGGGCTTTTTCTTCCGCCCTGATGATCAATTCCTTCGCCGGTCCGATCGCCACATGTTTGAGCGTCTCAATTGATCTCTGGTCATCAGAATTGAAGCTTCTGATGGAATCGACCTCCGTATCAAACAGTTCAATTCTCACCGGATGCTCCGACGTCAGCGGATAAATGTCGATAATTCCGCCGCGAATACTGAATTCACCGGGTGCAGAAACCATATCGGATCGCTCATACCCCACCTCTACAAGGCGCGCGGACAGCTGATCCGGTTCTATATCGTCTCCGAGTGAAATGACGATCTGGCTGCTTTTCCACAGCTCCTTCGGCGGAAGCATTCTTCTCACTGCCGCCACGGGCGCCACAACGACCGGCGCTTCTCCGTTTGTTAATCTATTAATGACATCAAGCCGCTGAGCGCGCAGTTCAGGGCTCGCTACCGCAATTTCTGAAGAAATCAATTCATTCACGGGGTATAAAAAAACAGATTGATCCCCGAGAAGCGCCGTCAGATCTTCCGTCACTTTTTGGGCCTGATATAAATTATGGGTGATAAAGAAAATCGGCCTTTTCGTTTCCTGTGCAAGGGCGGAGGTAAAAACAGAACGCGCGGAACCTGACAGACCCGCAAGCAGCTGTTCCTTCAGCCCCTCATGTAAACCGTTGACAATGGATTTAAAATCATCGCTTTCTTTAATAAAGGTTTGAATGTTGTCCATATGGGCCCTCCTCTCTATTTTCTGCAAGAACAGAAAAACGCTTTGGTCTAGAATCTACACCAAAGCTTCTTATTGAATAAATGTGTTGTGTTCATGGTAGTGCGGATTGCGCTCCAGCGCCTCTTGGCAGTCTTCACAAATTGTAAGAACATGGACATCTCCATTGTCTTTATATGAAATCATATCGTTTCTTTCCTCATTTGTTAAGTGCTGAAATCCAAGTGACTGTGTCGGCACCGTCGAATATTCCAGGCTCCCTACCTTAAAGCCGCAGTGGCGGCAGAAATAATGCAAAGCCATACGTTGGACCTCCTGATGTGAAAAAATCATTTTTCCCTAGTATGGTCTCCCATTATTTATCTTATACATTTGCATTAAATTCGTTCATGACTTCTAAAAATGGTTTCGTTAAGGAAGCTTCGCAGGCTTTTACGGTTTTTGAGACGGCATCATTGATATGCGGCGCTTCTTCCTTCGTAAAAGCTCCCAGTACATAGTCAACGACTTTCATTCCGCCAGCGGGGCGGCCGATTCCGATTCTGACCCGGTCAAATTCAGGGGTTCCGAGGTGCTGTATAAGCGATTTAATTCCGTTATGTCCGCCTGCGCTCCCCTTCGTCCGAAGTCTGATTTTTCCCGTCGGAAGATCAAGGTCATCGTATATGACTTTCAGATCTTCATGATCGGCATCATAATAATCCAGTAGCGGCCGCAAACATTCCCCTGATAAATTCATATATGTAAGCGGTTTAACAAGTAGAACTTTTTTTCCGGAAACAAACCCCATTCCGTAAAGTCCGTTGAATTTCGTTTTATTCAATTCAATATTCCATTCTTTAGAAAGCTCGTCAATGGCCATAAAGCCGACATTATGTCTCGTGTTCTCGTAGGTTTTCCCGGGGTTACCGAGACCGGCAATCACAAGCATCGTAAATCCTCCCTCAACATCGCTGTAATTCTTCTCATTCTAGCACAAAAGACGTAACCTCGGGCGGGTTACGTCTTAAAGCGCTTATTGATTTTCTCCTTCGGGCTCTTCCCCAGGAGACGGTTCTGCATCTTCTTCGAATGCTTCCTGCTTAGGAGGAAGGATGGAAGCCACGACTTCTTCCGGATCGTTTGCAAATGTATAATTGCCGTCAGCAGTCAGATCTGCGATGGTCAGCACATCATTCATCTCAAGTCCTGAAATATCAACATTGATTGTCTGAGGGATGTCCTTCGGTCTGGCCTTAATCGAAAGCTCATGCAGCGGCTGCTGGATGACGCCTCCGTCTTTGACTCCCTTCGCCTCTCCCGTCAGCTGAATCGGCACCTCGGCCTCCAGCTCCTCACTCATATTCACGACTTGAAAATCGGCGTGCGTCAATTCGTTTTTGAGCGGGTCTGTCTGAAGATCAGTCACCATAACCGATTGCTGATTTCCGTTGACATCAATTGTGATAATCGTGTTTTTTCCTTCGTCCCGCAATGTTTTAAGCAATTCGACACTGTCTAAAGAGACAGGCGTATTCGTTGTTTCTTTACCGTATATAATCCCTGGAACATGTCCTGAATGACGGATTTTCCGAAGCGTCGAACGTTTAAAATCTGTTCTTTCATTTGCTTTTAAAGTTGCCATATTCAGCACCATCCTAATTATCGTTTTATCGTCCTATTAGAACAATACCCACAATAACTGGGATTTAAACCTTAAAGTTTCGGTTTAGCTGAATAAATAGCTGACAGATTGTTTCTCGTGAACGCGGATAATCGCTTCAGCCAGAAGCGGTCCGACAGAAAGCTGCTTAAAGCGGTCGATTTTTTTCTCATCAGGAAGCTTAATGCTGTTCGTTACGACAAGCTCCTTGATTTTAGAGTTATTGATCCGCTCAACGGCAGGACCTGACAGTACAGGGTGCGTACAGCATGCATACACTTCTGCAGCTCCGTTTTCAACCAGCGCGTTAGCGGCAAGTGTGATTGTGCCGGCCGTATCAATAATATCATCGATCAGAATCGCTGTTTTACCTTCCACGTTACCGACGATGTTCATCACTTCTACCTCATTCGGTCTAGGACGGCGTTTGTCGATAATCGCGATCGGCGCTTTCAGACGGTCCGCAAGTTTGCGGGCGCGCGTCACACCGCCGTGGTCAGGAGAAACAATGACGATATCTTTCAAGTCTTTACCTTCAAAGTAATGGCCTAAAATCGGAACACCCATTAAGTGGTCAATCGGAATATCAAAGAAACCTTGAATTTGCGGCGCGTGTAAATCAAGCGCGATCACGCGTGTCGCACCCGCTGTTTCAAGCAGGTTTGCAAAAAGTTTTGCCGTAATCGGTTCACGTGATCTTGCTTTTCTGTCCTGGCGCGCATAACCGTAGTACGGAATGACAATGTTGATTGTTTTCGCGGAAGCGCGCTTTAAAGCGTCAACCATAATCAGCAATTCCATGATGTGCTCGTTGACCGGCGCACTTGTAGACTGAATGATATAGCAATCACAGCCGCGAATACTTTCTTCTATGTTGATCTGGACCTCTCCGTCACTGAATCTTGTAACAGAGCACTTTCCTAATTGAACCCCTACATTATCCGCGATTTCTTTTGCAAGTTCTGGATTTGAATTCAAAGAAAAAATCTTTAAATTCTTATCTCCGTATTCGTTAGACATGGTAAACCTCCGATTTTAGGATTATTTTTTATGAATATTTTTCACATAATCTTCTTTATTTACTTGTCTTGCTCTGGCAATGGCAAGCGCTTCGCCCGGCACATCTTCAGTTACGGTTGAACCCGCAGCGACATATGCGCCTTCTCCCACTGTAACAGGAGCGACCAGATTGGAGTTGCAGCCAATAAAGGCGCCGTCTTCAATTTTGGTTAAATACTTTTTCTTCCCATCATAATTGACCGTGATGGAGCCGCAGCCCAGATTCACATCCGTGCCCACTTCGGCATCACCGATATAGCTTAAATGAGATGCTTTGCTCCGGTCGCCGAATTGTGTTTTCTTGATTTCAACAAAGTTTCCGATCTTCACTTCATTGCCGATTGCGGAATCGGGTCTGATGTGAGCAAAAGGACCGATATTTACATTATTCCCAACTTTGCTGCGATTGACAACGGATTGTTTAATCACAGTGCGGCTGCCGATTGAGCTGTCCTCTATCTCAGTGTGAGGGCCGATGACACATTCATCGCCGATTTCAGCTTGTCCCTTTAACACAGTTCCGGGATAAATAACTGTATCTTGTCCGATACGTGCGTCAGGTGAGATGTACGTATTCATCGGATCGATTAAAGTGACTCCGTTCTGCATATGCCGTTTGTTAATACGCTCTTTCATATACATTTCAGCCTGAGAAAGAGCGACTCTATCATTCACTCCGAGCGTCTCTTGGAAGTTACCAGTCTGGTAAGCGGCAACAGTTTCGCCTTCGTCTTTGAGGATTTCGATCACATCCGGCAGATAATACTCGCCTTGGGCATTTTCATTCGAAACCTGTTCGATGACACGAAAAAGAGCCTCGTTATCAAAACAGTACGTTCCCGTGTTAATTTCTTTCACAAGACGTTCTTGTTCCGAAGCATCCTTGTGCTCCACGATTTTTTGAACGGCGCCGTCTTCACTGCGGATGATTCTTCCGTATCCGGCGGGATCGTCGGCAACGGCCGTTAACACCGTGGCTTTTGCACCTTTGTCTGTATGTTCATTCAGCATGGCTTCCATCGTCTCCGCCGTCAGAAGCGGTGTATCGCCGCAAATAACGATCGTGACACCCTTTTCTCCGTGAAGAAATGGTTTTGCCTGTTTGACCGCATGAGCCGTACCGAGCTGTTCTGCTTGGAGAGCGTAATCGCTTTTCTGTCCGAGCTGCTTCTTCACATCTTCGGCGCCGTGTCCTACGATGGTGACAAGCTTCGCTAAAGATAATTTCAGAGCTTCGTCTGCGACGTGCTCTACCATAGGCTTTCCGCATACCGGATGAAGGACCTTGTAAAGCTTCGATTTCATTCTCGTTCCTTTTCCGGCAGCTAAAATCACTGCAAACCGCTTATCCATTTAATGGCCTCCAATATCCCTTTTATCCATAGAAAAATATATCCTAAATAGCTGTTGATTTCAAGAAGACATCAAAAAGTGCAAGAATTTTCTATGTAATCGCTTTATTACTGAAAAATCAGATTTAAAAAAGGACTGCCGGAAAAGGCCTTGTGTCAGCCTTTATCAGCAGTCCTTACATTTTGTTATGTTTAAGAAGCCCCGGCTTCTTCATATTCTAATGCTTCAGAATCACCCAAACGATGATACTCATTTAAAACAGCATCCTGGATCTTGCCCCGCGTGCTGGAATTAATAGGATGAGCAATATCGCGGAATTCTCCATCAGGGGTGCGTTTACTCGGCATCGCAACGAAAAGACCATTGTTTCCATCAATCACACGAATATCATGTACAACAAATTCGTGATCCAGCGTGATGGATGCAATCGCTCTCATGCGACCATCGGTATTCACGCGGCGTAATCTTACGTCAGTAACTTCCACAGTAGTTCACCACCTTTTCCCTATATAAAAGCATTAGTCTAACAATTCCACGATTCTTTTTAAATTCCTGCACGTTTCAAAAAGTTTTTTTGAAAATATAGGATATACATACACAATTAGGTGATAAACCATATTTGGGGATCATATACTGCATAAAAAAAGTGATCCCGGAGACCGGAACCACTTTTCTGAGATTTAAGATTTCACCAGCGCAATGACTTCAATTTCCACGAGAGCATCTTTCGGCAGTCTCGCCACTTCCACACAAGACCTTGCCGGCTTATGTACATCAAAGTATTGTCCGTACACTTCATTCACTTCCGCAAACTGCTCCATATCAGCAATAAATACCGTTGCTTTTACAACCGTCTCGAGAGAAGCGCCCGCTTCTTTCAGCACAGCTTTTAAATTGCTGAACACCTGATGCGTTTGTTCTGTGATATCACCGTTTACCATTTCTCCTTCAGCAGTAAGAGGAATCTGGCCTGAGCTGTAAAACATGTTGTTTACGATGATTCCCTGTGAATATGGCCCGATCGCTGCCGGCGCGTGTTTTGTATGGATTGCTTTTGTCATTTTTCTGTCTCCCCATTCTTTAAATGCTGTTCTTTAAAAAATCGCAGAAAATTGCCGTTTTGAATCTCAATCGTTTTGTCTTTCATATTGATGGTTGAAAGCGTGAGCAGTGACATGTATTCATCGACAAGCCGTTCATTCACTCCCTCGGCTTCAACCAAGACACCTATTCCCGCAACGTTTGCATTAAACTCATCAAGCAAACTGATCATGCCGTTAATGGTGCCGCCGGCTTTCATAAAGTCGTCAATAATCAAAACGTTCGAACCCGTAGCCAAACTTCTTTTCGCAAGCGACATCGTTTGAATGCGGTTAGATGACCCTGATACATAATTGATGCTCACCGTGGAGCCTTCCGTCACTTTATTGTCCTTTCGCACGATGACAACCGGAACGTTCAGATAACTTGCCGCTGCGTAAGCAAGAGGGATTCCTTTTGTCGCAACGGTCATCACCACATCAATTTCCCGCTCCGCAAAAACGGAAGCAAAAAGCCTGCCTACATGAGAGAGGACAGATGGTTTTCCTAAGATATCCGTTAAATATACATAACCGCCCGGAAGGATACGCTCAGGATTTACTAAAGACTGTCCCAGCTCCTGTATAAACGCTTCTGCTTCAGCCTGTTTCACTTTCGGAATGTATTTGACGCCTCCGGCAGCTCCCGGCACTGTAAGCAGCGTCCCAATGCCTTGCTGTTCAAAGGTCTGTTTAATAATCGTTAAATCTTCACTGATTGATGACTTTGCTGATTGATACCGTTCTGAGAAAAACGTTAACGGTATTAATTCATGCGGATGGGTTAACAAATAATTTGTTAAGTCCACCAATCTGCCGCTGCGACGAAACTTCATGAACTTACCCCCAAAATCCGAATAATTTAAAAATAATATAACTTAACATACGGATTTAATCAAGAGCATTCTGTTCGCCGATCATCCGCACCGCGTACACTTGATCACAGAAACCTCTTAACCCGTTATAAATCCGCTGCACCTTCGATTCGTATTGAACCAAACCGAATACAGTCGGTCCGCTTCCGCTCATTAACACCGCATCAGCGCCGAAGCGTTTCATTTGATTTTTAATCATCGCCACCTCGGGATGGAGGCTGAGCGTAACCGACTCCAATACGTTTCCTAATTGTCCGCATACCTTTTGGAAGCTTTTTTCTTCAATCGCGTCAATCATCGCCTGCACATCAGGATGCCGAACCTGCTGTAAGTTCAGCCGGCGGTATACTTCGGCAGTCGATACCCCGATCGTCGGTTTGGCGAGCACGACCCAGCAATGAGGCGGAGCACTGATGTGCCTGATTTTCTCACCGCGTCCGGTTGCCAGGGCAGTGCCTCCGTATACACAGAAGGACACGTCTGAACCGATTTCAGCTCCAAGCTCCGCGAGCTCTTCGACAGAAAGCTTTAAATCCCAAAGCCTGTTCAGCCCTCTGAGCGTGGCTGCCGCATCGCTGCTTCCGCCGGCAAGCCCTGCCGCTACAGGGATCACTTTTGTAATCATAATGGAAACGCCTTTTTTGACTTGAAACCGTTCTTTAAGCAGTTTGGCTGCCTGATAAGCCAGATTCCTTTGATCATCCGGAACAAAGCGGTTATGCGACGCCACTCTGATAACGTTTTCGGGCAGTTCTGTCAGTTCAATCCGATCTGCCAAATCAATTGTCGTCATGATCATCTCCACTTCGTGATAACCATCCGGGCGTTTACTCGTCACATCGAGGGACAGATTGATTTTGGCCGGCGCTTTTTCTAAAATACGCATAGCTTTCACCTACTTCTCCATCTAAACATAAGTATGAACATTGTATCACATTTGGAGACCCGGAGGTACTTATCGAAATTGACGCCGGTTTTGACAGCCGATAGAAAAAACCGGGGAACGGATTGTCCCCCGGGCCACTGCATTATCGGTTATTTTGGTTCTGAGCCGCCATCTGCTGTTCGGCAATCTCAATCGCGCGCTTTACCATATTCCCGGCGTCACGCGCCCGAATGCCTCCCCAGCCCTCGTTTTTCACCGTATCGTAAAAACCAAGGTCCTTCGCCAGCTCATATTTGAACTCATCTGACATAACTCCACGACGTCTGCCCAAACGAAACAACCCCTTTTATAGAATTGATCACCATTCGTGCACGCCACGATAAAACATGTGACACCTATAGCTTTCGTTTAATCGGCAGAAACTTTCGAGGGAATAATTAGAAGAGCTTTAGAAGGCAAAACAAAAAGCAGTAAACAAAAGGTTCACTGCCCATTAAAATGCTACTGAGCTTGCCGTATCGTCATTGAATGTCAATTCAACAGTCTCAGTCAGAATATCAGCATAACTGTATGAAACTCTTTCAAACGAATTCTCGTCTTGATCTAGTTGTATCACAAAAACAGAAGGGTACGTCTCAGCTAAAATGCCCGAACGCTCAATCGTTTTTCGGCGGCCGCCGTTTGCTTTTAACGTAAGCCGTTTACCTAAATTCCCATCAAGCGATCTTTTTATATCGGACAACGTCTTCGCCATTGCATCCACCTCACTACATTTATTGTACAACAAGAGCCCAATTTTGTCAAATAAAATTTAAATTATATCAACGTTAATAAGTCATTGTCAACAAAATTATTTTGACAAAATTCTATTGATTTCTCCGTTATTTTTCACAAGTTCCGGAAATTTATGTATCAATATGTAAAATAATTAACCCGCATAGCGAAATATATGCGGGTTTTATCACTCATCCATTTGATTTATACGGCATACCGACACGCAGCACACCCTTCGTTTCAATTCCTCCCAGCCCTTTCTCTCTCGTCAGCGTATTTCTCAGGACATCCCACACATTGATCCGCTCCATAAACGGGGTGAAGCTGATTTTCGCGACAATATATACCGGGTCAAGCGCATGGATATTGACGCGTGACGGCGAACTTGCGAAATTCGCGCCTGCTCTGATTAAAGACTCGAAATGAGATTGGCAGGCCCCCGCGAATATGACCAGCTGATCCAAATGAGGGACTTTACGCCTCGCTTTTTGAACGGTTTCGACAAAGTGTTTGGAATGCCTGTAGGCGCTTAAATCGTTCACGTCACCCTTATGCTTGGAATATGCATCATGGCCGGTGATGACTAAAATATCCGGCCTGTATTTATCAAGCAGCTCGTCAATTGATGCCGGCATTTTTTTCTCATGGCAGTGAATTCCGTATACCGGCACACCGATTTTTTCATAAAAGTTCAGGCACTTTTTCAAATAGGCCTCATCGCCGTCCAGATGCAATACCTTTCCGGGCATATGAAAGTAGTGCTCCTGATGCTGATATTGATTTGTCGCATAATATTCCTGTTTTTCCCGAAGCAGCTTATAATCCTGGCGGAGCAGCTCGAGAGATTCATTCATCCTGCTTTCATCTCTTTTCTTTCTCATGGCCTGTTCGTCTTTTCTGACAGGCTCCAAATCAGAAAAATCAGCATCCGCAATCAATCTGACTTCGTCACCATGCAGGATGGCAATTGAATTTCCGTTGCTTGTTTGCTCTATACCGATAATGCGAAATAAAACATCCATTTGATAGGATTTCCTGGCTACCATATCTCCTATTTGAAATTGCACGTTACCCACTCCACAAATAGACTAAGCCTCATCATGAAAGAAGTCTTGGCAAATACACCTCTTTCCGCTGCGGCGCTTGATGTTTCAAGCTTTTCTTGCAGTTGAATGAATAAGGTTCTCCTCTAGCCTATGTAGCGGCAGTCCAAGTGGTGACGCAAAACAAAAAGCCCTCTTAGAAAAGGGCTTTATGCAATCCGTTGGACAGGAGCGCGAATTCTTCTATGGACAGGGATTCACCGCGCCGCTTTCCGTCAATATTCGTTTCTTGAAGAACTTCTTCAATTTGAGCTTTTTTCTCTTTTCCGTCCGGAAGATTGTTCACAAGGTTGTTCAGCAAGGTTTTCCGGCGCTGTGCGAAGCTTGCTTTAATCAGCTGGAAGAAAAACGGTTCATTATCGACATCAACCGCCGGGCCGTCACGAAGCAAGAGACGGATGACGGCTGAATCGACATTAGGCTGAGGCACAAACACCGTTTTCGGGACGGTCATGACGGTTTTGGCCTCCGTATAGAACTGAACCGCAATGGAAAGCGATCCGTACTCCTTAGAGGAAGGATCAGCGGCCATCCGCTCAGCGACCTCTTTTTGCAGCATCACGACAATTCCTTTTAACGGAAGATGTTCTTCCAATAGCTTCATGATGATAGGCGTCGTCACATAATATGGGAGATTCGCCGTCACCATAATTTCATCACAATCCTGAAACTGCTCTTCAATGACAGATTTTACGTCTGCTTTCAGCACATCTTGATGAATGATCGTTACATTGTCATATGGAGACAGCGTATCATTGAGAATGGGCAGCAGGCGCTGATCAATTTCAAACGCGACGACCTTTTTCGCCCGTTTGGCAAGCTGCTCTGTCAGCGCGCCGATTCCGGGCCCGATTTCAATGACTCCGGTCCGATCCGTAATTTCCGCATGGTCCACAATTCTGTCCAATATATTTGTATCAATTAAGAAATTCTGTCCCAGACTCTTTTTAAAAGAGAAACCGTACTTTTTCAGAATTTCCTTCGTTCTGATAGGTGTCGCGATATCTTTATTGTTCATCCTGTTCCTCCTGCCTCATAGCATCGAGCGCATCAATAAAATCACTTCTTTTGATTTGAAACATTTGCAGCCGTTTTTGAAGCTGCTTGCCGTTTGTATAGCCGATCTTCAGCAGGTCGCCCAATCGTTCGCGGCGTCTTTTGGCAGCCGGTCCGCCGATCAGACCGGCCTGTATGACATCTTCAGCTGAAATCTCACTCGGCTTTGCCTCCATCTCTTCATGCACATTTTCCAGACATGCTCTGATGCTTTCAATGGATGCGTGCTCAACGCCAATGCCGCGCTTGTTTTTCGGTTTGGCAAGGTGTTTGGGCAGAAATGCGTGTTTACAGCCGGGTACTGCTTCAGAAATGGTTTTCCGGATCTTTTCCCCCGGAAAATCCGGGTCCGTCAGCACGATGACCCCTCTCGTTTCCTGCGCCAGCCGTATCTGCCTGATGACTTCGTCTCCGATTGCGGAACCGTTTGTCTCGATCGTATCCGCATCAACGGCAAGTTTTATGCGCGCAGTGTCATCGCGTCCCTCGACTACAATAATTTCTTTAATTTTCATTACTTCCTCCAAAAAAACTTTTTATATCCAAAACGAAACCTTTGCTTGCACGTCACGTCTAATATACTGAAAATACACTTTACCTATTATAACGAAAAAAACAGAGGGCGCAAAACCCTCTGAGTGAATCGGAATTAATTTAAGATTTTTATTTTGACCTGTTTCTTTCCCCAGCGGTAAGCTGAAGATTTTTCAGGGAAAAAGACATCAATCCGTCTTCCTTTAATGGCTGAACCTGTATCAGCGGCCACGGCTTCCCCGTATCCGTCTACGTGGACTCTTGTGCCGAGCGGGATGACGCTTGGGTCTACCGCAATGACCTTGGCATTCGGATTGCTTGTCAGGTTAACGCCTGTAGCCGTATGGCCGGAACAGCCGCTGCAGCTTGCGGTATAAGCCGTGGAAGACACGGTAATCACTTTACCGGAAGATCCGGTTTCGCCCGAAGATGCCTTCACAGGTGCACTGAGCTGCTCAATCTTGGGACTGTGCCGCTTTGTGCCGACCGCAATGACCTGATCTTTGCTTTTTTCAGATGTTTCTTCTTTGACAAGCTTTCTTGAAACTTCTTTTCCATTTTCTTTGACAACATGAAAATGCTTTTTAAGTTTGCCTTCTTTTCCTTTTTGAACGATCTTTTCTTTCCCGCTGTCGAGAGACGCATCTTCTTTTTCTTTCACTTGATACGCTATTTTTTCCTCAACTACATCGGTGACTTTTTCGATACGAGTGATTTGTATACCGGCCTGATTTTTTGTGAGCTTTTCGTGTAATGCCGGTTTTACTTTATCTTCGTCTTTCATGTCCATCTTATGCTGCGTTAAAAAGTCAGCGACCGTAGTCGAAGTCGTCCATATTTTCTTTTTCTTTCCCGCATCATTTACAGTGACCTGAAAAGCCGGGTCGACCGTGACTTTCATGCCGTTTGTCACTTTCGTATCTGCTGCTGGATCTATTTTATCGTGCTGATTCACAGGTGTATGCTGTTCGTTCAGAAATGCGCCGACTGTTTTTGCCGTTGACCATAAAGTCTTTTCTTCTCCGCCTCTTGTCACACGGATCTGCTTTGCAGCTTCATACACGACATTCATGTTGTCTGCCAATGCTGTCTGCTTAGACGGGGTAATCCGGTCTTCATTTCTCGTCTCTATATGTAAATCTTCCAGAAGTTCCCCAACCGTTTTTGCATGAGTGCGTATTTGCTTTTTCTTGCCGTTAATGGAAACAGAAACTGATTGTTTTGAGAGCTCATGTGCCCCGTATGCAGTCCCGGTTCCGCCCAGCAGAATAATAGCCGCAATAAGAATAACCTTGCTTTTACCAAGCTTTACGGAAAACAGTTTTTTCATTTTTTGTGTGATGAAAAACGCCTCCTTCTCCTCGGAGAGATTATATAGAGTATCTAAAATGCTGTCAACCCTCCCATCTCGAAGATAAAAAACCTTCAGCGTATCCCTCATTATGCAAAAACAAAGCAAAAAAAGGAAGAGAGACATATCGACAACCTATCTTATGAGGAGAAGGAAGCTTGTAGAACCGTTTTACATATCCACTGAATCGGACAAGCTTTTACACGTTATGACAGCGCATTCTGTCAGTTCATGCGGAAAAGTCTTTTTGCGTTTTCGGTTGTAATTGAGGCAATTTCTTCATATGTCAGCCCTTTTAATTCAGCGAGCTGTTCAGCAACATATTTTACATAGCTTGGCTCATTCCGTTTGCCGCGGAAAGGATGCGGTGTCAGGAAAGGACAGTCCGTTTCAATCAGCAAACGGTCATTCGGAATTTCCTTTGCTACTTCTTTTGGTTTCTTCGCATTTTTGAAGGTAACCGGTCCGCCGAATGAAATATAAAAATTCATATCCATACACTGCCGCGCAACCTCCGCGCTCCCCGTAAAGCAGTGCATAATACCGCCGACTTCTTCCGCTCCCTCTTCTTTCAAAATTGTGACAACATCTTCTGTTGCATCACGATTATGAATGATAATTGGAAGATTCACTTCTTTGGCGAGAGCGATTTGTTTCCGGAATACTTCTTTCTGAATGTCTTTTGGTGATTTATCCCAGTGATAATCAAGGCCCATCTCTCCGATTGCCACGACTTTTTCGTGAGAGGACAGTTCCTTAATCCATGATAAATCTTCCTCTGTCATGTCAATTGCGTCTACCGGATGCCAGCCGATCGCAGCGTATATAAAGTCATATTCCTCAATCAGCTCCATCGCACGCGTGATAGTGGGTTTGTCGAATCCGACAACGACGATCCGTTCAACTTTTTCAGCCTTTGCACGCGCAATGACTTCCTCTAAGTCTGTGTCAAATTGCTCGGCATTTAAGTGCGCATGTGTATCAAAAAGCATCATAAAAACTCCTTTCTTGTTGAAAAACAAAAGGTGTTCGACGAAATGTTACACGTGAAACACCTTTTGCATCTATTTATTTAATTCGAGTGCCTTTCGGTAATGACTGGTCGACAGCTACAACTTTGAGAACGCCGTCCGATTCTCCTGCCAGTATCATTCCTTGAGAAAGCTCGCCTCTCAGTTTTACCGGTTTTAAATTCGTTACACAAATGATCTTCATTCCCACAAGCTGATCCGGTGTGTAATGCTTTGCGATACCTGATACAACTTGGCGCTGTTCAAAGCCCAGATCAATTTGCAATTTCAGCAGCCGATCTGCTTTTTTCACCGGCTCTGCGGACAAGACCTCTGCGACGCGAAGTTCTGTATCCATAAATTGATCAAACGTAATTTCAGGAAGACGCTCTGCTTCTTGCGGCTCTTCCGCCTTTTCTTCTTTAGCAGGAGCTGTTCCTTGCATTTTTTGCTTGATGTAAGCTACTTCTTCTTCAGCTTCAAGACGAGGGAAAAGCGGTTCCCCTTTTTTCACTTTCGCGTTCTTCAATTGGCCGAATGTCTGAATGCTGTCCCATGCTTTAAGAGACTGATCCTCAACTCCTAGCTGGGCAAACAATTTTTCAGGCGTTTGTGTCAAGAAAGGCTGGAGCAATACGGCTGAGATACGTAAAGATTCAGCTAAATGATACATGACAGAACGTAATTCTTTTTCTTTTTCCTCGTCTTTAGCAAGCACCCACGGAGCAGTTTCATCAATATATTTGTTCGTACGGCTGATTAATTGCCATAGCGTTGATAAAGCGACTGAAAACTCCATGTTTTCCATTGCCTTTTCATAAGCTTTAACCGTTTCACCGGCTACAGAAGAAAGCTCTGAATCAAAATCGGTCACATTTCCTTCATATGAACCAATCTCACCGTCAAAATATTTTTGGATCATTGCGACTGTACGATTCAGAAGGTTTCCTAAGTCGTTCGCCAAGTCATAATTAATCCGTTCTACGAAACCTTCCGGCGTAAAGACACCGTCTGAACCGAACGGTACTTCGCGAAGCAGGTAATAGCGAAGTTCATCCAAGCCGTAGCGTTCAATTAACGTTACCGGATCAACGACATTTCCTTTTGATTTCGACATTTTTCCGTCTTTCATCAATAACCAGCCATGCGCGAATACTTGCTTAGGCAGCGGGAGATCAAGCGCCATCAGCATAATCGGCCAGTAAATGGTATGAAAACGGACAATTTCTTTACCGACAAGGTGGACGTCAGCCGGCCAGTACTTTTTGTAAAGCTCATCATTTTCCGTATCGTAACCGAGCGCTGTAATATAGTTGAACAGTGCGTCAATCCATACATACACGACATGCTTCGGATTTCCCGGCACTTTTACGCCCCAGTCGAACGTCGTTCTGGAAACGGCCAAATCTTCAAGCCCCGGTTTAATGAAGTTGTTAATCATTTCATTTTTGCGTGATTCAGGCTGGATGAAAGAAGGATTTTCCTCATAAAACTTCAGCAGGCGGTCTGCGTATTTGCTCATGCGGAAGAAGTATGACTCCTCTTTGATTAATTCGACCGGGTGGCCGCTGTCAGGGCTTTTTCCGCCGACAACCTCACCCTTCTCATTTCGTTCCACATCCACCAGCTGTGTTTCCGTATAGAATGTTTCATCAGGTATGCTGTACCAGCCCTCATACTCATCCAGGTAAATGTCACCATTATCAAGAAGTTTTTGAAACACTTTCTCGATAATTTCTTTGTGCCGGCTTTCCGTCGTCCGGATGAAATCATCGTGAGAAATGTCGAGCTGCTTCCATAGTTTTTGGATTTCAGCAACTGCACGATCCACATAAGCTTGAGGCGTGATATTCTCTTCCTCCGCTTTCTGCTGGATTTTCTGTCCGTGCTCATCCGTTCCGGTTAAGTAGCGTACGTCAAATCCTTTTAATCTTTTGTAACGCGCCATCGCATCGCCGGCCACGGTAGTATAAGCATGGCCGATATGTAATTTTCCGCTCGGATAATATATCGGGGTTGTAATATAAAAAGTATTATTGTCTTGCGGCATGTTGCAACCTCCCATTCAGAATGTCGAAAAGCTCACGCCCAAAGGACGAGAGCGGTTTTATTTGATATACAATATTGATATTTGTCCTCTATCTATGATACCATCTTAGCCTTTAAGATCAAGGATATATACGTACTGCGCGTAAAAGAGTAAATAAAATTAAAAATTTTTATTGAAATTAAAAAAAGTCTTAACATGTCGAAATTTGTCGTATATAATCTACTAATATAAAACATCTTGGTTCGAAAGTCTTGATTTAAAAGGATTTTCAGTAGGATAATAGGTTCGAAAAAGCAGTCAAAAAGCCTGTTATTTCAGGATTTCCAAGGCTTTACTTACTATAAGAACTAATTCTTACAATCAATAGTAAACAAAAAGATTGACGATTATTGGAAACCTTGTTATGCTAGGAATGTAAGGAATTTTGTCGAATAATGACGAAGAAAAATATAAACTACAAAATAATTATCTCTCGGGAGGAGACTGTTAATGAAATCTACTGGTATCGTACGTAAAGTTGATGAACTTGGACGCGTAGTTATCCCTATCGAACTTCGCCGTACACTGGGCATCGCAGAAAAAGACGCTCTTGAAATTTATGTTGATGATGAAAAAATCATCCTTAAAAAATATAAACCAAACATGACTTGCCAAGTAACTGGTGAAGTTTCTGATGATAACCTTAAACTTGCCGGCGGCAAATTGGTACTCAGCAAAGAAGGCGCTGAGCAAATCATCTCTGAAATTCAAAACCAGCTTCAAAACCAAAAATAAGCTATTTCATACAAAAACCGTTCTTGTTACGATACAAGAACGGTTTTTTTTATGATTGAATGTGATAAGCGTCATAAATCTCGCGTTTCGGAACGCCCCGATCTACCGCTGTTTGTTTTATGGCCTGTTTGGAAGATGCTCCTTCGTTTATGTAATGCTCCACATGCTCTTTCTCAGAAAGCTCCGTCCACCAAGGCTTTTCCTCTTCATCCGGTTCAGCGGTTTGATTTCCTTCGACAACGAGACAGAACTCACCGCGGATTTGATCTTCATTTGCCCATTCAATCACCTCGGCGATGGTTCCTCTGATGAATTCCTCATACTTTTTCGTTAATTCTCTCGTGACGGCGATGGTTCGATTACCCAAAACGTCATGCATTGCTGTTAATGTTTCTTTTAATCTGTGCGGCGCTTCGTAAAATATCATCGTTTCCTGCCGTTTTTTCAGGAGTTCGAGTTCTTTCTTCTTTTCTTTTTTCTGTCTGTTTAAAAATCCGTAGAAGAAAAACGGCTGCGGGGTGATGCCTGATGCGGTCAGCGCGGTTAATGCCGCATTAGCACCCGGAAGCGGAACGACATATCCGCCGATTTGGGTGAAATCTCTCACAATCTCAGCCCCCGGGTCGGAAATTGTCGGCATGCCGGCATCACTGACCAATGCCACATTCTTTCCGCTTTTCAGCCATTCAATGATTTTATGGCCGCTGCTTTCTTTATTATGTTCATGATAGCTGATGAGAGATGTTTCTATGTCATAAACATGGCACAGCTTTTTCGTCTGTCTTGTATCTTCGGCAGCTATGACATCGGCCGATTTCAGCGTCTCTACTGCACGAAAGGTCATGTCCTCCAAATTGCCGATCGGTGTAGGAACAAGGTACAGAGTTCCCATTTCAGTTTTTCCGTTAAAACTCATCTGGCGTCTTAACATATACAGCCTCCTTGCTGCGTCGTTTTTCTTCTATATATTGCTCTTTTTTCTTTCGGTTCAGCTGTTTAAAACGGTATTCCGCCTGCATCGCTTCCCGTTTTGTTTCAAATGATTCCGCATGGCATAACAAAACCGGCCTCCGCGCTCTTGTGTACTTCGCGCCCTTTCCCTCATTGTGGGTTTTCAGCCGTTTTTGCAGATCATTTGTATAACCGGCATACAGACTGTTGTCATTGCACAGCAGCACATAAAAGAAATGACTATTTGTCTCCATATAAAATCGTGCGGATCTCTTTCGTATATTCATTTTGTTCATTGTATACGAACAGCGGGGGAAGAATTTTGAGATCAGGGCGGCCGCCTTTAATTCCTTCAACCAAAATGGTATTCGCTTCTTTACCTTGTTTCGGATAAATAAACTGAACCCGTTTCGGTTCTATTCGGTACGCTTTCATTAATTCAAAGATTTCCAAAAGCCTCCCCGGCCGATGAACGAGAGCCGCTTTTCCGCCTTGCTTCAGCAGTTTGCTGCTGACGGAAATCACATCTTCAAGCGTGCAAAGAATTTCGTGCCTTGCGATTCTGAGATGCTCGTTCAGGTTCTGCTCCGCCTCTTTCGGTGTTTTAAAATAAGGCGGATTGCAGGTGACAACATCATATTTATTATGTCCGAGTCTTTCCGGCATATTTTTCAGATCATCATGAATGAGACTGATCTGACCGCCCAGCCCGTTGTATTCCACGCTTCGGAGCGCCATATCATACAAGCGTTCCTGAATTTCAACGCCGGTGATATCGGCTTTTGACCTTGTGCTGAGCAAAAGCGGCACAATGCCGTTCCCCGTGCATAAATCAACGATGTTCCCCTTTTGAATCGGAACGTATGCAAACTTAGACAGCAGCACGGCATCTAATGAAAAAGCGAAAACCGTCGGACTCTGTACTATTTTCATATCCTCTGCTAATAAGTAATCCAATCTTTCATCATCACGTAATGAAACCATAATCTTATTCCTTTCGGCACTCTTTGAAAAAGGCTTCCGACATCAGCGGAAGCCTTTTCCTTATTTTTTATTTAAGAAGGACAGACAAAAAAGGCAATCTCCCTTGCGGACGCTCCCATAATGGACGTTGCAAATATGAAAGCCTTCTTGATACAGCCGGGCCAGATTGTCGTACCCTTCTCCTATATCACTCTGCTCTGCCTTCTGTGTTTTTGTTTCTTTCTGATCGGCTTTGAATTTCTCAATTTGCTCTGTCGTGTCATCAAGCCGCTTACGCAAATGCTTATTTTCAAGCTGAAGATGGTGATTCTCTTCAATCATTTCGCCGATATGCTGCTTTAAGTCACCCAGCTGACGGTACAGCGAACCGATTTGTTCCTCCAGGTTTATGACAGTATCAAATAACTCTTTTTTATCCAAGGTTCCACACCTCGTTAATCTGTGGTTTGTGCGGATACGACGCCCTCTTCCAAGAGCTCTTCCCAAGTATATTCTATCACTTTTTCACGATTCTTCAGTTCCACCTGAAGCACCCGTTCCAGAATATTAAGACCGACAACCTTTGCGGGGCCGTTTGCCGTCGTAATCATTTCGCCTAAATCCGGCAGCTGTTCTTTTGCCGTCTCATACTCATCATTTTCGTACTTCAAACAGCACATCAAACGGCCGCACAGACCGGAAATCTTCGTTGGGTTCAACGATAAATTTTGATCCTTCGCCATTTTGATGGACACCGGTTCAAAATCTCCGAGGAACGTGGAGCAGCAAAGCATTCTCCCGCAGGGTCCGATACCGCCGAGCATTTTCGCCTCGTCCCTCACCCCGATTTGGCGCAATTCGATTCTCGTTTTAAAGATAGAAGCCAAGTCTTTGACCAATTCCCTGAAATCAACCCGTCCGTCTGCTGTAAAGTAAAAAATGACTTTATTGCGGTCAAACGTAAACTCAACATCAACCAGCTTCATATCTAAGCCGTGGTCAGCCACTTTTTTCTGACAGACTTCAAAAGCGGACAGGGCCTCCTGTTTGTTTTCTTCTACAATGAGAAGGTCGCGTTCATCAGCAACGCGAATGACCTTTCGAAGCGGAAGCACAACATCATGCTCGTCCACTTGTTTATTTGCGATGACAACCTGCCCGTATTCGACACCTCTTACGGTTTCAACAATGACACAGCTGTCTTGTTCTATATCAAATCCGTTCGGATCAAAATAATAAATTTTCCCCGCTTTTTTAAAGCGGACGCCTATTACGTTGTACAAGCTTATCCCTCCTGCAACGTTAACACCAAGTGCTCCATTAATCCCTGCACATTCACATTGGAATGAAGCCGTTTTTTTGCTTCTAAAACAGCGAGAATTTGGTTCGTAACGCTTTGTTGTGTAAATTGCAGCGCATGCTGTTTTATTGATTGGAATAAGTCTTGATAAATCAGTTTATCTTCATTTCCAATTTGGATGGATAATACATCACGGTATATCAATAAGAGCATATCAAGACCCATTTCTTGATGGGTTTTTTCTTTGAAAAAGGGCACCCACTGATCCTGAATGAAGAAAAAGGCATGTCCTTTCCGCTGATGTAAGACTTCATACAATTTTATCACTTTCGCTCTGGACTCTGCAAACTCATCATTTCGACTTAATTCGACTGCTTCCGCAATATTATTTGTCATATTTGCTAAGAGCCGGGCCATGTGAGGGCTCACTTCCTGTTCAATCAGCCTTTCTTCTATGGCTTTCGGCTGAAGCGGCTGGAACGGGAGAACCTGACATCTCGAAACGATGGTATCCAGTATTCGGTGGAGCTGCTCAGTAATCAGAATTGCGATGGTGTCTTGACTCGGCTCCTCTAAAAATTTCAGCAGACTGTTTGCCGCATTTGTCGTCATTTGATCCGCATGGGATATAATGTACAGCTTTTTATGCGATTCCAGTCCTGTTTTGGAAAACTCCTCCTGAAGCGATTGGATCTGAGCCTTTTTAATGGATAATCCGTCGGGCTGAACCACATGCAGGTCGGGATGGTTTCCGGATTCAATACGCTTACAGTTCCGGCATTTCCCGCAAGGCTCAGTCCCGCCTTCAAGGCAAAAAAAGCTTTTTGCGAGAAGCAGTGCGGCATCCAATTTGCCCGTACCTTTTTTGCCTTCAAACAGATAGGCGTGAGAAAGCCTTTTCTTTTCAATACTGTTATGCAAAAGCCGCATTACTCTGGGCTGCTGCCCGGTCATTTCCTTCCATGATATTGCCATTGTATCACTCTCTATGTGTAAAGGTTAATCAATAAACCTTTTATTTCTCCGATTCGATCCAGCAAATCAATTGCCGGTTTTTCCTGATCTAACATTTCTTCTGTCAGCTGGAGCAGTTTTTCATCTATTTCTTTCACAAGCCCCAGAGTCCGGCTGCTGCCGTACAGGTCAAAGCTTTTCTCCGTCTCATGCGATAATCCGCTGTCTACGGCCTCTTTTACAAAACGTTTTACCAATCCTTTGAATTTCGCTAAGTCTTTGAAGTTTCTCGACTTCGTCAGCCTTTTCCCGAACGTTTCTATATCCGTTAAGAACCTGCTCAGCTGATCAAATTTCAGCTTGCTGCTTTGGCTGTCCATTGAACTTTTAAATGTTCCGGAAAGCTCTGCCGCTTTATAAGCAGGCTGCTGCTTTTTCTCAATAAATGTACGTAAGTCAGAATTTATTTTCACGTCGTCAAATCCTTAAAATTGATGAAATTCATCGACCGGGAGGACAAAGACCGTCGCTCCGCCGACTTCCACTTCGACGGGATATGGAACGTAGGAATCCGCATTCCCGCCCATCGGGGATACCGGGGCAATCATCTGATCACGTTTACAGCCATTCTCTTTAATAAGGCTGAGCGCTTTATCGACACGGATATCTTCCACCCCGATCATAAACGTCGTATTGCCTGATTTAAGGAATCCGCCTGTTGTCGCAAGCTTCGTCACCCTGAAGTTGTGGTCGGTTAATACTTTCAAAAGCCTGTTGCTGTCCTGATCCTGCACCACTGCCACTATTAGTTTCATTCTCTAGGCCCCCTTTAGGTTGGAAAGAACATTGTCGTTACATTCATTATAGCAACTTATGAGAAACAGGTCACAACTGAATTTTTTTCAATGCTTCATTTATCACTTGAAGTGCGTCCTGAATGACGAGTTCCTTCTTTTTCGAAGCGTCGATTGTATGAAATCTCTCGGGAAAACGCTGCATGACCTTTTGGTATCCTTCCCGTACTTTTGTGTGAAAGTGCAGGGCCTCAAGATCGAGACGATTCTTCTCTCTTGAATCATTCGACGTAATCCGTTTCAACCCTTCTTCCGGCTCAATAGAAAAATAGATGGTGACATCAGGCATCGTATCGCCGATTGCAAACTGGTTGATAGAAAGGACTTCATCAATGCCGAGCCCTCTCGCATAGCCTTGATAAGCCAGCGAACTGTCGATGAAACGATCGCACAGCACAATGCGGCCTTCTTTCAATGCAGGCTGCACCTTTTCGGCTAAATGCTGTCTTCTCGCCGCAGCGTAAAGCAGCGCCTCCGTTTTTGCATCCATCAGTGTATTGTTTTTATTTAAGATCACTTCTCTGATCTGTTCCGCAATGTCGATGCCGCCCGGTTCTCTTGTCGCTGTCACCGGGAGCCCCTCTGCCGACAGAATCTCTTTCATTTCCTGAAGCACAGTCGTTTTCCCTGCACCTTCAGGACCTTCAAATGTTATAAATAAACCGCTCATGATTTCTCCTCTTCTATATAGACAAGTAATTGTTCCCCGTTTAACAAGCCTTGAATATGCGCGTCCATGCCGATTAAACGGGAAAGCTTTTGTACGATCTCTTCTGTTATCCGTTCTCCGTCCATGACCAGCGGAATTCCCGGCGGATAAGGAATAATGTTGCCCGCATGCAAGCGCCCGGCAGCCTTATCTATATCTGTAAGCTCTTTTTTAAACTTCCGCATCTCATTTTGCGGGTATTCAAGTGTCGATATGGACGGAAATGTCCATCTCACGGCATCCGGCAATTTATCGGGCGGTGTATTCTCCAGTTTCTGCTGTATGTTTCTTACGGTTGCCTGTTCTATCATCCGCCGGCCGCCTATCGGCAGTACGAGCAATACTTGGTACTCGTCAGCCAGCTCGGCAACAATGTCTTCACTCTCCAAAATGCGTTGTAATGAATAGCCGGAATGTCCGAGCTTTGACCGAAGAATTAATTTTAACGGGTCCGCCCGCAGCCCATATCCGGAAGGCTCGATTATTTCAATAGAAGAAATTGATGCGAATCTTCGTTTGATTTTCTCAATGTGCTCCATATGAACGGGAAGTGTCCCTTTTTCAGCAATATCCTGCACATAAGCGCGCGCCGTATCTAAAGATGCCATAATCGGGTATGACGGGCTGCTGCTTTGCAAACTGCTTACATAATAAGTTAATCGATCTCTGTCAATTCTGGTGCTGTTCAAATGAAAGTAAGACCCCATCGTCATAGCCGGAAGCGTTTTATGAGCCGATTGAACAACGGCATCCGCCCCCATAGCCAATGATGAAGGCGGGAAAGGCTGCCCTAACACAAAGTGAGCCCCATGAGCCTCATCTACCAGTACAGGAACGCCGTATGAATGGGCTTTTTTAACTGCCGCAGTCAAATCGGCGGCATGCCCGTAGTAAGTCGGATTGGTCAGAACAAGTCCTTTCGCGTTCGGGTATGACGCCAGCGCTTTTTCGATGACTGAAAGGGATACATGTGCCGGCACATGCATGTTTTCATCGATTTCCGGCGCCAAATAAACCGGCTTGGCTCCGGCCAATGCCGCCGCATGGAAAACAGACTTGTGACAATTACGCTGGATCAGAATGGGTTCCCCCGGTTCACAAACAGCTAAAATCATCGCCAGATTGCCGGCGGTCGTTCCATTGACGAGAAAGAAACTTTCCTGAGAGCCGTAAAATCTGCTCACCAAATCCTGCGCTTCCTTAATGACCCCCGTCGGGTGATGCAAGTCATCAAGACCCGTGATCTCAGTCATATCAATAGATAAAAGAGATTGATATACAGATTTGGCTTCATCAAAAAAGACATCTCCATTGTGATGTCCCGGAACATGAAAAGAATACGTATTTCGGTGCGCATGCTTCATCAGCGCTGTATATAAAGGTGTGTCCATTTTTAAACAAATCCTTTGCCTGTCTTTCTTATTATATCGTGACTGCGAGCCAACTTAAAGCTAAGACTTTTGCCATCTAGCCGTTATCCCGGCCGGACCTCATATCAAGCAGCTTCTTTTTTAAATCGCCTTCCATGATAACAAGCTCCTCCTCGGCACGCCTGCGTTTCATCCTGCCTTCTTCTTGAATAGACATGATTTCTTCAAGTGTGCTGACTAAGCTTTCCTGCACTTTTTTGAGGGTTTCTGCCTCAACAAGTCCGCGCTCATTGGCTTTGGCGGTCTCGACTGTACTTGTTTTCAGAAGTTCGGCGTTTTTCAGCAGCAATTGATTTGTCGTATCCGCCGCCTTCTGCTGCACATCTGCCGCACTCCGCTGCCTCATAAGCGTCAGTGCGATGGCGACTTGATTCTTCCATAAAGGAATAGCCGTAACAATGGAGGACTGAATTTTCTCTGCCAGTGCCTGATTCGTGTTTTGAATCAGGCGGATTTGCGGCGCACTCTGAAGCGTAATCTGCCTGCTCAGCAGCAGATCATGCACCCTCTTATCCAGACGGTCGGCAAACTGGCGAAGATCATTCACTTCCTGCGCGGCCATTTGATTGTGTTCTTGTAATTCGGCTTTTCTTGCCGCTTCGGGTATCAGCTTTGTTTTCAGCTCATCTAATTTTAATTCCCCCGCTGCTATATACATAGTTAAATCAGAAAAGTATTGTTTATTTTGGGCGTACAGCTGATCTAACAATTTATTGTCACTCAACAGCACATTTTTAGAATGTTCCAGCCTTCTGCTGATACGGTCAATCTGCACACTTGTCTTTTGATATTTCGAAAGCACTTCCTGTACAGAACCGGACACCCTTTTAAACAGCCGGGCGAAAAACCCTTTGTTCTTCATCTGCAGATCATCGGGGTTGACCTGGTCAAGCTTCAGCATCAAATCAGCCAGTATCTGTCCCATCTCTCCTGCATCTTTTCTTTGCACGTGCTCTATCATCGTGTGGGAAAATTCCAGAAGATTCGCCTGCGCCTGTGAACCAAACAGAACAATGCTTTGCATGTTCTTAGGGTCCAGTTTTTCAGCGAGCTGAAGTGCCGCTTCTCTTTTTTCTTCCGGCAGCGTATCTGCAAGCTTTAGAGGGGTCTGGTCATTTTGGGCGCCCATGCTGTCGTCGGAGCGGTCTTTGGCCATTTCCTTCTTCCTTTCTTATTTTCTCAGTGAATGCTTTGCCACATCTAATTCAAAGTGCAGGTCGTCGATGTCCTCCTTCATCAGTTCATGAAGATCCTCTTCCAGCCTTCTGGAAAGCTCTGCTAGAGTCACCCTCGTATCACTCAAGGACATTGATAAATCTTTATTTTTTCGCGGCTGTGATGAGAGCAGAGCATACTTTTCCGTCAGTTCCACAACAGAATCAAGCGTTTGATAATAGAAACGCTCTGCCTGATAAAAACGCTTCGGCTCTTGCTTTGTGAGCAGATATATTCGTCGGGTTATCCGCAGTATCTCTGCATTCTGCTTCAGCATTTGTATACTTTTAGAGCGAAAAAGCGCCCTGCGTAATCGGATGATTTTACCCTTTGCTTCCTCAAGATTTTCCTTGATATAAACATATTCTTTTCTTGTCAGCCGGTGTTTTTTTAAAAAGAGACGCTTCGCATTCCACAGGCCGGCCGCACTGACAGCGGCTCCGCCGGCCGCCCCGTATAAAAGCGAATACAGAAAAGGCTGATGCCCTATCGTAAAGAAGGTTATCCCCGCTAATACAAAAACTGTGCTGCCGCAAAGCGTCCATTTCATATATTGAATAAACGGTTTCATACTTGATCGACTCCTATTTATTCACTTTTATCAGTATTATCTATTACATTCCATGTCTAAACAAGTTCCTCTTCTTATCGTATCAGTTCTTTTATAAAAAGTGTAAAAACTCCTCTGATTTCAGGCAAAAAAAAGACCCTTTTCAGGGTTAAGAATATAACGTCGGTGTATGAAGGCTTTTCAGTTTACGAACGAAAAATTCATAATTTGGATCAGAGGTCGGAGTGGAAACTACTTTCTTCTCACACTCTAAACATATAAATTTCGTATAAATATGGATTCCCCTGCTTTTTTTGGTTTCACACACAATACATGTTTCTTCATGGCTGGACGTTTCATTCATTTTGCCCACCTCCGTATGAATAGCCTTCCCTTAAGCTGTTGATTGTATACACAATTTGGACCTTTTTGAAGTTTGCAATTAGTATATGGGTGTTTCCGTATTTCGGTGTTTGTTTTGTTTTTATTCAAACACAAAAAAGGCAGCTCATCATGAGCTGCCTTTACCGTAATGATAGCTTGGCGGCGTCCTACTCTCACAGGGGGAAACCCCCGACTACCATCGGCGCTGAAGAGCTTAACTTCCGTGT
>NZ_JAWRXC010000300.1:0-268 GCF_046535225.1 Bacillus sp. SIMBA_031
GCTGTTCTTCCGTCAACGCACGCGCACGGCCTTGGATCTCGGCGGCCATCTCCGCGGAAACCACCCTAGGGGATACAGTGACCCCGGGGGGCAGGTTTTCAGGACGCTCGCCACGGTCAATGGCATCGAGGTAGTCCTTGATGACTTTCAACGGGAGATACTGGTCCCGTTGCAGCCCGAGGACAAACCGCAGCCGTTCGACGTCGCTGTCCGCGTACTGCCGGTACCCGGCAGGAGTCCGCTTGGGATTGATGAGTCCCTTTTCCTC
>NZ_JAWRXC010000048.1:0-404 GCF_046535225.1 Bacillus sp. SIMBA_031
CTATCGATTCTGCACCCCGCCTGGACTTGATGAACGCAATGGTCCTCACCCGGGAGGAAACGAGGTTGGCAAGGATGTCTGCGGTTTCTGCCACTGCCGTCCTGCGTTGCTTGGCGTCATTCTCGCCTTTGACCTCCGTAAGCGCGGGCTCCCAGAAAGCTACGGTGGTGGACCCGTGCGGCGAGCAGTCCTCCGATACTTCCCGGACCGGTGCGCCGATCAAGCGGCCGAAGGAAACACCGGGCTCGGAGGCCGTAGCCGAGGCTGCGATGAATACGGGCTCAGGGAAGGACGAGCCAGCCCCGTAGTACGCACAAATCCGGCGGAGCCGCCTCATCAAGTTGGCTACGTGGGAGCCGAAAACTCCTCGGTAGCTGTGTGCCTCGTCCACGATCACGTATCGG
>NZ_JAWRXC010000301.1:0-268 GCF_046535225.1 Bacillus sp. SIMBA_031
CCCCAGCTGGGGCCCCTGAGCGGAGTGGAACGCCATGAAGAACGTCCCGAACAGCGACCCCAACACAGTCGCGATCACCGTCCATATAAGGCCCGCGCCGATGCTTAGCGCCGCAATCCCAGTGGCCATCGAGGTCAAATTGATGTTTGCGACGAACCAAATCGCGCCCAGGTGCAAAACCTTCCCCCGTCGCTCGGATTCGGGTACCCAGTCGATGGAGTGCACTTCGATCCCGGAGGGTTTAGCCCGTCCGTCAAATTGGTCCTCT
>NZ_JAWRXC010000302.1:0-268 GCF_046535225.1 Bacillus sp. SIMBA_031
GTTTCTTTTGATTAAACTTGATTAAAGATGAACACACATAGTATAAAAGCATACGGTACTGTATCGGCTACACAGCCATTACAGGAGATGGACATTAACCGCAGGGCGGTACTGGCTCACGATGTGGAATTGGAAATATTGTATTGCGGTATTTGCCATTCAGACCTGCACAGCATACATAATGATTGGGGAGGCACAACCTATCCCATTGTTCCCGGACACGAAATTCTTGGTCGTGTAACAAAAATTGGCGAGCACGTTAAAAATT
>NZ_JAWRXC010000303.1:0-268 GCF_046535225.1 Bacillus sp. SIMBA_031
TGGAAGCGGCCGGCGCTGGCCCATCCGTACGAGCAGCCGTATACAGCCATGGGACCGTATTCCGCGTAGACCCGTTTGAGCTCCGAACTGACTAGCTCTATGGCCCGTTCCCAAGACACCTCTACGAAGGTCTCGGAACCACGTCCTGATCCACTCCCTGGCCCGTTTTCCAGCCATCCCGAACGAACTGCCGGGCGCAGCACGCGAGTTGGATGATGTTGCGCAGAGGCCACATTATCGAGAATGTCTCTGGGGTCCGGATCTCCAG
>NZ_JAWRXC010000049.1:0-402 GCF_046535225.1 Bacillus sp. SIMBA_031
GTGCGATTTCCGCCGTCGTTTGTCAGCGGCGGAACGGTCACCGCAGGGAACTCATGCTTCGACGCGGACGCCGCGGCCGCCGTCGTCATCACCTCCCTCAAGCGGGCGCGCGAGCTTGGGGCGGCGGAGGGAATGATGGTGCTCGGTTGCGATACCAAGGGCGTGGACCCGAAACTGTTGGGAATAGGCGCTGCACATGCTGCCGAACGGCTTCTGGCTACCCGTCAAGTTTCTGCCGGGGATGTGGGGCTGTGGGAATTCAACGAAGCGTTCGCCTCCCAGACGATTGCCTGCCTGCAACACCTCGGCATTGATCCGGCGCGCGCCAACGTGGAAGGCGGCGCTTTAGCCTTGGGCCACGGCTATGGCGCGTCCGGAGCGGTGCTGGTGACCAGGTTGCTG
>NZ_JAWRXC010000304.1:0-268 GCF_046535225.1 Bacillus sp. SIMBA_031
TGTGCCTCTGCTTGGAGGTGGGGATCGATACCGTGACCGCCGCCGCCCAAGCAGGGCACGACGCCGGAGCCACCGTCCTGCTCAACCTCTCGCCGTACGCTGAGGTGCCGCAGGTTTTGGCCGAGCTGACCGACGTGTTGCTGGTCAACGCGCATGAGGCCTCGCTGTTCCTGGGATCCGAAGCAAGCATTCCCGATCCCGGGTCCGGCGCTGAGGCATGGGAAGTGGTTCAGAGCCGTTTTGCCGACCGCGGGCTACACCGCGTGCT
>NZ_JAWRXC010000305.1:0-267 GCF_046535225.1 Bacillus sp. SIMBA_031
GCTACAATAATAAGCCATAGAGGCGTACTAGTGTGGCGTTGCACGCTGAGCGCTTGCTGCGTTGGCTCTGCATCCGTGTTGTTTAAAGTACTTTCAACGGGTGTATTTAGTGAGTTTGCTGGCGCTGTGGTACTTGGTGTTACCGTAATTGTGCGTTCTGGTAAAGTTGCGTAACTAATTCGGTTCATTTTGGTGTTATACCAAGGCAGGGTAATTTCAGGCAATGTATAAGTGCCTGGTGTGTGTGGTAGTAGCGCAAATGAGGCG
>NZ_JAWRXC010000306.1:0-267 GCF_046535225.1 Bacillus sp. SIMBA_031
GCGGGACTTAACCCAACATCTCACGACACGAGCTGACGACAGCCATGCAGCACCTGTGTTACGGCTCCCTTTCGGGCACTTCCACCTCTCAGCGGAATTCCGTACATGTCAAGGGTAGGTAAGGTTTTTCGCGTTGCATCGAATTAATCCACATCATCCACCGCTTGTGCGGGTCCCCGTCAATTCCTTTGAGTTTTAATCTTGCGACCGTACTCCCCAGGCGGTCAACTTCACGCGTTAGCTGCGCTACCAAGGCCCGAAGGCCCC
>NZ_JAWRXC010000307.1:0-267 GCF_046535225.1 Bacillus sp. SIMBA_031
TCCGGCAGCGCAAGCTCAATGAGCTGGACCAGGCAGCAACGACCGGAAAAATTCCAGCCACTCTCCTCCGCCGTTGGGAACATGCCCTCGAGGACGTTGCCCTTTGGCGGTTCAATACATCCGTGGTCCACGGCGACCTCCATGAAGACAACCTCATGGTGCAGGATGACTCCGTAACTGCCCTGACGGGGTGGACAGACCTCCGGATTGGTGATCCTGCCGACGACTTTGCATGGCTGGTGGCGTCCAATGAGGCCTCGTTCGTCG
>NZ_JAWRXC010000308.1:0-267 GCF_046535225.1 Bacillus sp. SIMBA_031
ATCATTAGTCGCTCCTCCAGAACTACTATCAGCATCAGCATAGTCTACTTGGGTATCAATTCTATGCATCACATGATTAAAAGTTGAAACAAAAAATCCATTCATAGCCCCTTGCCAGAAATTACCTCCTGCTAATACAGAACCAACTCCACCAGAAATAGCCCCTGTTATTATGATCCCTGTATCACTTCTTAGAGGGTTAAAATCGAAAAACCCATCGCTGGGAGCCTTTAGTAAATCTCCTGTCAAACTTGCGAATGCTCCACT
>NZ_JAWRXC010000050.1:0-401 GCF_046535225.1 Bacillus sp. SIMBA_031
GTCTTTTCATCCGCGCGTCCGGACTGCGTGGCCTGCGACCTCTGGAGGCTTACGCTGCCGTCTGTCTGCCCCCGAGTCGATGGCTACCCATCCCGGCACTGACTCACCTACTCATTATCGTGCTGATCTTCATCCTCGATGCGCTTACGCTGCTTCTCAAGTTCCTTCACACCCTCATTCTCCGAATCGTAGAATTTGGCGTTACTGACCTTCCGCTCAAGCATGGTGGAGTCCAGCTTCACATGCATCGCCACCGTATCCCCGTTTGCAGTGCTCTGGATGATGAAAACCATTAGGAAAATCACCATGGTGGTACTCGTGTTGACGACCAGTTTCCAAGTATCGGAGAAAACCCAGCAACGGACCGGGCAGGGCCCAAAGAATCAGTACGGCGACCGCCC
>NZ_JAWRXC010000309.1:0-267 GCF_046535225.1 Bacillus sp. SIMBA_031
TGGCGAGTTCGAGCGCGGTGAAGTAGCCGATGCCGCGCGAAGCGCCTGTTACGAGTGCGATCTTGCCTTCAAGGTTGATAGTCATACTGCCGTCCTGATGCCGCGCCGGGCTCGTCTTTGAGTGCTTTGTGGGGACGATTGAATGGTCGCTCTGGCGAGCCGCCAACCTCGCCTCCCTCATCCCTGTGCTTGTCACAGGGATCCAGCGCGCGCAAGTCTTTGCGCGCAGGAGAGTCTTTCAAGATACAAGAGGAAGAGGTCAGTATC
>NZ_JAWRXC010000310.1:0-267 GCF_046535225.1 Bacillus sp. SIMBA_031
TTCACGTTATTGGCTGCGCAGATTAATCAGCGCCATGATGCGATTATAGAAATACTCAAAAGCACGGGTCTTGAAAATGCACTGGCACAACATCTCGCGTTAAGCACGCAAACAACGGCGCAAGGTGGCCCGCTAGATATACTCGATGAAAGTAAAATTCCTAGTAACTTTCTAGTCATTGCAGATAAGTTGTTATTGTTAAACCAGCTAGAGAGCTTTTTAACTGAGTTGCCAAGTACCCTGCCCTTACCTGCTGCAAAATATTAT
>NZ_JAWRXC010000311.1:0-267 GCF_046535225.1 Bacillus sp. SIMBA_031
CTTGCATGAAGCGCACGTCTGCATCGCAGGCTTGCTCATGGGGCGAGCGGCTTGATTCGCCTAGCATGGTCCCACCGTCCAGCCACTGGACTACCACGTTTTTTGCAGGTGGTCCACGCTCAAGCCCGCGCTATTCGCGGGCTGTCCCACCGTCCCACCGCTCACACGAAGGCGCGCACATAGGGCACATACAGCGCGTTACGCGCGTATTGCGCGCAGCGTGCTTTTAATCTCTCTCTTTACACGGGGAAGGGTTAAAACAGTTAG
>NZ_JAWRXC010000312.1:0-267 GCF_046535225.1 Bacillus sp. SIMBA_031
CTAATTTGTTCGTGCCGTGGGATGAGCGAGCATGGGATCCTACAGGTATAATGCCATTAGCAAAACAACTAAAAGAACTTAACGAGATTGCACAAAAATATGATATGTATATTGGTTTTCATAATCACAACAAAGAGTTTGAACAATTTAATAATGAAACTTATTGGGATGCATTAGCCAGCAATACACCTAATGAATTGCCACTGCAACTTGATATAGGTTGGCTACATTATGCAGGTAAAGAACCGATACATTTTATAAAAAAAT
>NZ_JAWRXC010000313.1:0-267 GCF_046535225.1 Bacillus sp. SIMBA_031
GAGGTATAAATACGGTGATGTCACCATTGAGTATCGGAATTAAACTACCTTTTTCGCCACCAAACTCTGAACGTTTATAACGTTTACCTGTACCTGAGTAGGCAAATTCTACCCAGTAGTTGCCTTTTTTGATATAGGTCGGTTTATGGAATGAGTTATATACCAGCTCACGGTCGTTATCTTTAACCATATTACCAGCGGCATCATACTGGTAATTATTAGGGCGAGACCCAGTAACTTGTGTCACAGCATGTGGGCGACTACTTT
>NZ_JAWRXC010000314.1:0-267 GCF_046535225.1 Bacillus sp. SIMBA_031
CGCCGAACACCTGCGCGCCCTGATGGTCCACCACCGCATGATGCCAGGGCGCGGCAATGAAAATCTCACCCGCTTCGAACATTGGCTGGCCACAAGGATCAGCAACCTCCCCGACGACGGCACGAGCCAGGTGATCGAACGCTACGCGGCATGGCACCACCTCAAACGCATCCGGGACAAAGCAACAGACCCGGTCGTGAATCTCGAGACCGTTACCCACGCAGCGAAACAGGACATCACCGAAGCAGGCAAGCTCCTCATCTGGCT
>NZ_JAWRXC010000051.1:0-399 GCF_046535225.1 Bacillus sp. SIMBA_031
GCCGATGGCGACCGCGTGGTCGAGCAGCGAGAGCGTCAGGTTCACCTTCGTCATGCCGTCGTCCTCGAACGCCAGGCGCAGGTCGACTTCCTGACGCGGCCGCGAGAGCTTGTTCTTCTTCGTCTCGATGCCCATCAGCTGTCCGACGATCTCGTCCTTACCGTCGACCTTCGCGCGAATGAACTTCTTGCCGAGCGCGAGGCGCGCGGTGGCATAGAACTCGAAGGCGCCGCCACCCGGCGTCGTCGTCGGGTCACCATAGACCACGCCCGGCTTCGTGCGGATCTGGTTCAGGTAGATGATGGTGACGTTCATCTTCGCCGACTGCTGGTTGATCGCCTTAAGCGTTGTCGAGGACACCCGCGCGAGTGCCGTCGTATCGTTCATGGTGTATTCGCT
>NZ_JAWRXC010000315.1:0-266 GCF_046535225.1 Bacillus sp. SIMBA_031
TCCAGAAGGCGGCCTGCGAGGGCTCGATCTGTGCACGATGCGGACCGTGCATGAGAAATGTCAGACCCATAGGTAAGTATTGGTCCATGACTACTCCGAGCATACCTTCATCGCTCGCCGAGGCCCTCGAGACTGAACTTCGGCCGCAGAACTCTTTCCCGTGGACTCGGGAGTCGTGGAGCAAGCAAGTGCCACGATCTTCCGGAGGTACTTTCGCTCCGTGAGCGTCTTCCCGAGCGTGTGAGCCGGGAGACGACACTGGCAAC
>NZ_JAWRXC010000316.1:0-266 GCF_046535225.1 Bacillus sp. SIMBA_031
GAAGAGGTCTATCCATGCGATGCTGGAATCCAGGCTCGCGCGGGTGGTTTTGGTGACCAAGAACGTGGTGCCAAAAACACCCACGGCCTTGCCCACTACCAGGGCCGCGGCAATGCCAAGGGCCACGGGATCCCGCAGTGCGGCCCCGACGCCGTCGAAAGCACCGCCGTCAAAACCTAATAAGGTGACGCCCGCGGAGAAGAAAGCGAAAACGGGGACGGCGAAGCCGGCAGAGAACGGCCGGAGACGGTGTTCGAGGTACTCAG
>NZ_JAWRXC010000317.1:0-266 GCF_046535225.1 Bacillus sp. SIMBA_031
CTGAAGAAATCAAAGATAAGATCCGCGAGGTCAGCTATCATATCCTGAATGCTACAAAGGTTGAAAACGGAGCGTCTCACATAGAGCTTATGATTACTGACGAAGGAAAAGTTTACCCTATAGAAATAGGAAGTCGCATGGGAGGTGATTTTATTGGCTCGGATCTCGTTCAGCTTTCTACAGGCTTTGATTATCTGCAGGCCGTATTGGATATAGCATTAAACCAATATACCCTTCCAGAAAGTGTGCAGTCAGTAGCATACGCT
>NZ_JAWRXC010000012.1:0-48162 GCF_046535225.1 Bacillus sp. SIMBA_031
TCGACTTCTCATTGAGTTCCCGGTACGTAAGATAATGATCTCTAAACTTCACCGCTATATGATCAGGGCGTTTATCCGCTTGGTCTTCAAATAGCTCCTGTAGTGTTTTTTCTCTGTCATAATCTGCTTGTGTATCATTAAACTCTTCTAAGAGTTGGTGCCGTTCATTGTCTATCGTGATATCAATCTCCGAAATGTTGACTGTGGGGTCTTCTGAAATGATTTCCATCATTCTAATGAAATGGTTTTTTATATTCGTTACAGTTTCCTCATCAAACACATATCCATTAAAAGAAAACGTTATGTTAAACTCTTCAGAAGGCACTACTTTAACATTAAAATCGTAATTCGTTTGCTCGACTCCACTTACATATTCAACGCTGTATCCTAATTCAGTTAGGAAATCAAAATTCCTTAATTTTTCATCGATATAGAAATTTTGAAATGTCAATTTAGTAGTTATCAATTGATTTTTAAGATCCGTAAGTGATTGGACATCTGCCAGAGGACAGTAATCATATTGCTCAGATTCTAATGCATTTCTTTGAGTTTCTCTTAAAATTTCTTCAAAAGTGCTGCTTTCACTGCATTTAATCCTGACAGGTATCAAATTAATAAATAATCCGACCATATCTTCGATACCGTCCACTCTATGATTTCTTCCTGATACAACTGATCCAAATACACTATCATTCGTGTTGTTATATTTTTGAAGAAGAAGCCCCCAAATGGCCTGCATTACAGTATTCATAGTAGTCTTGTTTAATTTGGATATTCTCTCTACTTCTGTTATCAACTTGCTATCTATTTTGAACTGAACTTCTTTTGGTAAATATTCATTGGACCTTGTTTTAGACGTTTTAGTAATTGCCGGGAGCTCCATAGATGTATCATAACCTTTTAAATATTCATCCCAATATAATTTTGCTTTACCACTATTTTGTTGTTGCAGCCAATTAATATAATGAACATATTGTTTGACGTTATTAGAATCTAAATGTCTACCGTTCTTTAAGTTAGCGTAGATTTCAAAGAAGTCCCTCATTAAAATCCATTTGCTCCAACCGTCTGTCAGTATATGGTGAGTACTCCATATTACTTTATAACTTTCCTTATTTACCTTTAGTATCGATATTCTCATAAGCAAATCTTTACTTAAATTAAAGACATTTTTTCTATCCGCTAGTTCAAACTTTTTCACAAAAGCACTTCTATCATTCTCGTTCATATTTGTTAAATCTTTATAGAATATTCTGGATTCCCTTTCCATCATAACAATTTGTCTTGGATTATTGAGATTTTTATTGGCGATAACTGTTCTCAAGATGTCATATTTACTTACCAAAACATCAAAACTCTTCTGCATCAATTCAATATCAAGATGTCCTATAGCCAAATATGAAGTTTGATCAAAGTATGCGGAAGACCGTTGATCCATAAGAGAGTGGAAAAGCATTCCCTCCTGCATTGGAGAAAGAGCATAAATGTCAGATATTTTACAATTTCCATGCATTTCATATGTCTCTCTTAAGCTATCTAACTCTTCTATTGTTAGTCTTTTATCTGAATAATCAGATGGCGTAAATTCAACCGAGCCTTTATTTTTACAATGTTCTATGACATCTATGAGATTTCTCTTGTATCTGACTGCTAAATTAGACATGGTGCTATCCCGATATCTTTTGGAGTTGTATAAGAATGTAAAGCTTAATTTTTTCTTAGTGATCATTCCATTAATATCAATTTGATTTATTCGCTTTCCTTCTAAACTCATATTATTTCCAGTAGATAGTTTAGAAATCTCAATTATTTCTTCTTTTATGGAATCATCAAACTGTCCTAAATAGTTAAAACCGATCTCTGGCTCACGATTATTCCAATTGTTCACTGGACCCATATATTTTAAAAGACCATAGCCCACTCCCTTGTTTGGGATACGCCTTAAACTTTCTTTTACTCTCTTTAACGAGTCGGAAATACTAATGTTTTTTTCACTTATCAACAATGGGAACTGAGCGGTAAACCAGCCAACCGTTCTATTAATATCAATATCGCCTTGTAAAATCTCTCTTCCATGTCCTTCGAGATTAAGTATGATTTGCTCTTCTGAAGTCCACTCATTTATTGTTAAACCAAGACTTGTTATTAATAAATCATTTATTTCAGTGTTGTAAGCTCTGTTGGCTTTTTTCAATAAGTCCTCTGTTTCTTCTTCACTTAATTCAATCGTTACCTCTTTAAAGTATTTAAACTTATTGTCCTCTTCACTGCATGAATAATCTGAAGGCAAGGGTTTCACTTTAATTTTCTCGATTTCATCCCAATATTGAAACTCCTCTAAAAGTTCTGGAGTTTTAATTTGCTTTTGTAAGTATTCCGCCCATTCCTTAAACGAGTTCGACTTAGTTTGGAACTTTACATTTTCTCCTCGTGTTACTTGACTATATCCCTCAGAAAAATCTTCAAGAAGTATTCTCCAAGAAACTCCGTCTACCACTAAGTGATGAATGGCAATTAATAGATGATCTCCTTTGCTGGTCTTAAATAGTGCTAATTTCACAAGAGGACCGTTTTCTAAATCAATATTGCTTTGAATCTCATTGCATTTTTCCTTTATTTCATCTTCAAAATAGTTCACAGCAAGGTAATCATAAGTTTTTATAGAAACTAAACTTGCTTTCTCTATTCCCCTGTTAAACTGTTTAATTTTATTATTATCTCTTTTATATTGCATTCTTAGAGCGTCATGATGAATGACTATTTGTTCAAAAACCATTCTGATAATATCTTCTTGAAATCCATCTTCGCGAAACAGCATAACTGCTTGATTCCAATGATGATTATTAGAAATATTTTGTTTGAAAAACAAGTGTTGGATGGGCGTTAATGGAACATCCCCAGTGACTGGCTCTTGATTAATAATTGTTTCGTTTTTTTTGATTTTAGAAGCAATAGATTTAAGATTACTGTTATTAAAAATCTCTTTCACTTCCAATTTATACCCAAATTTTTGCAACTTAGAGTTGATTCTAATTGCCTTTATGGAGTCACCGCCAAGCTCAAAGAAGTCATTATTCATTCCAATTTTCTTAATCCCTAATACTTCACAGCATATCTGTGATAACATTTGTTCTTTTTTATTATTTGGCGCTTCATATCTATTATTTGTAAGATGTTCTAAATTTAGTTTGGGCAGTGCTTTTCTATCGAGCTTCCCATTAGGAGTGGTGGGTATTTTTTCAAGTTGAATAAAATAAGAAGGCACCATATAATGGGGCAAACTCTTTTTCAATGAATCTCTTAATTGCATGGTGTCGATCTTTTTATTTCCTGCTATGTATGCACATAGATATTTACCTATGCTGTCATCATCGCCTGATAACACGACAGCCTGTTTTATCTCTTTGAATTGCAAGAGCTTGTTCTCAATCTCTCCTAGCTCAATTCGAAATCCTCTAATTTTTACTTGATGGTCTATTCTCCCTAAATACTCAATAGTCCCATCTTCTTTCCATTTAGCCATATCACCAGTTTTATACAGTTTAGTTCCAGGATTAAACTGGTTACAGACAAATTTTTGAACAGTTAAATCGGGTCTGTTTAAGTACCCTTTAGAGACTCCTTCTCCACCTATACATAACTCTCCAGGTATCCCTACTGGTTGAAGTTGACTGTCAAAATTCATAATATACACTTGAGTATTGTCAATCGGCTTTCCAATCACAACATATTCGCTGTTATCGCATTTTGCTGTGATTGAATCTACTGTCGTTTCAGTCGGCCCATAACAGTTGTATAGGTCATACCCCAATGTAATAATTTCTTGCTTTATAGATTGCGGAAGGGCTTCGCCTCCACTCATCAACACGTTAACACTCTCCAATTTTTCCCCATCTAATATAAATTCCTGAAGGCTTGATGGTACTAATTGAATGATGTTAATTTGATTTTTCTGTACAAACTCTCTAAACTTTTCCCTATTGAATTTCTCATTTTCAGTTGTTATATAAAGTGTTCCTCCACTTAAAAGTGGGGAAATAATCTCTACAACTGAAGCATCAAAAGAAATGCTGGTATTTTGTAAAACATTTTTGTTTTCATTTATTTTACAAATGCGCCCTAACCAGGATGAAATATTGATTACACTTCTGTGATGAATAGGTACCCCTTTAGGTTTCCCAGTAGAACCAGAAGTATAGATTACATATGCTAAGTTTTCTGCATTATTAATAGGCTCCAAATTTAAATGTGATTTAGAATAAGTGAAATTTTCATCTAAATATATTTTTGTTACGTCATAATCTAAATGATCATTTATCGATCGCTGGGTGACTACTATCTCAGACTTACTATTTTTAAGCATATAATCAATTCTATCAGGTGGATATGAAGGATCAATTGGCAGGTATGCTCCCCCAGCCTTAAGGATACCCAGCATCCCTACTACCATCTCCACTGACCTGTCTACTATAAGTCCAACAATAGATTCGGGTTTTATACCTTTTTCTCTTAATAGTCTTGCAAGTGCATTCGCTTTTTCATTTAGCTCTTTATAGGTAAGTCTTGTATCCTTACATACAGTTGCAATTTGATCTGGTTGTTTCGCTGCTTCCTCTTCAAACAATTCCTGTATGGTTTTGTTTTTTGGAAATGGAATAGCTCTTTCGTTAAATTGATTTAAGATTTGATTTTTTTCCTCATCTGTAATAATTTCTACATCTTTTATTTGCACATCAACATTATGAACAATTTCTTGGAGTATCATTATAAATCTATTTCCAAATGCTTCGATCGTAGATTTCTTAAATACATTGGCATTATAGATAAGATCAAAACCAAGTGTATTATCTTTCTTTATAATATATATTGTTATTTCATTTTTAGGTGAATCACATATATAATTCACGAAATCAGGTGAGTGAAGGGTGTTTAAAGCCATACTAACAGGAGTAAGTTCCAAAGTATTTTCTGCCAATCCTAACCCCTTTAACATGTTATCTATATTTAAGTCCTTATGTTTATAGGTTTCTATAATTCTATCTCTTACCTGCATAATTAAAGTCTTTACATTAGAGTTTTTATCCACCTCTTTTATATAGGGTAAGACTTTATTAAACTCGATATCATTTTTTTGCATGTTTGCTATATATATGGGAATGCCTAATATACTTTCAGTTTTACCTGTATATTTGTACAATTGTATATGTAAAGCAGCTAAAAACACTGAAAATAGCGGAAAATCATTTCCTTTAGTCATTACAACCATTTTTTGTTTCAGAGCTTCTTCTATAGAAAATGAGGTAGTAGATTTTTTGTAGTCTTCTATTTTTAAAAAATCATGAGGGAGTTCAACTTTTTTCTCATTTGCTATATCTAAACTCTCCCAGTATCTTCTTGAGTCTTCCTCTTTATGTAGTAAAGCCTCTTGCTTATTAACGCTCATATCCCATCCTCCATTCTTGAAGATACCTTTAAACATTAAACAGGTTATTAATAAAGCAGGGGGACAAATAATTATTTTTGCCCCTCCTTTTTTTACCTTTAAAGGGCCATCTTTCTTGCCTTAAAAAGTGAATGAGAAATCTTGATCTTTGAACTCATCTAAAACTTTTTCCTCTCGTAATAGAAACTCTTTCTCTTCTTCTGTTCTAATCGAGATCTGGCTTAAAGTAATTTCTAAATTTGTGGTTATATTATTAATAATTGTTTTAAAATCTCTTATAGCTCTATCTATTGTTGTCTTCTTGAATAACTGTGAAGAGTATTCAAAATACATCTCTATATTTTGCTTTCTCTCTAATCCCACAAGCATTAGATCAAACTTTGCAATCCCATTTTCAAATATTTTTGGTTTTAAAATTCCGTCATTTAATTTAATGTCTGAATAAATATCTGCGTCCGTCATATCAAACAGCACATCAAATAAGGGATTTCGTCCTTGTTCCCGCTTAAGTGAAATAGCTCTAATTAATTCTTCAAGCTGATAACCTTGGTTGTCATAAGCTTGGATAGAATTTTCTTTTACTTCCATAATGAAATCTTTTATAACCTTTTCTTTAACTGGAAGATTTCTTATTGCAAGTGTATTAACAAATACTCCTATGATATTTTGTAGATCTGCATGAGTCCTCCCTGCAACTGGTACTCCTACGACAATATCCTCCTGCCCGCTATATTTTGATAAAAGTATATTGAAAGCAGTCAATAAGAGCATATGCAGTGTAACTTCCTGTTCTTTTGCCACATTCTTAAGTCCTGCTGTGGTTTTTTCATCTAATTGGAAAAAGATTTTCTCTCCTATGAAGCTTTGCTTTGATGGCCTCTCATAATCATATGGCAAATGAAGTACGGGAACATTCCCTTGGAATCGATTCTTCCAATATAGCGCCTGCTTCTCCAGCCCTCCTGATAGAAGAAATGCATTTTGCCATTGTGAGAAATCCTTATACTGTAATCTCAAAGGTTTTAATATTTCACCGTTGTAGAGTTTTGTCAGTTCTTTAATAAAGATGCTCATGGACACCCCATCTGAGATGATATGATGCATATCAATAAATAAATATTCACCATTATTATTTTCCAAAATTTTTACCCTGAACAAAGGTGTTTTATCTAACTCAAACGGTTGGATAAATGTCTTCACTATTTCAGATATGTCCGTTTCTCTAATCTTTTCGCGCTCCAAACAGAATTGCTGAAAAGATTGAACCTTTTGTACAATTTCTCCGTCCACAGTCTCAAAATAAGTTCGCAACCCTTCATGCCTTTGGACAAGCTGTTTAAAAGCATTTTCTAATTTTTCATGATGTACTTCTCCCTCAAGTTTTAAAATCCCCGGCATATTATAAGCAGTGCTCGTTTTCTCAACTTGCTGAAAGGTGTACATGCGTTTTTGAACAGAGGATGTTTCATAAAAATCCCTTTCAATAGAAGGCTCAATCGTTTCATAGGGATCCTCGGCGGTCGTTTCAATGTAACTGCTCAACCCCAAGATTGTTGGATTCATAAAGAATTGCTTCAATGGAACCTCAATATGAAATACTTTATGAATTTCACTGATAACAACTGTTGCTTTCAGAGAATGGCCGCCAAGATTAAAGAAATTATCATGAATTCCAACCGAGTTCACTTTTAATACTTTTATCCAAATAGTTGTTAGTTCTTTCTGAATAGCTGTTTGAGGAATCTCATAATTACTTGTGATAAGCCCAGAATCATCTGGTTCCGGCAATGCATTCCGATTCACCTTTCCATTATTCGTCAACGGAATTTTATTCATCTCCATAAAGTAGGATGGGATCATGTAATCCGGAAGGCTCTCCTTAAGGTAATTTTTCAATTCGGATTTATCTAAAGCTTTTTGACAAACGATATAAGCACATAGATATTTTTGATTTTGTTCATCTTCCTTTGCTATCAGGACTGCTTCCTTAATACATTCATGACTGACCAACCGATTTTCAATCTCTCCGAGCTCTATTCTAAAACCTCTGATTTTCACCTGATGATCTATCCTACCCATATATTCAATTTCTCCATTAGGCAGTAATTTCACTAGATCACCAGATCTATACATTTTTTCATTATCAGAATATGGATTTTGAACAAATCTTTCTTTTGTCAGTTGCTCTCTGTTGAGATACCCACGGGTTACACCTGCTCCGCTTACACACAACTCCCCAGGGATACCGATTGGCTGAACATTTAAATTCTTGTTAACAATTAAAGTTGTTAAGGTAGGAATAGGTTTCCCTATATTACTTGCTCCATCTCTCACTTCCTTTTCCCCTATTTCCTTAAATGTCACATGTACTGTCGTTTCAGTGATTCCATACATGTTGATCAGTTTGGTCTCAGGGTATTTTTTTAGCCATTCATCCAGCGTGGTCGACTTTAAAGCTTCTCCACCAAAAATGATGTAACTTAGACATAATTCCTTTGAAAAGTTCTGAAGCTCTATCTTCATTAAGTTGTAAAAAGCAGTAGGTGTTTGATTTAATACTGTTACTTTTTCACCTTTTAATAAGGATAAGTATTTCGCAGTTTCTTTTGCTGTCAAATCAGAAACAATGACCAACTTTCCTCCATAGAGTAAGGCTCCATACATCTCCCATACAGAAAAGTCAAAAGATGGAGAGTGGAACATCGTCCAGACATCTTTATCTGAAAAATCGAACTCCATTTGATCATTGATCATAAGGCTAACTACATTTCGGTGTTCGACCATGACACCTTTGGGATGACCTGTGGTACCCGATGTATATATGATATAAGCTAAATCCTTCGATTTATTTATTAATGGAAGGTTTCCACTTGGACCTTTAAATATTGAATGATCTTCAAGACTAATGATTATTGATTCAACCTCTGTTCTTTTATACGTGTTGGAGGTAATTAATAATTCCAGTCCTGAATCTTTTATCATATAGTCTTTACGATCTTCCGGGAGTTTCGGATCAATCGGCAAATAGGCTCCTCCGGCCTTTAAAATCCCCAATATTCCTACAACTAATTCAAGCGACTTACCTACCATCAGCCCAACTATTGACTCATCCTTTATACCTTTCTCCCGTAAGACACGCGCCAGCTGATTAGCTCTTTGATTAAGCTCGTTATATGTTAATGCTTCTGTTTCAAATTTTACAGCGATGCGATCTGAATTTTTAGCAGCTTGTTCCTCAAATAATTCCACAATAGTCTTTTCTTTTGGATAATCCGCCTTTGTTACCTTAAAATCATGCAGCATCAGTTGCTTTTCCGCTTCCGTAATCATTTCTATTTCAGATAAATTCGCGTCTGGATTCCGACAGATACTGGCCACGATTTGTTTGAAATGCTCAACCATCCTTTCGATGGTTTCTTTGGTAAAAAGGTCAGAATTGTATTCAATGTTGCATTGAAATTGTTTTTCTTGGCTAATTTCAAAAAATAAATCAACCTTAGAGCCTTCTTTTTTTATTTCATAACTCTTAATGTCCAGATCTCTAAAATTAAATTCTTTCATAAGATTATTTTGGAAAGTAAAAAGCACATCAAATAGTGGGTTTCTACCTGCACTTCTATCTACATCAACTAATTCAAGCAGCTCTTCAAGAGAATAATCTGAATGTTCAAATGCATTTAAAGTACCTTCTTTTACAAGACTTAAAAATTCAATGAAGGAATGGTGAGGTTCAGGTTGATTTCTAAGTGGAATGGTATTTACAAACATTCCAATTAAATTATTAATATCGAGATGGTTTCTTCCTTCAATAGCAGTACCAATTACTATATCTTCTTGATTTGAATATTTAGCTAGGAGAACATTCAAAGCGGCTAAAAAGAACATGTAAGGCGTCGCTTTATTGGTTAAACATAATTTTTCAACTTGATCACCAACATTTTCATCCAGAACGAATGAAATGTTATTTCCATTAAAAGTTTGCTTTACAGGCCTAGGAAAATCAGTTTCTATAGTAAGAACAGGAACATTATTCTGATAAAGCGATCGCCAAAATTTTTCCTTTTTGTCTTTTTCTGCTTTGGTAGCAACTTGACTTTTCCAGAGCATATAATCCTTGTATTGCACTTTAGGCGCAGGTATTTCCAATTCATTGTAATCAGCTAATAATTCATGTAAAAATACCACTGCGCTTGCCCCGTCAAATATAATATGGTGAGCATCTAGCAGTAAAACATGCTTATTCTGTTCAAGCTTAACTATCTTGACTCTCATAAGCGGTAACACATTCAAATCAAAAGGTTTTATAAAATTATTTACCTCTTTATCAAGAAATTCCTTCTCGTTCATGAAATCCTCGTTTTGTGAGTATTGAACGTTTAGTTTAAAAGGTTCTTCTATTTTTTGAACTAGCTTTCCATTCACTTCATCAAAGTATGTTCGTAAGCTTTCATGCCTTTTGATAATGTTATGGATAGCACCCTGTAACTTCCTGACGTTTACTTTTCCTTCTATTTCTATAGCTGTGGAGATATTGTAATTTAAACTTGCTGGGTCTAATTTATGAAGCATATACATTCTTTTTTGTACTGAAGATAATGGGTAAAATTCTTTTGAGCTAAGATTTGTTATTTCAATCTGTTCGCTCGGATTTACGGCTGTAGCGTCAATAATTGCGGCTAAATTCTTTATGGTGGGCTCTGTAAATAGTTCTTTAATTTGTATACTTTTATTAAAATCTCTTTCTATACTTGCTATTAATTTCATTGCTTTAAGAGAATTGCCACCTAGTTCAAAAAATTGGTCTTCCGTAGTAACATTTCTCAAATCTAATATATCTTTCCATAATGGTATTAGTTTCTTTTCCGTATCAGTCAACTGCTCATAAAAATCTAGTATTACACTGTCTGCTCTGTTTTCTAGATTGCTTACTTTGATAAAAGCAGTGGGGATCATAAACGCTGGTAAACTCTTTCTCAAGCCTTTAACAAGTTCACTTGCGTCATTTATCGTCTCATTAAGTATAATGTAGGCTATCAGCTCTAATTTCTGTGGATCATATTCACATAAAACATCTTTAATTTTGGAATTTCTTCTTATATGTTCTTCAATTTTATATAAACTTACTTTTCTGCCCTTTAATACGAATTGTTTTTCTTCTTCTCCAAGTACAGTTAACTGACCTTCCTCATTTATTTTGCCTAACAGGTTTGTATTATAAATTTCTGTGGTATTCGGTCCAATATAAATTTCTCCTACCATTCCTGTAGGCAGTAACTGCATATTCTGATCTAGGATAAATACTTTAGCTTCTTCTCCATTTGATAGTCCATATTGACTTAAGTTTATTCCTGCAAGACTATTAATGTATTCATATGAAAAAGAGGAGAAATGGCTTAATATATTAACTTCTTCTTCATTTGAGACTACATTCATCTCGGAAATAACAGTCAGATCTTCCTCTATTATCGCTTTTAGTATTCCCTTAAAATAGCCTGCCCATCTAGTGATTGTTTTGTCAGATAAAACCTCTTTGTTATAATCAAATCGCAAGATCACTTGACTATTAAATTCAATAATGGTCAAAAACAAGTCATATTTGCTCTCACTTATTGTAATAGGATAAAACTCGCACTCTGTTTCATTAAAGCTATTATTAACATTTTTAATCATATTAAAAACTACATTGTAACTCTGCTCCGCATTTTGTTTATGAAGGTAACTTGATTCGTTTAATTCTTTAAAAAATTGAGATACTTTCTGTGAAAGGCTAACCAGGTCATCCGTTTCTTCGACATCTAAATGAACCCCTATCATCTCTACACAGTTTCCTATGAGATTATCAATATTTATAATATTTTGACCTGCAAAAGGAACACCAATGGATATATGCTGACTTTGGCTAACCTTACTGATAAGTGCTATAAAAGAAGAAAACATGGTATGAAAAAAACTCATATTGTTCTTTGCTGAAATTTTTCTAACTTGATCAAATGTTTCTTTATTTTCAATTAAATCTAGCCTAGCTCCGACATATTCCTTACTTTTTGGTTCATGATTAAAATTCAGGTCCATAAAATTATCGGTTTTCGAATGATATTTTTCTCTAAATGTCGTTCCTTTATCTTCATTCATACACAGCCATTCATCCCTTACTTGGATGAATTCTCTGAATTGAAGTGGATCATCCATTTTCGGCATGTCACCAATTGATATACTGTTATATATTTCTGTGATTTCATTTAACAAAACGCCAATTGACCAGCCATCCGCAATGATATGGTGAATTACAAGTACGAAAACAGATTGATTTTCTGCCTCTTCTACCAGCAGCGCCCTAAATAGACTCTCAGATAATTTGAAAGGCTGTTCTGCAAACTCCGTAACAATTTGATTCGTATATAATCCAGAATCCTTGACAACTCTTAAGGGTATGAATTGTTCCTTTAAAAGTTGCTGCATTCTTGCTTCTTTATTGATTTTAGTCCGAAGAGATTCATGTCTCTCAACTACTTTATTAATAGCTTTTTCTAAAAAGGATATATTAATTTTCCCATGAATTCTTAAAGCAATCGATTCGTTAAAAGCTTTTTCCGATAAATCATGTTGTACGAGAATACTCTCCTGTTCTTTCGTAAGTGGAATCTCACAAAGGAATGCTTCATCAGCTTCTCTTTTAATGTCTTTTGATTTTGTTCTGGCTTTTACTTTGGTGATGAGTTCATGGATATCTTTATATCTGTTGGATGTTTCTTGAATTATAGTCTCTTTGTCGGCTTTTATAACAGTTGTGGACTCCTCTATTTCCCCTATTTTCAAAGGTTGAGTTGTCTCATTTAAAATCGACTGATATTTTGTTTTCTCCGAAAGGTATTCGGCTATTTTATATAGGTCGGTTAATTCTTCATATACTTTTGAAAAAGGAATTTCTACACTGAAATGTTGTATGATAGAGTAATTTATTTTAGTAAATACAATAGAATCCATGCCCATTTCTACAAGGTTTTGATTTATATCGATTTCACTCTTATTTATTTTAGTTATTTTTGAGACGATAGTAAGTAATTCATCCAGAGTTTCATTTAAATTTTTAGTTTTCATTTTCTGCCCCCTGCCCTCTTTGTGTTAACCATCTAGAGGTGACAAATCTGATTTTTCAAAAGGGATAATCAAATGATTTTGACAGAGAATACTCTTTACACAATGGCTATCCCTTAAATACTAGGCTTCGAAACCTTATAATTCGATTATTTCCGTTAAATTCTATATACCGGAAAAACACTGGCAGATATTTACGTATATCTTATACATCAAGTACGGTTTAATTTAAAACCTTCTCATTGTATGTAAAGGATGGCCAGCATCTCAGCTTCTGAAATTCATAAGACGGTAAACTGACTTTGTTGACATAGGACAAACTATAAAAGCCCTCCCAAGAAAGGTCTGCTCCTCTTGTATATATTTGTGATATTCTATTCAATTGAATTAGTCGGTTATTTCTATCAATCTCAGAAATTAAAGTATTTCCATTCTTGCTAAGCAGGCTAACTTGATCCTTACTTAACTGTCCGATTTTTTTAAATGCTGCAGATTCCTTCAACCTTTTATGGATTCCATAGAATGTTTTGGTTGAAAGGTCAGTCTTAAACGTAAACCTCTTTAGTTTATTAAGTAAATCTTTTATTGAATCTGTTATGATGGCTGCTCTAATCTCATGATGTTCACGAGCTACATTTGAGGTGTAACAAATATCCTCAATCCTCATATCCTTATTCTTTTCAAGGGATCTGATATAACTTTCAATAAGTTGTTTTAATACTTGTTTGTTTTTTGCGGATATAGTAAAAATGAGAGGCAATTCTGTATGACTTTCTGGATGAAATTCTTTCTTAACTGAATACTCTTCTAGGATGACGTGGCAATTTGTCCCAGAAAAACCAAAGTTATTGATTCCACACCTTCTAACGCCTTTAACAGGCTCCCATTTCATTTCAACAGTAGTTGGGAAGAATGGTGTTTTTTCAAACTGAATATTTTTATTTGCTTCTTTAAAATTAGCTAACGGTGGAATGATTTTATGCTGCATCATTAAACAGCATTTAACCAAGCTAGATAGTCCCGATGCTTCATATAGATGCCCTATATTTCCTCTAACCGAACCAATAGAACAATATTGTTTCCCATTGCTTCTTCCATAAGCATTGGTTAAACCTTGAATTTCTATTGGATCTCCAATAGGTGTTCCTGTCCCCTGTGCTTCTATATAACTCACAGTGCTCGGATCCACATCTGCCTTTTGTAATGCTTCTAAAATAGCAGCTGTTTGTGCCGCTGGATTTGGTGCAGATAATCCTAATGATGTTCCATCATTGTTAATTGCAGTACCCTTTATGACAGCATAGATATGATCTTTTGCTGCTTCCGCTGCACTTAGCGGTTTAATCATTATAGCGACGACACCTTCTCCTTCACCTGTTCCATTTCCGTTTTTATCGAATGGTCTGGTTCGATAGTCGTCTGATTCAAAACCAGCTTTAAAACCGTCTTCGACAGGAATTGTTTTTAATCTAATTCCGCCAACGATTGCTTGCTCGCAGCTTCCGTCCCTTAATCCCCTACAGGCTAAATCCAGTGCTACTAAAGAAGAGGAACACGCTGAATCGACCATTAAATTGGGTCCTTTTAAATCCATAAAATAAGAGACTCTCCCAGCAATATTAGATGACAAATATCCTGTTGGAGTTGAAAAATCTTCAGATGTTTTTACAATTTGCTGATATTTAAAACCATCCATATCACTCATATAACCTACGTAAACTCCGGTCTTTGTCCCTTTCAATTTATCACCCGAATAACCCGCATCCTCTACTGCTTTTGAAGCTTCTTCTAAAAACAATCGTTGAGCCGGTGCCATGGAAACGGCTTCCACTGGAAGTATATTGAAGTATTTATAGTCAAAGCTATCAATTTCATCTAGATAAGAGGCCTGTTGGAATTCAAGGTTTTCTGTGGCTTGTCCTTCTTTCTTTAAATATTCATAAAGGTCATTTTTTCTATTATTAGGTAACTCTCTCACTGCTTCTAATCCATTACGAATTAATTCCCAGTATTCGTCTAGTCCTGTTGCATGTGCTACTCTTACTGATATCCCAACAATTGCTACGTCCTCATTTTGAACAGACAACTTGTTAATACACTTTTCCTTTTTTTCTGACAATGAATCTCCGTATTTTATGTATCTAGCCAATTCTTTGATAGTAGGATTTGCATAAAAATCAGCAATCGTAATCTTTTCAGTATATAATTTCTGCAACTCTGATGACATCTGAGTCAAAGTAAGAGAGTCAATCCCTATTTCAAAAAAGTTGTCATTTATACCAAATTCCCTGTCTGGAATAAACTCTTTACAAACGTCAAGTAATTTTCCCTCCAACTGTCCAATTTCTTCATTATGTTTTTGTTGAAGCTGGAGCTTTATTTTCTTTATTTCGTTAACTACAGGATCAAATATACCTTCTTCAAACTTTTGAACAAGATTAAATCTTTGTATTTTTCCGCTTGTGGTCTTCGGAATTTGTTTGATTGGAATTACATGATCTACCTTGACTCCCAATTTTATATTTAACTCTCTTTTTATATTTCGCTCAACATCAAGGAATTTATCAATTGGTTGTCTAAATCTAACAAATGCTACTACTTTCTCTGACTGCTCTTTATAATTTCTGACCCCGCCAATAGCAACCTCTGCCTCAGTTAAAGGTATTCCGGCAACATCTCGAATAATTCTTTCTAAATCATGCGCATAGAAATTTTGGCCGTTTAAGAATATAACGTCTTTGTATCTGCCAATAACAATTAGTCTTCCGTTATGCATAAAACCTAAATCACCTGTATTTAACCAACCTTCATCACTTAATACTTCTTTAGTTTTATCCGGCATATTGTAATATCCACTAGTAACATTTGCACCATGAATTTCAATAAACCCTACGGTATTATCACCTAACACATTTCTTTCTTTATCTGTGATTCTCACGTCTGTATGTTTAATAGGGGAACCCACATCAATAAAAACTGTAGCAAAACGACTTTCTTCATTGTCCATTACAGCTACGGTATCACCAATATTCATTTTTCTTCTATCAATGACCCACTCTATTATTTTTCCTTCAGATGGATTAGGTGAAGCTACACCAAGACAGGCCTCAGCAAGTCCATATGATGGAAGCATCGTTCTCTTTTTTAAACCATACTGACTCATTTCAGATAAAAATTCTTCACATAAGTCAGCCGAAATTGGTTCAGCACCATTTATAATTAACCGAACATGTGATAAATCATAGTTCATTGAAAATTTTTTCATATATTTCAAGGTATATCTGTATCCAAAATTAGGAGAGAATAATAAAGTTGATTTATGCTGAGTGGCTTTCTCAAGCCATAGAGTAGGTCTTCTAATGAAATCATTTGTATTAATCTGCACTTGATTAATATTCAAAAATGTCGGTACTAAATGACAGCCAATAATCCCCATGTCATGCGTTAAAGGCAGCCAAGTTAATAAACTGTCACTCATACTCATTTCACCATTGGTAATGATGCCATCTATATTTGCCATTATATTGCGGTGTTTTAATATAACCCCCTTGGGGTCACCAGTTGAACCCGAAGAAAACTGTACAAATGCAATATCATCTTCTGTACACTCGTGGATGTGGCCCTCTTCCTCGAAATTATAAACTTCTTGAATATCAATTACTCTATTGCGTATTTTTACAGTATCTATTCCTGCATGCTGTGCATATTTCATTAAATTCTCATATTGTTCCATATCACATATCAGATAAGGATTATTTAATTTTTCCCAAACCTTAAAAAATTTCAACTTATGTTCATCGTTGGTACCTGAATTAACTGGTACTGGAATAAAACCACCAAGTATTCCCGCCCAGAATACATTGATGAAGTCCTCATTATCTTTTAATTGAAAAACTATCTCATCCTTATAAGTAACTCCTTTACTTTGTAAAAAACCTAATATCCTCAAACTCGTCATCAACAATTCTTTATATGATACACGCTTTTCTTTTTTTCTATTTTTAACAAACGTAATTCCTTTGGTTTCTTCACTTGCTTTTTTTTGAATAGCACTTAATAAAGTCATTGTTTTATCCCCCCGAATGAAATGACGATTGATATCATTTTTTTCAAAATGTTTCAAATTACTATTTAATATCAATTAAAAGCAAATTAACCAGTATATTAGACTCTGTATGCATCAGAAAAAGCTCATCGTCTCTAATCCTAACAATTACTAATATACCTAATATTTGTTATCTTTTCAATGAAATTCTTTTATTGATTAGTTCTTATAACTTATTTTGACAATATTCAAATTGTCTCATACAATGTTTTTTAAGAGTAACTCCGATTAATTAGAGGATTATTGGTATGCCGAATACTCCATATTTCTTTCCAGAGTTTAACGGATAAGATATCAAGCTATGAATACCTCACCTTGAAGTTTCTTATTATTACAATTAGTTCTGTTTGCTTTGCCAAAAGGTTTTACGTGAAAAATGAGAAAATAAAAAAGGGACTGACCCCATAATATGAGACAAACAAATAACACCTTCAAGTTTGAAAACGGATAGTTGTTATCCCAAATAAAACTTGGAGGTGTTTTTTTCTATGGGGATAAGAGTGAGTTATCCGGTTGAAGTCAAACAGAAGGCTGTAGAAATGAAAGTGGCGGGCGTGCCTGTGAAGGAGATCATGCAGGAATTGAATATCAAGAATAAGACGCAGGTTCAGACATGGGTCAGGTGGTATAAAGCTGGGGATACACACCGATTCGAACAACCTGTCGGAAAGCAATATACTTATGGAAAAGGTCCAAAGTATTCTTCCGAATTAGAGAAACTGCAGACAGAAAATCTTTATCTGAGACAACAGAATGAAGTGTTAAAAAAGTACAACGAATTGGAAAGGACGCTGATAGCGAAACGCCAGTCGAGCTTGTAGAAGCATTGTGCGGCACAATGATCATACAGGATATCTGTATTCATTTAGGTATTTCACGAGCATCTTATTATCGTTGGAAGAAGAATCTGATGAAAGATGACCCTAAATACCATTTAGAAAAACAAACCGGCACATTATGCCCTATGAAAAATGACTGCTGATACCAATATGGCCAACCCCGTGTATGCAAAGAAACTCCGATAAACCAAGTAATAGTTAGTCAGTAACAGACCTCTCAATGTTTTCACTCCTCGTTAAAAAGACGCTGATTTCTTCTATGGAAATGGTGTTGGCCGTTACGCCATTCGGCAATTTCTGTTGATCCGATACAAGCACACTCCAATAAGATCCATGATTCCTTTTTGCTAGAACGATATCTTCGTCAAGCTCAGCCAATCGGCCTTCATCAACGTCTATAAACGTATAGCTTTCAAGAACCTTATCTTTCTCTTCATTTAATAAAATTTCGCCATCTTTCATAATAATGATATGGCTGGCTATCTTCTCGACATCAGTCATAATGTGCGATGAAAGTAAAATACCGCCGTTGCTTTTACTCACAAAGCTTTTTAATTCATTTAACAGATCATCTCTTGAAGAGGGATCAAGCCCTCCCGTTGCTTCATCCAGGAGTAATAATTTTGCATTATGCGACAAAGCAACAGCTACGGATAACTTCATTGACATGCCGCGCGAGAATGTATTCACTTTTTTGTCCATAGGTAAAGAGAAAGAATGAACCAACCGGTAAAAATGATCTTGGTCCCAAGCACCGAATAGTTTTTTAAATACATGATTCAGCTGCTTTATCGTAAGGTGCGCAGGAAGATTCATCGCATCAAATACGACCCCAATATCTTCTTTGAACTTTATATGTTTATCCAGATTCTCTTTACCAAAGATTTTCACTTTACCTCTATCCTGAGAGATTAATCCTAATATCGTTTTAAATGTTGTTGACTTGCCTGCGCCGTTATCACCGATAAAACCGACAATTGATCCGGCAGGCACATTGAATGTAACATCCTTTAAAACAGCTTTATGACCAAAAGATTTGCTGATGTTTCTGATTTCTAAAAGGTTTGACATCATTCCACTCCTATCATTGCTGTCAGGACTTTTTTGAGGATTGAACCGGATTATTGCAAAAATGTTGTTATTTTTATATCTAGTTGAGGAATTCATAATGGATCAGGAGCCGGCAAATACAACAGGGATTTTAAAGTCTTAAGCATAATGTGGATGTGTAATCGATTGATTACATTTATATAATGGATATTCATGATGAAAATTGCTGGAGGTGATTACTTTCCGATGAGGCATGCACAAAACGATTTACTAATGATTACATTTATGGATTTTAACCGGAATGCATTACGTATTATAAAGCAGGTGTTAATCCTTTTCAATATATAAAAGGGGATTTCTTTAAAATCGCATAGAGTATGTATTTCTAAATTTCCACATTAAAAAACCCCTCTGGCTAATAACCAAAGGGGTTAAATATATTATTCCACAGTCACACTCTTCGCAAGGTTGCGCGGTTTATCAACGTCACAGCCGCGGTGCAGTGCCGCATAGTAAGCGATCAGCTGCAATGGCACAACAGAAACCAGCGGAGCAAGCGCAGGATTGACTTCCGGCAGGATGAATCTGTCGTCTGCGTCTTCTAAGCCTTTCAGCGAGATGATGCAAGTGTTGGCGCCGCGGGCTGCGACTTCCTTCACGTTTCCGCGGATGCTCAGGTTGACGTGTTCTTGTGTCGCCAGTGCAAAGACCGGTGTTCCTTCTTCAATCAGAGCGATTGTTCCATGCTTCAGCTCGCCGCCGGCGAAGCCTTCCGCCTGGATGTAAGAAATCTCTTTCAGCTTCAGGGCGCCTTCGACACACACGAAGTAGTCAAGGCCGCGGCCGATGAAGAAAGCGTTTCTTGAAACAGTCAGGTACTCACGTGCGATCATTTCCATTTCGTCCTTCTGGTCGCAGAGGGCTTCCATGGCGTTTGCCGCAATACCTAATTCTTTGACCAAATCAAAACCGATATCAACGCCATTGCGTTCTGCTGCAACAGACGCAACGATCGCAAGCACGGCAATCTGAGCCGTATACGCTTTTGTTGATGCAACAGCGATCTCAGGACCTGCGTGCAGAAGCAATGTGTAATCCGCTTCACGGGAAAGCGTTGATCCCGGAACGTTTGTAATCGTCAGCGCTTTGTGACCCAGCGCTTTGACTTGAACAAGCACAGCGCGGCTGTCCGCTGTTTCTCCGCTTTGAGAAAGGAAGATAAAGAGCGGCTTCTTAGACAGAAGCGGCATGTTGTAAGAGAATTCACTCGCTACATGCACTTCAACCGGTACGTTTGCCCACATTTCAATATATTGTTTCCCGACAAGACCGGCATGGTAGCTCGTTCCGCAAGCCACGATATAAATGCGGTCCGCTTCCGCCACGGCGTCAGCGACATCGCCGGCTACGGCCAGTCTGCCGTTTTCGTCCTGATACGTTTGGATGATTTTGCGCATAACAAGCGGCTGCTCATCCGTTTCTTTTAACATGTAGTGAGGGTATGTGCCTTTTTCGATATCACTGGCGTCAAGCTCAGCGATATAAGACGCACGTGTCATGACTTCACCGTCAAGGTTTTTAATCACGGCTTCGTCTTTTGTCACGATCACCATTTCTTTGTCCAAAAGCTCAACGTATTCATTCGTTACTTGAAGCATAGCCATCGCGTCAGATGCCACGACGTTAAACGTATCTCCAAGACCGATTAACAGAGGGCTTTTGTTTTTTGCAACGTAAATGGTGTCTGTGTTTTCACCGTCAAATAATGCAATTGCGTAAGAGCCTTTTAACAGAGTCAGTGTTTTGCGGAACGCTTCTTCTGTGCTAAGTCCTCCCGCCACAAATTGCTCGATCATTTGAACGACTACTTCAGTGTCCGTGTCGCTTTTCAGTTCAACGTTTTCAAGATATTCGCGCTTCAGCTGAACATAGTTCTCGATCACACCGTTGTGAACAAGTGTAAAGCGGCCGAGTGCGCTTTGATGCGGGTGAGCGTTCAGGAAGCTTGGTTCGCCGTGAGTCGCCCAGCGTGTATGGCCGATTCCCGCTTGAGATTCAACCGTGTGATCCACCACTTCACGAAGGTCGGCGATGCGGCCTTTTTCTTTGTACACATGCACGCCCTGCTCATTCGCCACAGCGATACCTGCAGAGTCATAACCGCGGTACTCAAGCTTCTCTAATCCTTTTAACAAAATCTCTTTCGCATCAAGCTGACCGATATAACCTACAATTCCACACATATTTTCTTCCTCCTAAAGGTGCAAAAGGAGACGAAGAAAGTCAAATTACAAGGGGACTTTCAATCGTCCCCTCCCACATGTTTTTTTGGAAGATCATGTGATTTCTCTTTGTTCGGAGAGTCGCCCCTCCGGTTTGAAGAAATCCTTACGGCTGTGATCTAAATGAATCAGCCGGGAGGCATCCGCCGAAAATTCGATAACCTCCATCCTCGTCAACTAAGCCGTTTTTCGGGCGCTTAGTTCGGGCGCTGTAATTATAAAAGATGCAAACAATCCCGCCTTTCCTGCAAGTGAAAAACAAAGGCTGAACAAGCTTGATTTTACAGCATGTGCCAAGGACGGTCAATTATTTTTTGCCGCCCCGGCATCATGTTTACTATCATTTTATGCTGATCGCACTTGTCTTGTTCGCTCTCTGCTTATAAACTTCGCTACTCCGCTCCCATTTCTGTCCGCACGACATCCACGATTTTTGTGACATATTCGTCACAAAGCTCTTTTGTTCTCGCTTCGGCCATCACGCGGACGAGCGGTTCGGTGCCTGACGGGCGAACTAAAATCCGGCCGTCTCCGTTCATTTCTTTTTCCACTTCAGAAATAACGGCCTTCACCTTAGCGTTTTCTTCTACCTTATATTTATCCGTCACTTTCACATTCACTAATAGCTGCGGGAATTTTTTCATTTCATCCGCAAGTTCTGAAAGGGTTTTGCCGGACGCCTTCAGCGTATTCACAAGCATGATCGCGGACAAGAGACCGTCGCCGGTAGTGTTGTAATCAAGGAAAATAAGGTGCCCTGACTGCTCGCCACCGACATTATAGCCGTCTTTTTTCATCGCTTCTACGACATAGCGGTCGCCGACTGCCGTTTGAACGCTTTTGATTTCTTCTTTTTCAAGCGCTTTGTAGAAACCAAGGTTGCTCATCACGGTCGATACGACGGTATCATCCTTCAGACGACCTTCTGATTTCAAATACTTCGCGCATATGTACATAATCTGATCACCGTCGACGATGTTTCCTTTTTCATCAACGGCAATGAGGCGGTCGCCGTCGCCGTCAAACGCAAGGCCGATATCGGCGTTTTTTTCTTTGACGAAAGCACTCAGCGCTTCCGGGTGTGTAGAACCGACGCCATCATTAATGTTTAATCCGTTCGGAGACGTCCCCATTGTAGACACGTCAGCATCGAGATCGGCAAAAAGGTGCGTCGCAATGGAAGATGTCGCACCATGGGCGCAGTCAAGCGCTACATGAATGCCTGTGAAATCTTCGTCCGCCGTCTGCTTTAAAAATTGCAGATACTTTTGAACGCCTTCAAAATAATCGTTCACAAGCCCAAGGTCCGCGCCTGTCGGTCTCGGCAGCTTATCTTCCGGTTCATCCATGAGACGTTCAATCTCGGCCTCCTGCTCATCAGAAAGCTTAAAGCCGTCCCCTCCGAAAAATTTAATTCCGTTATCCTGTACGGGGTTGTGAGAAGCGGAGATCATGACGCCCGCCTCAGCATCCATGGCTTTCGTTAAATAGGATACCCCCGGCGTAGAAATAACGCCGAGGCGCATCACTTCAGCTCCGATCGATAAAAGTCCGGCGACAAGGGCTCCCTCCAGCATATGTCCGGAGATACGTGTATCACGGCCGATCAGCACTTTCGGGCGCTGCTTATCTTTGGTCAGGACATAACCGCCAAAACGCCCAACTTTAAAGGCCAGCTCTGGCGTAAGCTCGCTGTTGGCAACACCTCTTACACCATCTGTTCCAAAATACTTGCCCATTTTGTATCGCTCCTTTTTCATTCTGTTGAAGAAGAATCAGCGCTTGATCCGTCTTCATCCTGATCTTGATTTTGATCCTGGTTTTGACTTTTATTCTGATCGCTGTCAGTGTCGTCTTCCCGGTTCTTGTTCTTGTCTTTGTCTGCGTCTCCGCTTGTGCCGTTCTTATTGCCGGAATCAGAGGAGCCGCCGTTATTTTTATTTGAACTTGTGTTTTTCTTAGAAGTCAGCTTGATCTTAACCGTGTCTTTTGACAGGGACCATGTGACGTTTTGCGGGCCGTTTACTTCAAGCTTTACAGAGTGCTCTCCGTCATCCAGGTCCGAGACATTGGCATACAGTTCAATGTCCGACTTTTTCAGCGCCTTAATGTTGGCGGGAGAGCCTTTGGCCGTAATATTTATCGCCTGCGATTCAGGATCGAGAAACTCAATCTGCTGTGAGCCTCCCAGTCCGACCGTCTTGATTCCGACATTGTCAAAATCCTTTTTGTCTTCACTGTCCACTTTGACATGAAGCGTGATTTTTTCCGGTGATACCTTAGTGACACCCTTAGGAAGCGGGATATCGGCATGGATATCGGTATCTTTATCAATTTTGCCTAAATCAAGAGATACGCCGTCAATAAATTCAAGTGAATCCAGCACATCCTGCGGGCCGTAAACCGTCACCTCACTCGGATTCGAGTCAATGCTCGCAACGCTCACCCCGTCCGGAAGACTTCCCTTCCTTTCGATTTTGAAAGGAAGCTTTTTGCTCGGACTGGCTACGGGAACCGTCACTTTAATGACTGACGGTTCAACATCAACAGGAAGTGCGTTGCCGTCTTTGTCATAGACGGTCACTTTCACTTCCTTTTCAATGGTCTCATTTGCATTTTCAAGGTTCACGGATGCTTTGACAAGTGAAATGTTATCAATCACATTTTTCGAACCTGTAATCTGCACGTTTTTCGGGCTGATAATCGGCTGCTGAGGGGTATATCCCTTTTTCATTTTGCTTTTATTGTAGTATTCAACTTCCACGGGAAAACTCTCAGCCGTTTTTTCCTGAATCGTAACCGTCGTGACTGACGGGTTAATGGAGACCGTCAGTCCGTCCGATACGTTTTTCGCCTTCAATTCGACCTTATGAGTCCCGGTCTTCAGCTTATTCATATCGGCGTATATCTCAAAATTCTTCGTCTGTCTCGCCTTTTTCACCGCGCTTGTCGAGCCTTTAATCGTGACATTTACGGTCTGGGGCACGCCGGTGACGACATAGTTCGCTTCATCATAGTATGCTTTTACAGGAATATCAGTAAGCGTAGCCTCGTCAGTCGTTGATGTCGGAAAAAAGGATTCCCCCGGCTTTTTCGGAGTCGGCGCCTGGTTGTTGTTAACCGCAACGTAAAGCAGCAGCGCAAAGAGCAATGCAATGATCTTTACAGCCCAGCGGTTGTTTAAGAATTTATCCATTTTTCTTGCCCCTCCAGTACCAGCGGTTAGAAGAAGTATCTCTGGCGTTCTTCTTAAACTCGGCTTCAAGCATTTCTTTCAGTGCTTCTTCCGTCAATTCTCTGTGAAGGTCTCCGTTTTTGGCCACACTGATGGCGCCCGTCTCTTCAGATACAATAATGGTTAAGCTGTCCGTCACTTCACTGATGCCGACAGCCGCTCTGTGACGCGTCCCCAGCTCCTTTGAAATAAACGGGCTTTCAGAAAGCGGCAGATAACAGGCAGCCGCCGCAATCTCGTTATTTTTCATAATGACCGCTCCATCATGCAGCGGTGTATTCGGGATGAAGATATTAATCAAAAGCTCCGAGCTGACCTGCGCATTAAGCGGGATGCCCGTCTCAATATAATCGCCCATTCCCGTATCGCGCTCAATCGCGATGAGTGCGCCGATGCGGCGTTTCGCCATGTAGCTGATCGATTTTGTAATCGCTTCAATTGTCTTATGCTGCGCTTCCTCCACGGGGGTTCCGCTCCTGGAAAAGAACCGGCCCCGTCCGAGCTGTTCAAGCGCCCGTCTCAGCTCAGGCTGGAATATAATGATGATCGCTAAAAATCCCCATGTTATCGCTTGGTCCATCAGCCACTGAAGCGTGCTGAGTCCCAAATATGAACTGGCCATCCGGACCAATACGATGACGACGATTCCTTTTAAAAGCTGAACCGCCTTCGTCCCGCGTATGACCATGATTAATTTATATATCACATACCAAACAAGGAGAATATCAACGGCATTGCCGAGGTATTGCAAAAATGGGATGTCCTCAAAAGCCATTTCCTCGTCCTCCAAGAATTCAGTCATTTCGTTTTTCTGTTATGAATTGTGCTGCATGAGCAATATGTACATCATATAGCGTGCTCATTATACCACATTTTGATTTCTCAAGTGAAATGAGCCAGAGCGGCGATGCACAAAAAAAGAGTAAAGCGATTATACGCTTTACTCATCTTCATTCGGGTCCAAAGCGCTCACGACGCCCTGGCCCGCCGATTTCAGTTCGTACCAGACCCAGTCAAACAATTGGTTAATCTCTTCAATCTGCCCGGTGACTTGTCCGGCTGAGGCCATGTATTTTTCTCCGTTGACGACAGTCACATTGCCGTCAACTTTTCCTTCAATGAACAGCTTGCCGTTTTTTACTGTGACATCGCCCTTTACGGTCTCGCCTTCAGGGACGGTGACCGTGTGATTCTGCACGACAAGGTTCGGCTGTTTGGACACACTGAAATTGTGGTCATTATGCCAGCTGTTGAAAAAACCGCCGCCCATTAAAATCACAAAAACCGCTGCGGCTGCAATCATCGGATGAGTTTTGATCCATCGTTTTACAGAAGCGCGTTTTTTCTCTTTTGGAAGATTCGCCATAACTTTGGCAGTAAAATCAGCAGGGGCCGTGACATGCGATGTGCTTCGGACGAGTGCTACGGATTTCTCCATTTCATGAAAATGCCGTTTGCAATTCCCGCATGACTGCAAATGTTGTTTTAATACGTTTTCATCTTCAGGAAGGATATCTCCATCAAGATGCTTATGCATAAGCTGCACGATCTGTTCAGGACAGCTCATTTCATCACCCCACTTAAAGATCCCTCAATTGTTTTCTAAGAGCCTCTCTGCCTCTGTGTATCCTTGTCTTGACGGTGCCGACAGGGATATTCAGAATCTCCCCGATTTCAATTAAAGAGAGTTCGTCAATATACTTTAATACAATAACCGTTCTGTACTTGTCAGGCAGCTTTAAAATCTTTTTCTGAATTGTGTCCGACAGCTCCAATGACAATACGGCGTCTTCAGGGAGAACCCCGTCCGCGGCGATCTGCGAATACATCGTCAGCCCTTCTGCTCCCGCTACTTCTGCGTCCAGATAGTAATCAGGCTTTTTCTTGCGGATTCGGTCAATGGTCAGGTTGGTCGCAATTCTGTAAAGCCACGTTGAGAACTTTCTGTTGATATCGAAACTGTCGATATTGACATACGCTCTGATAAAAGCTTCCTGCGCAATATCTTCCGCTTCGTGAACATTGCCGAGCATGCGGTAGCAAAGCTGGTAAATCTTATCTTTATAAAGGTCAACGATTTCTGCAAACGCATTTTGATCGCCTTTTTTGACTTGCTTGATTCTTTTTTTAATCAGGTTTTCCATGTTTTATCTTACCTCTGCCCTTCACCGGTCTGTATCTATACGTTGATTGTTTTAAAAGGTTTCATTTTTTTATTACATTTATTTTACCAAATTTCAGGCAGGGTGTAGATGGAAAATACAGAATATACTGCCTTAACAGCAGCTTAAAAATAGTATATCTGATGAACAATCATAAATTGAAACAAAATGCTGATAAAAAAAAGACACCTTTATGCAAAAGGTGTCTGAGACTGGGCTAGCTGGATTCGAACCAACGCATGACGGAGTCAAAGTCCGTTGCCTTACCGCTTGGCTATAGCCCAAAAATGGTGGAGGGGGGCAGATTCGAACTGCCGAACCCTGAGGGAGCGGATTTACAGTCCGCCGCGTTTAGCCACTTCGCTACCCCTCCGTATTTTTTTGGAAAACAGTGCCGGCCAGAGGACTTGAACCCCCAACCTACTGATTACAAGTCAGTTGCTCTACCAATTGAGCTAGGCCGGCAAATATGGTGGAGGATGACGGGCTCGAACCGCCGACCCTCTGCTTGTAAGGCAGATGCTCTCCCAGCTGAGCTAATCCTCCATATGACCCGTACGGGATTCGAACCCGTGTTACCGCCGTGAAAGGGCGGTGTCTTAACCGCTTGACCAACGGGCCGTTGTGTCCGCGTCGAGCTGACAAAAGTTATTATATACAGGTTGTACCCCATTTGTAAAGAGAAAAATTATTTTTTTTATTTTCAAACTTTTTTACCCGTTTTTTAACTGAAAAACTCATCCCTCCTCTCTTATTTCATTTATGATGAAAGTATCAAAATATTGAAGGGAATGGACACAGATGATCTTAGTCAGCTCTTGTCTCGGCGGTATCGAATGCAGGTATAACGGCTCTCACGCCGCTTCGGAAAAAATCCGCAGACTCGTAGAAGAAAAGAAAGCTGTTATGGTCTGCCCCGAACTTTTGGGCGGCTTCACCACTCCCCGCGAACCGGCGGAAATCATCGGCGGTACGGGCGAAGACGTGCTGAACGGAACAGCAAGAATCGTAACGGCATCAGGCGAAGACGTTACGGCTTTATATATGGACGGCGCGGAAAAAACGTTAGCATACGCAAAAGAAATAGGCGCCGCAACGGTCATCCTTAAAGAAAACAGTCCGTCCTGCGGCAGCAGCTTTATCTATGACGGCACTTTCTCAGGAAAAAAAATAATCGGAGACGGCATCACTTCCGCTCTTTTAAAACGGGCAGGCTGCCGTGTTCTATCAGAAGATGAATTGGATCAATTATAAAAAAGGAGAGTAGATATCATGGGTGTAGCCCTGTCCTTTTATAAACCGGAGCATGCAGACGGGCTGAACGGGTTTGTGCTGAGTGAAGAAGATAAAAAGTTCACAGCTCTGCCGATAGATGTCCTGCCGCAGGCTCTCGTCATCCGGGATCGCTACCCGACAGTCATTTTAAAAGAAGACCGCCCCGTCGGTTTTTTCATTTTACATACCTCAAAAGAAACCATTGCCCCGTATTCGAACAATGTGTCTGCCATTTTGCTGAGTGCGCTGTCCTTACATGCGCCGCATCAGGGAAAAGGTTATGCCAAACAAGCGATGCTGCAGCTCCCCGCTTTTGTCGCAAATTACTTTCCTTGGTGTGATGAAATCGTGCTTGCTGTAAACCATCGCAATCATCGTGCAAAGAACCTGTACCGGTCTTCCGGTTTTATTGATAAAGGTCGTCGCACGATCGGCCCCATCGGCGAACAGCACATTCTGCATCATTTTTTGTGAAAGCGCTTGATTATTTATCTCATCCCTGCCGATTTTTCTTGAAACATATATTCAGAAGCCCATATACTTCAAGTATTAACGACTTGGGAGGGTACAATCATGACAGACCGGCTTAACATTCACAGATTGACCACAGAAACCAGAAATCCGCAGACCGCTTCAATCCATCAAGCAGACACGATGGAAATTCTCCGCATCATTAACCAAGAGGATTTCAAAGTGGCTGAAGCCGTTCAGCAGGTGCTGCCCGATATTCAGATTGCCGTTCAATTCGCCCATCAGTCCTTACGGCGAAACGGCAGGCTGATTTATGCGGGAGCGGGCACAAGCGGCAGACTCGGTGTACTGGATGCGGTTGAATGCCCGCCTACATACAGCGTAAGTCCCGACACCGTCATCGGTCTGATGGCCGGAGGAGCAGACGCCTTTTTGCAAGCGGCTGAAGGTATAGAAGACAGCGAGGAAACCGGCGCTCTCGATCTCAAAACAATCGGGCTTACCGCAGAAGACACCGTGATCGCCATCGCGGCAAGCGGGCGCACGCCGTATGCGGCCGGTGCGCTGAAATACGCAAAAACAATCGGCGCCAAAACCGTCGCGCTCACATGCAATAAACACTCATTGATCAGCACTTATGCCGATCACAGCATTGAAGTCGTCGTCGGACCCGAAGTGATTACAGGGTCAACACGAATGAAAGCGGCGACGGCACATAAAATGATTCTGAACATGATTTCCACGGCCGTGATGATCAAAAGCGGCAAAGTGTACGAAAATTTAATGGTGGACGTTCATGTCAGCAACGAAAAATTGAAAGAACGCGCAATCGGCATTATCCAAAGCATCACGGGCGTTCCGTACGACAAGGCAAAAGAAACGCTTGAGGCCGCAGGCAGCCATGTCAAAACGGCAATCGTCATGCTGAAGACGAATTCGGACGAAACACACGCAAAGGCACTGCTCAAAGAATCAGACGGCTTCATTGATAAAGCCATTGAACAGCACCTTTCAAAAGAAAAAGAACGCTGATCGTTCTTTGGTGAAAAATAATGTGCTTTTACGAGCCCGCGCCGTTTTCATGATCGGCGCAGGCGCTTTTAGGACGCGTTTCAGCCACAGCTCCCCGGGAAAAATCGTACGGAAAAAGGAGGATCTCCATGAGCAAAGAGGCATTTTATCAGTCACTGGCCAAAGATATTCTGGACAATTGCGGCGGTTCATCGAATATCTCAGGCTTTACCCACTGTATGACACGCCTGAGGATTACACCTTTAGATCAGGACAAAACGGATATTGAAACGCTGAAACGGCTGGACGGGGTAATAGGCGTCGTCGAAGCCGAAACACTGCAGATCATCCTTGGCACGGGTGTCGTCAATCATGTCGCCGACGCTTTCGCAAAACTTATGTCATCCCGAAAAAACATTGATTTAAAAGAAGCCGCCTCACGAAAAAAAGCCGATCTCAACAGAAAAAACACCACACCCATCACACTGTTTCTGAGAAAAATATCAAGCATCTTCATTCCCCTTATTCCCGCACTCATTGCATCAGGTTTAATCACCGGTATTACGAAAGCCGTCATTCAGGCCGGCTGGCTCCCGAAAGAATCCCAAATCGCACTTATTTTAACGGTTATCGGTTCAGGCTTATTCACTTACCTCGGCGTCCTTGTCGGCATCAACACGGCGAAGGAATTCGGCGGGACTCCCGCGATGGGCGGCCTTGCGGGCATATTGATCCTTAACCCTGAGATCGCCAATATCAGTTTGTTCGGAGAGAATCTGCTCCCTGGCAGGGGAGGATTAATCGGTGTTCTTTTCGCTGCGGTTTTTATCGCTTATACCGAACGGTTTATCAGAAAGTACGTCCATCAATCCATCGACATTATCGTCACGCCTACCTTGTCTTTACTTATCACCGGGCTGGTGACATATGTCGTTTTTATCCCTGCAGGCGGTTTTATTTCTGATCTGATTACATCCGGTTTATTGTCGCTGCTGAATGTCAGGGGAGTGCTCTCAGGGTTTGTACTGGGAGCCGCCTTCCTGCCGCTTGTCGTCACCGGCCTGCATCAGGGCTTGACTCCCGTACATTTGGAATTAATCCGATCAATTGGAGATGACCCGCTTCTTCCGATTCTCGCGATGGGAGGCGCGGGTCAAGTAGGGGCGGCCTTCGCCATCTTTATGAAAACAAAAAAAGCCTCATTGAAAAGAGCGATCGGCGGCGGACTTCCATCCGGTCTGCTCGGAATCGGAGAGCCGCTCATCTTCGGCGTCACACTCCCGCTCGGCCGGCCGTTTTTGACGGCGTGTTTAGGGGCGGGAATCGGCGGCGCCTTTCAAGCCCATTTTCAGGTGGCTACTTTTTCAATCGGTGTCTCCGGCCTTCCGCTCTCGTTTCTCGTACAGCCGGCTCAAATCGTTTTGTATATCATCGGTCTCTTCATCTCTTACGCGGCGGGCTTTGTCTTCACTTATGCGTTCGGATTTAAGGATGATATGGCTGCTGAATTTGAATAAACCGGGAGGGATCAGAATATGAAAACACTGACAGCCGCCATACTCACAATGGTCATCAGCCTCTCTTTCCTGCCGCAGCACAAAGCCGAAGCCCAATCCAAATTATACGACGCAGCAAAGCTCAGAAAGGTTGATCAAATGATTGAAAAAGACATCGCAGCAGGATTCCCCGGAGCCGTCCTTGTCGTCGTAAAGGACGGACGGGTGATCAAAAAGAAAGCATACGGCTACAGCAAAAAATATGACGGGAACATCCTTTTATCCCGTCCGAAAAAAATGAAAACATCAACCATGTTTGATCTAGCTTCCAATACAAAAATGTACGCGGCGAATTTTGCATTACAGCGACTCGTCAGCCAGGGAAAGCTTGATGTGTATCAAAAAGTCTCGGCTTACCTTCCTGATTTCAAAGACAGAAAAAGCGATCCGATTCAAGAAAAAGACCGCATTCGCGTCATCGATGTGCTCCAGCATCAATCCGGTCTGCCGGCAAGCTTTTATTTCTATCAGCCGGACACCGCAGGCCCTTTATATTCACAAGAACGGGATAAAACGATCCGTTTTCTCACCCAAATCCCGCTTGAATACAAACCGGGAACAAAACACGTATACAGCGATATCGGTTACATGCTTCTCGGTTGCATCATTGAAAGCATAACCGGAAAAACCCTTGATGCCTATGCGGAACAAGAACTGTACAAACCGCTGAAACTGACGCACACACTGTTCAACCCGCTGCAAAAAGGCTTTAAAGAAAAAGCATTCGCAGCTACTGAACGTTTAGGCAACACACGTGACGGAGTCATCCATTTCCCTCACATCAGGACGTATACGCTGCAGGGGGAAGTTCACGATGAAAAAGCATTTTACTCCATGGGAGGGGTGTCCGGTCACGCCGGGCTGTTTTCCAGGGCTGATGACATGGCCGTCCTTCTTCAAGTCATGCTGAACGGAGGCAGTTATAAACACGTTTCTCTCTTCAATAAAAGAACGGCCGATTTGTTCACAACGGCGGCATCCTCTGATCCGACTTTCGCTCTCGGCTGGCGGAAAAACGGCAGCCCGGATATGGAGTGGATGTTCGGCCCTTATGCAAGCAGGCAGGCATATGGCCATACAGGATGGACCGGCACCGTCACGATTATTGATCCCGCTTATAAGCTGGGGATCGCACTTTTGACCAATAAAAAGCATTCCCCCGTCGTCAGTCCCGGTGAAAACCCGAATGTTTTTGAAGGGGATCTTTTCCCCACCGGAAGCTACGGCAGCGTCATAAAAACGATTTATGAAGCCATTGAATGACAACCCATGTCTTTTGTCCAAACTATGACGGCAGGAGGGCACCATCATGAAACTTGTCATCTCAGCTGTATTACTGTTGTTCATTGTTTTCGGCACGCATCATGCATCGACAAAACCGGACATTCCGTCACAGGCGGAACAAGCAGTATCCCGTATGACATTAGATGAAAAATTAGGGCAGATGCTCATGCCTGATTTTCGAAATTGGCAAAAAAAGGGGCAGTCATCACCTGAGGCTCTTACCCAAATGAATGACGAAGTTGCAGGGCTTATTCAAAAGTACCGGTTCGGCGGCGTTATCTTATTTGCAGAAAATGTAAAAAACACTGAGCAAACAGTACGCCTGACAAATGCCTTTCAAAAGGCGAGCCCTGACATTCCGCTATTATTAGGTATTGATCAGGAGGGCGGCATCGTAACCAGACTTGGTGAAGGTACTCATTTCCCAGGCAATATGGCGCTCGGAGCCGCGAGAAAAACAGCTTACGCGTCCCAGACCGGCGCCATTATCGGCAAAGAACTGAAAGTACTGGGCATTAATACGAATTTCGCTCCCGTTCTCGATATCAATAATAATCCCGGGAACCCTGTCATCGGCGTCAGGTCGTTCAGTTCAGACCGTGATCTGACAGCTTCACTCGGCCTTGCCTCAATGAAGGCTCAGCAAAAGCAGGATGTCGCTGCCGCCGTCAAACATTTCCCGGGACACGGCGACACGGATGTCGACAGCCACTACGGCCTTCCGCTTGTCACCCACAATCAAGAAAGGCTGCGTCAGATTGAACTTTATCCGTTCCGGAAGGCCATTCAGGCCGGAGCTGATATGATCATGACAGCCCATGTGCAATTTCCCGCTTTTGACGATACAACCTATAAAAGCAAGCTGGACGGTTCAGACATTCTCGTACCCGCCACACTCTCGAAAAAAGTGATGACTCATCTTCTCCGTGAGGAAATGGGATTTAACGGCGTCATCGTTACGGATGCATTAAATATGAAAGCCATTGCCGATCATTTCGGCCAGGAAGAGGCGGTCGTCATGGCAGTAAAAGCAGGAGTCGATATTGCCCTGATGCCGGCCCAAGTGACATCGCTGCAAACGGAAAATCGCTTTGCCCGGGTTCATTCCGCTTTAAAAAAGGCGGTACAAAAAGGGGATATTCCGCTGCAGCAAATTAACAAATCAGCGGAACGCATCATTTCCCTGAAAATAAAACGAGGGATATATCCCGCACCGAAAGAGACAAATCTGAAAAAGAAGATTGCAAAAGCAAAGAAAACCGTCGGCAGCAAAAATCACCTGAAAGCTGAAAAACAAATCGCGGAAAGATCCGTCACCGTCTTACAAAACAAAAACCGCACGCTCCCATTCAAACCGAAAAAGAACAGCCGCGTTCTCATTGCCGCTCCTTATGAAGATCAGACAGCGTCAATGGAACAAACCATTCGGCAGCTCATCAAGAAGAAAAAAATCCGACCGGTAACCATCAGTAAAATGAACTTCGCCGAGCGCACATTTCATGATGAGCACAAAAAGCTGATATCTGACGCTGATTACGTGATTACAGGCTCATATGTCGTGAAAAATGATCCTGTCGTAAACGACGGCGTCATTGACGATTCCGTCACAGATCCCGGCAAGTGGACGACTGCATTTCCGCGGGCCGTCATGAAAGCCGCACAATCGAACAAAAAACCCTTTGTGCTGATGAGCCTGCGTAATCCATATGACGCTGCGAACTTTGAAGAAGCTGAAGCCCTTATCGCAGTCTACGGCTTTAAAGGATTTACAGACGGACAATTTCTCCAGCCAAACATTCCGGCAGGCGTTGAAGCGATATTCGGACAGACAAAACCGCAAGGCAGGCTGCCCGCTGACATTCCTTCCGTCACTCATCCGGGAACGACACTCTATCCTTATGGTTTCGGTATCAATCTGAAGACCGGAAAACCGCTTTAAACAGGAGGACAGATCATGAAAAAACAAACGGCTGCGCTTCTTGCCGGATTAGTCGTCATCAGTGCTATGACGGCAGTCTCGGCGGCTTCTGACAGAAACCTTCATACCGCCAAAAAACCAAGCATCCAAACAGGCATCGACCGCCTGCTGAAAGATTATAAACAGGAACTGAAGGGAAAAAGGGTCGGGCTGATCACCAACCCGACCGGTGTGAATAATTCATTGAAAAGCAGCGTTGACGTGCTGTATGAGGCACCAGACATCCACTTGACGGCATTATTCGGACCGGAGCACGGTGTCCGCGGCGATGCTCAGGCCGGAGACAAAGTCACATCCTATATAGACGAAAAAACAGGGCTTCCCGTCTACAGCCTGTACGGGGAAACGAGGAAACCGACGCCTGACATGCTGAAAGATACAGATGTGCTGATTTTCGATATTCAGGATGTCGGAACACGATACTACACCTACATTTATACAATGGCCTATGCCATGGAAGCTGCCAAAGAAAAAGGCATACCTTTTTATGTATTGGACCGGCCGAATCCGCAAGGCGGACGAAATCCGGACGGCCCGGTTCTTGAACCGGATTACGCTTCATTTGTCGGACTATATCCGATCCCGCTGAAGCACGGCATGACGATCGGTGAGCTTGCTCTTTTATTCAATAAAGAGTTTCATATTGGCGCCGACCTCACCGTCGTAAAAATGAAGCGCTGGAAGCGGACGATGACAATTGAAGATACCGGTCTGCCGTTCGTCCTCCCTTCGCCTAATATCCCGACCCCGGACAGCATATTCGCATATTCGGCGACAGGACTAATCGAAGGTACAAACGTATCCGAAGGAAGGGGCACGACAAAGCCGTTTGAACTTATCGGCGCGCCTTATATGAAAAGCACCGAGCTCGAAGAACGCCTGAACAGTCTCAAGCTTCCGGGCGTCGCCTTCAGAGCCGCATCATTTACCCCCAGCTTCTCCAAGCACCAGGGCAAGCTGTGCCACGGCGTTCAAGTCTACGTAACAAACAGAAACACATTTGAAGCGGCAAAAACAGGGCTTTCCATTCTGAAAACCATGCATGACTTATATCCGAATGACTTTTCCTTCTTGCCGACAGGCTCTTTTGACAAGCTGATCGGAAACGGCTGGGTACGCAAAAAAATAGAAAAAGGCGCTTCCATTGAAGACATCACCGGCACATATCAACGCCGGCTGGACCAATTCAAAACTCTAAGAAAACAATACCTCATATACTGACAACATTCGTGTTACACGTGTAACATTTTGACACATTTCACATTTCCGCTTTTTATAGGAAAACATTCATTTATTTGGTACAATTTAAATGATAACAGTTATCATTTAAATGAATGTTTCCTAAAAGGTGGTTTCTCATGAAAAACACATTATTCTTTCAGCCCATTGATATCATCTCCGTAAAAAAAACAGCCGACCTTCTGTCAGAGCATCAGCTCACTGATTCCCCCGTATTGATCTTTCATGTGAAAGGCGAGGGACAAATTGATATCGGAACAGACAGCTTTCCGCTGCAGAAGGAAACGCTCTACATCTGTCCTTGTGATGAGACATTCAATATTGCCCCTATATCGTCAGGCGGCATCCATTTGTATATCGTCAGACTCCGTGTTTTCTCCTATTTATCAGATGATGAAGCGATGCTTCCGGATAATGGGGAAGACATCTTCCACGGACTTCAGCAAATGAATTTACAAACGGTTGATCATTTGACAAGCCGTCTTCAGTCACTTTCTGAAAACGTGCGATCGGCGGATGCATTGCAGAAAATGAAATATACAGCCGACTTTCAGCAGCTGATGTACGACCTTTATGCCGCAAAAGTATGCCATCAAAATAATACGAAAGCGGCGATCGAACAGACAAAACAATTCATACATGCTCAGTCCGACACAAAAATCACGCTCACCCAGCTCGCTCATATGGCGGGAATCAGTCCCAAGCATTACAGTGAAACCTTTAAAAAACTATACGGGCAGAGCGTAACTGAATATATCACAGACATCCGCATAACCAATGCGAAAAAACTGATGGCCAAGGCAAACTGCAAACTGCGGGAAATCGCTCATCAAATCGGCTACCAGGACGAATTTTATTTCAGCCGCATCTTTAAAAAACATACCGGCAGCTCACCTACAAGCTATATGAAAAAAAGGCGCACAAAAATGGCCGCTTACGGAAAAGAAACGATGGGGCATCTGATTCCTCTGCATCACGTGCCTTACGCTGCGGCGCTGCACCCGAAATGGACGGCCTATTATTACAAACAATTCTCTTCTGATATTCCGGTTCACCTGAGTGCTTACCGCTATAATGCAAATTGGGAAGAGAACCTGCACACGCTTTCCCAAGCTGCCCCGGACATCATTTTCAGTCTTGATTCTGTCAGTGAAGAAGAAAAACAGCGCCTGAATGACATCACTGACGTTTTTTACCTTCCGGCTCAAGAGAATTGGAGAGACCAGTTTCTTCGCACAGCCGCATATTTGAATGAAGAGCAGGAAGCGCGGCACTGGCTTAAAGCTTATCAAAGTCTCGCCCATTCAGCGAAAGATGCTCTTAAACACGTGCGGCATCAGCGGTTCTTATTTATCCGTGTATATAAAGAAAATATGTACATCGCCCATAACAACAGTATTGAGGATGTCTTCTTCGGTGATTTAGGCTTTGCCTCCGCAAAACCGGAATCTTTTGCTCCTGACGAAAAGATTTCCTTGGAAATGCTGGCGGATTGCCAGGCTGACTGCATCATGCTTTTCACTTGTAAAGAACCGGAAACGCTTCGTTATTTTCAGCGGATTCAGCAGACCGGGATATGGCAGAACCTTAGAGCCGTCAGCAATAAACGCGTGTTTCCCATATCATCTGACCCGTGGATTGAATATTCTCCAAGCGGACATCAGCGGATGATCGAGCAAAGCATTTCCATTTTATCCGAAGATCGTCCATGGTAATACCGGAAATTATCCATGGTCTTATCCCTGTTCCTTCTCTATAATTCCAATTGATAATAGTTATCAATTGAACAGGAGGAACAATAGATGAAGAAATTGGCATTCGCTTTCATGATTTTGCTTTTGGCTTTCACGGCCGCGGCTTGCGGAAGCTCAGAAACATCTGATACAGCAAGTAAAGGAAAGGACGCTTCTTCAGATAAAAAGAAAATCGAATATCTCGGAAAAACATATGAAGTCAAAGCGCCGACTGACAAAATCGCCATTACAGGCAGCGTAGAGTCAATGGAAGACGCCAAATTGCTTGACGTTCATCCGGCAGGAGCAATTTCTTTCTCCGGCAAATTCCCGGAACTGTTTCAAGATATTACAGATAAATCCGTATCAACGGGAGAAAAAATGCAGCCGAATATGGAAAAAATTCTTGAGCTGCAGCCAGACGTCATTCTGGCATCAACCAAATTCCCGGAAAAAACGTTGAAAAAATTGAGCGGCACCGCTGAAACGATCCCTGTCTCTCATATCTCATCAAACTGGAAAGAAAACATGATGCTGCTCGCCCAGCTTACAGATAAAGAGAAAAAAGCGAAAAAAATCATCGCAGATTACGAACAGGACCTGAAAAAGACAAAAACAAAGATCAACAGCAAAGCGAAACAGTCAAACGCGCTGGTCATCAGAATCAGACAAGGCAATATTTATATTTATCCTGAACAAGTTTATTTCAATTCCACGCTTTACGGTGATTTAGGCCTGAAGGCGCCGGACGAAGTTAAAGCGGCGAAAGCGCAGGAACTGATTTCTCTTGAAAAATTAAGCGAAATGAACCCTGACCATATCTTCGTACAATTCTCTGATGACGAAAACGCAGATAAGCCGGACGCTTTGAAAGACTTAGAGAAAAATCCGATTTGGAAGAGCCTGACGGCAGTCAAAAAAGACCATGTATACGTCAATACGATCGATCCATTAGCCCAAGGCGGAACCGCTTGGAGTAAAATCCGCTTCTTACAGGTTGCGGCTGACAAATTGACTCAAGACTAATAAAGAGTAGGTTTTTCACATGTATGCAAAACGGCGGACACACATTATTATCATTGCTTCACCGATTGCCATTGTTCTGTCACTGCTGCTTTCCGTTTTATACGGCGCAAAGCAGCTTGACTTCCATACCGTGTTCTCCGCATTGCTGCACTTTAATCCGGAGAATACCGACCATCAGATCATATGGCATTCAAGAATCCCGAGGGCTGCCGGCGCTATGTTTATCGGCGCCGCCCTTGCTGTTTCCGGAGCGCTCATGCAGGGAATCACACGGAACTATCTGGCCTCGCCTTCGATCATGGGTGTGTCGGACGGCTCCGCTTTTATCATCACCCTTTGCATGGTATTGCTCCCTCAATCGACATCCATTGAAATGATCATATACTCGTTTATCGGTTCCGCATTCGGCGCCGCTCTTGTTTTCGGGCTGGCCTCCATTCTTCCCGGCGGTTTTACCCCGGTGCAGCTTGCCATTATCGGAACGGTGACCAGTATGCTTCTCAGCAGTCTGTCGGCTGCGCTTTCGATTTATTTTCAAATTTCGCAGGATCTCAGTTTTTGGTACAGTGCGAGACTGCATCAAATGAACCCTGATTTTTTGAAACTGGCCGTCCCGTTTTTTGCGATCGGAATCATCACGGCCATGATTCTCAGCAAAAAGGTCACTGCCGTATCATTAGGAGACGACATTTCAAAAAGTCTGGGACAACAGAAAAGAACCATCAAACTCATGGCGATGGCGGCCGTTGTCATATTGACCGGAAGCTCGGTGGCACTCGCCGGAAAAATTGCCTTTGTCGGTTTGGTCGTTCCGCACATCACACGTTTTCTCGTCGGATCGGACTACAGCAGGCTGATCCCATGCGCGTGCATCATCGGCGGCGTCTTCCTGACCCTTTGTGACCTTGCCAGCCGATTCATCAATTACCCGTTTGAGACGCCTATTGAAGTTGTCACTTCTATCATCGGTGTTCCTTTCTTTCTTTATTTGATTAAAAGAAAAGGAGGGGATCAGCGTGGTGCGTAAAATGGCCGGAATTTATATCATTCTGATTGCTCTCATATTGCTCGTAAGCTATTTCAGCATGACAAGCGGTTCTTTTTCCGCAAAGCCGGGTGAACTGCTCAGTACGCTTTTCCGCATCCATCCGAATCCGCAATATGACATTTTGCTGTTTCAGCTGAGGCTGCCGCGCATTGTCATGGCTGCTGCCATCGGACTCGGGTTGGGGATAGCCGGAGCTGTTATTCAGGCCATTACCAAAAACGGTCTTGCCGATCCCGGTATTTTGGGCATTAATGCAGGAGCCGGAGCCGGAATCGTCACGTTTATGCTTCTGTTTCAGGGACAATCTGAAGCGACGGCACTTGCCTCTGCGATGGGTATGCCTGTCTTCGGCCTCATCGGAGGATTGATGGCGGCCGTGCTGATCTATATTTTCGCCTGGCACCGGGGGCATCTGGAATCGGGCAGAATTATTCTCGTCGGGATCGCCATGAATTCCGGTTTCAGCGCGCTGTCTTTATTTCTTTCATTAAAAATGGACCCGCAGGATTATGAGATGGCGATGGTTTGGAAAAACGGCAGCATCTGGTCGGCAAACTGGATGACCATTACGGCGATCCTTCCGTGGCTGATCTTGTTCATTCCTCTTCTTATGGCGAAAACGTCATTGCTGGATACCATTCGTTTCGATGAGGACACGGTGAAAAGCCTCGGCGTTTCAACCAATAAAGAAAAAACGATTTTACTCATTGCCTGCATCGCTTTGATCAGCGCATGTGTAACCGCAGCGGGCAGCATGGCATTTGTCGGACTGATCGCGCCCCATATTTCCCGCAGGCTCGCCGGGATTGAGCACAGATACTCATTACCGGTCAGCGGATTGGTCGGTATGCTCCTCGTCATATCCGCCGACTTTGCGGGCAAATTGTTCTTTCAGCCTTCAGAAGTGCCGGCGGGAATTATTCTTGCGATTCTCGGCGTTCCTTATTTCTTTTTTCTTCTGTTTAAGCAGAAGAAGGGGCTGGATGCATGAGAGGCACCCTTACAGAACACCGGATAAACGGAAAGGAATGCACTGTGTATCTTCCTCACTCCTATTCGGTTCAAACAGGGGCTGTACCCTGTGTATACGTACTGGACGGGGGTTCTTTGTTTTTAGAACAGATGGATAACCTTGAATCCCAATTTGCGAACGGAACACTTCCCGAATTGATTTTCATCGGCATCAAACCGGCTGACAGGCTCGATGAGTACACGCCGTGGCCCGCGCCTTCCCTGAGCCCTGCGTTTCATGATTTCGGCGGCAAAGGGAGGCTCTTTCTCGAGGAGCTGACAAATGTCATCATTCCCACTGTTGAAGATATGCATCACATTTCTGCACATCCGGAAACGAGAGGCCTGATCGGCGCGTCATTAGGCGGACTGTTTTCGGTATACGCGATGTTACAGAAGCCTGAAATATTCGGCAGAATCGGCTGTATTTCCGGTTCCTTCTGGTATGAAAAATCAACAGAGTATGTCCGCTCCGCATCTTTGCGTCCGGCACGGCGGCGTATCTATATGTCTGTCGGCAGCCGCGAAGCTGAGCATAAAAACAACATCCAAAACACCATGATCCGACAAAATCAAGACGTGCATGAAAGCCTGAGGCAAAAAGGCTTTTCTCAATCTCAGCTCTCTTTCACTGTTGAAGAAGGCACCGTGCACCATCAAGAAGCATTCAAACGACAATTCAATGCAGCACTAAGATGGCTGTACGGAAAAAAACCGCTCACGTAGCTGAGCGGTTTTTTTCATACTTCATCACGACCGGCTTAAGTTCAAAGCGTCTCAGCAAATAGCCGAACAAAGCGGCAAGGATTTGCTGAAAAAGCATCCCGATGACGACCGGAACCGCCACTTGAGACGGAAAGAAAGACACGGCGAGAACGGCTCCGGCGCTGATATTGCGCATGCCCCCCGTATAAATCAGAGACACGATTTCATCCTGGCTCCGCTTCATCAGTCTTCCGATCAGCCAAGCCACGGCATAACCCGTCATGGCAATAAAAAATACCATGCCTGCGATGCCCGCAAATTTGATATCCACGTGCGTGACATACGGCGCGATTTCCGAACTGTTAATGGCAATGACAATCATCAGACAGATTTTTGAAAAAGGAGACAGCGACCGGCTTATCGCCTGAGTCCTTACCGGCGGGGAAAACTGGTTGACTATCATCCCTGCGATGGATGGAATCACCACCATCTCCGCCAGCCCTTTCATCATTCCCCACACATCCATCTGAACATTCGCCCCGGCCAGGACAGACAGGCTTAACGGCACGATAAAAGGAGAAAGCACGGTATCAACCAGGATAATAGACAGCGTCAATCCGACATTTCCCTTATACATCGCAGCCCAAATCAAACTCGTAATTCCGGTCGGAATCACCACACCCATAATCAGCCCCGTCACAGTTAAAGGGTCACCGCTGAAAATCAGATGGCCGCTTCCCCATGCAAAAACAGGCATGAAAATATGCAGAACAAACAATGCCATGATCATCGGGAGCGGCTTCTCGATACTGCGCTTCAGCGATTGAAAATTGGCACTCAGACTGCCCGTAAATGTAATAAATGCAAATATCCACGGCACAGCGCCGGCCATCCAGCTGATATGCTGAGATAACAGCACACCCGCCGCCACACTTGACGGAGTCAAAAGCGGCATGATTCTCCCCAACACTTGGTTCAACTTATGAAGCCACATCATATGCAAGTCTCCTATATACGGTTTTCAAGTCTCATTCATTATAACAATGCACCCCGGCAAATTTAACCGAAAAAAAGCCCGGATATATTCATCCGGACTTCACAAATTCTATGCCATTTGTTTCATTAAATCTCGGCTTTTCTGATTTAATCCCTTTAATTCAGCCTCAATTCCGTATTCTTTACATTTGGCGACAATTTTCTCAAGAGCCGCCGCTCCCGAATCATCCCACACATGGGCATCGGTCAAATCAATGACAATCCGCTTCACGTCTTCATCATAAACGATGGCATTCATCAGTTCAGACACGGAAGCAAAAAAGATCTGTCCCGTTACCTTATATGTTCTGACATCTTTCTGTTCGGAATGTGACACAATCTTCAGCTTAGAAATTTTCGCCGTAAAAAAGATCGCGCTTAGCAGCACACCCGCGAAGACACCCTTTGATAAATCATTTGTCAGGACGACCGTCACGACGGTAATAACCATAACGATCGAATCAGTAAGGGGCGCTTTCCGCAAACCTTTAATCGATGACCAGTCGAACGTGCCGACGGACACCATAACCATCACGGCCACCAGCGCAGCCATCGGAATTTTCACGACGATACCGCTTAATACGGCAATTAAAAACATTAAAAACGCGCCGGCCGTAAAAGCCGATAACCGGCCGCGTCCGCCGGCTTTCGTATTAATGACAGACTGGCCGATCATGGCGCATCCGGCCATGCCTCCGAAAAATCCGTTCACAATATTGGCGATGCCTTGTCCGCGGCTTTCTTTGTTCTTATCACTATCCGTATCCGTCATTTCATCAATGATCTGGGCTGTCAGCAATGACTCGAGCAATCCGACGAATGCAAGCGCCAGAGAATACGGGAAAATAATCCGCAATGTCTCAAACGTCCACGGAACATCCGGTATCAAGAAATGCGGAAGTGAACTTGTAATCCCGCCCATATCACCGACCGTGCGGACATCCGCATGGAAGACCACCGCAATGATCGTCATGACAATAATCGCCACCAGCGGAGACGGCACAGCCGTCGTAACCTTCGGCAATAGATATATGATAGCCAGTGATCCGGCAAGCATGGCGTACATGACCCATGAAGCTCCTTTGAACTGCGGCAGCTGCGCAGAAAAAATCAAGATCGCCAAAGCATTCACAAATCCGATCATGACCGAACGCGGAATAAATTTCATCAATTTCGCTATCTTACTGACACCAAGAATAAATTGAATAATACCTGTCAGAATGGTTGCCGCAAACAAATACTGCAGCCCGTAATCAGCCACCAATGTCACCATGACAACCGCCATTGAACCCGTAACGGCTGAAATCATTCCCGGTCTGCCGCCGAAGATAGAAATAATAATCGCGATACAAAATGATGCATAAAGGCCGACCATCGGATCGACACCTGCAATAATTGAAAATCCGATCGCCTCAGGGATCAGAGCGAGAGCAACCAGAATACCGGCCAGAATGTCTTTACGGACATTTCCGAACCATTGCTGCTGTAATGTATAATCTTTCAAATGATAACGACTCCTTTTCACTATAAAAATCCGCACCCTATCAGTTGGAAACATTGATTTTCTCTGTGGAATATGAGGCAAGCTTACGGGGAAAAAGAGGACACGCTCAGAGTATAATGTCGTTGAGGAAAGGAATTGTTAACAAAGAGTATCATATTAAATTTTAAAGAAATGTGCAAGACCGTATAAATAAGAAAAGAAAACGACTCTCACTGGAGCCGTTTCCGCTTTTATAAAAGTTCCGGATCAGACACAAGAATCGTTTTTATTGCGCTGATATCCTTTCTTTCTTTTGTCACCGGGTCGATGCCCATGAGATGATCAATGGCTTCTTCATAATTCTTCAGTTCCGTCTTTTCCGTAATAAAATCATAGAGCTGCGGAAGGTCGGACGCGCATGCTAACGCAGCCTCCATGATCTGGCGGGCTTCACCTGTGCCCACAATCGTTACGCCGTTTGACAGCAGCTGGTACGGCCTGACCGTCATCTCATACGTATCATCAAAGCCCATCGGCACGATTCTGCCTCCCTTTTCAATGAAAGGATAAGCCCAATCAAGCTGGTTGCCGATGGCGTCAAAAATCACATCAAATTTTCTTCCTTGATTAATCCGTTTCACTTCATCCACGGTTAATGCTTCAGGGTGGTAGACATAATCCGATATCCGGCTCGCCGCCTCGCTTCGGAAACTGCCTATTTCAGTCGCAACCGTCAATCGCGCCAGTTTTTTCACCATCATTTGCACAAGCAGTCCGATCGGTCCGGAGCCCAAAACCAAGACCGAGTCCTGCGGCTGAATCGAAGCCTTGTCCACAACATTCAGTACACAGGAGAGAGGCTCAACCAATGTGGCCCGCTCCCATTCCATTGAATCCGGAATTCTGTACATGAACCTGTCTTCCCCCACGTAATATTCCGCAAACGTTCCGTGCGCCCCGATTCCGAGCTGCCAATCCTCGAAGGTTTCGCAATAACACGTCAGCCCTCTCCGGCAATAATGACATTTCCCGCAAAACTGCGTAGGATCTATCACGACGCGGTCTCCGACTTTTACATTTGTCACGTCCGGTCCGATTTCCACGACCGCTCCCACCGATTCATGCCCCATAATCATATGATGGGTTGCATTCATTTTTCCTTTCAGCACATTTAAGTCCGTTCCGCAGATACCGGTGCCGAAAATTTTCACTTTCACATCATTGGATTTCCGAATTTGAGGCTCGTCCACCTCTTGATATTCAAGCTTATCATTAGGAGTCCAGACCAACGCCTTCATATTTCTCTTCCTTTCTGCCCCAGCGGATTTGGTCTAACAATGTTTGATGAAGCTCTTTCGTTGATGCCGCAATACATGATTGCTGATTCTGATAACTTAAATCTGTCAGAAGTGTTTCGTCCAAAGACCGGCCGTATGCATCCGTAATGATCACTCCCGCCTTCTTCGCCAAAAAGACGCTTGCGGCAATATCATAAGGAAACAAATGCAGCACCTGCCCGTTCCCGACCTGCTGAAAATCTGAAAGCAGCTTCGGATCATCTTTCAGCAGACGATTGCCGATATCCACATAAGCATCCATCTGTCCCGTGATAATTCGTGAAATCGAATAAGAAGCGCTGTTGAAAACAAAAACCCCGCCATTATTGGCTGACTGGTCAATCAGATGGCCGTATGCGTCCGTCATCAGCTGCGCCGGATGCCCGTTAAATTCAAGGCTCCAAAACATATTTTTAATATCCCGCACTCCGCTCAAATTCGGCAATTCTCCATGATACCCTTCAAAATGAATGGCATCGCTGTATATATCACCGTACATAAAAGCGCCTGATTTCAATTCAAGTAAAAAAGCAAATTCGATATCCTTAATCTTTGCGTTTGGCTTATACGAAGCAAGCGCAATCGAAATACACGACATTTCAAGTCCCGCGGCGGCCGGGCGCGTTCCGTCTATCGGATCTACAATTAAAATATATTGCGGATCTTCTCCAATCAGCTTCAGGCCGCCATCCTCCGTGTAAAAAGCAACCGGATGACCCTTTTCTTGAATATAATCCAGCACCGCCTCCTCAGCAGCGGCGTCTATGTTAAATTGGGCGTCGCCTCCCGGGGAATAGCCGTTTACAAGCCGGTTTTTCAGTGTGCCTTTTTGATTTTTCACCTTTTGATAAACAAATTGTCCAAGCCCAATGATATAGTCTCTCACTTGATTTCCTCCAATAGCTTACGAAGTCTGTAGCAGAGCACTTCGGCTTCACTAAGTGTTATGGTTAAAGGCGGACGGATCTTAAATACATTTCCGAATCCGTAACGGGATGTCCGGAGAATCAGCCCGTAATCCATTGCCCGTTTAGCAATATAATTGGTCAGCTCCACATCCGGTTCATTGTTCTCTTTAACAATCTCCACACCGATCATAAGACCGACGCCTCTTACCTCAGAAATAAAAGCGAAATCCTCTTTCATCGTTTCTAAGCGATCCATAATATAATGACCGACCGTCGTTACATTTTCCAAAAATCCCGGGCGCTGCATGATATCTATGGTTTTACACGCGGCAGCGGCGGCCATCACATTTGAGCCGTACGTGAAGGAGTGCGTATACCCCGGAAGCCCGGTATACTTGTCCTCCGTCAGAGTGGCGGCGACTTGGAAGCCTGTGCCCCCGAGCCCTTTTGCTACCGTCATCATATTAGGTTTCACATCGAAGTGGTCCGCGGCAAACATTTTGCCCGTCCGTCCGAATCCGGTCTGAATTTCATCAAAAATCAGAGCGATATCATGTTCATCACAAAGCTTTCTCAGCTGTTTAAAATACTCTTTAGGCGGAACGACGTTTCCACCGTTTCCGGATATCGGTTCAATAATCATTGCGGCAATTTTTCCATTGCTCGCATACTCAATAAAATCATTAATTCTTTCTACGCACAGCATACCGCATGAATCAGGTTTCTGATTATAAAAACAGCGGCTGCAATAGGGATCGGGGACTTGCAGGCCAAAAGAAATTTGCGGCGGGAAAGGTTCTTTTCTGAATGAGTTGCCGGACAAAGCGGAAGTCATATACGTTTGTCCGAGGTGGCTTCGAAATAAGGAGATGACATCGGTTTTTCCGGAGTAATACTGAGCCATTTTAATAGCTCCTTCATTTGCACCGGAACCGCTGCTGACTTTAGGGTGTACTTTTGTGAGATTATCGGGGGCGATTTCTGCTAGTTTTTCTGCCAGTTTATTTACGGCGTCTGTTTGAAAAGATGATGTTACATGGATCAGTTTATCGGCTTGTTCTTTAACCGTATCAATGACCTCTTTGTTACCGTATCCTAAATTCAAGTTAAACGTGGCAGAGGCGCAATCAATGTACTCATTTCCCTCTTGATCGTACAGGTAAATCCCTTCTCCGCGCTCCATTACTACATCGTCAACACTGTAATACAAGCTGTCTGGATTCGTGATTTCCTTCGTTCCCACAAATACCACCCCTATGAAATTATTAGAATTTCGCTTTTTATCGTATAAATTATTGAAAATAATGTCAACGATCTTTCTTGTAAAAAATGTTAACAATTTGTTAACGTTACCATAAGGGATGTACGAGCAAAAGTTATGTGATATAGTAACAATAATTGGATTTTTTGTAAAAACGTCATGTCATACGAGTAGAGAGAAATATGATTTTACCAATAAGGAGATAAAATGATGAAAACTCGTCTGCTGTGGATAAGCTGTTTTTCTTATGGATCGATTGCTTTTACACTTGTTATTCTGGGAGCCGTACTGCCTGAGTTACTCACACATTATTCACAAAGCTACAGTAATGGCGGAGTATTGGTATTCTCTCAGTTCATGGGCTTTCTCATTGGTGTCATCGGAATGCCTTACATGGTGAAAAAGCTTGGGCGCAAAAACGTCGTTATCTTTGGTCTGGCCCTCATCAGCTGTGAAATGTTCATCACCTTCCTGCCGCCCTGGCCGCTGCTCTTTCTTCTCGTCAGCATCGCGGGGCTTGGCGCCGGGTTGGTGGAATCCTGCGTAGGCACAATCATCCTCACCGCTATTAAAGAAAGACAAGCTGTGGCCATGAGCAAGATGGAAGTGGCCTACGGATTGGGTGCGCTTTTCATGCCCCTGCTCTCAGGCTTTCTTATCAACAACCACATGTGGACAATTGCTTTTTTAGTATTAGGGTTATCTAGTTTTGCACTATTAATTGCATGGAAGCAGATGAGTTTCGGCAGTATTGATCAGCTTCTCATCCGCAAAGAGGTCCCTTCCGATGACACTCAAAAAGAAAGCACCGGTTATCGGTCACACGGATTGCTGTTTATTGCCTTGGCGGGTGCTTACTTCTTCTTTTACGGCGGCAGTGAAGTTTCCATTGTACATTTTATCCCCTCCATCTTCGCTGAGAAATGGGATATCCCCAACTCTTTGGCAACGATAACAGTTACAGTGTATTGGACGGGTATGATCATCGGAAGGTTATTAACAGGCCCGGTATCAGAAAAGCTGACATATCACCGTTATCTTCGTCTCATAAGCATTGGCGGTCTGGCTGCACTTACCGTATTAGCATTAAGCAAAAACGTATGGTTCGGTTTTGCCCTTTGCTTCTTTTTAGGACTGTTCATGGCAGGCATGTTTGCGATAGCCCTAATCATCACGAATCATTTTTATCCCGGAAAGACAGAAACGACTACCAGTATTCTGCTCGCTTCAAACGGATTAGGAGGTTCACTCCTTCCGATCGCCGTCGGCTGGAGCTTAGATGAATATCCCGCACAAACTGCGTTCTGGCTGTTTACTGCACTGATGCTCCTTATGCTGCTGATTGTGTTCAGTTTAAGAATGCTCGAGACAATAAAATCAAACAATCTTCAACATCACAACAGCAAAGCAAAATCAATGTAAACAAAAAAGCTAATGCCTTTGAAAGGCATTAGCTTTATATATCTATGTGATCTTTCATATAAAAAACCCAGTTCATCAAGAACTGGGTAATATAGCTTGGCGGCGTCCTACTCTCACAGGGGGAAACCCCCGACTACCATCGGCGCTGAAGAGCTTAACTTCCGTGTT
>NZ_JAWRXC010000318.1:0-266 GCF_046535225.1 Bacillus sp. SIMBA_031
GGGGAGGCGCTTGGTGTCCGGCGCATCCTCTTGCCCGTGGTGGCACCCTTGCTTGGCATGGGAGTCTTGTCAGTTATTGGAGTGCTGGGGCACTCGGTAGGAATGAGCTGGCAGTTGCTCCCGGTGTTGGCGGTCCTGCTTGTTTTGTGCGCTGTTCTCTTCGCCGGACGCATGCTGTTGCGTCGATACTTCCCCGATAAGTTCGGTCGGCCCGGAGCGGCTCGAGCGAGCATTTTCGGGAAGCAGCGTATGGCTGGATCTTGGTG
>NZ_JAWRXC010000319.1:0-265 GCF_046535225.1 Bacillus sp. SIMBA_031
CATCAGGCCATGGCCTGGTGTATGCCCGCCGCGCTGTTGACCGCTTGCGGAACGGAAAAGAGCGGATTCCCGTAGCAGTGGACGGTCCCCTCACGTCGTTGGCGTCGGAGGCCGAGGCCGTCCTGCGGCTCCTTGGGCACATCGTGCAACACCGCAGCGCGGCGGAATGGCGCGTCCTTGACCTGTTGACGCCGGGCGTCCGCGGCCAGCAAAAGGCCGTGGCCCAGGAGCTGGGCATCACCACCCAGGCAGTCAGCAAGGCCCT
>NZ_JAWRXC010000320.1:0-265 GCF_046535225.1 Bacillus sp. SIMBA_031
GGGCGGTGCCGGCCCACTAGGCTGGATTGTCTTCGCAGTCGGCATGGTGTTTGTGGTTGCCGGGATGGCTTCAAGCGCTGTCTTGACTGGTCGCAGGCTCAAACAGCACGGCGTTCCGAACAGGTCGGTGCTGATCGGTGTTGCGCTGGCGGTCGTGGGGATGTTCGTGATTCCGGTGCTGGGCCTCTTCACTGGTTTCGCCCTTGGTTTGTTGCTCAGCGAAGTCCAACGCACCCGTGACTTGAAGGCTGCGCTCCGGTCGAGC
>NZ_JAWRXC010000321.1:0-265 GCF_046535225.1 Bacillus sp. SIMBA_031
GCAATGATTGCTCATTTAGCACAGTTTTGTCGTACCCAAGCCGCAATTATAGGCACGCTCGGTTATGGACATCCAGATAATTTAACACCGCTACAAAACACCACACCATCAACGGTTGATTTACAGCATATTTTAAGTGACTTAAAAGAGCAGCAACATCGCTTAGTAGCGATGGAAGTATCATCGCATGGATTGGTACAGCACCGTGTTGATCAGTGCCATTTCAAAGCGGCGGTAGTTACTAACCTATCTCGTGATCATCTAG
>NZ_JAWRXC010000322.1:0-265 GCF_046535225.1 Bacillus sp. SIMBA_031
TTCGAGGGCCGCAGAAACGCCCTGATCTAGCACCGACGGATCCAGCACCGTCGTCAGGCCATTACGAAACAGCAGCCGCACGCGGGAGACGGATACAAAAACGGGCACCTTGACCCGCCGGAACCGGTTCCACCGTGAGGCTGAGACCCATTCGCTGAGCCAACCGGGCCGCGATGGACAGGCCAAGACCGCTGCCCGTGGGGCGTTGTCCTGTGTAGCGGCGGGACAAGGCGCCGCGTTCGAACGCGACGGCGGCGTCCTCGGC
>NZ_JAWRXC010000323.1:0-265 GCF_046535225.1 Bacillus sp. SIMBA_031
GGTTCCGACGAATTGGCCGCGGACTTTGTGAAGTTGATAGATCCCATCCGGTACCCGGCAGAGTTGGCCGAAACTGACGTGCGGGAAATTCGCAGGATCAAGGCCCGCGTGGAGTCGGAGCGCCTCCCGAGGGGTGCCGATCCGGCCAGGCACGTGAAGCTTGGCCGTGGAGGACTCAGCGACGTGGAGTGGCTGGTGCAGCTCTTGCAGCTTCAGCACGCGGGGAAGCATCCTGACCTGCGGACCACTTCCACCATGGAGGCGC
>NZ_JAWRXC010000324.1:0-265 GCF_046535225.1 Bacillus sp. SIMBA_031
TGGACCTGTTCCGCAGTGATTACGTCTTTGACGGGCCCATGCGGCCCAAAATTTCAGAGTGGTGGGATCTTAAGGAACTCGATGAGCAGTTCACCGAGTTCCTCGCGCTGTACGAGGGCGCGGAGCAACAGTGGGTTGAACGGGTAGGCGAGGATCCGGAGGCTGCCTTGGCGGCCTCCACAGAGGAGCTGCGAAGGGACGCGTTCCGCTACTACATCCCTATGTTGACCATGTGGCGCCGGTTCCCGTATCGCGACCCAAACCT
>NZ_JAWRXC010000325.1:0-265 GCF_046535225.1 Bacillus sp. SIMBA_031
CCGTGCACGATGTCGCCGAAGAGCGACGCGTGTTCATGGGGAGCCGCCCGCCAGTATTGCGGCGGCGCGTCGACATGAACACCGAGTTTAGCTGCCGCGTGCCAGCCCCAGCGCGGGTTGTACAGCATGCCGCGGGCAATCGCGACGAGGTCCGCCTGACCGTTCGCAACTACCTTCTCTGCCTGCTCCGCCTTGGTGATCAGGCCGACGGACATTGTGTTGACCCCCGTGGCTTCCCTGATGGTCTGCGCGAACGGCACCTGAT
>NZ_JAWRXC010000052.1:0-396 GCF_046535225.1 Bacillus sp. SIMBA_031
CAACCTGCCTTTATCTGGGGGATAGCCTTTCGAAAGGAAGATTAATACCCCATAATATTTTGAATGGCATCATTTGAAATTGAAAACTCCGGTGGATAGAGATGGGCACGCGCAGGATTAGATAGTTGGTGAGGTAACGGCTCACCAAGTCAACGATCCTTAGGGGGCCTGAGAGGGTGATCCCCCACACTGGTACTGAGACACGGACCAGACTCCTACGGGAGGCAGCAGTGAGGAATATTGGACAATGGGTGAGAGCCTGATCCAGCCATCCCGCGTGAAGGACGACGGCCCTATGGGTTGTAAACTTCTTTTGTATAGGGATAAACCTACCCTCGTGAGGGTAGCTGAAGGTACTATACGAATAAGCACCGGCTAACTCCGTGCCAGCAGCCG
>NZ_JAWRXC010000326.1:0-265 GCF_046535225.1 Bacillus sp. SIMBA_031
AGCGCGTTTCGTTCTACGTTCCGCAGTTGTCCACGTCTCAAATGGTCTATAAAAATGTCCTGGGCAATCTAGGCGAACTCGTAACCAATCGCCACTTCAACCGCCGAATTGAAACCGCTACAGGCGGCATCCTCGAAATCTTCCCGCTGAACAACGGCAATATGTTCAGCCGTGGCCGCGAATACGATTTATATCTATTCGATGAAGCCGCGTTCATTAAAGCGGATGCTATCGAATTCTTCGAAAACTCGATTGAACCGATGCT
>NZ_JAWRXC010000327.1:0-265 GCF_046535225.1 Bacillus sp. SIMBA_031
GGTGTCAGTCCGGCGTTGTTATCGCGGCCTCGGCATCACAAAAAATGACTAACAGCACTAGATGAAACCAACCGTTTCAGTGCGTACATCGGTGTACCCAGCTTGACTGAAGTTCTAAACGAATACTTGTGCGCGAAGGATGCACGGCACCACCGCGACACCTAGCAGATTGAAATGCACCACAGGCCGTAGGGCAGTTTCAGCGCCATGTACCCGAACGGACTACATTTGTCGCTTCTACGGGTGATGCAGAGGGGGAACCTAG
>NZ_JAWRXC010000328.1:0-265 GCF_046535225.1 Bacillus sp. SIMBA_031
CAGTGGTCGGCCAGGATCAGACTCCTGCACTTCCAGTACTTGCTCGAACAGCTCACCTGGCAAGGACTCGTTGAACCAGGGCTCCCAACTCAGGAAAACCTTGTCACCTTCGGCCATGGCGGCATAGGGCGCTGTTGCCAGCAATATGCCTTCGGGATTGAGCAGGTTGACGTCGATCACCCCCTCATGGGCATCTTGCAAGTGAGCAACCGGCAAAGCCCATATGCCTTCAGCGGGCCGGTCAACGAAGAAGAAACGACGCTTG
>NZ_JAWRXC010000329.1:0-265 GCF_046535225.1 Bacillus sp. SIMBA_031
GATATCTTTATAAGTAAAAGAATTTGATTCAAATACTACTGCAATATTATCAGCATTTCGTTTCACATTTTCTTCAAATAAATCAACGATTGTTTTATTTGTTGGATAAAATACCTCAGTCTTATTAAAATCATTTAAAAGTTGTTCCTTCTCAACTGCAGTGAAATAGTCTAATTGAAATATAGGTAAAGTAGGATTTTTCACTATTTGATTTGATAATGCTTCAAAATGATTTATTAACTGTATTATAAAATCATGATCATAG
>NZ_JAWRXC010000330.1:0-265 GCF_046535225.1 Bacillus sp. SIMBA_031
GTGTATGTTTTTGCATTTTCCGCATCTTTTATTTCCTTGATGCAGTCGCCCTTATCATTATATTTGTAAAGGGTGCGCTGCATAAAAACATCGGGCATTTTGCTGAAATATCCATAATAATCAGCGGTACGTTTTCCCTCTGAATCATACATATACCGATGTCCAAAATCCGAAAGCTCTGATTGATTATACACATAACGTTCTTCCAGTAGTCTGTCACCCTGATATTGATGCCAGCTGCCTTTTCCAGGATCATTAACATCAT
>NZ_JAWRXC010000331.1:0-265 GCF_046535225.1 Bacillus sp. SIMBA_031
CTGAATATTCATAGGCTACCATGTATTCACCCAAGGCCAGTTTATATTTCTTAAAATTAAAATAGTAAACTATTCCTTTATGCAAATATGCCCTACTCATCACACTATCGTTTTTTGTTAAGCGTGATGCCCATATTGCGCTATCCGCATACCTTAATTTATCGCGTGGTTGGGCAGAATACTGAATACCGTCAAGATATCCCTCCACTAACCTAAAATACTGTTTTTCGCTTTTTGCTTTATGGATATATTGCCTAATCAATGG
>NZ_JAWRXC010000332.1:0-265 GCF_046535225.1 Bacillus sp. SIMBA_031
ATTTGAAATAGAAGATGTAAACGAAGTAATAGATTGGATTATCAAGCAACCATGGAATAATGGTAAGGTAGGCATGATTGGAGGAAGTTATGACGGTTTCAGCCAATGGGCTGCTGTTAAAAATCTTCATCCTGCTTTGAAGACCATCATTCCTACTGCATCGGTAGGTTTTGGAGTTGACTTTCCTATATTTAACAATTGCTTTAGCCCTTATATGTTGCGATGGCTTAGTTATGCAAGAAAAGTTACAAATTATAATCTGTTT
>NZ_JAWRXC010000333.1:0-265 GCF_046535225.1 Bacillus sp. SIMBA_031
GATGCATTATTAGCCCATAAAAGCATGGTTAACTTGCTTTATGGATTGCTGATTGGATTTATTTTTTCACTGGCTATCAGTAGCATAGTTTTATTTGCTTTTTCACGTAAACATTATTTTGCTTATGCAGGTGTGATTACATTGATGCTCAGCCTGTTTTTAGCTTATATAGGTGGTTTTGGGTTTCGTTATGCTCCCTCAAGCATAGCAGGCCTACAACAGTTAATGCTGCCTCTATTACTTATGCTGAGCACAATTCTGCTTC
>NZ_JAWRXC010000334.1:0-265 GCF_046535225.1 Bacillus sp. SIMBA_031
GTTTAAGGTAGAAGATGTTGATAAAACGTATGACTATCTGCACAAGCAAGGGATTAAATGCGTCAATGAACCACATGATCGTCAGGAATGGCGTGCACGAATTGCTCATTTCAGAGATCCAGATAATAATCTTATTGAAATATATAAAATGATATAATTTTTTGACTGGCGGGATTAAGGTAATGCGTTTGTTAACTTACCTTATGATTTTTATAGTCTGCAAGAGAAACGTATATAGGTCCAAGACGGAAAGCCTGCGGACACT
>NZ_JAWRXC010000335.1:0-265 GCF_046535225.1 Bacillus sp. SIMBA_031
GTTCAGTACGACGGCGTGGCTCTCCCTAAGTGGCTCCATGCGGGACTTAGGGCCGACGATCTGTATCGCGGCGGCAACCTCGCCCTTGAAATCCCGGATGGGAGCGGCGAGGGAATACAGGCCGGGTTCGGCTTCCTCGTCAACTATGGAGTAGCCACGGGCGCGGGAGGTCCTGAGGCGGTCCAGGAAGTCATCCACGGAGCGGGGGGTGTTGGGTCCATGCTTCAGGAACTCCACGGATTCGAAGACTTTGCGGACCTCGTGG
>NZ_JAWRXC010000336.1:0-265 GCF_046535225.1 Bacillus sp. SIMBA_031
GTATCAAGCTGACCCTGTTTTTTATTTTCACGATATTATTACTTATACTTGTTTTAGTGCCAAAGCCAAGCTTACTTACTTATAAAAAATCATCTATGGTAAGCCAAAGTGTGTATTGGCCAGGGTTGTTTTCAAGCGAACCAAAACTACTGGACTCAACCCTCCACCCGCGACTGGATAAGGAGCATAGAACCCTTTACCTATGTATTGATTTACAGCAACCGCAGAGCTGCCAAAAATATCGAATTATTGCTGAGGAAGGAAT
>NZ_JAWRXC010000337.1:0-264 GCF_046535225.1 Bacillus sp. SIMBA_031
GGATTATACAATAACCTTATAAGGCCTCTTACCGGTCTTAACATGACATCAACAGATACCACTGAAGATGGCGGCGGGGATGGTTTTGTAAAATATATCGATGTTCTCCCGGGGCAGGTTTATTATTTACTGTTAAATAATTACTCACCCACTGTTTCACCGTTTACTTTATCTTTTGGAGGTACCGCTTCACTGCTTACCCCATTTGATCATAACTCATCACATATCTATCAACCTAATCCATTCCTGGAGCCTGGACAAAAT
>NZ_JAWRXC010000338.1:0-264 GCF_046535225.1 Bacillus sp. SIMBA_031
GCTGCGGGACAACTCCGCAGCAAACATCATGCCAACAGACACGGCAGCCCCGTGGCGCCACGAGTAGCGCTCCACGAGCTCAATCGCGTGACCCAGGGTATGTCCGTAATTCAGGATTTCCCGGAGGCCGGATTCCTTGAGGTCTTGGGAGACCACCCGTGCCTTCACGGTGATGGCACGCTCAATGAGCTCACGAACAACGTCCGAGCCGGCATCCATGACTGCATCGGTGTTCTTCTCCACCAGGTCAAGAATCACCGGGTC
>NZ_JAWRXC010000339.1:0-264 GCF_046535225.1 Bacillus sp. SIMBA_031
TATTTGAGAACCAAATATTTCTAATTAGACCCTTCTTAATAAAGTCCCTATGCCAAGCCAACTTAACCTTTCGAAGCACCTGATTCCAGAAGTGCTGATTAATGTTATACATCGGACCATAAATAGCCGGAACATACACAACAGCTTCTTGCCGTAATTTTCGCTCAGGATTCGTGACATCGACAACGTACTTTGCAGTTTCGACTATTGCCTCTAGATATGATTCGGGATTAGATGCTTCCAGCGACGCTATTCTTTCAGGCG
>NZ_JAWRXC010000340.1:0-264 GCF_046535225.1 Bacillus sp. SIMBA_031
CGAGCATTACTTTGGCAGTAGAGCCATAAGGCAACCCGGCCTTAGGTGTTTATAAAGGCACCATTCAACGGTGTGTCAATAATTAATTGCTTCAGGTAGCCGACGTCGAAACTAGCAGGGGCGTGTATCAGCCCGCAACGAACGGGTCACGCCCAGCCTCGGGGGTGGCAAGAGCCGTTGGCCTTGCCTGAGTTCCATTGTCCCCTGATCCTGGTAACGCATTCAAGCGAGTACAGTCAGCCTGCCGTAGGGCCAGCGTTGCTT
>NZ_JAWRXC010000341.1:0-264 GCF_046535225.1 Bacillus sp. SIMBA_031
AGCAAAAGCTGAATTTATCTCATGGGCACAGCACTGGATAAAAACAGCCACTAAAGCAAATAATAACTAGGGCCTGCTGACCTTTGTCTGTTGATATTTACAGACCTCCTAACGAGGTTCGTTATCGTCGGCGCTGACGATATGTTCACTATCAGCTAAACGTTGATGCCAACGTTGCTTAGCCACGGCACGCATGTTGGTAGATTGATCTCGCTCATCAACAATTTCTAAACCCATTAACGCTTCGATCATATCTTCTAGGGT
>NZ_JAWRXC010000342.1:0-264 GCF_046535225.1 Bacillus sp. SIMBA_031
CCCATTCAAACGTTATTTGAGCCCGAGCTAGTTATACGCCAATCTGTGGTTAAACCTTTAGTATAAAGGGAAGCAAAAAGGGTGTTAAACAAGCTGATTGAGTAATGCTAAATTTATTGGTTTTAACAATACCTGCTCTATTTCTAGTTGCCTGATATGCACGGCATCGGGCTCCATACCACTAATAATAACGCGCTTAATATTAGGGTAATGCTGTTTAATAAACCCAGCCAGCTCTAAACCGGTTCCATCTGGCAAATGCAT
>NZ_JAWRXC010000053.1:0-392 GCF_046535225.1 Bacillus sp. SIMBA_031
GGTATCGCTCATGGCCCTCATCGGCCATATCGCTGACCTGCCCGATGTTCGGGCGAGATTCTTCGTAACTGGAGAAGACGCTCTCATCGCACCGGAAAAGGTCGAATCCGTGGCAGTGACGCTGCATGAACTCACCCTCAACGCCCGTCAGCATGGAGCGTTGAGCAATGAATCGGGACAGGTCTTCATAGATCTGACGCGTTTCGGCGAGGAAGGCGAACTGCACCTTTCCTGGAAAGAGGAAGGCGGGCCGATTGTTTCGGAGCCACAGCGCTCGGGGCTTGGGATGCGCATGATAAGGCTGTTTGCTGGAGAATTGCCTTCAAATCTTGACTTCAGGCCGCAGGGATTGTTCTGCATCCTGACGCTGCCAATCAAAGTGTAAAAGCAAG
>NZ_JAWRXC010000013.1:0-23009 GCF_046535225.1 Bacillus sp. SIMBA_031
ATGGGAAATCCGGGGCAGGCCGGTTATGCGGCAGCCAACGCATTTATGGATGTTTATGCAGCCCGCCGGAACCGTCTTGTGAGGGACAACAAGCGGAGCGGGCAGACCCTGTCTGTCAACTGGCCGCTTTGGGAAGAAGGCGGTATGCGCGTGGACAAAGAGACCGAACGGCTGATGTATGAACAGACCGGAATGAAAGCCATGCGATCGGCTTCAGGCATCCAAGCGCTGTACGCCGCTTTTGCCTCCGGAGAACACCAGGTCATGGTGGCAGAGGGCGACGAAAAACGGATTCGAAAAAACCTGATGCCTGAAACGCCGGAACCGTCCAATCGCATTCATGTGTCAAGGAAGACGCCCGTCCATATGCCGAATAAAGTACAAGCGGAACTCAAACATATGATATCAGGCATTCTGAAGGTGAAAGAAGACGAGATAGATGCTGAATCAGAGATGAGAGATTATGGCTTTGATTCGGTTTCATTCACGCAGTTTGCAAATGAACTAAATAAAATGTATGGGCTTGAACTGACACCGGCCGTGTTTTTTGAATATCCGACAGTCTTTAGTTTTGCCCAATACTTGCTGACGGAACATCCGGATACATTCGGCTCACAGGCAGAAACAGAAACGGAGAAACCGGTTGTGCGTAAAAAAATGAAGACGGAGCCATTCTTGATTCCGTCCCGTCTTCCTAAAACAAAAACCGCAGCTGTACCTGAGCCTGTGGCGATAATCGGAATCAGCTGTGCATTTCCAATGGCTGAAAATCCGGAAATGTTTTGGGAGAATTTAGCCGGAGAAAAGGACTGCATTTCTGAAATACCGCCGGAGCGCTGGGACTGGAGACAGTATTACGGAGATCCGCAGAAAGATAAAAATGCGAGCAATGTAAAGTGGGGCGGCTTCATTGATGAAACCGCTCAATTTGATCCTTTATTTTTCGGTATTTCTCCGCATGAAGCCGAAATGATGGATCCTCAGCAAAGGCTTTTAATGATGCATGTATGGAAAGCGATTGAAGATGCCGGCTGCTCTGCCAAAAGCCTGTCAGGTACAAATACAGGCATTTTTGCAGGCACGACAAACAGCGGTTACGCTCAGGAAGCTTCAAAGTTCCATATAGAGATTGAGGGTTCTTCCGCCGCCGGAACGGTTCCGTCAATCGGTCCGAACCGCATGAGCTATTTTCTGAATATACATGGGCCGAGCGAACCGATCGAAACCGCCTGTTCAAGCTCATTGGTCGCTGTTCACCGTGCGGTCAGGGCAATTCAGGCCGGAGACTGCGGCATCGCGATTGCAGGAGGCGTCAATGCTATTGTGTCGCCGGATATGCATATCAGCTTTAATAAAGCGGGAATGCTCAGTGAAGACGGGCGCTGCAAAACATTTTCCGATCAAGCGGACGGGTATGTCAGAGCTGAAGGTGCCGGCATGATTGTTTTGAAAACATTATCCGATGCGGAACGTGATGGCGACCGTATTTATGCCGTTATTCGCGGAACGGCGGAAAATCATGGCGGAAGGGCGGCTTCCCTTACATCGCCGAATCCGAAAGCACAGACAGAAGTCATGATAAAAGCGTATCAGCAAGCGAACATCGACCCCCGTACAGTGAGTTATATTGAAGCCCACGGCACGGGAACGGCGCTCGGAGATCCGATAGAAATCAACGGACTCAAAGCCGCTTTTGCAGCGCTTTATCAGAAAGCCGGAGTAACGGCACCCGATCAGCCTCATTGCGGCCTCGGTTCCGTCAAAACGAATATCGGCCACACAGAGCTTGCCGCCGGCATGGCCGGGCTTTTAAAAATTATTTTGCAGATGCAGCACAAAACGCTCGTTAAAAGTCTGCATTGTGAAACCGTTAATCCGTATATCAGCCTCGACGGCAGCCCGTTTTATTTCGTCCGCGACACTCAGCCGTGGAAAGCGGCGACTGATGATAGCGGAAATGAACTGCCGCGGAGAGCGGGTGTCAGCTCGTTCGGATTTGGCGGTGTCAACGCTCATGTCGTGCTCGAAGAATATGTTTCTCCTGTTGAAGAGAAACAATGGACGGCCGGTGAACTTCAGCCGTCCTTATTCATTCTCTCGGCAAAGACGGCGGAACAGCTGAAGGAACGTGCGGAACAGCTGAGCAGATATTTGGAAAAGACACATTCAGCTGACGGAACTTTTGAGGGTATCGCTTATACGCTTCAGCTTGGCCGGGATGAAATGGAAGAGCGCCTTGCCGTCATTGCTGAAACAAAAGAAGAGCTTACGAACGCGCTGAATGATTTCCTCAGCGGCAAGGAGGCGGGGCAGAATTTCTTTACAGGCCGGAACAAAGCGATGAAACAGCTGTTTACAGAGATGACGGACAACGCAGAAATGAGCGGGACCATAGATCAATGGATTGAAGCAGGAAAGTATGCGATGCTTGCAAAATTATGGGTGCAAGGCTTGCATGTCGACTGGAATAAATTATATCCGGACGAAAGTCCAAAAAAAGTCAGCCTGCCCGTCTATCCTTTTGCGAAAACACATTGCTGGATACCGCGCAGAGCGCAGCATATAAGGCACCGGGAGACTTATGAGACTGATATGTCCCCGCTTGAGACTTATGAGCACCTGCTTGATGAATTGGAGAGAAACGAAATAAGCATAGAAGCCGCTGTAAAAAGAACGATTGGTTTTTACAGGGATTAGCGTAATGGAGGAAACCATATGAAAGAGTTTCTGCACCGGGTTTTTTCTGACGTCAAAAATAAAAAAATGACAAAACAGGATGCGATCGGCATTTTGCGCGATTATGATATGCGGATGGGACTTCGCCAAGCGGATTCCCTTCATCCGCTTGCTCAGCAGCATATTTCCGATGAAACGGGACTGGGATTCTCGGCAGCTTTCAGCGGCCGGGAATTTTTTCTCGCTGATGTTTCTTTACAGCGTAAAAAGCTTATGCCCGGAGAACTTCTTTTGGAAATGGCGAGAGCTGCGGCTGTTTTGACAGTAAAGGAGACTGCGGCTGTCCGGCTGACGCATATCGTGTGGTCAAAGCCCATTCTGACTGAGGCTGAGCCATTCCATATCGAAATCAGGCTGATACCCGCAGAGGGTGAAGCCAAAAGGTTTGAGATTTACAATCCATTTTCTGCCGATTTCAGTCATCATGATGTGTACAGCCAAGGGACGATTCAGCCAGTTGATGCTGCGCCTGGCATGCTGGATATCAGCCGCTTGAAGGAAAACAGCGGTTCCCCGATGGATCAGCAGCAAATTGAAGCCATCACTCAGAACGATACCGTTCAATACAGTGAGCACATGAAAGGAATTGAGCGTATTTACGCCTCAGCAGGACGGATGCTGGCAGACATATCAATTCCATTGACAGACCAAAAAGAATCAGCCCGATTCGGCCTCCCTCCCTGTGTGATGCAAAGTGTGACAGAGGCATGCGCGCTGCTTGGCGGCAAAGAATATAAAACGCTCGCCCCGGTTTCATTGGACGAGCTTTTATTTTATGAACCTTGTCCTGACAAGGTATGGGCCGAGATACAAGAGAAGGCGGGGAGCTTTTATATTGATTTATGTGACGAAGAAGGGAAAATATGGGCTTCTCTGTCGGGGTTGAAGCTGCAGCCTGTCATCAAGACGGGCGCTCCCGGAAAAACCAATGCCGAACACTGCAGTGAACGTTTGTATGAACAAACGCTTCTTCAGCTCAAAACGCTTTTTGGCCTGACTACAAAAATTGCTGTTTCCAACATAGACACTGAAGAGCCGCTGGAAACCTACGGAATCGACTCAGTCACTGTGACGAAATTGAACCGCGAATTGTCTCTGCTTTTCGGTGACCTTTCCAAAACGGTTTTTTACGAATATAAGACACTGGGCTCCCTGGCAGCTCACTTTGTCACGGATTATCCAAAAGAATGCCGAAAGTGGACAAATGATGATGAGCACCGTTCAGGCATATCAGAACAGGTTTTGGCAAATGAAGATTTTCCGGTGCTTCCGTCGTTTATCAAGCGAAAGAAACGGCCTTCTTTATCCAATGAGAACCAGACAAAAGAAGGGATTGCGATTATCGGAGTCAGCGGACGTTATCCGCAAGCTGAAACACTTGAAGCGTACTGGGATAACTTAGCTGCCGGAAAAGACTGTGTCACGGAAATTCCCGAAGAGCGCTGGGAAAAGGACAAGTACTACAACCCTGATCCCGAAACGGCCGTGAAAGAAGGGAAAAGTTACAGTAAGCGGGGCGGGTTTCTGAAAGATGCCTCTTTCTTTGATCCGCTGTTTTTTCAAATTTCACCCCGTGATGCTTTGAATATGGACCCGCAGGAGCGTCTCTTTATTGAAATGTGCTGGCAGGTGCTGGAGGATGCCGGTTATACGAAGGAACAGCTTGAGAATCTGTATAACGGCCGGGTCGGCGTTTTTGCGGGCATTACGAAAAACGGGTACGGAATGTACTGGAAAAACGGCGGCACCCTGCAGCCGAAAACGTCGTTCAGTTCAGCGGTGAACAGAGTTTCCTATTTTCTTAATCTGAAAGGGCCGAGCATGCCGGTCGACACGATGTGCTCATCTTCGCTGACTGCAATCCATGAAGCGTGTGAAAACATCCTTCGCGGCGAATGCGACATGGCGATTGCCGGCGGTGTGAATGTGTATACGCATCCTTCGGCTTATGCGGAGCTCAGCGCCTATCGAATGCTTTCAAAAGACGGAACATGCAAAAGTTTCGGTGAAGGCGGGGACGGATTTGTTCCCGGTGAAGGCGTCGGGGCCGTGCTGTTAAAGCCGCTGTCAAAAGCGATGGCTGATAAGGACCATATTTACGGTGTGATTCGCGGCACTCATATTAATCACGGAGGCAGAACAAACGGGTATACAGTGCCGAGTCCGAGCGCCCAGGCTGACGTGATTTCCGGCGCGCTTGATAAATCAGGAATACATCCGCGGATGATCAGCTGTATCGAAGCCCACGGCACGGGCACTGAACTCGGAGATCCGATCGAGATTGACGGTTTGACCCGCGCATTTCAAACGAAAACGTCAGATAAAGGTTTTTGCGCCATCAGCTCAGTTAAATCCAATATCGGGCATTTGGAAGCCGCGGCAGGCATTGCCGGTGTAACGAAACTGCTGCTCCAGTTTCAAAAACGCAAGCTGGCCCCCTCTTTACATTGCCGGAAATTGAATCCGAATATTGTATTCGACCGGACGCCGTTTGTGGTGCAGCGTGAATTGGCAGACTGGAAACGGCCGGTCATTGAGGAAAACGGAGCGCAGAAAGAGATTCCGAGAATCGCGGGCATCTCTTCTTTTGGTGCGGGCGGGGCAAATGCCCACATATTGATAGAAGAATATATTGAACCTGATAGGGAGATTTCTGAGCCATTCACAGATGAAGATCCCGCAGTCATTTTATTATCCGCCAAACAGGAGGCCAGCCTGAAGCAGCGGGCGCAGCAGCTTCTTCAAGCGATCAGAAAAAATGACGTCACAGACAGCAGTCTCCGGGATGCGGCTTACACCCTTCAAACCGGAAGAGAAGCGATGGAAGAACGTGTGGCGTTTATCGTGACGTCGACAGAGCAGTTAGCGGAAAAACTGCAGCGTTTTATTGACGGCGGGACAGACGGCTGCTTCAGGGGAAAAAGCAAACAGTATAAAGACATTCTAACTGTTTTTAAGGATGAAGATATGCAGGACGCCGTCCGTAAATGGATGAAACGAAAAAAATTCGCGAAGCTTCTGGAACTTTGGGTAAAAGGGCTGAAGATTGATTGGTCAGAGCTTTATAATGGCAGCCTGCCGCACCGCATCAGCCTTCCCGGTTATCCATTTATAAAGGACCGGTATTGGCCGGTCGATGCAGCGCCGGACAATGTTCGTGATGCTGAAACACATTCTGAAACATTGCGTGAAACCCGCTTTTTACAGAAAAGCTGGGCAGAAAGCAGCAGTGTTTCGGTTAAGGAAGTGCGGGGCGTCATCGGAATAGCCGCCGATCACCAGACAGGAAATTTGGCCGTTGAGCTGTCCCGTTATTTCCCCGAGTCTGAAATCATTGACGCTGCGTCATCGAAAATATCCGGGGACGCGTCCCGGTTTGGCGGTCTGATTGATGTGACCGGATGCGGAACGGAAATCAATCATGATGACGGCTGGATTCATCGTCTTCAGTCTCTCATTGACAACAGAAACCGCGGTCGAAAGCTTCAGCTGCTTTGTGTGACAAAAGGGCTTGAACCTTTTGCAAATGAAACGATAAATCTCTCAGGTGCAAAAAAGGCCGGATTGTACCGGATGCTCCAAAGTGAGTATAAGGATATCCGCTCGCGGCATATGGATGCAGAACGGACTGCCGAAGATCCTGAGCTGGCAAACCAGATCGCAGAGGAGTTTTTTCGCGATTCTGAAGACATCGAAGTGTGTTACAGAAACGGTGTGCGCTATCACGCGCGGTTAAAGGAAACAAACAGCTTAGCTGAAAAAGAATTTTCATTTCCGAAACACCATGTGCTCTGGATCACCGGAGGGACCCGGGGACTCGGATATTTATTCGCCCGGCATTTTGCCGAACGTTACGGAGTCACGAAACTCGTGCTTACCGGAAAAGAAACAATGCCTCCGAAAGCGGAATGGGATGATCATATCAAACGGAATTCCCCGTTTTCTGAAAAAGTGAGAAGAATCAGAGAGCTCGAACAAAAAGGTGTCCGAACGGAAGTGCTGTCTGTATCTTCCGGCCCTGAATATGAGCAGGCCGTCAGCCGGGTGAAAGATCAAATGGGGCCGATAGGAGGCGTGTTACATGCAGCGGGAGCCGTAGATCTTGATCATCCGGCCTTTATCCGCAAAACAAGAGAACAGATGATGCCCGTGCTTGAGCCTAAAACAGACGGACTGGACCTGTTGTATCAAGCGTTGCACAAGGAGCCTCTCCGGTTTTTTGCGCTGTTTTCTTCAGTGTCCGGCGTGATGCCGGAATTAGGAGCGGGGCAAAGCGATTATGCCATGGCTAACGCCTATATGGATTATTTTGCGGCCGCAAAAGGTTTTCCGGTGCTGAGCATCCAATGGCCGAGCTGGAAAGAAACGGGTATGGGCGAATCAAAAAGCCGGGCCTATCTGAAAAGCGGTTTAAAGAGCATCACTGACAGAGAAGGGCTGAGCCTGTTTGATGCCATCATGGCAGGCGATTGCGGATCTGTTATTATGCCGGCCGTCATTCACCCGGAAAAATGGGAGCCTGACCGTCTGCTGCTTTCATCCGGCCTTACTGAAACAAAGCAGCAGGAACAGGCCGATACAGAAAGCGTTGAGGAGTGGCTGACGGGCATTTGCTGCCGGGAATTAAGACTGGAGCCGTCAAGATTTGAATCTGATACACCGTTTCAAGATTACGGAGCCGATTCCATCATGCTTGCCCAAGTGTCCAGAGCGATCGGAAAGAGGATCAAAGCTGACCTTGACCCGGCGGTGCTGTATGAATACCCTACGGTTGCTGCGCTGGCCGGATGGCTTGAAACAGCATATCCGGAAATCAAAGCTGCCGTTTCAAAACCGGTTCAGCCTGTAATCCCAGACGTTCCCAAACAAACAGCAGCTGCTGTTATTCAGCCTTCTGGTGCTAGAGCGGCGCAAGACATCGCTGTTGTCGGAATGTCCTGCCGTTTTCCGGGAGCTGAATCAATTGAAGCTTATTGGAAGCTGCTGTCTGAAGGAACGTCAGCCATTCAAAGGGTGCCGAAAGAGCGCTGGAAAACGGAGAAGGCGGATTATGCGGGCCTTTTAAAAAATGTAACGCATTTTGACCCGGAGTTTTTCCTTATTCCCGAAGAAGACATCAAGGCAATGGATATCCAGTCCTTTCTTATATTAGAAGAGGCGCTTCATCTGTTCAGAGACAGCGGTTACTCTTTACAAGAAATGAAAGGCAGGTCAGCCGGTGTCTATTTAGGAGGACGCGGCGGCAGTATGCCTGACGAAAACCGTCTGAAGCATGCAAAAAATCCGATAGTCGCTGCCGGCCCGAATTACTTAGCGGCCAATCTTTCTCAGTTCTTTGATTTGAAGGGGCCGAGTCTTGTTTTGGATACGGCCTGTTCTTCAGCGCTTGTCGGTATGAATATGGCGATACAGGCGCTTTCTTGCGGTGAAATCGACTCAGCGGTGGTCGGGGGAGTCAGTCTGCTGGAATCCGGTCAAACCCACCGGATGTTCGAACTTCGCAATCTGTTAAGCGAAGAGCCTGCGTTTCATATTTTTGACCGCCGCACCGGCGGCATCGTATTGGGAGAAGGCGTCGGAATGGTGTATTTAAAAACAGCGGCCCAGGCTGTAAAAGACGGGGACCGGATTCATGCGGTCATTAAAGGCATTTCCGTAAACAATGACGGCAGAACCGCGGGGCCTGCCACACCGAATATACAGGCGCAGAAAGAAGTGATGGCCAAGGCGCTTGCCAAAAGCGGCAGAAAAGCGGAGGATATCAGCTACATTGAAGCAAACGGTTCAGGCTCTGAAGTAACCGACCTTTTGGAACTGAGGGCGATTGAAGCGGTGTACCGTATGCAAAACAGCGCGCCTTGCGAATTGGGGTCGATGAAGCCGAATATCGGACACCCGTTATGCGCTGAAGGGATTGCCGGATTTATTAAAACAGTGCTTATGCTCTCGCGCCGAATGCGTGTGCCTTTCCTTTCGGGCAAAGAGCCGATGACGCATTACGATCTGTCCGCCTCGCCGTTTTATTTTTCGCACACTCTGCGTGAATGGACGGATTCACAGCTGATTGCCGCCGTCAGCAGTTTCGCTGACGGAGGGACGAATGCCCATGTCATAGTGGAAGCCTGGGAGCAAGAGGCGTATACCCCGGTCAGAAAGCCTTTGCCGAGACAGGAATTAAAACGCCGGCCTATTCGTTCGGACAAAGCCGAAAGCCTGCATGAAAACGCACATAAGTCCCGTCCGAATACGTTTTGGAAACAAATGAAGACTTACTGATTGCGCTGAAAATTGAACGTCGATATGGAGGAAGTTCATATGCAAGAGCAGCTTCTTATTAACAATCAGCATCCCGTTCTGAAACATCATAAAGCCTATGGAAAGGAACTGCTGCCGGGTCTGGCTTATATTGACCTGATCTATCAGACTTTCAGAGAAAACGGTTTTTTTTATGCCGGCCTTGAACTCAGGCACTTATCGATTTTTCACCCTTTAGCTCCTGAACAGGGAGAATCAATCCTGCTTTCCGTTGATTGTACAGAGAACGGCGAAGGGCAGTGGAAGGTGGAGGTGAAAGGGCAAAAACAAGGTGACGAAGCAGCAGAGACAAAGGTATATGCCGCGGCGCAAATGCATTCCGTCAAGCCCGCCGGCTTCCAAGAGAGCGTCCGGATGAATGCCGTAAAACAAACGGCGGCAGAAATACCGCTTGAGGACATTTACGCGGAATGCAGGGATCAAGAACTGGTTCATTCAGGAATGATGAAAGGCTGCGGAAGCGTCTACCAAACTGAAAAAGAGATTTATATTGATCTGTCGGTGCAAAAGGATCAGCTGGAACATGCAGAAGAGACGATGTTTCATCCCGCATTGATAGATGCGAGCAGCATCGGCTCCAATGTATATCTCGCTCCTTTGACGAGGGAGGAGGGGCAATTATTTCTGCCGCTGTTTTATGAATCGTTTTATTGCGCCGAATTGCTGCAGACAACATGTATCACCAAGATAAAAAAAGAATCCGTCACCCGTAAGAAAGATCTCGTTTACGTGACAATGGAGTTTTTCAATGAGGAAGGCAGAAAAGTCGGCGAACTGAAAAACTTCGCCAATAAACTGGTGAGGGACCCGGAACTGATCAATCAGAAACGGCAAAAGAAAGAACCTGACGGTCGGAATGCCGTCCCGGCTCCGCAAGCGGAAGCGGCGCCTTCTGAGCCCCGCCGTGCGGAGGCTTCCGCCGGCCTTACTGAACAGTGCATCCTTTATTTAAAAGAATTGCTTGCCGCCCGATTGAACAAACCTGTGAAAGAGATTGACCCGGATATCGGCTACTATGAAATGGGGCTGGATTCTCCGGGGCTGTTGGACATGGTAAAGGAAATTGAACAAAAAATCGGAACGCAGCTTCTGCCGACACTGTTATTTGAATACGCGACAATCGTGGAATTGGCGGGATATTTGTGCGAACATTACGGAGCCGGTTTCGGCCATGCTCAAAGCGGGCATTCAAGTGCTGAGCCTTTGCACCGGGAAAAAAAGAGGACGACCCAAATCCGCGTGAAAAAATCGGCGTCAGCCGGAACGCAGAATGGAGATATTGCGATTGTCGGGATGGCGGGACGGTACCCCGGCGCCAAAAATCTTCGTGAATTTTGGACAAATTTAAAAAATGGAGAAAACAGCGTAACGGAAGTGCCTCGTTCCCGCTGGGATACGAGGACATATGAGCATTTGCGATCGCCGTCCGGCAAGCCGATTTCCAAATGGGGCGGTTTTATAGACGATCCGGATTGTTTTGATGCGAAATTTTTCCGGATTTCTCCGCGAGAGGCAGAAGCTAAAGATCCGCAAGAACGATTGTTTTTAGAAACATGCTGGGAAACGATTGAGGATGCGGGCTACACCCCGGAAACAATCGTTCAGCCGAAAGGGCCGAATAAGAGAATGAACGTCGGTGTGTTTGCCGGGGTGATGCATATGGATTATTCTCTCGCCGGCGCTGAAGCTGCGGCCAAAGGGCTGGTCTTTCCTTATCCCTTGAACTATGCGCCGATCGCAAACCGGGTTTCATATTTTTGCAATTTTCACGGGCCGAGCATGGCGGTTGACACGGTGTGTTCGTCATCTCTGACGGCCGTCCATATGGCGGCGGAAAGTCTGAGACGCGGTGAATGTGAAGCAGCTCTTGCCGGAGGCGTCAATTTATCATTGCACCCGACAAAATATATCACATACGGCTTAATGGATATGCATTCGAGTGACGGGCTGTGCCGCACGTTCGGCGAAGGCGGCACAGGCTATGTCTCAGCTGACGGCATCGGAGCCGTGCTGCTGAAGCCGCTCTACAAGGCTGAAGAAGATAAGGATCATATTTATGCGGTGATAAAAGGCAGCGCCGTCAATCACGTGGGGACCGTCAGCGGGATTACCGTGCCGAGCCCCGTGGCGCAGGGGGATATGATAGCTGAATGTCTTGAAAAGACGGGGATCGATCCCCGGACGATTTCTTATGTGGAAGCGCACGGAACCGGAACTTCTTTAGGAGATCCGATTGAAATACAAGGTCTTGTTAAAGCTTACCGCACGTTTACAGAGGATCGGCAATTTTGTGCGATCGGTTCCGTTAAATCGAATATCGGACATGCGGAATCAGCCGCCGGGATCAGCGGGCTTCATAAAACGGTTTTGCAGCTGTTTCACAAAACGCTTGTCCCTTCTTTGCACTCAGAGACGATTAATCCGTATCTCCGTTTAGAGGACTCGCCATTTTACGTGCAGCAAAAAACCGAGTCATGGAAAAGGCCGGCGTATACAGAGAACGGCCGTGAACATTCCTGTCCGAGACGCGCGGGCATCAGTTCATTTGGGGCGACGGGTTCAAACGTTCATCTCATTTTAGAAGAGTACAGGCCCAAAAACCCCGGCATTACGGAGAATCAAGAGAGACCGTATATCGTGCCTCTATCAGCGAAAAATTCGGAGCGGCTGAAGGAATACGCTGCCCGCCTGCTGATGTTTCTCAAAGATAAAGCGCTTGAAGGAAGCGGGCCGCTTCATGACAAAAGAGATACAATGCAAAATCAGCTGGAAAATGCGTTGCGCAGTGTTCTGGCGGAAGTTCTGCATGTAGAGGCCGGCTCGGTAGATGATGAACAGGATTGGAAGGAATTCGGCTTGGATGTCATGCAGCTGGCACAGTTTTCTGAGCTGATGACGGACCGATACGGGCTGGCAATAGACATGACTGATCTCATACAGCATACTTCCGTCCAGACTTTAGCAGAATGTCTTACAAACGATGAGAAACATAAGGATATTCTTTCCGGTCTTTTCGGTCAGTCGGGCTTAGATAAGCAGCCTGATGAATCTTTTTCCCTGCGGTCACTGGCGTATACGCTGCAAACGGGACGGCTGGCAATGGAAGAACGGCTTGTTTTTTTAGTGAACGATCAAGCGGACCTGATCAGGAAATTAACTGAATTTACAGAACAAAAACGGCAGATTGACGGCTGCTTTCAAGGGCGGTCTGATAGCGGAACGGAAATCAGAGGTTTCCTGAATGATGATCAGGATACGGAGGAGCTGATCCGAAAATGGATGGACAGCGGCACTTACAAAAAACTTGCGGAGCTGTGGTCAAAAGGATTTGAGATAGACTGGACGCGGCTGTATCAGGAGGAGAAACCGCGCAGGATGAGTCTGCCGACATATCCGTTTGCAAAGGAACGATATTGGATACCGGAGCCCGATCATCCCGTCACTTCCGTAAATACAGAAAGCAGGCTTCACCCGCTGCTTCACCGCAATACATCAGATTTGTTAGAACAAAAATTCAGTACGATACTGAACGGAGATGAATTCTTCTTAGCCGATCATATCGTCCGAAACAAGCGTGTTCTCCCCGGGGCGGCTTATCTTGAAATGGCGAGAGCCGCGGCTGAACTGGCTGCCGCGCCGTTAGCCGCTGAATACACGGCTAAAACCGGCATTTCGCTGCGGTATATCAGCTGGATACGCCAGGCCGTTCACAAAAAAGAGCCTCTGCGTATGACGACAGGGCTTTCTTTGGAGGATAACGGCAATGTTTCATTTCAAGTGTACAGCAATGAAAATGATTCAGACATTTATTGTGAAGGAAGCGCTGTGATTGAGCCGCTGTCTGAGGCGCCGGTTTTGCATATTGAACAGCTGAAAGCGCGATGCCGCAAAAAAGTGCTGTCAAAAGAAGACTGCTATACGGCGTTTGCAAAGGCGGAAATTGTATACGGACCTTCACATCAAGGAATTGATCACATTTATTGCGGGGAAAAAGAAGCCTTGGCTAAATTGGTGCTCCCTGCTTCCGTTTCTGATGAGGCTGAACAGTTTGTGCTCCATCCGAGTCTGATAGATTCCGCTTTTCAGGCGGCCATCGGCGTTATGAATGAAGATCAAGCGGGTTATCCGGAGCAGCCGTTAATGCCTTTTGAATTGCATGAACTGACCGTTTTTCATCCGTGCAGTCCAAACATGTGGGCGGCCGTATTTGTGACGCATGAAACACCGGCCGTACGAAGAATGGACATTGATATATGTGATGAACGCGGCAATGTGTGTGTAAGGATAAAAGGATTTTCTGCCCGGATGGCCGAAAGTGCGCCGGCCGTAACCGATAATAAGCAATACGATCTGCCGGGTAACCTTACCGGAGCCGTCAAACTGATGCAGGTATGGGACGCGGAACCGATAGACAACCAAACCGGCTTCCACATTTCTGAAGCAAAAGCTGTCATCATGGGCGGTACAGACGGGCAGGCGGACGCGGTTTTACGATTGTTTCCTAAAGCTGTGCGATTTGATATCGGCCAAAGTGCTTCCGTTGAAGTGATATCTGATCGGCTCCGCCGTCTCGGTGAGGTTCAGCATATGATCTGGTTTGCCCCTCAGCCGGCTGATTCTGACAGCCATGATCAAAAAAGCGGGGTGCTGCAAATTTTCAGAGCGGCCAAAGCTCTTATCGGTCTCGGGTATGGAAAAGAGCAGCTCGGGATGACGGTGATTACGCACCAAGCACAGCCTATCACCCAATATGATGAGGTGCGTCCCGCTCATTCCGGTGTGCACGGTTTCGTCGGGTCTCTCGCTAAAGAACATCCGAGCTGGCACATCCGTCTGGCCGATCTTGAAGACGGGGGGGATTTCCCCGCAGAAGACATATTCAGCCTGCCCCGCGACCGTACGGGTAAAGCATGGGTGCGCAGACATCATGAATGGTACCGGTCTCAATTGCTTCCGGTCCAAAGCGAGCCGTCTGAAAGTGTTCCTTACCGCTATGGAGGCGTATATGTCATCATCGGCGGTGCGGGAGGCATCGGCGAGGTTTGGACAGATTATATGGTGACGACGTATAAAGCCCGAATCGTCTGGATCGGGAGGCGGCCGCTGGACAGCCGGATACGCCAAAAAATAGACCGGTACCGGTCATCAGGCCCGGCTCCCGAATATATAGCCGCAGATGCTTCTGATCTTCCATCGCTTCAGCGCGCCTATGAACAGATTAAAAACACATACGGCACCATCAGCGGCGTCGTTCATTCAGCGATGGTATTTGCGAATGAAAGCGTAAAAGATATGGAAGAATCACAGTTTCACGCCGGCCTTGCGGCGAAAGTGGATATTTCCGTCAACATTGCCGAAGTATTTGCGAAAGAGTCTTTAGACTTTATTCTCTTTTTCTCTTCGGTTATTTCATATATTAAGAATCCGAACCAAAGTCATTATGCGGCGGGGTGCGCATTTAAAGACGCATTTGCCCATGAGCTTTCCGGACGGCTGTCATGCCGGGTCAAAGTGATGAACTGGGGTTATTGGGAGCGGGCTGACAATCACATTTCTGAAGAGTTTGACAGACTGAGTGCAATCGGTCTCGGGCTGATCAGCCGGGCGGAAGGGATGCAGGCGCTGGAAACTCTGCTGACGCAGCCGATCTCCCGTATGGGGCTGATGAAGCTGACCAAGCCGATTCCGATCGAGGGAATGAACCCTCATGAATTTGTGACTATCTGATTGCCTGTCAAAATGACGGAGCAAATTTAATTTTCTTAGGAGGATAAGGTTTTGGGTAAGGGAGACAAACAAAAAGACCGTACACAGTTATCCTTAAGAACAGAAATAAGCAATCAAATGAAAGAATTGAATCGGCTTTTGCTGCAAGTGCTGCGGGTGACGCTGCGTTCAATGGGTCTGACCGGCGAAGCGCCGGCGGCTTCCTGTCTGCCTTTATATGAGCGCTGGCTGGAAGAAAGCATCCGTCTTTTAGACAGCGATTTTAAAAGCGGTGAAACGGCCGCGGTTTGGGAAGAGTGGCATAAGAAGAAAAACGAATGGCTGAAAGATCCGGATATGAAAGCGCAGGCTCTGCTGGCGGATACCGTCATTCAAGCTTTGCCTGACATTTTAACAGGCAAAATAAAAGCCACTGACGTGATGTTTCCCGATTCTTCAATGGAGCTTGTTGAAGGAATCTATAAGCATAACATTCTCGCTGATTATTACAACGATGTGCTGGCAAATGAAGCGTGTATTTATGTGGAAAATGTAATTAAAAACAATCCTGAGGCAAACATCCGTCTGCTGGAGATCGGAGCGGGCACCGGCGGAACGAGCAGCACACTGTTTAAAAAGCTCCGCCCCTATCAAAACCATATTCAGGAATACTGTTATACCGACTTGTCAAAAGCTTTTTTAATGCATGCCGAAAAGGAATACGGCGCGGACAATCCGTATTTGACGTATCAGCTGTTTAATGTGGAGAAGCCTGCGGCGGGCCAGGGATTACATCTAAGAACCTACGATATCGCTATTGCCGCAAACGTGCTGCATGCCACCAAAAATATCCGGAAAACCTTACGGACGGCAAAAGCCGTATTGAAAAAGGACGGTTTGCTGCTCGTTAATGAACTGGGCGGGCATACGCCGTTTACACATGTTACATTCGGCTTATTAGAGGGCTGGTGGCTGTACGAAGACGAGGCGCTGCGGATTCCGGGGTGCCCCGGTCTTTATCCGGAAACATGGAAATCCGTTTTAATGGCTGAAGGTTTTCATTCCATTCAATTTCCGGCTGAAAACGAACGTTTGCACACCCAGCAGATTATCACGGCGAAAAGCAACGGAGTCATCAGGCAGAGCAGGGAAGCTTACACCGCGCAAAAGCGCCAATCAAACGTACCGCAAACATCCTCTGATCGTCAGCTCCCCATCAAACAAGCGGGAGAGGGGCTTTCGGAAAAGACAGCGGCTTTTCTGATAAGGGCTGCGGCAAAAGTATTAAAAATGCCGGCAGAAGAGATAAATCCGCTGGCTCCTCTGGATGAATACGGCATTGACTCTATTCTGATCGTTCAGCTGACGAATGAGCTGCGGGATCTCGTCCCTGATATCAGCAGCACGCTGTTTTTTGAATACCGGACGATAGAAGAGCTTGCCGCATACTTGGCTGAAACGAAGGAGCGCAAACTGCATGCGCGATTTTCTGAAGAAGTCCGTCATACTGAAGCGGCATCATCCGGCTCTTTGCTTGAAAAAAGCACAGAGTACCTGAAACAGATCGTCAGCGCCATCTTAAAGATGCCGATTGAGGACGTTCAAGCCCATACGCCCCTTGAAGAATACGGAATCGATTCCATCTTAATCGTACAGCTGACCAACCGCGTGCGGGAAGACATACCTGATATCAGCAGCACTTTGTTCTTCGAGTATCCGACAATCGGCGGATTAGCGGAATATCTCGTCAGCTCAAGACAGGATGATATGGCTGGGATTTTCAAGACAAATAAAGAAGCCGAAAAGGGGCCGCACATATTACAGAAAAAGCAAAGCCGCAAAAAAAGCGCCGGATTCACGAAGCGCCAAGCGGCATCTTTTTCTGAAACAGCGCCGCCCGCTTCTGAACCGCCGTCAAAACACTTTGAAGTGGCAATTGTCGGTCTTGCCGGACGGTACCCCGGAGCTGAAAATGTTAATGAGTTCTGGGAACGGTTAAAGACCGGTGAACACGGAATCACTGAAATTCCGAAAGACCGCTGGGATTGGCGGGACTACTATGATGAGACAAAAGGTAAGGAAGGCCGGATGTATACGAAGTGGGGCGGCTTTTTAACAGATATTGATAAATTTGATCCGCTGTTTTTTAAAATCTCCCCGAAAGAAGCGGAGCGCATGGACCCGCAGGAGAGACTGTTTCTGGAAACCGCTTATGCGGCCCTTGAGGATGCCGGATATACCCCTGATTCACTATGCGCCCGTAAAAAGGTTGGTGTCTTTGCGGGTGTCATGAACGGCAACTATCCGACAGGGGCCCACTACCACTTTATCCCGAACCGCGTATCCTATGTGTTTGATTTTCACGGTCCGAGCATCGCGGTCGATACCGCATGCTCCTCATCCTTAACCGCCATTCATCTCGCCGCAGAAAGCATCAGAACAGGTGCATCTGAATGCGCGATTGCCGGCGGCGTAAACCTGATTACAGATCCGGTTCATTATATCGGACTTTCTTCTATGAGAATGCTGTCACCGTCAAATGCGTGCAAAGCGTTCGGTGATAAGGCTGACGGGTTTGTTGACGGAGAGGGCGTCGGCTGTATCGTGTTAAAGCCGTTGAAGAAGGCTGTTGAAGATCATGATCATATATACGGTGTCATTAAAGGAAGCGCTCTGAACGCCGGCGGCAAAACGAACGGGTTCACCGTTCCGAATCCGAATGCACAAGGAGAAGTGATCGCAGAGGCGTTGGAGCGGGCAGGTATTGATCCGAGAGCAATCAGCTATCTGGAAGCCCACGGCACCGGCACTTCCTTGGGAGATCCGATTGAAATCGCAGGGTTAACCAAGGCTTTCCGACGCTATACGGATGCAAAACAGTTTTGTTCCATCGGTTCTGTTAAATCCAATATCGGACACCTGGAAAGTGCGGCGGGCATTGCTGCGGTCACCAAAATTCTTCTTCAGATGAAACACGGATATCTGGTGCCGTCGCTGCATTCAAAGCAGCTGAACCCGGAAATTAATTTTGAAACTTCTCCTTTTATCGTGCAGCAGGACACAGCGGAATGGAGACGGCCGGTCATAGAATCTGAAGGAGTAACACGGGAATATCCGAGAATCGCGGGTACATCTTCTTTCGGAGCGGGCGGTGCAAATGCCCATCTGCTGATAGAAGAGTATGAACCGGCTGAAATGAGTTCGGCAGACACCGGCCGTCCGGCGCTTTTTGTTTTATCGGCAAAAGATAAAGACCGCTTGCGCGAGCGGGCTCTGTTGCTGTCGGATGCCGCCGGAAACGGAACAATTACAGATGCGAACCTGCTTGACGCGGCATTTACCCTTCAAGTCGGCAGGGTCCCGATGGAAGAACGGCTGGCGATGACAGCGGACTCTGTTTCTGAATTGGAACAGAAGCTGACTGCTTTTCTGAATAATGCTGGTTCCGTAAGCGGGGTGTTTACAGGCCGGGGTGATAGTGCTGTCACGGAGACGGAAGGCACAGTCAGTGATTGGATGGAAAAACGTCAATTTGACAGTTTTTTGAATGCCTGGGTTCACGGGACGCCCGTCGATTGGGCATCTTTATATAAAGGCGCGCTGCCGCATCGTATCAGTCTGCCGTCTTATCCATTTGCAAAAGAAAGCTACTGGATGAAGCGGGAAGAACCAAAAACAGGAACAACTGAATATGTGCATCCTTTCCTGCATGAAAATACGTCAACCTTGGCGGAGCAAAGCTATCATACATCTTTTACAGGCCGGGAACACGTTTTCCAGAATGTGAGCGGGGAGCGGGTTCTGTCGGCAGCCGTTTATTTAGAAATGGCGCTTGCGGCTTTTCATCATGCGGCAGACAGCTCTGAAGAAAAAGAGATATGGATCCGAACGGCGGCATGGACTGACCCGATTACCAGCGGACATCACGGTGCGGGCGTCAACCTCTCCCTTCTGTCTGAAGACGAGGAAGGCATCCATTATGAAATATACAGTGACGAAGAGAAGCTGCATCATTATGGAATCATCGGACAAGGGAACATACAGCCATCCCGCGTGCTGGATATTGCCTCCTTACAAAAAGACTGCCGCCCGCTGTCATTCGATTATGAAACACCAGGCACGTCAGGTGTAACGATCAGTAAGGAGTTCCGCACCGTTGAAAAGCTTTATGCGGGAGAAAATGCGGTTTGGGCGAAGCTTGCTCTTATAGATGAAAGCGGCTGTAATCCGGGATATCATCTGCCGCCGGAATTTCTGGACGCAGCTTTTCAAGTCCTGGCAAAAACGGAGCCGTCAGTCCATATCGTGCCTGAAGCGGTTGAAGAACTGCGCGTCATGCGTCCGTGCTCATCCGGCATGTGGATGTATATTAATAAAAAGAATCAAACCGGCTGTGACATTCAATTTTGTGACGAAACCGGCACTGTCTGCGCAGAAATCAAAGGGATAAGAATGAGACAGCCGTCTCAGCAGGATCACGGGCAAGAGGAACAATCCGAGATGATGATATTTGAAGAAATGTGGACGCAGCAGCCTCTGAAGAAATCCATTCATGAAGAGCTGAAAACGGTCATCTGTTTTCTTACGGGAGAAGCTGCCAGAAAGCATGCTTATCAGTCTTTACAATCCCTTTATCCGGGAGCCGGTGTGTTTTTTATTTCACAGGGTGAGGAAACTCAAAAGCTTTCAAACACGCATTATCAAATTAAAATTACTGACGGACAAGCATATCAAGAAACGTTTCGGCATATTGAAACGGCTGCAGGCAAAGCGGATGCCATTTTGTATGGGTGGCCGCTTGAAGATGAAAAGGCCGTGAAAGACTATTCCATTCTGTATCATGTGATCCGCGCAGCTGCTTCTTTGCGTTTTAAACCGAGGCGAATCCTTCTTTCCGCTCAGTGCGGGATTGATACCGATATCAGTTACGCCGAGTCATGGATCGGGCTGGAACGGTCGCTGAAACTGATTTTGCCGGAGACGGATACGGCCGCGGTTTATTTTGGACAAAAAGGACCGTTAGAAAAACTGATCCATAACGTATGTGAAGAACTTCACAGCGAGTCGTTCCGCAGTGTCATGTACAGTGGGGAAATTCGTCACGTCATGGAAATGAAGCAGACGGATATTGCCCCTGTTGAGAAGCGTGTGATAAAAAGCGGGAAAACGTACTTGATTACCGGCGGATGCGGGGGATTAGGCTTGTTATTTGCCGGATATTTCGCTGGAAAAGGACCGGTGACGTTCATTTTGACGGGGAGATCAGCGGCAGGCGGCCCGGTGCTGAACAAGATGAAGAGATTGGAAGAATCAGGCGCCAAGGTGTTTTACGTGCAGGCGGATGCCGCAGATCAGGCTCAGATGGAGAAAGGTTTGCAAGAAGCGAAAGAGAAAGGATGCGGGCCGATTCACGGTGTCATTCACGCTGCAGGTCTTCAAGGCACTAAAAGCATTCTGGAGAAAGATCTGCAAACCTTTCAGCAAGTCTTATCGCCAAAAGCGGACGGCACCGCGGTGTTAGATCAGGTTCTGTCACGGGAGCCGCTTGACTTCTTCTGTTGTTTCTCTTCTTCTTCAGCGATTTTAGGAGACTTCGGTTCTTGTGACTACGCGATGGGGAACCGCTTCCAAATGGCTTTTGTCCGTCATCGGGAAAAACTTGTGAGCCTCGGACTCAGAAGCGGCAAGTCACTTGCAATCAATTGGCCTCTTTGGAAAGAAGGGGGGATGCATGTCGGCACGGCGAAAAGCACCGATATGTATTTAAAATCAAGCGGACAGCGTTATTTATACACAGAGGAAGGACTCGACGCTTTTGAAACATTGTTAGTCCAGCCGTCCAGCCAGTATCTCGTCCTGGCCGGTTTTCCGTCGAGGGCCAAACGCTTCCTGCAGATAGATCAAGGCGAACGGCCGATTTCGGGTTCTGTAAACAGGAACGTCCCGTTTTCAGGAAGGCGGAGTGAAATGAAAGGCTTTACACTGGAAGAATGCGTAAGCTGGGATGTGAAAGAACTGGCGGCGGGGCTTTTGAAAATAGACAAGAACAGACTGACGGCCGCTGACAATCTGGCTGATTTCGGCTTTGATTCTATCAGTTTGGCGGAATTCGCCTCTTCTTTGTCCGCTCATTACGGAATTGAAGTGACACCGGCCCTGTTTTTCGGACATTCCACACTGGAGAAGGTCGTCCGCTATTTTCTGACGGAACACAAGTCCGTCATGGAGCATGTCTATGAAGAAAAGAAACCTGAATCCGCAGATCAATCTGTCTTTGAAAAGGCAGGAACGGAAAAGCGAAAGAAGCAGAGGGGAAGAAATAAGCTGAACGCCGGAACCGAGGGCAGTCAGGCAGCTGATTCCATTGCCATTATCGGCATGAGCGGCCGATTTCCTCAGGCGCGCACGGCGGACGAGCTGTGGGACATTCTGTTTCAGGAAAAGGATGTTGTCGCACCGGTCGCAAAAAAAGGTTTCACAAGTTCAAAATGGAAACTAGGCGCTGTACCGGGGGCGGACGAATTCGACCCTTTATTTTTTGAAATATCGCCGAGGGAAGCTGAAACGATGGATCCGAAACAGCGGCTGCTTCTTCAGGAAGCGTGGAGGGCCCTTGAGGACGCCGGCTACGGCGCCAGTCACATCAGGCAGCAGACGATCGGTATGTTTGTGGGGGCGGAAGAAGGAGATTATCACCTTTTAACACAGGACAAAGGCAATGTCACGTCTCATCATAACGGTATTTTGGCGGCGCGGCTGGCTTATCACTTGAATTTATCAGGTCCTGTGATGGCGATAAATACAGCATGTTCTTCGGGACTCGTTTCTGTCCATCAGGCGGTATTAAGCCTGCAGAATAAAGAGTGCACAACAGCTGTTGCGGCCGGGGTGAATATCATGAATACCCCGGACTTTTTTGAAACGATAGATAAAGCCGGAATGCTGTCGGAAAACGGGAAATGCTTCGCGTTTGATAAAAGGGCTGACGGCATGGTTCCGGGGGAAGCGGCCGCGGCGGTTGTTCTGAAGCCGCTGAGAGGGGCGGAAGCGGATGGTGATCCGATTTACGGGGTGATTCGGGCGAGCGGCATCAATTATGATGGGAAAACAAACGGAATTACCGCTCCGAGCGGCGTCGCGCAGACCCGGCTGCTTACTTCCGTTTATGACCGGGGCCGTATCAACCCTGAAGATATCGAATATATCGTCACACACGGCACAGGTACAAAACTCGGTGATCCGGTGGAAATTAACGCGCTTTATGACGCATTTTCTGCCTATACAAACGAAGAAGCATTTTGCGCGCTCACATCAATTAAAACCAATATCGGCCACACGTTTGCCGCATCAGGCATTGTCAGTTTGATCAGTCTTTTACAGGCGTTCTCCCGTGAAATGATTCCCGCCAGTCTGCATTGCAGCGGGGAAAACCGCTATATCAACTGGGAGAAGAGTCCTTTTTATGTGAATAAAACGGGTAAACCGTGGCCTTCTCTGCCGGGTAAAAACCGAATGGGGGCAGTCAGCGCATTCGGGATGAGCGGAACAAACGCCCATGTCGTTATGGAAAGCTATAAGCGCAATGCTTCACCTCATCGTGATGCCCCTGCATATTTACTTACTTTGTCTGCAAAAACAGAGGAGGCCCTTCAGGAAAAAATCGAAGATATGATCACTTGGGCGGAAAATGGCGGACTGAAAGAAAATGATCTGGCCCAGCTCAGCTATACGTTGTTAAAAGGACGGCATCACTTTAACCATCGCGCCGCCATCGTAGTGCAAGATGCTGATGACGCAGTGTATGTATGGAAGCAGGCAAAGCTTAATGAACATCATCCTTATGTGTTTTCGGGAAAAGTACCGCAGCACTTTGCAGGCCGTCAGCATATTCAGGAGCACATAATAGAAGTGCTCGGCAAGTGCAGCGCCTCATATTCTGACCATAGAAAATATCAGGAGCTGTTATGCGTGCTGGCAGATTTTTATTGTCAAGGTTATGAAATCGAAGGGGACTTGCTTTATGGCGGACCTTTGCCGCGAATCGGCAATCTGCCGGGCTACCCGTTTGCCAGGCAGACGTATTGGACATCCGATCGTCTTCAGAGAGAGCTTGAAAGCCGGAATTCAGCTGAACGTGAAAAGCTCCACCCGCTGCTCCATACGAATACATCGACCTTTACCGCCCAGCGCTTTACTTCTGTTTTTTCAGGGCATGAACCGTTTTTTGCGGATCATATCGTCAATGGAAAACC
>NZ_JAWRXC010000343.1:0-264 GCF_046535225.1 Bacillus sp. SIMBA_031
GTTGGACCCTACGCGCTGAACGGGGGCCTTGAGCTGCCCGTAAAGCGATTCGTAGATCAGCGCAGCGATTTCAGCCCCGACCCCGAATGGCTTGACCGCCTCATGGACGATCACCGCACGGCCGGTTTTGGCTACCGAAGCGAGGAAGGTGCCGGTGTCCAACGGCGAAATAGTGCGCAAGTCGATCACTTCGGCCGAGACACCCTCAGCCGCCAGCTTCTCTGCCACCGCACAGCAGTCCAGAACGCGGCGGCTATAGCTGAT
>NZ_JAWRXC010000344.1:0-264 GCF_046535225.1 Bacillus sp. SIMBA_031
GTAGTTATAGAGCCTTTAGGCTTTTTCCTACTTTTGATATGAAGTACGCTTTTCTTCAAGGTCTCTATCATTTCGTCGTACTCACGATGCCAAATATCAAACTCTTTTTTAAAATCACTACACAAGAATAAATGTTGATATTCCTCTCGTTCAGCTAGCTCATGCAGTTCACTCGTAGCTGTTCCCTCGAAAGTTCCATGCCTTATTCTGCGACCTAGATATGATGCGATACCAGAACTATTATTTTCACAAAACTCGCTGTAG
>NZ_JAWRXC010000345.1:0-264 GCF_046535225.1 Bacillus sp. SIMBA_031
CGGCGGACGTTGTTGCGACGGCGGACTCAAATGTCGGCAGATCCCGCGGTTCGCGAATTGTTTTGAAGATGAAGTACGCGAGAACCAGGCCGGGGATGAGCATGATGCCGAAAACCTAGTGCCAACTGGGTACTACTTGCAGCAGTTGCGTCGCGATGATGGGGCCGAGGCCGATTCCGAAGAGAGCGAAGGTGCTCTGCTGAATGCCCATGTTCAGGCCTCGCCTCTTGGGACGCGAGGACTCCGCCGTCGCGGCTACAGCAG
>NZ_JAWRXC010000346.1:0-264 GCF_046535225.1 Bacillus sp. SIMBA_031
CGACAAAATCATCGGACGGGTGCTGGAGTCCGGAATGGATAACGTGCTGGTGGTTGCCCATGGGCATTTCTCCAGGATCCTGACGGCCCGATGGCTCGAAATGGACGCCCGCGAGGGGCGGCACTTTGTCCTGGGAACCGGGAAGGTGTGCACTTTGGGATGGGATAAGAGAACACCTGCGATTGTCCGTTGGGGCCTCTAGAAAACAATTCAGAAAAACTTGTGGCAAATTAGCGAATTGTGCTGGTCAAAGTCCTTTGGGAT
>NZ_JAWRXC010000347.1:0-263 GCF_046535225.1 Bacillus sp. SIMBA_031
GTGGCTCGTTTACGCGGGGCCCGGGGAGATCAAATTACGGCGCATCCTTAACACGGACATCGACATCGTGGAGTACCCGCTGGACCTGTCCAGGCCGCCGTCGGAGATCCTGGCAGCCGTGGCGGATCTCGCCGAACAGTCGTGGGGCGAGGTAGTCCGCCAAGCGGTAGCAGACCTCCCCGGGCAGGACGGCTAGGCCGGCACCTTCACCGTGAACGTGGTTCCCCGGCCGGGTTGGCTATCAAGGGTGATGGTACCGCCAT
>NZ_JAWRXC010000348.1:0-263 GCF_046535225.1 Bacillus sp. SIMBA_031
TCCTCCTCGATCGCCTCAGTACGATTGAAGGCATCCGCAGTAGCCGAACGCACCGGACCATCAGGATGCTGGCGGACGCACAGCAATGGCGGTTGAGATCGCTTCAAGACGCCGAGGCACGCCTCCTGGAACGGAACCTGCCCCGCCCCGTTCCGGCCGGGCGGGGAATAACGCCCGACATCGAGGAACAGCTCGCTGTCATTCTCAAGGCGGACGGACGGGCTTCGGTGGCTGACATCGCTTCGCAGCTGGATATCAGCCCG
>NZ_JAWRXC010000349.1:0-263 GCF_046535225.1 Bacillus sp. SIMBA_031
GCCGGGCGCGACCTCGGTCCAGGATACGTCATCAGGCGTCGTATAATACTTCATGGTTCCTCTCATCTGGCCAGCCATCCACCGTCCACCGGCAGGATTGTGCCATGCACGTAATCGGAAGCCGAAGCGGCGAGGAAAATCGCCGCCCCGACCATATCATCCGGCTTGGCCCAGCGGCCAGCCGGAATGCGTTTCAGAAGCTCGGCGCTCCGTTCGGGGTCGGCCCGCAGAGCTTCCGTGTTGTTCGTCTCCACATAGCCCGG
>NZ_JAWRXC010000350.1:0-263 GCF_046535225.1 Bacillus sp. SIMBA_031
CTGCAAGTGACGCAAACCGACCCGGAACGGACTTCCAACTTTCCGCAAAACGGACGTTCGATTTATGAGTACGGTCACGATCGAAAGCCGAGCGACAATGACCTGTACTCCGTCGAAAAATTTCGACTGTACGAGACGTTTTTATCAGGATCTCGGCTTCACGCTTGCTTGGGCCGGCGAGCAACTCGCGTATTTCCAGCGGAGCGACGTCAGTTTCCGAATCCAGAATTTCTACTTCGAAGCGCTGGCCGACAACTTCATGG
>NZ_JAWRXC010000351.1:0-263 GCF_046535225.1 Bacillus sp. SIMBA_031
CCTGATGGCGCTTCCGATCATCGAAGAATCAGACTTCCAACGTTCCAGCACCTACATCACCTTGGAATTCGTTTTCGTTTTCATTGAGCTGTTGGTGGATGCTGTCCCCGGCATCCTGCTTCGACTCAACGGACAGGTCCTTGACCACGTGGTTGCGAGGCAGTCCTCGTTGGCCTGGTTCCCGGATCCGCTCCGCGACCAGCAGTTGGCGGGCGATGCCCTGTGGTTCGTCTGCGAGATTGTGGATCTGCCGCTCATCATCT
>NZ_JAWRXC010000352.1:0-263 GCF_046535225.1 Bacillus sp. SIMBA_031
GGCATGCTCCCACATAGCGTAATGAAGCTGATCGACGCTGTACTTACTCATTTTTTCAATATGGTTCGCAAGCAACTTCGCGGAAATTTTGCAATGTGAACGTGTAAGCCGGATGCAGTCAAGATATTGAACAAGTATGCCTTTTTTGATGCCTTCCGGAAGCGCGCCCATTTTAATAACCATGTCAGCGAATTTTTCAATTTCTTTTTCACTCGCCAGATTCATATTTTTTAATTCTGCTGCACTTAATGCGTCCTTCAATG
>NZ_JAWRXC010000353.1:0-263 GCF_046535225.1 Bacillus sp. SIMBA_031
CTGCTGCCGCCGTCATCGTCAGCATCTTTGCGTTCATGCGGCTCATTTTCGCCCCGGCGGGTGGCGCCCTTATCGGCCGCTTTGGCGAGCGGAACGTCTACGTGTCCGGTCTGCTGATCGTGGCAGCGTCCACCGCTGCCTGCGCGTTCGCCCAAAACTATTGGCAACTACTGATCTTCCGCGGCCTGGGCGGGGCGGGTTCTGTGATGTTTACTGGTGCCGCCATGGGCCTGCTCATCAAACTTGCCCCGCCCTAACGGCGG
>NZ_JAWRXC010000354.1:0-263 GCF_046535225.1 Bacillus sp. SIMBA_031
TCATCAGCGAATAGGTATCGACGACGTCGGAGACCATCGCGAGACCCGCAGCGGCAACCAGCGCGTAGATGGAATCTCCGAGTGCCGCCCCGATGCCGATCGCAGCCCCCGATGCAAAGCCGCGGTTCAGGCTGCGGTCGATGCAAAGCGTCGCGATCGCGCCCGGCGGTATCGTGATGACGAGGCCGAGCAGAGCGCCTTTGGCAAACAGCAGAAGCAGCGTTTCGATGATCATGCCTGAGAGATGTTACGCCGCCGCGACC
>NZ_JAWRXC010000054.1:0-389 GCF_046535225.1 Bacillus sp. SIMBA_031
GTACATGTCTGGTTCAGAATCCACTCCGCCAGAGGTTGCATTCTGTAAAAACTCCCTCACTTTTCCATCTTCAACATTCAATGAATCAAGGTCAGGAGGGTTCACAAAATGCCCCGGATTTTGTCCATCTTCATCAGGAATCGCCCTGATTACCCTTGTTATAACTCCGCCCGCAATAAACTTCCAGCCAAGCCCTGCTTTTCCACTCAACTCATCAACCTTTATTCCATTGGAAGAGTAGTTAATTTGAATGGGAACATTAATATTTCCTGCAGTAAAGCCCATGATCGGAATATCGATATTGGGAGTTCCGGTAAACATTCCTACAGGTGTATTTCCATAGCTTCCCAGTTTAAATGCCTCTGGGGAGGGTGGAAAAATATTGGGCT
>NZ_JAWRXC010000355.1:0-263 GCF_046535225.1 Bacillus sp. SIMBA_031
CTCCAGATTTTCTTTCCAGCTACCTTTTAGTTTTTTTGGAGTTCCATATTTTAGACTCAAAAGTTTCAGCAATTTATTGTTCTCTTCCGATGTTATCTCATGAGCCACTGCATTGATCACCTTTATGGCACCATCCGTTGTGGTGGCTATATTTACTTTTTGAAAAGAATATTGTCTAAAGACAGCCAATGAAGCGTCTGAGCTCCAGTTGATCTGGCGATACTCATAGCCAAGAGGCCTTCTCCCTTCTGAAAAAACATATG
>NZ_JAWRXC010000356.1:0-263 GCF_046535225.1 Bacillus sp. SIMBA_031
GCGGCGGTCCGGCAATCGAACAACTGGGCCTTGGCGATCTGCCGCCTATTGGTGACGAATACTCGCTCACACTACCCACCGGTGAGTCCTTGTCCGGCCGTGTTTGGTTCAAGAGTCGGCATCAAGTCGGGGTCACCGTACATAGCTACGCCGAGCACGGCGACGGGCTGCTCATCGTCGCCGAACAACTACCCATTCCGGATAAGAGGCCCGACGGCGGGTCAATGGTGATTGCCTCAACGTACGATCTTGGCGCCCACGCG
>NZ_JAWRXC010000357.1:0-263 GCF_046535225.1 Bacillus sp. SIMBA_031
CACCCAGGGCAGCTTCAGCTTCCAGAATGTCGCATTTCAGTATCCGGGCTCGGATCACCCTGTTATCAACGGCCTGTCCTTCAATGTCCGCCCGGGCGAGAAGATCGGCATCATCGGCCGCATCGGCTCCGGCAAGACGACGCTGGCGCGGGTGGAGGCGGGCCTCGTCGATCGCGCCCGCGGCGAGGTTCGGTTCGACGGCAAGCCGCTGCCCGCGCAACTGTCGCAGCGCACGCCGGAACAGTACCGGCAGATCCAGATCG
>NZ_JAWRXC010000358.1:0-262 GCF_046535225.1 Bacillus sp. SIMBA_031
GTGTGATGCGGCATCGTAGATGGGCACCTGTATAGGATGCGCTGAGAAGACTGCGTGGTAGAAGAACGGCTCGTCGACCAGTTCCGTCAGCTGTTTGATCCGAACCCGAAGTGACGCTGCAAAGGTCTCATCTGATACATCTTCTGCTTCTGGGCTATCCTCAAGCAGCTTCTGGCACTGCCAGAGAGAGCAGCCATCCAGTTGTTGAACGACGGTAAGCGCAGCGGTGTCCAATGTTCGCGGCGACAAGTGGACGTACGGC
>NZ_JAWRXC010000359.1:0-262 GCF_046535225.1 Bacillus sp. SIMBA_031
CTGAACAACAATCCTAATTTTGTTGTTAAATATTATAGATCTGCTGCTGATGCTGCAGATGATAACAACCCAATTACAGGTCCTATTCCTGTAAATCCTACGAATAACTATACGTATGCGATTTCGTATGTAGATCCTGGCAGCACAACCAGTTTCTTAAATCAATGTAGAGAATTCGGACCGATTAAGTTTATCGACAAATCTTTCACCCTTACTCCGGCTACACTTACTTCTTGTAGTAACAACTATTCGGGGACAGCAT
>NZ_JAWRXC010000360.1:0-262 GCF_046535225.1 Bacillus sp. SIMBA_031
CCGGCTTTCTCCCCGACGGTGACGTCACAGTCCTCGGGCTAGCTGCCCGCGCTTTCGTCCGACTGCCAAACGCCCAGGATATTGCCCTCGGTGTCCTTGAAGTAGGCGTAGTAGCCCATGCCGGGAATGGTTTCCTTGCCTTGGACAACCGAACCTCCGGACGTTTCCACCTGGCCAAGGGCAGCATCGACATCGTCCACGTCAATGGTGAGGATCGGGGTCTTGAGGTTATCCGTGCGTGGGAACAGGGCCCCGTTGATGG
>NZ_JAWRXC010000361.1:0-262 GCF_046535225.1 Bacillus sp. SIMBA_031
GTCGCTGACAACAATACGCGCGGCGGCCGGCACGCAACGCGCAAGGTTGTCAAGACAGGCAGCGAGCGTTTCGGTGCGATTCATCGTCGTCACGCAGACGGCGAAGGCTGGTTCGGCGCTTCGCGTGCCTGCTTGCGCGCTATCGACATCGGCATCGGCAGCGAACGCCGCGGATTGCACAATCGTGTTCATCGTACGACTCCGTCAGGCGACACGCCGCGCCGCGTTTCCCGCACCACCACGTGTCGATCTGGTCGGCATG
>NZ_JAWRXC010000362.1:0-262 GCF_046535225.1 Bacillus sp. SIMBA_031
CGGAAAAGCCATCGCTTATTGCGGGGTAACCGTTTCTATCGGGGCTAGGCATCAAATTGCAAATATTAATCTGGAATTATAAATCTATTCTAAGAATATCTGATAAAAAAAGGGACGTAGAGCCCGTTTTATTCCATTGTAAGGGTATAATTATCAGATAATCAATTGTTTTCAGGGTGAAAATAATACGCCATGTTCTGTCGTTTCCTTAAAATATCTTTGTTTCCAGATGATTATAGCATGATAAAATATATCGGTAGAT
>NZ_JAWRXC010000363.1:0-262 GCF_046535225.1 Bacillus sp. SIMBA_031
TTCTAGGCATGCGGATCTGACGGCTTGGCGAGGCCAGATCTCTGTAGCGTAGGCGCCCAGCTGTGACGCCGGCGTCGAGCGCTTCCTGGACAATGAAGGGCTTCATAGCCAGGTTTGCGGGCAGCGGCCGTGCGATCTTCATGGGCCCATGCTGGCAAAATCAACGGCCGTGCGTTCTGTTATCCACAGGCCCGGGCGCGCAACGCCCAACTAGGGGACAGCTCCGGGCCCTCTGAGGGCTCAGGGCGACGTTATCTGTCCC
>NZ_JAWRXC010000014.1:0-22342 GCF_046535225.1 Bacillus sp. SIMBA_031
TCTAATTTCGGATAACAATCATCCGTATTCAAACTTGAAGGTGTTTTTATTTGTCTCATCTTATGGGGTCAGTCCCTCTGCAGAGGAGCTTTTTTATTGATAATTTCTAAGGCCGCGGTCATAAATAAAATTACCGAACGGAATAAAGGCCGCGATAAAACCGGCGGCTGACCATTTCACATGCCATTTGACAGTAAACGCCGCATACGCCAGCACCGCCAGATAAATGATAAACAAACCGCCGTGAATGGAACCGGCAATGGTGACGGCGAGCGGATGATGAGCCCAATACTTCAGCGGCATCGCGATAAACAGCAGCACCAAAAGCGACATTCCTTCAATAAACCCCATCGTGCGAAGTCTGCCGATCGGCGTGTGTAACATACAGCTCCCTCCTGTCGGACATCTTTTTTCCTCTATACTATAAGCAAAGGGCAGTCCTAATATGACCATTTCGCGTCAGTTCCTAAAAAACCTTTATTAATTCAGCCTGTTGTTCTTGTCATTTTCGGATTTCTCTTGATAATATAGCCAAAAGGGTAAGGAAGGACTACAGTCATGAAACTAGATAATGTTGATCTGAGCATCATTAAAGAGCTGCAGCGGGACAGCCGCCTGTCTATGCGGGAGCTTGGCAGAAAAATCAAATTGTCAGCCCCGTCCGTCACAGAGCGTGTCAGACAGCTTGAATCTTTCGGCGTTATTAAGCGCTATACATTGGACATTGATCAAAAAAAGATCGGGCTTCCCGTCTCCTGCATTGTCGAAGCGACGGTGAAAAACGGAAAATACGATCAATTCAAAACCTACATTCAATCCATTCCCAACATTGAATTTTGTTTTCGGGTCGCCGGGGCGGCGTGTTATATGCTGAAGATGAACGCGGACAGCCTGGAAACGATCGAACACTTCATCAACCGCACCTCTCCGTATGCCCAAACCGTGACCCACGTCATTTTCTCAGAAATTGACACAAAAAACGTCCTCGATTAGAGAGAGCGTGAGGAAGTCTGTTATAATAACAGGATGATTGTGAAAGAAAGAGAAGTGAAAAGCATGTCAAAAACAGTTGTATTAGCTGAAAAACCTTCAGTCGGCCGGGACTTGGCCCGCGTGCTGAAGTGTCATAAAAAAGGAAACGGATATCTTGAAGGCGACCGCTACATCGTCACATGGGCGCTCGGGCATCTGGTAACGCTCGCTGACCCTGAAGGATACGGCAAAGAATTTCAATCATGGCGGCTTGAGGATCTGCCGATTATTCCGGAGCCTTTGAAGCTCGTCGTCATTAAAAAAACAGGAAAACAGTTCAATGCGGTCAAAGCTCAGCTTGTCCGAAAAGACGTCAGCCAGATCGTAATCGCTACAGACGCAGGACGGGAAGGGGAGCTTGTGGCCCGCTGGATTATCGAAAAGGCAAACGTCCGCAAACCGATTAAGCGGCTGTGGATTTCCTCTGTGACGGATAAGGCGATTAAAGAAGGATTTCAAAAGCTCCGCAACGGCAAAGAGTACGAAAACCTGTATCATTCCGCCGTTGCCAGAGCGGAAGCGGATTGGATCGTCGGCATCAACGCGACTCGCGCGCTGACGACAAAATTTAACGCGCAGCTGTCATGCGGACGCGTCCAGACTCCGACACTGGCGATGATCGCCAAGCGTGAAGCGGACATTCAGGCGTTCAAACCCGTTCCTTATTACGGTCTCCGCGCGGCGGCTGATCAGATGACGCTGACATGGCAGGATAAAAAAACAAAGCAGACTAGAACATTCGATCAGACGGTGACCGGCCGTTTGGCAAAAGACCTGCAAGGAAAGCCGGCAGTCATTTCAGAATTGAAAAAAACGGCGAAGAAAAGCTTCGCACCCGGTCTTTACGACTTGACGGAATTGCAGCGGGACGCTCATAAGCGCTTCGGTTTCTCCGCAAAAGAAACGCTGTCCGTGCTTCAAAAGCTGTATGAACAGCATAAGCTTGTCACTTACCCGCGGACAGATTCCAGATTCCTTTCCGCAGACATCGTGCCGACTTTAAAAGACCGTTTAAACGGCATGGAAGTTAAGCCGTACGCGCAATACGTCAATCAAATACTGAAGCGGGGCGTCAAAGCGCATAAAGGATTCGTCAATGATGCGAAAGTATCGGATCACCATGCCATTATTCCGACAGAGGAGCCGCTGATCCTTTCAAGCCTCAGCGACAAAGAACGAAAGCTTTACGATCTGATCGCCAAACGTTTTCTCGCCGTGTTAATGCCGGCGTTCGAATACGAAGAAACAAAGGTCACAGCCGATATCGGCGGCGAAACATTTACCGCAAAAGGGAAAACGGTTCAATCGCCTGGCTGGAAAGCCGTGTATGATATGTACGAGGATGACGACGATCATGAGGAAGACAAAGACCAGACGCTCCCGGATCTTCAGCAGGGTCAGCGCCTCACTGTCTCATCATTGAAAGAAACGAGCGGACAGACGAAACCGCCGGCGCGCTTTAATGAAGGCACGCTGTTATCCGCAATGGAGAACCCAAGCGCCTTTATGCAGGGAGAAGAGAAGAACCTTGTGAAAACATTGGGTGAAACCGGCGGACTCGGAACAGTCGCCACCCGCGCTGATATCATAGAAAAACTGTTCAACAGTTTCTTAATCGAGAAAAAAGAAAAAGATATTTTCATCACGTCAAAAGGGAAGCAGCTCTTACAGCTCGTCCCGGAAGATTTAAAATCACCGGCCTTAACCGCTGAGTGGGAGCAAAAGCTCTCCGCCATCGCAGCGGGCAAACTGAAATCCGCCGTGTTCATTAAAGACATGAAAACATATGCGGGCAAAACGGTGAAGGAAATCAAAAACAGCAGCCAAACTTTCAGACATGACAACATTTCAGGCACCGCCTGCCCTGATTGCGGCAAAATGATGCTTAAAGTCAACGGCAAACGCGGCACGATGCTCGTATGTCAGGATCGTGAGTGCGGCAGCCGGAAAACGCTGGCAAGAAAAACAAACGCCCGCTGTCCGAACTGTCATAAGAAAATGGAGCTTCGCGGCCAGGGTGAAGGCCAAACCTTCGCATGTGTATGCGGCCACCGGGAGAAACTGTCCGTCTTTGAAAAGCGCAAGGCGAAAGATAAATCCGGACGCGCATCCAAGCGGGACATCAACTCTTATATGAAAAGCCAAAACAAAGAGGAGCCGATGAACAACGCGCTGGCAGAACAGCTGAAAAAACTCGGCCTGGATAAATAGATCAGAGAAAGGCAGCATTTGTAACGAAATGCTGCCTTTTGTTGTGTTTTTTACTGTAATGGGAATACGATCCATGTGAAGAGGGAAAAGGTAGCAGTCGGCGCTCCCATTTAAAATTTCCCAATGTGAAAAAATGCTAGTATTCTTTTATCGTTTCCTATATAGTAAAAATACTTTGTGAAAAAATAAGATATGGGTCTAAAAAAGGATTTGTAAAATAGGAGGATAGACTGTGAAGCAATTCGTTTTTCGTCTGATGATCCTTTTGATTTCGATCGTTCTGACGGCGGGGTGCGCGGAGGCCGGCACTGAAAAACAGGCGGCGGCCGAACCGCTTCAGCCCGCAGAGCATTTTATTTATCATAAATTGATGAACGGGCGGGGGATGATCCGGACGAACATATCCGGTGAGCCGGAATATTTATCTGAGTCTCTCGGACTATGGATGGCATTTTTGCTGAACAGGAAAGATGAACGGCAGTTTCAAGCGCAATATCAGCTTCTCACCGATTCGTTTCTGACGAAAAACGGGCTCGTGTCGTGGAAGATTGACGGGAATAAAGCGAGCGGCACCAATGCCTTAATTGACGATTTCAGAATTATGAACTGTCTGAATGAGGCCGGAACCCTGTGGGGTAACAGTGAATACGGGAAAACAGCGGTGCAGATCGGGAAGGCGCTGAAAAAATACAATACGAATGACGGGTATTTTACGGATTATTATGATGCCGCTTCAAATGCCGCGTCAAAGACCGTGACGTTGTCCTATGTCGACCCAGGCGCCTTACAGATGCTCAGAGAAAAGGGGATTATCGATGAGAAAACGGAAAACCGGAACCTTCATGTTCTCAATCTTGCGCCCCTGAAAAATGGTTTTCTGCCGAAATCGTTCAATACTGAAACAAAGGAATACAAATATGACAGCGAAGTGAATGTCATCGACCAGCTGTACGCCGCCGTGAATCTGAAGCGGGGCGATGGCAAAGCCGCCGCGCTGTCAAAATGGATGATAGAGGAATTTAAGTCGCGCGGACAGCTGTACGGACGATACAGCGCAGACACGAAAGAGCCGGCGGTTCAGTACGAATCACCGTCCGTTTACGCCCTGGCCGTTCTTTTTTTAGCAGAACAAAAAGCTGATCCGGCTGTCATCAAGCCGCTTTATGAAAGAATGACTTCATTTGAAACACTGGACACGCTGAAACCTGATTACGGCGGCTATATGAGCGGGGGCGATACACATTCTTTCGATAACCTGCTGCCGCTTCTGGCTGAAAGGAAATTGTTTAATGAAAATATCATTCAATGAATCACAAAAACTGTGCAGCTACACAGCAGTTATGCTGGTGCTGCTGTCTTTTTTTATTTACTATGCGTCTCAGCAATCCGCAGGGCTTCTGATAACCTGCATCACATTGCTTGTTGCGGGAGCCGGCATATGGTTCGGGGCAATCTATGCGCTCGTCATCACCTTACTCGTCTTATTTGTTCTCGGCAGCCTGCTCCTGTGGTTTCAGACCGGGAGCTTTATGGCGTCTGCCGGTGCCGAAAGTCTGCAGGTGCTGGTCATTTGGGGGATTGCGCTGCTGCTCTTTTCTTACATAGCGGGAAGGATTCACGAGTTGGCGAAGGGGCTTGAGCGCTCAGTGAAACAGCTGCGTGAAGAGATTACGAGCTTTGTCGCCGTCGACAGGGTGACCGGCTTTGACAACCATCTGCGGATGAAGCTGGAGCTTTCTGAGGAAATCAAGCGGGCTGAACGCTACGGCAATTCCTTCGTCTTTTTGCTGCTGCACATGCATTATTTCAAGGAATTCAAATCCCTCTACGGAGAAAAAGAGACCGACCGCCTGCTGGCATTTATCAGCCGCCAAATCCGGTCAAGCGTTCGGGAAACAGACAAAAAATTCAGGCCGTCCGCCGAACGGTTCGGCATCGTGCTGACCCATACGCCTGAAGAAAACATGCCGGCCGTTCTGGCGAAGCTGAAAAAGGAATTGGATACGTACCGGCTGCAAAACGGTAAATACGTCTCCATCACCTTCCGTGTATGTTACTTGGCGTACCGAAAGGATTTACAAACGGCCGAGCAATTTTTAAATGAACTGGAAAACGAGATGATGATGAATGAACTCTAAATGGATACGTCTCTTACTCTCGGCGCTCTTCATGATTTCGGCGGTTTATGTTCCCCGTCCGGCGGAAGCAAAAGACAAAAAGGACGGCATTCTCATTATTTATACAAGCACGGACGGCAAAGAAACCGCTGAGGTCAAAATGCTTGATCTGACCGCGGGCCATTTCTCATCCGCCGTCACCGTGAAAAGCGACGGAGACATCACAGCAGCCGATCTCAAAAAGAATCGGCGCGTCATCTATTACGGCGTCACGAAAAAAAAGCTCAGCGCATCATTTGTGTCTCTGATCAGCAGTATGCCGCAAAAGCTGATCAGCATCGGCTATAACGCTGGGCAGTTCCGCCAATTTGCGGGTTTGTCCCTGACAGAAAAAGAAACGGTATACCGTATTTACGGCAAGAAAGAAAAAACAGACATGCCGCTTGAAAAAGGGATGTCCGTGCTCGGCGTATCGGGAGTAAAAGGGGAGCCCCTTTATACATACCGGTCCGGTGACGGCAGCATCCTCCCTTTTATGTGGAAAACGGCGCGCTCTGACTATTATTTCGGTGTGACGAGCCTGTTAAATGATTCGTTTCTGACGGCGAAAGCGCTGCGCAACGCATTCGGAGAATCAGAGGGCGGCACCCTCCTTTATTTACGGCTTGAGGACATCAGTCCGATGTCAGATGAAACATTGCTTTACGAAGCGGGCGCTTACCTGCATAAAAGACACATTCCGTTTATTCTGGCAGTCATTCCGGTCTATCTCAATCCGGAAAACGGAGAAAAAGTATACCTGGCGGACAAGCCGAAAATGGTAAGCGTCTTGAAAAAACTTCAGCAAATGGGCGGCAGCATCATTATTCACGGCTACACGCACGCATACCGGTACAGCGAAACGGGAGAAGGCTTTGAATTTTGGGATGCCAAAGCGGATCAGCCGATTACGTCAGAAAATGCGGATGATACTCCGGTCAAGCTTGAAAAGGAACAGGATTTTCCGAATGAAAAAGCGTACCGGGCGTATGTGAAGCCTTTCCGTGAAAAAGAAAACATCTACACGAGAACGAAGCTGGAGCAGGCGATTGACGATCTGACAGAACTCGGCCTTTACCCGCTGTCATTCGAAGCGCCGCACTATACGATGTCTGAAGAAGGCTACAAAATCGCATCTTCTTATTTCTCCAGCATTTTCGGACAAGTGCAGCTAAGCGGCACGACGTGGAAAACCTCGGGCGCCCCTCCGTTCGTCTCAAAGCCGGCTATGCTGCACGGGATGACGCTGTACCCAGAAACAATCGGTTATGCCGATAACTCAAAGGAAAATCCGCTCGGAGATATGGAGAATCATATTTCGCAGATGATTGATTTCGGCGGCGGAGTGGCGGGCGGTTTCTACCATCCGTATCTCGGCATGAAATTCCTCCCCGAGCTCGTCAATCAGATGGAGCGGATTCCCGGCGGCGAGTGGCTCGATCTGAAGAAAACGAAGCAAACGGTAACGTCGGACAGCGTCAGGATCAAAACGGACGGAGACGGAACCATTCATGTGGAAAACAAGATTCATCCGATAACGGCCTTTTTCAATCACCATCAGCAGACGCCTCTGGAAAAAGCGCTTTGGATTCTCTCCGGCGTGGTGTTATTGTTTATCATCATGTTCGCCTGCTACGTTCTTTATTTGCGCGCCACATTAAAAAAACGAATCTTTAAGGAGAGAAGAAGCCTTGAGTAACATTCTGTTTTTTATCTCATTAAGTTTAATATGGGTGATGCTTCTCTATCACATGTTTCTGATGCAGGGCGGATTCAGGCATTATATGACCTACGAACGGAACATTCCGAAATGGCGCGCAAAGATGGGGGAGCTCCCGAAGGTCAGCGTGCTCATTCCCGCGCATAATGAGGAGGTCGTCATCAGGCAGACGCTGAAGGCGATGGTGAACCTGTATTATCCGAAAGACAGGCTTGAGATCATCGTCGTTAACGATAATTCCTCCGACCGGACGGGAGACATCGTCAATGAATTTTCCCGTCAGTATGACTTCATTAAAATGGTCATCACAAAGCCCCCGAACGCCGGAAAAGGAAAATCTTCGGCGCTGAACTCAGGGTTCGCGGAATCGAACGGAGACGTGATCTGCGTGTATGATGCGGACAATACGCCGGAAAAAATGGCGGTGTACTACCTGGTTCTCGGTCTGATGAATGATGAGAAAGCGGGAGCGGTTGTCGGGAAATTCCGTGTCATCAACGCGGCCAAAACGATCCTGACGAAGTTTATCAATATTGAAACCATCTGCTTTCAGTGGATGGCGCAGGGCGGCAGATGGAAATGGTTCAAAATCGCCACCATCCCGGGGACGAACTTCGCGATCAGGCGGAGCATTATCGAACAGCTCGGCGGCTGGGATGATAAGGCGCTGGCGGAGGATACCGAGCTGACCATCCGCGTGTATAATCTCGGTTATCACATCCGCTTTTTCCCAGCGGCCGTGACATGGGAGCAGGAGCCTGAGACATGGAAGGTGTGGTGGCGTCAGCGGACAAGATGGGCGCGCGGCAACCAATACGTCGTTCTCAAGTTTTTATCCCGATTTTTTAAGCTGAAACGCAAGCGGATCATCTTCGATCTGTTTTATTTCTTTTTTACGTATTTTTTGTTTTTCTTCGGTGTGATCATGTCAAACACGATTTTTATCATCAATCTTTTTTACGACCTGCATCTGGCAGTCGGGTTTTTGGCGATGATTTTGTGGATACTGGCCTTTTTCCTGTTTATGACTGAGGTCATGATTACTTTAAGCATTGAAAAAACAGAAATGAACAAACAAAACTTCTTTATCGTATTTCTGATGTACTTTACATACTCTCAGGCTTGGATCGTGCTCGTCATCTGGTCATTATTCACAGAGATCAAGCACCGCTTGTTCAAGCAGGAAGTCAAGTGGTACAAAACGGAGCGATACAATCAAAATAAAAGCGGGTGACCTTTTTGAAAAAAGCGATCATATTAATAACCGGCCTTTTCCTATTGATGTATAACGGGCAGGCGGCCGCGGCCCGGGAACTGAAAACGGACGGTTCCGCCCTCGGAACAAGCGCCGGCGCAAAAGAGCAGCAGGCGCTGACTGGCGATCTGATGACACTGTACGGGGCGAAAGACAGCACAGAGCTGACCTATCAGATTCCTGCGGGAGCTTCGAATGCCGATCAGTCGCTTCTGATTGATTACGAGGCGTCAAACTTATTAATTGCCCCGTCTTCTTTAACCATCGCCATTGATGATGAACCCGTCAAATCCATAAAGCTTGACGGCAGTTCCAAGCGGAAAACGGTGAAGCTCAATCTCAGCAAAAGCCAATCCGCCCAAGGCTATCACAATGTATCATTACGATTTTACGGCGTGTTAAAAGAGGGCGTCTGCGTCAGGCAGGATACGTCAGGCAACTGGATAAAAATTTATCCGGACAGCCGTCTTGTACTTTCAGAAGCAAGCAAGTCAAAGGGAGCGGATCTCGGCCATTTCCCATATCCGTTTGCCCAATCAGGCAATACGGGTGAAGAAACCGATATTATCCTTCCTGACAAACCGACCTCGGCGGAAGCTGAAGCCGCAGTCAAAACAGAAGCATTTCTGAAAACGGCAGACAGCAGGCTGAAGGTTTCCTATGTAAAAGAATCCGACGCCGGCAAAATCAGCAATCCGTCAATTGTCATCGGTGCTGATCAGCATTGGAACGGGAAAATAAAAGAGCTTTTCGAACGGGGGAACATCAAAGCGGAAGACAACAAACTTCTTCTCGCTGAACGGGTTCTGACATCAGGTGACAAACGGCAGCCCGTCCTGTTTGTCACGGCGCAATCAGACAAAACGCTGGCGGATAAAATCCGCGTCATCACAGACAGCGCTTATTCAGGCCAGCTGGGCGGAGATACTTTGACAATCGGCCGCCTTCAGCCCGCTGCGGAAAAGACAGGTAATAAACTGACACTAGAGGACTTCGGCGCGGGAAATGTAACGGTCGGATCAAACAAAACGGCGTCAGAGCACTTCTTTTACCCTGCGGCGGCCGCTGTTGATAAAGACGGTAAGGTCAAGCTTTCACTTACATTAAAGACGTCGGAATCAGTCCGGAAGAAGGCGGATTCAGATGATGACGCCGAGAGAGCGGAACTGAACGTCATGGTCAACGGACAGCCGAATGCGGTGCGTCTTGATGATCTCGGCAATCAAGATAAAGACGGCTTTTACCACGTCTCAATCCCGATTGATCCGAAGCTTTTGCACAGCAGCAGATACATTGATCTGCAATTTGTCACATCAGGTTTGAAACATAACAATCCGTGTATCGACCGTGACGAAAACAAATGGGTCTATATTGATAAAAGCAGCACGCTGACGTATCCGGTAAGCGATGCGGCGCAGAAAGCGGATTTCGGGCAATGGCCGCTCCCGTTTGCGGGCGGCGGGAAAGAGAAAACAGTGATCGTCATCCCGGATGACGTAAACATGCAGACACTGAAAGAACTTTCTCTGGTGGCGGATTCATTCGGAAACGGCTTTACCGTAAAGACGGCATCAGACATGAAGGAAGCGGATGCCAAAGGTCGGAATGTTGTGTTTATCGGTGGCCTGCCGCAAATTCCGCTTTTGAAATCAAACGCCTCTAAGCTTCTCGTGCCGTCAGACCGCAGCGGAGCTTACGATGTTTCTTCGTTTCAGATGCTGAATGAGACAACGAAACAAGTCGCGTTTACCCAGAAATCACCTTGGGACTCAGACAGCAGTATTGCTGTTTTTGCTCCGTTATCAGGAAGCGGCGCGTCTGTCACAAAAGAGCTGATCAGCTTTTTAGACAGCACAAGCGATGCGGCAACCGTCATCAACGAAACGACAGGCAAGCAGCTGTTTTCGAACCATCAGCAAATCAAGTCAGATGACAGCAGTCCATCGGCTGATACGAAAAGCCGTTCCGCAGCACTGAACGTCACGTATATCGCTGTTTTTGCGGCGCTTATGATCATTGCGGCCGGTCTGATCTGGCTGACGGCAAGAAGGAAAAAAAGAAAAACGGATCATGAAAAAAGCGAAGAGTAATGAAGGAAAAAGAGGCCGTTAACAGGCCTCTTTTTTTGTATTTTTATTTCCATTTTTGGCGGTGATTTTTTTATTTTTGAAACAGCATAAAAGCCCCTTTACAACTGAACGGGACGGGAGTATGATCTCTTTTATAATCTATATCGCTTAATCTGTAATCAGAGCGGGGGAACCAATTTGCGGCGCGTCATGCCGCTTGGGGTGAATCCTTTTTCAGGTAGGGCCAACTCTCATAAGCCCGAATCCGACAGCTAACCTCGTAAGCGTTCATGAGAGGAGATGAATGAAACCTGTGCACGATTATGGCGCAGGGGCATCCGTTTGCCTCTGTGTCTTTTTGCTGTGCTGAAATAAGGCATGCAATCAGCATTCGGAGACATCATAGCAGTAAGGCTTTGTAAATCAAACGGAAAATGAAAAAAAGGGGAAGACAACAAATGTACCATTCAATCAAAAGATTTTTGATTGGGAAACCGCTGAAATCACAGGCGGCCGGAGAGCAAAAACTTACGAAACTCAAGGCGCTCGCCATGCTTTCTTCAGACGCGCTGTCATCAGTTGCTTACGGAACGGAACAGATTCTGATCATTTTGGCTGCGGTAAGCGCGGCCGCGTTTTGGTATTCCATTCCGATCGCAGCGGGTGTTCTCATTTTGCTGCTTGCTTTGATTCTGTCCTACAGACAGATTATTTACGCTTATCCGCAAGGCGGAGGCGCTTATATGGTTTCTAAAGAAAATCTTGGTGAGAAGCCCGGCCTGATTGCGGGCGGCTCATTGCTTGTTGATTATATTCTGACGGTGGCGGTAAGCATTTCTGCCGGAACTGACGCCATTACATCGGCATTTCCGGCTTTGCACCCGCATCATTTGCTCATTGCTGTTTTGCTTGTGATTCTGATTATGATTTTAAATTTGAGAGGACTGTCAGAGTCGGCGTCCATTTTGGCGTATCCCGTCTATCTGTTTGTGGCGGCGCTTGTCCTTTTGATCGTCGTCGGGCTGTTTAAGCTCATGACGGGCCAGGTTCATCCGGTCGAACACACGCCGATCGGCACACCCGTGGCGGGCATTACGCTGTTTTTGCTGCTGAAGGCCTTTTCATCCGGCTGTTCGGCACTGACCGGTGTTGAAGCCATTTCAAACGCGATCCCTGCCTTTAAAAATCCTCCGGCGAAAAACGCGGCCCGCACTCTGGCCATGATGGGGATTCTGCTGGCGATCTTATTTACGGGGATTACGGTGCTGGCGTACGGCTACGGCACGGGACCGAAGCCTAACGAGACCGTTATTTCACAAATCGCCGCGGAAACTTTCGGCCGCCATACGGTGTATTATTTCATTCAAGGCGTTACATCTTTGATTCTCGTGCTTGCGGCGAATACGGGCTTTTCCGCTTTTCCGCAGCTGGCGTTTAATTTAGCGCGCGATCAGTATATGCCGAGAATGTTTACGGTACGGGGCGACCGATTAGGATTTTCAAACGGAATCATCTTTCTCGGTATCGCGTCCATCTTGCTCATTCTTTTATTCGGCGGCCGCACGGAACATTTAATTCCGCTTTATGCCGTCGGCGTGTTCATTCCGTTTACGCTGTCGCAGACGGGAATGTGCATCAAGTGGATCAGGCAGAAGCCGAAGGGCTGGGCGGTAAAAATGCTGATCAACTCATGCGGCGCCGCCATTTCATTTATGGTGCTGTGTATTTTATTCGCGACGAAGTTCAATCTTGTCTGGCCGGTGCTGTTATTCATGCCTGCTGTCGTCATGCTGTTTTTCGTCATTAAAAATCACTACACCGCGGTCGGCGAACAGCTGCGGGTCGTTGATCAGCAGCCTGAGGAAATCAGGGGAACCGTCGTCATCGTGCCTGTCGCCGGTGTCACCACCGTCGTCCAAAAATCGATTCAGTATGCGAAATCATTATCGGATCAGGTTATTGCGGTTCATGTTTCCTTTGACAGAGAAAACGAAAAAAAGGTGGAAAAGCGCTGGGAAGAACTTCATAACGGCGTCCGCCTCGTCACCCTGCATTCCTCATACCGCAGTCTGGTTCACCCGTTTGATAAATTTTTGGAAACGGTCGAACAGAAAGCGAAAAAAGAACAGTTCTCCGTGATGGTGCTGTTTCCGCAATTTATTACGAAAAAACGCTGGCAGACCATCCTTCACAACCAATCAGCCTTCTTGCTCCGAGTCCGGCTGTTTTGGAAGAAGGACATAATCGTCGCCACCCTGCCGTATCATTTTAAAAAGTAACGGCAAAGACCGCAGGCTGAAATGCCGCGGTCTTTTTTGTAAAGGAGGACGCCATGGCTCAAGGCGCTTTTGTCATCATTCAAAATGACGGGCGGGACATATTGCTCGTAAAACGAAAAGACATTCCCTTATGGGACTTGCCCGGGGGCGGGATCGCAGAAGGTGAAACACCTGAATCCGCAGCCGTAAGAGAGGCCTTCGAAGAAACCGGTTATAACGTGACCATCCTGCAAAAAGCCGGTGAGTATGAAAGGCCGGCATTTGAAGATACACAACATGTCTTCATCGGAGCCATTACCGGAGGAACACCGCTGATGAACGGGCCGGAAACCGCCGCATTACGCTGGTTTTCCTCAAACCGGCTGCCGCTGTTCATGGTGCCGAACAGGAAACTCCAAATAAAAGACGGACTCAATGGGGCGGCAAATCGTAAGGCAGTCCTTAAAGACCGAAATCTGTTATCCATCCTTGATCGGCTGAGAAAAAAGCTGAGAGTATAGCCCGTGTTTCAACCCGTATGAAAAAGGGGATGAATACAGGTAAAAGGAGGATGCAGTATGCCAAGTAAAACAGCAGGACACGTAATGACGGAGCTGCTTGAACAATGGGGAGTCGGTCATATATACGGCATTCCCGGAGACAGCATTAATGAATTTATCGAAGAACTGAGACATGAACGAAATAACCTGACATTCATCCAAACCCGGCACGAAGAAGTCGCAGCCCTGGCTGCCGCGGCTGAGGCAAAACTGACCGGGCAGATCGGTGTCTGCCTTTCAATCGCAGGACCGGGGGCCGTTCATCTGCTGAACGGTTTATACGACGCCAAAGCGGACGGCGTTCCGGTGCTGGCGATTGCGGGACAGGTGGCTTCCGATGAAATCGGCCGTGACAGCTTTCAGGAAATCAAATTAGAGCAAATGTTTGAGGACGTGGCGGTGTTCAACCAGCAAGTACATACGGCAGAAGCGCTGCCCGATCTTCTGAATCAGGCGATCCGCACGGCTTACAGCAAAAAAGGCGTTGCCGTTTTAACCGTTTCTGATGATTTATTCGCGCAAAAAATCAAACGGGAGCCGGTTTATACATCGCCGATATACCTCAAAGCCGATATAGAGCCGAAAAAAGAACATCTCGTGACATGCGCGCAATATATTAACAACGCAAAAAAACCGGTCATTCTCGCCGGCCAAGGGTTAAAATCAGCAAAAGAGGAGCTGCTCGCATTCGCCGATAAAGCGGCCGCTCCAATTGTGATTACCCTTCCGGCAAAAGGCGTCGTGCCTGACAGCCATCCCCACTTTCTCGGGAATCTCGGGCAAATCGGCACAAAGCCCGCCTACGAAGCAATGGAGGAATGCGATCTGCTGATCATGCTCGGCACATCGTTCCCATACAGGGATTATCTCCCGGATGATACGCCCGCCATTCAGCTTGATTCGGATCCGGCGAAAATCGGGAAGCGCTATCCCGTCAATGCGGGAATCGTCAGTGATGCGGCTCTGGGGCTGAAAGAGCTGACGGAATACATTGAATATAAAGAAGACAGAAGGTTTTTGGACGCCTGCACCGAGCACATGAAGCATTGGTGGAAGGAAATCGAAAAGGATGAAACCGAAGCGACTCATCCGCTCAAGCCGCAGCAGGTCATTGCCCGGCTTCAGGATGCCGCCGCAGAGGACGCCGACCTGTCAGTGGATGTCGGAACGGTTACGGTGTGGATGGCCCGCCATTTTAAAATGAAGAAGCAGGACTTTATCGTCTCAAGCTGGCTCGCCACGATGGGATGCGGGCTTCCGGGAGCGATTGCCGCAAGCCTTGCCGAACCTGAGCGGCAGTCCATCGCCATTTGCGGAGACGGCGGATTTTCAATGGTAATGCAGGATCTGCCGACGGCTGTTAAATACAAACTGCCGATTACGGTTGTCGTTTTAAACAACGAAAATTTAGGCATGATTGAATATGAACAGCGGGTCAAAGGCAACATTGACTACGTCACCCAGCTGCAAAATATGGATTACGCCGCTTTTGCAGAAAGCTGCGGGGCAAAAGGGATCAAAGTGACGAAACACGAGGAATTGGCTCCCGCTTTTCATGAAGCGCTCAACTCAAATGAGCCGGTCGTCATCGACGCCGTCATCGGCGACGAGCCGCCGCTTCCGGGAAAAATCACTTACGGCCAAGCGAAGGGCTTCAGCAAATACATGCTGAAAAATTTCTTTGAAAACCAAAAAATCGAAATGCCGTCGCTCAAGAAAAGCTTAAAACGGCTGTTTTAAAAAAGCCGGCGCTTACAAAAAAATAAACAGGCTGCATGCCTGTTTATTTTTTTAGGCTTTCTTATTGATGATTATTTCTTTACTGACCCCTTCCATGGTAAGGAAGGGGTCAGCAGTTTGAACCCGCTTGGAAGCTTAGAGGACGGGGACCGCAATCGAAAGTATATCGTATTAAAATCTGGGGAAACGGTAAAGAAAATCGTAAAATTCGCAGCTGGCGAGCGATGGCTGATTAAAAAACTCGTGAAGGACCAGTGCAATTCATCTCAAGAACAGCCAGAGAGCGGTCACAACAGCGATCATAAAGTAATCTCCCTCATTCAGTGTAGTTCCATTTTTGACAAATACATGTGCCGTCCGGTTTGTCTTTGTCCCTTTCGGGGTTTTAAGCGCAATGTTCTTCCCTATATTGTAATAAACAATTTTAAACAAATAATATGCCAGCGAACAGAGTAAAAAGAGCAACATGAACTTGCCAATAAACAATATCATGTTTCATTACTCCCTATTGCAGTTTTTTCATTTGAATATATGACGGAAATGTCAGGAGGTTATATAAAAGGAGAAGTATTTTACAGAGGCTGGTGTTATTCATTAATGATTGGCTCACCGCAACATCCCCAGATCCGGAATCATTTCAAAACGAGAGAGAAGCCCGAGGATTATTAAAAAACAGTCCCTAATTTGTCCGCTTTTTTTTGAAAATTTGATCTAAGATGAACATAAAGAGGGTGAATAAGAAGGACACCGTAATCATATCTATCAGAGATAGGTTAGGAGTTTTTTTTATTAATAGCAGCCATACCACCTGCAAAACTAAAGAAATAGAAAAATAAGATATATATGTCATGATCCTCATATTTGTTACCCCCTTAGCCTAATTTCTCTTTTGTGAACTTATCCAAATTAGTGAAAAGGATATCCAATCCCGAAAATAAGAAAGTGATGAACAATGAAAGAAGAATTTCTCCACCTTGAAATATAGATATGTTCTTAATGATATGATTGGAAACGTATTGAATTGAGAAGTAAACAGCAGCCCATGCAAAAATGAATTCAAGGATATACGCTGACCAAGCAGGCAATGTCAAAACATGAGTCATTCCTTTTACAATTGCTGTAAGGATAAGCATATAAACTAAAGCTAAGATACTTACGACGACAGAAAATATGTATAAGTCTGAAAGTGAACCATAGATGATATATTCTCCGAAAAAATGATTTACAGTTATAGCTATAAAATAAATAACTAGGCTAGGTACAGTCACAGCGAAGAACAGGGAGAATCCAATTAGCCCTATGAATGCTGCATGAGCTAAGCGGTTTGGCGGTGTATCCACGATCTCTTTTTTTAATAGAATCATAAAAATAAGAGATGAAATCACAAGGCAGCATAAGAAAGTGAGCAGAACAGTAAAAAAGACAGTCATGTGACATCTCCAATGAAAAAGTGCTATTAGAGTGAATCTAACAGCACTTTGCATTACTTCATACGTATTTTCCTGACGATCATTTATGAATGATTTTAAAATGCTTTCATTGCTAAAGTTGTCAATTGAGCGAGGTTTTTAGCCTGGCTGTCAGAAAGTCCGGACTTTTTAAGTGAAAGATAAAGATTCTTTTCCACGTCAGCCCAGCTTAAGGCGACATACTCGTTCAGCATTTTCTTTAAAACCGGTTCTATGTGTTCATTGAAAACGGATTCGAGTTCATTTCTTATTTTCTTTCCTGCTAATTTTTCAACAAGATTGAATAATTTTGTTTTATTTTTCAGCACTTCTCTGATTACATCTTTGACTGGTTTTGACACAGATGCATCGCTTTGTGCTTTAAGTCCGTAGGAAAATTGCGTATCAGTCTGATAAAAAAATGATTTGGTCGTTCCAGTGGCATTGGCAGTATTATTATGATTTTCTTTAGCTAAGGATGCGGGGACAAAAGCAGTAGTTACAAGGGCTAAAGATGCGGCAAACAGAATGCCTTTAGCTGCGTGTTTAATGGGAAATCCTCCTTTAGAAATGTAGTGTAGAGAGAAATGAAAGACTATGTATTTAGGCGGGACCGATATGATCCGCTTTGAACATTTTCCCCTCTCAGATACCATTCTATCAATAGGTATTTTTGGGGTAAATAGGATTTTAATACAGTATTTTTCTTATAATTCAAAATCTTCTTTAGCAGGATTCATTTTGGCTGCAGTTTCGATGAGATGGGACATGGGCTGAAGCCTATATAACACATGTACAGGCTGTTTGAGGCGGAATCACATTATCGGAGCGGTTTTATAATTTAGGGTTAATGAATAAAAATAAACAGGCGGCATGCCTGTTTATTTTCGTTTGCGTGAAAGAGCGAAGAAAAACGGGAAGGCGGAGCCGGCCAATAACGTACCGAATAAAAACATGCCCCCGATGAACACATGATAGTTCACCCCGCCGATCCAAAGCCCCGTGATTAAGGAAACGATGCTTAATGCGATCATCAAAAAGCCGGGAATCAGACGTTTCTTACCCGTTGTCCGATAAGCAATAAGAGAACAGAAGATGCCGATGACAATCGGCACAATCCACAGATAAAAAAGGATAAATACTGACATAAGCAAAACTCCGATTTTTCTTCTATCATACCAAAAACGCCCGGAAAAAGATACGAACGGCACCCGGCGTCAAAAGAAAAACCGGCCGCTATGGCCGGTTTTTTTCTAACGGAATGAATCGTAGATCACAAACAGATTAAGCGCGATCACCAAAACCGCAATCAGCCAGGCGAGAGCCGTCACCCATTTTCGGTTCGTCAGGGCGCCCATCAGGCGTTTGTTGCTTGTAAACATAATCAGCGGCACGAGCGCAAAGGAGATGCCGAATGAAAGAACGACCTGGCTCCATACGAGCGCTTCTGTGGCGTTGACCCCCGAGATAATGATGATCATCGGCGGAATGATGGTAATGAAACGCCGCAAATAAAGCGGGATACGGTAACGGATGAAGCCCTGCATGATAATATCGCCTGACAATGTGCCGACAGAAGAGCTTGAAAGTCCTGCGGCCAGCAGCCCGATCCCGAAGAGAATGGCTGAAGCCGGTCCGATATAGTGGCCGAATTGCTGATAAGCCACGTCTAAATCTTCTACATACAGCCCGTTCTTGAAGAAAAGCGCGGCAGCGACGATGAGCATGCTTGCGTTAATCGCCCCGGCGATCACCATCGCGATGAGAATGTCAATCGTCTCGAATCTAAAAATCTTTTTCCGCTCACTATCCGTTTTTCCGACGACACGGCGCTGTGTCAGTGCGGAATGTAAGTAAATGGCATGCGGCATCACGGTTGCGCCGAGTATCCCGGTTGCCAGAAGCACACTGTCCATTCCGTCAATTTTCGGGATAAACAGCCCTTCGAGAACGGAGGCGGCGTCAGGTTTGGCAAAGAAGGTTTGCAGAGCGAAGGCGATCACCACGACAAACAGAAGTCCGGCAATGCCCGCTTCCAGCGCCCGGTAACCCCGGCGCTGCAGCTCTAAAATCGCGAATGATCCGATTGCCGCGATAATGGCCGCTTCAACCATCGGTATGCCGAACAGCAGGTTGAGCCCGAGCGCCGCCCCGATAAATTCTGCCAGATCAGTTGCCATAATCACCAGTTCACCCTGTATCCACAGCCCGGATGATACCCATTTCGGATACCGGTCTCTGGCGATTTCCGGAAGGTTTTTACCCGTGGCGATTCCGAGCTTCGCGGAAAGAACTTGGATTAAAAAAGCCATCAAGTTTGAAAAGAGGATGACCCACAGCAGCATATACCCAAATTTCGAACCAGCTGAGATATTCGTAGCGAAGTTTCCCGGATCAATGTAGGCAATCGCCGCGATAAAGGCTGGGCCTAAGAAAGGCAGAAGCCGCTTGAATCCCTTGCTTTTGCCGTCAAGTGCATCCTGCACGGCTTTTGCTTGCAGTGATTGTGCTGAGATGTCTTTGCTCATTATGTCTCACCTAAATTCCGATAGATTTTTAGCTAAATAACAAAAAGTTTCCTAGATGCAAATTATTTTATCTACATCATAAATCTGCTATTATGAGATGTCAAGTTCTTTATGTTCAATAAACCGGCACATTGATGCCCTGTTTTATCTATGATATGTATCCCGCCGAAGAAAGGTCCGAAAATGAAAACGGCATCGTTCCGGGAAAGAAGCGATGCCGTTCGCAAAGCGTGTTTCCGCGTCCGATCATGCGCGGATGCGTTGAGCGTTCTTTTAAAAAGGTGAAAAGAGGACACTTGCCCATATCACTTCACAATTTTCTGTCCGCCCAACTGATCCTGAGAAAAAGACGCTGTATTTCCTCCGTTTTCCCGGGTAAATAGAATAATAATGTTTCTTTCCATTGGAAGATAAAATCTTTCTGTACCATTCAAATGACCTCCGGAAAAACTCCGGCCGCTCTGAATAAACGTTTGAATCAACGATATATCAGTGATTCCAGTCCAATAAACCGCTGTTATTTATCAAATAAAGAATCGGCATGGTCACTTGCGAAGAAAAGAAGTTGGAGCATTAGACTTATTTCAGTCTCCCGGGCGAAAAAGTATAATAACGTCAGGAAATCTTTCCAGCCATATGATAAAAGAGGGGGAATTTTCTTGGTACGTCGTTTGTCGATCATTTCTTTAGCCATGATTTTTGCTGTTTCTTTATTCGCTTTTGGCGGCTCTGCATCAGCAGCAGCTTTCAAACCTAAAGCTGAACCGGACGTTTCCATTTTAGCCAGCGGGGGCACAGTCGGTATTTACGGTGCTAACATGCGCTCATGCTCTAAGGTCAGCTGTTCAACGATCACAACATTCTCAAGCGGTAAAAAAATTACAGGTTCCTGGGTAACCGGAGAATATGTTCAAGGCCACTACACCAATTCCAATAAATGGCTGAAAGTCACGTATGCAGGAGCGACAGGCTACGTTTCAGTCACCACACTATCTTATTATTACGGTTTATAATCAGAAAAACCTCGTTCTCTTGAGAGCGGGGTTTTTCCTTTATTCCGATTCAATTTCCGCGTTTCGTTTCATCATCGTGTTTCATCAGCTGATCGATTTCTTCCTTAGAAGCGTTTTTTTTCCACTCTTTCGCCTGACTTGTCGCAATGGGAATGGCCCGTCCTTCTTCATAACCCTCATCTACCATCGCATTCGCGATTTCGATCGCTTTTTTCTTCACAGGTTCCTCGAGATTCTTCAATGATTGCGGATAATCCTTCATAGACCAAGGCATGTCTATCACTCCTTTATGAAAAGTGTTTCCCGCCTGGAGAAAAAGAAAACCGCCTCATCAAAAAGAATGACAGCTATTGTGACGAGAGACCAGCAATTTCCGAATAAAATATAAAGGATAAAGAAGCAAGTACAGATTGAATGCCCACCACATAAAATCAAAATCACCGATAAATACCCAAAAGGCAATCGCTTGCAGGCCTGAACAAAAGGTCAGCACAAGTGATATTAATGCGAAAGAGCGCCATAACGCATGTTTCCGTTTATAAAGAAACAAGCTGTACAGCCCGGTTATCGAAATGAAAATATCTAAGGGAAAGAATGACCAGTTCCAGGCCATTATCATGGCGTTATCATAATCTTTAAACACCATGTTTTTTGGAATCCACTCAAAAAAAGTAACAATCCAACAAACGATAAATCCAATATCTGTAATGAGGAAGAGAACCTTTAACCCTTTCATCATCTGTTTCTGTCCGTATGAACGCTGATGCCGTTTGATGACGTTTCACTTTCAGAAATAAAGTTTAAGGAAACGACACCGATGATGATCAGAAGAACAGAGACAGCTTTTATGACAGAGAACTGTTCATGAAAGAAAAAAATTCCGATCATGGAAATCAGCACGATCCCCATTCCCGACCAGACCGCATACGCGATGGAGACACTTATATATTTCAAAGTCAAAGTAAGAAAACAAAGGCTGCCGATATAAAACAATAATAATAAAATACTTGGGACAAGTTTTGTAAATCCATTTGATAATTTCATGCTGACCGTACCCAATACTTCAAAAATGATCGCTAAACTTAAATAAATCCATTGCATTCAACATTCTCCTTCAATCTTATTATTCAGAATTATACAATATATATAATTTGAAGAAAATTAAACAATGGAATGTTTTCCGGATAAAAAATCCGGCCGGGTGTAAAAAGAAAACGCCATAAAGGTATACTATGAACAAAGAATCAGAAAGGACGTGCAGGACGGGTGACAGAAGAGCGGACAGACCTGGAAAGACAACTGAGAGACATTCAAAAATGGGAAAAGGCGCAGCAGAGGGTGATGTTCTGGCAAACATTCACCCGATTGCCGTTTCAGCTTTTGGACAAGCTGACACCGCAATTTATTCAGAGGAAAATCGGACTCATTCTCGATGAAACGGGAACGTTTATTCAGTCAGGCGGACAGTACCTTACATCAGAAAAGCGCATCATGAAAAAGTTTCAAAAACGGCTGCCGCACGGTACATGTCAAACGCTTCGCGACATCCGCAATGCGCCGCTTGCCGTCATGGACGAAATCGCAGAAGCCATAGCGCGTACAAGCGTAAAGGCCGCGACGGTGCAGGGAGCCGCAACGGGAGTCGGCGGCGTATTCACGCTGGCGGCAGACATTCCGGCGATGCTCGGCCTGTCCTTAAAGACGCTGCAGGATATCGCGGTTGCTTACGGCTTTGATCCGAAAGACAAAAAAGAACGCGTGTTTATCGTCAAATTGCTCCAGCTTGCATCCAGTGACGTCATCGGAAAAAAAGCGATTCTGCAAGATTTACGGCAATATGATCAAAACGACCGCGCCTATCAGCGCGTCGCCTCGCAAATCCAAGGCTGGCGGGAAGTCGTTTACAGCTACCGCGATACGTTCGCTGCGAAAAAACTGCTGCAAATGGTTCCGGTCGCGGGCATCATCTTCGGCGCGTCCGCCAACCGTTCAGCTTTAGAAAGCATCGCAGAAACAGGCATCATGCTTTATAAAAAACGCCGGATTTTAAAACGCCTGGACGATACAGAATGATAAAAACCACCCGAAAACACATTCAATGTGTTTTCTTTGTTTAGCAGTTCTGAAATCGGGAAACCAACAACCAACACCAATTAAAGGAGGAATTCAAAAATGGCACAAGATAATAACAAAATGAGCAGAGAAGAAGCAGGTAAAAAAGGCGGAGAAGCGACAAGCAATAACCATGACAAAGAATTCTATCAGGAAATTGGTCAAAAAGGCGGAGAAGCCACAAGCAAAAATCACGACAAAGAATTCTATCAGGAAATCGGTGAAAAAGGCGGAGAAGCC
>NZ_JAWRXC010000364.1:0-262 GCF_046535225.1 Bacillus sp. SIMBA_031
GTGACCTATCCATGGAAAGTGACGTTCGGGGAATACAGTTGGATCGGCGACGATGCAGTGCTTTACAGCCTTGGCCCTATCGAGATAGGAGCACATGCGGTGGTTTCTCAACGTTCCTATCTGTGCGGCGGTGATCATGATCCGGCGCGCGTCGATTTTGCGATACGCGGCAAGCCTATCCATATCGGTGAACAGGCTTGGGTGGCGGCAGAGGTATTTATCGCGCCGGGGGTGACGATCGGCCGCGGCGCACTGATTGGCG
>NZ_JAWRXC010000365.1:0-262 GCF_046535225.1 Bacillus sp. SIMBA_031
GTTGATTTTTCAAAGGCGGATAAAAGGAAGGGTTCCAGAATGACTTTTGGACTTTACTGCATATTCCTTAAAGAAATACATTGTGGAGATTTGAAATATGGATGCAGCCATTATGACTATGAGAAAGGGACATTGGTATTCATTTCCCCGGGCCAGGTAATTGATGTGGAAAATAAGGTAGACTATTATCAGCCCATAGGGTATGGCCTGGTTTTTCATCCTGATCTGGTAAAAGGAACTTCTCTTGCTAAAGCGCTCAATG
>NZ_JAWRXC010000366.1:0-262 GCF_046535225.1 Bacillus sp. SIMBA_031
GTTTCGTGATGTAGTCGTCCGCCCCGGCATCAAGCGCCAGCACTTTGTCGTTGGAACCGTGGCGCGCTGAAAGGACCAAGATCGGTACGGTACTCCATTCCCGGAGCTTGGTGATCACGGTAGTTCCGTCCATGTCCGGCAAGCCCAGATCGAGAATTACGACGGCGACCGGTCGCTGCGCCGCAGCGTGCAGCCCCGATTCGCCGTCGGCAGCTGTCACCACCGTATAACCCTGACCGCGGAGGGTGATGGCGAGTGCCCG
>NZ_JAWRXC010000367.1:0-262 GCF_046535225.1 Bacillus sp. SIMBA_031
CAGCGCCAACCCTTGGACCGGCCGTTTCGACGGCGACGGCGCCGAGCACCGCCGCTGGTGGCAAGCCGTGGTGCCCCACACGCAGGCAGCGGCCGAGGCAGCTGCCCGGCCCGCCGTCGTGCTGGGTTTTTGCAGTGATGCCGGGGTCCTTCGGAACAAGGGCCGCGTGGGCGCCGCTGCGGCGCCTGCAGCTATCCGCTCGGCGCTGGGCCCGTTGGCCTATCACCTGGACCGTGACGTGTTCGACGCCGGCGATGTGCTG
>NZ_JAWRXC010000368.1:0-262 GCF_046535225.1 Bacillus sp. SIMBA_031
GTTGCTGATCGCCTCATAGAGCTCGCGCAACTTCAAGTCCCCGAGTGCGGACGATCTGATATCCAATTTCGTTATCTCTCTCAGGTTCAACCGTCAAAATGCAGTGGCACAAGGACGGCAGCCGTTGCGACGGCACGTCGCTCGCGCGATTTTAGTCTAAAGTCTGAAGATTATGGTTCGACTCGACAAAACTCCACGCCCGTTGTCAATCGGAGCCGAGGCATCGCATTCGGATGCAATCGGCGACAGCGAGTCAGTTGCC
>NZ_JAWRXC010000369.1:0-262 GCF_046535225.1 Bacillus sp. SIMBA_031
CGAACTATGGCGCGCTGTTCATGAAGGCCAACGTGGATCTCGACAAGCTGATCGGCATTCCCGACACGCAGCTCAACTTCACGGAGTCGTTGAACCGGCCTTCGCACAACACGAAGACCTACCTGTTTCAGACCGGCTCCGCCTTCACGCCCTTTCCGGTGGAAACCGAAAGCACGGACCTCGTGAAATTCACGCTGTCGCACGATCTGTTCGACAAGCGGCTTCATATCGAGTATGGCCGCATGAACCTGAACGACGACTT
>NZ_JAWRXC010000370.1:0-262 GCF_046535225.1 Bacillus sp. SIMBA_031
TGGGAGCACAAAGCAGGACCGGGACCACCGGCGCGATGAGCATAGAGCCATGCGAAACAAGCGTCGTGCGCATATGCTGACGTGCGAGGAGCCGCCACTGTCGGCGCACATTGGCGAACGTCTTATCGAGATCGTTGCGTTCTTCTTCCTCGCCACCCAAAAGGGCGATGCTCTCACCATTCTCGCGGACACGGGTAAGGGTATACCTAAATTCCGCTTCAACCTGATTTTTTGCTTCGGAGACCCGAACGAACCGCCTCCC
>NZ_JAWRXC010000055.1:0-387 GCF_046535225.1 Bacillus sp. SIMBA_031
TGGCTAACGGGCAACTTGATCCTGCATTTGCGAATAATGGTGTAAAGATATTTCCCAATAACTATGTTCCGATTATGATAGTGAATGGAGATCTTAATTCTTACATAAAACAGCAGGGTTCTAAAATACTGGTAACTGCAAATGATGGAGTAGGTGGGGGCTCCACATATACCTATAGATTAAATGATGACGGAACATTGGATGGAAGCTTTGGCAATAACGGAAAATTGGTAGGTCATTCATCAAAACCACCTTGTCTGGATAATCAAAACAATATTATTATAATAGACACTAATAAAATCATCAAATATACTGTAAATGGTCAACTGATGACTGGTTTTGGTAATAATGGTGAAGTTCCTTTCTCTGATTATTGGTTTTCAGAGT
>NZ_JAWRXC010000371.1:0-261 GCF_046535225.1 Bacillus sp. SIMBA_031
AAGTGGCTAAACGCGGCGGACTGTAAATCCGCTCCCTCAGGGTTCGGCAGTTCGAATCTGCCCCCCTCCACCATTTTATAAATAGGGGCATAGTTTAACGGTAGAACAGAGGTCTCCAAAACCTCCGGTGTGGGTTCGATTCCTACTGCCCCTGCCACTATTTTATTTATTCATCTTCAGATTATGGCGGTTGTGGCGAAGTGGTTAACGCACCAGATTGTGGCTCTGGCACTCGTGGGTTCGATTCCCATCAATCGCCCC
>NZ_JAWRXC010000372.1:0-261 GCF_046535225.1 Bacillus sp. SIMBA_031
TGGGCGATATCGAGAACCCCCACTTTGGCCTCGCCACCAGGGGAATAACGGATACCGCAAAGGCGAGTGGCTACAACGTCATTCTTATCAACACGGATGAAGAACAGGCCGCGGAGGTGGACGCGGTCCGGGTACTCCTCGACAAGCGGGTAGACGGACTCATTGTCGCACCGGCGTCCTCGGTAGAGACGGCCCACCTGAAACAGGTGAGCGATTCCGGCCGTCCGCTCGTATTGCTGGACCGCGCCGCCGAAGGCCTCG
>NZ_JAWRXC010000373.1:0-261 GCF_046535225.1 Bacillus sp. SIMBA_031
GGCATGGTTGCCGCGCCCGCCATGAGCGCGCCTATCGCTAACACGCGTAATGATGCGGCACGTAATGACGTTCCCAGCGAAACCTCCGGCGAAGCCTTCGGCGAAACCTTCGGCGAAGCACGCGGCGCGGTGACGTCCGACGGCAAACGGGCGAGGCGCATGAAGGCCGGCGAGCGGCGCGAACGTGCGGACGTGCTGTGCTTCATGAATCTCTCCGAAAAGGCTAGCCTGGGGTGGCGCGGACGCGCCTTACCCCTCAGG
>NZ_JAWRXC010000374.1:0-261 GCF_046535225.1 Bacillus sp. SIMBA_031
GATGCTTTAGAAACTTCAGAAGTTGCCAACGTTCCTGTTGTTGTAACTTTGAAATCATCTATCAATAAAGCAAACTGGTCGTCCGACACACATTGTATAGCGATATAAACGCCTTGCCCAGAATAAGCATCTAGATTAAAAGTATGTTGATTCCACGCTACAACAGAAGGTGTTACTATTGTGCTTGTGTTAATCTTTGTAAAACTGGTTGTCTGTGTATTTGTTGTTGAAACATAAACATTAAATTTTTCAGCACCATAT
>NZ_JAWRXC010000375.1:0-261 GCF_046535225.1 Bacillus sp. SIMBA_031
GGTTGCACCAGCACGACGTCGATACCGAGCTGCGAGAGCTCGTAGCGATAGCCTTCGGTCAGGGCTTCCACCGCGAACTTGGTCGCGCCATAGAGGCTCATGAACGGGATGGTGACGCGACCGAGGATCGAGCCGACGTTAATGACCAGGCCAGAGCCGTTCTTGCGGAGCTGCGGCAGCGCTGCGCGCAAGACGCGTTGAATGCCGATCACGTTCACATCGAACATCTGGCTGGTGTGCTCGGTGGTGATCGACTCCGAG
>NZ_JAWRXC010000376.1:0-261 GCF_046535225.1 Bacillus sp. SIMBA_031
TACTTCTACGACCCCACCTTTACCTACGCGGTGCCGGACTTCAGATGGTTCATCAAGAAAAAAACCGTCAAATCGATGACGAGCGCCCTGCTGGCAGGCCCGGCACCCTACCTGCGCGGCGCCGTCGTAAGCGCTTTCCCTGCCGGAATCAAGCTGGCGCGGGAGTCGGTCCCGGTCGTGTCCGGGGCGGCGCAAGTGGACTTGTCCGCAAAAGAACTCATCGATGCTTCAGCTGAAGACCGGCAGCGCATGCAGAACCAG
>NZ_JAWRXC010000377.1:0-261 GCF_046535225.1 Bacillus sp. SIMBA_031
GGAACGCGTCCTCAGCCCAAAACTTGTTGATCACGGGAGCAACCCGGCTCTCCATGAAGGCACGCACCCGCTTTAGCAGGGCTTGTTCGGTATCACTCAGGAGTTCGTGAATCAGATAGAAGTCGCTGTCGGGGGCCGGAAGCGGGTGGTTTGGCTTCGCGCTGGCAGTCATGATGATTTCCTCAAGGGCGTTGATCAGGATGCGTTAGAGGGGGCGCGCAGATAGTCGTGAACGACTTCTGCGCCCGCGATCGTCAGATC
>NZ_JAWRXC010000378.1:0-261 GCF_046535225.1 Bacillus sp. SIMBA_031
TTCTCTTCCACTAATGTAGAAGAACCTCCTAATGCTATTCTTGTGATGGTTCCGCCAGCCATATTTAATACAATTTGGTATTACATTTTATTATTCTGATTCACTATTATTCGGAACATTTTATAATGGTATCCGGCCTATAAAAGTCACCATATTTCCAATTATAATATCTTACAATTCCAGCTTTTTTTAAGGAATCTTTTTCACATTTTATAAAACCTAAAGAAGCAATTCCTTCTTTATCCTGATATCTGCTGATCT
>NZ_JAWRXC010000056.1:0-384 GCF_046535225.1 Bacillus sp. SIMBA_031
ATCTGTTCGTAGATCGCCAGTTTTTCCGGCGGGATTTCGTATTTAGACAGTTTCTGGGTAACTTCTTTAACGATACGAACCGCTTCTTCAACGTTACCGTGTTTCAGGATCGCTTCCAGAACACGCGCCTGGGTTTCTTTCGCGATTTCAGACCAGTCACGACGAACGATTTCCAGACCACGGGTGATGATTTTACCTTCTTCGTCGATCAGCGCGTATTTTTTTTTGGTAACGAAGAAACCACGTTTGTAGAAACCTTCGTATTCCAGTTCCAGCAGACCCGGCAGTTTCGCGTTGATGTAGTCAACGAATTCCAGCGCTTTTTTTTTGATTTCTTCAGATTTACCACCCGGGATGGTCGCGTACAGACCGTCGGTGTCGATG
>NZ_JAWRXC010000379.1:0-261 GCF_046535225.1 Bacillus sp. SIMBA_031
GTTCCGAACCCGGACTACAACGGTCCGCGCAAGGCCAAGAACGGTGGCATCACGTTCAAGATCTACCAGAACGACGACGCCGCGTACCAGGACCTGCTCAGCAACAACCTGGATGTCCTTCAGACGATTCCCACCAGCGCTGTCGCGAACTTCAAGTCTGACCTGGGCGACCGTTCAATCGAAAAGCCCTACGCTGGTAACCAGACCATCGCGATCCCGGAGTACCTGCCGGCCTGGAGCGGTGAAGCCGGTAAGCTTCGC
>NZ_JAWRXC010000380.1:0-261 GCF_046535225.1 Bacillus sp. SIMBA_031
GATGCATCCATGAAAATCTCCATGGTCTCCGAACACGCCAGCCCGTTGGCGGCGTTGGGCGGCGTCGACGCCGGCGGACAGAACGTCCACGTGGCAGCACTGTCCTCCAGTTTGGCCGAGCGCGGCCACAACGTCACCGTCTACACGCGCCGTGACGATCCGGATCTTCCTGCAAAGGTGCAGGTGGGAACTGGGCTCACCGTGGTCCATGTCGACGCCGGACCTGCCCGCCGCATCCCCAAGGATGACTTGCTGCCGTTC
>NZ_JAWRXC010000381.1:0-260 GCF_046535225.1 Bacillus sp. SIMBA_031
ATCGACATCCAGCCGCCCCTGTCCCCTGTAAAAAGGGAAGCAGCGGCGAAAGGCCAAGCGGGCCGCGGTGCCAAACTGTGGATCACGGTGAAGGGTTGCCACGAACGCTTCGTTGCCCTTGGGCCGGAGACAGGCGCCTTGAACTTTCCTGATTCCCTGTCCGGCGGCGGCCTGGACGTCGATGGAGTCGTACCCCACGCCGCTGCGGGCGATGACTTTCAGCGACGTGGCATGTGCGAGCATGTCGGCGGTGACCGGTT
>NZ_JAWRXC010000382.1:0-260 GCF_046535225.1 Bacillus sp. SIMBA_031
ATAGGGATGCTCAAAATGGACAAATCTCTTCCTTTCCAGTAACGGTTCAATACAATTGGCCAATTATTGGATATATTTCTAAATTCAACTTGAATAACTTCTCATTTTCAGTTGAGGAAATCTTTAATGTTGCATTGACAACTTTAAACCTTGACCAAACTACTGTAGTTAACGAATTCATCAATGTATTTGTTAATACTACAGGTGATCCCATAAAAAAGTTTGTAGATGACTTAAATGCTGAACTAGGACCTTATCTT
>NZ_JAWRXC010000015.1:0-18624 GCF_046535225.1 Bacillus sp. SIMBA_031
GCACATCGCTGTGCGATTTATTTAAAACTTTGAATTAACAGGTACGTTTTGTCTTGTTTAGTTTTCAAAGATCATTATAATGGAGCGGGTGATGAGAATCGAACTCACGACATCAGCTTGGAAGGCTGAGGTTTTACCACTAAACTACACCCGCATTTGAATTGGCGCGCCCGAGAGGAGTCGAACCCCTAACCTTTTGATCCGTAGTCAAACGCTCTATCCAATTGAGCTACGGGCGCTTATCAGGCGACTTAACTATCATACTACCAATCAGTTATGATGTCAAGTGTTTTTTTATTTCTTTTCGAAGTCTTTTTCTCGACCTCATTTATTATACACGCTTTTGAGAATTTGTAAAGTCTTTTTTCAAAAGATCATTTTCTCATTTGTCGTTATCGCTTTGTTCATCAGCGACGTTTAATAATATACCATGCACTTCAAATTAGGTCAACACTTTTACGAAACTTTTTCCTCACTTATTATTCCCTTCTAATAATAAATAAAAAAGCAGGATTCCTAGGAACCCCGCGTCTATTCAGATTACCCGCTCACCTCAGCTTCTGCGCTATTACGATCTGTTTTTTCATAAGCACGGAAGTTTTGTTCAAGCTGTTCGAGCGACAGACCTTTCGTTTCCGGAAGAAACCTTTTTACAAAAATAACGGACGCTACCCCTAATAGGACAAAAATGAAGAAGGTTGCAGACAAACCGATGTTTGCGAGCAGGATCGGAAAAGTTAAACCCACAAGGAAGTTCACGATCCAGAGGCAGAAGACAGTGACCCCCATACCAAGTCCCCGCAATCGAAGCGGGAATATCTCCGACAGCATCAGCCAAGTCACCGGAGAGACAGCCCCCTGCTGAAACGCAAGGAAAGTGACTGTTAATGAAAGAACCACATAAGGAAGAGCAGGCGACCCTTTCAGCACGACAGACAGAACTCCGATCAAAAGCAGCACCGCAGTCGTTCCGATCAGCCCCGTCATCAGCATCGGGCGGCGGCCGACTTTGCCGAGAAGCCATATTCCCACAAAAGTCGCGAGCACTGAAATCACACCGTTAGCGATATTGCCGATCAATGCGGCTTTTGTCTCGAAACCGGCATCTTTTAAAATTTGAGTTCCATAATACATAATTGAATTCACGCCGGTGAGCTGCTGCACTACCGCAATTCCGATCCCGATAAACACAATGCGGCGCACCCACGGAACGGCAAGATCCTTAAAGGTCGCCTGCTCCATCTCAGCTTCCTTATGAAAGGCAGATTCAATCTCAGCGAGCTCAGACTTCGCTTTCTCTTCATTCCTTATTCGCCGGAGAACGTGCAGAGCATCTTCTTTTCTTCCTTTAGAAACCAGCCAGCGCGGACTTTCAGGAACTTTCAGCATACCGAAAAACAAGAATAACGCCGGAAGGGCCGCGATAACGAGCATATATCGCCAAGCGTGAGAGGTATCACCAAGCACATTGCCGATGATAGCATTACACGTGAAGGCAAGCAGCTGGCCCGTTACAATCATCAATTCATTTTGGGTAACCATTCTCCCTCGGCTTTCCGCCGGCGACATTTCAGCCAAATATGCCGGAACGGTTACGGATGCTCCCCCGACGGCAAGCCCCAGCAGAAAACGGGAGATGATCATAACCGATACGTTAGGCGCCAGTGTACATCCAAGCGTCGCTGCAAAGAACAAAACGGCAAGAATAAGGATATTTTTACGTCTGCCGTTATAGTCCGACAATCTCCCACCGAAAACCGCGCCGATCGCAGCCCCCAAGAGCAAGGAGCTCGCCACCATCCCTTCAGTCAAAGCGGTAAGATTAAGCTGGTCAGCTTCCGCCATAAACGGCAGCGCCCCATTAATTACACCGGTATCGTAGCCGAAAAGTAGACCCCCGAACGTCGATACTAAAATGATGGTTCTTAAAAATGAATGCTGGCTGCTATTTTTATTCATCTTCAAATCCTCCTAGTTTTTACACAGAGATAATATCAGAATATTCAGTTATCAATATTTACACCTATAACGTCTGCATACAAGTTCTGACCGTCCAAAACAGTTATATAAGAAGAAAATACTCCGAAAGCGTTATTATTTATAATGATTATTCGCTCTCCCCTCTCGCCAAATTGTTACTTTATAGTTATTTTGCAGTAAAGTTATAATGATATTATTGGCACTTATGTTATTATCATAATTTTAAAAGCGCTTTCAGTCAATAAATATTTCAGAAAATTTTATAATTTACCTTTATATTACCTATATGTAATCAATTTATGTTTTTAATCAACTTATTTTCACGATATACTCAATATTTAGTCTCTTTTCAATAAATAATTGATTATATATTGAAAACCCCCAATCAGCAGTTGGGGGTTTTTGATTTATTCTTCGTTTATTGTAACGATCGTTCTTCCTCTCGCTTCTCCTTTTAAAAGGGCAGGAAGCGTATCCGGCAGCTCTTCAAGTGTAATTTCCTTTTGAATAAAGGCCTCCAGACCTGCAGGCTTGAAGTCATCAGCTAAACGCTGCCATGTTTTCTTTCTAGTCTCCATCGGACAGAATACGGAATCGATTCCCAAGAGACTGACGCCGCGCAATATAAACGGAAAGACTGTAGCCGGGAGTTTCGTTCCCGCTGTCAGTCCGCTCACAGCAACTGATCCGCCGTACTGAATCTGGCTGAGAACTGAAGCAAGCGGCTCACCTCCGACCGGATCGACGGCCGCTGCCCATTTTTGTTTTTGCATCGGTTTTAACGTGCCGTTATACACTTCATCACGGTGAATGACCGTCTTCGCTCCGAGGCTCTTCAAATAGCCGCTTTCATCTTCTTTTCCCGTACTGGCCTCGACCTCGTAACCTAAGGTTGAAAGAATGGAGACGGCAAAGCTTCCGACGCCGCCTGTCGCTCCCGTGACCAGCACCTTCCCTTTTTCAGGAGCGGCATGGTTTTCTTCAAGACGCTGGACGGACAATGCGGCAGTGAAGCCGGCGGTTCCGATCGTCATGGCTTCTTTAAGTGTCAGACCTTCAGGCAGCGGCACGATCCAATCAGCCGGATTGCGGGCCATCCCGCTATAACCGCCAAAGCGGGAAACACCTATGCCGTAGCTTGTCGCAATGACTTTGTCCCCCTCTTTGAAACGGGCGTCATCTGAGGAAACGACGATTCCCGCTAAATCAATTCCCGGCACGAAAGGATACGACGTTACAATCTTGCCGTCAGGAATGGCAGCCAAGCTGTCTTTATAATTCACCCCTGAGTAGCAAACCTTAATCAGCACTTCACCCTCGGGAAGGTCCTGAACCGCCAGCTCCCGTACGCTGACTGAAAACCGGTCTTCACGTTGATCGACTACTAACGCTTTAAATTGATCTGTCATCACTACGTCTCCTTAAAATGAATTGAATGGCTTTGGAAAAGCATAGAATAAGTTTGATTTGATTTCAAATGTCCTGCCCCGTGTAGTATGATCAAAAGTAAAAACAGCGAAAGAGTGGTTACGCATCATGTCTGATAAACAAAACAAAGATAACAAAAACAACAACAGCGGCAATCAGCCATTACCGGACATTATTCATACCGCCGTTTTCAAGGCGCCGATACAAGTTGTCTGGGATACGGTCTCCACTGCGGACGGCCTGTCTCTCTGGTTTATGCCGAATAATTTCACACCTCAAGAAGACAGTGAGTTTCAGCTGGAATCTCCGTTCGGTCCGTCTCCGTGCAAGCTGCTGGATATTGAAGCGCCGTACCGCCTTTCTTTTTCGTGGGATACGGAAGGCTGGATCGTTTCTTTTGTCTTAAAGGAAACGGAAAGCGGAGATACGGAATTCACTCTCATTCACGGCGGATGGAAAGAGCCGGAAGCCGTCATCAATAAAGTCAATCGGAAAAGCTCCGAGATTCACAGTACGATGGATCAAGGATGGAACGGGCTTGTCAACACGAAACTTCGCGGGGCGGTTGAGGCTTAACACAAAAGGACGGACACGGTTTCCGTCCTTTTTTTGATGCCGATACATAAAAACTGACTTTGCAAAGACACTAACAGAAGAACCGAAAACTTCTTTCAGGGGGCGCTGTTTATGTATTATTACAAAGAAGAGCTGATCAATATCATTAAACCGGACAAGCCGGACCCCGCCGCAGCCAAGGTGCTTCAGGAAATTTTAGGCGGGCACTACGGAGAAATGCGGACGATGATGCAATACTTTTTCCAAAGCTCTAATTTCAGAGGGAAAGAAAAACAGTTCCGTGACCTGCTTCGCGGTGTATTTTTAGAAGAGATCGCACACGTTGAGCTTGTCCAGCATACGATTAATGCGCTGCTCGACGAAAGCGGCGCTGAGGGCCCCGGAAATCAGGCAGCAGATCAGGCGCCGCTTGACGAAGCAGTTAAACACGCCAATCCGCACCATTTTATCATCGGGGCGCAAAGTTCTCTTCCTGTAGACGCCGGCGGCAATCCATGGAACGGGTCTTGGGTATACAACCACGGGAACCTGATTTCCGATTTATTGGACAATGTCGTGCTGGAATCAACCGGCGTGCTGCAAAAGACGCGCATTTATGAAATGAGTTCAAATCAGACGTTCAGAGAAACACTCGGTTTTCTGATCGTCCGTGACAACGCTCATCAAAATGCATTTACAAAAGCGTTGGAAACACTGGGTGTCGAATGGGGCAAATTATTTCCCGTTCCGAATTATGATATTGAAAAATACCCGGAATGCCGGAAATTCGTTGAGATGGGTTATCATAATACCCAATTTAATTTCAGACTGGATCCGACACGGATCGGAGAAATTCTGCAGGGAACGACGCCGAGCCGAAACGGCGGCGAATTAAGTGTGTCCGAGCCTCCTAAAGGTTTCCCCGTGCCGGAACTTCCCGAGCTTCCGAATGAGCACAGCCCCGGACTGAAAGATATGAACTTGTAACAAAAAACGCCTGTTTCGGGCGTTTTTTGTTTTTCTGAATATGAGGTTTGAATGTGTTTAAAACGGGGAATATAAGCCGGGAGATCTTGCCATACGGCCGTTATTATAATGTGAGCACATTGCTGTACATACTTCGTTTCGAAAGTTGTCCTAATTTTCCAGCCGGCCGGCTGGGTATGTTTGAATGATAATGGGAATTATGTAAAGAGAACAATGTCTTTTCTAAGGAGGCAGCGAATGTCTAAGCAAGGAAACTTCCAGAAAACTATGTCACTTTTTGATCTTATTTTAATCGGCATGGGAGCCATATTCGGTTCGGCATGGCTGTTTGCCGTCAGTAACGTCGCCTCGAAAGCGGGCCCATCAGGCGTTTTTTCCTGGCTGATCGGCGGGGGAATCATCTTATTGATCGGCTTGGTTTATGCGGAACTGGGCGCCGCGCTGCCGCGGACCGGGGGAATTATCCGGTATCCCGTATATTCACACGGACACCTCGTCGGATATTTAATTTCCTTTGTCACCATTGTGGCATACACGAGTCTTATTTCTATAGAAGTCACGGCAGTCCGCCAATACGTGGCGTATTGGTTTCCCGGTTTGACCGTAAAAGGCTCCGATTCGCCGACAATTGCCGGGTGGATATTGCAATTTGCGCTGCTCTGCCTGTTCTTCCTCCTCAATTACTGGAGTGTCAAAACCTTTGCGAAAGCAAACTTCATTATTTCGATTTTTAAATATGTCGTACCGATTACGGTAATTGTGGTACTGATTTTTCATTTTCATCCAGGCAATATGACCGTTCACGGATTCGCGCCTTTTGGTTTCACCGGAATTCAGGCCGCGATTTCCACAGGCGGCGTCATGTTTGCATACCTTGGGCTGCATCCGATTGTGGCTGTCGCGAGTGAAGTTCAGAATCCGAAGCGAAACATTCCGATCGCATTGATTGTCTGTATTATCGTTTCTACTATTATTTACACCGTGCTGCAGCTCACTTTTATCGGGGCGATCCCGGCGGATACCTTGAAGCACGGATGGCCGGCTATCGGGACTGAATTCTCCCTTCCGTTCAAAGATATCGCCGTTTTGCTCGGTTTGGGGTGGCTGGCGACATTGGTCATTTTAGATGCCATCTTATCACCGGGCGGTAACGGAAATATCTTTATGAATACGACTTCACGTCTCGTCTATGCCTGGGCCAGAAACGGAACATTATTCAGCATTTTTTCTAAAGTCAATAAAGAAACCGGGACACCGCGTGCCTCCCTTTGGCTTTCGTTCGGTCTGGCTGTTTTTTGGACGCTTCCGTTCCCTTCTTGGAACGCTCTTGTCAACGTATGCTCCGTCGCATTGATTCTGTCTTATGCGATTGCGCCGATTTCTTCTGCGGCGCTGAGAGTCAACGCGAAGAATATTAACAGACCGTTTTATTTAAAAGGGATGAGCATCATCGGACCGCTGTCGTTTATTTTTACCTCTTATATTGTATATTGGTCCGGATGGCGCACCGTATCCTGGCTTCTCGGTTCTCAAATTGTCATGTTTCTGATCTATCTCTGTTTCAGTAAATATGCTCCCAAAGAGGATGTCAGCATACGCCAGCAGCTGAAATCAGCATGGTGGATCGTCGGCTTTTATGTCATGATGCTGATTTTCTCCTATCTCGGCTCGTTCGGCCACGGATTGGGCATTATCAGCAATCCGCTTGACCTGATCCTGATCGCCATCGGTTCGCTCGGTATTTATTACTGGGCAAAATATACAGGACTGCCGAAGGCTATGATCGACAGTGATAAATGACGAATGCCGGAAAGAAGTATGGTCTTCTTTCCGGTATTTTTATTTTAAGGGATGACAAAAAAGCGAATGTGCGATAAAATGAATGACAGTCATTCATAAAAGGAGGAACCCCTCTATTGGCAAAACAAAGCTCTGGAAAATACGAAAAGATCCTGCAAGCCGCGATTGAAGTCATTTCTGAAAAAGGATTAGACAAAGCATCCATTTCAGAAATCGTCAAAAAAGCCGGAACGGCCCAAGGGACGTTTTACTTATATTTTTCTTCTAAAAACGCACTGATATCCGCGATTGCAGAAAACCTGCTCGACAATACGCTGGACAGGATAAAAGGGAAAACGGACGGTTCTGAAGATTTTTGGACGTTGCTGGACATTTTGGTAGATGAGACATTTCACATCACCCGGCTTCATAAAGATATTATCGTTCTCTGTTATTCCGGTCTTGCCATCGATCATTCAATGGAGAAATGGGAAGCCATTTATCAGCCTTATTATTCCTGGCTGGAAGGCGTGATCAATACGGCCATTGAACAGGGTGAGGTCCACAGCGGCATTCATGTCAGATGGACGGCCAGAACGATTATCAACGTTGTCGAGAACGCGGCTGAACGGTTTTATATCGGCTGTGAACAGGATGTCGATCTCGAAGTATATAAAAAAGAAATATTCAGCTTTCTCAAAAGAAGCTTGCAGAAATGATTGGCGGAGACCGATCATTTTTGACCGCCGTAAAAATGACTGACATTCATTCATAACTAACTGAGGTGACTGTATCATGTATTGGCTGCTTGTATTGATAGCCGGACTGTTAGAAGTAGTTTGGGCGTCCGCCCTGAAGCATGCGGATTCGCTCTTTGATTGGATTGGTATTTTCCTTCTGATTGCCGTCAGCTTTCTGATGCTGATCCGCTCTTATAAAAAAATTCCGATGGCTGCCGCATATACCGTTTTTGTCGGAATAGGCACCGTCGGCACATATGTAACGGGCGTCATTTTAGGCGAATCGTTTTCAATCGGGCAAATATTCTTTTTGGCTTTGCTGTTGTCCGGTATTTTAGGAATGAAGGTATTTACGAAAGAAACTGAAACAAGGAGTGAACATTAATGGCATGGCTGCTGTTATTTATTGCCGGAGCGGAGGAAGTTGTAGCGGCCGTTGCCATGAAACATATTGACGGTTTTAAAAAAAAGTGGCCGCTGATTGTCATGGTAACAGGCTTTATGCTTTCATTCTTTTGCCTTTCCGGAGCGATGCAGGTTCTTCCCACAGGTGTCGCGTATGCGGCTTGGACCGGCATGGGAAGCATCGGCGTTTCGGCCGTGGGCATACTTTGGTTTAAAGAAAAATTCAACCTGTCACAATTGGTGTCTCTGGGGCTTATCCTCATCGGTGTCATCGGCTTAAAACTGACAGCTTGACGGCCTGAGACAGCTTTTCAAATAAAAAACAAAGGACCCTAAGCGGGCCCTTTGTTTTTTTATGCTGTTTTGATCTGTTCTGCTTTTCCCGCTCCGACTCCGAAAATAAAGATCAGAACGGAGACTGCGATCAGCATGAATAACGGAACCGTCCAGCCGTGCGTGATGTCATGCAGCAAACCGAATACGAGCGGCCCGAACGCGGCAAGCAGGTATCCGAATGACTGGGCCATGCCGGAAAGCGCCGCGGCTTCATGAACATGCCGGGTCCGCAGGCTGAAGAACATCATCGCCAAGCTGAACGCACATCCTCCCGCAATTCCGATCAAAATGACCCATAGCGGAGTGAGCGCCGGGCTTCCGAAAAGAACGCCGGCAATGCCGATAAGGAAAAATAAAGCTGTCAGTCCGGCGAGTGCGCGCTGATTTTTCATTTTAGCGGCAGCGATCGGCACGATAAAAGTAATCGGCAGGACTGAGAATTGCATTAATGAAAGCATCCATCCCGCCTTACTTGAGCTGAGTCCATTCTGCTGAAGAATTTCCGGCAGCCAAGCGATGACGGTGTAAAAAATAAGGGATTGCAGCCCCATGAACATCGTCACCTTCCAAGCAAGCGGAGACCGCAGCAGACTGCTTTTCTTCTCTCCGTTTGTCCCAGTCGTGCGGACAGGCAGTTCGCGTCCTCGCATTTGCGGAATCCACATGACAAACGCAATGAAAGAAAGGATAGCCCAGCAGCCGAGCGCGCCTTTCCAGCCTAACCCCGCTGAAGAGGCGATCGGCACGCTGATGCCGGATGCAATCGCGCCGCACAGATTCATAGAAACCGAGTAGACGCCGGTCATGATGCCTAAATTTCCGGGAAACTTATGTTTAATGAGACTCGGCAGCAGGACATTGCATACGGCGATCGACAATCCCAACAGGATCGTTCCGAAAAAGAGAGTGCCGATTCCAGCGATGGAGCGCAGCAGAGTTCCGGCTGTCAGGACAATTAATGATGACAGTAACACAATCTCGGTCCCGAAGCGCCGGGACAATAAAGGAACAAACGGTGACAGACATGCAAAGGCCAAAAGCGGCACTGTCGTAATGGTGCCGGCAGCCGCATTGGTCATGCCGAGGCTGTCCCGAATTGAGGAAACGAGCGGCCCGACCGATGTCAGAGGCGCTCTAAGGTTGGCCCCTATCAATATGACTCCGATGACCAGCAATATCAGTTTTTTACGCTGACTTGCTTGCAGAATTTGATGTTCGTCTTTAATTTTCATGTTCATCCTCCATGTGTATTGTATCTTTAAATACTGTGATGTATTGGTTGACGGCCTCCATGGCCTGATCCGGTTTCTGTCCGATAATCGCGGCGGCAAGCTGGGTGTGGATCCGGATAGCAGGGGTGATTTCCAACAGGTTATGGACTGACGCACAAAGCGCCTCCGTCATATGCTCGTATAGATCAGAAAGCATGTTGTTATGGGCCGCCTGTACAATGGTTTTGTGCAGCTTAATGTCGGCTTCTGCATACCGTTTTCGATCTTCATTTTGCAAGGCCGCTTCACATTCATCCAAGCATGCCTTCAGTGCTTTCAGGTCTTCGTCATTACGCCTTTCCGCCGCCAATCGTGCAGCTTCTCTTTCGAGTGCGTATCTGACTTCTAATGTTTCAAGCAAATTTGATTTTTTAATATGGCGGTAAAATGCCGCGCCGAGAACACTGGATGAGCTGACATACGTACCGCTCCCCTGCCTTGTCTGAAGCAGGCCGGCATGTACGAGCGCCCGAATGGCCTCACGCAATGTGTTTCGGCTCACATCAAATTGCTTCATTAAATCCAGCTCAGGGGGAATGCGCGTCCCGACCGGCCATTTATCCGATTGAATTAACGATTCAATTTGCGTCACCACTTGTTCTACGAGCGACAGTCTTATTGTTTTGGATATCTCCATCAAAACACCTCTGAAATTTGTAGGATGATTCTATCATTGGGTAATATAACATAAAAGAAGCGGAGATGTAAATCAGCGGCAACAAAAAAAGAGTGAGTTTTTCTCTCACTCTTCGGCGCTTTTATGAACGTTTTATATTGACTGAGGTCACGACAAACTTGTCATGACGGTGGCGGGAAAATGAATATTCAAAGGGAGTGCCGTTGTCCAAAAAGCCTACATGCTCGACTTCAAGTATCGGGTCATCCGGCCGGCAGCCGAGATGTTGCTGATCGATATCATCCGACTTGCACGCTCTGATTTTTCTATGTGAGCCTGCGATTTTGAGCTGCAGTTCCCGCGTAATATGATCATAGATAGAATGGTTGAGCACCTCGTCATTAATGCCGGGTATAAGGCTCGCCGGCATGTACGTTTTTTCAAGAACGTACGGTTCGCCTTCAACAATTCTGAGCCTTACTACATAATAGACGGGAGTCTTTTCATCGATGGCCAAATGTGCGGCGACATCTTGAGAGGGAAACTGCACTTCAAACCGGATGACCTTGCTCTTGATATTCTTTCCTTTTAACAAATTGCTCAGGCCGAGAATTTCGTTGCTGACTACGTGAACGTGCTCATCCTGCATGGCTGATTGAATGATAAACGTGCCGTGCCCTCTTTTTCTGAAAAGCATCCCTTCAGCCGCAAGTGTATCAAGCGCCCGCTTCATCGTCATCCGGCTGCACCCGAACTCCGCAGCGAGCGTCTTTTCATCCGGGATCGGCTGATCTATGTCATATACACTGCTTTTAATCCTCTTTCTCATTTCGTTGGCGATTTTTTCGTACTTATTCATCGGTTTCCTCCGGCTGTATAATGTTTGATCTGTATAGACTCCTTACGGTTATCATAAATTTTTTTCCCTGCTTCATCAATGACGTTGCAGCCGCCGATATTGAAATTGAAAGGATTTCCTCGAATTTTCTATGGAATCTCCCTCACTATTATGGTAGAATTTTTGCAGAAACGGACACAACCGAATATTGCATACATTGTATAACCTCAATGATATGGTTTGAGGGTGTCTACCAGGAACCGTAAAATCCTGATTACAAAAATTGTCCCGTACACTTTTTGTAATCAGGATTTTTTATTTTCTAAAAAATAAAAAAAGGAGTATCTGTACATGAATTTCAAAGTATTTCTGCTTGCAGCATCTACCATCGCAGTCGGATTGGTTGAATTAATTGTGGGCGGTATTCTTCCGCAAATCGCTTCTTTTTAACGTTTTATCACCGGCGCCCTTCAGCTCTTCCTGAATGACCCATTTATGATCTTCGACGCGCTTTCCCCCCGTTTCCGGAGTGTAAGATACACTGTAAACCGTTGTATCATAAGCACCTTTTACGGTTCCTTGCGCATTTTTCATGCCTTTCATATGAGAAGCTAAAATCATGACGTCACTGCCGACCTTATAAGTCGGATTTTCGGCCTTCTTTAAACCTTTCGGCACCTCGGATGAACCTGAGTGATTCATGTCTTCGTGAGAGTGCGTTTCTTTGTCTTTCGCTTTTTCGCTTCCTCCTGAAGATTGGCTGTTGCATCCGGCAAGCGCCAGAACGGGGATCAGGAGAAACATGCTGAATAAAAATAGTCTCGCTTTCATTTCAAGAACTCCTTTGCCTTTTTGATTTTTCACTTTCCCTTTCGTTTCTTCAGTAAAACAAAAAGATGGCCTGTCATTTCTCCTAATTCTTCAAATCTCTCTTTATTGCCTTTCATCAGGTGAAATTGTTCACAAAATGTACACATTAATGGAGATGCAGTATAATTCAATTATCAGATAATAGGGGGAACTCATCATGAAAACGAAGGTTTTTGCGGTGGTATTGGGCGCTGTTTTAATGATTGCGGGGTTGCTTTTGGCAGAAGTTTCGCTTTATATGGAATACATCACAATGCTCGGAGCTATGATTTTTTCTTCTATATTTATGTCAGAGCCGAAAAGAAAATTTCGCGTCATCAAAGGGGTTTGACCTTTCTATTACCGCCGTCTTCTCAGGACGGCGGTTTTGTTTTGCATGTCACTCAATCTATCCGCACAGCCGTTTCTTCTGTGCCGTCCTGATATAAAACAAAATGGGGGGCTGTTTGTGCTTCATCAACTGCAAATTCAATTTCAAGCGGCAGCGCCCTGACAAAATAACGGGTTTCCGTCATTGGGAATAATTCGAATGGTGTCTGCCCGTCTATTGTAAGATACAATCGGTTTTCTTTTACCGCCACCGATGCATGTGTGTCATCCTGAAATGAGTAATTGCCGGTAAATCTGCTGTAAAACGCAGGATCGATATCTGCTTTTTTCTGATCTGCCGGACGTTTCGGAATCACGTATGGCTGATCAAATAAGATGTTTACAGCCGCGGCAATTACAGCTTGTTCAAATTGATACGATTGTTCCATATTGCTTAGATAAATCAATGTTTTATTCTGGTCAATATACCGGATCATCAAAGTTGAATAGCCCGGCCAGCCTCCGTCGTGACTGATAATCTTCCCTTTTTGCCGGCTGTTTTGAATCATCCAGCCAAATCCGTATCCGAATTGCTCTTCTTCAATCCAATAGCCCGGTGTAAACGCTTGATCTTTAGACTCTTTGCTGATGATTTCTTCTGTATAAAGAGCCTGATCAAACAGATATAAATCTCTTATAGCGGAGTTAACGGTTCCGTCACCTTGAATCCCGTCAAGAAAGACGACATAATCGGTTTCCTCAAGTTCATCCGGCAGCACATATTCTCCGGAATGAACATCATACACATAGCCATATGCATAGTTCGGAATGTTTTCTTTACTCAGCCTTCTGTTATAAATCCGCGTATCGTGCATACGAAGCGGATGAAATACGGCTTGTTTCATAAATTCAGCAAAACTCATGCCTGATACAATTTCTATAATAACCGCTAACACCACATACCCCGTATTACTGTAAAGCCACTCCTTGCCCGGCGGGAAATAAGCATCCGGTTTATGCTGCTTAAGCATATTGATCACATCTTGATTAACGGCAATTCTGTCCCGGTCCCAATGTGTTAAGAACAACTCCATATAGTCCGGCAATCCTGACGTGTGATGGAGTAAATGCCGAATGGTAATGCCCGGATAAGGAAAATCAGGAAGCCATCGCTCTATCATATCGTCATAACGCAGCTTCCCTTGCTGCTCTAAAATGATAACGCCCAAAGCTGTAAACGGCTTCGATACTGAGGCCAATTCAAAGACCGATTGGTCATTCAGCATCCTCTTTGTTTTCAGTTCTGCAGCGCCGAATGAACCCTGGTATAAGATGCGGCCGTTTTCCGCTGCCAATACAGCGCCGTTTATTTCATGTCTTTCGTCTAAAGTGCTGAAAAGCTGTTCAAACGCTTGTTTTTTCTTATCGTTCATTTCACGAACCTCCATATACAAGCTGATTTACTCTTTTATACGAACGGCCGCTTTAGAAGTTTCAATATTTTTCCTTCTCGAAACACCAGTCAGTATACTGCCGTTCAGGCAGCCGCGGAGGTTTGATGAATGTCTTTTATTCACACAATACTGTGCAGGCTTCAAATTCAACATGCTTCTCGTCTTTATTTGCACCGGCAATTTCCATGGTCGAAAACATCGCGCAGACGACGGCTTTGTATTCGTTCATGACGGTTTGAATTTCAATCAGGAACCGTTCGGATGAAGCCGCGTATTCCGTTACGTACTCTTTCATTTTGCCGATAATATCATCTGCTTGACGGCTGAAGCCGGCCGCCTCCAAGTCACTCTCAAACTGGTTTTTGTTGATCATATGAATATGCATTTTTTAAAGGCCCCTTTCAGCGGCATTTTGTGGTTATATCTACTGTAAAGGACAGGCTTGGATAAACTTTTAATAAAATATGAACAAAATATGAATTGGCTCATCGGCCTGACCGGCGGGCTTTCGGCTGTGCTCCGTTTCATTTGGACTACATGAAATAATGACTTCTTTACTCTGTTAAAAACAGCTCATATATGATCTAATACCAGTAAAATGTTTAGGAGGCGGCCTATGTCAGCAGCAGGAAATCGGCAAAAATTTTGGGTCATGGCGATGCTTATAGCGGTCTTTGCCGTGTTCGTTTTCTCTTTTTCTGAGAATCATTCACAAAAGGACTGGCACACGGCGGTTGACCAGGCGTCAGTGAATGTCTTCGGCCAGCAGATCTTTGAAAAAAACCGTCTGGCAAAAACACTCGACGCACGTGAGGCAGAATCTCTTCTGACTCTTGTGAAACTTGCAAATGAAGAACATCACATCATCTAAAAGCCATTATAAAAAGCCTGTTTCCCTTTGGCAGAGGAAACAGGCTTTTTCCATGTATTATTGAGCATGTTTTTGTTCAATAAACCGGTCGATCCGGGCAAGGACATCCTTCATGTCCGTACATTCTTTAAAGCTTTCATTAATGGCTTGAATGCCTTGTTTGTATTTTCCGTTATGCAGCACTTCTTCCGCGGCAAGCCTTACCTTTTCAGCGCTTACTTCATCTTTTTGCACTGTATAGCCTGCATCCAATTCAGTCAGGCGGCGCGCAACCATCGGCTGGTCTTTATCGTGCGGGATGACCACCAGCGGCACTTGATAATGAATGCCTTCATTTACACTGTTCATTCCGCCATGCGTGACAAACACGTCGGCCTGCTCCAGCACTTCAAGCTGCGGCACGTACGGAGCGATGATAAAGTTTTCCGGCGCCTGTTTGATTTTCGACAGATCGGCTTTTTCCCCGGCGGCAATGACTACTTTTCCTTCAAAATCTGAGAACGCGTCTATGCACAGATTGAAAAACGCTTCTGTGTCCCCGAGTACCGTTCCCATTGAGATATAAATGACTTTTTCATTCTTTAATGAGTCAATCGGGAAGTCGACGCGCTCTTTTCTCTTCGGAAAACTCGGACCGATAAATAAATACTCATCTCCGAATGTCTCACTTTCGGGCTGAAAATATCTGCTTGTATAGACGACGTTCAATTCACCTGTGTTGTTCATAAATTGAACCATGCTGTCAGGGGCGACACCGTATTTGTCTTTCATCTCGGCTAACAGCTCTTCACATTCCCTGTCCGGCTGAAACGGCACGCCCGATTCCGGATGGAGCGGCAGTATTTTCAGACGGTCTTCATTGAACAGGAAGGATGCTGAAGAAGAGATGCCGGGAATGTTGAGATAATCCCGCACCAGCTCTCCCGCACCGAATTTATCATAATAGACGGCGTCGAATTGAATGTCCTCTGCCAGCCTCTGCACAATATGTAAAATCTCCAGTGACGTTTTGATATGAACCTTTAAAAATGCAAGTATGCCGGACGGACTGCCGGGATCAATAGGTGTCATTCTGAGCAGATCGCTGTGAAGATGAACTTTCGCCCCTACTCCTTCCAGTCTGCTTTTGTATTTTTCCGTTGAGATATAATGAACGTGATCGCCCCGTTCGCTGAAGGCCTTTGTCATACCCAAAGTCGGGTTTACGTGTCCTTCTGCGGGAAAATTGATCATCAGAATATGTTTCGCCATTTTTCAAACTCCTTTGCTTTTTTTGCGTCTCTTCCATATCCATCATAAATGACGCGGAAAAAATCATGCAAGGAACATCCGTCAGGTCTTTATGACGGTTCGATGACATCGGCAAAAAAAGACAAGGCTTTTCACCTTGTCTATCGTGATGATTCGTCTGTTTCTCCCGCTTTGAGCACGCCTTTCAGATGTTCTTCATCATGCTTGAGATGCTCCGTCATATATTGCACGGCTTTTGTTTTATCGCCCTTTTTTATTTCTTCAAAGACTTTCCGGTGCTCATGCAGGATAACCTCCGCACGGTCATCGCCTCTAAAATTAAGAACTCTGCAAAAATGAATCAGCACATTGACATGCTCAAGCAGCATGGCCAGCCGGCTGTTGCGGCTGAAATCCACAAGGAGCCGATGAAACGACTCGTTTAAGGAAATAATCTCAGTCTCTTTGACGCCTTTATTGATGGCTTCTTCCGTTTCCCGCAGCTGTTTTTCAATGAGGTCAATTTCACTCTCAGCCGCTTCATCAATAACCAGTTCGACCGCCAGTGATTCAAGTGACATTCTGATTTTATAAATCTCTTCAACATCCTTAACGGACAAAGAATAAATGACAAAGCCGTTTCGATCGTCTGCCGTCAAAAGCCCGTCCTTTTCAAGGAGCCGCATGGCTTCTCTGACCGGCGACCGGCTGACTCCGAAATCCTTGGCCAGCTGAGTCTCATTCAGCCGTTCACCCGGTTTAAAAATCCCGTCAAATATCATTTTTTTCAATTGGGAATAAAATTGCAGATAATACGGGATTGGCTTATCTAATTTAAAATTATCCATCTTTCCTACCTCTTCATACAATTTAGGCCTTATTGTTACCAAGATCATATAACAGTTTATCTATGGAAGCAACATTCCCGGGCTTGTCAGCATATCGGATGTGACGGAAACATGAAAACATACAAGATTGCCAGCATACCGGGGGACGGTGTAGGGAAAGAAGCAGTTCCGCAAGCGGAGCCGGTGTTGAACGCGATCGCCGAATTACCTGGAGGCATTGCCTTTGATTTCAAATGAATGCTCGATTCATTCGGAGAAGAGGAACTGGGCCATCTCCTCTTACAATCTATTGAAACGGTCACAAACAGCGGCATTCTGACTCCTGATGTCGGCGGAAAACATTCAACGGAAGACGTCACTTCCGCTATTATTTCTCAAATCAAGAACAGATAATACGAAAAAACCGCGGGCAGGAAAACTGCACAGCGGTTTTTTTCGTCTCAGACGGGACGGACCGCGCAGAAACAGGCCGATTCACCTGTGAAGTCCGCAATACGGCCTGATTGATCCTTTTCTACAGAAAAAAACCGCTTTATATCACGAGGAGCATCCAGCATCTGTTTTTCCAGTAATGCGGCTTTCTCTTCAGTCAGGCCTGCCCGTTCACACCAGACGGTAAATTGAAATGGTTTCAAAAAGCAGACAGCGGATTCAATCCGGAAGCCGGCTGTCTCCAGAAAACGGAGCCATTCTGTTTTTTTCCACGCCCGAAAGTGGCTCTGATCCCGTTTCTTTTCAATGTCATTATAAAAATGGTCATATTCATCCTTTTCAGGTGCGGTATTGTCAATGAGAAGCAGTCTGCCGCCCGGTTTGACAACCCGAAACGCTTCATGAACAAAGGCTCTGACATCGGGAAAATGATGCGCCGCGATTCTGCATGTGACGATATCGAAAGCAGCATCGGAAAACGGCATCTTTTCAGCATCGCCTTTTTCGAATGACACGTTCGTCCATCCGTTTCCGGTTATAAATGCTTCAGCGGCGGCTAACATTTCTTCCGTGAGGTCATATGCGATAACAGAGCGTACGAGAGGAGCGAGAGCGTTAGCCGTATGTCCGCCTCCCGTCGCGATATCCAGCACGTCCATATGCTTTTCGGCACCGGAAGCTGAAACGAGATACGCCAAATCCTCTCCTGCAGTGTGTCCTGGACTAGTCACATATTTCGCGGCGTTTTTGGCAAATTGCCGCTGCGCCTGCTGTTTAATTGAATCCTCCATGATACTCGGGGCCCCTTTTCTTTCTGATTGCTGCCTTAATCAAAATAAACGGGTTCGTCCGGATGTTTGAGATATGCAAACATCCTTTCAATCTGACTTTCCGTATTGCGGGCTTCAGATAGCGGCGGCAGTTCCGTCTCCGCAAAAAAGCTTGCCGCGCTTGTTTCCGTTCCCTCCCTGAGCCGGCCGCCGATGATCTCGCATTTGATAAACACTTTGTAAACGTGGGCAGCGGACGGCGGATGGGAATGGCATTTCTTATCCATTACAGCTAACAGTTTAACGGGCTTTACGTCGATTCCCGACTCCTCTTTTACTTCTTTGACAGCGGTCTCGCCCGGAGAAAACCCGATATCAGCCCATCCGCCCGGCAGCGCCCATCTGCCGTCGCTTTTCTCTCTTACCATTAATATGCTCTGATCTTTAAAAACTGCCGCTCTGATATCAACTTTCGGAGTGGGGTAGCCCGTGTCACCGGCGAATACGTCTTTTATGACCCTTTTGTCGATGCCGGTATGATGCGCCATGATATCCACGCTTATTTTTCTTATTTCTTCAAATCTCTCAATATCATATATGTCTTTGGAATAAGCCAGCCCCGCTTGCGCCGCGGATTGAAGCTGTTTTGCCCAATCTAGCCATTTTGGCTCCATTTTTTCACCGCCCGTTATGTTAATTGACGAAACCCTGAGGGTCCGGGTATTGCACCTTGAGAGTACCGGTGCCCATGATCCGTTTCTGCTCCTTGTTTTCTGTTTATGGAGGGGCGAATCCTGCCGGGAAAACAGAAAAAAGCCACTCATTTGCGGGACTGACCCCATAAGATGAGACAAATAAAAACACCTTCAAGTTTGAATACGGATGATTGTTATCCGAAATTAGAC
>NZ_JAWRXC010000383.1:0-260 GCF_046535225.1 Bacillus sp. SIMBA_031
GGTGGAAGGCGGCGTCGGCGCCTGGCCAACCCCGGTGGGCTGGTCGAGTTCCCCGGCTTGGTTCCGCCGGAACGTGGTCCGGATTCAGCCAGAGTGCGCCTGGCTCATTGGATGTCCTACCATCCCCGGGGATCAAGTGCAGTGCAACCCGTGGTTATGCGGACGTCCGCATACGCGTTGGTGCCGGCAATACTCGGCCGTTGCCTGTGCTGGTATTGGTCTGCTGCATCGCCCGCATCTTCGCCATACGTATCGTGCAG
>NZ_JAWRXC010000384.1:0-260 GCF_046535225.1 Bacillus sp. SIMBA_031
GAAGTTGTCCAAGTCCGCGAGGACCACCGCCGCACCGGACTCGTTGGAGCGCAATCGCTTCAATTCCGAGTTGGCCAGTTCAAGGAACGCTCCGCGGTTCAACAACCCCGTCAGGTGGTCCCGCGTGGCGCGCTCCCGAAGCCCCTTGATGAGTTGATCGCTGCTGAGGGCCGTCATGCTGAACGACACCGTCACTAACAGCACCATGGAGACCAGCCCCGAGGGAGCGGGGCCAAAGAAGGTCTTGAAGGTTGCGCTGG
>NZ_JAWRXC010000057.1:0-383 GCF_046535225.1 Bacillus sp. SIMBA_031
CTGATAGGTGTTATCCTGGGCACGATAAGAGCGGTAGCGTGCAGCGCACCAGGCTACGCCTAATGCAGATCCATCGTTGTTTGCAGTCCGAGCGACTGTAGATGGCTGCGCGCTGGCGAAGGGCGATACGCATGTCCGTATTTCGCCGCTGAAGCTTCGATATGTATTTTTGGTCCCATCGTACGAGCGATATCGTTGTACGCACCAGTCGCGATGAGCTGCCGCTGCGGCCAACTCATCCTTTGCACTTTCCGACGCTAAGGTGCGTTCTACCGTCGTCGTCGTCGCAATCTTGACAACAGCGCCATTGGTCACGTAGCTCGAATAGAGGGGCTTGACCCGTTCATATCGCTGCTTTGCAACGTCTACCCGGACAGGCTCGG
>NZ_JAWRXC010000385.1:0-260 GCF_046535225.1 Bacillus sp. SIMBA_031
TTATTTAAAGCATCTTCGTAGCTTTCTAAAACCTGGTATTTAACAAGCCCGCCGCCATTCCAATTATTTTCTTTTGAAACTCCATTTTTATCTCCATGCAATACTTTTTTAATTCTTGGCAGAAGCTTGCTATTGAAATAGGAACCCATTTCAACACCAATAAATTTTCTTTTCATCTTCAAAGCAGTTGCGGATGTTGTACCACTGCCATTGAAATAATCCAAAATTAAATCAGATTTGTCTGATGTAGATTCTAAAAC
>NZ_JAWRXC010000386.1:0-260 GCF_046535225.1 Bacillus sp. SIMBA_031
GAAGAATTTTATCATTAACAGGTAAAACAGCAGATAAACGCTATCTTGAATTCTTGGAAAAATATCCTGGTCTTGAGCAAAAGCTTACCCAGCAGCAGGTAGCATCCTACCTTGGAATTACGCATGAATTTTTAAGCAAGATCAGAAAAAAGACCTCTTTGGGAAAATAATTTTTCATTTTTGACTCATCTTTTTGTTTTGGTTTTATATTTAATTACTTGTGTGTAAGTGAATTATTCTTTTTTTTATCCTTCTAGGAT
>NZ_JAWRXC010000387.1:0-260 GCF_046535225.1 Bacillus sp. SIMBA_031
CCATAGTCCCGGGGACAAGAAATCTCCCGGGGCAATGGTTGCTGGCAACTCACACCACCATAGGGAGAAGGGATTTCCCGGGGGTGTCGGTATTGTTTCCGGCAAGTTACAGAATCGTCTGTCAGGTAAACGGTAGTGGGCTTTCCCGCGTCAGGTCCACGCGGGTCCAACCAGCGAACGCCCCACGACGCCGGTGCACGCGACTGAGCGGCTGCCGACGTCGGACGCCTGGCGTGCAGCCATTAGGCTTGGAGGGTGGT
>NZ_JAWRXC010000388.1:0-260 GCF_046535225.1 Bacillus sp. SIMBA_031
GCTCCTCAAATACTGGTAAGCGAAGGGGCGCGGAGGCTTGCAAATACGTGCGTCAAGGTTCGATTGCGGTGCGTTTCTCATGCGGTACTGAGCGGGCCGGTGCTCGTTGTTATCGACGCATGTTTCCGTCGCTTAGGTGGAATTTCCAGAAGAATTTTAATTGATAGACGGAAAATATTTTTATTGAGTGTTGTTGCTCGATAGATTTTTGATGACATGAAAAATCATCAACGAAATCAGTTGGTTGGTTGAATGTTTGC
>NZ_JAWRXC010000389.1:0-260 GCF_046535225.1 Bacillus sp. SIMBA_031
CTTTTTTGTTTACATCTTTGCCAAGCTCGCTGTTCATCCGTTGTGCTTCTTCGGTGATATCTTGAACGCGCCCCTTAGCAGTCCGGAGGTTAGCTATTTCGTCGTCGATCGCTTTTACGGCATCCTTATATTTCTTCTTCTTTCTGTCCGCCGCATTGGTGTTATTGACAAGGTTTGCTCTTGCAGCCTGTAGACGACCGATTTCTTCGTTGAGTACCTTAACACCTTCTCCCTTTTTCGCGGTTAATCCAACTTGCCGG
>NZ_JAWRXC010000390.1:0-260 GCF_046535225.1 Bacillus sp. SIMBA_031
GGCGAGCCAACGCCCGATGATTTCCTCCGATACGCCAGCGGAATAGACGTCCGCTGTGTCGATGAAGTTACCACCGCTGGCAACGTAGGCGTCCAGGATGGCGTGGGACGTTTCCTCGGTTGCCTCGGCTCCAAACGTCATGGTTCCCAGCGCGTACGTTGAAACTACTGCGCCACTGTTGCCCAATGTGCGGAAGTGCATGTTGCTCCTTAGGTCTGGGTACCTATGGGACGCTACACAGGTTGCTCGGCATTGTCAGC
>NZ_JAWRXC010000391.1:0-260 GCF_046535225.1 Bacillus sp. SIMBA_031
CTTCAGGCCCGATACCATCGTACAATGGACTTCCTCGCGGCACCGCTCATTCTGTCCAGGCTGCTAAGCAAACTGATGATTTTGTCGCCAAGCGCACATTTGTGATACCATTTTTCGGGAAGTTGGCGACGACCTGGACAGCTCTTTGGGAGAGCACATGTACCGGATGACCTCCACGGTGACGACCTTGAACGTAGGCGATCAGGATCGACCGACAGTGTTCGTCGTTGATGACGACATCTCAGTGCGAGAATCGCTGG
>NZ_JAWRXC010000392.1:0-260 GCF_046535225.1 Bacillus sp. SIMBA_031
GGAGCGGAGTACCTCGGCGTCGCGAAGGTCCCGGAGGGCAGTGACCCCCGCCGGCAGCACAGGTCCGGTGGGGTCGGGATTCAGGCCAGTGAGGTTGGGAACCACGGGACGGGAGCCGGTGGCGAACACCAGCCGGTCATAGTGTTCGGAGGTCCCGTCGGCGAGCACCACGTGCTGCCGGGCCCGGTCGATCCGCTTCACCGCCACGCCTAACCGGACGTCGACGCCGTCGGACTCCAAGGCCGAAACCTCGGCCATTG
>NZ_JAWRXC010000393.1:0-259 GCF_046535225.1 Bacillus sp. SIMBA_031
GCAAGCGATAAAACAAGTTGTTGTGCCCCTGCAAGCTGAGTTTTCAAGCTCCAGTGAAGCTAATGATAATAGCCCACCAGTGGCTGCATTTAATGCACACACTACTACCAGTAGTGAACCGTTTGATTACCCTAAGTCGTCATTACAGCCTAGTCGGTCATCTTCAGCGCATAGCACAACTTATAGTGGTGCAACTCAAGGTACAGGTAATCAACAACGTGCTGAAAGTCGAAATTACCATGACGTAAATGCGTTTTAT
>NZ_JAWRXC010000394.1:0-259 GCF_046535225.1 Bacillus sp. SIMBA_031
ATGAAAGCTTTGATCAAGCGTGCCAATTAATGTACGACTGCTCAGGCCGTATTATTGTTATTGGCATGGGTAAGTCGGGCCATATCGGTAATAAAATAGCAGCCACTTTAGCGAGTACTGGTAGCCCCGCATTTTTTGTACATCCTGGTGAAGCGAGTCATGGCGATTTAGGTATGATTACATCAAATGATGTGGTTATGCTTATATCTAACTCTGGCGAAACCAGTGAAGTGCTTAATATTATTCCGGTATTAAAACG
>NZ_JAWRXC010000395.1:0-259 GCF_046535225.1 Bacillus sp. SIMBA_031
GACGGCAGCGTCAAAGGTGTCGTATCGTCGGTCAAGGTTTATTCCGACGGCATCATTGCAACGACGAAGGATGGCGGTAAGATTCTGGTACAAACCGGTGTCACCATCTCTGATTCGGCACCAACGACGCCGAGCACTGATACCGGCAGCTCCACCTAGTCGAGCTCGCTTGAACAATGAAGACCTACAGTCCGGTTTGTGTCGGGCTGTTTCTCCAAGGCGATATGAGGTTGCCTGATGAATGAAGCTGACGCACTCG
>NZ_JAWRXC010000396.1:0-259 GCF_046535225.1 Bacillus sp. SIMBA_031
GGTTGATGACACCGCATTACGCCTGAACTCGCGAGGCGAGCGGTATTTCAGGGCTTTGTGCGGGTGGCGCTCATTGTAGTGTTCGAACGCGATAGCCAGACGCGAGAGCGCCGTTGGTGCGTCGGGCTTGTCCATATAGGCGACGTAATTGTGCTTCATGGTCTTCACGAACGATTCCGCCATGCCATTGCTCTGCGGCGAACGGACCGGTGTGGTCAGCGGCTCAAGACCCAGTTCGCGAGCGAAGCTGCGCGTGCGG
>NZ_JAWRXC010000397.1:0-259 GCF_046535225.1 Bacillus sp. SIMBA_031
GCTTCCTCTGCTGGCCATCCTCGTTGCCGTAGTGGTTGAGGAAATGGCTCGTCCCAAAAAAGTCCGCCCGTGGTTGATCGGAGCACTGCTGGCGGCTCTTGTGGTCCAAAACGTCTGGTGGAGCGCGGATCCCGCGGCCCGGCTTGCTGTGCTGGCCGAGGGAAAGATGTCAGCGGATTCCACCACGAATTCCACCGCTGCCGCCCGCTGGCTCCACGAGCACTACCAATCCGGTGGCATCCTCATGGACGAGAGCGCG
>NZ_JAWRXC010000398.1:0-259 GCF_046535225.1 Bacillus sp. SIMBA_031
TACAGCATGCTTTTCAGTTATTATGATGTTTTTTTTCTCGCACGCTATGGAAAAATCATCAGTTTTCTCACTGTAATAAACCCGCACCTCAGTATCAAAAAGGTGAGAAGCAAACTTGCTGTAAATATCGGTTTGTATCCAACGCTCCCCCAAATTAAAATCCAGTTCCTCAAATTCAATTTGCCGAGGCATGGCCTGCTTTAAGATTTTTGCACTTTCTTTAGCTTCCTTATCAGTTGGGTTTCCTAATAGATAATCT
>NZ_JAWRXC010000399.1:0-259 GCF_046535225.1 Bacillus sp. SIMBA_031
GTCCAGCACAAGAATCAGCGGCAGTAATGAACTATGCGCAATCGTTAAATACGCGTTTAATTGCACATATCGATTTACATGAAACAACAGATTCTGATAACAGTGAATTTAGACCAGCACTCGCGGCTCGTGAAGGCAAAGTAAACACCAATTGGAATATTCCAGATGGCTTTTATTTAGTGGCTGATAACAACAAACCAGAGCCTGCTTTTCAAAAAGCAATTATTGAACATGTTGAAAAAGTAACGCATATTGCACC
>NZ_JAWRXC010000400.1:0-259 GCF_046535225.1 Bacillus sp. SIMBA_031
GGTCTGGCTGCGGGAGGTGAAAAGGGCGCGTTCATGGTCGCTTCCTGTGGAATAAGCCGTAGCACCGAGCGTGGTGGCCGGGGTTGATTGTCCCGCGCATCTAGGCACCAAAGCACACGGCCTCACAACAATATAAATTCCATAAAAATTATGGAGAATAGAACTCCATTTCTCCACGCCAGCTTGGTTGCAGCATAGTCTCTATCGATTGCAGGCTGGCGCCGGTCGAGACAAGACGGGACCGGTGGTGTTCTAGCCG
>NZ_JAWRXC010000401.1:0-259 GCF_046535225.1 Bacillus sp. SIMBA_031
CAGGGATCGTAGTCCGCAATAAGTTCTCCTTGGGCGGGGCGATCCGCTTGGGGAACGTGCTGCAGGTTCACGCGCACTCGGTACCACAAGGAACTTGAGCCACGCATGCCATCGACCAGTACGTCGGCAGGGTGGAGCGCAGGAACAACGCTAGCGTGAACTGCTTTCCACTCATCGAGCGCTGCCAGCGCTTCAGGCTTGGTCTTGGTTCGCGCTACCTCGATCAGCGGCATGGTGGATTGCCGCCTGCCGGTGCCGT
>NZ_JAWRXC010000058.1:0-381 GCF_046535225.1 Bacillus sp. SIMBA_031
GGACCACTGCCGGCGACGAGAACCACCGCGGGAAAGGGGCCACTGCCGGCGGGCCGCAGTAGCGTCCCGCGCATCGCGATCCCGTCCAAGTTCCACGTAGCCTCGGCGGCCGTGAAGGATGCTCCCATACTTGAACATGTTACAACTAGTGCCATCTTCGCTTCCGGCTGGAAATAGTTTGTCTACAGCCAGGCGAAGAGAGAATCAGACGGCGGTGTGGAGCCCGTCGAAGGCCATGGTGATGAGGTCGTCCGCCAGTTTCTCCGGGGACAGGGAACCGCCGGGCTTGTACCACTCAACGATCGAGTTGATAGTGCCAAACAGCAGGCGGGTCACGGTGCGGGGATCGATATCCTGGCGCAGCGAGCCGTCCTCACGCGC
>NZ_JAWRXC010000402.1:0-259 GCF_046535225.1 Bacillus sp. SIMBA_031
CGTGTGAGTGGAATAACCGACTAAGATAGGCATCCGTAACGAAAGAAGGTGCGATTGATCGCGCCTTCTTAATTGTTTGAACAACTGCGCAGAATTGCATGGATGCCACCGGATTTTAGATAAAACTAATTGGCGAACTTAAGCGGTGTAAGACGCGGCAATTTTCGATTACATCCCGCTAGCGGGGCCGGACTTTCATTCGGATGTATCACGCTGAAAAGTCTCGCGGATTTTCGGAGACTTCGGCAAACACTACTGG
>NZ_JAWRXC010000403.1:0-259 GCF_046535225.1 Bacillus sp. SIMBA_031
GAACCGCCCTTGAATGCCCCGAACAGGATTCCCGCCACGCTGCGGCCCATCGCCGCAGCCATGGCGCGGGTAAGGATGGTTCCTGATGCTCCGACCAGTGTCCCCGCGACCACAAGGAGGACATTTCCCAGCACCAGTCCCGACGCCGCAACGGCCAGTCCGGTAAATGCGTTCAGCAAAGAAATGACGATCGGGACATCGGCGCCGCCCACCGGGAGGACAAGGAGGACGCCAGTCCCCAGTCCGAGAAGCAGAACGG
>NZ_JAWRXC010000404.1:0-259 GCF_046535225.1 Bacillus sp. SIMBA_031
CACGGATCGGCTGACGATCTACGCTCTCGAAGGGGACCGGTTCGAGAAGGTGAGCGAGACCGCGGCAAGGCCTGGTGCAGGACCGCGCCACGTTGCGCTCCATCCGTCCGGCCGCTTCGTCTTCGTCATCAACGAGCTTGATTCCACGGTGGCGAGCTATCGCTTCGATGCCTCCCGCCGGATGCTGCATGAGATCGAGATCCACTCGACGCTGCCGCCGCAGACCACGGGAACGAACTATGCGTCGGACCTGCAGATT
>NZ_JAWRXC010000405.1:0-259 GCF_046535225.1 Bacillus sp. SIMBA_031
GAAGGGCATCCGGCATCTGCTTTACGATCATGGCTATACGATCAAGGGTGTGCAGAAACTCCTGAAGACCAATGGCAACAAGTTCGTGGTCTCGGTCGCCCATGGCGATCTGGCGAGCGTCGAGGCGCTGGCTGCGAGTTCCAAGGATGGAGCAGGGGCCTCATCCGAGCCACGGGTCAGCATGGCCGACGAGGATCAGTTGGTCGGGCGTGCCAAAGCGCCAATTACGCGCCGCTTCTTCAATTTCGTCAGCGGCGAG
>NZ_JAWRXC010000406.1:0-259 GCF_046535225.1 Bacillus sp. SIMBA_031
GGGCGGGCACGCGCCCAACACGGTGGAGCGCCAGCCGCCGTTGGCGCCGGATGTGGACGGGTCGAGCACTCGGATCTCGGAGGAAACGTCGCGCAACAAGTTCAGGAGCAGGTAGTCCTTGGTCCAACTCCATGACCGCAGCGATGTGTGCTCGTCAGGTGAAAAGAGCCCCACAAACTGGCGCGAACCGGCCAGGTACCCTCCAAAGTCCGCAGCGAGCAGGGACCCGGACGGGTACGTGTGGCCATCTACTTGCCAG
>NZ_JAWRXC010000016.1:0-16793 GCF_046535225.1 Bacillus sp. SIMBA_031
CGCACATCGCTGTGCGATTTATTTAAAACTTTGAATTAACAGGTACGTTTTGTCTTGTTTAGTTTTCAAAGAACTTTGTCCATCGCTCTTGAAGCGACTTAATTATCTTAACACATCAGTGTTAGTGTCGTCAACAACTTTTTAAAATTTCTTTTTCAAAAATTCGTTTCGTCATCAGCGACGTATATTAGAATACCACCCTTGATCTAACATGTCAACAATAATCGACAAATTAAATGATGAAGCGTTTAATTACTATCAAAGCCGCGATGCCGGGAATCCCCAGAATCCCGCTGATGCCCGTTGTAATCAGGTTAACAGGGATATGAATACCGAGACTGCCTCCGAACAAGTTCACACCCACCAGCAAAATCGCGCCGGCAATAAACTTAATCGCAGTCACACCAATCCATCTTAAAGGTTTTGAAGATACTCCCCATAAAAAAAGCAAAGCAACCAGACCGACAATCAAACCGATAATGAAAAAAGGCTCCATGAATCTTCCCCCTCGCTTGTTTAGTACAAGCTTATGAGAAGACCCCGGAGAATAGACCTTTTACTTCCATCTGCTCATTTTCAAATTCCGCTGCTTCGCTTCTTTTAAATAGAAAAAGTATTTAGATTCAGCGACTTTCAGCTCAAACAACACCTCAGCGGAGGGCTCGAGACTTTTCTCGACCAGACTCTTCTGCCTGTTCCATTCTTCTTTTTGTTTAAAGAGCTGTTCTATCAGCTTCTCGTCAAACTCTTTTCTTAATGTATTTCTGCGAAGAAAACCCATGCCTTGCCTTTTCCTCCCTTACAATTCACGTCTTCCTTCAAGAGCTTTTGAAAGAGTGACCTCATCAGCATATTCCAAATCACCGCCGACGGGCAGACCGTGGGCAATACGGGAGAGCTTGATGCCTGAGGGCTTTAACAGCCTTGATATATACATCGCTGTTGCTTCCCCTTCAATATTAGGGTTGGTTGCGAGAATGACTTCTGTCACTTGATCATCCTGAAGACGTTTCAGCAGCTCCGGAATCTTAATATCCTCCGGGCCGATGCCGTCCATTGGTGAAATCGCGCCGTGAAGAACATGATACTGGCCGTTATATTCCTTCATTTTCTCCATTGCGATAACATCCTTAGGGTCCTGCAGAACACAAATAACAGACTTATCCCTTCTTGTGTCCTCACATATATAACAAGGGTCCTGATCTGTAATATGTCCGCAAATCGAACAATATGTCAGGTTGCGCTTCGCATTTACTAATGCTTTCGCGAAATCTAATACCACGTCTTCTTTCATACCTAGAACAAAAAAAGCCAGACGAACCGCTGTTTTCGGTCCGATCCCTGGCAATTTCATAAAGCTGTCAATCAGCTTTGATATTGGTTCAGGATACTGCATGTTTATTTATCCCCCTAGAATAAACCCGGTATGTTCATTCCTTTTGTAAATTGTCCCATTGTCTCATTCGTCATGTCATCCACTTTTTTGAGGGCGTCGTTTGTTGCGGCAAGAATCAGGTCCTGAAGCATTTCGATATCTTCCGGATCAACGACTTCTTCTTTAATGGCAACGTCTACAACTTCTTTTTGGCCGTTGACTTTTACAGTCACCATTCCGCCGCCCGCTGTGCCTTCAAGCACTTTTTCAGCAAGCTCCTCCTGAGCCTTCGCCATATCCTTTTGCATTTTTTGCATTTGTTTCATCATTTTTTGCATGTTTCCCATTCCGCCACGCATATTCAATCACTCTCTTTCATCTTATTAGTCTTTTATTTCGATTAAATCCGCTCCGACAAGTTTCTTCGCCTCTGCAATCAGCGGATCTTCTTCAGCCGGTTCGTTTGATCCTTCACTTTCCTGCTGGTGATCATTTAAAAATTCTTCTCTTATTTTACCCCATTGTGCTTCCGGAACGCCAATCAAATCCATTCTTTTCCCGAGCATTGATTCGAGAATCTGTTCAAGATTCGTACGGACTCCGTTATTGTCTTCTGCAACCATTTTACAATGGATTTCGTATTTAAATTTAAGCACAAATGCCTTTTGAGCAGCAGCCACCGGTTCACTGTCATTCAAAAGAGCCGCATGAGACACCTTATTCTGCTGTTTCAGGTGTGCCAGCAGCTTACCCCAGCTGCTTTTAAGCTGTTCAAGATCAGGTCTTGTGGCTTCCTTCAATATCTCATGAATTCTTCCGACTGGAGCTTTGTAATGGCTTTTTCCGCCTTTTTGAGGACGCGGAGCTTCTTTCGGAGCGCTTTCCATCTGAACCTTCACACCGGAGGTTTTCAGCCTTTCCACTTCCTGCTCAAGCTGCTGGATCTTATTCATCAGCATGCCGACCTCAGGGATATCTCCCGCGGATTGCTGTGCCGTCTGGCATATTTTCACGACAGCCACTTCAAAAAAGATTCTTGGGTGGTTCGTCCACTTCATTTCCTGATGGCTTTTATTCAGGATATCAATCATTTCATATAAAGCGGGGGCCGGTATATCACCGCTCAGATTCCGGAACGTTTCATCGACCTTCACCTTCTCCAGGACTCCTTCTAAACCGGGAGCGGCCTGGTACAAGAGCATATCCCTGAAATAGAAAATCATATCTTCAATCAGTTTGGCCGCATCTTTCCCCTGCTGGAGCAATTCATTCAGTGTTTCCAATGCCTCGGAAACCTGTTTGCGGTGAAGAGCAGATGCCAGTTTCCCAATATAGCGCTGAGAAACGGCTCCGGTAATGAGCAATGCGTCATCCACCGACAGCTCCTCGCCGCTGAATGATACGGCTTGATCGAGCAGGCTCAGCGCGTCCCTCATTCCTCCGTCCGCAGCACTCGCTATGATATCAAGGGCTCCTTCTTCCACCTTCAGCTGCTCTGCATCGACGATTGTCTTCATTCGTCCGACAATTGCTTTGGATGTAATCCGTTTGAAGTCAAAACGCTGACATCTGGAGATAATGGTTAAAGGAATCTTATGAGGCTCAGTCGTAGCTAATATGAAAATGCAATGTGCCGGCGGTTCTTCCAGCGTTTTCAGAAGCGCATTGAATGCGCCGATAGAGAGCATATGCACCTCATCTATAATATATACTTTGTAGGTGACGGCCGACGGGGCGAATTTTACTTTGTCACGGATGTCGCGGATTTCGTCTACGCCGTTATTCGACGCCGCATCTATTTCAATCACATCTGATATAGAGCCGTTTGTGATCCCCTTGCACGCCGCACATTCATTGCACGGTTCTTCTACGGGGGCGTGCTCACAGTTGACTGCTTTCGCAAATATTTTAGCTGCACTGGTTTTTCCCGTTCCCCGCGGTCCAGAAAACAGATATGCATGAGAAAATTTCTTTTGCAAAAGGGCATTTTGCAGCGTTTTCGTAATGTGTTCCTGTCCGACCACATCTTCAAACTGCTGAGGCCTAAATACTCGATATAAAGCTTGGTAACCCACAGGATGCGCCCTCCTCTGTTATTCATCATGTTTATTATACATGAACGTGCTTTTAACGCCAAAACCCGTTTTTCATATACGAAAAAACTCACCTGCCATAAACAGGTGAGTCTGAAATTTGATGATTGATTTACCGTGCACCTTCTGTCGATTCGCTACCCTAAGCGTTACTTAAGCAGTTAGCTCGGCCCAGGCAACCCTGCGGCACATGAGAGGTTTCACTTAATGCTGCTTCCTTCCGGACCTGACATGGTTCATGAATTCCCATTGCGCAGGACCCAGACGTCAACGCCACTTACTTAAGGCAGACCTTACAGTAAACGAACCTCGAGAAGGGATTCGGCCCCGCTAGAGCGGATTGCGGGTACAGGGCACCGCTACCTCCCCGCTTAGCACGGCAAAATAAATATCAAATTTTTATATGCGCACCATTCATGATGCACACATAAGTATATCTGCTTCAGGCAGAAAATGCAACCGTACTACTCAGACAACTTTTTCCTCATGTCTTTCTTTTGCCGGCGCAGCTTTCTGAAAAAAGCGCTGAGCATTTCTCCGCACTCTTCTCCGAGCACGCCGCTCACCACTTCCGCTTGGTGGTTGAACCGCTCTTCCTGCAAGAGGTTCATCAGCGTTCCTGTACAGCCCCCCTTGGGATCAAATGCGCCGAATACGACCTTATCGACTCTCGAAAGCACGACGGCTCCCGCGCACATCGGGCACGGCTCCAAAGTGACATAAAGAACGGCATCCTCAAGTCTCCATGTCCCCAGCTTACGGCACGCTTCGTCTATCGCCAGCATTTCGGCATGGGCAAGCGACCTCTGTTCAGTCTCCCGCAGATTATGCGCCCGCGCCACGATCTCATCATGCAGAACAAGAACTGCTCCGATCGGCACTTCACCTTTCGCTTCGGCTTTCTTCGCTTCTTTTATGGCTTCTCTCATATAATATTCATCATTCATCGGTTCAAGCTCTCTTCTTAAGTTTTTTCATGTCTCATAAAGGTTAAAATAGGAATACCCCAGCAGAAAGGAGTTGCCGGTATTGTCTGAACCTAACAACACAGCCCTTCTGATTGTCGATATGATCAACAATTTTCAATTTGATATGGGCGAACGTCTTGCTGAAAAAACCAAACAAATTGTCCCCCGTATTTTATCATTAAAGAAGCATGCAAAACAAAGCAACTGGCCGATTATTTATATTAATGATCATTACGGACTCTGGAAGGCTGATATTGATGCCATCAGGGAGGAATGCAGCAACGACAGAAGCGCGCCCATTATAAAAGATATTTCGCCTCAGCCGGATGATTATTTTCTCATTAAACCGAAGCATTCCGCTTTTTACGAAACGGCGCTTCACACCCTTCTGACCGAATTACAAGTGAACCGATTAATCATCACGGGGATTGCCGGGAACATTTGTGTGCTGTTCACGGCCAACGACGCCTATATGAGAGAATACAGCATCACCATTCCGAAAGACTGCACCGCTTCCAATAACGACGAAGACAATGATTTCGCTTTGACTATGATGGAGAATGTTCTCTTCGCAGAAATAACCACGGAAAAACAAATTACCGCCGAAAAATAAACATGATCAGCCTCCTTTTTTCATACATTTAATAGCGGATATGAAAGGAGGCGTTTTTCATTCAGATCTATATAGTGAAACGGGGCGACACACTTTCCGCTATTGCGGCACGCTACCGGACAGCCGCAAATGTCATTGCGGAAGCAAATAAACTGCCTAATCCGAATACATTGGTTGTCGGACAAACCCTTGTCATCCCGATTGAGGGTCAATATTACGAAGTGAAACAAGGTGATACTCTCGCGGCAATCGCCGGCCGTTTTCATATATCGGCCGCGGAGCTTGCGAGGGTGAACGGAATTCAGCCCGGCACCACATTGAGAGTCGGAACCCGCCTTTACATTCCGCAGCAGGCGAATAAGCCCGACATCGAATCAAACGCATATATAGAACCGCGGGGAACGAGCGTAAGCGCTAATCTGCAGCAGGCGGCAAGGGAGGCCTCTCCTTATTTAACATACCTCGGCGCATTCAGTTTTCAAGTGCAGCGGAACGGGACTTTAAAGGAACCGCCTCTGACCAATTTAAAAAGCATCAGTGACAGGCACAACACCACACTGATGATGATCATCACCAACCTTGAAAATGACGCATTCAGCGATGAACTCGGGCGGCTCATTTTGAATGACAATACAGTGAAAACAAAACTCTTTCAGGAAATCGTCGCCACGGCTAAAAAGCACGGCTTTCGCGATATTCACTTTGATTTCGAATATTTACGTCCACAGGACAGAGAAGCCTACAATCGTTTTTTACGTGAAGCGAGAACGATTTTTCATCGGGAAGGCTGGAAGATTTCAACGGCGCTTGCTCCGAAAACGAGCGCGACTCAGGCCGGCAAATGGTACGAAGCACATGACTATAGGGCACATGGAGAAATCGTCGATTTTGTCGTCATCATGACATATGAGTGGGGGTACAGCGGAGGCCCGGCTCAGGCCGTATCACCTATCGGCCCTGTAAGAAATGTCATTGAGTACGCGCTGACGGAAATGCCTTCTTCAAAAATCGTCATGGGCCAGAACATGTACGGCTACGATTGGACACTGCCTTTCAAACAGGGAACGACAGCCAAAGCCGTCAGTCCTCAGCAGGCAATCGCTCTGGCAGCACGCCATAAAGTCGACATTCAATATGACGAAACCGCCCAGGCTCCATTCTTTCGTTACACGGATGAAAATCAGAGACGGCATGAAGTATGGTTTGAAGACGCACGATCCATTCAGGCGAAATTCAATTTAATTAAAGAACTTCATTTAAGAGGAATCAGCTATTGGAAACTCGGCCTCTCCTTCCCGCAAAACTGGCTTTTGCTCGGCGATCAATTTCATATTGTGAAAGAGACGTTTCGTTAATTGGAAGCGTCTTTTTTCATGGGCTTTTCTGAGATTGTGATACAATATAAAGGCCGGCAGCTGACGGATGTTTGCAGAATTAAGGAGGATTTTCAATGAACAGAGCCCCTTTTATCGCGGTAGAAGGTCCTATCGGGGCAGGAAAAACGACACTCGCTACGATGCTTTCTGAAGAGCTCGGTTTTCCTATGATTAATGAGATTGTGGAAGACAACCCTTATCTCGATAAGTTTTATGACAATATCGAGGAGTGGAGTTTCCAGCTTGAAATGTTTTTTCTATGTCACAGGTATAAACAGCTTGAAGACACCGACCGAGATTATTTAAAACAAGGACAGCCCGTTTTGTCCGATTATCATATTTATAAAAATGTTATTTTCGCAGAGCGTACATTGCACGGCCAAAAGCTTGAGAAATATAAGCAGATTTATCATCTGCTCACTCACGACTTGCCGAAACCGAATGTTATTGTATACATAAAGGCAAGCCTGCCGACATTGCTTCAACGCATTGAAAAACGCGGGCGCCCGTTTGAGAAAAATATCGAACATCAATATCTGGAACGTCTCATTGCAGATTACGACACAGCCATCAGACAGCTTCAGGAAGAAGATCCGGATATATCTGTACTGACCATTGACGGTGATACTGAAGACTTTGTTTTGAATAAGACAGACTATGAAAGAATTGCCCGTCAGGTAAAGGAGCTTATTAAATGAAAGACATTCATATTCCAAACAACGCCATTATAACAGTAGCGGGAACGGTAGGAGTCGGAAAATCGACTTTGACCAAAGCTTTAGCAAAACGGCTCGGGTTTCATACCTCACTCGAGGAAGTGGATGAAAACCCTTATTTAGAGAAGTTTTATCACGATTTTGAACGCTGGAGCTTCCATTTGCAAATTTATTTTCTGGCTGAGCGGTTCAAAGAGCAGAAAAACATGTTTGAATCAGGCGGCGGATTCGTGCAGGACCGTTCGATTTATGAAGATACAGGCATATTCGCAAAAATGCATGCCGATAAAGGAACTATGTCGCTGACAGATTACACAACATACACAAGCCTATTTGAGGCGATGGTCATGACGCCGTACTTCCCGCATCCTGATGTTTTGATCTATTTAGAAGGCGACCTTGAAAACATTATAAACCGGATTGAAAAGCGGGGCCGCGAGATGGAGCTGCAGACAAACCGCTCTTATTGGGAAGAGATGTATACACGGTACGAAGACTGGATCAGCGGTTTTAACGCCTGCCCTGTGCTGAAAGTACGCATTGAAGATTATGACCTTGAAGCTGATGAACAGTCACTGGAACCTTTGATCGAAAAAATCAGTCACGTGATCAACGAAAACAGAAATAAATAAAAATAGCAAAGCGATTTTCCCGAACAGAGAAAATCGCTTTTTTTGCATATAAAAAATCCGCTGCATCACATGCAGCGGACAAAACAATCTCCAATATATGCTCGAGTTTCATTAGGTTTAAAATCAATATGGCGGAGGAAGAGGGATTCGAACCCCCGCGGGCTTTGACACCCCTGTCGGTTTTCAAGACCGATCCCTTCAGCCAGACTTGGGTATTCCTCCGTATCGACATTTAATAATATACCACATGACCTAAATTTCAGTCAAGCGCTTTTTCATATTTTTTATTTCTTTTCTTAAACGGCTTGTCCGTCAGCTTTACTATCATACAAAAGTCTTGCGTCCAATTCAACCTCAGTATGCCATACGGGCAGGAAATCACAGTAAAAACCAAGAATAGATTCAAACAGATAACCTGCTCATAAAGGTGGAGAACATAATGAAAATCATCATTGCACCCGATTCTTTCAAAGAAAGCATGACATCAAGAGAAGCCGCCGACAGCATAGAAAAAGGATTCAAAGCGGTCTTCCCTGACGCGAAATATATCAAGATACCTGCGGCCGACGGCGGAGAAGGAACCGTTCAGGCTTTGACGGATGCCACTGGCGGAAGCATCATCAAAAAAACTGTGACCGGTCCGTTGGGAACGCCGGTAAATGCCGCATATGGACTTCTGGGAGACGGACGCACGGCAGTCATTGAAATGGCAGAAGCATCGGGGCTTCATCTCGTTCCCCGCCATCTCAGAGATCCGTTGAACACAACGACAAGAGGAACGGGTGAACTGATAGCAGATGCAGCTTCCCGCGGGGCGGGTGAGATCATCATCGGGCTTGGCGGGAGCGCAACCAATGACGGCGGAACAGGAATGGCGAGCGCGCTCGGTGTGCGTTTCTTAAATGAGGAAGGTCAGGAGATACCTGACGGCGGAGGCGCTCTGCACGCCCTAGCTTCTATTGATATAAGCGGTCTCTCTCCTGACCTGAAACATATCCGTATCCGTGCCGCATGCGATGTCGAAAATCCCCTGACCGGCGAAAACGGCGCATCATATGTCTTCGGCCCGCAAAAAGGGGCGTCCGAGAAGACTAAAGTTGTATTGGATCGCAACTTACGCCATTTCGCTGACATATTGAGACGTCAGCACGATATCGAAGCGGATACCGTAAAAGGCGCGGGCGCCGCAGGGGGACTGGGCGCCGGACTGATCGCTTTCTTACAGGCAGAACTCCAAAGCGGGATTGATGTTGTATTAGATACACTGTCCTTCTCAGATCAGATAAGAGGCGCTGACCTTGTCATTACCGGAGAGGGGCAGATAGACGGACAAACGATATTCGGCAAAACCCCCGCCGGGATCGCCGCACGCGCATCTGCTCAAGAAATTCCCGTTATCGCATTGGCGGGCTCCTTAGGCAAAAATTTCGAGCATGTTTACAGCGCAGGAATAACAGCTGTATTTTCTATCGTGCCCGGCGCTGTAAGTCTTGAAGACGCCTTAGCATCCGGCCGTTTTAACCTTGAAAGCACAGCCCGGAATGCCGCCGCTCTATACCGGGCAGCAAAAAAGGCGCGCCTCTAGGGCGCACCTTTTACGGTTTGATGACTTCTTTATTTCCCATATAAGGACGAAGCACTTTCGGAATGATGACACTTCCGTCTTCCTGCTGGTAGTTTTCTAAGATGGCAGCTACTGTTCTGCCGACTGCAAGACCTGAACCGTTTAATGTATGCACATGCTCCGGCTTGCCTTTCGCTTCGCGTCTGAATCGAATGTTTGCGCGTCTCGCCTGGAAGGCCTCAAAGTTACTGCAAGAAGAAATTTCACGGTATGTGTCTTGGCTTGGAATCCATACCTCAATATCGTACTTTTTCGCGGCTGTAAAGCCGAGATCACCGGTACACATGCTCATGACACGATACGGCAGTTCGAGCAGCTGAAGCACCCGCTCGGCTTGATTTGTCAGTTTTTCAAGTTCCTCATAAGAATCTTCCGGCTTCACGAATTTCACAAGCTCAACCTTGTTGAACTGATGCTGACGGATCAAACCGCGTGTATCACGGCCGGCAGATCCCGCTTCTGAACGGAAGCAGGCGCTGAATGCGGCATAATTGATCGGCAGGTTCTCACCGGATAAGATTTCATCGCGGTGCATATTTGTAATCGGCACTTCCGCCGTCGGAATTAAGAAATAATCCTCTTCTCTGATTTTAAAAGCATCCTCTTCAAATTTAGGAAGCTGTCCCGTACCTGTCATGCTCGTACGGTTTACCATATAAGGAGGGATGACTTCTGTGTAATCATATTCATCAACGTGAAGATCCAGCATAAAGTTGTAGAGCGCGCGTTCGAGGCGGGCGCCTAATCCTTTATAAAACACAAACCGGCTGCCTGTTACTTTTGAAGCGCGTTCGAAATCAAGAATGTTTAAATGGTCTGCGATATCCCAATGCGGTTTCGGCTCATATGAAAATGCCGGCGCCTCTCCCCACTTGCGAATTTCAATGTTATCATCTTCCGTTTCCCCGACGGGCACTGAATCGTGCGGGATGTTCGGAATAGACAGAAGGATGGTTTCGAGCGTCGTTTCGACAGTACGAAGCTCTTCATCAAGCTTCTTAATTTCTTCGCCCACTTCACGCATCTCTTTAATAATATGATCAGCGTCTTTTTTCTCCCGTTTCAAAACGGCGACCTGCTGAGACACTTCATTGCGTTTTCCCTTCAGTTCTTCTACTTTACCGATAAGCTCTCTTCTCTTTTCGTCCAGCTCTTCAAACTTGTCAAAGTCAGATAAGTCTTCGCCTTTTGGAATGAGCTTCGCTTTTACCTCTTGAAAATTGGCTCTCAGCACCTTCGTATCAATCATGCCTAACAACTCCTATCTGTTTTTATCGAAAATAAAAAAGAGCCCTCATCCCCTAGAAGGGACGAGAGCTCTCGCGTTGCCACCCTGATTGAAAACAAGCTCACACTTGCTTCCCGCTTTAACACATAACGGTTTTCCCGTAAATGCCTACTTGTTTTCAGCATTTCGCTCAAGGACGGATTCGGACAGCATCTTTCACCGATTCGCACCACCCATCGGCTCTCTTTGAAAGAGGGACTCCCTACTGCTTCCTGTCAACGCTTTTCGATCTTTATTTGTGTTTATAATGTACTATAAGTATCAGCGGTTTTCAACTGTTTTATACAGCTGTTTCCTGCTTATGCTTTTCCGCCATCTTCACAAACAGCTCTGTCACCCGGTGATCATCCGTCAGTTCAGGATGGAACGAGCAGCCGAGGAAATTCCCCTGCTTTGCAGCCACGATGCGTCCGTTATGCTCACAAAGCACTTCAACATCTTCTCCGGCTTCTAAAATATGCGGCGCGCGAATAAATACACCCGTAAACGGCTCGTCAAGGCCTTTAATCGTCAGATCAGCTTCAAAGCTGTCGACCTGACGGCCAAAGGAATTACGCTCGACAACAACGTTCAACAGCCCTAAATGAGCGTTATCCGTTCCCGCTATCTCTTTGGCTAAAATAATCAGACCGGCGCATGTGCCGAACATCGGCTTGCCTTGGGCGGCAAACTCGCGAAGCGGCTCCATAAAATGATACGTATCCATTAAACGCCGCATCGTCGTGCTTTCCCCGCCCGGCAGGATTAAGCCGTCGATGTCATTCAGCTGCTCAGGACGCTTAATGACGACACCTTTTGAACCACATGCTTCAATTGAACGAATATGTTCTCTTACTGCTCCTTGAAGTCCAAGTACACCAATTGTTAACATGCTTCCAGCTCTCCTATGGTTTTACCAGCCGCGTTCTTGCATACGCTGTTCCGGCAATAGATTTGAGATTTCGATGCCTTTCATTGCTGTGCCTAATTCTTTAGAAAGCTCAGCGATCAGTTTGTAGTCTGTGTAATGAGTCGTTGCTTCAACAATTGCTTTGGCGAATTTAGCAGGGTTGTCTGATTTGAAAATACCTGAACCGACAAATACGCCGTCAGCGCCAAGCTGCATCATCAATGCCGCGTCAGCAGGCGTCGCTACTCCGCCGGCAGCAAAGTTCACTACAGGCAGTTTGCCGTCACGCTTGATTTGAAGAAGCAGTTCATAAGGAGCGCCGAGGTTTTTAGCTTCAGTCATCAGCTCATCATCGCTCATCGCAACAACTTTGCGCACTTGCGCGTTTACTTTTCTCATATGGCGGACAGCTTCCACAATGTTTCCTGTTCCCGGTTCGCCTTTTGTACGAAGCATGGAAGCTCCTTCAGCAATACGGCGCGTTGCTTCGCCGAGATCACGGCAGCCGCATACGAACGGGACTGTATATTCATTTTTATTTAAATGAAATTCTTCGTCAGCCGGAGTCAGAACTTCACTTTCATCGATGTAATCTACTCCCATTGCTTCAAGGACACGCGCTTCAACGATATGTCCGATACGCGCTTTTGCCATTACGGGAATGGATACAGCATTCATTACTTCTTCAACGATTGTCGGATCAGCCATGCGGGCAACACCGCCGGCAGCGCGAATATCAGCCGGAACGCGTTCTAACGCCATTACGGCAACAGCTCCCGCCTCTTCCGCAATCTTCGCTTGTTCAGCATTTACAACGTCCATGATGACGCCGCCTTTTTGCATTTCCGCCATGCCGCGTTTTACACGATCAGTACCTGTTTGAGCCATTATTTGGTCCCCCTAGTCAATGTATAGTTAGATAATTTCTATCTCTTATTGTATCCCAGAAATACAATATTTCATATGGGTATTCTTATTTTACAGCGAGATGAATAAGATAGATATCATTTTTTACTAATAATTTGGTTTTTTCAGTATATTAAGCAAAAGAGCCCTAACTTTCATCAGAGCTCTTTCTTATTTCTTAAAACCAGCCTGTTACCGTGTCAACGGCGCTGTTCCAGATTCCGGAGAAGAATCCGCCGATGCCGCGCATCATCTGAACAAACCAGTTTGCTTTATCTACATCATTTTTCGTTACAAGATTCACGCTGAACTCTTTGGATTTAAGGAAGCCATAGTCTTTGTCACTGCCTTTGTATGTAACTGTCAGCGTTCCGACTTTCGTTCCCTTTTTCACAGGAGCCGTGATTTCTTTTTTATCTAAAGTCACTTCGGCTTTATAGTTCTTTTCATCCCCGCTTTTCACAGGAATAGAAAGCGCCTTGTCAGTAACAATATCGACTTGCTTGTCTTTCCCTTTTTCAACGTCAATCGTTTTGTGCCCTTTTACTTGAGAGCCTTCAGGGTAAAGATCTTTCATTGAGAAATTGCTGTTAAATGCGTAATCGAGCATTTTTTTCGTTTCATCAAAACGTCCGGTATGCAGGTTGCCTTTTGCGTTTAATACAACGGTGATGACCCGCATTCCGTTCCGCTGTGCTGTACTTGTAAAACAAGATCCCGCAGAATCAGTAGAACCCGTTTTTAAGCCGTCAACGCCAGGGTATTCAGAAACAAGACCTTTTAACATGAAGTTCCAGTTCGGCATGTCCATTTCATCATCAGTGCCGGCTCTGAATTTCGTCTTAGCGATGCTTGTTGTTTTGAGAACTTCCGGATAATCAGTGATCAGGCGGTCTGCAAGAAGCGCCATGTCTTTAGCAGAAACTTCACTCTCTTCTTTAACGCCTTCTCCTTGCGGCTGCTTGCCGTGAAGGTCTTCATTCACAAGCCCTGTGGCATTTTTAAAATCATAGTTTGTCATGCCTAATTCTTTGGCTTTCGCATTCATTTCAGCGACAAATTTCGTTTCAGTTCCGGCAAGAATTTCGGCAACTGCAATCGCGGCTCCGTTGGCAGAGTAAATCGCCATAGCCTGATACAGTTCTTTAACCGTGTATTTGCCGTCTTTTCGAAGGGGGACGTTTGATAAACTGTTGTCTTGAGAAATTTCATAGACATAATCATCAGGAGTATACGTTTGATCCCATTTCACTTTTCCTTCTTTAATGGCTTCCAGAAGCAGATATTCAGTCATCATTTTTGTCATACTGGCAATCGGCAGTCTTTTGTCTGCATTTTTACTGTATAAAATTTTTCCCGATGAAGCCTCAATCATTATCGCAGCTGATGCGTTGACATCAATCGGGTCATTGCCGGCTGCCTCCGCTTTAGACATTGGAACAAAGCAAGTTGCGGCCAGTGCCAGTACCACTAATGACACCAACAGCTGTTTCCATTTCGTGATGTTCAATCTTACGACCTCCGTCATTCATTTTAAATCTATAATTAAGCCGTTAAGGACATATTCAAATTCAAAACACAACAGTATAAATTTTATCACACTCGATATAAAAAAAATAGACAGAGTCAGCGACCCTGTCAAATGTTTTTTATTTGTAACAATTATGAGATTGTGTAGTTTGGTGATTCTTTCGTAATTTGGACATCATGCGGATGACTTTCGCGAAGTCCGGCACCTGTCATACGGATGAATTGAGCCTCTTCTCTTAAAGCGCGCAAGTCTTTTGAACCGCAATATCCCATGCCTGAACGAAGACCGCCGACAAGCTGATACACTGTTTCTTCTACAGGACCTTTGTACGGAGTCCGTCCTTCGATACCTTCAGGGACGAATTTCTTATTTTCTTCTTGGAAATATCGGTCTTTACTGCCTTTTTCCATGGCAGCGACAGAACCCATACCGCGATACACTTTAAATCTTCTGCCTTGATAGATTTCAGTCTCTCCCGGGCTTTCTGAAGTACCTGCAAGCAGGCTTCCGAGCATTACGGCATGTCCGCCTGAAGCCAACGCTTTTGTAATATCTCCGGAGAATTTAATACCGCCGTCTGCGATAATTGTCGCGCCGTGTTTTCTCGCTTCAGTGGCACAATCATAAATGGCAGTGATCTGCGGTACGCCTACACCTGCAACGACGCGTGTCGTACAGATAGAACCAGGTCCGATTCCCACTTTGACAATATTTGCTCCGGCTTCAATCAGAGCTTTTGTCGCTTCAGCCGTTGCAACATTTCCTGCGATAATGTTCAGTTCAGGATATGTTTCACGGATTTTCGCAACTGTGTTCAGTACGCCTCTGGAATGTCCGTGAGCCGTATCAACCACGATAACGTCGACATTCGCTTCAACAAGCTTGCTGACGCGTGTCATTGTATCGCCTGTCACGCCTACCGCAGCGCCGACAATAAGGCGTCCGTGTTCATCTTTAGATGAACTCGGGAATTCGATAACCTTTTCAATATCTTTGATCGTGATAAGACCTTTTAATTTGTTTTGGTCATCCACTAACGGAAGTTTTTCAATTTTATGTTTCTGTAAGATTTTTTCTGCTTCGTCTAATGTGGTTCCCACAGAAGCCGTAACCAGCTCTTCTTTTGTCATGACATCACTGATTTTCATTGAATAATCAGAGATAAAGCGAAGATCACGGTTTGTAATGATACCGACAAGCTTTTGATCGTCTTTATTATCTACGATCGGAACACCGGAAATTCTGTATTTCCCCATCAAATGCTCCGCATCGAATACTTGATGATCAGGTGTTAAAAAGAAGGGATTTGTAATAACGCCCCGTTCAGAACGTTTGACTTTGTCAACATGTTCAGCCTGCTGTTCGATGGACATGTTTTTATGGATAATGCCCAAGCCGCCCTGTCTGGCCATCGCAATCGCCATAGCTGATTCTGTTACTGTATCCATTCCCGCACTGATGACAGGAATGTTAAGCTTTAACGTCTTTGTCAGTTCAACAGATAAATCCACATCACGCGGAAGTACGTCTGATTGAGCCGGTACGAGCAGTACATCATCGAACGTTAAGCCTTCTTTTGAAAATTTACTTTCCCACATTAGTAAATCCCCCTCTTTTCGGCAAAATATTATATGTAGATTATCAACTAGAAAACAGCATGTCAAGGAAGCGAAAAAGAGTTGAAATATTTAGATAAAGGAAAGGGTTTAAAAATACATATGAGAGATCATGAGTGGAAAGAGTTATCATTATTTTATTCCGTAGAATCTTCCCAGAAATTTCTAAATAAAGTCTATACAGAAAGCGGCATGGAAGAACCAAAACGATATGCGTTTAAGAACAGTGAGCGCTTCATATTCTTTATCAAACACGCCGAGTCCTTCTATAAGCAGGCATCTCTTTCCCCTTTAGAAATTAAGCCTATTCTGTTGTTTTACGGGATGTCACAATTGCTGAAAGCCTGCCTTCTGACCACAGATCCAAGCTATCCAAGCCATGCCTCAGTACTCGCGCATGGCGTGACTGCCCGGAAACGCAAAAAGCAAAATTACTCCTTTAGGGATGATGAAGTGAAGGTGCAGCGCAATGGCTTATGTATTCATGTAATGAAGCACTTATTCGGGATAGCTGGTCTTGAGGAAGAACGGTACACAATGAAGAAATTGCTGACAGCCATACCTGAATTGCATACTGTCTTTTACTTCCAAGAGAAAAAGAATTGGCTGACCCGAGTAGAGCTGAAAGATGACCTTATTTCAGTGCCTGAGCATGCGGTGATTCATTACAATATGTCTGATTCCCGCTTTGCTGAATATATCAGCCATCATTTGAAGTGGTCTTTTCTGAGGAAAGACCATAATCACTTGATTTTTGAGGCTGACCCGATAGACAGAGAACCTTGGTTTTCGCCAAATTTATTGTTTCACTTGGAGAAAAATCAATATTACATTCCCTCTCAGCGTGATCACTTCCTGCATCTTCCGGAAATGATTATTCATTATTTAGTTCTCTACAATATCGGGATGATTGCGAGATATGAAACGGAGTGGTGGTATGAACTGCTGACACAGCATGTCAGTGATGATTATGTGATGATCCGCCGGTTCTTAGATGTCACGGAACGCAAATTTCCGTATTATGTTTCTAATTTCCTAAAGCAATACTTATAAACAAAAAAGGCAGCTCATCATGAGCTGCCTTTACCATAATATAGCTTGGCGGCGTCCTACTCTCACAGGGGGAAACCCCCGACTACCATCGGCGCTGAAGAGCTTAACTTCCG
>NZ_JAWRXC010000407.1:0-258 GCF_046535225.1 Bacillus sp. SIMBA_031
TCTTGTTGGTCTCGCTGCATGTGCACAGGCTGAGAAGCAAGCGTGGGAATGTTCAATCACACGCGATGGCACCGCACATGATTTGACAGTCCAATTGGATGGCGAGAGCGTTATCGGATTTGATTACCTCACCACGACAAAGAGCGAAGCTAGCACAAATAGTTGCTCTGTAACAACCGGTGACTATAAGGGTGCCCCAAAGGTCTCTGGAAATGTCACGACTTTTCCGTTGTTGACTTCTGATACCGCCGTAGTCAC
>NZ_JAWRXC010000408.1:0-258 GCF_046535225.1 Bacillus sp. SIMBA_031
GCCGGCCCCACAGAAGAAAACGACTTCGCCCCTGTCACGAGCGAGGAGCAGTTCGTCAGGGATCGATGGACCGTGCGGTGTGAATCTCATGGCGCCCCCGGCTACTCAGTTAGACCAATGCGGATGACGCTGAGCGCCCGGTTCGGAGGCTCCTCGTCGATGAAAACCGGCTCTGGCTCTGCATCGATCGGCAGTAGCCCGTCGGTCGAGACGGAAGTCTGGATCACACTTCCCTGCAGCAGAAAGGCGAGGGTTGTG
>NZ_JAWRXC010000409.1:0-258 GCF_046535225.1 Bacillus sp. SIMBA_031
CTATAAAGAGTAATCTTGTATACGGGGATATAGGTATCGCAACCATACTATACAAATCGGGGAAAATCTTACAAAACGATTCTCTGAAAGCAAAAGCAAAAAAAGTATTAGAAAGATGTCTGAAAGACACTAACAAAATAACTAAAGACGAAGCCTCTTTAATCTTCGGAACCAGCGGAATTTATTCAATAATAGGTTTAATAGAAGCGGAAGAAGAATTTGATTTAGAGGTTGATAAAAAAGAAATTTTAGAACTAT
>NZ_JAWRXC010000410.1:0-258 GCF_046535225.1 Bacillus sp. SIMBA_031
GGCGAAACAAACGAACCGCTGCTGAGGATCGAACTTATGAAGAACATCAGGCTTGCCTATCTCTTTCTGTTATTGGCACTGAGCCTGCTGTGGCTTCTCGCCGATGATTTCTCGAGCGCACTCCAGGCGTTTCGTGCCTTGCAGCTATCGATGATCAACTTCACCGGCATTCTCGCCATCGGGTGCATGAGTGCCGGCATGCTTCTCGCGATGCGGCCGGCCCGTGTTGAACCGTTTCTGGGCGGTCTCGACAAGACG
>NZ_JAWRXC010000411.1:0-258 GCF_046535225.1 Bacillus sp. SIMBA_031
CAGTCGGAATATGCGTAGTCTTCAATCGGGTTGACTATCTGAATGCCCGCGTTCGACACCAACACATCGATACCGCCAAGCTTGCCGACGGCTTCGTCGATACCTGCGTTGACCGCTTCTTCGCTTGTGACGTCCATCGAAACAGCAAGTGCTTTCCCACCTGCAGCGACGATACTGTCCGCGACCTGCTGCGCGTTTGCCAGATTCAGGTCAGCAATGACGACGGCCGCACCGTCCGAAGCCAGTTTGCGTGCGCAT
>NZ_JAWRXC010000412.1:0-258 GCF_046535225.1 Bacillus sp. SIMBA_031
GCCATGTCGCCGATTTCGTCCGAACGTCCCGAGAAGGGGATGGCCGCCTCATCGTTGCCACCCGCGAGAACCTTCATCGACGTCGTGATGGCTTCGATCGGCCGGGCAATGCCGGTAATCGCAAAGATGACGGCCGCAATCAGAATGGCAGCGCATCCAGCGATCAGCGCGAAGGTCATGAACAGTGTCGACTGGAAGAGGCTGGCGCCTTCCAGGTGGATTTTTTCCGAGCTCGCGGTATTGAAGTCGAGCAGGTCG
>NZ_JAWRXC010000413.1:0-258 GCF_046535225.1 Bacillus sp. SIMBA_031
GAGCAAAAATGGATAAGAACTGCATTTATCAGGCGCGAGCAAGAAACCTATCGGATTGGCGACGGGCTAGAACGCACCACAGAAATGTTATTACCAGGTGTCAGTTATGCCCGAAAGCAATCGAAGGGAGGTACCACCCCTTATTCGGGAGAGCAGTGGTCTATATCGGCAGAGTTTGGTCTCGATAGTGTACTCTCTAGTACCAATATTGTTAGGGTGCAATTACAGCATGCATGGTTGCGCACTTATCTTAATAAG
>NZ_JAWRXC010000414.1:0-258 GCF_046535225.1 Bacillus sp. SIMBA_031
GTTTTTAATTTTTGAATTCATTGATTTTATCTCGTCATAGATGCCTTTAAGAGGTCTTGTGTTCTGCTCTATCTGAACCTGCACCAATAGTTGGTTACGTAGAATGTCCATACTATCCTTTTGACGTTTAAGTGCTTCAGCCTGCATAATACGCATGGCATTAATCTGTCCCTCCAAAGCACCCGCAGTCTTTTCAGTAATTCCCTTTATATCGCCCTTAAGGCCCTGAGCATTTTCCGCAGACTGACCGAAAAGGCC
>NZ_JAWRXC010000415.1:0-258 GCF_046535225.1 Bacillus sp. SIMBA_031
GGATCGCCAGTTTCGTTATATAGAGTTTCCATAATAGAAAGATTTACATCATTACCAATTAAATCAGCAAGTGCCAATGGCCCCATTGGATGGTGAGCTCCAAATTTCATTGCTTTATCAATATCCTCAGCATTAGCAACACCTTCGGCCAAAATACTAACGGCCTCATTAATCATTGGTATAAGCATCCGATTTACAACAAAACCAGGAGCCTCTTGAACAACTACAGGCACTTTCCCTAGATTTTTTGTTAAAGTC
>NZ_JAWRXC010000416.1:0-258 GCF_046535225.1 Bacillus sp. SIMBA_031
AGAATTTCTATCTTCTCCGGTTGTCCCGTCTAGGTTTGCCTTTCTGAAATCTTCCAATTTTGCAATAAGCTCATTTCCCTCAAACTTTGCTTTTAATTGGTCTATTTGTTTGTTTACATTTTCGATGAATGTAGCAGACCCTTTATATTCAGAAAGTAATTTTTGAATTTTCGTTAAGTTTTCTGCCGCTTCATTCCCGGAAGTTTTTTCAAGTGATACAATTATTTCATTTAAATATTGTAAAAATGACTTGTCTTT
>NZ_JAWRXC010000417.1:0-258 GCF_046535225.1 Bacillus sp. SIMBA_031
GCATGGCCATGCTATCAGCATCGGGATGGCCGTCGCCTGTTATATTTCCGAAGCCATAAACGGCTTCGATTCAAATGAAAAGCACCGTGTGCTGCAACTATTACAGCGTTATCGCCTCCCCGTGTCGTATGCGATAGACAACAATGCTGTTTTTGACATTTTGAAAATGGATAAGAAAAGGGTAAGTGGGGAGGTGAGTTTCATTTTACTAAAAAAAATTGGTGAAGCCGTTATCAGGCGGATACCGCTGCCGGCTTT
>NZ_JAWRXC010000418.1:0-257 GCF_046535225.1 Bacillus sp. SIMBA_031
GGAGGAAATCGGCCGTGCTGTTGGTCGCCGCCTTGGCATTTGGATCATAGGGGCTCAACTTCAGGCCGGCGCCCGGGTGGATCACGTTACCCACCACCAGACCGATGGCCAGGGCGAACGTTGACATCACCACAAAATATCCGAGTGCCAAGCCGCCGACTTTGCCCACAGTGGCTGCTTTGGCGATGGACCCGATACCAAGGACAATGGTGCAGAAGATGACAGGGGCAATCATCATCTTGATGAGTTTGATAAAG
>NZ_JAWRXC010000419.1:0-257 GCF_046535225.1 Bacillus sp. SIMBA_031
GTGCCGGTCCACGCAGTTATACGCAACGTTCAGTTTGCCGCCGTCGAACCACTTGATCTCCGGACCCTGACCGGCCCGAACATCAGCGGGTTTCCAACTGTGTGCCGTATGCCAAGGCGTTGCCCAATGCAGGCGACGCGCTTGTGCTTCCCAGAAAGCTACGTTCGAGCCGTTTGAATCGAAACCGCCGTGACGCGCCCGCTCGCCGAAGCCAGCGCCGTGCACTGCGCCGTCCGCGTGCTCAATCGAGGACCATC
>NZ_JAWRXC010000420.1:0-257 GCF_046535225.1 Bacillus sp. SIMBA_031
GAGGCGGCGACCGATCAAGGCAGTTCTCCAGGGCTTGGAGACATGGCTTTCGCAACCGGCTTGAGCGTCACCCACTTCCTGCGGGCGTTCCGGCAGCAGACGGGCACCACTCCGCACAAGTTCGTCGTCTCCCGACGGATCGATCGCGCCGTGTCGATCCTGCGCCTCGGCAAGGCTTCCATAGGCGAGGTTGCAGATCAGGTTGGCTATTCGAACCCTGCCGCCTTCGTTGCCGCGTTTCGCGGGGCAACGGGGGT
>NZ_JAWRXC010000421.1:0-257 GCF_046535225.1 Bacillus sp. SIMBA_031
GGGGTTGCTTGGGGAACTGTATCGGGTACTTTGCTTGCTGATTATGTTATGGGGGCAACATCGCAGTCGCTCGATGATATTCAACAGGTAACGGGTATGCCAAGTTTAAATCCACCAGAGCCATTGCTTGGTTTAGGGGTAAAAAGCCGAATTAAACTTGCCAAATGGCAAAGTAGGACTGAAATATGAAACAGGTTAAATTAGTAGACAGTAAATTACTCGACTTTAATGTACGTGGAGATACACCTGGTATGGCC
>NZ_JAWRXC010000422.1:0-257 GCF_046535225.1 Bacillus sp. SIMBA_031
GGTAGTCAGCCACGGTTGTTGCCATGATCATGCTCCTTTCGTGCTTGTCGGCACGCCGTTGCGGGCGCCCTTGACCAGGATGCGGGCGGCACGCGCCGCCACAGCCATGATGGTCAGTGCCGGATTGGCGCTGCCTTGTGTGGGCAGGACGCTGCCGTCAGTGACCAGAAGATTGGGTACTGCGAAAGTGCGGCAATTCCGGTCCACCACGCCGGTCTGCGCTGTGGCGGCCATGCGGGCACCGCCCACAAGATGGG
>NZ_JAWRXC010000423.1:0-257 GCF_046535225.1 Bacillus sp. SIMBA_031
CGTGGTTATTTGATGTGTATCTAAAGCAAGCCGCGTTACCAACCTTAACCATGGAGCGTACCAATACAGTCGCTTATTTAAGCTGGAGTAACAGCGAAAAAGATGGCACAGCGTTTAAAATGCCGGTTCCTATTTCTATAAACGGGAAGTTGACAACTCACACTCCAGTGGATGGACTGATCACTATCAATGCCAAAAAAAGCGACATTATCGTTATCGATCCACAGATGAAGGTTCTGCGACAGTTACCCATAATT
>NZ_JAWRXC010000424.1:0-257 GCF_046535225.1 Bacillus sp. SIMBA_031
CTGCACCGTGGACACGGGTGGTGCGGAGCCACTGCATTTCTTCGAGAATGCACATGGAGTAGAGGTACGTGAGGCCCCAGAGGTTTCCGGTACCCACCAGGAAGTGGTAGTCGGCGTCCCTGTTCTTCTCGGCGAAAGCCTCGGCTACCGATTCAGCCTGACCGGCGACGGCGATCAGGCCCTCCGGGACCGACTGCAGTTCGGAGGCCAGATCTTCGTAGCCATCGAACTCCCCGCGCGCTGCCAGCAGTTTGGTG
>NZ_JAWRXC010000425.1:0-257 GCF_046535225.1 Bacillus sp. SIMBA_031
CTGGACAACCTTCGGAGCCTCCTGCGTGGCCACAACGGGGCTCTCGAAGGCAACGGTGGCGGTGGGCTCCGCGGTTACCACTGCTGTGGCTACCATCTGCTGGGTACCGGAGGCTTCCGAAGCGGAAACGCCGGTGTCGGCAGCCTGCGCGGGCAAACCAACGCTGAGAATGAGACCGGAGGCTGCTGCCAACACGACGGCCTGGCGGCCTACTGTACCTGCGTTGGAAGAAACAGCCGTAGAAAGAGTGTTCAAGG
>NZ_JAWRXC010000426.1:0-257 GCF_046535225.1 Bacillus sp. SIMBA_031
CTTCCACTACTATTTTTATATGTTCAGGTTTGCTGTTCAATCCCGGTAAGCGTGTCCCGGTTTGCTGATCAATGTTCCAACCGAATTTAGTTTCAATAACTATTTTATCACGAAAAGAAGAAACCGCTTCGCCCAAAATCTTCTCACATTCAAAAGGTCCATAAGCTTCAGCGGTATCAAATAAAGTAACCCCGTTATCAAAAGCTTTCCGAATGATGTTGTGCATCTCTTTGCGTGACGGAATTGTAGTCTGATAT
>NZ_JAWRXC010000427.1:0-257 GCF_046535225.1 Bacillus sp. SIMBA_031
GGATGGATGTGCTCCGAATGAACAAGGCGCGGTTGTTATAAAGCGGCCTTTACCACCGGGATGCTTACCGACAATTTGGCAAAATACGGCTCGTTTTAAGGCTGGTTATTTGGCTGAATATGAGGGCTACTATTTATCTGGTGATGGCGGTTATATTGATCACGATGGCTACCTCTTTATTATGGGGCGCACCGATGATTTGATTAATGTCGCAGGGCACCGTCTACCCACCGGTGAAATGGAAGAAATTGTTGCCG
>NZ_JAWRXC010000428.1:0-257 GCF_046535225.1 Bacillus sp. SIMBA_031
ATCAAGTTTTTGAATAACAAATTCAACTAAGGAAATTTTTCTTCCATTTTGCAAGAGTATTTCTGCTTATTTTAAAGTAAATAGCTGTTTGTACATTATTGAGGTTGTTTATTTTCTGATACTTCAAAATATATTGTACCGTCTCCTTATCGTAGGATTTAAATTTTTGATTACTTTTTGAAGCATCTGATTCTTTCCTGGTGCCAAATATAAATGAATTTAACAGGATAACATCCTGAGTAGTTAATCTTTTCTTT
>NZ_JAWRXC010000429.1:0-257 GCF_046535225.1 Bacillus sp. SIMBA_031
AACACCAACGGCGTCTACGGCTATGGCCTGAATATCATGGAGATCGATGAGCTCAGCGAAGATGCCTATCGCGAGCGTTGCGTCCGGGTGATCACGCCCGACTTCAAGGCCGGCCTGCACGGCTGCCATCATTGCGACGAGGCGGGCGGGCGCTACATACTGGACGCGCGGCTGACGGCGTAAAGCTCCTCCAGGCTGCGCCATTGCAGCCGGGAGTTCCTGCCGCCCGTCAATACTGCCAGGGCGCCGGCAAAGCC
>NZ_JAWRXC010000430.1:0-257 GCF_046535225.1 Bacillus sp. SIMBA_031
GGTTTTACGGCTAAGCGTAAGCATAAGTGCAATACAATGCTCTGCGACTGCCTCAGGGCTGTAAGCCGGAACGCGCAGAACACTCATGCCATGCTGTTTAGCAGCGGCTAAATCTACATTATTAAAACCCGCACAGCGCAGTAAAATGATGTTAACCCCAAATATAGCCAGTTGATCAATAACCGCTTTATCTACCGAATCGTTTACAAATACGCATACAGCATCAAATTCTTTAGCTAAAACCGCAGTGTGCATCG
>NZ_JAWRXC010000017.1:0-13302 GCF_046535225.1 Bacillus sp. SIMBA_031
TTCTATAAAATAAAAAAGGAGCAAGTTTTTTCCGGTACACGAAAAAACTTGCTCCTTCTTCACACTCAAAATGACAACAAACCCTTATATATGTATAATAAAAGGCATAGTTGTAGTGAGGGTGACCTCGGTTGCGAAGTATGTGTGTACTTCCTGCCCTCTTCAGAGTGTTGGTAGCACTTTGAAGGGACTGCAACTATTTTTTTGTTTAATTTCTAAATAAATCATAAACAGTATAGGAATGACATGTCAACGAAACGGAAAACACAAAATAATTTTGTGTTATTTTTTTATTTTTCGGCAAAAGCTTTTTCAGATAACAAATGAATTATATATGTCTTTATTATTTTTCATTTATTGAATAAAAAGCATTTTCCCAATTATGCGCCGCATTTTTTTTTAGATATATATATATCTTTAAAAAAACGCACGGTTTGCATAAAAAAAAGCAGATCATTTGATCTGCTGCTATGGTAGCCCCAAAACTCAATCAGGTCGAAAATCTTGACGCTTCTGAAAATGTATCATGTTGCTGTTCAACTACATGATACCCAGCTGTAAACAATACGCCGAGCAGAAGAGCTACCGAACACAGCGTTTTAAATTTCATACAGGAAATCGCCCCTTTGGATTTGTTTTTGAGCATCCAACATCTCACGGAAAAAAAAGACTGAATCTTCCGCGCGCTCTTCCTTAGTATAAAATTCCGCAGCGTCAAAAGCCAGCTCTTCAATATAGGGATACCCTCGTCCGTTTCGAAGAGGTTCAAAAGCCTGTAAGATTTCTTTTCTTCCGGCTGTCGGTTCAATGTACAAAGCTTTTACCACATCCAATAAACAAAGAAAGAAATTATCATCGAAATGTTCCGCCTGTTTTACGGCTTCCTTGTAGAACTTAAATCCCTCTACCCTTTCGCCTTTTTTAAAATAAAGGATAGAAAGGTCATAATATGCGTAAAGTGTTTCTTTAGAATTTATACGCTCTGAAATTTTTGCAGACTCCAAAAAACAGTCAGCCGCACTATCAAAGTCATTCATTTTAACATGGCATAAGCCCATATTTCTCAACGCCTTCGCCATAATAAGCTTGTTCCCAATAATTCGCGCAGTGGCTAAACAACTTTTCATATGAGGTAATGCCTTTTCATGCATCTGCATATCTGTATAGTTGCCCGCAATAACAAACAGACATTGAATTTTTCGGATGGTGTAGGTTTCCTGCTTGTCATAGATGTTATATGCCTGGGTAACATATGACATTGATACATGAGTTTGCTTCATGTGGTAAAAGACTTCTGCCATCTTGAAATAAAATTCAGCCTTTTCCACTTGATCTCTGACATGGTATATCTTTTTTTCAGCTTGCTTGTAACTCTGTATGGCTTGTATGTATAGACCTTTCGCAAAAAAATACATCCCCTCGAAAAAATGAGCATAGTATTCAGATAACCGCGTAAGCCTTTGCGAAGAGCCTTCCGACCTTCTTAAATATTCCCATTTTTCTAACTTTTTAGATGGGTCGGAAGGGAAGAGGTAGTCCATCATTAAATGATGCCTAAAAAGCATAATTTCATAATATGAGATTAGGTCATCATCTTGTTCCATTTGACCAATCATTTGTTCTATCTCAATCTGTATCTTTTCAGCATTTTCAGAGTCGAATTTATTGATATAGTCATACCATTCATTAATTTTTACCCCTACACTGGCTGACGGAATGAGATCCATTACACCCCTCCACATAATCCATTTTTATGTAAATATTAGCACACAGAAAGGCTTATAAACTTTCTTGCGGTAAGTTTTCGGCAGCCGCAAAAAACGAACCTGTTTTAAAGCCTCTGTCTTCTCCTCTAAGGGATTCTAACTCCACCACGACACTAAATACAGATTTTCTTTTTCCGACCCCTGTGAAGCCACCAAGCAGCTTCTATAACAAAAGAAAGGGGAACACACATTGTGCCCCCCTTTAACATTAAACAGCCATGTTAATTATTGCGTATGATATAGCAGAAATAACAATCACAGTAACAACCACGGCAAAAGCTAAACGTTTAAACAATTTAGCCTTATCAACGTCTTTCCCATCTTTTTTATTCTGCCTAAATATTCTAAAGCAAGTTACCGCAAGAAAAAGAATTATAAAGATCGGAAATGTGTAACTGACGATAATATCCCACACGTTTTATCACCTCGCAATACTTTATGTTATTTCTGTGGCGTGATGTCAAATGCTAAAGCCCACGTCATATCTACGATAACGCCTTTCCCTTTATTGTTGGCGTTAATTCTTGACGCTAACAGCCCAAAATATGCCGCCGTAAGTCCTGGGGGAACAGCAGGAAGAACACCAAACCATGCACCGATAACCGCAAGACCTGCTGAAACAGAACTTGCACTACTCATGTCCGTCGCTACTTGTTTAGCAGCGCAACTGTTCAATTTCCGCGAGTAGCCCCACCAGTATTTTTTGGACTTTGTCGTTTTACCTTTACAAGCAAGAACACCCATGTCAGAATCCAAAAACATTTCCTTTGTTTCCCCTACGATATTCAAATTCTTGTCAGCATGGATGTTTCCCTCTTTAATCTCAGAATTCAGATACTTAAAATATTCTTTTTGTCCGTTTAACATGTCGGCAGAAAATCCATCTGTTTTCGCCTTTTTATAATCTAAAACAAAATACCCGTCCTGCACTGACACATATTTTTCGAGTTTCATAATATCGCTTTTAGTATATTGATCTTCGCTGTAGCTTTTCACTGGCGGAACGTTATGAGAGTCCGCCAAAACACTAGGGGCAAGAGATAGCAAGAGACACAAAGCAACCACCACAGAAATAATTTTTTTCACATAAAACCCTCCCTATATTTTTATCCTACAATTACCAAATAAATCATATTAAGGGTTTTATGTAACCGAAAGACCGCCGAACGAAAACCGCACAAAAGGCGCAACTATACGCCTTTTAATAAATAAAATCTTTTCCGGTCGATGTTTTTTTTGTTTGTAGCGTCAAAATCCATTCTTTTAAATCTTCTAAATCAAATCCGTTATCATTCAATTTTTCCGGAAACTTTTCCGGATTCATATACCAATCAATCATTTTTTTCTCAGCTTTCTTTATGTCACCAAAGGAAAAGATATGGACCTTTTTAATATTCCCATTGGGTTCGCGGACTGATCTTCTTAAATATAAATAAACAGTATCACGGGTTCTTTTTTTGGTTAAAAAGCCTGTTTGTTTTTTCACTTGCCTTACCTCCACATTTTACAAACATTGTGCAAACTGACACCCACAATGCTTTTTTGAAATTTGTGGGTTACTTTCCCCAAACGTTTCTAAGCTCTTCTAAAATTCTTTCTTTCTCTGCTTCGAAATTTTCCTGTTCATCATAAGAATTGGCATCTGTATTGTTATGCTGCTCTTCCTCTAACCAATCGGGGACAATTTCTTCTCTCAAAGATTTGTACGGTTGTTTAGGGTTAGTTTTCTTTGTTGAATCTTCCAATATTGAAGCGAAAACAGTTTCTAAGTATTTTTCGACATTTTTCGATTTTGGAGGATGGTTTTCAACTCTATTCAAAAAAACAGTTAGTAGTGAATCATCATCAATCTTTTTCTTATGTATAAAATCTAATATTTGTTGTTTATGTTCTTCTGAGAAACGCTCTTCAATACGATGATGATTAGATATATTTGATTCTTTGGATATATGATTATTAGTATGTGAACTTTTCTTCACAGACCCCTGTGAACTTTTCTTCACAGACCCCTGTGAACTTTTCTTCACGGAAGCCTGTGAACTTTTCTTCGCAGACCCCTGTGAACTTTTCTTCACAGCTTTCTTTTTTCTTGCTTGTACGCCTTTAGAAGAGAATTCCATCCCTTTAGATTCCCTCTGCTCCCAGGATCTGAATTTGACCAATTCGCATATTTTAGAGTCAGAATAAACAGGATGTTCATAGACGATAATGTCAACGGTGTTTTTGTCGTTGAAAGTGCTGTCCTTTAGATCAATTAGCCCAACTTCATAAAGGCACTGAAACACGTTGTACATGCCCCGCGTCGCTGTATACCCTAGAATTTCTTTCGCGATGTATGACGCGCTGCTCTTAATATGTCCTTCTTCCTTTTTGGCTGCTGTGCGGTCAACCCATGTCAAAAGCTTCAGCCATGTAGTGAATACGGATTCTGATATTTTTATAGTATTTCCGATTTCAATTGTTTTTCTATTGTTAGTGTTCATAACTTTGTTGTTTCGTTTTTCTTCGCTTGTATATGTAATCCATTTATCTATCTGACCAAAAAATAATAGTTGATAGAGCTGGTCACGGTTAGATAAAAGATTTTGTCCTTTTTGAATGTTCATTTGCTGTTGGTTAGTCATAAAAAATCCTCCATGTGAAAGTTATTCCATTGCGAATGGAGGGTAGAAGCGTGTACAATGTACATATTGATTGCTGTTCCTCCAAGGAATGGTGTAAAAGGAGTTGCTGAGCCGAGCAACTCCTTTTTGTTATATGTAAAACTATACCACGTTTTTTGTTGTGGGTGTCACATTTTTTCGATCTTCTTCGATCTTTTTTTTCCACTCTCTTAAATGTTCGGCAGTATACCCCATTTTTCGCAATTTCACAGGGAAAAATCCTGAGTCTAAAAGCCACAAAGTCAGGCTTTGCAAAGCTTTATCAGCGCGCCCAAAGGAAAATAGAAACCTTTCCCGTCTTGAAGAATCCTTTTGTTTCCCCGCATATTGAGCGAGATAATAATAATAATTCCCGTCAGATTTCGTCCTAGTTATATATGCCATATTCGCACGCACCCCCGCATAGAAATAGTTCTTTTTACCTTAATGAAACAAGCGAAATAGATCATTATGACTATTCGCCGCGCAAAAAAAATCAACAATGGTTTAGAATAACAGATATACATAAACATTCTTCGTCTGTATAATTCTTGTTGAGGTTTTTAATTAAATACTATTTATTAAAAAAGATAATGTCAATCATATAAGACTTTATTTAGGTTGTTTTTAAGGGTGAAAAACATATTTTTAAAACATTAAAAAAATTCAAAGGTTGGTGTTTTTTTGTGAAAGTAAAAGATGTTATAAAAATGATTTCTTCTCGTCAATTATCAGTGAAAGAGTTGAGCGAAAAATACGATGTTTCGGACAGAACAATACAAAGTAAAATAAAAAAACTCGGTTTTGTTTGGAATAGTAGAGAACGTAAGTATGAGCACGATGGAACAACTAAAATCAACGGTTCATCTGTATTTGATTTAGATTTTGAAAGTCTATTTGACGCGAAAAACAAACCGAAAATAAATCATAATAATGTTATTAAAGAAAACAAAAATGAAGCAAAAAACAATGTTAAACATGGTGAAAATACAAATAATAAAATATATAAAAAATCTAAAGGTAGCATGGATGATATTGATTTGATTCTTTCGGCAGAAAAACGCATTATGAAAAACTTTTACTTTGACCCTGACATATTAGAGGTGATTGAGAATGTACCGAAGAAAAAGCGTTCAGATTTGATAAACACTTGTCTGAGAAAAGTATTTCATGAAAAAGGCTTGTTATAATCATTTTTTAGCCCTTGTAACAGGTTTTAAATACAATCATGACCGAATACATACAGAAGCGTTAAAAGCTCTTAAAAAGCCTATTAAAGCCTTTTAAAAACGATTGATAAAAAAAGCCCCTATAGGGCTGCTGATCCTACCCCCTGTATCATGTATGTGGTACAGGGAGGAACGTTATTTTTTTTCTGAAGCCTTTTCCTCCAATTTCATTTTATGCCGTTGATAATCTTCATTAAGCTGCTGTTTCTTCTCCTTCAGCGTCATTTCTCTATCTTCTAAATCCCGTTGGTGTTGTACGCGTTGTTCATTCCTTTCTCGATTGTATTTTTCATCAGCAGGAATCTTATTGTTTTGGTTGTTTGCTGCGTTATTTTGCTGATTATTTGATACGGCTGCGGGCGCAGGTGCGTCATTTTGTTGAATTATAACTTGTCCATCTGACATTTTAATGAATGTAAGGTATTCAGCCGCCTTCTGTTTTTCGTAAACAGCTTTTTGATCGGCAGCGCGATACATATCGCCGCCATATTGAAAGATGATGTCATTCCCTTGCATGTGGATTGTAGAAGTATGAACATTCATTTCAGAAACGGGGATGGATTTTTCTTTGCTGCACGCTGCTGTGAACGTGATTGTTATTATGGTCAGCGCACATAACATTTTCTTCATCCCTATCACCTCTTATATATAATTTGTCTGCGAGATCATCAATAATCTGCCGACATGGTTTTACTTCTGTTTTTAAGTCTTTATGGGCTGTCCATATAAGATCAATCACGTTCAAAATTGCAATGCCGATGCAACATATAATTAAAAATATATGCACTTTTTACGCCCCTTTCCTTAACTCTTCAAGGTAATTCATCAGCTTGTTTTGTTCTGTTTTTGTCAGCTCATGATGCTTCATCATATAGTAAGAATTACGCCCAATTTTCACTTTGCGATCATGTGCGAATTTGCTTTTACGCTGCCAGTGCATGCATTCATAAGGAATCAGTAAGAAACCCATTTTATGCGCCATTTCCTCGGCTACTTTTAATTGTTTGTAAAATGTGTATTCTTGCATGATCTTAGCGTATTTAACGGCAGGCATTGACGGATAATGATACAGCAAATTGCGGGGATCGCGATCATTAAACGTATCAGGGAGAACAGAATAATTCATCATTTTTCGAGTAGAACCTTCTTTCCGCGAGCTTCATCATGTATTCGTTCTAATTCTTTGAAAAAAGTATCGCTATCCCTTTCAGTAGAAGGCAGGGGAAAGCTTTGAACGATTTCATGGGTATCATATAGATTGAGTTTGAAAAAACGTTTCGCCTTGTACATGGGCAGGAATTGCTTATGGAGAAATTCTCCGGCTTGCCAATCTATAAAGCGCATGGAAAAACCTTTATTTCCGATCTTCCGAACTTGGACTAATACTTCTATTAATTGGCGGATTCGACTATCAACGTTGTTGATCGACGGGGAACAATAAATCTGTAAGCTCCTCATTTTCCGTGTGTACATCATTACTTCCGTTGCTATTGTCGCACTGTGTTTTGACCATCTACGGTTAGAAAAAGCCATTTGCGCTTCATCCCAACAACATATAGACCCCTGCGCCCTTGCAACCTCGTACCAGTCACTATAATTATCCATAGGGTAAGAGTCTAACAGTCCATAATTAGAGAACAGCTTAATTTTGCCCCCTGCGGCTTCTGTACGGTGTTTCCAGTGGTGAGCCAGTATAGACATTAAAAGAGTTTTTCCAGCTCCTAAAGGACCTTCCACAAAGATATGCTGTGGCATTATTTCCGTCCCCTTTCTCTTTCAGCCATGACGATAGGTTTTGGAGGTTTTGGGATAAGGCTTTCAATAGTTTTGATATAGTAATCGGGATCTGCTACATGGACTTTTCCTTCCATGATAAATTTTATTAATTTGTCATAAGGGTTCACGTCTCCATGCAGATAGCTGTTACTTCCCAATGCTCTTAAATAAATAATTGCCCTGATCTGCCATTCTTGCAGCTCCTGGGCGTTGGTTTTCATTTCCTCGATGACTTGTTTAACATCCGAGATGTGTTGTACTTCCGGAAACAAGTTATCAGATATAACAGATTGTAGCTTCTCGGCGTTTGTATTATTGTTCATTTCTTACTAACTCCCTTGATTGTTCTTCTTTTTTTAATTGCTCTAATTAGAGATGGAAGGAAGAAAAACTCTATAGAGACAATAAGCATCAATAAAATGATGATTAACATAATCAGCCGCCCTTTGCTCCTTCGATTATTTGCACTTTATGCATAATCACTCATGGTGAAAAAGATAATTGCGCTGTAGCGCGCCTGAGCGACATCCACAATATGTAATTTTATAATCTTGGGTTAAAATCATGAATTTGCTGCTGCTGTTCATTAAATGCAGAAACTCCGGATGCCGTTTTTTTAGCTGAACAACTTGAAACGCCCAGTATCAGGATAAGAACAAAGACAATTATCATTAAAAAGATTTTGTTTAAATCCATGTTTTTTTGTTCTTCTCTTGGCTTGTAATGGGTTATTTGTGAAAGCACCATACTCTTCTCCATTTGCGCCAGTCTTTTTGTCTCGGCAATGGATTTTTGCGGCGCTCTATAGAAGAAGTGCCTTCCCTCTACGCTGTTTGTGACTTCGCAGTCTTGTAAAGGAATGCTGTGAACGCCTGTTACAATGATTCTATCTTCTCGGAAATCTGATATACGATGTATTTCGCTTGTCTTGCTATCCTCGTCAAAGACAATTAACAAATCATCTGTTTCCGGATATAGCGCGTTTTTATCCTCTTTAGCTCTGAATAGTGATGACATATAAAAAAACCTCCTGATTAGACACGACTGAATTTCCGTTTGCGCTGCTGCTTATTCTTTGAACGCTGAAAAAGTTTGTACCCTATGGCTGCTGTTGTTAGAATGCCGAGCGAGCCGCCTAAACAAAGAAAATACATATAAATAAATGCATCTGCCATTGTGAAACCTCCTTTTGAAAGCGATATGGTTATAAAAACGGTATGCTTTCTTTAACCGCGTAATAAATCCTTACTAAAGATCGAAACATTATAATGCCGCCGATAAACGTAGTTGAAATGAGTAATGACGTTACACACATTTGCATAGAGGAAGGCATATCACCGAATAAAGACAGATAGCTTCCCAAGTCAATGCCTTGGGCAGTTATGTTTCCGACATCTTCGAGTTTTTCGATCGCGAGGTCTAAAAAAGAAATGATAGGATTGAAAAGCGAATCTATAAAATTATGTATAGGCTGTTTGATATTCATTTAATCTAATCGCTCCCGACTCTCATCCCTGATATTATTCGAATTGCCGCAACCGCTGTGAAAATCCATATAGCGAACGTTAAAATGACAGCTATGACATTCATTTGAAATCCGTCTCCCATCGCTTTCCAAACTTTCCCCATCATTTCGGAATATCCGTTGTTCGATGACGCTTGTGGCGAATAGGACAAAGATGCCAAAGTATGAGCAAGTCCAACTATTAGAGACCATAAAAGCTTGGCAGCAGCAAAAAACAACAAAAACACCTTAACGACAACAACGCCAATCATATATAAAAGATATAAAAGCCCGTCTATTAAGGCGTATATAACTTCGAAAAAACCGACAAGTAAATCAATAAGCCCTTGAAAGAGTTTTTTCAGTAATTTCCCGACCCATCGAATCGCGTCCCAAATAATTCCGCCTACATATTCGATCGTGTCCCATACAACCTTGGCAATCCATTTTAAGCCGTCCCAAATTCCACCTAAAGCCCATGTGACGGCATTTAAAATAACATCAAAAAGATTTTTAAAAGCTTCACCGATAACGCCTATTTTTGACCCTCCTTCCTACGTTGGGATGCTGCATCTTTGATGACCTTTATAATCTTCGGCGCAAACGCGAGCACCAAACAAAATACAATGATGCTTGCAATTACCCCAACAATAGAAAAACTGGTACTTAACAAGTCTTGCCCGGAAAACGGGAGCTTTACTTTTCCTAAGGGGTTGCTTGACGGATCGCCCGCCGACCCTTTCGGAAAGACCGGGCTGCCTTCAGTCCCTTTAGTTGATACAGGAACAAGTTTTATTTTTGGGTTTCCGTAAACATCGAAAGGAAGGTTTTGGGCACTTATTGTTGCTTCTTTATCAGCCGACGGAACAGTTTTATATTTTTGACCGTCTAAATATATAATGATTTGTCCGTTGGTCGGCTCTTCCCAACTGACAACATAGCCATCATTTTCTTTTGAAACAACCGCATTTTCGATTTCAGGCGGTTGCTCACTTTTGGTCTTAATAGTGACGGTATACGGCTTACTTTGCTGTAAATGCTTCGAATAGCTAACCATTTTGAAAGTATATTCTGTGTTGGGTTTAAGATCATCTATCCGGAAAGTTGAGTCTTTGTATCGAGACTCAATTTGCTCCCCATTGGCATAAATCATCAAAAAATTAAACCGATCGGGCAAATTATAATTGAATTTTATGGATGTGCCTTTAAGCTCGTAATGCACATTTGATATGTTTTGAAACGCTTTTCCGTAAAAGTTTATTTCTTGTACACGATCTCTATTTGTAAAGGGTGATATTGTGACGTTAGTTCCCGCATAATCAGGCGCGTTTTCCAATTTGAACGGCTTCCCCTTAAAATATTCAGACGGCACAGTATATGTTGTTTTCTTTCCTGTATCAGCATCTGGAATACTAAGCTGCAAAGATGGAGCATTACTTGTGGTGTGAATCCGGAAATATTCTAATTGGGAATCCACTATGCCCGAAACAATTCGAATTTGTTTATTTGTAGTGCTTGGGTAAAACTGTTCAAATGTACCCACTTTGTTATCAGTGAGCTTAGTGGTGTAACTGTAGCTGGTAGCGAAGTCGAATTCTACCATCACGTGAACACCGTCCAATATACCGCCGGAAAAGTCTGTACTTTGCTCTTCTGCGAATGCTGGCAAAGCATTTAAAAAGAAAGCTGACAAAATAAAAACAACCACAGCAATTTTCTTCAAAAAATTAGTTCCCCCCTTTCCCTCTAAATGTGTTCATTTAATCCCAATCTGTATTTTTTCTTCCTATAGCTGAATAGATTGCGGAGATTATACGATCAGCAAACAAAGTCACACATAAGAGAAATAAGAAAGGGATGACATAGGGCATCATTTTCCCAAAAATCAGCCCTGTGATCGCGTTTAAAATATTAGAATCCAAGGGATTCCCCCCTTTCTAATCAGGTTGTTTTTTATATGTCGGATAACTGTCCCCATCATCGCCCCCAGGATTAGGCGCAGTTATTGCATCAGCAGGGGAAGGGATCTCACTTGCGTCTGTGTTTGGTGTAGGCGCGTCAAATTTTGGCGTTTCCGGCTCTTCATATGTTGGGATTTCTATATCTTGTTCCGGCTCTTTAGGCTGCTTGATTTTCGGCGTTTCCGGCTGTTTATCGTACTCGCCCGCGTTCGTTTTTCCCGGGATAGGTAAGTCATCTGTCGGCAAGTCGGGCAAGGCTTCTACAGGATTGTCCAATTTGAATCCCTTTTCGGTATCTTTCTTTTCCTTAATCTTTTTAGCGCCTTTTTTTATGTCATCCTTATTGAAGCCGGAATCCTTTAACTTTTTGTTATCCTTCATCTGTGGTTCTTTCTTGCTGATATTATGGTCATCGACCCCGGATAATTCTGCGGGCGCTTTAGGTTTTGCCCTGCTCGGTCTTGCCGGAGCTTTTGGACGTTCCGGCATATTTGGTGGTGAAGGAGCTTTCCCCAAACCGTCTAATAGTCGATCGACAATTTTTACAGAAAAAATGTCTGCAACTTTGTGCCAGTCGGGAGTGGGCGGAATAGCGCTTTTAATCTCGTCTAGCTTCCCGATATACTTCGACCACCCGGGACACGAAAACGCTTGGCATATATCACAATCGCCCCCACTTCCTCCGTTCCCGCTGCTACCGCCGCCGTCACTATCACTTTGTGGATGACATGCCGTAGCTTCTGACTTTATTTCTGTGAGTTTATAAGATTCTGTTTTGATAACTTTCCCTTCAGTATTTAAAAAGTCTATACGAGCTTTCCCATTACATCGGAAATAGTGACCGGGGGTGCGTTCGTTAATAACGTTATTCGTTACCTCAGAACCATTTGTGTTAGTTTGAGTAACCTTGTATCCGTCAGCATCCTCCGGTAAATCGAAGGCGACATGATACCTGTCCGCATCGCTCTCATATGTAAGAGTGCTTGCAGCTGACACATGATTCTGTATTAAAATCAGGAGGATAATTACAACGGATAATATCCGGATGAAGGACTTATTTTTTTTAAACAATATAAAAAACCTCACGTTTCTAATAAAAAAAGGGCAATGAATGCCCTTTTTTTACTTTCCTCCCGAGCCGCCTACAGCTGAACGAATTACACGGAAGATTCTAGGCGCAAAGAAAACCGCCAATCCTAACAGAACTAGAGAACCCAAAGCCCCCACAAAGCTCATTGATGACTGCAATACATCTGATCCGTTAAAAGGCATTTTCACACCGGAAAAATCAATGTCCATAATAAAAAACCTCCTGATTTTTTTGTATATGTAACTAACCTTGGGTTAGATTACCTCAATCGTCATAATACCTATATTGCCGATATTCCAAGTCTTCTTCTTGATCGGCACGCTTGTAAAATTTCACTATGGCTTTGACTAATAGATGTACCGTCATAAGAGCAACAACTATCATCGCTAAAGGCGCAGCCACAAAGAGAAAGTATTTCACATAATGCCAAAACTCGCCCAATCTCGCGTCAGTGAAAAACGTTGTAAATTTAATCATCATTCTCACCCTTTTGCTTTGACAGCTCTAACAATAGCTAAAATCAATAAGCCGACCGCGATAATTGCAACAACCAACATCACGAAAGGTCCAGCCAATTTTAGAAACATCGCAAATATTCCCCAAAAGAATGACCAATCAAAAACGCCCGATAAGTTATTCACTCGCTGTCACTCCTTCCATTCGTATAGACTCCGATAATTGTGAAAAGGAGAGAGATGACCACGGAAAAAGTGGTGATAATGATAATAACGTCAACATTCCCGAATACATAGGATAGGCTTTGAAGAAACAACCCGTTAAATCCGTCTTTTACCATGCTCATTTTCTCGGTCCTTTCACAGCGCGTAGAATGACAGCGACAAAAGGATAAAGCAGCACACAAGCCCCCAAGATGACAAAATAGTATATAGCTAAATCTTTCGGATATAGCGATAAATAATCATACATTTTCATTTGTCGAACCTCCGAGCGACTCTTTCAATAACTTGAAATATCATAAGGCAGACGACAACAACAACAATCATAATGTCGCCGAGCGTCACCTCATGAATAATGTTAATTTGTGTGTCGCCTGATCTGATTTGAGTCTCCGGTGTGCGCTGCACGTCATAATTGAGAACTAAATCGGACTTTAAGTCCTCTGATGTCGCTTGAGACGCTTTTTCCTGGGACTCGCCTTGCGAGTCCTTAGCCGCCACGGTATCGCCCGCGACGTCGGAGGACTTAAAGTCCGATTTAATTTTGTCGGCTTCTGTTACCTTCATGCGCTCACCTTCTTTCTATAAAATAAAAAAGGAGCAAGTTTTTTCCGGTACACGAAAAAACTTGCTCCTTCTTCACACTCAAAATGACAA
>NZ_JAWRXC010000431.1:0-256 GCF_046535225.1 Bacillus sp. SIMBA_031
GGTGCCGACGAAACTGGCATTCTGGACGATATCCCATCTGTTTTATGATCGTAATGATTTCGTCGCTCAAACGCGATGTGGCACGGTTCACCTCAACGAGCGAAGGTACTGGTGCAGCGTTTCGCGGCTGATCCCGTAATCGCGCGCGATCTGCGCCTTGCGTTCACCGGCGCCGCGAACCGGATGCATTTCCCCACTTCGGGCTGAGTCTGATGCGGCTCGGCATCTGGACGGCGAAGGCCTCCGCGGCAGCGCC
>NZ_JAWRXC010000432.1:0-256 GCF_046535225.1 Bacillus sp. SIMBA_031
CGAGCGGCCGCCGCTTTCCAAGCAGCATATGCTGGCGCCTGACGGCGCCGAGCCGCGGTTTATCGCAGGGCAGCAGCAATATGAGGAACGCGGTATCGTGGTGATGGCCGGCGATGCCGCCACCGCGATCGATCGCGAGCGCCGCACCGTCGAATTGGCAAGCGGCCGGCGAATCCCCTACGACAGGCTGCTGATCGCAACCGGTGCGGCCCCGCGGCGCCTGCCTGCGGCCGAGGGGCTCGACCATGTTTTCTAT
>NZ_JAWRXC010000433.1:0-256 GCF_046535225.1 Bacillus sp. SIMBA_031
ATATGAAAGCGCAGTTGGTAGGGATGAGTTTCGCAGTAAAAGCAGGGGAAGCCGCCTACTTACCGATTGCACACGATTACCCGGGTGCGCCTGAACAGCTCAGCCTTGAATTTGTAATGCAAAAGCTTGGGCCTATATTAGCGGATGAAAATAAAGCGAAAGTTGGCCAGAACTTAAAATACGACAGAAGCGTGCTTGCTAATGCGGGTTATGAACTAAAGGGCATTAAGTTCGATACGATGTTGGAGTCTTATGT
>NZ_JAWRXC010000434.1:0-256 GCF_046535225.1 Bacillus sp. SIMBA_031
GTAATGCCAAGAACAGGCTCTAAACCAGAATCTATAATTTCCACATGAACATCATTAATACAGTCCTCATCTATAAAACTAATTAATTTACTTTTTAAATCACTTTCAAGGTGCGAATAGCTCTCAAGTACGTCATCTCTAATTAAGATAAATTTATGAAATAGAATTTCTCGTTTATTATGATGTAATGGCATACCTATGATGTAGTCGCTACCTAATATGCTTAATTCCTGTGGAACATCCCCGTTAACACTAT
>NZ_JAWRXC010000059.1:0-377 GCF_046535225.1 Bacillus sp. SIMBA_031
TCCCATGACGTCACCCGGGGCCGGGGTGGTCTGCAGCAGTCCCTGTCCCGCGCAACTGCGGAATTCTTCGTGGCCGCAGTAGACACCGATCGGCTGTACTTCCCGGCGCAATCACGCGAACTTGCCGCTGCCCTGCCAGGTGATGTTGCGGTCCATGTCATCGAGGCGCCGATCGGGCATGACGGCTTCCTCACGGAAATCGGGCAGCTGTCAGCGCAGCTCGGTGAGGCGTTCTTCAGCTAAGAAGCCGTTTGCAACAATTCGACTTTTTTCGGCCTCCTTCCATGACTTTCAAGGGCTTCACTCAGGTCCGGCCCATAACCTCCAGCCATGATGTCAAAAACCCTTGTGATTAACGTGGGCCTGGGCGCTGTCAT
>NZ_JAWRXC010000435.1:0-256 GCF_046535225.1 Bacillus sp. SIMBA_031
GTATCCGCATCATCGAACTCGGCCGCCCGCTCGATGACGCGGTTCCGCGCAGCGGATGGAGCCCGGGCGTCAGCCTCGAAAGAACTGCCACACACGTGGAAGACGTACGCGACGACGGGCTCTCGGTCTGCAGCGACCGGCTCACGATGGGCACCCACGTCGGCACACACATCGATGCCCTCGGCCACGTCGCCTGCAGCGGGGAACTCCACGGCTCAGTGAAGGCCGCGTCCGAGGCCGGGCTACGGCTGGAGGC
>NZ_JAWRXC010000436.1:0-256 GCF_046535225.1 Bacillus sp. SIMBA_031
GTATTCAAAGCAGTAAGCTGTTTTTGTCATATAAAGCATAATCTATTCAGATATCCTCCATAGTCCTTGTTTGGAATAGATACGGCTCTTTCTGAACGATTTGAAGCTATTTGTATGTATTATAATATGGCTTGTTATGCAATATATATATGTACAATTCATGAATTAATTATGAATCTATATAAATAAGACATTCGAGATATCATAAGTGTTACATCGTGAGCCAGATAGTACTGTAGATATCTTGAATTATAAT
>NZ_JAWRXC010000437.1:0-256 GCF_046535225.1 Bacillus sp. SIMBA_031
GTCCTTCTTGCGTGGCGATCAGGAAAAAATCTATTCGATGCTTGAAGAGATCGAGCACGCGCCGCTGATAGCGGAAGTCGAGAACGGCGTTATTACGGCGGTGTCGTCCGAGCAGGACACTGCTGCGCTGAAGATCATCGAGTCGCTGTTCATGGTCGATTCACGCTACCGGATAATCTGGGAACTGGGCATTGGCTCGCATACCGGACTGGAAAACAAGCGCGGGAATTTTGCACCGAACGAAAGTTTTGGTGGT
>NZ_JAWRXC010000438.1:0-256 GCF_046535225.1 Bacillus sp. SIMBA_031
GTCCGCCGGACAGCCCACGATCGGAACCGTAAGGCCAGGAGGATGGCGACCGCAGCCGATGATGCGATCCTCGATACCGCCGTGACCGATTCGGATCCCGTGCTAAGTGATCTTGAGTCGACCATCATGGCCAAAGCATTCAAATCGCTGCCTGAACGCTGGCAGGCAGTCCTTTGGCACGTTGACATTGAAGGCCTGAAACCTGCGGCCGCGGCCCCCTTGGTGGGCCTCACCCCCAACGGTGTCTCATCCCTGG
>NZ_JAWRXC010000439.1:0-256 GCF_046535225.1 Bacillus sp. SIMBA_031
CTTGAGATCGCCAGGAAGCGGGCCGTCAGGCCGGACGTCCTAGACCTCATCGAAAATGCCATTCAGGGCGCGCAGCGCGGCGCAACGCTGACGCAACGGCTTTTGGCGTTCGCACGACGGCAAGAGCTCAAGATCGACTCGCTGCGGGTTTCCGACGTTGTCGGCGGGATGGCCGACCTGATGCGTCGAACGATCGGCCCGGAGGTTGTCATCAACACCGCGTTTCCAGCTGATCTGCCGCTCGTGCTCACTGACG
>NZ_JAWRXC010000440.1:0-256 GCF_046535225.1 Bacillus sp. SIMBA_031
GGGTGTCGAGAGGGAGTCGAATCGCCCGGTCTGGAGATTTTTTTGCAACAGCAGCCCTTGTTCCCCCGCCAGGTAGACTTGCCCTGCTTCACCCAACCGGACCGCATTGAAGTGCAATCCGCCTGGGTTGTCGGTCTTGTCAGAGAGCACCTGCCAGCTTTGCCCACCATTTTCGGTTGCGAGCAGCAGGTTGTAGGCGCCGACTGCGTATCCGCTCAGGGCGTCTTTAAAGCGCACGTCCAGAAACGGCCGGCCT
>NZ_JAWRXC010000441.1:0-256 GCF_046535225.1 Bacillus sp. SIMBA_031
CATCAGGACGTGCGGCGGACGCCAAGGAATGGCCTTCCTTCCCTGACGCTGTCTGATCGGCCTCGAGTTCCCGGTCCAGTTCAGCTTGGGTCGCTTGACCGTGGGCGGCCAGCGCTTGCCACATGCTCCAGCGCAGCTCGGCGTCCACCGCCAAGCCGTTAATAACCGTGCCGCCGTCGAGTATGCCGCGTAGCAAGTCCAACTCGCTGTCCCCGTGCCGCGAGACAGTCGCCAGCGTTCGGGCCCAGGCGAGCTG
>NZ_JAWRXC010000060.1:0-375 GCF_046535225.1 Bacillus sp. SIMBA_031
GTTTTCGCGCTGCGCATCGCAATGCCGGTGACCGCAAGGCGATGTACAAGGGGCCGCCAGTTTTCGAAGGTTTTACCGTCGTCGAGGGTATCTGAGACATGGACGATCCGCAGCGCATCGAAGTTCTGCCGATCCTGCCGTCGCTTGATATTGCGGAAACGTTGGCCTTCTACCGCGACCAGCTGGGCTTTGCCGCGACCTATGAGACGGCAGACTATCTGATCGTTCGCCGGCAGGAGATGGAGCTGCATTTCCGGCTGACCGGCAATCGTGCATTTTGCGAAAGCAGCGCCGTCTATCTCCGAGGCGGCCGGATCGGCGCGCTGCACCGGGAATATTCCGAAAAAGCCGTACCAACGCTGACGGCTCTCGATG
>NZ_JAWRXC010000442.1:0-255 GCF_046535225.1 Bacillus sp. SIMBA_031
GTCACTGTCAAGTTCCATCATGGCTTCCCGCGATGGACGGCGCCTCGTAGATTTTCTGAAACCAATGCAGAAAAGTGAGCCGTGGCACAACTGACAACCATGTGAGGGCGTGCGGATCAGGCTTCCGGGGTCGTTCCGTCTGACAACCGTGAGATCCACTGATATGTCATGGCTCACAAGATCCCTGCCGGTACTTCGTAATCTTCCCTAGCGCCTCGCCTCCGCACTTGGGGAAGGATGTTGCTAAGGCCTCGG
>NZ_JAWRXC010000443.1:0-255 GCF_046535225.1 Bacillus sp. SIMBA_031
CTGCATTCGACGCAGCGTTGGCATCATTCGGATTCTGCCCGTTGTCACCGGCCTTCGAAAGCACGTCGGAAAAGCCGCCGCCCTTGCGGCCGTCGTCGTCTTTCCCAACCGGGCGATTGGATTTCGCTGACGGCGCCTCAACCGGTGCCGCTCCCCCCGAAACGCTGATATCCATCATCTCAATTGCTTTCTTGGCTCAACAACTTGTCGATATCGTCAAGTTTGGACCGGCTCGCAGCCATAAAGGATTTGTAG
>NZ_JAWRXC010000444.1:0-255 GCF_046535225.1 Bacillus sp. SIMBA_031
GGGTGATCTCCGGTTGGGTCCTGACCTTCTTCGCAGGCCGCGACACCACCCAGCTGATTGATCTCGATAACCCGCGCGGGGCCTTCGTGGCCGCAGCAACTCCGGCTCCCAAGCCCGTTGCCGCACCCGCGCCGGCGGAATCAAAGCCTGCTGCGGACGATTCCAAGACCCCGGTGACGGCAGACGCCAAGTAGTCACCTTCGCCTGGGCTGTAACAAGTTCAGGAAACGCTCGACGGCGGTCGCTCCCCAAAGG
>NZ_JAWRXC010000445.1:0-255 GCF_046535225.1 Bacillus sp. SIMBA_031
GGGCAAAACAGAGAAGCGATTGATGTGGGTGAGAGTTTCGCTGGCGTGACTGGAATGACCGGCATTGCACTTATCTTAGCGGAAGACGTTATGGCCATCGAGAGTCAAGGGCGCGTCGCTAGATCCGCTGAACTGCTGGCACCCACTGATCGCGCTGTTGCGGAAGGTCGGCGTACACTGGTTGACGCAGTCAAGGCATATGAAGCGGGTTCCTCTCCTTTAGGCCGGGACTTGGACCTATCCAAAGTCGAGGCG
>NZ_JAWRXC010000446.1:0-255 GCF_046535225.1 Bacillus sp. SIMBA_031
TTACTGCGCGTTCCGTCCCGTTCCAGCTTTCGCAGGGCCAGGAACAGCGCCGCTGCGCACAATGCGACGGCGGCACCGCCCAACGCGGCCCGACCCGCGTGCGGCGGGTCGACGGCGAGGGGAAGGGCCACGATGCACGCGATGTCAGCGATGGCTACCTGCGCCGTCATGGCCAACACTTTTGGTCCCGAAAGCCGAAGCGAATCGATGATCGGCAGGACCAGTGCTGCCGCGGACGAGGAAAGGAGAACTATA
>NZ_JAWRXC010000447.1:0-255 GCF_046535225.1 Bacillus sp. SIMBA_031
GCGAAGAGGCCGGCAAGGCAAAAGATCATCTTCGCCAGCTATGGCCACTTCGCAGCACAAGGCTGCTCCTACAGGTACTTTGCATGGCTTGAAACCAGTGCCTCCTTGGCCCGGTCCAGCGGCTAGATCAGGTAATCGAGGATGGTCTGCTCACCGGTGCGGATATCCCCCATGGTAATTTTGCCGGCAATGGCTCAGTCGGTCAGGCTTACCATTTCCTTGAGCGGCCTTGTGTCGCGATGGGCTGCGCAGCAG
>NZ_JAWRXC010000448.1:0-255 GCF_046535225.1 Bacillus sp. SIMBA_031
TTCGATGCGCAGCTTCTCCCGGTAGCGCTTCTCGATGTAGAGAGACGGCTGCAGGTCTTCCACGAGGTCGAGGTGCGTGGTCGCAACGATCACGGTCGCGTTGACCTTGCGCGCAGTCTTCTGCAGCGCGTAAGCGATCACCTTGGCCGCGGTGCGGTCGAGCACGGCCATGAACTCGTCGGCGACCCACACGTCGGCCTCGCTCTCGATCGCCTTCGCGAGCTTGAAGCGGTAGCGCTGGCCGTCGGAGAGCTC
>NZ_JAWRXC010000449.1:0-255 GCF_046535225.1 Bacillus sp. SIMBA_031
CTCCGCAAGTCCCACCACCACAGGCAGGTGGAGGTCCAAGGCCGCCGCTGCGATACTGCCAATGAACGGGCCGTCCAGCGGCTCGGCCACTTTGGCGAGGACGGCAGGGGGCTCGTTGCTGGCATAGAGGCTGGACTCGGGAAGCACCAGCAGGTCTGCGCCGCCGCGGGCCGCAATTGTCATCATGTCCAGGATGGCGGTCAGGTTGGATTGCGGGTCCTTGCCAGCGCTGAATTGTCCCGACGCGATTCTCAT
>NZ_JAWRXC010000450.1:0-255 GCF_046535225.1 Bacillus sp. SIMBA_031
TGAGCCATTACCACGCTCAGAGCTTGCTAAGTTTAAGCCTATTGCTGATAGCTTTATTGCGCAACTTGAGCGTAACCGAGAACTCCAGTTGGCACTTAAATAAAAAGCTTAATGATTAAGTAAAAAAGCCTTTGCAGGGTAACCGGCAAAGGCTTTTTTGTATGTGATGATTATACCAACCAGCATAGATACTTGAACAATTTTACGAATTCCCCCTATATCGAAGCCGCTTGGTGCTAAATATCAGAGTTAATT
>NZ_JAWRXC010000451.1:0-255 GCF_046535225.1 Bacillus sp. SIMBA_031
CTGTTAGGCTCAAGCTACATAGGGTCTGCTCACCGGGCGCGATCGCGTCTTCATATGGTCAATCTCAATCTGATCGTCGCTGTGGTCGACGATGACGAATCGGTTTACCGCGCCATCAAGCGTTTGCTGCGTTCAGTCGGGATAAAGGCAGAGACGTTTTCCAGTGGCGAGGAATTTCCAGGCACGCTTTCGTCGACAGCTTCGTATCGGCCCGCGTGCGTGATCCTGGACTTTCAGATGCCGGGGATCAACGGG
>NZ_JAWRXC010000452.1:0-255 GCF_046535225.1 Bacillus sp. SIMBA_031
GCAACCGTCCATACGCCGAAAAACGCTTTGGCTGCGACAGATACCGCTCAACCGGCAGTCAGTCGGGGCACTGCCCCTTTTCAAACCGCCGGCCTGCTCCTACGTCGCCCGCAAGTCAACATTCATACACGAGCTACGCGGGAGCGCGTGATAAGCCGCTTCGATAACCCGTGCAGCACGATGCAGTTGAAAAGGTATTGACCAGCATGTTTCAACCGCTGAGCCCACAGGCCCTGACAGCGCGCCGGAACCAGG
>NZ_JAWRXC010000453.1:0-255 GCF_046535225.1 Bacillus sp. SIMBA_031
GGACCGGCCGCTACGACGGCGCCGTCGCGCAACAGCATGGCGTGGGTAAATCCGGGGGGCACTTCCTCAAGGTGATGGGTCACCAGGACCATGGCAGGTGAGGCTTCGTCACGGGCAAGCTCGCCGAGCTTGTGGACCAGTTCCTCGCGTCCGCCCAGGTCGAGTCCAGCTGCTGGCTCGTCCAGGAGCAATAACTCCGGATCGGTCATCAAAGCCCGGGCGATCTGGACCCGCTTGCGCTCCCCTTCAGAGAGC
>NZ_JAWRXC010000454.1:0-255 GCF_046535225.1 Bacillus sp. SIMBA_031
GGCGGGCTCTTCCAGCTCACCGAAATAGGACGGCATACGCGTTCGTCAGGTAGTAACGTGCTGGATCCTGCCACACTCGACGTCGACGCGGCGCCGCCGCCTCCCATCGCGAGCATCTGCGCCGTATCTCGTCGCGGGCGTTCGCGGGAGAAGAGTGCACGCTGGTGGAAGAGTTCCGCATTCTCCAATCGTTGGTTCGAACTCAATTTCAACATCCTGAGTGACAATGCAGGTCGCCAGATCGGTGCCTACCAG
>NZ_JAWRXC010000455.1:0-255 GCF_046535225.1 Bacillus sp. SIMBA_031
GTACCTGCAGGTCCTGTATTGCCAGCGGCGTCAGTAGCCGTAGCGGAGTAAGAGATCGTCCCCGGGCTGAAAGCAGTCATATCCACCGGCACGGCAGTCCAACCGCCCGAAGGATTGGTGGTGACATTTTGTGTCACGGCAGGAGCCCCACCACCCGTGACCGTCAAGACGACCGTCGAGTTGGCCTCCGCGGTGCCGCTGATCGGGACGCCGGATACGTTGCCTTGGTGCACATACGTCGGCGCTGTCACCACG
>NZ_JAWRXC010000456.1:0-255 GCF_046535225.1 Bacillus sp. SIMBA_031
CCTCGCGGAATTTGGCTGGCAGGATGATCCGCCCCTTTTCGTCCAGACGCGGAGAGTGAGTGCCAAGAAACACCTGCCCACCGCCCCTCAGTAAAGGTGCCTCACATATCCAACGCTGCCACTACCCTCTTATGCGCTCCACTTTACTCCACAACACCCCACAGTCAACGCATAGCGGGCCGTTTCTCCACCACTTTGAGTTTTCAGTCGCTTCGATTCGGTCCGGCATAGCGCTGAATAGTCCCGAATCAGTGG
>NZ_JAWRXC010000457.1:0-255 GCF_046535225.1 Bacillus sp. SIMBA_031
GAGACAAGTTCGGTCGAAAGACCGTACTTACTTGGAGCTTGGTCCTGATGGGCGTTTCAAGCGGACTGATTGGTCTGATTCCCTCGTACGCAACGATCGGCGTAGCGGCCCCGATCTTGCTTGTTCTGCTGCGGATCGTCCAGGGAGTCGGCGCTGGAGCGGAGTTCAGTTCTGCAATTGCTGCGGCTTATGAGTTCGCGACCCCTAACAAGCGGGGCAGACTGGGATCCCTACCGACGCTTGGGGTCAATCTCG
>NZ_JAWRXC010000458.1:0-255 GCF_046535225.1 Bacillus sp. SIMBA_031
CCAGAACCCCTCGCCACTGACGCGGTACTCGTGACCCGCAGCTGTTTCCTGCACCCAGGTCCTCCCCCGGAGCTGGACGGCATGGCCAGTGCCAGGCTCAAAGCTGGCCACGGATACGTCGGGCGGCAACTGCGCCACCACGCTATGGATTCGCTTGGGGCTCGTCGATTCCTCCGGAGCCACAAGAACCAGGGGTCGCGTACTGTTCGCGGGTGCTGCAACTTCCACCCGCGCAATCCCGGTCCAATCCACGTC
>NZ_JAWRXC010000018.1:0-5849 GCF_046535225.1 Bacillus sp. SIMBA_031
AAGAACTTTTGAAAGAAGTAAAGGAGAATTCACTGCAGGCATATGACAATCAAAGTTATCAGCTCGAAGAGTTAATTAATCACCTCCATATTAAAAGGGAATTAGGGAGAAACCCGCTATTTGATGTGATGTTTGATATGAATAACATAGATGTAAATACAGAAATTGAGCTTGAAAATATTGTTTTTAACCAAATTCCTTTGGGAAACAAAATCTCAAAGTTTGATTTGACCCTAAAAGCTTTTGAGTCTGGAAAAAATATAGAGATGATTTTGGAATACTCTATTTGCTTGTTTAAAAAGGAAACCATTGAAAGAGTGAGTCAAGATATTCAGGTTCTATTAGACGAGATATTAAAAAACAGCAATCAAGTAATTAAAAAGATTGATATTTTAAATAGTGAAGAAAGAAAAAGCCTTTTAGAAATTGATGATGAAGTAAATAATTTAAGAAGTACAGCTTTTACATTTTAAGAGTAATCCATATTCGAACAATTAAAGTTCGAATATGGATTTAAATTAAGAGGAAAAGTGTTATAGAAGGAGGCGTAATGAAAAAGTGAATTCTAGTGAAAAAATAGAAAATTCTAGTCAATATTGGAAGGGTTTAAATTTAACACAAGTAGATACAGGAATTGTTACTCATGATTTTTTCTCAGAAGGAAAATACACAAAGCAGGAGATCAAGTTTTCTTTACCTTCTAAATTAATTAATGAGTTGGATAAATTGACAAAACAAAATGATTTACCATTCTATATGGTGTTTTTAACAGCATTACAGATACAAATATTTAAATACACAGAGAAAAAAGAAAATATTATAGGTATACCAGTTTATGTAGGAAATGCAAAGGACAACACACCTGTAAAAAATAAATTACTACCACTTTTTAACAAGGTGACAAAAGAAGTGTCTGTCAAGCATTTGCTGAAACAAGTACAGGAAAATGTATTTAAAGCCTATGAAAATCAGTACTGTGATCTTGATAAGCTCTTAAATAGTTCATATAGCGGTATAAATGTTATGGATTTAACACCTGTAAGCATTTGTATGAATACACTGCACAGAGAAGAGTTTATTAATTACATAAATACCTCTCCTAAAAATCAACTGTCTGTTTGTATAAATAAACAAGATAGTCAAACTTATGACATATCGTTTATTTACAACGCTGAATTATTTAGTAAGGAAACTATAACATTATTTGGCGAGAGATTTATTAAAATCGTTGATGATATCGTCGGTGATCTTGATCAGATCATAAAACAAATAAAAATCATTTCCGAAGAAGAGAAAGTTGAACTGCTTCAACACTATAATCAAACTTTTGAGAATTATCCAAGCAAAAAAACTGTTCAAGAATTGTTCGAAGCTCAGACAGAGAAAACGCCCAATAGGATTGCAGTCAAATGCGAATATAAAGTATTAACATATCAAGAGCTAAATGAAAAAGCCAATCAATTAGCAAGATTATTAAAAAGCAGAGGTGTAACCACAGACTCTGTTGTCGCAATAATGGTAAACGCTTCTATAGAGATGGTTATTGCAATTATGGGAGTATTAAAAGCAGGCGGTGCTTACCTTCCTATTGATATACAACATCCAATTGGCAGAAAAGAATATATGCTGCAAGATGCAGAAGTAGATATCATTATCTCGAGACAAGACCTCATGACCCACATTCATTTTAATGGAAGTGTAATTGATATTTTTGAGGGAGACATTTTTCAAGGTGACAAGACAAATTTAGACATTAAGAGATCTTCTAATGATTTGGCTTATGTGATTTACACATCAGGTACTACAGGTAATCCTAAGGGAGTCATGATCGAGCATAAATCTCTAGTTAATTATATTCATTATTGTAAAGGACGGTATCTTGAAGAAGGAAAAGGGGATTTTCCATTATATACATCTATCTCATTTGATTTGACAGTAACTTCAATATATGTACCGTTATTGTCTGGTAATAAAGTATGTGTATATAACAATGATGATCAGTTTTCATTCGATCATATTGTTGAAGATTCTATAGATATAATGAAATTAACCCCAGCACATTTAAGCGTTATAAGTGGATTGCAACTGAATAATGTAAGGATTTCAAGGTTTATTGTTGGCGGTGAAGAGTTATCATATCAATTAGCTGATGACATTCACCGTAAATTTAATGGAAACGTAGAAATTATAAATGAATACGGACCAACTGAGGCAACTGTTGGTTGTATCGTGTATAGCTATCGAGAAAGAAATAAGAAAGAAAAATCTCTTCCTATCGGGACCCCCATCCAAAACAGCAGAGTATACATATTAGATGAGGACCTAAATTTGGTGCCTAAAGGAGTACCTGGGGATTTGTGGATTGCAGGAGATGGACTTGCACGGGGGTATTTGAATAAACCTGAAATGACTTCCGAGAAATTTGTTGCAGCTCCATTTAATCCTGCAGAAAGAATGTATAAAACAGGAGATATTGCAAGATGGAAACTTGATGGGAGTATAGAATTCTTTGGAAGAAAGGATAATCAGGTTAAGGTCCGTGGTTTTAGAATTGAACTTGGAGAGATAGAAAATTGTTTGCTAAGTCATCAAGCTGTTAAAGAGGCTGTTTTATTAGCGCGGGAGAATGAAGAACAGGAAAAATATCTTTCTGCTTATATAACAGGAAGGGGTCAATTAAATACTTCCGAAATCAGAGAATATTTAAAAGAAACTGTTCCTTACTATATGATACCTACTTATATAATGCAATTAGAGAGTATGCCATTAACTACAAATGGAAAGATAGAACGGAATATGCTACCAGAACCATCTTCCAAAAGAGGCGGTTTTGAATATGTCGCTCCAAGAAATGATATAGAGCATAAACTTGCAGATGTGTGGTCAGAAGTACTAGGATTCCAACGAATAGGAATAAAAGATAACTTCTTCGAACTAGGAGGAGACTCTATTAAAGCAATCAGAATCACTTCTAAACTTCAGAAATATGGTTATAATCTTGAGGTTAAAGATTTATTTAATTTTGGAACCATTCAAGAAGTGAGTGATAAAGTAACTGCTTACTCCACTGTAATTAGTCAAAAAGAGGTTACAGGAGAAGTACCATTAATACCTATTCAAAGACTATTTTTCGAAAAGAATTTTTCAAACATGCATCATTGGAATCAATCCGTAATGATCTACAATAAAGAAGGTTTTGAAGAGAACTCAATCAAAACTGTTCTTGCCGGACTAATTAAGCATCATGATGCCTTAAGGATGGTTTATAAAAAGGATGGTAAACAAGTTACCCAGATCATTAGAAGTTCAGAAACAACATTATACGACTTTCAAGTAATGGATTACCAATCGTGCGAAAATTATGAGGAAATGATCAAAAAAAGCAGTGAAGAAATACAAAGCAGTATTGATTTAAAAAAAGGACCTCTAGTAAAAGCAGGTTTATTTAAAACAACTGAGGGAGATCATCTTCTGATTGCTATCCATCATTTGGTAGTAGACGGGGTATCTTGGAGAATATTTTTTGAAGACTTTTCGGAAGGATACAATAAAGCCCTTAAAGGAGAAAAAATAGTATTTCAAAGCAAAACCCATTCCTTTAAGGAGTGGGGACTCTATTTGCAGCAACAGGCTCAAAGTGAAGTATTCCAAAGTGAAATTCCGTATTGGGAAGAGATTGCGATAGCAGATTGTCATTTTTTGAAGACTGATTATGAATACAGTGAAGAAAGCACCAAACAAAAATACATCAATAGAGTTGATATAGAATTAAGTGAAGAGGAAACAAGTGAATTACTCAAGAATACGAACAAAACCTATAATACGGAGATTAATGACATATTATTAACTGCTTTGGGACTGACTATCCAAGAGTGGACATCAGAAGAGCAAGTTTTAATTAATGTGGAAGGTCATGGAAGAGAAAAGCTTGAGGGAGATATCGATATTTCTCGGACAATCGGCTGGTTTACATCCCATTATCCTGTACTGTTAAAGTTGAAAAAAGAGAAGCAATTGAGCTATTCCATTAGAAATGTAAAAGAAACATTGAGAAGTATTCCAAATAAGGGGATTGGCTATGGGATACTCTCTTACTTAAGAGAAAAATCAGTCATTGGAGATATAAAGCCGCAGATCAGCTTTAATTATTTAGGCCAATTTGATGAGACAATTTATCATGGATTTTTGAAATTATCCAATCTAGCAAAAGGAAACTCTATTAGTCCGGAAGCCGAAAGTTTGTATGATATTGATATTAATGGCGCGATTGCTGATCATAAGCTGTTTTTTACATTTGCATACAGCATTAGGAAATATAAACAAAGCACAATGAGACGTTTAGCTGAAACATATAAAAAACATTTGCTTTCTATTGTCAAACATTGTCGGGAACAAAAAACAACCGAACTCTCTCCTTCCGATTATTCAGCCAATGACCTTACTCTGGATGAATTAGAAGAATTAAAGGAAAAATATAAAGAGTTCACACTTCAGGACATCTATCCTCTTACTCCTATGCAAGAAGGAATGCTGTTCCATTCTCTAATTGATCCAGATTCAGAAGCATACTTTGAACAAAAGTCCTTTACGATTAAAGGTGAGATTGATTTAGAAGAACTTGAAAAAAGCATCAATCAATTAATTGACCGGTATGATGTTCTCCGAACTATCATTGTTCATGAGAATGTGAAAACTCCGAAACAAGTTATAGTAGAGAGCCGTAAAACAAGCATCCGTTACGAGGACATAACTAATTTAACAGAAGAACAGAAATCAAGGTTTATTCACCGGTTCCAGTTCGAAGAGCGAAAAAGAGGCTTTAAATTAAGTGAAGACATCTTACTTAGAATGTCTGTCATTAAAGTGAATCATGAAGAGTATAGGGTGATTTGGAGTTCTCACCATATTCTGATGGATGGCTGGTGCAGCGGTATTATTATGAAAGATTTTTTTATACTATATTCGTCTGCAAAAAAAAATCATACTGCCCCACTAAAGAAGCCAACTCCATATGTAAATTATATCAATTGGCTGCAAAAACAATCGAAATATTCAGCGAAAATATATTGGAGAAAGTATTTAGACGGGTATATCAACCATGCTAAATTTCCTTGCAGTGTCCAGAAGACTCCAGTCCAATTTAAAAAAGAGAAATTAGAATTTCAGGTGGGGAAAGAGCTCACAGAATCACTATTAAATGTGAGCAAACAAACACAAGTTACAATTAACACTGTCATTTCAGCTGTTTGGGGTATTCTCCTGCAGAAATATACAGGCTTAAATGATGTCGTATTTGGATCTGTTGTATCGGGACGTAATGCAGCAGTGGATGGAATTGAAGAAATGATAGGGTTGTTTATCAACACGGTCCCGGTAAGGGTGAAAAATAATATAACTGCTAATTTTATAGAGTTAGTTAAAAATATTCAAAAAAATTCGTTGGAATCAACAAAGTACGATTATTATCCATTAGCTGAAATACAATCGTTATCAGAGCTTAAGCGAAATTTAGTCAATCACATCTTGGTATTTCAAAATTATTATGTTGACGATGTAGTGATGGAGTCTAACAATTTTGTGGATTTTGAAATTACAGATAGCACTCTTTATGAACAGAATAATTATGACCTTGGAGTTATGGTATTACCTAATGATGAATTAACTGTCCGATTCTCTTACAATTCAAATGTATATGATTCGAGCAGCATGAACCGTTTAAAAAACCATTTCATTAGAATGATGGAAATCATTTCAGAAGACCCCACAGTCAATATTTCGGAGATTGATATCACGATAGACAATGAACGGCACCAACTCTTAGAAGAGTTTAATGATACACAAGCAGATTA
>NZ_JAWRXC010000459.1:0-254 GCF_046535225.1 Bacillus sp. SIMBA_031
GTTCTCTTCGGTCAGTGATGAGATACTAGATAATCCTGAAGACGAAAATGGCCAGCCGTTTACAGGGCTGGCTTACGAATTATATCCAAATGGACAAATCATCTATTTTACTAAATATAAGAATGGGCTGGCTCATGGTTTAACAAGTGAATTTTATGAAAACGGGAATAAAAAAAGTGAAAAAGAATATAGATATGGGCAATTGCATGGTAAAAGTATAATTTGGTTTGAAAATGGAAGAAAAAAAAGTGAGC
>NZ_JAWRXC010000460.1:0-254 GCF_046535225.1 Bacillus sp. SIMBA_031
ATCGTCAACAGCAGGGCGGCGTAGAGGCCGTAATTGACGAGCGCAGACGTGATCCCGACGGACCCGTAACGGAAACCTTCGACGGCAAGCGAATGCGGCGACCGGTCGAAGGTGAATGTCCGGTTGAATATCCAGGTGACGACCATCGCCAGCGCGATCGCAATCAGCCGGGCGATGAACGGGCCGAGCGATGTGACATGCAGCAGCAGCGTCAGCAATCCGGCGTCGACAACGAAGCCAATCCCGCCGGCGAT
>NZ_JAWRXC010000461.1:0-254 GCF_046535225.1 Bacillus sp. SIMBA_031
CCTCAGGACCTGGATCGTGCCACCACAAGCTGCCAGCCGAGTGCCGCGGCGTAGACCACCAGAATTCGTAAGGGGCAACGCCGCCGGTTACGGATGCGATCTTCGCCGAGTATGGCTCACCCAGCACGGCGGGAGGAACAACGTACCCGATCCCCAAAGGAGCCGAGGCCCGCACCGTGATGCTGAACTCCCTGTCCGTGAACGTGTACGCATCTGCCACACGGACAGTAAAGCGGTAGGTTCCCGCGACGGTT
>NZ_JAWRXC010000061.1:0-370 GCF_046535225.1 Bacillus sp. SIMBA_031
CGGCGGAGAGCTGCCAGGCAGGGACCATTACTGTGGCGCGCCGCAGCTCATCCAAGGAATGGACTTTCGGATCGTGGTTGCGACTGTAGCGGGCTTTTTGCCCGGCATCAGCATGCCGCCGCCCATCAACCCGTTGTGCATGGACAAAGTGGCAGCTGAATGCGCGGCGAGAGCGGAGAAACGTTCTTCGACATCCACAGATTCCAGGAGGAGCCGTTTGAAGGTCGTCGGTGGTGTCACCCGCGTGCTGATCGTTGGATCCTTGGCTGGGCCATGGCAGCCTCGTTACTTCAATGCCTTGACCGACGCCCCGCCAAAGGCACAGCAGCACCTGTACTTCTCTCGAGTTTCGGACGGCCGTGGAGTTGAG
>NZ_JAWRXC010000462.1:0-254 GCF_046535225.1 Bacillus sp. SIMBA_031
ATTATTAATCACCTTCAGCTTAGTGTTTTATATAAATTGGGTGTTGATATTCAGGAGGGGCCCCTGAAAGGGGTTATAAGTAGAAATGCAACCCAAACCTATGGGGAGATATTATCCTATAAAGCTGTTTTTGGAAATGCTACATTGGTGATCTATTCATTTTCGCCGCCTTTTTTCGTTAAGATTCTATTTGATATCTCAAGACTTTTTAGCCGAACGATCCATCTTCAAAAGCAGACTTCAGATTTAGAACT
>NZ_JAWRXC010000463.1:0-254 GCF_046535225.1 Bacillus sp. SIMBA_031
GGTGCTGCCGCCAACCCGATCCATATCCTGACGGAAGCGCTGGCGGGTCTGCATGACCAGACCGGCCGCATCACGCTCGAGAATTTCTACGAGGGCGTCGAGGAAACACCTGAGAACATCAAGTCGTCATGGGACAAGCTCGGACAGACGTCCGAGAGCTTCCTCGGTCAGGTCGGCCTTTCCGTACCATCAGGTGAAAAAGGCCGTTCGGTTCTGGAGCTTACCTGGGCGCGGCCGACGGCTGAGGTCAATGG
>NZ_JAWRXC010000464.1:0-254 GCF_046535225.1 Bacillus sp. SIMBA_031
GGCACTAAGGATTTGCTGCGCAACCTGGGCACTGTAATCGTCCCCGGTTGCAGCCGCACCGGCGGTAAGTTGAGTCGTTTCAGACACGCTTCCGCCACATCCCGAAAGCATGTTCACACTCACCAATGCGACAACCGTCACGGCCTTATAAATTTGCTTCGTTATCCTATTCATTTAATCACCTTTATATCTCTCCACCTGGTGTTACGGTTGCGATTCGCAGATCGTTGGTCAACAACAACCCATGCTTATTG
>NZ_JAWRXC010000465.1:0-254 GCF_046535225.1 Bacillus sp. SIMBA_031
GGGCCCGCGGTTCGGATCGGTCAGCCAGAGTGCGTCGCCGGGATCATGCTGCGGGACGCTCTCGATCCCCAGCTCCGAAATCAGTGCGGCCATGCGGGGCTCGGTGTCGGGCCAAAACCATGTGGGTCCCAGATCCAGACGCTGGCCCGTGACGTCGCAGCGCCGCGTCAGCACGCGCCCGCCGAGCCGGGTGCTCGCTTCGACGAGCACGAACGACCGCCCCCGCGCATGCAGTGCGCGCGCCAGCGCAAGCC
>NZ_JAWRXC010000466.1:0-254 GCF_046535225.1 Bacillus sp. SIMBA_031
GTTCGACGCCGCCTCTTTCAGGGCAGGACCCGCAGTGCAGCCGCAACGCCCCGACCACCAACCGCGCACTTCCCCTCATGAAAGTGTCGAGGTTCCCACCGAGTACCTTCCCGAGGAGAACGAACCCAGCACGGCGCGGGCCAGTAGGTTCCGTCCCGAGGTTCCGCTCCCGGGCCGGCGCACGTACCAAGGTCATGCCGGACAGAATCCCTATTTTCCTTCGCGCAACGACTCCGGTGAATGGGCCGTGCCGC
>NZ_JAWRXC010000467.1:0-254 GCF_046535225.1 Bacillus sp. SIMBA_031
GGCGCTACGACGACGAAGCTGAAGAGGAATACCCGGACTCCGACGACTGAAGGCCTGGGGCCGTAACAAGGGAATCGGGACGGGCGAATCGCGACGGGCGAATCGCGACGAGGCGGGGATTTACTCGTTGCGTGCGCTGGGCGCTTCGTCCAAGGGCGTCCACCAGGTCACCGGCGGTGTTACTGTAAAGCGCCGGCCAGTCACCTTGCTTGGCGTGATCCTGATGAAGTGGTCCTTTTGCCCTGCCTCCCAGG
>NZ_JAWRXC010000468.1:0-254 GCF_046535225.1 Bacillus sp. SIMBA_031
CGGTAGTGAAGGGCTGGAGTACGGAACTGTCGCTGGAGGTGACGAGCCTCGCGGTGCAGGTGCATGGAGGTATGGGCTTCATCGAGGAAACGGGCGCCGCCCAGTACTACCGCGACGCACGCATCCTTACCATCTACGAAGGCACGACGGCAATCCAGGCGAATGACCTCATCGGCCGCAAGACATTGCGCGACGGTGGTGCCGTGGCCAAAGTGCTGCTCAGTCAGATTGACGAAAGCGTCGCGGCGCTCTGG
>NZ_JAWRXC010000469.1:0-254 GCF_046535225.1 Bacillus sp. SIMBA_031
GGCTTGTCCGGCACGGTGATGAAGCCATCCTTGACGAGGGGCTTTGGAAGGCCGGTGACAATATCGTCCCACCAATCGACATCCGCCGAATGATATTCGAGCGCCATGAAATTCTCGGTCGCCGTCGCGACATGGGCAGCCGCCATCGCAGCGATCGGACTTTCCGCCATGTGGATCGCCATCGCGACACCGCGATCCTGCGCCATGTCGCCGATCTTCTTAGTCTCCAGGATACCCCCGCTGGTTAGCAGATC
>NZ_JAWRXC010000470.1:0-254 GCF_046535225.1 Bacillus sp. SIMBA_031
GGTCGATCTGTTCGAGGAAGGTCTGCTACCCGACCTGCAGCCATTGTTGGGAGGTCTGCTCACCGTTCGTTCCGAAGATGTTGTTTCGATCGCCGGCACAGTCGACGCCCAGTCGACGGTGAGCAGGACACCAGAATGTGGGATTTCCGTGTGGTCCGCAGCTTTCGCTGCGGTGAACCTCAATGGACGTAGATGGAGCCAGATTTTTCGAGCGAGGATGGATGGGCGTCTTCGCCTGGAGCTTCTGTCAGGCC
>NZ_JAWRXC010000471.1:0-254 GCF_046535225.1 Bacillus sp. SIMBA_031
GTCCGGCAACAGCCGGGGCGCCGCCTCATCCCTTTCAGGATGGCGGATTGCTTATTCCTTGTGGAGGTGACGGTATTCTATCTGAGCAACCTGCCCCGCTCTGGCCCGACCCTCAACTTTTTGTAGCCTCTTGTAACCTTCGGCGAAAACGATTACGCGGAAATGCAGACATGCCTCTATTTCCGTGACACCCTTCACAGATGCTCAAAAATCCCGCTCCAACGTCTATCCCGTTTGCCATCGGCGACCTCCAG
>NZ_JAWRXC010000472.1:0-254 GCF_046535225.1 Bacillus sp. SIMBA_031
GCTTCTGCTCGCCCGGATCCTCATAGCTGCCGACGCCCGTCTTGCCGCGAACCAGCGGACGGACGTCATGGTTCGAGACGGCCCGTTGGGCCTCCTCACCATGAGGGGTGCGCTCCGGCTGCTCCTCAAGCAGGGGCGTGAAGCGCTTGGTGCTCTTTGCTGCGTCGGGTTTTTCCGGCAGCTTGCCGCTGACCGGTTTTTCGGTGCGGCCGACGGTCATTTCGTCGAGGTCGTTGCGGCGGAAGAGGGAGGTT
>NZ_JAWRXC010000473.1:0-254 GCF_046535225.1 Bacillus sp. SIMBA_031
GTATCTGTGCAATATCCGAAGATTGATTAAGCTGCTGAGACAGCTGTATGGTTTTGCTGACAATCGCATTGATCTTGGAATATTCAGGATCATGAAGATGAATGGGTTCACCGTTTGTTAATCTTTCTAAAATCTCTTTGTTTTGCATTGTTTATCATATTAATACAAAGCAAAATTATAGATAAAGCCTCACAATGGGTTTGCTGTGAGGCTCAATATATCTTTCTCAGAAGTGCATTTTTAAAGCTCTGCAG
>NZ_JAWRXC010000474.1:0-253 GCF_046535225.1 Bacillus sp. SIMBA_031
GTTCGACCAAGGTGCCGTGCAGCGGGCCAACGATTACGTTGACCAAGCCTCCAATGGCCTTCGCTTGGCCATTAAGCTGGCGCAACACAGTGAAACGGCCGCCAACTTGCGGGCGGCAATGGAGTCGCGAACGGTCATCGACGTCGCCACGGGCATCATCATTGCCCAGAACAGGTGCACACAAGTGGAAGCCATGGAGCTCATCAAGAAAGCCTCCAGCAACCGCAACATCAAACTGCGGGCCGTAGCCCAG
>NZ_JAWRXC010000062.1:0-369 GCF_046535225.1 Bacillus sp. SIMBA_031
ATTTCAGGAAGGTCCGGAGCCACTGGATACCCTCCGGATCAAGGCCGTTGGCGGGTTCGTCGAGGACCAAAAGCTGCGGATCACCAATGATGGCCGAGGCAATTCCGAGCCGCTGGCGCATACCCAGAGAATAATTCTTGACCTTCTTATGTGCTTGGCGCGTCAGGCCCACCTGCTCCAACACGCGGTCAACATTTCCTCGGTCCACACCGGCAGCAAGCTGGCAGACGCGCAGGTGCCGGCGGCCCGTAAGCGCTGGCTCAATATCCATTCCGTCGAGGTTGACGCCTACCCTGGTGGCCGGCCGGCGGAGTGCCCCGTATGGGCTTCCAAAAACGGTTGCGCTCCCTCTAGTAGCCTCAAGCAGCC
>NZ_JAWRXC010000475.1:0-253 GCF_046535225.1 Bacillus sp. SIMBA_031
GTCTTCGATGGTGTCGGCGCGGCAATTGTCGAAGGTATTCTCCATATCGCCAAGCGAATGAAAGTTTGGCTGGTCGCGGAGCGCGTGAAACGTAGCGCAAGCCGAAATGCTGTTGGAGCGTGGCTGCCCTCTTGGCCAAGGGTATCTTTACGCCAAGGCGATGGGCATCGAAAATGGCAGTCTTGCTTCGGACCCATGGTCAAAGATTGGCCGGGGAAGTTGCGTTGAGGTTCGATGCGTCAAGTCGATCCTG
>NZ_JAWRXC010000476.1:0-253 GCF_046535225.1 Bacillus sp. SIMBA_031
TCCGTCAAGGCGCCTGCCAAGGCATTGGCGAGCGCCGGCAGCGATCAGGATTGGGAAACCTTTTGATCGGTGTTCGTGCTGCAACGTTCGTTCCCTATTGCGACGCATGTGAACTCGTGCGGCGCGGATCACCGAACGAAAACGCGCACGACAACCCGCACGACAGCAAAAAGGCCGCGATTGCGTACGCAACCGCGGCCTTTTGCCGTGCACTGCGGACTAACGAACGTCTACGATGACAGTCGGTGCCCTG
>NZ_JAWRXC010000477.1:0-253 GCF_046535225.1 Bacillus sp. SIMBA_031
CCAAGGGTGCAATAACGCAAGCCGCCCTTGCTGAAGTTGCGCGGGTCAAGGCTCAAACGATGGGAACCACGTTGGCCAGGCTGGAGTTGCACGGGCACATCAGCCGCCATCGCAGCGACTCGGACCGCCGGAGCCACGTGGTAACACTCACGGATGCCGGGATAGCCGCCCTGGAAGAAGCTGTGAAGCTTGAGCAGGACGTTCTGGCCCCTGTTGCGGTAGACACCTCACGGTTGCGTGACGAACTTCGCAT
>NZ_JAWRXC010000478.1:0-253 GCF_046535225.1 Bacillus sp. SIMBA_031
GGTCGTCGCCGGTCAGCCGAGCTGCAGGGCGACGCATCGCCAGGTGCCGTCGCGCTCCTCCAACCGGACCGCCATCGCCCGGGACCGGTGGCCGTGCCGGACGTGCACGCACACCTCGGCGCTGTGCGGTCCCGGTCGGAACACGTGCACGCTGCGGACCTGGGGCCGCACCCTCCGGCCCCTGGGCGGGGTCGGTGCCGTCTGGGCCAGGATGCGCACCCGGCGCTCGAGGTCCTGGTAGACGCGCGCACTG
>NZ_JAWRXC010000479.1:0-253 GCF_046535225.1 Bacillus sp. SIMBA_031
GTTCAGGTCTTTCATTTTCGTTTCTCAGTGTGGTGAATGTCAGCACGCGGACAGACCGCGTTACGTTTAGGCGCCGATGATCTTGCGGACCTGCGTGAGCGCATCCTTGCCGCCCACCAGTTCGATGAAGTTTTGTGCGTCGATTTCGATCACGGTGTCGCCGTTGATGGAAAGCTTGTAGTAGGCGAGCGCCATCGTCGCCTTGGTAGTGGTGTCGTCGCCCGCCTTCGCGTTGCCGAAATCGACTTCGGAG
>NZ_JAWRXC010000480.1:0-253 GCF_046535225.1 Bacillus sp. SIMBA_031
CCAGCACGAGTTGCAGCAGCGTGCTCTTGCCCGCGCCGCTAGGGCCGATGACAGCGGTCGTCTCACCCGCAGCGAATTCGATGTTCAGATCGTGCAGACCTGCACGGCCGTCCGGATAGCGGAAACTGACCTGCTGTAACGTCACCGCCCGCGCAACACGCGATGCAGTGTCCGGCGGCAACGTGGTCGACCGCTCCGTGTGCTCAACGTCGCGAGCGATCGTCGCGGCCGACGCCGCTGTTGAAACCTGGTG
>NZ_JAWRXC010000481.1:0-253 GCF_046535225.1 Bacillus sp. SIMBA_031
GATCGTCAACGTCAATGGTGGCGCAATTGCCATTGGCCATCCGATCGGTGCGTCCGGTGCCCGCGTTCTGAATACGCTGGTTTTCGAAATGAAGCGCCGCGGCGCGAAGAAGGGATTGGCAACACTCTGCATCGGCGGCGGCATGGGCGTCGCGATGTGCCTAGAAGCACTTTAAATAGCATGCGATCAATGTCTTAATGACGTGATCGAAGGCGATAACAAGGGGAGCGAAACATGAGCAGAGTGGCTTTGG
>NZ_JAWRXC010000482.1:0-253 GCF_046535225.1 Bacillus sp. SIMBA_031
TTGGTATCCGACCTCCAGAGGCCATGGCTATGGAAGGGGTCAGCCGTCGGCGTTCTTCTGGTGCTGGGACTTCTGGGCCTGCTCATTGCGGCTGCGGTTCTTGAATCTGGGAAACCAACTCCGGAGCTATACCTGCTTCTCATGGAATCCGGGGTTTCCCTCACACTCACGGTTGGTGCCGTGATGGGTTCCTTCTCCTTTACATCGGACTACAAAAAAGGGTCCTTCAGCCGGCGGGTATTGCTTTTCCAAC
>NZ_JAWRXC010000483.1:0-253 GCF_046535225.1 Bacillus sp. SIMBA_031
GCTCAGTACCGGAGGTGGCCAAGTGCTCCACATAGCGCTTGGCGAGATCCAAGCGTTCTCCGAAAATCTTCTGTGCTGCTTCCAGCTCAGCTGCGGTGATATCAACCATGGGCCGTCAGTCGGCCGAGACGACGATGTGGCGGCCTGCCCCTTCGCCCTCCGACTCGGAAACAAACCCAAGCTCGGCCACAGCGTCGTGAACGATCTTGCGCTCGTACGCGCTCATCGGTTCCAGGGCTACCGTCCCCCCGGC
>NZ_JAWRXC010000484.1:0-253 GCF_046535225.1 Bacillus sp. SIMBA_031
GCGCTGATGCTCTCCAAGAGGTTCACGCAGCGGAGCATGGTGGATTTGCCGGAACCGGACGGCCCGATGACTACCGATACTTCGCCTTGGTTGACGGTCAGGCCAATGCCGCGGAGCACGTGGTGCGGGCCGAAGTACTTGTGGAGCCCTTCGATGCGCACCAGGGGTTTGTCGGTGGTGGTGCTCATTTTGCCTCATCCTCGGGGTCGTCCATCATCAAAGACGGTTCTGCTGCGGCGCTGGGTGCCATCGC
>NZ_JAWRXC010000485.1:0-252 GCF_046535225.1 Bacillus sp. SIMBA_031
AGCATGACCGCGCAAAAACCGATGAAACGCTTCAGCATTGCAAACCCCTGGCGCGAAATCGATTCTGGAGGTTAGTGATAGCGGCGGCCTGCCGCAATCGGCGTCTTAGCGCGCCGGCTGCTTTGCCTGCTGGCGCTTGAAGGACGTAAGAATCGATTCCTCGGTCAGGCCGTCGTTGCGAACCATCACCGCATCGAACGCGATCGGCACCGTCACGGTCCGAACGCCGTCTTCCTGGTAGCCCATCGCCAG
>NZ_JAWRXC010000486.1:0-252 GCF_046535225.1 Bacillus sp. SIMBA_031
GCATCCGGAAGTCCCGGCAGGATGGCCGTTGCCGCGTAGAGGACCATCCCGCCGTCGAGCCCCAACTCTTCGAAGCTGAGCGGCCTGGCGCTGTGGACCGGCTCGCCGGCACCCCGTGCCAGCGTCAGCACGTCCTGCCCTCCGGATAGCGGCAACGATCGCGCAGGAACAATTGGATTATCCGCGAGCAGCTCCGGCGGGAGCTCAGGCAGCTCCGTTATTTTCTGCGCTCCATAAAACTCCTGGCGCAGG
>NZ_JAWRXC010000019.1:0-3304 GCF_046535225.1 Bacillus sp. SIMBA_031
TTCACATCTTCAAAAGATGTTCGTAATGACTCATGTCTGTCCACCAGTTTTTGAAAGATTTTCTCTACTTTTTTAGAATCAATATCGCCTTTTATCGCAAAGACGATTGGCATATTATAAGCTGTTCTATTTTCCAATTGTTGAATCATGTACATTCTTTTTTGGGCAGAGGAAGCTTCATAGTAATCACTTTTTTGGCAAGCTGGAATCATTTCGTAACTTTTTTCTGTACGTCTGTTAATTACATCGCTTAAAGCCCGAATTGTAGGGTTTATAAAAAGTTCTTTGATCGGTAGTTCAATATCTAGATTTTTATGAAGTTTACTAATGAATACATTTGCTTTCAGAGAATGTCCGCCTAAATCAAAAAAGTTATCATCTATACCAACTTTAATGACCCCTAATACTTCTTGCCAAAGGTCAACTAATTCTTTTTCAATGTTATTTCTTGGAGCTGCATAGAGGTTTACGTTATCATTTACATTTGGCTTTGGTAATGAACGAAAGTCAGTCTTTCCATTATTCGTGAGAGGCATCTTCTCCAATTGCATGATATAAGAAGGCACCATGTAGTACGGGAGGCTTTCATTCAGATAATTCTTTATATCTGAAATGCTCGCAGTACTCCTTACTACATAAGCAATGATGTACTGATCAAGATCAGAATTCTTTTCAGCATGCACAAATGCTTCTTTAACATCGGGATGGCGGAGCAAACAGTCCTCTATTTCTTTAAGTTCGATTCTTTGTCCTCTAATCTTTACTTGATTATCCTTTCTTCCCAGAAATTCAATGGTTCCATCAGAGAGCCACTTCGCTCTGTCTCCTGTTTTGTACATTCGCTGGCCTTTTTCAAACGGATTGTTTATAAATTTTTCTTTAGTCAGTTCAGGCCTATTTAAATAACCTCTAGCTAACCTGCTGCCTCCGATGCATATTTCACCTGGTATACCAATAGGCAATATATTATGGTCTTCATCTACTATGTAAACTTTCGTATTTGCGATCGGTTTACCTATCATAATTTTGTCATATCTCTCAACATGTCTCATAGCTGTTGTTTCTACCGTATTCTCTGACGGACCGTAACGGTTAACAATTTCTATATTACGATCCAATCGGTTTGTATACTCGATTGCTTTAACTGGCAGTTCCTCACCAACTAATGTTACTTGTCTTAAACTTATGGATTCTTCTAGAGAAATATAATCCAATACCGTTAAGTAAATAGAAGGTACACTGAAATAATCTGTAACTCCTAAAGTTTTTATAATTTCACTTATCTTATAAGGATTGACCATTTCCTCGTTATTTACTAATACAACCTTACTGCCTGCAATTAAAGGTGTATAGAATAAAAGAACAAAACCATCAAACGCATAATTAATTATTGGGAGAACAATATTATTCTTACTATATTGATAATCGTTCTTCAGAAATAACATTGTTTGAGTCAAACTATGATGTTCTACCATTACCCCTTTAGGATTTCCGGTTGTACCTGACGTATAAATCACATAAGCTAAATCATTAGGTTGGTTGACTTGTTCTAAACGGCTTACATCTCCTTTAAAAGTTTCACTATTACCTGCATCTATAATAATTCCTTCAAACTTAATATCACTAATAAAGCGTTTTTCACTTACCAAAACTTTTGTTTGTGCGTCATGCAACATGTATTCTATTCGATCCTTTGGATTTTTAGGATCTATTGGCATATAAGCAGCACCGGATTTTAAAATCCCCAAAATTCCTGCCACCATTTCTATTGATCTTTCCAACATAATCCCAACTATATCCTCAGACTGAATCCCTCTACTCCTTAATGTCCTCGCAAAAGCGTTAGATTTATCATTCAATTCTTTATAAGTAACTTTATTATCTTCATATATTAAAGCTGTTTGATCGGGTGTTTTTTCAGCTTGGAATTCAAATAGTTCATGGATAGGCTTATTAATTTCTTTATACTCTATATTTGTATTATTAAACTCATATAATATATGGTTCATTTGTGTCTCAGTCAGCAAACCTACATCTCTTACGGAACGATCGAGATTACCTAACATTTCATTTAAAGCGTGTATGAATCTTTCTGCAAAATGAATAACCGTCACTTCTTCATAAAGAGCTGAATTAAATACTAAAACCATCTCAACCTCTTCAGCTTGATTTTTCTCTAAGCAAATAGTTATTTCATTTTTTTGTGAATTGCAAATATATTCGATATCACCTTCTGCATGCAGCGGGTTGTAAGTAATACTAACAGGAGTTAATTCAGGTAATGTAAAGGGCATATTTAGTTTTCTAAAAGCAGGAACCAAATCTATATATTGATTTTCATATACATCTAATAATTTCTTCTGTATGTCTAAAAGAAACCTTTTAATATTTACGTTCCCATTTATAGAACATTTAAATGGCAGCATTTTATTTTTTATTGATAGCGGCCGCTTCTCATCCGAGAAATAAACCGGTACTCCAATTACTATTTCATCATTACCTGTGTACTTATATAACTCTATATTAAAAACTGCTAAGAAAATCACATATTCAAGCATGTCATTCCCTTTTGTAACAGACTTCAACTTATCTAAGACATCTTTTTTTATAGGAAACGATATGGTTTTTTTCTCATACTGGTCAGAATAAAAATCATAACCCACTCTCGTTTTTTCTATACCCTCTAAATGAAGCTCTTTCCAATACTGCTCTTGTTCGGATAAGTGTTGATTACCTGTATCCTTATTCATGTTAACCTCCATCTGTTTTATTAATTACCAGAGTATAAGCTTTATGACTCATACTCTGGTAAGGCTTTTTGAAAGCCGGGATTAAAATGAAAACTCTACATTTCTCAAATCGCTTACTTTATTCTTTTCATTCAAAATATATTTTTCTTCATCTTTATTTAATAGCTGAATGTCCCCGAGAATAATGCTACTATCTTTTAAAACCTTGGTTAGTATAGTGTTTAAATCTTCTATCGCCCTTTTTATGGTAGGTTTTTTAAATAGTTTTGTAGAATAGACCAGTTTCAAATGGATCTCCGAACCACTCTCAAATCCAACTAAACTCAAATCTACTCTTGATAAATCATTTTCTAAATTTACTTGTTTGAGTTCAATTCCATCTAGCGTCAAATCAACTTCATATTCGATGTTATTCAAATTGAAAATCACGTCAAATAAAGGATTTCTGCTAATGTCTCTTTTAATAGCTATATTCTCAATTAACTCTTCGAGCTGATAACTTTGATTGTCATATGCCTGCAGTGAATTCTCCTTTACTTCTTTCAAAAGTTCTT
>NZ_JAWRXC010000001.1:0-1437748 GCF_046535225.1 Bacillus sp. SIMBA_031
GGCGGTTGTGGCGAAGTGGTTAACGCACCAGATTGTGGCTCTGGCACTCGTGGGTTCGATTCCCATCAATCGCCCCATTTTATCATTGGGCTATAGCCAAGCGGTAAGGCAACGGACTTTGACTCCGTCATGCGTTGGTTCGAATCCAGCTAGCCCAGTTGCATTTTTTAAAAACAACAGCATAAGATGTATTAAGTTCTTTTACATGTTGCGGAAGTAGTTCAGTGGTAGAACATCACCTTGCCAAGGTGGGGGTCGCGGGTTCGAATCCCGTCTTCCGCTCCAAATTACGGCGGCATAGCCAAGTGGTAAGGCAGAGGTCTGCAAAACCTTTATCCCCGGTTCGAATCCGGGTGTCGCCTTTCTATTGCCGGGGTGGTGGAATTGGCAGACACACAGGACTTAAAATCCTGCGGTAGGTGACTACCGTGCCGGTTCAAGTCCGGCCCTCGGCACCAATTTAACTTTGAACGAACTATGTTAAATTGGTCATCAGTTTTCACATTATAAAACATATATGAGAGTGATTTGCATATTGCAGATCACTTTTTTTATATAATAAAAACGTAATGACTATCAATATAAGTTTCTTGCTTGTATCGTATATACTGCATTATCATTTAAAAAACTTTGCTAAAATCGTTGACGTTTTATGAAATACATGTTATATTTATATACGTCGGTTGAACACGACGCATTACATGCCGGTGTGGCGGAATTGGCAGACGCGCACGACTCAAAATCGTGTTCCTTCTGGAGTGCCGGTTCGACCCCGGCCACCGGTATACAAAGGCTTCTACATATTGTAGAAGCCTTTTTTGTTGTATGAAAATATCCTCCAAGGCTTGTGAAAACATGATACGCGTGCAGATTGTATAAATCCGCTTTTTTCAAAGATACTAACAAGAAGTTCTTTGAAAGAGGTGTTTTATATGGAAGGGACTTGGGCTTGTCTTATCCCATTTATTCTGGTCATTCCCATTTCAATCATTACAAAGCAAGTGCAATCCGGTCTGTTTGTCGGTTTGCTGGTCGGAAGCTATCTTTTGCATCCCAGCTTGCTTGGCGGGATTGAACATATGGTTCAATATATAATCAGTAATATTGTCGTCACCAATAATATTAGAATCATTGTGTTTCTATATTCATTTGCCGGCCTTGTAGGGATTATAAAGCTGACCGGCGGGATAAAAGGATTCGTCCATTTGATCAGTAAAAAAGTTAAAACCAAAAAAGGCGCGATGCTGCTTGCATGGCTGTCGACATTTGGCACGTTCAGTGAACCGGACTTTCGCATCGTCACAATTGCACCGATCATGAAAGCTTTAAGTAAGCGTCTGGACCTGTCGAAACAGAAAATTGCGTATGCCATTGAGTTCACGGCAAACCCTGTCATTGCCTTGATTCCGATAGCAACGGCATTTGTCGGCTACATGGTTTCTATTATCGGACAGGCCCTCAAAACGTCAGGAATAGATCAGCCGGCTTACACGGTGTATGTGAAAAGTATTCCCTTCAATTTTTTCTCCATTGTGATTATAGTAGTCGGAATTTATTACTGCTTTTTTAAGAAACAAAAAGCGGACGAAAGCTTAGAAAAAACAGAAAAGAGCGGACAAACTTCTGCTCGCAAACATAACAAAAATACGGAACCGATTCCGCGGAACAGCGGTGTGTTGCTTTCAAAAGGCTCAGGTTCATTCAACATGGAAACAGGGACGATCTCAGATATTCACGGTGGACATACGGGAATGTTCGAAAGTGATGAGCATGCTGACCAGCAGGAGGAGCTGGATTCGGCGCACCGTGCTTATATTAAGGAAACACCGATTCGGCCGTGGAATTTAATCATTCCGATCGGGCTGTTTTTGCTATTAACACTCTTTCTCAGCTGGTGGGACGGCCATTCAAAAGCACAAGGGTTTTTGAATGCTTTTATCAAAAGCGATATGCTTGGCGTCATGTTAACCGCATTATTGGCAGCGGTTATTGCAGCATTTGCTCTTTTTATGTTTCAGCGTTTTCATGCAGGCGAGCTTGTTACCCATTTTATTAAGGGCGGAAACGAATTGGTCAACGTTATTATTATGTTATCGCTGATTTGGGCCGTAACAGCAGTATCTGAAGACCTGGGATTCTCGAAATATGTTACTTCTCATTTAACGTCCTGGATCCCCCATATGTTTATTGCGCCGTCTCTTTTTATACTGGGGGCTGTTATATCCTATTTTATCGGGTCATCCTGGGGGACTTGGGGGCTTTTAATGCCGCTCGGCGTAACGCTGGCGGTTCAGTCACATACCAGCTTATTATTAGCGATCGGGGCCGTGTTTGCGAGCGGAACATTTGGAGCGTTTGCTTCTCCTCTCAGTGATAATACGGTGACAACCTGTACGGTGTTGGGGATCGATGTTGTGAAGTATGCCCGTTCGAAGCTTGTTCCGGCGCTTATCGCCGCGGGGATCTCCGTTGTGTTATACGGTGCGTTTTCATTTTTTAGATAACAAATACTTTTTATAGGCGGTATCCGAAATTGGGATAACGCCTTTTTATGAGCTGTTATACTAGAGGAAAAAAGAGGTGATGACATTGAAGCAGATTATTGCAATGGGCGGCGGGGGGTTTTCCATGGAGCCGGATCATCTTGTGCTGGATCAGTATATTTTAGAGCAGTCGGTGCGGTCAAAGCCGAAAGTTTGTTTTTTGCCGACGGCAAGCGGAGATTCGGAGAATTATATCGGCAGGTTTTATCAGGCCTTTCAAAAGCCGCGGTGTGAGCCGGATCACTTATCGCTGTTTAAACCGCCGGGTTCTGATCTCAGATCCTTTCTCATGAAGAAAGATATTATATATGTCGGAGGCGGAAATACGCGCAATATGCTTGTCTTATGGAAAGAGTGGGGGCTTGACCTTATTCTTCGTGAGGCTTGGGAAAACGGCATCATGTTGGCGGGTCTTAGCGCCGGGGCGATTTGCTGGTATGAAGAAGGATTGACGGATTCAGCTGGAGATTTGAGAGAGTTAAGAGCTTTAGGATTTTTGCCGGGCAGCTTTTGTCCGCACTATGACGGAGAAGCGGAGCGCCGGCCGGTGTATCACCGTCTGATTTCAGAAAAGAAACTCAGGGAGGGCTATGCCGCTGATGACGGCGCTGCGCTTCATTATAAAGACGGTCAGCTGTTCCGGACTGTCTCTTCCCGGGAAACCGCAAAGGGTTATCGGGTTTTTAATACCGAAGAAGGCATTCGGGAAACAGAGCTTATGACTGTCCCGTTATCTGAATTTTGATAATATGCTTTTTTTTGTACACAACTTGTGTTACGATGAGAGCGAAATCAATAGTTACTGGGGGTGCCCGTCTGAGCGGGCTGAGAGAGAAGCGGCGGCTTCTTAACCCTTTGGACCTGATCTGGTTCGTACCAGCGTGGGGAAGTAGAGGTTTTATTATTGTTGAGGAAAACAATAATAGTTTCTTTCTGACTGCAAAATCGGGTTCTTCTTTGAACCCGGTTTTTTTGTGCTGGTGCTGAGCTTGGTTCTGTTATTCAAATGATAAAGGAGAGATTTGTATGCAAAATCAATCAGTACAGCAAGCGAACATTTCCATTATGTCGAGTTTTTCCGGCAGTAAAAAGGTTTATGCAGAAGGTTCTTCGCCCGATATACGAGTGCCGATGCGGGAAATCAGCCTGAGTGCGACTACGGGGGCATTCGGGGAAGAGGAGAATGCGCCGGTCCGTGTTTATGATACGAGCGGGCCGTATACAGACCCGGATGTACAAATTGATATTCATGAAGGGCTGGGGGCGCTCCGCACAAAGTGGATTACCGGGCGCGGAGATGTAGAAGAATATAACGGCCGGACCGTGAAGCCTGAAGACAACGGTTATAAAAAAGAAGATCATACTGCCGAATACCCCGGCCTACAGCGGAAACCGCTTCGGGCCAAGCCAGGGAAAAATGTAACACAATTGCATTATGCGAGAAAAGGCATCATTACGCCGGAAATGGAGTTTATCGCAATACGTGAGCATGTGTCTCCCGAATTTGTCAGGGAAGAGGTGGCGAGCGGACGGGCGATTATTCCTTCTAACGTCAATCACCCGGAAAGCGAGCCGATGATTATCGGCCGGAATTTTCATGTGAAAATTAATGCCAATATCGGCAACTCGGCTGTTACATCTTCTATCGAAGAAGAAGTCGAAAAAATGACGTGGGCGATTCGCTGGGGCGCCGATACGATGATGGACTTATCCACGGGAAAAGACATTCATACGACGCGTGAATGGATTATCCGCAACTGCCCCGTGCCTGTGGGGACGGTGCCGATTTATCAGGCGCTTGAAAAAGTTAATGGCATTGCCGAGGATTTAACGTGGGACATTTATCGTGACACATTGATTGAGCAGGCGGAGCAGGGCGTGGATTATTTCACCATCCATGCCGGCGTACTGCTTCGTTACGTCCCGTTAACGGCCAAACGCACGACGGGAATCGTATCCCGCGGCGGGGCGATTATGGCGCAATGGTGCCTGGCTCATCATCAGGAAAGCTTTCTGTACACGCATTTTGAAGAAATTTGTGAAATCATGAAGGCCTATGATATCGCTTTTTCACTTGGTGACGGGCTTCGCCCCGGTTCGATTGCGGATGCCAATGATGAAGCGCAGTTTGCGGAATTGGAGACTCTCGGAGAATTGACGGAGATTGCGTGGAAGCACGATGTGCAAGTGATGATCGAAGGACCGGGTCATGTGCCGATGCATAAAATTAAGGAAAACATGGACAAGCAGCTGGAAATTTGTAAAGAGGCGCCTTTTTACACGCTCGGGCCATTAACGACGGATATCGCTCCGGGTTATGACCACATTACTTCAGCAATCGGCGCGGCGATGATCGGCTGGTACGGGACGGCGATGCTTTGCTATGTCACGCCGAAGGAGCATTTGGGGCTGCCGAATCGTGATGATGTAAGAGAAGGCGTCATTACGTACAAAATCGCGGCACATGCCGCAGACCTTGCTAAAGGGCATCCGGGTGCACAGATCCGTGACGATGCTCTGTCTAAGGCGCGGTTTGAATTCCGGTGGCGTGATCAATTTCATTTGTCGCTTGATCCTGAAAGAGCAATGGAATATCATGATGAAACGCTGCCGGCTGAAGGCGCAAAAACGGCTCACTTCTGTTCGATGTGCGGTCCGAAGTTCTGCAGCATGAGAATTTCTCAGGATATTCGTGATTATGCGAAGGAAAACGGACTTACTGAAGACGAGGCCGTCAATGAAGGGCTGAAAGAAAAAGCAAAAGAGTTTGCAGAGAAGGGAAGCCGCTTATATCAATAAAAGAAAAGATGAAGATGGAGTTTGCCCATCTTCATCTTTTTTAGAAAAACGGTGAACGGCGAAGCGGCGGAATGCTCTGCTCAAAGCGGAATATATTTTCGGGATCATATTTCGTTTTGACTTGACGGAGGCGGTGAACATTTTCTCCGTAATATGTTTGCAGCCAGTTTCTGATTTCTCTATCAGGCCAATTCACGTAATCTCCCATCGTTTCTCTTGATAGGGACGTTCTCAATCCTTCGATCCAGCGGACATTTTGTCTTTCTTCTTCAGCAGATGTCCAAGTTGTAATATATTCTTGGGCAATGATTGCGTTACGATAGTAGAATGCCGTTTGGTCCGGAGCGATCCGTCCGGCCGCCCCGCCGAGAGATTGCTGCCAGACACTGGCGTTTTCGTTCGGAGCGTGCTCTAAATAGCGCTTTAAAGTGGAAATCGCGCGTGTTGATAATGGTTTTTCAATAAAGGATCCTGACCGCTTCATCTTTTGCGGCTGGTTGCCTCCCGGGCTGTTAAAAAAGGCTGCCGCTTTAATAAATGGCACTGTCTTGACCATGCCGCTTGTCGGTTTTCCCGCTTTCATTAACGGAGCCAGCAGTTCTTTCAGCTCATCCTTTGTCCCGGTAAATTGACCGAGCGCTTCTATGCGGTTGACTTCCTTAGGCCAAAACTGAATTGATGAGGTAAGCCGGTTGTCTGTAAATGGAGCCCAGCGCTGCCATGTGTTAAATACTTCCTCGAAATCATCCCAGCCCCAAGTGACAGAAAAAACAGACACGCACGAGATCGGCACGGCTTTAAACATCATGGATGTGACAATGCCGAAGTTGCCTCCCCCTCCTCCCTGAGACGCCCAAAATAGATCAGAGTGCTTTGAACGGTTGACTGTGATCAATTCAGCACCCGCTTTTTCGTCCGCTATGATCATTTCGAGCTGGAGGAGACGATCGCAAGTAAGTCCGGCTGTCCTTGTTAAATATCCGATTCCTCCCCCGAGCGTCAGCCCCGTGATTCCCACATTCGCAATGGTTCCCGCAGGAAGGGTCAAGCCGTACCGCCAGAGTGTCCGGTAGACTTCCCCCAATTCGGCTCCCGCTTCAATCGAGACCAGCCGCTTATCCTCATTTACTCTTATTTTCTTCATTTCACTGAGATCAATGACTAGTCCGTCATTTAACAGGGAAAAATTTTCGTAGCTGTGTCTTCCGCCTCTGATACGGAAAGGCACATTGTTCTCACGTGCCCATCTCAGCGCATTGAGGGCGTCATGTTTATTTTGACAAAACACAATGATGTCTGGATATCTTTGCAGGCTTAAATTGATATTGGTTCTCGCAGCATTATAGTCCGGGTCATCTTTTTTGACGATGCGACCGGTCAATGTTGTCTTTTCCACATTCTCACTCACTTTCACTTGTAATCTGCTATGTTTTCTAGCATATGCGGAAAAATGAGAGAGTGTATGAGGAAAACCCCCGGAAGGAAACGATATTTTAAATTATAGTTGACAGGTAGGGATTATATGAATTAACATAATCATTACATATTTCCAAACGATGGCTGATCGGATCACCGAAGGCTCTTATCTTTTAAACAGATAAGGGCCTTTTTTGCGTGAAAGTCATTGAATGAAATGAAAAGCGGAGGGATGAAAAGTGGCGTTAAAAAAGGTATCACATGTGCGCAAAAAGAGCAAAAAACGAAAAAAGTACAGAAAACGCACATTGAATTTCGAACTGCTTGTAGAGAAAAACAAACGGGAGATTATGAGAAATGAGAAACAGATGGAGCAGATTTATATAAAGATAGATGAAAAGCATGCGGGGGTTCGATAAAGATGAAGGAGAGAAGATGGAGGATAAAAACAACGGTACTCGCGCTGTCGGTATCCATCATGTTATCAGGGTGCGCGTTAGGGAGTGCCGGAGAAGAACCGTCATCTGCGGCGGATAAAAAGGAAGAAACACGTATCGCCCATGTCAAGACAAAGGAATTTAAAGCTTCTCATCCGGCGGCGATTCCCGCTAAATCGAAAGCCAGAACTGACACTTTTGTTGCTGGGATTTCCGCGCCGGGCGGTGTGTTTCTGCCGTACTTTTACGAAAACGGCTGGGACGGAAATGCGACAGATCCTATTTTTGAACCGTTAGTCAAACTGGATAAAACGGGGAAGCCTGCCCCGGCTCTTGCGGAAAGCTGGAAAGTTTCCAAAGATCAGCTTACCTACACGTTCCGTTTAAGAAAAAACCTCGTTTTCAGTGACGGTTCACCGCTGACCGCAAAGGATGCCGCATTCACTTTAACACTGCTGCATGATCCTGCATACGCGGGCTATGAAGATATCACCACGGCCTATATTAAAGGCGGCAAGGCTTACAAAGAAGGAAAGGCAAAGACGATAGAAGGCATTCGCGTCCTTGATGACAGAACCATTCAAATCACGACTGAGAAAGTCAGTGCGAAGTCGCTGCTTCTTTTAGGCGGGCAGGTGCTGTCAGAAGCTTACTACGGAAAGAATTATCGATTCGGCAAACTGGACTATTTAAAAGAGCTTTATGCCAAACCGCTCGGAGCGGGGCCTTACCAATTTACAGAATATCTTCCGGGACAGGAAATACGCTATCAGGCTAATGAACACTATTATGCCGGAAAACCGAAAACGGAAAAGCTGATTTATAAAATTATCGATCCGTCAACTTCCCTTCAGCTGTTTGAAACGGGTGACCTTGATTACGCTTCTTTCTCACCTGATGATGATACGGTTCAGCACTTAAAAAGTCTCGGTTTTGCCAATATAAGCGTATCTGTCGTGAATGATTACGGGCTTGTGTACGTCAATCACAAGCGTCCGCCTTTTCAAGATAAGAAAGTGTCCCAGGCGCTTATTTACGGACTTGACCGTCAAAAAATCGTCGATGTCCGCTTTAAACGCTACGGAGAGGTCGCGAATGTTCCGGTGTCTCCGGTTTCGTGGGCTTATGATGACAAAGGTGTCAATCGGTATGCGTTTAACCCTGAAAAAGCCAAAAAGCTTCTTGATGAAGCAGGCTGGAAAACGGGCAAAGACGGTGTACGTGAAAAAAACGGCAAAAAGCTTGAAATCAGCTATTACACGTCTAAAGCGGATGATGATTTCATCCCGATCGCGAAAGAAAATTACGCGGACATCGGAATCTCATTAAAACCGGAAGTGATGGATTTTAATACAGAAGTAGCGAAAATAAATGACAAACAATATGACCTTGCCGCCGTTTCCACCTCGCAGATTCTTGATCCGAATGACACGGTGGAAAAGCTGGCTTCCGGCCATCCCAATAATGTAACGGGATATTCCAATCCGAAAGCGGACCGGCTGATAGAGAAAGGAGCCGGCACGCTTGATATCAGCAAAAGAAAAGAGATTTATCACCAGCTGTACCGGGAGCTCGGGGAAAACCCGCCTTACATTCTGATTCATTACCGTCAGAGCGCAAGGGCGGTCAGCGGAAAAATAAAAGGGCTTGAGCCTGACAATTATTCTGGAATCAGTTCAAGTCTCTCAAATGTCTCAATTCAATAGAACGGTTGGACAAAATACCCGGTGCATCCTGGGGATTTTGCCCTTTCAGCGGAAAGGAGGGGCTTTTTATGAAACGGTATGCCGCAGAACGATTCATTCAAATGCTTGTAATCTTATTCGGTACGTCCTTTATTATTTTTTTCTTATTCGCCATGCTGCCGGGCGACTATATTGATTCCAATGTCAATCTGACTCCGGAAAGAGCGAAGGAGTTAAAAGCGCTTTACGGGCTGGATCAGCCGATTTGGCAGCGCTATGTGACGTGGCTCGGAAATGTGCTCAGCGGAGATTTTGGGTTTTCTTTGAAATATCAGGAGAACGTCCTGTCACTGCTTCGGAAATATGTCTGGAATTCGTTTTTTGTCGCGTTTTTGGCGTTGCTTGTCACATGGTCAGCCGCGATGATAACGGGTGTCATATCCGCTGTCAGGAAATACTCATGGTTTGACGGGATCGTGACGTTTCTTGTTTTTGCTTCCATGGCGTTCCCGTCTTTTTTTATCAGCCTTCTGTTTATTAAGTGGTTTGGGGTGGATTTGAAAGTATTGCCCGTCGGCGGGATGATTGATACCGGAAGCACGAGTACAGGTTTTTCGTACGTGCTTGAAGCCGCCAGACATATGATTCTTCCGGTCGTGATTTTATCTATGCTCGGCATCGGCTCGCTGACAAGGTATTTCCGCTCCGGCATGCTGGACGTGATCAGACAGGATTATATCAGAACGGCGAGAGCAAAGGGATTGAAAGAGCGCACCGTCATCTGGAAACATGCGTTGAAAAACGCGCTCATTCCGGCCATCACCCTGCTTGCTTTTGAACTGCCGGGACTGTTTTCCGGAGCCATCATTATTGAACAGATTTTCGGGTGGCCGGGTGTCGGACGTATTCAGCTGGAATCTGTGCATTATCGTGATTATCCGGTTTTGATGGCGTTTACCTTGTTTTTGTCTTGTTTAACGATTGCGGGGAACTTCTTGGCGGATATCGCTTATGCCGCGGTTGATCCGCGGGTCAGGCTGAAATAGGGGGTGTTTGGAATGAAAAAACAAAAAGAGTTGCCGCCTTCTCTTTGGAAGCAGACGTACCGCCGCCTGCTGCAGCATAAGCTGACGGTCATCAGTCTTCTTTTCTTATGTTTTATGTTTTTATTGTGCTTTATCGGGCCGTCTTTTTCTCCGTACATAACAGATCGGACGGATATTTCAAATGCCAATCAGCAGCCGGGAATCCATCATTGGCTGGGAACCGACCAGTACGGGAGAGATGTGCTGACGAGGCTGATGCTGGCGGGGCAGATTTCTCTGACTGTGGGGCTTGCTTCAATGGTGCTGTCGCTTGTCATCGGTTCTTTACTCGGGGCTGCGGCCGGATTTTATCGGGGAGCCGCTGATATGATCATTATGCGCATCGCTGATATGCTCATGTCCATCCCGGGCCTGCCGCTGCTTTTGATTTTGGCTGCGGTGATGTCGGAGTGGAAAGTGCCTTCTGAATACAGAATGTACCTGATTATGATGATGTTAAGCCTGATCGGATGGCCCGGTTTGGCGCGGCTTGTACGCGGACAGATTTTGTCGCTGAAGGAGCAGCCGTTTATGATGGCCGCGGAAGTTTTGGGGCTTAGTGATAAACGGAAAATCCTCTATCATTTGCTTCCCAATACATTGCCGTTATTACTGGTAGCGGCGACTTTGCATGTGGCGGGAGCGATGCTGAGTGAATCGGCGCTGAGTTTTCTCGGGCTTGGCGTTGCTCCGCCCACACCTTCTTGGGGAAACATGATGGAAGCGGCGAATCATTTTATGGATTTTACACTCCGCCCGTGGCTGTGGATTCCGCCGGGAACGGCCATTTTTCTGACCGTTGTGGCGATTCATCTGCTTGGAGACGGTTTAAGAGACGCTTTTGATCCTAAGGTAAAACGGCAGGTGAAAATGAAATGAAAAAACCGCTTTTAGAAGTGAGGCATTTGGAAACAGCTTTTTATACAGAGGAGGGGGCGGTAAAGGCCGTGGACGATGTCAGCTTTACGATACATGAGGAGGAAACGGTTTGTATTGTAGGGGAGTCCGGCTGCGGGAAAAGCATGGCGTCATTGTCCATTATGCAGCTTCTTCCCGAGACGGGGAGAATCGAACGGGGAGCGGTGCATTTTTCCGGACGGAACCTGTTGGAATTGAAACCAAAAGACATGCAGAAAATCCGCGGCAGCGAAATCGGGATGATATTTCAGGAACCGATGACATCTTTGAATCCGGTGTTTACAATCGGTGAGCAGCTGACCGAACCGATTCGCGAACATTTGTTGTTGAGTAAGAAAGAAGCATGGCGGAAGGCCGTTGAACTGATCACGTTAGTGGAGATCCCGCATGCCGAGCAGGTTATGCACCGATATCCTCATGAGCTGAGCGGCGGCATGCTGCAGCGCATCATGACGGCTGTCGCGCTAAGCTGCGAACCGAAATTGATCATTGCCGACGAGCCGACGACAGCGCTTGACGTAACCATTCAGGCGCAGATATTGGATTTATTGCGGGATATGAAAAAGCAATTTCGCACGTCTATTTTATTCATTACTCATGACCTTGGCGTGGTTGCCGAAATGGCTGATTATGTGATTGTCATGTATGCGGGAAAAATTGTGGAGGAAGGACCGGTTGCAAAGCTGTTTTCTGATCCGAAGCATCCGTATACGAAAGGGCTGCTCGCGGCCAAGCCGGTTATCGGTCAAAGAAGGGAGATGCTGTACACCATTCCGGGGCAGGTCCCCGAGCTTGCGGACCTGTCGGGATCGTCTTGTTATTTTGCGGACCGATGTGAACACAGCACGGAAATATGCCGGAAATCGAGCCCGCATTTTACTGAATTCGGGAAGGGGCATCAGGCGGCGTGCTGGCTTTACAGAGAGGAGAAAGCAGATGAGTGATGTGTTGCTGGAGGTCAAGGGGCTGAAAAAATATTACGAGGAGCATGGGGGGATGAGAAAGACCCGCAAAAATCCCGTAAAAGCAGTTGACGGTGTCAGTTTTACGATAGGAAAGGGAGAAGTGTTCGGCTTAGCGGGAGAATCGGGCAGCGGAAAGTCATCAATCGGCAAGACCATTTTGAGGCTTCATGAAAAAACAGAGGGAGAGGTGTTTTTTCAGGGGCGTGATGTGTTTCGGATGAGCCGGCGCGAGCTCAAAACTTTCAGATCCGAAGCGCAGCTCATCTTTCAAGATCCGTTCAGTTCTTTAAATCCCCGGCGCCGGATCGGAGAAGCCATCGGTGAAGCGATGATCGAGCATCAATTGGCGGTGAAGCGGAACGCGCGTGATAAAGCGGCGGAAGTTCTTGAAGCTTGTGGACTTTCCGCAAACTTTATCGATCGATATCCGCATGAATTTTCCGGAGGGCAGCGGCAGCGGATCGTGATTGCAAGAGCGATGGCGCTCAAGCCGCAATTTATCATTATGGATGAACCCGTGGCGGCGTTAGATGTCTCCATCCAGGCGCAGATGATCAATTTGTTCAGCAGCCTTCAAAAACAGCACGGGCTGTCATATTTGTTCATTTCTCATGATTTAAGCGTGGTGGAGCACTTATGTACGAAGGTCGCCGTTATGTATTTAGGGACGATTGTGGAATACGCGTCAAAAGAGGAGCTCTTTTCACGGCCGCTTCACCCTTATACGAAAGCGCTGTTATCAGCCGTGCCTGTTCCTGATCCCGGAGCGAAAAGGGAGCGGATAATTTTAAAGGGTGATATACCGAGCCCCTCTGATCCGCCTTCAGGCTGTAAATTCCGAACGAGATGCCCGGCAGCCAAGAAGATATGTGCTGAGAAAAGTCCGGCGCTGTCAGAAAAAGGGCTTCATCATTTTGCGGCATGCCACTTCGTGTAATTGAGAAAAAACAGGTTTTATTGATAATAAACAGGAAAAACCTGCCGGGCAGATCGGCAGGTTTTTTGATGTTATTTTGGTGATGGCAGTCCGAGTCCTTCGGCAACGCGTCTGCCGTACTCAGGATCAGCCTTGTAGAAGTGGCCGATCTGGCGCAGCTTAATTTCTTCTTTTTCCACAGGTTTCATCGCACTGACGATATTGGCGACAAGGCGCGCGCGCTCTTCCTCGCTCATCAGGCGGTATAGGTCGCCGGCTTGTGTGTAATGATCATGATGATGATAGCTTACACTGTCAGCGAAACCTGATACAGGATATGCCGCCTGTTTATCTTCAGGTGACTCTTTCGGGCCGCCGAAGCTGTTAGGCTCGTAATAGACGGAGCGGCCGCCGTTATCATCAAAACGCATTTGTCCGTCACGCTGATAGTTTTTCACTTCATTGCGGGAACGGTTGATCGGCAGCGCCTGATGGTTCGCGCCGACACGGTAGCGATGCGCGTCATGGTATGCGAACAACCGGCCTTGAAGCATTTTGTCAGGTGAGACGTCGACGCCGGGGACTAATGTGCCGGGAGAGAACGTCGCCTGTTCTACTTCCGCAAAGTAATTTTCCGGATTGCGGTTCAGAACCATGCGGCCGACTTCAATGAGCGGATAATCTTTTTGAGACCATACTTTTGTGACGTCAAACGGATCAAAGCGATATGTGTTTGCGTCTTCTAACGGCATGATTTGAACATATAATTTCCATGCGGGGAAATCGCCGTTTTCAATCGCATTGAACAAATCTTCCGTATGGTAATCGGGATTTTCACCCGCGATTTTTGCGGCTGTATTAACATCAAGGTTTTTCACGCCTTGCTCTGTTTTAAAGTGATATTTAATCCAGACGCCTTCGCCTTTATCATTTGTCCATTTAAATGTATGGCTTCCGAATCCGTGCATATGGCGAAGAGTCGCCGGAATGCCCCGGTCTGACATCAGAATGGTTACCTGGTGCAGGGATTCCGGCGACAGAGACCAGAAATCCCAAACGGCCGTCGGATTTTTCAGATGTGTTCTCGGATCTCTTTTTTGTGTATGGATAAAGTCAGGGAACTTGATGGCATCGCGGATGAAGAACACGGGTGTATTGTTTCCGACGATGTCGTAGTTTCCTTCTTCTGTATAAAACTTAACGGCAAATCCGCGCGGGTCGCGCACTGTGTCACTAGAGCCCAGTTCGCCCGCAACGGTTGAGAAACGGATGAAGAGCGGCGTGCGTTTACCGACTTCTGACAGAAATGCGGCTTTCGTATATTTTGTAACGTCATTTGTGACTTCAAAATAACCGTGTGCGCCCGCGCCTTTTGCGTGAACGACACGCTCGGGAACGCGTTCTCTGTTAAAGTGCGCCAATTTCTCAAGCAGATGGACGTCTTGTATTAAAGCAGGACCGCGATCGCCGGCCGTCATTGAGTTTTGGTTATCTCCGACAGGAGCGCCCCAGCTGGTTGTCAATTTATTTGAACTCATGTGATCACCTCTTTAGATTTATAAAAACATAATATCACCTATCAGTAAAAAGTCAATATTATTTTATAATGATTATAAAATAATTATTTTTATTATCGAAAAAAGAGTTTGGTTTTGAAAGCCTACTTGACTGACGGGAATAATGGGTTTAAGATGAGAAAAAATAGAAACCGCTGACTTGGACACAAGAGGCTCTTATTCTTCACTGGATAAGGGCCTTTTTTATTGTCAGGCGGTAAGGGAGGCGGCGATTGTATGCTTTTCCGACAGCATTTTAAACCTGTCGATATTCACGGTCATCTGCCGTACAGCCTTTATTTCGGCAAAAACGATAAGACATTTTCCGATTATAACCGGGAGCGGTCAGAAAGAATGAATCTGACTTGGGACTTTCCTGATCCGCATGATGTTGATGGCGATGAGGGCGAAATCGCTTTGATGACAAGATGGGAGAATGAATTAGATAAGTATGGCATTGACGTGCTGAATTTTTTAACAGCAGAGAGCAATGACCGGATGGCGGCGTTTATTCAAGCCAATCCCGCGAGATTTACCGGATTTGCATATCATCCTTTGGAGCGGGAGGATGCGTATGAAGAGCTGAAAAGAGCGGTAGAAGAGCTCGGTCTGAAAGGATATAAACTGTTCGGGCCGCTGACAGACATCGATTTTCATGATCCGTCGCTGAAAAAGCTGTGGACTTATTTAGCTGACAAAAGGCTGCCTGTATTAATTCACTTTGGGCTTTTAGGAAGAGCGGGGGGCATTGTCAGCCATCGCAACATCAACCCGCTCTCCATCTATCGCGTCGCGAGAGAGTATGCTGATATACCGTTCATCATTCCGCATTTCGGCGCCGGATATTATCAGGAACTGCTGCAGCTGTGCTGGAGCTGCCCGAATGTGTATATTGACACGTCCGGCTCAAATCAGTGGATGAGGTGGATGCCGTACCCGCTTGATTTGGAAATTCTGTTTCGAAAGACATCTGAATTAATCGGTGCTGAACGGATCATCTTCGGGACGGATTCGAACGGATTTCCGAGAGGATATGTATACAGATATCTTCAGGAGCAGGTGAGGACCTGCCGGGAAATCAATATGCGGGAAGAAGATATAGAAAACATTTTCGGCAACAACGCGCGGACATTATTGAAAATCGCCCGTCAAGAAAAGGAAGTAAATACGTGATACAGCCGATGCGCTCTCTGGCAGGGTTATGCCGGAGGGCGTATTTTAATCCTTATAAAAAACAGTTGACAAGTTGGAATAATTTGAATTAACATGATATTCAAATTTAAAAACAAACGGGTTGCCGATCGGACCGCCGAAGGCTCTCATCTCTGCAAGCAATCGGAGATGGGGGCCTTTTTGTTTTTCGATCGCACGCGGCAGAAAGAGAGGGGTAAGACAGATGGCTGTAACCATCAGCATACAAGAAAAAGCTTTTGAGCATGAAGGCCGGAAAACGCCGGTGCTGAATGATATTGAGCTGTCAATTGCATCGGGAGAATTTTTGACTGTCATCGGGCCGAGCGGATGCGGCAAAAGCACGCTTTTAAAATTGATTGCCGGTCTTGATACCGATTATAAAGGCTTTGTCACAATAAACGGCCGCAATGTGTCGGGACCGGGCATTCGGCAGGGATTTATCTTTCAGGAGCACCGGCTGTTTCCCTGGCTGACGGTAAAACAAAACATCGCTGCCGATCTCAATATGAACGACCCGGCCGTTCGGAAAAAAGTGGATGATCTGATTGAGGTTGTCAGGCTGCAGGGAGCGGAGAACGCTTATCCGCGCGAATTATCCGGCGGCATGTCGCAGCGGGTTGCCATCGCCAGAGCTCTTTTGCGTGAGCCGGAGGTGCTGCTTTTAGATGAACCGTTCGGGGCGCTTGACGCTTTTACGAGAAAACATTTGCAGGATGTGCTGCTTGATATATGGCGCGAGAAAAAAACGACGATGATTCTGGTCACGCATGATATTGATGAATCCGTCTATTTAGGCGATAAGCTGGCGATTCTCAGGGCAAAGCCCGGCCGGCTGCACAGCCTGATGCCGATTCAGCTTCCGCATCCGCGCAATCGGACGTCAGCGGATTTTCAGGCCGTCCGGCAGAAGGTGCTTTCTGAGTTTGAGAAAACGGAAGACCTCCGGTTTGCGGATGGGTCCGGGATATAGAAGGGACGAAGCGAAGTGAAAAAAATCATCATTCTTTTAGCCGCAGCAGTCATGATGTCAGCCGGATGCAGTGCAGACGGGACAGGAGGGAGCGGGAAAACGGTGAAAGAAATCCGGATCGGCATCCAGCAGAGTTTAAGCCCGCTTCTCATTGCCAAGGAAAAAGGCTGGTTTGAAGAGGCCTTCAAAAAAGACGGAATAAAAGTAAAATGGGTCGAATTCCAAAGCGGTCCTCCGCAATTTGAAGGTCTTGCCGCCGATAAGCTTGATTTTTCCCAGGTCGGCAATTCACCGGTCATTTCCGGTCAGGCGGCAGGAATTGATTTTAAAGAGATCGGGCTATCTCAGGAGGGGTTAAAGGCAAACGGCATTCTCGTAAACAAGGGCAGCGGGATTCAGAGCCTGAAAGAATTGAAAGGTAAAAAAATCGCCGTAGCCAAAGGCAGCAGCGGCTTTGATTTTCTCTATAAAGCTTTAGATAAAGCGGGTCTTTCCGCCGATGACGTCACCATCATCCAGCTTCAGCCTGATGAGGCGGTTTCCGCTTTTGAAAACAAATCAGTTGACGCATGGTCCATTTGGGAGCCGTATTTGTCGATTGAAACGCTGCAGCACGGGGCGGAAATATTGGCGAACGGAGAAAGCACAGATTTATATTCTCCCGGTTTCACGTTAGTCAGAACGGGATTTTCCAAAGAACACCCGGATGAGGTGGTCCGTTTTCTGAAAGTGTTCAATAAAGCAGTTACATGGCAAAAGGAACACAAAGATGAAGCTGTCTCCTTATATGCGAAAATCAAACATCTTGATCCGAAAGTCGTCAGAAACGTGCTTAACAATACTGAGCCTCTCAATGAACCGATCAAAGATGATATTGTCAAAGCCCAGCAGGAAACCGCTGATTTTCAATATCAAACAAAAGCGATTCATAAGAAAATTCATGTAAAAGACGTTGTTGACAATTCATTTATTAAAAAAGCGCTTGAAACGGGGGATGGCAAGTAATGAAAGCAGAAGCATCAACGGCTGCCGGCGCAATAAGCCAATCAGAAAAGAAAGCTCTGGCAAGCTCCCGGAAGTATTCATACCAATGGATGAAGGGGGTTGTACTCCCGGCTGCGGTCATCGCAGTATGGCAGTTTATCGCAAGTCTGGGCATCGTCTCGGCCGCGGTGCTCCCGTCGCCTGTCGTCATCTTGCAGACGTTTCAGGAACTTCTTCTTTCAGGTGAACTTTGGGGTCATTTAGAGATCAGTTTATACCGGGCGGTTGCCGGATTTCTGCTTGGCGCTGGCCTCGGGCTTGTTTTCGGGCTGCTGGTCGGTTTTTCAAAGCGGACGGAAGCATATCTTGATCCGTCTCTGCAAATGCTCAGAACGGTTCCGCACTTGGCCGTGACTCCTCTGTTCATTTTGTGGTTCGGATTTGATGAGACATCAAAAATTCTGCTGATCGCATTGGGGGCTTTTTTCCCCGTGTACATTAATACATTTCTCGGAATCCGCAGTGTGGACGCGAAGCTGTTTGACGTCGCGCGGGTGCTGGAATTTAACTGGTATCAGCAGATGACAAAATTAATTCTTCCGGCATCTCTGCCGAATATCCTGCTCGGCATCAGGCTCTCTCTAGGCATTGCGTGGCTCGGTCTCGTGGTGGCGGAACTGATGGGCTCGAGCGAGGGCGTCGGTTATATGATTATGGATGCCAGACAATTTTCACAGACAAATAAGGTGTTTGTCGGCATTATCATTTTTGCGGCTGTCGGCAAGCTGACAGATGCATTGGTCAGAATGCTCGAACGGAAACTATTAAAATGGCGGAACAGTTATGAAGGGTAACCTATTAAAAAAGGAGAGATTCATATGGAGATTCTTTGGTTTATTCCGACGCATGGTGACGGCCGGTATTTAGGGACGCAAACGGGAGGGAGGACGGCGGATCATCTTTATTTTAAACAAGTGGCACAGGCGGCGGACAGACTCGGGTATACGGGGGTTCTGCTGCCGACGGGGAGATCATGTGAAGACCCATGGCTGACGGCTGCCGCTTTAGCGGGGGAAACGAGTGACTTGAAATTTTTAGTGGCGGTCCGTCCGGGACTGATGCAGCCGTCTGTCGCCGCGAGAATGGCGTCGACAATGGATCGGCTGTCAGACGGCCGTTTGCTCGTAAATGTCGTAGCGGGCGGAGATCCTTATGAACTGGCGGGAGACGGCATGTTTATCAGCCACGATGAACGTTATAAGGCGACTGAAGAATTTTTAACCGTCTGGCGCGGACTCATGCGGGGCGAAACGGTGACATATGAAGGGGACCATATCAAAGTGGAAAACAGCAATCTGCTGTTTCCTCCAAAACAGTCTCCGCATCCGCCCTTATATTTCGGCGGTTCATCACAGGCGGGAATTGAGGCTGCGGCGAAGCATACAGATGTCTATTTAACATGGGGAGAGCCGCCGGAGCAGGTAAAAGAAAAGATTGAAACCGTTAAAAAACAGGCTGCCAAGGAAGGAAGGACAATGCGTTTTGGCATCAGACTTCACGTGATTGTCCGGGAGACTGAAGAAGAGGCATGGGAAGCGGCTGAACGGTTAATCAGCCACTTAGACGAAGAGACGATTGCGAAAGCGCAGGCTGCGCTCCGGCGCGCTGATTCTTCGGGACAAAAACGGATGGCCGATCTCCATAACGGTGACCGCTCGAAGCTTGAGATCAGCCCGAATCTCTGGGCTGGCATCGGACTGGTCAGAGGCGGAGCGGGCACGGCGCTTGTCGGTGATCCGCAGACCGTCGCTGCTCGAATTTTAGAGTATCAGGCACTCGGCATTGAGTCGTTTATCTTTTCAGGCTACCCGCATCTGGAAGAAGCTTATTATCTGGCTGAACTCGTGTTTCCGCTTCTGCCGTTTCAGAATGAACGGACTAAAAAGCTTGAGCGCAGACTGGGTGAAGCAATGGGCAACGACCATTTTGCAAGAGGAAATAAAGCGACAGTCTGATGACGTCGCAAGGCGGATAATTGACGGCGGGCGCTTTCTGCGGTTTCATTTCCGGGGAAATGCCGGCAGTGAAGGCGGGTATTCACCCGCCTTTTTAAGCGCTTAGCTTGCACGATACTCATATGGATGATATGATACAAAACGTAATTATTACGATTTGTTAGGAGTGCTGAAATGGCAAAAAAATCAAAAGTGATCAAAGAGCTCAAGCGGCAGAAGCTTGTTGAACAATATGCGGACATCCGAAGAGAATTAAAGGCAAAAGGAGACTGGGAAGCGCTGAGCAAACTGCCGCGTGATTCTGCTCCGGCCAGGCTTCATAACCGCTGTACGGTGACGGGGCGGCCCCGCGGATATATGAGAAAATTTAAACTGTCCAGAATCGCATTCAGGGAGCTGGCTCATAAAGGCCGGGTTCCCGGGGTGAAAAAAGCGAGCTGGTAATGTAAAAAACTCCGGATCTGTCATGAACCGGAGTTTTTGCCGTGCTTATGAAAAGTGAAAACATAAGCCAAATGCTGAATCATCATCAGAATGAAAATCAAAAGAATCGGAAAAAAGGGAAGATGCGGCTGAATCAGCGGATAAAACAAAAGCAGAACGGCTGCGGCCGGCAATGAGAAGTAAACGGCGATATACGAGGAACGGCAAGCTTTAGCCGTCATCATTCGTTCTCTTTCATCCTGTTCCTCAAATTCATCGGGCACAAGCCTGTGCTTTTTGCCGTTTCGTTTTTTCTTTTCGGCATAGATATACAATGCGGCACAAACGGTAAACAGCAGAAACGGAGTGATATTCAGCTCAAATGAACCGCTCCCCTCCGTTTGGAAAAACTGAGCGATCCGCGGCGCCGCTTCCATAAAGGAAATAAGCGTCCAGCAGGCCAATCCGTAGAGTGCAAGGTGAAAACACGCTTTTCTTTTCAAACTCATTTTTTCTCCTCCTCCAGCCAGAACACTTCCTCCATCGGCAGGGAGAAAGCCCGGCAGATGTTAAGCGCTAATAAAAGTGAAGGCACATAATCTCCTTTTTCAATCGCTGCAATCGTCTGTCTGGTGGCTCCGGCTTCTTTTCCGAGCGTTTCCTGAGAATAGCCGAATCTGGCTCTCAGCTCTTTTACTTTATTTTTCATCATCAGGCGTACCTCAAGTTTTTTTCTTTTTTATATTGTATGAGACTCTTAACAAAATGTAAACCCAACTTAACATGTGGACAAAAAAAGAATTTTTTTCGACAAATTTTTTAACATTCCCTTGACGAAAAAAAAATAAACATGTAATATTAGAAACATCAAATCGGTACTGACAAAAATTAATTTTGATGCGGGTGTAGTTTAGTGGTAAAACCTCAGCCTTCCAAGCTGATGTCGTGAGTTCGATTCTCATCACCCGCTCCATACATACGTTATTAACGCAGTGTTTCGTTTCTCTGATAAACGAAGTATTGCGTTTTTTTATGTGAAAAAAGACACGAAAGGCGTGTCTTTTTATGAAAGCCAAGAGACGGTATGCGTGCCTCCGTGAATTTGTTCAAACATTTTGGTTAAGGATGATAGCAGCTCATCCGCCGCGTCGGCATGAAATGAAGGCGGGAAAAAGATCAGCTGCAGCATTTTCTTTGTGCCGGGCGTGACAGGGCGTGTATTGATATGTTCGGTGAAGTCGCCGAAAACGCCGTCCGGGCCGGAGAAGGACAGTACGCTTTCTTTTTCTCCGATCGTAATTGAAATTGGTTCATCTATTTCTGCGGCATCATACGCCATGATAGGCAATGAATATTTCAAGGAGAAAAAAAGTATGGTATCATGGGCTGAATTCACACTTTCAATGAATCGTTCCCGGGAAATATCGCCGAGCATAAGCTCCATCGGCGTTTTTTGTCCTGAAAAGGCGGGACTGAGCTGTTCCATTATACGCGCCCACTCTTTTACAAAAGGCTGCTCATCTATACCGCCGTCAGCATAATCAAAGTAAAGAGATTCTTGAAATAAACGGAGGCGGCCTTTCAGCATTTGCGGAGCAGGCCCGACTTCGATCTGTTCATATAAGACGGCTGCCGCTTTGATCCCCGGCACCCGTTCAGCAATAAGTGGATCTAAACTGATGTTCAAGTGTGTTCACTCCATTTCGGGATGATAAAACTCTATTATACCTGTGCGGGAGCCTGATCACAAAGAAAGGAGGCTGTGCAAAAAATGAATATTCATAAACTGAAAGAGGAATTAATCGAATACGCCAAAAGCATCGGAGTCGACAAAATCGGGTTTACGACGGCTGATACGTTCGACAGTCTGCGGGACCGGCTGATTCTTCAGGAATCACTCGGCTATTTATCCGGTTTTGAAGAGCCGGATATTGAAAAACGGGTCACTCCGTCTTTGCTTCTGCCGAAAGCCAAATCGATCGTCGCCATCGCCCTTGCTTATCCTTCCAAAATGAAAGATGCGCCGAGGAGCACAAGGGACGGGCGGCGCGGCATTTTTTGCAGAGCTTCCTGGGGGAAGGATTATCATGACGTGCTGCGCGAAAAGCTTGATCTGCTGGAGAATTTTCTCCAAAGCAAACATGAGGATATCCGCACAAAGTCAATGGTGGATACAGGGGAATTGTCCGACAGGGCCGTGGCTGAACGGGCGGGAATCGGCTTCAGCGCCAAAAACTGCATGATCACCACGCCTGAATACGGTTCTTACGTCTATCTGGCTGAAATGATCACCAATCTGCCCTTTGAACCGGATTTGCCGATTGAAGATATGTGCGGTACGTGCACAAAATGTTTAGACGCGTGTCCGACCGGCGCACTCGTCAATCCCGGACAGCTTAACGCCCAGCGCTGTATTTCGTTCCTGACCCAGACAAAGGGATTTTTGCCGGATGAGTTCCGCACGAAAATCGGAAACCGTCTGTATGGCTGTGACACGTGTCAGACGGTCTGTCCGATTAATAAGGGGAAAGATTTTCATCTTCATCCGCAGATGGAGCCTGATCCGGAGATCGCAAAGCCGCTGTTAAAGCCGCTTTTGACCATAAGCAACCGCGAATTCAAAGAAAAATTCGGACATGTATCGGGATCATGGCGCGGCAAGAAGCCGATACAGCGGAATGCGATTTTAGCTTTGGCTCATTTTAAAGATGCCTCGTCTCTTCCGGAATTAACGGCCTTGATGCACCAAGATCCGCGTCCCGTCATCAGGGGGACGGCCGCCTGGGCCATCGGGAAAATCGGTGACCCTGATTATGCGGGGGAATTAGAAAAAGCGCTTCAAAAGGAGCAGGATGAGGAAGCCATACGGGAAATTGAAAAGGGACTGGAGCTGTTATCGGTTTCTGATAAGACTAAAACCGGCCGGTCCTGACATATGTATAGAGAAAAAGCACTTGGCCGGAGTTCAAGTGTTTTTTCTTTATAAAACAGTATGGTGGGTGGAGCGCTTGAAGCATATTATTGAAGATTTAGCGGAGGCCCGGCTTCATTATTTAATAAACGGAACCGAGATGAGGCACAATGGGCAGCCCGGCGATCTTGAGGTCCTGACGAGAAAAAAAGAGCTGTTTGAAAAACGGAAAGTTGACATCGTGAAAGCGAAGGCAAAAGCCATCATTGTCAAAAGCAGCCTTGAGGACGACGGCACGTTATGCGTCATGTACACGATTCATTTCGAATATTTGTGCAAGGAGCATGACGGACACCTTTACTTAGAAGAGCAGATTGAGGAACGGACTGCATTTCTCTATGATCAGCTGTTGATTAAAGACCGGGAAGTAAAGAAAAAACCGGCGGGATTTTCTGACGGGAACAGCGTAATTGAATATGAGCGGAGTGAACGGGAAGATTTCGGGCGGGCGTTTCAATACGACCGTCTGGCTGCCGTGCAGTACGCGGAGAAGTTTTGGAATAAACGAAATCCCGCTTATAAAAATTTCAGCGATAATTGCACCAATTTTATTTCCCAATGTTTACATGCCGGAAAAGCACCGATGCGGGGGCATCCGAACAGAGGCTCAGGCTGGTGGATGAAGGCAAGCTCGTGGAGCTACAGCTGGACGGTCGCGCATTCGATGAAGATGTATCTGGCCCAATCCAAGGCCGGGCTTCGCGCGGTGCAAGTATCAAGAGCTGAAGAACTGATGCCCGGAGATATCATTTGCTATGATTTTGAAGGAGACGGCCGTTTTAATCATACGGCGATCGTGGTCGCGAAAGATAAAAGCAATATGCCGCTTGTCAATGCCCAAACGTATGACAGCAGAATGAGATATTGGTCATATGAGGATTCAACGGCGTATACTCCTTCCATCAGATATGCGTTTTTTCATATTACGGATGATACGACAAAAGAGTAATTAATGATATAATGGTGGGCGGAATAAAAAACAGAGGTGAACATCGTGGCATTACATGTCGTTTTATATCAACCTGAAATCCCGGCCAATACGGGAAATATCGCACGTACTTGTGCGGCAACAGACACAACGCTTCATTTGATCCGCCCGCTCGGATTCTCAACCGATGATAAAATGCTGAAGCGCGCCGGACTCGATTATTGGGAGTTCGTCAACGTCGTATATCATGATTCATTGGAAGAGTTATTTGAGGCATATGAGAACGGAAAGTTTTTCTTCATTACAAAATTCGGTCAAAAGCCGCACACATCATTTGATTACTCAAATACGGAGGAAGACTTTTTCTTCGTATTCGGCAGAGAAACGAGCGGACTTCCGAAAGAATTGATCGAAAACAATATGGACCGCTGCCTGCGTCTGCCGATGACCGAGCATGTGAGATCATTAAACCTGTCCAACACGGCCGCGATTCTTGTATATGAAGCGCTGCGCCAGCAAAATTACAGAGATTTGACGTGAGAAAAAACGCCCGCATTCGGGCGTTTTTTTTATTGAATAAAAAAGACGGACAGCAGCGGTTCACGGCATTTTTATATTTCCAGGCTTAACAACGTAACAGTGTTATGTTACAATACATTCATCGAAGGAGCTGGATTCATGGAGGAACAACTGATTTCTAAAAAAGAATTGCTGGAAGAAACATCAATTTCATACGGACAGCTGTACCGCTGGAAACGGAAAAATTTAATTCCTGAAGAATGGTTTATCCGAAAATCAACATTTACAGGCCAGGAAACATTTTTTCCGAGAGCGGAAATATTAAAACGCATCTCAAAAATACAGAAAATGAAAGAAAATCTGTCTTTGGATGAAATGAGAGAAATGCTGTCTCCGCAAATGACTGATGTCAATATAACGTCTGCGGAGCTGCTTCAAAAGGGACTGATTTCAAAGGCTGCGCTGCAAGTTTATGGCGAAGACGGCGTGACATTCACGTCCCGCGCGCTGCTGTCTTTATATGTGCTTGAAGGACTTTTGCAATCGGGCAATATCAGCCTTGAGGAAGGAAAGTTGGCGGCAGGGGTGCTGGAAACGTATGAGGCTTCCGAACTGAAAGCGAATACGGAGCTTGTCATGCTCCGAAAGCTTGGCGTAACGACGTGCTTCATCGCTGACGCGGAACATATTTTATTTGAACCGACTGTCAAAGTGGTTGAACGGGTGGCGCTTGCTGCGGCATCGGAAGAATTAAAAACGAAATGGATGCAGGAGGACCATCAATGGAAGTAACAGATAAATTAATCATCAACGGTTCAGGAAGTTCAAAAGGAGGCCGTTTTCATACAGTGGAGATCAACGGAAGCGGCACGGTGTCAGGTGATGTGGAGTGCGCGAGCTTTTTGTTTAACGGCAGCGGAAAAACAGACGGACATGTCAAGACGCAAACGCTGACGATCAGCGGTTCAGGGAAAATTTCCGGCAGTGCCGAAGCTGAATCCATCCGTATCAATGGAACGGGTGTCATTAAAGGTGATGTCAAAACGGAGCGGCTGAACGTCGCGGGATTTTCATCTTTCGGCGGCGGTGTGAAAGCTGATGATATTTTCATATCCGGGAAAGCCGGGATTGAAGGCGATTGCGAGACAGAGACGTTCCGTTCGGAAGGTAAATGCAAGATCGGCGGCCTGCTGAATGCCGATGAAGTCAGTATTAAGCTGACGGCGGGAGAAAGCCATGTGAAAGAAATCGGCTGCCGCCATTTGAAAGTGATGAGCAGAAAGAGCGTGCTTACGCGTTTTAAGCTGATGCCGGCCCCGGTGCTGACAGCGGAGCTGATTGAAGGTGACATCATTGAATTGGCGGACACGAACGCGAAGACAGTCCGCGGAAATCATGTGCGGATCGGCGCAGGCTGCACCATTGGGACTGTGGAATACAGCGGCGATTTTACATGTGATCCTTCCGCTTTGGTTAACAAAGTCGTGAAACGATAGGAGGAACTGCGATGGAAACGACAAAAAAATTGAGTCATTTAAAAATGTACGGAGCCGGACACGCCTCCGGCGGGGCCTACCAAAATGTAAGCATTAAAGGGGAAGGAACTGTCGGCGAAGGACTTCAAAGCGAACGCTGCCGGATATTCGGTACGGGACTTTTTCTCGGAGATGCCGAGATCAACAGGCTGAAAATTTTCGGAGAGCATGAAGTTGCAGGAGATTTATCAGCACGTTCAGCAAATGTGATGGGCACATTGAAAGTCGGCGGCTCCATGCGTTTCGCAACGATGAGGCTGAAAGGACTTGCTGAAATTGGCGGCGGGGCCGCAGGAGAGCAGTGTCATATAAAAGGAAGTCTCACCGTCGGCGGCGATTGCGAGACGGAGCTGCTTCATGTAACAGGATGTATCAATGTGGCGGGATTGTTAAACGCGGGGGACGTAAACATCCATTTGCGTTATGACCGAAGCCGCGTGAAAGAAATCGGCGGCACATCGATCACCGTCAGACGGAAACCCGGTTTTCTTAAACGGAAAGCCGGCACGCTTTCTGCTGAATTGATCGAAGGAGACGCAATTTACCTCGAATACACGGGAGCAGACATCGTCAGAGGAAAGCATGTGGAAATCGGCCCGGGCTGCAAAATCGGAAAAATCGAGTATCAAACAAGCTGCAAATCTCATGAAAAATCAACTGTCCAAGAACATATTCAAATATGAAACATTGTTATGTTGTGCAGGAAAGGGTGCTCTTTATGAAGAGCACCCTTTTTCCGTTATTTGTTTTCAGGTTTGCTGTCGTAACCCGCCGTAAAAATGGATACTAAAAAAGTGAGAATGACCCCAAGTAAAATGATCGTTTTCATCATTTCTCCTCCTCTTTGCTTTTCCATTTGATGTCCGAGTCTGGATGAAACTGTATTTCTTTCATTATGAACGGTGCACCGGACCCTTGTCAATGACGGCCTTATAACGTCTTTATTTTTAAGAAACGAAAAGCATGTATTATCACGTCACCGCATAGATTGTAACAAAGTACCTTATTTCTAGTGCATTAACCATGATAGAGGAGGTTCTTATGGATATATTAAAGAAAATTGAAAAGTACAGAGAGGAAGAGCAGCGTCTCAAATGGGAAGGGACGTTCGCTGATTATTTGGAGATCATAAAAGAAAATCCATTGGTCGCGCAGTCTGCTCATTCTCGCGTTTTTAATATGATAAAAGACAGCGGAATCGAGGAGGATGACGGTAAAAAGACATACAGCTTTTTCTCGCGGGAGCTGTTCGGCCTTGAGGAATCTCTGGAACGGCTCGTGGAGGAATACTTTCACCCGGCTGCCAAGCGGCTCGATGTAAGAAAACGGATTTTACTATTGATGGGACCCGTCAGCGGCGGAAAGTCAACTCTTGTCACCATGCTGAAAAAAGGGCTTGAAGCCTACTCATTGACAGACAACGGCGCTGTTTACGCCATTAAAGGCTGCCCGATGCATGAAGATCCTCTCCATCTCATTCCCCATCATCTGCGCGACGACTTCTACAGAGAATACGGCATCAGAATTGAGGGCAGCCTTTCTCCGCTTAATGTCATGCGGCTTGAAGAAGAATACGGCGGCAGAATTGAGGATGTAAAGGTTGAACGTATTTTCTTCTCGGAGGATAAACGTACCGGAATCGGAACCTTCAGCCCGTCTGATCCGAAATCACAGGATATCGCCGACTTGACGGGGAGTATTGATTTTTCAACAATTGCCGAATACGGCTCAGAATCAGATCCGCGCGCTTATCGGTTTGACGGTGAATTAAATAAAGCGAACCGCGGAATGATGGAGTTTCAGGAAATGCTGAAATGCGATGAAAAATTTCTGTGGCACCTTCTGTCACTCACGCAGGAAGGGAATTTCAAAGCCGGACGGTTTGCGCTCATCTCAGCCGACGAATTGGTTGTTGCGCATACGAACGAAACGGAGTACCGCTCGTTTATTGCCAATAAGAAAAATGAAGCCCTTCACTCCAGGATCATCGTGATGCCTGTTCCTTATAATTTAAAGGTGTCAGAGGAAGAACGGATTTATGAAAAAATGATTTCTGAAAGTGATGTTTCTGACGTACACATCGCCCCCCATACATTAAAAGTGGCCGCGATGTTTTCTATTTTGACCAGGCTGAAGGAACCGAACCGCTCTGATATTGATCTCGTCAAAAAAATGAGGCTCTATGACGGAGAAAGCGTTGAAGGTTACAATTCCGTTGATCTGGAGGATATGAAGAAGGAATTCCACGATGAAGGAATGAGCGGAATTGACCCGCGCTATGTCATCAACCGCATTTCCTCAACGATTATCCGAAAAAATATGGAATCGATCAATTCGCTTGACGTGCTGCGTTCCTTAAAAGAAGGACTTGACCAGCATCCGTCGATCTCCGCCGAGGACAAAGAGCGGTATATGAATTTTATTTCCGCCGCCAGGAAAGAGTACGATGACATCGCCAAAAAAGAAGTGCAGAAGGCGTTCGTCTATTCATATGAAGAATCCGCTAAAACTCTCATGGACAATTATTTAGATAATGTGGAAGCGTACTGCAATAAAAATAAGCTCCGCGATCCGCTGACGGGAGAAGAAATGAATCCTGACGAAAAACTGATGAGATCCATTGAAGAGCAGATCGGCATTTCAGAAAACGCGAAAAAAGCGTTCCGCGAAGAAATTTTAATCCGCATATCCGCCTATGCAAGAAAAGGAAAACGCTTTGACTATAATTCGCACGAAAGACTCCGCGAAGCGATTCAGAAAAAGCTGTTCGCAGACTTAAAAGATGTGGTGAAAATTACGACCTCAACCAAAACGCCGGATGAACAGCAGCTTAAAAAGGTCAATGAAGTTGTTGCAAGGTTAATAGATGAACACGGTTATAATTCGACTAGCGCTAATGAACTGCTGAGGTATGTCGGAAGCTTGTTAAACCGCTGATGTTTGATTTCATTGAGAGGCCCGTCTGTAAAAGGACGGGTTCTTTTGGCTGTTTTTCGCAATTGTTTGTCAATTGGAGAGTCCGTCCGGCATAAGATGAAAATAAATCTTTTCGCCGGACTTGTTTCATAAACAGGACCAAGCCGGAATACACATGTAAAACGACCATAACGGTTAAGGAGGGGAATTCATGTCCCGTAATGACAGCGGAAATTTTTTGATTTCAGAGGAAGACTGGTCCCTCCATCGCAAAGGCTTTGACGACCAGCAGCGCCACCAAAAGAAAGTACAGGAAGCGATAAAAAACAACCTTCCGGATCTTGTCACTGAGGAAAGCATTATTATGTCCAACGGAAAAGATGTCGTGAAAATCCCGATTCGTTCGCTTGATGAATATAAAATCCGTTATAACTATGATAAAAATAAACATGTCGGCCAAGGCGACGGCGACAGCGAAGTCGGCGATGTCGTCGCAAGAGACGGCGCAGATAAAAAGCAGGGTGCCGGAAAAGGCCAGGGAGCAGGCGATCAGGCAGGCGAGGATTATTATGAAGCGGAAGTTTCATTGATGGATCTGGAAGAAGCGCTGTTTCAGGAATTAGAACTGCCGAATCTGCAGCAAAAGGAAAGGGACAATATCGTCCATACCGATATCGAGTTCAATGATATCCGGAAAACCGGGCTGACAGGGAATATCGATAAGAAAAGGACGATGCTGTCGGCCTATAAACGAAACGCTATGACAGGCAAGCCCTCGTTTTACCCTATTTATCCGGAAGATCTGAAATACAAAACATGGAATGATGTGACGAAGCCGGAATCGAAAGCTGTCGTTTTAGCCATGATGGATACAAGCGGTTCGATGGGCGTATGGGAAAAGTATATGGCGAGGAGCTTCTTTTTTTGGATGACACGATTTTTACGGACAAAGTATGAAACGGTTGATATCGAATTTATCGCCCACCATACGGAAGCGAAGGTTGTGTCCGAAGAAGATTTTTTCTCGAAAGGCGAGAGCGGGGGCACCATCTGTTCCTCCGTTTACCGGAAGTCTCTTGAATTAATTGATGAAAAATATGACCCCGCCCGCTACAACATCTATCCGTTTCATTTTTCAGACGGAGATAACCTGACTTCGGATAACGCCCGGTGCGTAAAGCTCGTCAATGACATCATGAAAAAATCGAATCTGTTCTGTTACGGTGAGGTCAATCAATATAACAGGCACTCCACCCTCATGTCCGCCTATAAAAATGTCAAAGATGATAAATTTAAATACTACATCCTGAAACAGAAATCAGACGTATTTCAAGCGCTGAAAAGCTTTTTTAAAAATGAGGAAGACGGTGTAAGCAAAGCATCGTATTAAATATAAAGCCGAGTGAAGAATCGTGGGCCGCGGTTCTTCGCCCGGCTTTTTTAAATTAAAAATAAAGAGAAAAAACGGCATAAAAAAAATCCTTAAAAAATGAAACTTTTCTCTTTACAAATCTTCTTTCATTTATTAATATTTTATCTTGTGAACTATTATTAAGGGAATGAGGTGAAAAAACGGTGATTGAATCAGAGCTCGCTTTGCTCAGTTTTGAACAACTGTTTGATACTTCCAGATCGATTTACAAAAAGCAGAAAATGATTCTGGAGACAGTGCTTGAACCTTTTGATATTACAGTGCTGCAGTATCTGCTGATGTTCAAAATACATAAGAGCAAAAGCACGCAGCTTTCAAGGCTGGCTTTGTCGCTTGATCTGAAACCGGCGTCTGTCACGAGAATGACCGATATTCTGTATAAGCGCCGCCTAATGGTTCGGAGCGACTATCACGACGACCGGCGTGTTGTTATGATTCAGTTAACCGAAGAGGGGGAAGAACTTCTAAAGAAAGCTGCTGTTCAATATGCCGAAAAAGCGGCGGTCTTATACCGGCAGCTCAATACCGCTGAACTGCAGTACCTGCGCAAGCTTGCGGAAAGTTTAACGAAGCTTGCAAACGGCTGTGCAGTGAAAAACGGAAAATAAAAAAATCCCCACATATTTTTATCATCATTCCACAAAATGATAGAGGAAGAAACGAAAGGAGAAAACAAAATGAACAGAGGACGTTTAATTCTGACCAACATTATCGGTTTGATTGTTGTTCTTGCAATTATAGGCGGAGGTGCTTACTACTATTATCAAAGCACACACTATGTAAAAACCGATGAAGCAAAAGTTGCCGGCGACATGGCTGCTATCACAGCTCCTGCTGCGGGTAAAGTAACTGACTGGAACCTTGATGAGGGGAAAGAAGTAAGCAAAAACGACGTTGTTGCAAAAATCAAAGGACAGCAAAATGCTGACGTAAAAGCCATCATGGATGGAACAATCGTGAAAAACGAAGTGAAAAACGGCCAAATGGTGCAAGCCGGTACGACAATTGCCCAAGAAATTGACATGAAACACCTTTACATCACTGCAAACATTAAAGAAACAGACATTAGAGACATTGAAGTAGGAAACAAAGTAGACGTAATTGTTGACGGCGACCCTAATACAACATTTGACGGAACAGTAGAAGAAATCGGTTATGCGACAAATTCAACATTTGATATGCTGCCTTCTTCAAACTCAAGCGGCAACTACACAAAAGTAACGCAAAAAGTTCCTGTTAAAATTTCACTCAGCAACCCATCTGACAAGGTGCTTCCTGGTATGAACGCATCTGTAAAAATCTCTGAATAATACAGATCAGTCATCAAACCATGAAGGGAGGTTGTCTTAGGTGGCTAAATCAGATAATCAAGTAAAAAGTCCTAAAACATTGCTTATTGTGCTTATGGCCGGGTTATTCCTGGCGATCTTGAACCAAACGCTTCTTAACGTGGCGATGCCGCACTTAATGACCGAGTTCGGTGTGAGTGCGACGACGATTCAGTGGCTTACGACCGGATACATGCTGGTCAACGGTGTTTTGATTCCGTTATCTGCGTTCTTAATTACCCGGTTCGGACAGAGAAGCCTCTTTCTCGTAGCCATGTTCTGTTTTACAGCGGGAACGTTAGTCTGCGGAATCGCGCCTAACTTCTCAACCATGCTGATCGGCCGGTTAATTCAGGCGGTCGGCGGCGGTATCCTGCAGCCGCTGGTCATGACAACCATTCTGCTTATCTTCCCGCCTGAAAGCAGGGGGAAAGGAATGGGGATTTTCGGTCTTGCGATGATGTTTGCTCCGGCGGTCGGACCGACTCTTTCCGGCTGGATCATCGAGCATTACACATGGCGCATTATGTTCTACGGCCTTGTTCCGATCGGGGCAATCGTTATTATCATAGCGTTTTTCCTCTTTAAGAACTTGGTGGAACCGCAAAAAATCAAACTCGACAGCTTGGGTGCGATTCTATCCATTGTCGGATTTGCTTCATTGCTTTACGGAGTCAGTGAAGCGGGCAGCGACGGCTGGGGAGATCCGATCGTGCTGTCTACCGTCATCGTCGGTGTCATCGCGATTGCCGCGTTTGTCATTCAGCAATTGCGCTCTGAAAAACCGATGCTCGACTTCCGGGTATTTAAATATGATATTTTCTCACTTTCCAGTGTGATTAACATCATTATTACCGTTGCGCTTTACACAGGAATGTTCCTGCTTCCGATTTACCTGCAGAACTTAGTCGGCTTTACGGCGCTGCAATCGGGTCTCTTGCTATTGCCGGGCGCGATTGTCATGCTGATCATGTCGCCGATTTCCGGTATTCTGTTTGACAAAATCGGTCCGAGACCGCTTGCGATTATCGGGCTGGTCATCACGGTCGCAACGACATTCCAGTACACAAAATTGACAATTGACACACCTTACACGCACATTATGCTTGTCTATGCCATCCGCGCATTCGGTATGTCACTGTTAATGATGCCTGTTATGACAGCCGGAATGAACCAGCTTCCGGCACGGTTGAACAGCCACGGCACGGCGATGAGCAACACGCTCCGCCAGATCAGCGGATCAATCGGAACAAGTTTGATCACAACGATTTATACGAACCGTACGACAATGCACTATTCGCAGATTGCGGATAAAACGAGCACGGCTGATCCGAGCTTCATGCAGTCGTTCCAAAGCGCGGTTTCGAATTTAATGGTCAACATGAACATGTCGCTTGATGCGGCGAAACAAACCGTTTATTCATATCTCTACAAAACAGCTTCACTTAATTCCAACGTTATGGGGATTAATGACGCGTTTATGTGGGCGACGATCTTTGCGGTTATCGGCGTAGTCCTGAGCCTGTTCTTGCGTGACGTACGGAAAGACAAACAGCGGGCGAAGAAAAAAGAGGAGCTGTCATTGCTTCCGGCCCCTAAAGAAGTGAAGGAATCTTAATCATCTGAAATGGGAGGTTTCCTGAATGAAAATTTACGTAGTGTACGATAGTGAAGGCGAACATACAAAACACCTTGCTGAAGCCATTGCCGAAGGAGCACGAGAAAACGCTGAGGCTGAAGTCCTGATCGACCATGTCGATCAAGCGGACATCCGCAAGCTGAAAGACATGGATGCCATTATCTGGGGATGCCCGGGACACTTTGGCACCATCAGTTCAGGCTTAAAAGCGTGGATCGACAGACTCGGCTATCTGTGGGCTGAAGGCGAGCTGATTGATAAAGTCGGCGCCGTATTCTGTACGACGGCGACAACACATGGCGGATTAGAAATGACAATGCACAATCTGATCACTCCTATGTTTCACCAAGGCATGATTGTTGTCGGACTTCCCGGCAACGTTCCTGAAAACGCGCTGTACGGCTCTTACTACGGCGCGGGCGTCACATGCCCGGTTGACAGCGATGTGCTGATGACGGAAGAAGGCCTTCAATTAGGCCGTGCGCTTGGCAGACGTGTCAGCCAAGTCACAGGTAATCTAACTGCCGGACGACAGTAAGGAGAGGGTTATATGGCCATTATTATAGCGGTTATTGCTGCTGTCATTGTGATTGCACTTCTTATCACATTCAATGTCCGCAGCACTTCTGCAGGACAGGATGTCAAAGAAGAAAAGAGAGAAGCGATCGGCACTACAGCCGAACAGCCGGAAAAGCATGATCCGGCCGAGGAGCGCTCAGCCGAGCATGCTCCCGTCGTTGTAAAATCTGAATCTCCCCGTGAGAAAAAGAATACAATGGGCGATGATGTGTACCGTCAGGCGCTTCAGAAGTTTAAGACTTCTGAGACGGATCAGGAACCAAACGATCCTGATAGCGGCGGCAAAATGCAGGATAGCAGCTATCGTGATGCGCTGCTCTCCTTAAAAAACAAAAAGAAGTAATTGAAAAGGCAAATCCGCGTAATAGCGGATTTGCCTTTTTTTTATTGAAGATATTGTAATACACGATGATCTAGTGTACTATGTTACTCATACACTTGATCCGAATGGAGAGAGAAAGAATGACATCGTTTTTAGGTTTGCTGAAAAAAGATGCGAAGGTTTCATGGATTTGGCTCGCGGTGTGGCTTTGCGGCATGATTTGCTGGGCGTTTGCAGCCCACGTCATCGCTGCCCGTCAGAAAGAACCGCTCGTCATTTTCGGCTTTTTTGCGGCAATGGGGTTTTTTCAATTTCTTGTAGCGCCGCTGTTTATGTACTATCACCTTCATAAAGAAGGAAAAAACCAGCTGTGGCTTTACAATCCGAATGGAGGATTTTATCTGCTGGCTTCCAAGTTGACGGCCTCACTGCTGTATCAGTTGATCGGGCAGCTGGCGCTGACCGGCTACGGCATTTGGATGTACCGGATGCTTTCTGCAAAAGGAGCGCTGGAACACACCATTCCCCTGGCCGGCACATTAACCGGACTGAATGCTTACCTGCTGATCAGTTCAGCGTACTTATCTGTGATCGTGGCCGTATTTTGGACTGTTTTTCACTCATTAAAACATGTTCCCGTCCTCCGTTGGGTGATCTGCATCGTGCTTGTGTTTGTCTGGACCTATATTGACGATAAAATCATTACGCCTTTCACTTCATCTCAACATGATATATGGCCGGTAAAAGTGTATGCGGATTCTCATTTTCATTATACAAAATTGACTGGATGGACGATGGAGCTGAAAGCCGTCCACATTTCGCTTTTCAGTTTCCTGGCAGTGATCGTGCTTGCGGCGCTCTGTCTCGCGCTGGCCTCTATGCTGCTGAATCGAAAGGTTGAGGTGTAGTGATGGAGAATGAATTTCAGTCATCCAAGCCGATTTATCTGCAGATTGCCGATCGTGTATATTACCGGCTGATCCGAAGTGAGCTTTCACCGGGGGACAAACTGCCGTCCGTAAGGGAGATGGCCGTACAGATGAAAGTGAACCCGAACACGATACAAAGAACGTACAGTGAAATGGAAAGGCTGGGGATCGTGGAGACGAGAAGAGGACAGGGAACCTTTATAGCGGAAAGATCCGATCTGAAAGCGGAGCTGAAAGACAGGCTGACAAAAGACGTTTTCAAACGCTTTATTCAGGAAATGGCGGAGCTGGGGTTATCTCCTGAGGAAATGCTCGACGGGATCAAACGATATGCGGAGGAAGCAAACGATGAAGCTTGATTTTGAACGCGTAACAAAAAAATACGGCCGCAGGCTCGCGGTCAGCGATGTATCATTTTCATTGTCTCCGGGTAAAATCTACGGAATTTTAGGGCCGAACGGAAGCGGTAAATCAACAACGCTTAAAATGCTTGCCGGGCTTGCGTTCCCGACATCGGGCGCCGTCCGGATGGGAGACTGCGCAGTAAGCAGGAACATGCTGTTTCGTACGGCTTATTTAACCGAACATGATATGTTTTCCGCCCGGACGACCGTCGGTGATATGCTCACATTTTATCATTCGCAATTCCCGGATTTTCAGCTGGAAAAAGCACATAACCTATTAACGGAAATGAATCTTTCAGCGAAGCAGAAGATAAAAGAGCTGTCCAAAGGCAGCCGGGGCAGGCTGAAAATCGTTTTGGCCCTGTCGAGAAAAGCATCCGTCATTCTGCTGGATGAGCCGTTTTCAGGTCTTGATCCGGCGGTCAGAGAGTCGATTGTCAACAGTCTCGTATCTTATATTGATTTTGACAGTCAGATCGTCGTCATCGCCACACATGAGATCGGCGAGATTGAGACGCTGTTAGACGAAGTGATGGTTTTCATAAAAGGGGAAATCGCTGAACGGCGCGAGGTCGAAGAAATTCGGGAACAGGAAGGAATGTCCGTGCTGCAATGGTACAGAAGCGTCATGCAGGCGCACGAAATAGAAGGGGGATTCTAATTGGAAACGGTATTAGAACTGCAACAGGTAAAGAAAATGATAAAAGGACGAACGATTATTCATGATCTGAGCTTCTCCGTCCGGGCGGGCGAAGTGTTTGGATTTTTAGGGCCGAACGGAGCGGGGAAAACCACTACGATCAGAATGATGGTCGGATTAATGAAACTGTCTCAGGGAGACATCGTAATCTGCGGGGAATCTATTACGAAAAACTATGCAAAAGCGGTCAGGCACGTCGGGGCCATCGTGGAAAACCCGGAGCTGTACAAATTCCTGAGCGGCTATAAAAATTTACAGCAGTACGCAAGGATGGTAAAAGGCGTTACGAAAGAAAAAATAGATGAGGTCATCGAGCTCGTCGGGTTGCAGGACAGAATACATGACAAAGTAAAAACCTACTCTCTCGGAATGAGACAGCGTCTCGGCCTCGCCCAAAGCCTGCTGCATAATCCTAAGGTGCTGATTCTGGATGAACCGACAAACGGCCTTGATCCCGCGGGCATCAGGGAAATCAGGGACCATCTGAAAAAGCTGACACGTGAAAAAGGAATGGCTGTCATCGTCTCAAGCCATCTGCTGTCAGAAATGGAGTTAATGTGCGACCGAATCGGCATTTTGCAAAAAGGGGAGCTTGTCGATATTCAAAAAGTAAGGGATGAAGGAAAAGAGGATAAAGATACATACTTCTTCCATATTGAACAAAGAGAAGAGGCTCTTGCCGTTCTGAGTCAGTTTGACTGTATGAAGAAGACAGACGGCATTGAAATCAAGCTGTCAAAACAGGAAGTGCCTGATGTGATATCACTGCTCGTCCGTGAAAACATCCGCTTATATGAAGTGAAAATCATGACAAAATCTTTGGAAGACCGTTTCTTGGAGATTACCGGCGGGACGAAAGAGGAGGTTCAATATGTTTAAGCTGATCTATAATGAATGGATAAAAATTTTCAGCCGCGTCGGCACGTGGGCTATGATTGTAATTTTAGGCGTTTCGATGATCGGTTTTGCGCTTCTGTCAAACCATTTCACCTCCAGCGAAGCCAATCCGAATTGGAAACAGGAGCTCCAGGCTGAAAACAAAGAAATGAAACAGCAGATGAAGGAAACCGGAAATCAGACTCTCATTGATAACCTGAAACAGAATGTCGCGATAAATCAATACCGTATGGACCATAACATCCCCGAGGATACAGGGGACACAGTGTGGTCATACGTAGCTGATTCTTCGATGATGACTGTTTTGACCGGGCTGTTTACGATTATCATTGCCGCAGGCATCGTGGCGAATGAGTTCAACTGGGGGACGATCAAGCTGCTGGCTATCCGTCCGCTCAGCCGTTTTCAGATTTTGTTATCTAAATATATGACGGTGCTGCTGTTCGGACTGTTGATGCTTGTGATTTTATTTGCCGGCTCCGCTCTGCTGGGATTGGTCTTTTTCGGGACAGGCGGAGATACTGCGGCTGATGTTCATCTCGTATACAAAGACGGCCATGTTTTTGAGCAAAATATCATCGCTTTCCTCGCTAAAACATATGTCTATGAATCTGTCTCCGCTTTTATGCTTGCGACGATGGCGTTTATGCTGTCTGCGGTATTCCGGAACAGCTCATTAGCGGTCGGATTTTCTATTTTTCTATTGGTTATGGGGAACACGGCCACGGTATTTCTTGCTGCGAAATTTGAATGGACCAAATATATTTTATTTGCGAACACGGATTTGTCGCAATATATGAACGGGACTCCTTTAGTAGAGGGGATGACGATGACATTTTCGGTTGTGATGCTTGTGATTTACTTCGTTATTTTTCTGGCGCTCGCATTCGGCGTCTTCTTAAAACGCGATATTGCCACCTGATATAAAAAAGCTGTTTTGCCTTTGCAAAACAGCTTTTCGTTTTAGATGAAAAAAAACCTGCCGGCGTAAACCGGCAGGTTTTTTAAAACAATTTATGCTTTTGTTACGTTAGCAGCTTGTGGTCCGCGGTTTCCTTCAACGATTTCGAAAGAAACAGATTGGCCTTCTTCTAAAGTTTTGAAGCCTTCGCCTTGAATAGCAGAGAAGTGAACGAATACATCGTCTTGACCTTCTACTTCGATGAATCCGAATCCTTTTTCAGAGTTGAACCATTTTACTTTACCTTCTAACATGAAATTTCCTCCTAAAGCGACATAACGCTTAAATTCACTATTCTTGCTCTAAAACAAACTTCCAAGACGAAAACTCTTACAAAACTTTCTTCTTAAAGATAGTTCGAACAAAAATAATTACCTTTACTCTACCAGTAATTCGAAGAAAAAACAACTGCTAAATGTAACTTTTTTCGAAATAACATGTTTTAAGAGGAGAACGCTCTGATACGGAAATCTGATTTGGGACTAGAACAGCCCATTTTCAGCTGATAAAAACCGCTTTACAGCCTCTTAAGGAAGCAATTGACAACCCTTTTTTAAATCGGTATTGTATGTAATCATGAGCCCGAATACCATGGTGCAGCCTCTGTACATAAAAATAGATAGGGAGTAGGTCAACTTGAACCTGCGGCTTATAAACAGTCTGTTTCTTTTCATTTTGATCATATCACTTACTTTATGCCATTATCCTGACGGGAACCGGACAATTACTATCGGAATCAATGAATCTGATCAATCGATCTGGGAGTTTGTCGCGAAAAAAGCCGGTGAGGAAGGATTGCAGCTTTCTTTGGTAACGTTTTCGGATTATGCCGAGGCCGATTTGGCGCTTGCCGGCGGGGATCTCGACGCCAATGCGTTTCAATCCGTTTCTTATTTTCAATCTTTGCCGCCTCATGTGAAAAAGAAGCTGGCTCCTTTAGGAACGACATATGCGGCATCGCTGGGGGTGTATTCCAAGCAATATAAACGGCTGAAGGATATACCGGACGGAGCGGTCATTGTCGTGCCTGATGAAGCGGCGGCCTTCGGCAGGGCGCTTTTTCTCATGCAGGAGGCCGGACTGATGACATTGAAAAAGGGATTCACCGGTACGGGTTCAACTGATATGATCAAGGACAACCCGAAGCATCTGACCTTAAAAACGGAAACAAAAAAGAACGCATATCAGGCGGCGGAACATGCTGACGCAGCAGTTCTCAGTCAAAGCGAGGCGAAAAGAGCAGGATTTCATGCGGAGAAGGACGCGCTGATCCGATCGGCGCAAATGAAGGAAGCGTATATTCATCTGATCGCCGTCAGGGCTGAGGATAAAGATGATGAACGGATGCAAAAACTCCTGTCTTTGTATCAATCAGATGATACCGCGGCGTTTATTGAAAAAGAATATGAGGGCAGCCTGATTCCTGTTTTCCTGAAAGGCGGCTTTCTCACTGAAAAGAAAGAATGATTTCCTCTTCGGGCGATCATTCTTTTTTTTCAGTGCTGCACACTTGATTGCGCCCTGATGTTTTCGCTTTGTAAAGCATCCGGTCCGCGATCAGGGGCAATGTCTGAGGATCCGATGTATTTGTCGGATAATGCGCGATGCCGAGGGAAACGGTCACGGGAATTGTATCTCCGCTCGTCAGCAGAATCGGGTTCGCGTCAATCGTGTGCCTGATTTCTTCTGCGAGGTGAAGCCCTTTTGTATACGTGCAATTGGGCATAAGCACGGCAAATTCTTCGCCGCCGATGCGGGCTGACGGGTCAGAACTGCTGAGTAAGAACCTCAGACGCGTCCCCAGTTCTTTCAGTACTCGATCCCCTTCATAATGGCCGTATTGATCATTGATCTGCTTAAAGTGATCAATATCCAAATAAATAAGCGCGAGCTGAGACGAGGGGGATTGAGACGCCCGATCGTACAGAACGCGCGAGACTTCCTCGAATTTTCTCTTATTAAAAATCCCCGTCAGAAAATCATAATTCGCTTGAAACTTGTATTGCTTGAACAAAAGGCGGGCATCGGCTTCGTGTTTGATGATATACAGCGACAGCATTCCGCCCAAGGTGGAAATAAGCCAATAATAAACGAGGGCCCCGGCAGGCTGTTCAGGCATAAGAAACAGCAGCGTCAGGGTGAAAATAACATTTGAAAAAAGCAGCATAACGAACGCCATTTTGTGATCCGGCTTTTTTCCTCTGAGGACGGCCGCAGAAAGTATCGCAATAACCCCGACGGCGGCGATGGAAAAAATGGCGCTTGTATTGAAATTGATCAAGATACGGCCTGCGACGATAATCGCAAAGGCGGCTGCCGTAGACACCCAGCCTCCGTAAAGAGCGGCGATGATAATGGGGATATTTCTGAGATCAATGATGGAATCGGAGTAAGAAAAGCCGAAAGCAATCAGAAAAACCCCTAAAAGCCCGCAGACCGTCCCCTTCAGTAATTGAAAGATCAGACGGTCTTCTTTATACGAAAGCGACTCTTTAAAAAGAAGGGTGAAGAGATAATTAAATGTAATTAAAATCGTTAAATTAAGAAACAGTTCCTTCAGCATAACAATCACCCTTATATAAGTTACTAGAGAAAGGGTGGAAAGAAAAGAGAAAAGTCTATAAAAATACATATTTTGTCAATCCTTACTTGACCGATCGGAATTCATATAATATAGTGTTAAAGGATAATGAGCAAGGGAGTGTTTACCTGTTTTGGAGAATTTATTTATAGTCTTACATGTTTTCATTATGCTTTTGCTTATAGCAGGTCTGTTTGTCATGCAAAAGAAACACGTTTCCTTTTCTAAACGTGTCTTTACCGCGCTCGGACTAGGCATTGTATTCGGTTTTGCACTGCAATTGATTTACGGGCCGGCTTCACATATCGTGACACAAACGGCCGATTGGTTTAATATTGCCGGCGGCGGTTATGTCAAATTGCTTCAGATGATCGTCATGCCGCTAGTCTTTATTTCTATTCTCGGCGCATTTACGAAGCTGAAACTGACCCATAACATCGGGAAAATCAGCGGACTGATCATCGGAATTTTGATCGCTACGACAGCAATTGCTGCGGCAGTCGGAATTGCTTCCGCGCTATCCTTTGATCTGAAAGCCGTTCATATCGACCAGGGAAGCACCGAGTTATCAAGAGGCCAGGAGCTGCAGCAAAAATCTGAGGATATGACGGCCAAAACGCTGCCTCAGCAAATCGTTGAGCTTCTGCCGGGAAATCCGTTTCTTGATTTCACGGGGGCCAGACCGACTTCCACCATCGGAGTCGTTATTTTCGCCGCTTTCCTCGGCATCGCTTTTCTTGGCGTGAAACGGAAGCAGCCGGAGCACGCTGCGACTTTCAGCGGAATTGTCGATGCGGTATACGCGATTATTATGCGCGTCGTGACATTAATTTTAAGACTGACGCCTTACGGGGTATTGGCGATTATGACAAAGACGATCGCGACAAGCGACATCGACAGCATTGCGAAACTGGGGATGTTTGTGATCGCTTCATACGCCGCGCTTATCGTCATGTTTATCATTCACTTGCTGCTGATTACGTTCAGCGGTTTAAATCCGATCACATACGTGAAAAAAGCATTTCCTGTCATGGTGTTTGCGTTTACGTCCCGCTCAAGCGCAGGGGCTTTGCCGCTCAATATTAAAACACAAAAAAGCATGGGCGTCCCTGAAGGAATTGCGAACTTCGCCGGTTCATTCGGCTTATCGATCGGTCAAAACGGCTGTGCCGGCATTTACCCGGCGATGCTCGCGATGATGATTGCGCCGACAGTAGGGCAAAACCCGTTTGAACCGGGATTTATCATTTCCGTCATCGCCATCGTGGCAATCAGTTCATTCGGTGTAGCAGGCGTGGGAGGCGGGGCGACATTTGCGGCTCTGCTCGTCCTATCCGCTTTGAACATGCCTGTCGCGCTTGCCGGACTGCTCATTTCAATTGAGCCGTTAATTGACATGGGGCGCACCGCCTTAAATGTCAGCGGCAGTATGACCGCAGGGCTGTTAACAAGTAAAATGACGAAGGAAACCGATACCGCGGTGTACAATGATTCCACAATCGTCATTGAAACTGAAGAAGCTTAATAAAAAAGCAGATAGCGCTAAAACGAAAAATCCTTCATCGTTGAACGAATGAAGGATTTTTTTTCGTTTCTAATGATTTCCGGGTTCAATTTCTTCCAGCATATTCATCACGGTGCTGTCATTTAAAACATTTACCGCGCTTTCTTCGAAGTGAATCGGCTCGGTATAGTGAGGCTTCGGCGAAGTTTCTTTACTGCGGCTGCGGTCTGCCTGTCTGTCCGTATGGGATGAGCCGGAGTGATTGCGGGAAGTCTGCTCATGCTGCTGTCCGCCGGATTCGTCGCCGAAAGCCTGTTTAATCAGGTCGGCAGGCTGCAATGAGCCGGTTTGTGAATGCCGGGCTTTGTCCGTGTGCTGCTGTCCGCCGGATTCGCCGCCGAAAGCCTGTTTGATCAGCTCGGCAGGCTGCAATGAGCCGGTTTGTGAATGCCGGGCTTTGTCTGCGTGCTGCTGTCCGCCGGATTCCCCGCCGAAAGCCTGTTGAATCAGGTCAGCAGGCTGCATGGAGTGTGTGCCATCTTTATGCTGCATTCTGCCTGAAACCATTCCGGAGATTTTCCGGCGGATTTCGGGTGATAAAGCTGCAATCAGAATCGATGATCCGATCAGCAGCGCTGTCGGGCTGATACCGCTTTTTTTTCTGAACAAGTTAAATCCCTCCTCATTCAATTGATTACGCTTACCTTTCCCTTTCCTTCTGATATTTATCCAAACCGTTCAGAATGCAAACGGCGTGCATAAATCCCGCCGAATAGAAAAACCTATACGTAAAGTGAGAAAGGAGGAATTCACATGATAAAAAAACAAGCAGTTATCTCTGCCCTTCTTCTGCCGATGCTGATTACCGCAGGGTGCAGTATGGGGAACCAAGGAGAAGGAAAACGAAATGACAACCGCACCCAGAATGTAAATTACCGCAACACGCCTAACGACGGTGCGACAAATATGAATACAGTGAACCGTCATAACCAAAACACCGATCACAATGACAATCGTAACCTGAGAGTGGCTGATAAAGCCGCCGACAAGGTGACTGATTTAAAAGAGGTTAAAAATGCGACTGTGATCGTTGCCGGAAACAGCGCATATGTTGCCGTTGTTTTGACAAACGGGCAAAAAGGCGCCATCGCCAACCATTTGAAAAATAAGATTACCGATAAGGTGAAATCAGCCGATAAACATGTCCGGACTGTATATGTATCAGCGAACCCGGACTTCGTTGAACGCATGCAAGGCTACGGAAAACGAATCCAAAACGGACATCCTGTATCCGGTCTGTTTGATGAATTCGGCCAAATGGTGCAGCGTGTATTCCCAAACCCCAATAAATAACTGAATGGAAAAGCCGCATTTGCTGCGGCTTTTTTATTTTATCTGCCGTCACGACCCAGCGCTCCTGAGCATAAAGTAAAGAATGAGATGAAAATGAAAGGATCGGGGAGGGGAGCTTGTTTGCGTGACGGCATGGGGAAACGGGCGGCATTCACTCTGATCCTGTGCGGAGTCCTTGTCATATTGGCTGTCAGTTCAGCCGTTTCAGTAAGTATGATGTACGTCCTGTCAGGCCAAAACAGCCGCTCTGTTCCGACGAAGGAACAAGTGACTGAACACATGAATAAAGAAATTTACAAACATACAGCGATTTACTATACGGCGGATGAAAAGCCGCTCTTGGATCTGACCAAGCTTACGCTGGACCACGCAAAGCGTATCAATCAAATCATTGTCGGCTATAAAGGTGCAGCGCCACTTGAACTCATTTTCTTTTCGGATGAAGCTGAAATGGAGCAATATTCAGGATTGAAAAATGTAGTCGGTTTTTATTCAGAACAGGAGCAGATGATGGGGCTTTTGCCTGAAGAGAAAAAACAGCTTCTGAAAAAAGATGAGCTGGCCGTTTTCATGTATAAGCAATTGATTATACATGAATATACACACTACGCGTTTCACCAAAAAACGCGGCAATTGGGGACGGATACGTCTGTATTTCCGCTTTGGTTTCATGAGGGGCTGAGCGAGTGGGTCGCGCATTATGATGTAGTCATTGATCCGATTGCATTTTCCGTCGTGCCGTTTGATCAATTAACGACCGACCGAAAATGGCAGAAATCGCGTATGGAATATGAAACAGATGTCTATTTGCAAAGCTTCTATATGATAAAGGACTTAACCGAAACATTCGGAGAAGGCATTATCTTAACCATTATCAACAAAACCGCCGAAACACAGGATTTTGAAAAAGGCTTTGAAGCGGCTACGAAAGAAAGCCTGAAACGATTTGAACATGATTTCACAAAAGCATATGAAAAAAAGAAAACGGCATTGGAGAGTCAGGTTTCCAACGCCGTTTTTTAATCAATGGAGGTTTTGCTGCTGCTGTCCCATTTGTCCTTTAATCGGAGGCATTTGCGGCTGTCCCTGGGCCGGTGCAAATGAATTCAGCATGGTCTGCATATCTTGTGCATTGAGCTGAGGAACCTGATAATAACCGTGTTTATTTTGGTATAAGAAGATTTCAAACGCCATTTCGACATATTGCTGAATTTGGGCGGAGAGCACTCTTCTTGTGACGGGATTGGTCATTTCAAGCGAGCTCATCGTCAAGAGAGAAGCTTGAGCTTTAATCAGGCCGAGCATATGGCCGCTGATCCCGAGATCTTTGACATCATTTAATGATTGATTCGGTTTTTTCGGCTGAGTCGGTTTTATACCGTAGACGGCCTGGTTCTGTTCCTTCATCATATATGTCGACGTTTCCTGAGAAGGCTTTTGGCCGGTCTTAAAGCATTCTGCCGTCAGATTATAGAGTCCCAGAATGAATTGATACTGGCGGTCAAGGATGTCGGCCAGATGCTGATCCTGTATAAACTGTCTGAGCATCATAAATTGATCCAAAACACCGACTGTTCCGGCCAGCACTTCATGCATATCGAAAAGCTCATGTCCTCCGTGATTCACTTGCGGTGAACCCGGGATCCCCTGATTTACTGGCGGCTGCTGCTGATTCTGCTGCTGTTCCACTGGTTGTTTTCCTCCTTCATGTCAAATCATCATTAAGATGTGAAAAAAGCCGATCCGTTATACATCAAGACCTGTTTCGTTACGTGGGGATTATTTACTATTTTGCGCCAGCGAAGACAATCTTTACAAAAAAGTGATGTGATTTTTAAGAAAATAAGCTAACGTATTTCTTAGAAGACAGGGGGGAAATGAATGAAGAAAATAAGGGGTATGCGTCTTTCGTGCTGTCTGCTGACGGTTTGTTTTATGATGTTCAGCGTGAAAGATGCGGAAGCAATCGGACAAGCAGGATCACTGAATGAAGCTGGAACGGATAAAGCGTATAAAGAACGGCAGACTGAAGACTCCGGCCGTGTCCCGCTCAGAATCATCAGCATGAATGATCTGCACGGAAAAATTGATCAGCAATATGAGCTTGACCTTAACGGAGACGGTAAACCGGATGGCACTTTCGGGCGGATGGACTACGCCGCAGCGTACATTAAAAAGGCGAAAGCCGAGAAAGAACACGCCCTCGTGGTACATGCGGGCGATATGATCGGGGGCAGCTCTCCCGTGTCAGCCCTTTTTCAGGATGAACCGACAGTAGAACTGATGGAAGACATCGGTTTTGATGTCGGAACTGTCGGCAATCACGAATTCGATGAAGGAACGAATGAGCTTAAACGGATCATCAATGGAGGAGATCATCCGGACGGTAAGGGGACAAGCGGTTATGACGGCCAAAATTTCCCGCTCGTCTGCGCCAACTGTAAACTGAAGTCAGGGGAGTCCTTTCTGCCGCCGTATGAAATTAAATACGTTTCCGGAATTCCGGTCGCATTTATCGGGGTTGTAACCAGATCGGCGGCAGGCATGGTCATCCCGGACGGAATTAAAAATATTACGTTTACGGATGAGGTAAAGGCTGTCAATGACGCTGCCGCTGACTTGAAGAAAAAAGGAATTAAAGCAATCGCCGTGCTCGCTCATATGTCTGCTGAACAAAATGGCTCAGCCATCACGGGAGAATCCGCAAAGCTTGCAAGCGGAACAGACTCAGAGATTGATGTGATTTTCGCCGCGCACAATCATAAAGTCGTAAACGGAGAAATCGACGGCAAGCTGATCGTGCAGGCATTTGAATACGGAAAAGCAATCGGAATCGCCGATCTTGAACTAGATAAAGAGTCGAAGGATATCGTGAAAAAATCAGCGGAAATCCAATATATCGATCAAAGTAAAATCAAGCCTGACCCGGCTGCGGCAGGCATATTAAGCAAATATGAAGAGAAAGTGAAACCGATTATCAGCGAAACGATCGGGGAAGCGGCCCATGATATAACGGGCGGGTATTCAAATGACGGTGACACGGCGCTCGGAAATCTGATTGCCGACGGTATGAAAGCGAAGATGAAATCCGATTTTGCGCTTATGAATGGAGGAGGCATCCGGGACGGCATAAAAAAAGGGACGATCACATGGGGAGACCTTTATAATGTACAGCCGTTCGGCAATGTGCTGACGAAGCTTGAAATCAAAGGAAAAGATTTGGGGGAGATCATTAACGCGCAAATTTCTCCGGTGTACGGACCGGATTACAGCATCAGCGGATTTTCCTATACATGGAACCCGGAAACCGGACAAGCGGTTGATATGAAAATGGCGGACGGTACAGACATACAGCCCGAAAAAGGATATACAGTAACAGTCAATCAATTTATGGCGACGGCAGCGGGGGCAAAATACGGTCCGATCGGGAAACTCGGCAAGAATCCGGTGACGGGGCCTGAGGATTTGGAAGCGACAGTAGACTATGTCAAAAGCTTTTCCGCACCGATTTCTTATCAGACCGACGGCCGCATCCGCACGGCATCAGCCGCCGAAACACCTGATGACACCGGCAATCAGCCGGGAAGCGGGGAAACACCGGGCGGCACCAGGCCTGATAAAGGAGAAAAACCTCAAGCGGAAAAACCCGCTAAAAAACCGGATGCAGCAGTACAGCCTGATCAAACCAAAAAACCTAAACGTCCTGTCGCAGAAGAAACAGCATCTGATACAGTGCAGCCAATTCCCGAATCCCGTCCGGCGTCTGCCGCAAATTCGGAACAAAGCACAGAACAGACTGAAAGCGGCACACAAAAAGGCCGCCCATTGCCTGATACTTCAGCGGGCAGCCATCAGACGGCATTGGCCGGACTGGTGATCACGGGTGCCGGCGTATATTGGCTTTTCAGAAAGAAAAGGGGAACCCGCACACGATGAACAAACTGAAACATATTCCGCTTCTCGTCATCATCGTGGGTATCATCATCACATGTTACGGAAGCTGGAAGATCATTGATTCACATATGAAAACGAACCAATCGCTTGAAGAAGCAAAAAAAGCAACAGAACCTGTCTTGGAAAAGAAAAAAACAAAAAGCGCTGTGCTGACACAGCGCAAAAAAGAATTTCACCCCGAAACGGGTGAGGCAAGCGGCATTTTAGAAATCCCTGAAATCGACGCTGAGCTCCCGATCGTCGAAGGGACTGACGCAGATGATTTAGCAAAAGGCGTCGGACATTATAAGGACAGCTATTATCCGGGCGATCACGGCCAAATTGTGTTATCCGGCCACAGGGACACGGTGTTCCGCCGGACCGGCGAACTGAAAAAAGGAGACAGACTGAACGTGATTCTGTCTTACGGCACGTTTTCTTATAAAATCAGCCGTACAAAAATCGTCAGCCGGGATGATACATCTGTCATCACCCTTCAGCACAAGCGGGAGGAACTAATCCTGACCACTTGCTATCCGTTTTCTTACATTGGAAATGCGCCGAAACGATATATTATATATGCCGACCCGGTTTAAGAAAAATACGTTTCAGTAAAATGAGCCAGATCAGCCGGCATCTGCGCCTCGGCAACGATTTCTTCTCCTGAGATCGGATGGACGACACTGACTTTTTTGGCGTGAAGCGCCTGCCTGTGAAACAGCGTCCTGCTTCCGCCGTACAGCGCATCGCCCGCTAACGGATGGCCGATGCTTGCCATATGCACCCTGATTTGATGTGTTCTCCCGGTTTCCAGTTCAAGCTCTGCCAATGTAAGCTGCGCACCGGGATGATAGCCTTTCACTTTGTAATGGGTGACGGCGGCTTGTCCGCCGGGTGAGACGCGCCGTCTGACGGAATGTGACCTGTCGCGGCCGATCGGCGAGTCAACCGTGCCTTTTTTAGGCGTCACTTTTCCTTCCGCCACGGCGATATAGGTGCGTTTTAATGTTTTGGTTTCGAGCTGACGGTCAAGGATTGCATGGGCCAGGCGGTGTTTCGCGAAAACGACCGCGCCTGACGTGTCACGGTCAAGACGGTGAACGTGGCGCACTTTCGCCTGCTCGCCGTTGATTTGAAAATGGTAAGCGATCAGGTTGCTGAGGGTGCCGGTCTGACCCTCTTCATTTGGATGAGTCGGCATTCCCGCCGGCTTATTTGCAATCAGCATATGATTGTCCTCAAATAAAATGTCCGGCTCTCCGTATTCCGGAGTCACCGAAGAACCCGTTTTTTCCTGAAGATCAATGAATAAGCGATCTCCGGTTTTCAGTATGATGTTGTTTTTCGGTGATGTTCGATTCACCTGGATGCTTTCTTGGTTCATCCATTCCGTAATTACGGGTTTTGACGCCTGGAATTCAGATTTCAGGACTGAAAACAGCCATTGTCCGGCGTGCTTTTCCGTAATCAGGAGTTCCAGACCGCGGTCATTTTGTTTCATATCATAAAGCTCCTTTTCAAGCGGAAAGCGGCTGTTTCAATAGGAAACACTTACCTTAGCTTTCGCGTTTTTTTCTATGCTATTCTTGATAAAGATTAAGGATATTCACATGGCAAGAAAGGTGATTGATGTGAGAATTGTGAACGCAGCGACTGACGGACAAGAAAGCGCGATACAAGAGCTTTCCTCTGAATTGTTTCAAAATGTCTTTCCTCTTTATTTCTCCGAACTGGAAATTCAGCGCTTTAAAAAAAGGGGCGTATTATCATTACAAAACCAACGTTACCAAGGAACTTTAAAAGAAGCGTTTCAAATAATGGCTTGTCTGCAAACGGTACATATCATGCTGTCAAAGCCGCACCCGGTATATGACGTCAAAGAGCGGGCGCTGTTTGATAAAAATTGCGCTTTGCTGAATGAATGCGGAATGAATTTTCCGTTTACCTATGATGATTTCGAGACAGGGGCCGGATCAGAAGTCTGCGGTCGCAGAAGGCTGATCTGACGGGTATAAAGAGCCTTTTGACAGGCTCTTTTTTTGCTTCCTTGACATGATACCACAATTTCTTTCCTCTAACTCCCTTTATATTGAGACAAATCCCCGAGCATAATAAATGTCGAAAGGGGTGCTTTACTATGAGTTCAATCAAACAATCAATGACTACCCACGTGGCTACCGTTTCTCCCAATCAAACGATCCAGGAAGCGGCTGCGCTGATGCACCAGCATAATGTCGGAGCAATTCCCGTCGTTGACGGAGGGGAATTAAAAGGAATGCTGACAGACCGTGATATCGCATTGAGAACAACGGCTCAAGGCCGCGACGGCCAAACACCTGTTTCACACGTGATGTCCTCTACAGTTGTATCCGGAAACCCGGAAATGAGTCTTGAAGAGGCGTCACATCTGATGGCCCAACACCAAATCCGCCGCCTTCCCATTGTCGATCAAAATCATCTGGTCGGGATCGTTGCGCTTGGAGACTTAGCGGTTGATCAGCGTTCAAATGAGTCTGCGGGAGCGGCTCTTTCCAATATTTCCAGTCAAAACACACAGTAACGGATGAAGAGAGCTTGCACTCATGCAGGCTCTTCTTTCCGTGAGAATGTTACATTTTGAACGCGAAAGAAATTCACGGTATAGTGTATACATAGGTCAGTACGTTTAGCTAAAGGAGCTGTAACCATTGATAAAAGCATTAATCTTTGATTTTGACGGGTTAATTTTAGATACAGAAACCCATGAATATGAAGTGCTGCAGGAAATGTTTGAAGAACACGGTTCAACATTGCCTTTATCCGTCTGGGGAAAGGTGATCGGAACGGCCGCGGGTTTTAAGCCGTTCGCATATTTAGAGGAGCAGCTGGGAAGAAAGCTCGATCATGATGAACTGACGGCGATCAGGCGCGGGCGCTTCGAACAGCGGATGAAGACAGAAACGGCGCGTCCCGGGGTGGAGGCTTATTTAGCCGCGGCAAAAGAATTAGGATTGAAGGTGGGGCTCGCTTCCAGCTCAGATTTTAAATGGGTGTCGGGCCATCTGAAGGAATTAGGCCTGTTTGATGAATTTGAAGTGATTCAGACGGCTGACGACGTAGAAGAAGTGAAGCCGAATCCGGAGCTCTATCTGAAAGCTGCGGAACATTTAGGCGTTGAACCATCTGAATGTCTGGCCTTTGAGGATTCGGTCAACGGCTCAATCGCAGCCAAACGGGCCGGCATGAAATGTGTCATCGTCCCGAATAAGGTAACAAGCGCCCTGTTGTTTGAAGAATACGATCACAGACTGGAATCGATGGCTGAAATGGAACTTGAATTACTCTTACAGCGATTGAACGATCAAAACGAACCGGCAGGGGGAAGCAGCATTGTCTGAGAAACTTGATCTGACCCGTTTTGAAAAGAAAATGGTCATACGGAATATGGAAGAGAAAGATATTAACAAAATTATTGAGCTGCAAAAGGATTGTTTCCCGGGGATGGAGCCGTGGGAGCCTGAGCATTTAATCAGCCATCTCGCGCACTTTCCGGAAGGTCAGTTTTGCGCGGAGTATGAAGGGGAAATTATCGGTTCATGCTCAAGCCTGATCATCAATTTCGATGAATATGATGACCGCCACACGTGGCAGGACATTACAGACGACGGTTATATCACGAATCACAACCCGGACGGATTGAATCTGTACGGGATTGAGGTAATGGTTCACCCGGAATACAGACGGATGAAAATCGGACACCGGCTGTATGAGGCGAGAAAAGACTTGGCGAGACGATTGAATCTGAAAAGCATCATTATCGGCGGGCGGATTCCGAATTATCATAAGTATGCGGAAGAAATGACGGCGAGAGCCTATGTCGAACAGGTGACGCGCCATCAGATTTATGATCCGGTGCTTTCTTTCCAGCTGATGAACGGATTTACGCTCATGCGGATCAATCCGAATTATCTCCCGGATGACACCGCGTCCATTAAATATGCGACATTAATGCAATGGAACAATGTCGATTACCTGCCGCAGTCGAAGCGCTATTACAAATCGGCATTTCCGGTGCGCATTTGCGTCATTCAATATGAAATGAAAAAGATTTACTCCTTCGAGGAATTTGCCAATCAGGTTGAATATTATGTCGATGTGGCTTCCGATGCGAGATCTGATTTCGCGGTATTTCCGGAGATTTTCACGACGCAGCTCATGTCATTTCTCGAGGAGCGTTCTCCGAGTCTGGCCATTCAGAGGATTACCGAATATACAGAGGACTATATCAGCCTCTTTACAGATCTCGCGGTGAAATATAATGTCAACATCATCGGCGGCTCTCACTTCGTTGAAGAAGAGGGGAAAATTTATAACATCGCCTACTTATTCAGACGTGACGGCACGATTGAAAAACAATATAAGCTTCACATTACGCCGAATGAGCGGAAATGGTGGGGCATCAGCGCCGGAGACAGGGTGCGCGTATTTGATACGGACTGCGGAAAGATCGCCATTCAGATCTGTTACGATATCGAATTTCCGGAGCTTGCGAGAATTGCCGCGGATCAAGGGGCGAAAATTATCTTTACGCCGTTCTGCACTGAAGACCGCCAAGGCTACTTGCGCGTAAGGTACTGCTCTCAGGCGAGAGCGGTTGAAAACCAAATTTACACCGTCATCTCAGGTACGGTCGGAAACCTTCCGCAAACAGAAAATATGGATATTCAATACGCGCAGTCAGCCATTTTTGCTCCGTCGGATTTTGAATTTGCCAGAGACGGAATCGTCGGTGAAACGAATCCGAATATCGAAATGGTCGTGATCGGGGACGTGGACCTTGAAATCTTAAGAAGGCAGCGTGAAAACGGAACCGTGCGCCAGCTGAAAGACCGGCGCAAAGATATTTACCGGATTACGCACCTGAAATAAAAAAACGCCCGCTCCGCTTAAGGGGCGGGTTTTTTTATAAAAACACTTGCACCGGCCCCGGTTTCGGGATATGCTCTTGTAGCCCTTTCGCTTTCTGGGAGAAAGCGTTTTTTTAATTGCCGCCGCTTTATTGACTCGCCCATGCCGCGCCTTTATATTCTTATTAAGAGGAAAACTTCACCAAGAGAATCGGCGTCAGAAGCCGGGCAGCTTTCGATACAGTGCAATGATATTGAAAGGGAGATGAGCGGTGTGGAACATGTACAAAAAAATCAGTCACTCAAACAAAAGGATAAAGAGCTGATTTGGCACGCGATGAAAGGGGCGGAGCCGGATGACAGCATAATCGTCCAAAAAGGGGAAGGCGCCTGGGTTACGGATATTGACGGCAGACGGTATTTGGACGGCATGTCAGGACTGTGGTGCGTCAATATCGGATACGGGAGAAAGGAGCTTGCCGATGCGGCTTACAGCCAATTGAAGGAGCTTCCTTATTATCCGCTGACCCAAAGCCATCAACCCGCGATTGAGCTTGCGGAAAAACTGAATGAATGGCTCGGCGGCGATTATGTGATCTTCTTTTCCAACAGCGGATCGGAAGCAAATGAAACCGCGTTCAAAATTGCCCGCCAATACCACATTGAAAACGGCGATCACAGCCGCTTCAAATTCATCTCCCGGTACAGAGGCTATCACGGCAATACGATGGGGGCGCTCGCCGCTACCGGCCAGGCGCAGAGAAAATATAAATATGAGCCGCTCTCACAAGGTTTTTTGCACGCGGCGCCGCCTGATCTTTATCGGAATCCCGGCGATGCCGTCACATTGGAAAGCGCGCATGAAATCGACCGGATCATGACGTGGGAATTAAGCGAAACGATTGCCGGCGTTATTATGGAGCCGATTATTACAGGCGGAGGGATACTGATGCCCCCGGACGGGTATATGGCAAAGGTAGAGGACATTTGCCGCCGCCACGGCGCGCTTCTGATCAGTGATGAAGTCATTTGCGGTTTCGGCCGCACGGGAGAGCCGTTCGGATTTCAGCATTACGGCGTTTCACCGGACATCGTCACAATGGCAAAAGGCATTACGAGCGCTTATCTGCCGCTGTCGGCAACGGCGGTAAAACGGGAGATTTTTGAGGCGTATTCGGGCGGTGAGCCGTACGGCCGCTTCCGGCACGTGAATACATTCGGAGGCAATCCGGCAGCCTGCGCCCTGGCTTTGAAAAACCTGCAATTGATGGAGGACGAAAATCTGATCGCCCGCTCCCGGGAGCTTGGAGAAAGGCTGCTCCGTGAGCTTGAGCCGCTCAGAGAACATCCGGCGGTCGGAGATGTACGAGGCAAGGGCCTTCTTACCGGCATTGAGCTCGTCAAGGACAAAATCACGAAGGAACCTGCTGATGCCGCCCTTGTGCAGCACGTCATCACCGCGTGCAGAGAAAAAGGCCTGCTTGTCGGGAAAAATGGTGATACTGTAGCGGGATATAATAATGTCATTCAGCTGTCTCCGCCTTTTTGCCTGTCGGACGAGGAGCTCTCTTTCATCATTTCGACCGTCAAGGAAAGCGTGCTGAGCATTGATTTTTAATGTAAAGGAGTAAAACATGAGTTTTCACAACCAGCAGATTCTACCGGCTATCCGGAACATGAAGCAATTCGATGCATTTTTAGAGAGTCCGTTCTTATACGGCGTCATTTTAGATATCCACCTTGGTCAATTAAAAGGTGTCGTGAATGAAGCAAAAAAACACGGAAAACTTCTGATGGTTCACGTCGATTTAATTCACGGCATTAAGCATGACGAATACGGTGCGGAGTTTATTTGTCAGGATATCCGGCCCGCGGGTATCATTTCGACGAGATCATCAGTCATCGTCAAAGCGAAACAAAAGAAAATATACGCGATCCAGCGGCTGTTTCTCTTGGATACGAGCGCCATGGAGAAAAGCATGGAATTCGTCGGAAAGCATAAACCTGACTTTATCGAGGTTCTCCCAGGCATTGTTCCGACTTTAATCAGAGAAATTAAAGAAATGACGGGGATTCCTATTTTTGCCGGCGGCTTCATCCGCACGGAGCAGGACGTTGAAAACGCCTTGCAGGCAGGAGCCACGGCCGTGACGACTTCAGACACCGAACTATGGGCTAAATATGAACATTCTATGACAAAAAAAGATTGACACCGCTTACACCCATTGTTACAATAGACCTAGGTTAATACTATGTGATGGAGATCCGGAGACCCACAACAGCTCTTTACGGAAGCAATAAAGCGTAAAGCGGTTTGTTGTGGGTTTTTTATTCTCTATAACTCTGTCAAACCTGCTATTTTGTCATTTAGGAGGAATGATGATGACAGCATTTTGGGGAGAAGTAATCGGTACAATGCTGCTTGTTATTTTCGGCGGCGGCGTTTGTGCGGGAGTCAATTTAAAGAAATCGCTTTCATACCAATCCGGATGGATTGTTATTGTATTCGGCTGGGGATTGGGAGTAGCCATGGCGGCATATGCCGTCGGCAGCATCAGCGGCGCCCACTTGAATCCGGCTTTAACGATAGGCCTTGCGCTTGAAGGCAGCTTTCCTTGGAAAGAGGTCCCTGTTTATATTGCGGGACAGATGATCGGAGCAATGATCGGTGCGGTTGTTGTGTTCCTTCATTATCTGCCGCATTGGAAGGCGACGGATGATCCGGCCGCCAAACTGGGCGTTTTCTCGACCGGTCCGAGTATTCCTCATACATTTGGGAATATGATAAGTGAAGTCATTGGTACGTTTGTGCTTGTGCTCGGCATTTTGGCAATCGGAGCGAATGAATTTACAAAAGGGCTGAACCCGCTGATTGTCGGATTCCTCATCGTTGCCATCGGGATTTCTCTTGGAGGGACGACCGGATATGCGATCAACCCTGCGCGGGATTTGGGGCCGAGAATCGCTCACGCCTTTTTGCCGATTCCGAAAAAAGGGCCGTCAAATTGGAAATATGCCTGGATTCCCGTAGTCGGTCCGATCATGGGCGGTGCGTTCGGCGGCGTATTTTACAATGCCGCGTTTAAAGGAAATGTGACACCTAGCTTTTGGTTTGTAAGCGTTATAATGGTTGTAGTACTTTTCATACTCTATATTTATACCAAGAAATCTCAATCACAGAAAACATTATCAAATTCTGAATATATTTAAAAAGGAGAGCGGCATCATGGAGACCTATATTTTATCAATTGACCAAGGCACAACAAGTTCAAGAGCGATTCTTTTTAATAAAGAAGGAAAAATCGTGCATTCCGCTCAAAAGGAATTCACACAGCATTTCCCTCAGCCGGGCTGGGTGGAGCACAATGCGAACGAAATCTGGGGATCGGTGCTCGCCGTTATCGCGACTGTGATCTCCGAGTCCGGAATCAGCGCTGATCAAATTGCCGGCATCGGCATCACGAACCAAAGGGAAACGACGGTCGTATGGGATAAAGATACCGGAAAGCCGGTATACAATGCGATTGTGTGGCAATCGAGACAAACATCCGGCATTTGCGAAGAGCTTCGTGAAAAAGGATATAATGATACATTCAGAGAAAAAACGGGACTTTTGATCGACCCTTATTTCTCAGGAACGAAAGTCAAATGGATTCTTGACAATGTAGAAGGCGCGCGGGAAAAAGCGGAAAACGGAAATCTTCTGTTCGGAACGATTGATTCATGGCTCATCTGGAAAATGTCCGGAGGGGCGGCGCACGTAACGGATTATTCCAACGCTTCAAGAACGCTGATGTTTAATATACATGAATTAAAATGGGATGACGAGCTGCTTGATATTTTAGGCGTGCCGAAATCAATGCTGCCGGAAGTGAAACCGTCTTCTCATGTGTACGCGAAAACGGTTGATTATCATTTCTTCGGTAAAAACATTCCGATTGCGGGAGCGGCCGGAGACCAGCAGTCTGCGCTGTTCGGCCAGGCGTGCTTTGAAGAAGGCATGGGGAAAAACACATACGGCACAGGCTGCTTTATGCTGATGAATACCGGAGAAAAAGCCATCACTTCTGATCACGGCCTTCTGACGACAATCGCCTGGGGATTAGACGGAAAAGTCGAGTATGCACTGGAAGGAAGCATCTTTGTCGCAGGTTCTGCCATCCAATGGCTGAGAGACGGCATGCGGATGTTCCAAGATTCGAAAGAAAGCGAGACATACGCAGAGCGTGTGGATTCCGCTGATGGTGTTTATGTCGTGCCCGCTTTCGTCGGATTAGGCACACCGTACTGGGACAGTGACGTGCGCGGCTCAGTTTTCGGCCTGACACGCGGAACGACGAAGGAGCATTTCATCCGGGCTACGCTTGAATCTCTCGCTTATCAGGCGAAAGATGTGCTTGATGCCATGGAGGCTGATTCAGGCATCTCTTTAAAAACATTGCGTGTAGACGGCGGAGCGGTAAAAAATAACTTCCTTATGCAGTTCCAGAGCGACTTGCTTGATGTGCCGGTCGAACGTCCGGAAATTAATGAAACGACGGCGCTCGGTGCTGCGTATTTGGCCGGAATCGCTGTCGGCTACTGGAAGGACAGCACTGAAATCGCTGATCAATGGAACCTTGATAAGCAATTCAAACCGGAAATGGAAGATGAAAAACGCGATGAATTGTACGGCGGATGGAAAAAAGCAGTAAATGCAGCTATGGCTTTTAAATAAGATAAAAATGTGGTATACTGAAAACAAGTTAATAGGAACGGTCCTGAGATGAGGAGAGACCACAGCACCAAAGTGATGACATGCGCTTTGGCTGTTGTGGTCTCTTTTTCTATACCGTGACAACAAGGAGGAAACGTAATGATGAATCACCAATTTTCAAGTTTGGAACGGGATCATATGCTGGAAGACATGACTAAAAAAACATACGATCTGTTTATTATAGGCGGAGGTATTACGGGTGCCGGTACGGCGCTTGACGCTGCTTCAAGGGGAATGAAAGTCGCTTTGAGCGAAATGCAGGATTTCGCGGCCGGCACATCAAGCCGATCCACAAAGCTTGTCCACGGCGGTTTGCGTTATCTGAAGCAATTTGAAGTCAAAATGGTTGCAGAAGTCGGTAAGGAACGTGCCATCGTGTACGAAAACGGCCCGCACGTCACGACGCCGGAATGGATGCTGCTGCCGTTTCATAAAGGCGGCACGTTCGGTTCATTCTCTACTTCCATCGGTCTGCGTGTGTATGACTATTTAGCGGGAGTAAAAAAATCAGAGCGCAGAAGCATGCTGTCTGCTAAAGAAACACTGCAAAAAGAGCCGCTCGTCAAAAAAGACGGCTTAAAAGGCGGAGGCTATTATGTAGAGTACCGGACGGACGATGCGAGACTGACGATTGAAGTCATGAAAGAAGCCGTTAAATTCGGTGCGGAGCCTGTCAACTATTCTAAAGTGAAAGAACTGCTTTATGAAAAAGGAAAAGTTGTCGGCGTTTTAATTGAGGATCTGCTGTCAGGCAAGGAATACAAAGTTTACGCCAAAAAAATCGTCAATGCGACAGGTCCGTGGGTCGACGAGCTGAGAGAAAAAGACCACAGCAAAAGCGGAAAACATCTTCAGCACACAAAAGGGGTCCATCTCGTATTCGACCAATCCGTATTCCCGCTTAAACAGGCGGTGTACTTTGATACGCCGGACGGCCGGATGGTGTTCGCCATTCCGCGTGAAGGAAAAACATACGTGGGTACGACCGATACGGTTTACAAACAAAAACTTGAGCACCCGCGCATGACGGTGCAGGATCGCGATTATGTCGTCAGCTCCATCAATTATATGTTCCCGGAACTGAACATTACGGCGGACGATATTGAATCAAGCTGGGCCGGCCTCAGACCGCTTATTCACGAAGAAGGGAAAGACCCGTCTGAGATCTCCCGTAAAGATGAAATCTGGACATCTCAATCAGGCCTGATTACGATCGCCGGAGGAAAACTGACGGGCTACCGTAAAATGGCTGAGCACATTGTCGATCTTGTCCGCGACCGCTTGAAAGAAGAGGGCGGCCAGGACTTCGGCGGCTGCAAAACGAAGACGATGCCGATATCCGGCGGGCATGTCGGCGGCTCTAAAAACTTCGAGTCATTTGTGGAAGCAAAGACAAAAGACGGCTTGAAAATCGGTTTATCACAGGAAACGGCTAAGCAGTTAGCCATCAGATACGGCTCTAACGTTGAAAATGTATTCAGCCGGATTGAGGGTCTGAAAGACGAAGCGGAAAAACGCCAGATTCCGGTTCACATTTTGGCTGAAGCAGCTTACAGCATCGAAGAAGAAATGGCTGCGACACCTGCCGATTTCTTCGTCCGCAGAACGGGAAGACTGTTCTTCGACATCAAATGGGTGCAAACGTATAAAACGGCCGTGATTGATTACATGAGCGACCGATTCCAATGGAATGACGAAACGAAAGAAAAACACACTGAGTGGTTAAATACGCTGCTGCACGACGCGGTTGTTCCGCTCGAACAATAATTACCGGAGGGCTGTGCCGAAAAGGCATGAGCCCTTCTTTTATCTTCTTACATAAAGCATTTGGTTAAGTTATCAAGTGACACGGGCAGCCGCTTCATATTAAAATATGGTCATAAGCTGAAATTATAGGAGGACGAACATGAGTTGGAGTAAGAGTTACGAACGCTGGAATCAGGCCGAACAATTAGATTCAGAATTGAAAAAATTATTGGCGGACGCAGAAGGAAACGAGCAGCTGCTGGAAGATTTTTTCTACAAAAATCTTGAGTTCGGAACAGGAGGCATGAGAGGAGAAATCGGGCCGGGTACGAACAGGATGAATATTTACACGGTCCGCAAAGCATCCGCCGGACTTGCGGCGTATATCGCGAAACAGGGGGAAGACGCGAAAAAAAGAGGGGTTGCGATCGCATACGACTCCCGTCATAAATCTCCTGAGTTTGCGATGGAAGCTGCAAAAACTCTTGCTTCCCAAGGCATTCAAACATACGTATTTGATGAGCTCCGCCCGACGCCTGAGCTGTCTTTTGCGGTGAGAAAGCTGAACGCTTATGCCGGTATCGTCGTGACGGCCAGCCATAACCCGCCTGAATATAACGGATATAAAGTGTATGGCGATGACGGCGCACAGCTGCCGCCGAAAGAAGCGGACATCGTCATTGCGGAAGTGAATGCCATAGAAAATGAATTAACGATTCAAGTTGAAGATGAACAGTCGCTGAAAGAAAAAGGTTTGATTAAAATAATCGGTGAAGAAATTGATAAACCGTATACTGAAGAACTGACTTCCATCTCCGTACATCCCGAGCTTTCGGATGAAGTGGATGTCAGCGTCGTGTTCACTCCGCTGCACGGCACGGCAAATAAACCGGTACGCCGCGGTCTTGAAGCACTCGGTTACAAAAACGTCACCGTCGTAAAGGAACAAGAGCTGCCGGACCCGGATTTTTCAACCGTCAAATCGCCGAATCCGGAAGAGCACGCGGCATTCGAATATGCCATTAAGCTCGGAGAAGAACAAAACGCTGATATTCTCGTCGCTACGGACCCGGATGCCGACCGTCTCGGCATTGCTGTAAAAAACAGCGAAGGCAAGTACACAGTGCTGACGGGAAACCAGACAGGCGCGCTTTTATTGCATTACCTGCTTTCCGAGAAGAAAAAACAGGGCACCCTTCCTGAAAACGGTGTCGTCATGAAAACGATTGTCACGAGCGAATTGGGCCGCGCCGTTGCTTCATCGTTCGGATTAGATACGGTTGACACGCTGACAGGCTTCAAATTTATCGGTGAAAAGATCAAAGAATATGAAAAATCAGGCCAATACACGTTCCAGTTCGGGTATGAAGAAAGCTACGGCTACTTAATCGGCGATTTCGCGCGTGACAAAGACGCGATCCAGGCTGCGCTGTTAGCCGTCGAGGTATGCGCCTTTTATAAAAAGCAGGGCATGTCGCTTTATGACGCGCTGCTGTCCATTTTTAAAGAATACGGATATTACCGTGAAGGCTTGAAGTCATTGACGTTAAAAGGAAAGCAGGGAGCCGAGCAGATTTCCGCTATCCTGACTTCATTCCGAAACGATCCGCCGAAGCAGATGGCCGGAAAAAAAATCACGCAGGCTGAAGACTATTCAACGGGAAAACGGACTGTATTTGCCGATCATCATGAAGAGGATATTGATCTGCCGAAGTCAAATGTCCTGAAATATTTCCTTGAAGACGGCTCTTGGTTCTGTCTTCGTCCATCGGGAACGGAGCCGAAAGTGAAGTTCTATTTCGCCGTGAAGGGAACTTCTTTACAAGACAGCGAACAGCGTCTTGCCTCATTATCTGAAGCCGTCATGAAAACAGTGGATGGCATAGTGGAAAAAACGAAATAACAACAAACCGCCGGAAGCGACATCCGGCGGTTTTTTTATACGTCTCATCCGAAAGTATGAGGAAAATTCATGCTGAAAACAAAGGAATATACAGAAAAGAATTGATATAATATGGATAATTCTGATTGGCCGGAGTGAGGGAAATTGACGAAAACGACGGTAGAAACGTTAAAAACGTTAAAAGCGATTGCGGAAACTTTAAACCAAAGCCACGATTTAAAGGAAGCGCTTGATAAAGTGCTCCGCGAACTGCTCAGCCTGACCGGGCTGCAGACAGGGTGGATTTTTCTGATTAAGCCGGACGGATCTTATACGCTCGCCGCATCCGCTTATTTACCGCCGGCTCTCGGTCAGCGGGAAAATGCACTCATGTGCAGCGGGGAATGCTATTGTCTGACCAAATTCAGCAATGGGGGTTTGACAAAGGCCGTAAACATAATGAATTGTAAACGGATTGAATTTGCGGAACAGACGACGAACTGCCGCGATACGGAGGGCATTACCCATCATGCGACCGTACCGCTTGAGGACGGCGGCCGGAAGTTCGGTTTATTAAACGTCGCCGCAAGTGAAAAGACATTTTTTAACGAAGAAGAACTGCATCTTCTTGAAGCGGTTGCATTTCAAATCGGAACGGCGATTCAGCGGATGAAATTGGCCGAATTTGAGCAGCAGAACGCCCTGTTGGTGGAACGAAGCAGACTTGCGCAAGAGCTGCATGATTCCGTCAATCAGATGCTGTTTTCTGTCAGCTTAACGGCAAAAGCCGCAAAGAGCTTTACAGATGATGATCGGCTCCGTCAGATGATTACGTTTATTCAAGAGCTGTCTCAGGATGCGCTAACAGAAATGAGGGCGCTCATTTGGCAGCTGAAGCCGGAAAGTTTGACGAAAGGGCTGTATGCGTCGATCAAAAGCTATGCCGCTCTTATCGGCCTGGAAGCCGTTTGTGAAATGGAGGATGAGCTGGAGCTTACGGATGAACAGGAACACGCGCTTTGGCGGATCGCCCAGGAAGCCTTGAATAACTGTAAAAAGCATGCGGGAACGGACCGGGTTATCATTTCCGCCGTTAAAAAGCCGGATTGCGCTGAGCTTCACATTAGCGACCGTGGAGCGGGCTTCAGCGCTGATGCGCATGCTGTGCTCCCATCGCTCGGCGTGGCCGGCATGAAAGCGCGCGCCGAAGCGATCGGAGGCCGCTTTACATTGCAATCCGAGCTTGGCGCCGGAACGATTGTCTCCGTTCGGCTTCCGTTTCGGGACAGGAGGTCTGATTGATGAAAATTGTGATTGCTGATGATCATCACGTTGTCCGCAAAGGACTGCGCTATTTCTTCGCCACTCAGGAAGACATTGAAGTTGTCGGTGAGGCGTCCACCGGTGCTGAAGCGCTTCAGCAAGCTGAAAAGACGGAGCCGGACATCATTCTGATGGATTTATCAATGCCTGATATGGACGGCATAGAAGCGGCAAAAATTACGGCTGAACGATTTCCGGACATCAGTATCGTCGTTTTGACGAGCTATTCTGATCAGGAGCATGTCATTCCCGCCCTTAAAGCCGGCGCAAAAGCGTATCAGCTGAAAGACGCCCAGCCCGATGATTTAGTGAAAACGCTCCGGGAAGTATATTCCGGACGTTACCGGCTGTCGGCGGATATTGTGCCTCATGTGCTGACCCATATGGTTCAGGATGATCAGGATAAGGAAAAATATTATCACCTGACCCCTCGTGAAAAAGATGTTCTTCAAGAAATAGCCAAAGGAAAAAGCAATAAGGAAATTGCGGCGGCCCTGTTTATTTCAGAAAAAACAGTGAAGACCCACGTGTCCAACCTGCTGTCAAAGCTGAATCTTTCCGATCGGACGCAGGCGGCATTGTATGCGGTAAAATATAATGTTTTTGGAAAGGCGGTAAAATCATGAGCATATTAGTGATCAGCGGAACACCGAGAAAAAACGGGCGGACTAGAATTACCGCTTCTTATATCAGAGACCGGTTTCATACCGATTATGTTGATTTGAGCGAAAGTGATCTGCCGCTTTATAACGGTGAAGAAGAACAGAACGAGCTGCCTTCAGTGCAAGAGTTAAGGCGGCAGGTGAAAAAGTCGGCGGCCGTCGTCTTATTATCTCCCGAGTATCACAGCGGCATGAGCGGCGCTTTAAAAAACGCCATCGATTTTTTAAGCAGCGATCACTGGGCATACAAACCGGTGGCAATCATTGCCGCGGCGGGCGGAGGAAAAGGAGGCATGAACGCGCTGGCGAATATGCGGACGGTCATGCGGGGCGTTTATGCAAATGTCATCCCGAAACAGCTGGTCTTAGACCCGATTCACATTGACATGGAGCGCCGGACCGTATCTGAGGATATGGCGGTCAGCCTGAAAGAGATGATCGAAGAGCTGAATATGTTCACAAACACAAGAAATCCCGGCGTCTGACGCCGGGATTGTTTTATGTCAGCATGGCTAATTGATCTTCATAAGCGAGCTCTGCCGCATGATCAATATACCCGAGAAGAGAATACAGCTCTTTTTCAAGCACCGCATGATCATATTCGAAATGATACGCGTGCAGAAAGTGCTCAATACGCTTTGATAATAAATCATCTTTTGTACGAACCATCAATATTAACAAATTGTCCCATTGAGATCGGTGTGTGTAATACAAGGCTTTGTCATAATCGGCATGATCCATCTAACGCTTCTCCTTTCAATGAGAAGTTCTCCGTTAGTTTATGCCGCTGAAGCCCGGATGCAACGGGGGAAAAGTTGGTGTCCTTATCAATGCGGCATAGCAATATGAGGGAGACATAAAATAAAACCGCATATCCGTCTCTTCTTTGGACACGCTAAGATTGACAAAAAACGACTCAGGAGAACATAAAGATGAAATCCCTTCCATTTGCGCTTGCCCTCTTGTTTTGCGGCATTCTCATTGCCTCGATCGCTGAAAAAGGGCATACAGAACACCTTGATCCATCAGTTGAAAAATGGGAGCAGCTCGCATGGAACCAGCTTGAACGTGAATACAAGGGGGCCGAGCTTACTGATTATTCGTACATGGGCCGTACAAAAGTGAACCGGGAACAGACGAAAGATGTGTTTCGCGTAACGGTGCAAACAGCAAAAGAAACGTTTTCATCCCGTGCTGAAGTGTATTTCCATCCCGTGACAAAACATGTGATCAGCATTAATATTTTCAGACTGTAAAAAAAGCTGCACAGCCTAATTGAGGCCGTACAGCTTGTCAGATATCAGAAGAAACGTTTTGCGCCGAGGTAGCGCTGTTTCCAATAGGAATTGTTCATGCTGGAAATAACGACACCCGAATCGTTGGCATTAATAAACTGGCCGTTCCCGAGATAAATACCGACGTGGGAAGGTCCGGCTTTATAAGTTGAGAAAAAGACAAAGTCACCGACCGCCGGCTGGCTGACTGATGTCATCGTATTCCAGTAGCCTGCGGCTGAAAGTCTGGATACAGAAGTGACCTTATTGAGAACGTAATAAATGAAACCGCTGCAGTCAAAGCCTCTCGGCGTTGTCCCGCCCCATACATACGGTACGCCCAGTTGAGCTTTTGCGGCATCGATCATTACATTAATCTTCGCGCTTGTTGAACCTGTGCCGCCTGTGTTGCCGGACTGATTCGGTGTCGTGTTTGTCTGCTGCCCGGTAATCGTCAGCTTTTGTCCGATTTGAAGAACATCTGTTTTCAGATTGTTTTTCTCGCGGATCTGCTGGGCGGTCACATTGAACTTTTGGGCGATCACCCATAAAGAATCCCCGCTTTTTACGGTATATGTAGTGGTTTTCCCTGTATCTCCGGACTGGTTCGGAGTTGACGGTGAAGACGAAGAGCCGGAAGATGACGTTTTTGTCAGCTTAAGCACTTGTCCGACCCGAAGCATGTCTGAAGTCAGTTTGTTGATGCTTCTGATTTGCTGAACCGTCATGTTGTATGCGTTTGCGATTTTCCAGAGTGAGTCTCCGCTTTTTACTGTATAGGAGGACGTTTGCGTCTGGTTTTTATTTTGGTTTGAATTGTCTTTTGACGGCGTGTTTCCCGAAGAAGACGTTCCTTTTGTTTTCAGGACTTGGTTTACGTAGATCGTATCCGTTTTTAAATTGTTTAATACTTTGAGTTCCGCAATGGTCATATTGACGCTGTTTGCGATCTTCCATAGTGAATCGCCGAGTTTGACTTTATACGTCCCGGAAGATGATGACTGCTTTTTGCTGCTGTTTGAGCTGCTGCCCGGTGTGGTTTTTTTCTGATCGGTGCTTGAGGAAACTTTCCCCGTCACTTGCAGCTTCTGTCCGGCGCGGATTAAGTCGCTTGTCAGACCGTTCAATTTTTTCAGTTCCTGTACGGACATTTTAAAATCAGATGCGATCAGCCACAGCGAGTCGCCGCTTTTCACTGTATAGACGCTTTTAGTCGTGCCGCTGTTCTTTGAAGACGGCTTTTTGCTGCCGGAATCTGATTTGCCGTTAGGAATGTTGAGCGTCTGCCCGATAGAAATAACGGTGGATTTTAGATGATTGGCTGATGTAATGGCATCCACGCTTGTATTGTAGTTTTGGGCAAGCTTCCATAATGAATCTCCGCTTTTAACCTTAATCGTTTGTGCTTCTGCCGGTGTTACAGCTAACGCAGACCCGACGATCGCAGATGCAGTCAAACCGACCGCTACCTTTTTTTTCATAATGAATCTCCCTTTTCCTGCGATGATTTTACTATCCCCATTCGTTGCAGCCGCAAGGTGAGGATATCAGTAATGATAATCTTTATATCGGCACTTGTCTGCAATCGTTTATCATATTAATAGAAATAGTCCTTTTTTCTTACGCCGGCATAAAAAAAAAGAAGGAATGCGGACATTCCTTCAGCTTCTGAGCAGTCTCATAATCTCCTCTTTGTTTTTGACCAGATCCCTTAACGTATATTTGTCTAAAACGGCCAGGTAAGCTTGCAGGGCTTCATTCAGAAGGTTCTTTAAGTTGCAGGCGGGAGATATGATACAGAGATTTTTTTTGGAGTCAAAGCATTCTACGATGTTAAAGTCGTCTTCTGTATTTCGAACGACTTCTCCAATGTTTATGTCTTCCGGTGTCATTCCTAATCGGATTCCGCCTCCCCGGCCCCGGATCGTTTCGACATACCCGAGCTGGCCGAGGCGGTAAATGACTTTCATGAGGTGGTTTTTAGAGATGGAATAAGTATCTGCGATTTCTTTTATGTTGGAAAGTTCGTCGGAATGTTTGGAAGCCAAAAAAATCAAAACGCGTAAAGAATAATCGGTATAGTTCGTTAATTTCATAGAATGACCTCGGAAAAAGAGATTTTGCTTCTGTTACAGTCTATCATATATGAATCTAAAATGAAAAAAAAGGAATTTGCCCCTTTAACTCAAAAAAAAACGTGCGCTCCTTCTGAGCACACGTTTTTTTGTTAAGACATCGGCGGCTTACGATCGTCAGCCGATTGATGTTTTTCAATTTTGCGATCCAATTTTGCGAGATAACGGGAGGCAAATTCTTTTCCGCCAAGACCGAATGAAAGTCCGAAGGCAAGCGCGAAACCGCCCAGAATCAGAATAAACGCGGCATTTACGATCGTGTCGGCGACACCGAGCTGATCCAGCGCCATAAAGATTGAGAGAGTGATAATGGTATATTTCGCAAGCGGCGCCAGGAATCTGAATTCCTTTCCGCTCAGCATGCCGGCAAGCAGCCTGCTGACGAGCTGTCCGGCCAAAAGCCCGATTCCGAGAATAAATACAGCGGCCAGAACATTAGGCAGGTAAGCGATAATACCTGTTGCGATAACGACGAGAAATTCGAGATGAACAAGCTGCAGCGCCTCTGCCGTAAAGAGCAGGACGATGATGATCTGAACAATCATGCCGACCGTCTGAGAAAGCGTCAGCTTCGGGGTACCCGCCTGTTCAAAGCCCATTTTACCGAGAAGAGAGTCGAAACCGGCCCGGTGCAAGAGCCCGGATACAATGCTGTTGACCCATTTTCCGATCCAGATGCCGGCGATGATCAGCACGATACCGATGATGATATTAGGGAGCATTGTGAAGACCGTGTGCAGCATGGCTGACGCCGGTTCAGAAATACCCGCCACATCAAGCCGGTCAAGCGCAGAAATGATCACCGGAATGAAAATCAGCACGTAGACAATCGTTCCGATGATTGCCGACAGGCTTGTATCCTTCAGATAAATAGAAAGCCCCATACGTGCGGCGAGCCTTTCCGTGCCGATACTCGCCAGAAAGTTTGTGACGATATCACGGACGAGACGGGCAACAAGCCAGCCGATTAAAACAATCAGCGCCGCGGCGAATACTTTCGGTATAAAGGACAAAACGCTTTGGATCATATTTGTAAACGGCCCTGATACTCCTTTGATTTGGAGAGCGGCCAAGACGCCGGGCAGGAACAAGAGCAAGACGAAGTAGAAAACGATTCGTGAAGCGGCCGTAACGGATCTGCTCATCTCCGCTTCTTCAGACACCATTGTCCATTTTCTGAACCGGCCGTTTTCAGCGAGTTTCATGCCCGCTTTTTTGACGAGATAGCTGAAAAGCGAAGCGGCCGCCCAGCCCAACAGCAGAATCAAGCCGGCTTTTAAAATGCTCGGCACAGCCGCCGTTATCGCTGACAGCATGCTGACAAAAGGCGAAGCCACGGTTGTCAGATGCAGAATGTTAAAGAATAGAATAAAAACGATGATTAATGCGATAAAATAAATGACTTTACTGATGACTTTTTCTGAGGAATAGCGCGCCGGCTTTTTTTCGGCGAACAGTCTGTCGTCAATTTTTGTTTTTTGCAAACCTTTGTATACGGCTTTTTCAATGATTTTGGCAATGCCCCAGCCGATAAGCAGGACGAGCAGTGCAATGACCAGATTCGGGAGTTTGCTGAGATACGTCGTAAGCATGTCTGCTGTATTCAAGTAGAATCGCTCCTTTTTTTTGGGGTATGGTGTGTGTTTTACCCACTTACATATAAAGCAAACGGCGCGGATGTGCCGAAAGTTTTCAGCCGGAAACCGGTCTGTTATTTCATCTTTTGAGAGGAGGGGTCATACATTATAAATAAGTCCAAGTAGGGGGGATTCGGTTGAACGCGGAGGAGACAAAAGGTTTACAGCGGGCAATTGAGGAAATAACCGAGATTGCGAAGGGTTTCGGCCTTGATTTCTACCCGATGAGATATGAAATTTGCCCGGCTGAAATTATTTATACATTCGGCGCGTACGGCATGCCGACGAGATTCAGCCACTGGAGTTTCGGTAAACAATTTCATAAGATGAAACTCCATTATGATCTCGGTTTGAGCAAAATTTATGAACTTGTCATTAATTCCAACCCTTGCTACGCTTTTTTGCTGGACAGCAATTCGCTGATCCAAAATAAATTAATTGTAGCCCATGTTCTTGCCCATTGTGATTTTTTCAAACATAACTGCCGCTTTCAAAATACGAACCGGGACATGGTTGAGAGTATGGCGGCTGCGGCGGAGCGGATTAAGCATTATGAAAGAATTCACGGGATAAAAGAGGTGGAGTCCTTTTTAGATGCCATTCTGGCGGTTCAGGAGCATATCGATCCGTCGCTCGTCAGGCCGAAGCTGCTGTGGAGCGTCGATGACGAAGAGGAGGACGAAGAAGAAACCGCGCCATCGCCTTACGATGATTTATGGGGAATGGATAAGCCGAAGCAGGTGAAAAAGAAAAAAGGGAAAAAACCGTTTCCGCCCCGGCCGGAAAAAGATATTCTGCTGTTTATCGAAGAACATTCGCGGGAGCTTGAACCGTGGCAGCGTGACATTTTAACCATGATGAGAGAAGAAATGCTGTATTTCTGGCCGCAGCTGGAAACGAAAATCATGAACGAAGGCTGGGCATCCTATTGGCATCAGCGGATTATCCGCGAGCTTGACCTGACTTCAGATGAAGCCATCGAATTTGCGAAGCTGAACGCAGGCGTCGTTCAGCCGTCAAAAACGGGAATCAACCCGTATTATTTAGGGCTGAAAATTTTTGAAGACATCGAAGAGCGTTATGACAACCCGACAGATGAAATGAAAAAAACAGGAGTAAAGCCCGGTTCCGGACGCGAGAAAATGTTTGAGGTCAGGGAAATTGAATCGGATATATCATTTATCCGCAATTATTTGACGAAAGATCTCGTAATGCGTGAGGATTTGTATTTATTCCAAAAGCAGGGCAGGGACTATAAAGTGATCGACAAAGAATGGAAGGCCGTGCGAGATCAGCTCGTGAACATGCGGGTGAACGGGGGATTTCCTTATCTGACCGTCAATGACGGGGATTACCTGAAGAATAATGAGCTTTATATTAAACATTGGTATGAGGGAATTGAGCTTGATCTGAAATATTTGGAGAAAGTGCTGCCGTATCTGTACCAGCTGTGGGGCAGGAGCGTGCACATCGAATCTGTTCTTGAAGACAGAGAAGTGATGTTTTCGTATGACGGCAAAGGAGTGCACCGGAGATATCTGTAAAAGAAGAAAGGATGCGGGGAAACCCCCGCATCCTTTTTTATTTTCCGTGTTTCAGGATGTGAAAGATCTTTTTGGCCTGATCCGTGTTGTTTAAAAGCCCCGTAAATGACTCTCTTCCCGGACCGTATGCGTAAACGGGAACTTCTTCGCCCGTATGATCGCCGGTTGTCCAGCCGCTGTTGGTTTTCGCATTAAAGAGCTTAATGATCGCTTTGTAGACGCTCTTGTCAGCATCCTGTTTTGAGGCCGTTTCGATCTGTTTGATTTCCGCTTTTGACCATTTCAGGTCTGTATAACGCGCAAGCACGGAAGATACGGATTTGCCCGCTTTGATTTGGTCAGCCATAAACGCCGGTGTTTTTTTGGCGGCAAGAATCGGTTCAACATGCCAGTTTTTATCGTCATTCGCGCCGATCGTCAATCCGCCGGTGGTATGATCAGCCGTGGCAACGACAAGCGTATGTTTGTCCTTTTTGGCAAATGCGATTGCTGCTTTATACGCTTTTTCAAAATCCTTCATTTCACTCATTGCGCCGACTATATCATTGTCATGTCCCGCCCAGTCAATTTGGCTGCCTTCGACCATTAAGAAAAACCCTTTTTTATTCTTGTTCAGCCTGTCGATCGCTGCCGTTGTCATGTCTTCTAATGAAGGGACGGCGTTTGAGCGGTCGATTGCTTTGTCGAGTCCGCCATCGGCAAACAGGCCGAGAATCTTCTTGTTACGATCCTTTTTGAGCTCCTGTTTTGATGTCACGTAGCTGTATCCCGCTTTTTTGAAATCCTTTGTTACATTGCGGTCTTTACGGATAAAGTTTGACTTGCCGCCTCCAAGGAGCACATCGACTTTCTGTTTTCCGTTGATGCGGTCATCAAAGTAGCTGCTTGCGATGTCATCCATGTTCTTTCGGGATTTGTTATGGGCTCCGAATGCCGCAGGGGTGGCGTGCGCAATCTCCGAAGTTGCGACAAGTCCGGTGGATTTCCCTCTTTGTTTCGCTTCTTCGAGGACGGATTTTACCCGCTTTCCTTTTTTATCGACTCCGATCGCCGCGTTATACGTTTTCACGCCTGTGGCCATTGCCGTGCCAGCCGCTGCGGAATCGGTAATATTGGAATCAGGATCGTCAGGATAAGTCATCATCATACCGGTGAGATTGGGATCGAATGCCGTCAGTTTCATACCATCCGAAGGCTTTCCTTTGTTAATGACCGAACGGTAGGCGTTCATATAGGGAGCGCCCATTCCGTCGCCGACCATGAAGATGACGTTTCTGATTTCGTTTTTGTCAGGCTGTTTTTTTGCCGCAGCCTGTTCGGAGTGCTGAAGCCCCGCGCCCGCAATCAGACCGGCTGTCAGTACAGATACGGCTGCCGCCGGCAGAAGTTTTGATCGAACCTGTTTAAATAGACTCATTCTCACTCGTCCTCCTTTAATCGTGTCTGCATGTCTAATGGTAGGGGGTGTTTGTAAAGAGCGCCTGTTTCTCCTGTAAATTTCAGGTGAAATATTGTTAGAAATGTAAATTCCGGTGTAACTTATGTTTTCAAGAAAGAGTGAAAACCATTCACTTTTTTGAAAAAGATGAGGATTTTTTTAACAAGGAGTTATTTGGAAAGTAAACTGCTTTGTTTTTCCAAAATACGAGGATCACAGGAAAAAAACATGACAAATTGACTCGTTTTTCGTCACGTTTGAAATCAAATTGAAATATTTAATACCCTTAAAAACTTTTTTCTAAAACGAATTAGTAAGAAATTTGTCACGGGAAGTCAAGTCTATTTCTAGTGGAAATTGAACCTTATAATAGGAAACAGATAAAAACTTTAAAAAAGAGACAAATAAAATAGATAGAATCATTCAGGGAGGAAAATATGAAAAAGCAACTTGTTACAGCAACAACGGCAGTGGTTTTGGGGACGACTTTGTTTGCGGGCGCGGCATCTGCGCAAACGATTAAGGTAAAAAAAGGCGATACATTATGGGGACTTTCAAATCGGTATGGAACGTCAATTAATTCCATTAAATCTGAGAATAAATTAAAATCGGATATCATTTACATCGGCCAGACGCTTTCGATTAACGGTAAATCATCCTCAGGTTCAAGCTCAAGCAGCAAGTCATCATCGTCTACATATAAAGTCGTAAAAGGCGACAGCCTTTGGAAAATTGCGAATAAATATAAAATGACGGTAAACCAATTAAAAAGTTTAAACGGTTTAAAAACGGACCTGATCCGCATCGGACAAGTTCTTAAAGTAAAGGGATTAACTTCCGGTTCAACGTCTTCAGGATCTTCGTCATCAAAGCAGCCTTCATCCAGCCATAATGCTGCACAGACGAGCCTGAATGTAAACAAGCTGATTTCTGATGCGCAATCTTTAACCGGCACGCCGTATGTATGGGGCGGAACAACGACTTCCGGCTTTGACTGCAGCGGATTTATCTGGTACCTATTAAACAAACAGACGAGTGTCGGGAGAACGAGCACTGCGGGATACTGGAGCTCAATGAAGAGCGTGTCCAGCCCGTCAAGAGGAGACTTCGTCTTCTTTACAACATATCAGGCCGGCCCTTCACACATGGGTGTGTACATCGGAAACAACAAGTTCATCCATGCCGGTTCTGACGGCGTCACAACAAGTGATCTGAATAACAGCTACTGGAAACCTCGCTACCTTGGCGCGAAAAGATTCTAGCAGCGATAGAAACCCGTTCATCAGAACGGGTTTTTTATTTAGACGGGACAGAGCTCCATTTGTTTCACCTAAAAATGAAAATGTGATAAAAAATCTAAAAAGGTTTTCTTTTTTTCATTTTCATAGAGGGCGATGGCGTACGCGCCCGCGCTCGGCATCTGGGTGAATTCGCACGGAATTTCAATCATGCTGCCTGCGGCGAGTTCGGCCCGTACCGCTGACAGCGGCAGAAATGAGACGCCCAGCCCCTCTTTAATAAATCGTTTCGTAATATGAGTCTGTGTCACCTTCATTGTCCTGACGAAAGAGAACTGTATTCTGACCTGGCGGAGCAAATCATCCCAATAGTCAGGATGGTTATGGGTCAAAAGCAGATATTGTCCGAACAGGTCTTTCACTTCATCCGCCTTCCCTGTCCCGGGTTTTCGGCCGGGCGGCGCGACGAGGACAACGGGGTCATTGTACAGGGGGCGGCAAGTGAGGGAAGATGATTGCACCTTTAAGCAGCTCAGTCCGATATCGGCTGAGCCGTTTCTGATTTGAGAGGCGATTTCTTCCGATTCGAAAATGGTGACCGTCATTTCGGTTTCTTTATTGTCCTCTGTATAACGCTTCATGACAGACGGGAGAACGGTGTCGGCGATAAGCGGCGAAACAGCGAGTGTCAGCGTGTGCGAGTAGCCCTGGCGCACCCTGTGCAGCTCCGCCATGCTGTTTTCATAGTCTTCCAAAAGCCTCATGGCAAACGGCACGTATGCTTTTCCTTCTTCCGTCAATTGTATTTTCCGGCCGCTCCGCTGAAACAGCTTGCAGCTGATTTCTTTCTCTAATAATTTTATATGAACGGTGACGGTCGGCTGAGATAAAAAAAGCGTTTCCGCCGTTTTTCTGAAATTCTCATATTTTGCCGCGGTGACGAAGGTGTGAAGCCATTTAAAATCCATAGATGCACTCCTCTGATTAAAAGTTTTAATTAATTCCCTTAAAAATATTCATTATTTTTTAAATATTATATTTACTATAATAACAGAAAGAGGATAAGGGGGAATGAAATTGATTTATCGTGGATTGAAAGGGATTACTTGTGCAGAAACGGCTATCAGCCATATTGACGGAGAAAAGGGGCATTTAATATATCGCGGCTATGACGCAAAGGATATCGCGCTGCAATTCAGTTTTGAAGAAGCGGCGTATCTCATTTTGAACGGGACGCTTCCTGATGAGCGGCAATTGCTTGCGTTTCAGGAAGAACTTGCAGCCGAGCGCGGGCTTCCGAAACATTTGATCGACTTACTGGAAACGCTTCCGGATGAAATGGACGACATGGCGGTGCTGAGAACGGCTGTTTCAGGTTTGGGCACAGATTCATTTACATATCCGCCCAAGCCGGAAGAAGCGATTAAACTGATTGCCGTCACACCGACGATTATTGCGTACAGATACCGCCGTAAACAAGGGCAGGAAGCGTTGTCACCTGAGGCGCGATACGGACACGTTGAAAACTATTTGTATATGCTGACAGGCAGGCAGCCGTCCGCAGCCCAAAAGAAAGCGCTTGAGACGTATATGATTCTGGCGATGGAGCACGGGATGAATGCATCGACTTTTTCAGCGAGAGTCACCGTTTCGACTGAATCGGACTTAGTGTCTGCCGTCACTGCCGCACTGGGTACGATGAAAGGGCCGCTGCACGGAGGCGCACCTTCAGGCGTCACGAAAATGCTTGAAGACATCGGGGAAAAAGAAAATGCAGAAGCGTATTTGGCAGCGAAGCTTATGAAGGGAGAACGCCTGATGGGCTTCGGACATAGGGTGTACAAAACAAAAGACCCGCGGGCGGAAGCGCTGCGCATAAAGGCTGAAGAAGTGGCGGGAAATGATCCGTCGCTTGACTTGGCGCTTTATGTGGAGAAGGAAGCCATCCGTTTGTTAGAGCAATATAAGCCCGGACGGAAGCTGTATACGAATGTGGAGTTTTACGCAGCGGCTGTGATGCAGGCCATTGATGTCGACAATGATTTGTTTACGCCGACCTTTTCAGCGAGCAGAATGGCAGGCTGGTGCGCACACGTGCTTGAACAGTCCGCTGACAACATGATTTACAGGCCGTCTGCGAAATACACCGGCGCTTTTCCCGAAACGGCTCAGCAGCTTTAATTACCGGCATATTTGTCCGTTTAACTCCCCGCGCTGCGTGGTATCGTCTCAGTAATACCAATTGGAGGAGTGTGAGAATATGAATCCGATGGACAGACAGACGGAAGGACAAAAGCCGCAGGTGCAAAAACGCCAGCCCGGTATTGAGTCAGACATGGAGCCGAAACCGCTCTTGGAGGACCCGGATGTAAAAGGGTCGGACAGATTAAAAGGAAAAGTCGCCGTCATCACGGGTGGAGACAGCGGCATCGGCGCAGCGGCTGCGATCGCTTACGCGAAGGAAGGGGCGGATCTTGCCATCCTGTACCTAGACGAACATGCCGATGCCGAGAGAACGAAAAAGCGTGCGGAAGAATACCAGGCCGAATGCCTGTTAATTCCGGGAGACGTCGGTGATGAGGCGCATTGTCAGAAGGCGGTCCGGCAAGTCTTAGATCACTACGGAAAAATAGATATTCTCGTTAATAATGCGGCTGAGCAGCATCCGCAAAACGGGATTCTTGATATTACAGCTGAACAGCTGGAGAAGACATTCCGTACAAACATGTTTTCTATGTTTCATATGACAAAAGCCGTGCTGCCTCATCTCAAAAGAGGGAGCGCCATCATTAATACAACGTCGATTACCGCTTATCAGGGAGACACTTCATTGATCGACTATTCGTGCACGAAAGGCGGCATCGTTTCCTTTACGCGTTCAATGGCGATGTCATTGGCCGATCAGGGGATCAGAGTAAATGCGGTGGCCCCGGGCCCGATCTGGACCGCTTTGATTCCGGCGACGTTTACTGAAGAAAAGGTGGAAAAGCACGGTCTGGACACTCCGATGGGAAGACCGGGACAGCCTGCGGAACACGCCGGAGCTTACGTGCTTCTGGCTTCAGACGAATCTTCCTATATGACGGGGCAAACCATTCACGTAAATGGCGGCAGATTTATTTCGACATAATACGCAAGTCTTATCCCGCGCTTTTAAAAAGTGCGGGATTTTTATTTGAACGTATATATGAATACGATTTTAAAAAAATGGAAGTCGCCAGCTGAATCACTAATGTTAATATTTCACAGAAGAGAATCCGCTGAGTTTTGCTTTATGAAAAATAATATATAGAATTTTCAAAAAAGTTATTTTCATTTTTATATTTTTCGCTATAATATGATGTAGGAGAAAGGGATGATGTGCTAAAACATTTCATGCGAAAAATAAGAATTTAGTCATTATCGCTATTGTTATCTGAATATTCTAACATATATTGATTTACAAGGAGTGAAGCAGATGAAGGGGAGCGTATTCAGAAAGAAAAGCATTCAGGACCTGCTTGCCGCAACGAGCGGGGAAAAGTCGCTGAAAAGAGAGTTAGGGGCCTTTGATCTGACCCTTCTGGGGATAGGGGCCATCATCGGAACGGGAATTTTTGTATTAACCGGAACAGGCGCTGTCACGGCGGGGCCGGGGCTGACTGTTTCATTTGTCATCGCCGCTCTTGCGTGTTTATTTGCGGCTTTGTCATATGCCGAATTTGCTTCAAGCGTCCCGGTTTCAGGTTCCGTCTACACGTTTACTTATGCGACACTGGGTGAACTTCTCGCGTTTATCATCGGATGGGATTTAATCTTGGAATATATGCTCGCCGTCAGCGCGGTTTCGGTCGGCTGGTCCGGCTATTTTCAATCATTCTTGGCGGGCTTCGGCATTCATCTTCCGACCGCATTAACGGCCGCGCCGGGATCCATTAAAGGCACGGTCACATTCTTTAATCTCCCCGCATTTGTTATCGTGCTTGCGATTACATTCCTCCTCTACTTAGGCATTAGGGAATCGAAGCGGGTCAATAATATCATGGTCATTTTGAAGGTTCTGGTTGTTCTATTGTTTATCGCCGTTGCGGCCGTATATGTCAAACCTCACAACTGGCAGCCGTTTATACCGATGGGTTTCGGCGGTGTTTTCAGTGCCGCGGCGCTCGTTTTCTTCTCTTTTATCGGTTTTGACGCCGTCTCTTCCGCCGCTGAAGAAACGAAAAATCCGGCGAAGGATCTGCCGAAAGGAATTATCTTTTCATTAATCATCTGCACCGTGCTGTATGTGACCGTATCGGCGATTATGACGGGCGTCGTTCCGTTTGCCCGCTTTGAGGGCGTTGACCATCCCGTGTCTCTCGTCCTGCAGATGGCCGGACAGAATTGGGTGGCCGGGATTATTGATATCGGCGCAGTGTTGGGAATGACAACGGTGATGCTCGTCATGCTGTACGGCCAGACGAGGGTGATGTTTGCCATGTCCCGTGACGGTTTGGTGCCGGGGGCGCTTTCAAAAGTCCATCCGAAGCATAAAACGCCGCACGTGGTGACATGGGTGTTCGGCATCCTGTCGGCATTACTCGGCTCGCTCGTCCCGCTTGATGAACTGGCGAAGCTGGTGAACATCGGCACGCTTGCCGCGTTTGTCCTGATTTCCGTGGCGGTTATCGTATTGAGAAAGAAACAGCCTGATCTGCCAAGGGCTTTTAAATGTCCGGGGGTTCCCTTTATTCCGGTATTGTCCATTCTGTTCTGCGTGTTTTTGATTATTAACCTTGGCGCCACCACCATATTCCGTTTCTTTATCTGGCTGATCATCGGTCTGGTGATTTATTTCTTATATTCAAGAAAGCATTCGAAATTAAACGGGGATTTGTAAGGAGCGGCACCCGCCGCTCCTTTTTATTTTTCGGAATAATGAAACATATTGAAATGGGCTTAAGTTATCGCAGCGAATAAGGGATAATATAGGGCGGAAGGGAAGTGGAAAGTCGTGTCTGACCAAAAAAGGGTTCAATGGGCCTCAAAAATAGGATTTATTATGGCCGCTGCCGGTTCGGCGATCGGCCTGGGAGCCATTTGGAAGTTCCCTTACGTAGCGGGTACGAACGGAGGAGGCGCTTTTTTTCTTGTATTCGTCCTCTTTACCGTGCTTTTAGGCTATCCGCTTTTGCTCGGTGAATTTATTTTCGGAAGACGGAGCCAGACAAATGCGATTGATGCCTACAAACAAGCCGCGCCGAAGTCGGTATGGCACCTCACGGGTTATGTGGGTGTGGCGGCCTGTTTTTTAGTTTTGTCTTTTTACAGTGTTGTCGGCGGGTGGATTTTGCTTTATGTGTTAAAAGCCGTTACCGGTTCTTTATCCGGGCTCACTCAGGAGCAGTACGGCACGGTGTTCGGGACGGTCATTGAAAATCCGATCCAGACTCTCATTGCGCAGCTTGTATTTATGATCATGACGGTGGCGGTCGTCGCAAAAGGCGTGCAGAAAGGAATTGAACGTGTCAGTGCGGTGCTGATGCCGATTTTATTCGTGCTGTTTCTATTGCTTGTGCTGCGATCAGTCACGCTCGATCATGCCGTTGAGGGGATTAAATTTTTATTGGTTCCGCACTTTGAAGATTTGACGCCAGAATCCATCCTATATGCTTTAGGACAGGCGTTTTTTACATTAACGCTCGGTGTTTCGGTCATGGTGACATACAGTTCGTATCTGCCGAAAACCCAAAATCTTCCGGGTTCGGCGGGTTCCATTGTTATGATGAATGTGCTCGTCACGCTGTTTGCGGGACTGGCCATTTTCCCAGCGGTTTTTTCGTTCGGCTTTAAACCGGATGAAGGGCCTACACTGCTGTTTACCGTGCTGCCGGCTGTGTTTGACCGGCTGCCGTTCGGCTCGCTGTTTTTTATCAGCTTTTTGGCGGTCTTTTTCTTTGCCGCGCTGACTTCGGCCTTTTCGATGGTGGAAATTATCGTGGCGACTGTCGGGAAAGGTGATGAAACGAAAAGAAAGAAGCTGTCGTGGACAAGCGGTCTGCTCATTTTCTTAGTCGGAATTCCATCCTGTTTATCATACGGTGTTCTCGGTGATGTTCATTTGTTCGGAAAAACGTTTTTTGATCTTGCGGATTTCACCGTCAGCAATGTGCTGATTCCGCTCGGCGCTTTATTAATATCAATCTTCGTCCCGCTGAAAATACCGAAGCAGGAGCTGTTTGCCGAGATGAAAAGCGGTTCCGCCATCGGCTATCGTTTCTTTCAGGTGTGGTATTTCCTTCTGAAATATCTCGTGCCGCTGGCTATCATCGTCGTATTGCTGCATTTAATCGGCGTTCTTTCATTTTAAAAAAACAGGCCCCCGTAAAAGGGCCTGTTTTTATGTTTAAAAACCGAATTGCAGATTCGTATCAACCGCAACGATCGTATATACACAGACAATGACGAACAGATTGAGAATGACACCGAGCAGTCCCGGGCCCGTCCGTCCTTTTTTAATAAACAGCTCAATGATGCCGAACGGCACGGCGGCCATCGCAAACGGCAGCATCTGATAAGAATAGAAAGTCACATTGCTGATGATTGCCACGTTCAAAAGCAGCAGCGACAAAATCGCGGTACCGACTGATATCCAGCCGAAAACATTATGCTCTTTAAAAATTCTTACCAATTCCATAATTCCACCTCACCGATGTTTGCTGCTTTTACTGTTTTGTTTTTCAGCAGACGTTCGATTTCTTTTGTCGGCCCCGTCACGACAGAGCCGTATACGTTCATTCCGTGATGTTCAACATAGTCGATTCGGTTGCCAAGATTCATGTCTTTGCGTTTCGATATTGCATGCGCCCATTTTTTATGGCGGGACATAAATTCAAGGGCATTGATAAATTGTTCACGGTCTGTCTGTCCTTGCGTTTCGAAAGAGGACACCATCTTGGAATCTTTCCCGGGAAATCCTAACGGCTCGGCATAAGGACTGTCTTTCAGATTTTTCTCCGTTTCGACCGCGTTCCATAAAAACTTCACATCGTATTTTTTAAAAGTCGAATATACTTGAGAAGAAGGGTAGGCCCGGTCATAAGAAAGATAGACCTCCGCCACGCTTCCTTCAGGCAATTTTTTTAATGTCTGTCCGGCTTTGTCGATCGTGCGTTCCTTTAAGCCGGAAGGATGGGCGAAATAATGCTTTGCCTGTGCCGCGTCTAGATCATAGTAGTTAACGGCAGGCGATTTGACCGTATCTAAAAACATTTCAATCCGTTCTCCGCCGACGGATTTCGTTTTTGTGCCGATCTGCTTTTGCAGCGGAAATTCCGTATTCATTCCAAACAGCTTCACCTGGCTTTTCAGTCCGGAGGTATCGACGAGGACGTTCGGCATTGTGGTCGCCACCGTCACTGCCGCGGTCTCCATTAATTGATTGCCGGTGCTTTCTTTTCCTCCCAGACCGTAATAGAGGTAGCTTCCTAAAGTGCAAAGCGGCAAAATCATCAAAGTGGAGATGACGGCGAGAACTGAAATCCGCAAATACGATTTGCGTTTTCCGTATGATAAAATGGCCTTCTGTTTTTCCGGGCTGATGCCGACGTCCCATTCCCGGTCGTCCTGCATTTCGCTTTCAATCAACTCCTGATAGACTTCCAGCTTTTCCAGCTCTTCTTCAAAGGCGGCCATTTCTCGGTCGCTCATTTCTCCATTTTTGTATTGGTAAAAACGCTTTTTAAATTCTTCATTCATCATTAACACCTCTATTATAAAGTGCTTTCAGCCGCTGTCTGGCACGAAATAAAACACTTTTAAAATTAGCCTCTGAAATATTCATAATATGGGATGCTTCTTTGTAATTCAGTTCTTTTAAATAATACAGTGTTAAGGCCTCCCGATAATTGTCGGGAAGTTCGGACATATACCCTGTCAGCACTTCCTTGATTTCAATCTGATGAGCCGGGCTTTGAACAGCCGTCTGAAAAAGGCTCCCAATTAAGTCATCGGAAATGGTCACTTCCTTTTTATGTTTTCTGACATAATCTATAAACGCATTTCTCGCCACTTGAAAAAGCCATGGCTTTACTTTGCTGTGGTCGTAGGAGTGAATGTGTATGTATGCCCTCATAAAGGTTTCCTGCAGCAAATCTTCAGCGAGATGCTTGTCTTTTGTCATGGAGAGCAGGAACCGGTAAACATCATTCATATACATTTGGTAAATTTCATCGATCGTCACTGCCTTTTCTCCCCTCTATGTTATACACGCATAAGAAAGGTTTAAAGTTGCACGTTCCATGCAAACGGCTTAAATTCATTTTCACCTCATCAAACACCATTTCTCTATAGTACCCAAAATCCGTCATAAAAGATAGAGATCGGCGGAGGAAAAATATAATTATTAGTACCAGGTAATAAAAAATATTGTTATAATAGAGAGAGAACACTTTTGATCATTACAACAAAGGAAGTGCGTTATGTATAAGTTTTGTGCAAATGCCATCAAATGCATTCTATCCCTGCGCGGAGGAGTGAAAGTGTACAATAAAGAGAATCTTCCGTCTGATAAAGGATTCGTTATCGCGTGCACGCATGCGGGCTGGGTGGACGTCCTCACGCTCGGTGTCGGGATATTGCCCCATCAGATTCATTATATGGCGAAAAAAGAGCTGTTTCAGAAAAAGTGGATCGGAAGTTTTTTGAAGAAGATTCACGCGTTCCCGGTTGACCGTGAAAATCCGGGCCCGAGCAGCATTAAAACGCCGATTAAGCTTCTGAAGGAAGGAAAGATTGTCGGGATTTTTCCGAGCGGTACGAGAACATCAGAAGACGTCCCGCTGAAAAGAGGGGCCGTGACCATCGCCCAAATGGGAAAAGCGCCGCTCGTTCCGGCCGCATATAAAGGGCCGTCTACGGGAAAAGCGCTGTTTAAAAAGGGAAAAATGCGGCTTATCATCGGCGAGCCGATTTTTTTGGAGGACTTTTCCGATCTTGCGCCGAAGGAGAGGCTTGCGGCCATGACAGAAGAGCTGAATGCCAGAATTAAAGAGCTTGAGAAAAAACTTGAACAATTGTAAACGAAAAAAGCTTGCCGTCTGTATCAGACGCGCAAGCTTTTTTGTTATGCTTCTTTTTGTTCGGCGGTTTCCAGCAGTTCATCAAACGCCAGTTTTTTCACTTCGATATATGCGACGTGGTGGCCGTCAATTTCATTAATGATAAATTCGCAGCCTTCTTCGATAATCGAGTCGTATTGTTCGACGTCGTATTTCTGGGTAAGGAACCAGCCGCCGATGGTGTCGACCTCGTCATTTTCTAAATGGATGCCGAGGAGTTCGTTCACTTGATCAATCAGGACCTTGCCGTCAAGCATGTAATGGCCGTCGCCGAGTTTGCGGATTTCATTGATTTCATCGATATCAAATTCATCACGGATTTCCCCGACGATTTCTTCAATAATGTCTTCAACCGTGACAAGCCCCGCGGTTCCGCCGTATTCATCCGACAGAATCGCCATATGAACCCGTTCCTTCTGCATTTTTACAAGCAGATCGTGAATCGGTGCCGACTCAATCACATGGATGATCGGATTGACAAAATCGGTAATCGGCGAGTCGACTGATACTTCGCCGCTGATGCAGGCGGTCAGCACTTCTTTAATGTTAATAACGCCGATAATATTATCTTTGTCACCCTCTTCGACAGGGTACCGGGTATATTTTTCAATCTGAATGATGTCCATCATTTCAGAAATTTTGATATCATGCGGCAGACTGACGATTTCCGTACGCGGAATCATGATTTCTTTTGCAAGTCTGTCGTCAAATTCAAAGATTTTGTTCACATATTTAAATTCAGACTGGTTGATTTCACCGCTTTTATAGCTTTCCGATAAAATGATGCGCAGCTCTTCTTCAGAGTGGGCAAGCTCATTTTCAGACACCGTCTCCAGACCGAACGTCTTCGTTAAAAGACGGGCAGAGTTGTTCAGAAGCCAGATAAACGGGAACATGATGCGGTAAAACCAAATCAGCGGTTTCGAAAACAGCATTGAAACGGCTTCCGCTTTCTGGATGGCGACTGTTTTCGGCGCCAACTCTCCCACGACCACGTGTAAGAATGTAATGATCGCATAGGCGAGAATAAATGAAATAATATGCGATAATGAGCTTGGTACGTTTATCTTTGTGAAAAGCGGATGAAGCAAGCGTTCAATCGTTGATTCGCCTAAGACACCAAGACCGATGGAAGTCAATGTTATGCCGAGCTGGCACGCCGATAAATACTCATCTAAATGCGTGGTCACTTTTTTGACACCGATTGCGGCTTTATTTCCTTCTGCTATAAGCTGGTCAACCCGTGAGCCTCTGATTCTGATTATCGCAAACTCAGATGCTACGAAAAATGCCGTCAGCGCGATTAAAACCGCGACTAAAATCAAATTCACAATGTCCAATTAGAACCTTCACTTCTTTTGGGAAGATGAAGGTAACACCTCCTGTTAGTAAGATAATGGTTTAACTTAACAGCAGCATAAATGATTGAAGCACTGCAAGCTTTTCAGGAGCCAGCCTTTTTTTCAGCTGGGCGCGCTCCTCTGGTTCAAGCTTTTCAAACCGATTCAAGATCACGGAGATGTTTTGATTCATGTGATCAATTTCCGATGCCAGATTTCCAATATCGTCAGGCAGGGCTGAAGAGGGAAACTGGTTCTCCAGTCGATCTTTTATATCAGACAGGGCCAATCGCTGCTTTTTACAAGCGACTATAAACTTTAACCGATTAAGTGCAAGTGTATCGTAGTAACGATAGTTCGAACAAGACCTGTCAGGCTTTAAAAGCCCGAGGTTTGTGTAGTAATCCACCGTGCGTTTCGTTACACCGGCAAGCTCTGCTAATTCACTGATGCGATAAGTCTCAGCCCCATCTAAATCCCTCCCCAACCATCACGTTATAGTTATGAGAATAGTTTAATATATGAAGGGGAGTTTGCACAAGTTTATTGTTTTCCGTCTTTCTCCTGAAACGGCGCGGCGGGCTGTCTGAAAAAGCGTTGACTGCGCCATGTAAATCTTTCATAATCATTGTAAATAGAAACGGAAGAAAAAGACAGAAGGGACAGATGACAGTGGCTGGTTTATCACGGGAAGTGACACAGAATCTGGAGAAAGGTTCATGGATACGCAAACTATTTGATGAAGGCGCTCGGCTGAAAAAAGAGTTCGGCGCCGATAAGGTATTTGACTTTTCGATAGGAAATCCGGTTGCGGAGCCGCCTGAAACATTTAAGAAGGCGCTTTGCGAAGCGGCTGAAACAGGGCGGCACGGATACATACAAAACCAGGGGCTTCCGGAGGCGAGAGAAAAGGTTGCGCGCTTTTTGTCAGAGCGGTTTCAGACAGAAATTTCCGCCAGGCATACAGTCATGACGGTCGGAGCCGGCGGGGCGCTGAATGTCGCGCTGAAGAGCATTTTAAACCCGGAGGAAGAAGTCATCCTTCTTTCGCCTTATTTTGCGGAATATAAAGCGTATGTTGAAAATTACCGCGGCAGACCCGTCATCTGCCCGCTGACTGACTCATTTGAGATTGATATTGAAGCGGTTAAAGGTGCGATCACCCCCCGTACGAAAGGACTGATCGTTAATACGCCGCATAATCCGACGGGGACTGTGCTCAGCCAGAAAAACCTTAACGAATTAGGCGCTTTATTAAAAGAAGCCGAAGAGCGGAACGGCCAAAGCATATTTATTTTATTTGATGAACCGTACAGCCAGCTGATCTACGGAGAAGAGCAGGCGAATCCGTTTCAGGCGTATCACCGCGTGATTTTAGTCAGTTCGTTCAGTAAAGATCTCGGCATTGCGGGGGAAAGGCTCGGGTATATCGCGGCAGACGCCCAAATGCCTGAGGGCGATCTTCTGACGGATGCGTTCGTTTTCTGCAACCGGACGCTCGGCTTTGTGAACGCTCCGGTCATGATGCAGCGCGCCGTGGCGAAAATGGATGATCTTTCGATTGACGCTGAACCTTACAGAAAGCGGAGAGACCTTATGGTGGACATCCTCACAGAAGCCGGCTTCGAATTTGAAATGCCGAAAGGAGGCTTTTTCGTCTTTCCGAAATCACCGATTGAAGACGAGGTGGCGTTCTGCATGCATGCCGCACAGAAATACAAACTATTGATCGTACCCGGCAGCGGATTTGGAAAAAGCGGCTATTTCCGATTATCTTTCAGCGTGCCTTCAGAACAGATCAGACAGTCGCGCGATGTTTTCAAAGCACTGTATCAAGATTTTTCTTCATAGCTTCCAATACATAAAGATGGGAGAGCGGACAAATGTCGAGGAGAAATAATGGCACGTCAGACATCAGCATTACAGGAATCGGAGTCTTAACCGCGGTCGGACAAGGCAAGGAGGCGTTTCTCGATGCGCTTATGGAGGGGCGGCACGCCTTTGATGTGATGAAACGGCCCGGCCGGCAGAAAGGCAGTTCGTTTATCGGCGCGGAGCTTAGCGAATTAACGCCGCCGGACGCGCTGTCCAAGCGCTTGTACCGAAGGGCCGCATTATCAGGAAAGACGGCGCTTATCGCTTTATATGAAGCGTGGCATGACGCTCAATTAGACGGCGCTGACCACAGCCGCACCGGTCTGATCATCGGCGGCTCGAATATGACGCAGCGCGAATTGCTGCAGACCTTTGAGAAAAACGGTGAAACGCCGCAATTTGTAAATCCGACATACGGGCTTTCTTTTATGGATAGTGATTTGTCGGGGCTTTGTACGGAGCAATTCGGGATAAAAGGGCCGGCCTTTACGGTCGGCGGCGCGTCGGCAAGCGGCCAGGCGGCGGTTATCCAGGCTGCTCAAGGAATCAAAGGAGGCCTGTTTGACCGATGTATCGTGATCGGGGCGCTGGCCGATCTGTCGTACATGGAGTGTCATGCTCTCCGTTCTTTGGGAGCGATGGGCACTGATACATACGCTGAACGGCCTGAAGCCGCCTGCCGCCCGTTTGACCGGCATACGGACGGGTTTATATTCGGAGAGGCGTGCGGGGCGATTGTGCTGGAACGCGCTGAATCTGCCGAAGAGAGGGGCGCCCGTTCGTGGGCCGGCTTAAAGGGCTGGGGGATGGCTTCCGATGCGAACCGCAACCCGAATCCTTCAGCAGAGGGCGAAATGACGGTGATCCGCCAGGCGCTGGAGCGGGCTGGTCTTTCAGCAAAAGAGATCGATTACATCAACCCGCACGGCACCGGTTCACCGATCGGTGATAAGACTGAATGCCGGGCGCTTTCTGAAAGCGGCCTGTCGCACGCGCGGATTAATGCGACAAAATCGATTACCGGACACGGTCTGAGTGCGGCCGGAACGGTGGAAATCATTGCTGCTCTCTTGCAAATGCGGGAAAACAAGCTTCATCCGATCCGAAATTTAACGGAGCCGATTGACGATTCATTTCAGTGGGTGACCGACGGGCCGAGCGCCCATACCGTACACCATGCGTTAAGCTTAAGCATGGGATTCGGGGGGATTAATACGGCGCTTTGTTTAGAAAATCATTTCCGAAGCAGATAACGGCAGCCTTCTTTTTGAAGGCTGTTTTTTATATGATGAAAAAATCTGAAAATGATGAAAGAATGGAGTTGTGATACAATAAAATATACAAATGACAATCATGCTTTGACTTAGGAGGTGGCAGGATGGGGCCCTCTGTGTAGTCAATCACCCATTTCGTTCCTCTCGCTTAAGAAAAAACGATGAAATCAGGAGGTGACGTCCTTATCCTTCAATTCGGGATAAGGTGAAATGGACGATATTGACAGTTTGATTTTAATCGGTGTGCTCATTGCGTTAACGGCATTTTTCGTGGCGAGTGAATTTGCGATCGTCAGAGTGAGGAGATCCAGAATCGATCAGCTCATCTCAGAAGGGAACAGACGGGCGGTGCTCGCAAAGCGTATCATTACGGATCTTGATGAGTATTTATCCGCCTCGCAGCTTGGCATTACACTCACATCCATCGGGCTCGGCGTACTGGGAGAGCCTGCATTTGAGCGGATGCTTCATCCTGTGTTTCAGGGCATGGGGCTCCCGGATTCTGCTGAGCATGTGATTGCTTTTGCTGCGGCGTACGGGCTGATTACGTTTCTACATGTCGTCGTCGGTGAGCTTGCGCCTAAAACGGTTGCGATTCAAAAAGCGGAAAAGCTGACGTTATGGATTGCCGGACCGCTTCGGTTATTTTACGTGTTCATGTTCCCGTTTATTTGGGTGCTGAACGGCTCCGCGAGAATTCTGACCGGTTTGGCCGGATTAAAGCCGGCATCTGAGCATGAAGGCTCCCACTCTGAAGAAGAGTTGCGGATTCTGCTGTCAGAAAGTTTAAAAAACGGAGAAATCAATCCGTCTGAATATACATTTGTGAATAAAATTTTTGATTTTGATAATCGGATCGCCAAGGAAATCATGATCCCGAGAAAAGAAATCGCGGCTATTTCCACTGATATGGACGTGCCGGAAATGCTTGATATGATGCTGAAAGACAAATATACGCGCTGGCCCGTAACGGACGGGGACAAAGACAGTGTCATCGGCATGATCAATACGAAGCATCTCTTTTCAGATTTGCTGTTTATGACAGAAGATGAAAAAGCGGAAGTATCCATCACATCTTACGTCCGCCCGGTGATTGAAGTCATCGAGACGATCCCGATACACGACCTGCTGATAAAAATGCAGAGAGAACGGATTCATTTGGCGATATTGTCTGATGAATACGGCGGAACGTCCGGTCTTGTGACGACCGAAGACATCCTTGAAGAAATCGTCGGCGATATCAGAGACGAATTTGATGAGGACGAACAGCCGCAGATTCAAAAGCTGTCCGAACGCCATTATGTGCTGGACGGAAAGGTTCGGATTGATCAGGTGAATCATCTTCTCGGCGCAGGGATTGAAGAGGAAGTCGACACGATCGGCGGTCTTGTGCTGAAACGGAATATTGACATCTGTGCGGGTGAGTCGATACAAATCGGGGGATACACTGCCCTCATATTAGAAATGGACGGCCGGTTTATTAAACAGCTTGAACTCAAAGAAGAACAGGGCCGCCCGGGCGGTCAGGGAACAATAAACCGCCAGCTGCCTGTGCCTGAAACGGTCATGCTTCATAACGCAACCTTGAGCGAAAAATAAGCTCAAGGTTTTTTTAAATGGACATGATAATGAAGCCGCACCAGAACGCCAAAAGGCTTCCGGCTGCTGAAACAGCGATGTAGAGCAGGCTTTCCTTTATGCGGTTGTTCATCATCAGCTGCACGGCTTCAATACTGAACGTGGAAAAGGTCGTAAACGCACCGAAAAAGCCGGTCGCGATGATGATGCCGGCGGAAGGATTATCCAGGCCCAGTCCGGTGAACATGCCGAGGCCGAAGGAGCCGAGCAGGTTGACCGCAGCCATTCCAAGCGGAATCGGAAAACTTTTTGTTCTTTCTGAAATTGTTTTACCCAGCAGAGACCGTAATACCGCTCCGATACCCGCTGCGATAAGCATCAGGACAATCGTCATGGTGTATCATGCCCCCTTCCCGCTGCGTGAAGGGCAATCCGCCGTCCCAAAAAAATGCCGGCGTATGCAAGGGCAAGACCAGCGAATAAAGTCGCGGCAGCATAACAAAAAGCCGCTGCGGGAGACGATTGCAGCAGAAAAATGGTTTCTTTTGCGAAGGTTGACATCGTTGTGAAACCTCCGCAAAAACCGGTTCCTAAAAAGGCGGTCAAAAGAGGGCGTTTAGCCCGAATGATGAAATAACCCGTAATAAGACCGAGTAAAAGGCTTCCCGCCGCGTTTTCGAGGAAAGTGGCCGCCGGGAAAGAACCGCTGTGAATGTGCGCGCTCATTTCAAAGCGGAGCAATGCGCCAAGCGCGCCTCCGATAAAAATTGCGATGTATTGTTTCATAATCAGCCATCCTTAGAAATAAAATCCGGAAAATCAGTTACAATGCCGTCAACTGCCATCATTTGCAGCTTTTCGGCCGTCTTTTGATTTCTGACCGTCCAGGCAAATACTTTCAGGCCGTGTCTGTGAGCGGTGGAAATCAAGAACCGATTCAGACGGGTATATTTAATATTGACATAATTTACGGCTGATTTGTAGGCGTTCAGCTGGTTTTTGGAAAACATCCCAAAGCTGGGTCTTGCAATAATTGCAGTCGGAACGGACGGATACATGCCGTGAAAGGTCTGAATCGACTTGAGGCTGAATGATTGAACGATAGGGTGGATGGAAAAGGAAAACCTGCTTAACAGCTGGCCGACTGCTTTTTCAAGACCGACTTGAGAAACGTGCCCCTTCAGTTCAATTAAAAATCCGATTTCAGAATGATAACGCTTCAGAACCTCTTCGAGCAGGGGAATCCGCTCCCCTTTAAACTCAGCCCCATACCAGCTGCCGGCATCCAGAGACTGCAGCTTCTTCAGCGTAAAATCTTTTACAAAACCGGAGCCGTCCGTCGTCCGGTCGACTTTGTCATCATGGATGACGACAATCTGACCGTCTTTTGTGAGCTGGACGTCAAGCTCAATGAAATCAGCGTTCATTTCGGCAGCGATATCAAATGCCGCAAATGTATTTTCGGGCGCGTAACCGGAGGCGCCGCGATGAGCGATGGTATACAAGCTTGTCAGCTCCCCTCATGGGCATTTCTGTTATTATATCAGATTCGTATATGCACAGCGATTCAAACTGGTGAATGTGCAAAACAGTATTTTTTTGGAATAAAGATAGTGCTTTTTTCGGTTTACAATCCGCATTGATGATTTATAATGGCAAAAAGGAGGCGAGATCATGGGAAAAGGGAGATTGAAAGTGGAAGAAAGAATTAAGGCCGAAACCGATGCTGAAATCCAAAAAGCGACTCTCCTGAAACAGACACAATCAAAGAAGAAATAGTGCCTGACCCTGTTGTATCTGGCTGAAAGATGAACGAATGTGTGAAAACCCCGGCTGTGCTCTGATGCCGGGGTTTTTCAGGCTGCCTAAAGACATTAAAAGAAGCTGATGTCCGAATGTTTTAGTATAATAGATTTTCGACAAGACAAAGGAGCATATGCCATGATGACACAATTTCAGAGCTTTTTTACGCTTGACCATATTTCGCAGATCAGTATCAGCATCGGAATTTTAGCGGCTTTTCTCGTTTTGAGAAAACTGTTTGTCAAATACTTTTTTCAGCTCATTTACAAATTGGCGAACAAGCCGAAAACCGACATATTCAAACAGATTGCCGTAGCGTTTGACAAGCCGGCCAGATGGTTTTTCGCGGCGCTGGGTCTGTTTTTGGCGATTGAGTATTCGCCGTTTTTAGACGGGCAGATGGACATTGTCAAAAAATTGTACCGCTCTCTGATCGTTGCGCTGATCGCCTGGGGGCTTTGCAATCTGACATCGGCGTCTTCGTTTTTATTTCATAAAGTCAATCAGCGCTTTGAGCTTGATATGGATGACATTTTGGCGCCGTTTTTATCCAAGGTGCTGCGCTTTGTCATTCTCGCGCTCAGCGTCAGTGTAATCGCGCAGGAATTCAATTATGATGTAAACGGGTTCGTGGCCGGACTCGGACTTGGCGGATTGGCCTTCGCGCTTGCGGCTAAAGATACGATCAGCAATTTTTTCGGCGGCATTATCATCATTACGGAAAAGCCGTTTACGATCGGCGACTGGGTCGAGACGTCATCTGTGACGGGGGGCGTTGAAGATATCACATTCCGAAGCACAAGGTTCCGCACGGCGCAGGGGGCGCTTGTTACCGTACCCAATTCAACGCTGTCCATGGAAGCCATCACAAACTGGACGAGGATGACGAAGCGCCAGGTCACGTTTTCCGTTCGTGTTTCTTATGCGACGCCGATTGATCGTCTAGAGCGGTGCATCACAAGGCTCAGAGAAATGCTTCGTGAACATGAAGGCGTGCATGATGATACGATTATGGTTAACTTTGACGTGTTTGCGGACAGCTATTACAATCTGTTTTTCAACTTTTACACAAAGACCATCGTCTGGGCGGAAAGCCTGGACGTGCGGCAGGATATCAACCGCCGGATTATTGATATTTTTGCTGAGGAAGGCGTGGAGTTCGCCTATCCGGGCCAGAATGTATTCGTAAAACAAAAAAGCCACGATGATCCGGTTCATGTGAAGGATCATTCCGGAGAAAAAGAACGGGCATAACAGGCGCCGTTCTTTTTTCATGATATGATAAAAAGAAAAGGCGGTGGAAGAGTGGAAGCGTTTATGACATTGATCAATCAGGCGGAACGTATCGTGGTGCTGACGGGAGCGGGAATGAGCACGGAATCCGGCATTCCTGATTTTCGTTCGGCGGGCGGTATATGGACCGAAGACACCTCCAGAATGGAAGCGATGAGCAGGGAATACTTTGAACGCCGTCCGTGTGAATTCTGGCCTAAATTCAAACAGCTCTTTCAGATGAAAATGAGCGGAAGTTATGAGCCGAATGCCGGCCATACGTATTTGGCGGATCTTGAAAAGCGGGGAAAGCAGGTAGACATTTTCACGCAGAATATTGACGGGCTGCATAAGAAAGCGGGAAGCAGCAGTGTCTATGAGCTTCACGGTTCAATTCAGACCGCCGCATGCCCCCGCTGCGGAGCTCGCTACGGGCTTTCTCATCTGCTGAAGGACGAAGTGCCGGAATGTACGGCGGAAATCGGTAATCATGCGGTATGCGGCACCGTATTAAAGACGGATGTCGTGCTGTTCGGCGATCTCGTTCAGCATTTTGAAACCCTTTATGAAAAGCTTGATAAAGCTGATCTTCTTCTTGTGATCGGCACTTCGCTTGAAGTGGCGCCGGCAAGGTTTGTCCCTGAGGATGCGGGCCGGATTCCCGGTTTGAAGCAGGTGATTATTAACCTTGAGCCGACATATTGCGACCATTTATTTGACCTTGTCATCCATGAGAAGATCGGTGAATTTGCAAAACGAATCAGCGCCGCGACATAAAAAAAGCCGGATCATATACAGATCCGGCTTTTCTTATTCATGGACGGGAATCATTTGATCCGTCAGAACATCAAAGGAGTAGCCCTGGGCTTTCAGTTTTTGGATCAGGCTAGGCAAAGCGTGCACCGTCGCAGGCAGATCGTGCATTAAAATGACATGCGGCCTGCTCGTATGAACGCTTTCCAAATATGCGAGCTGATTTAATACTTCCGGCACGTACCGTGCGTTTTTGTACTTCCAGTCTTCACTGTCTATCGTCCAGTCCCAGTACACGAATCCGCCTTTTTCGAGATTCTTAATCTGGGCATCCGTCAATGACGGTTTACTGCCGTAAGGCGTGCGGACAAGATCCGTTTTTACTCCGGTGATTGCCTCGAGTGTATCGCGTCCCTGCTGCATTTCGTTCAGCGGTGATGTCGGTGTTTGATAAAACAGGTGATTATCGTGCGTCACGCCGTGCAGGCCGAGCGCGATTCCTTCCTGCTTCGCTCTTTGCACGGAATGCTGATAGGCTTTCATCCGCGGTTCAAGCATAAAAAAAGTGGCCTTTGCGCCATTTGCCTTCAATACATTCAACAGCTGTTCAGTATATGGAGACGGCCCGTCGTCGAAGGTTAAATATACCGTTTTTTTCTCTGGGTCACGCTCTCTCTGCAAATGTTTCATTAAGACGTCGGGAGAATCATTTTTCAGCCGCAGGCTTTCTGCTTCATCCCGAAGCTGCCCGTTTGCGGTCACAGTGACCTGTTTGTTTTTTGCGGCGGAAGCGGAATATCCCATTATGACGATTACCAGAAGCAGTCCGCACAAAACTGCTAAACTCGTAAGTTTAAAAGCCAATGAAAACAGAGAAGGGGAAGCACCTTCTTTTGTGTTGCGCATAACAATCTCTCCAGTAGCATAAATTTCTGCATAATGCCGATAACAGCGGAGGCTTGCGAAGTGCCATAAGTTAACAGCATATGTATGTCGAATCAAGTATACAGGAACAAAACTGGAAAAGACATAGAAAAGATGTCGAATAATAAGATTTTAAGAAAAAAATAAACTCTGCGGCCGGCTCGTTCAGTATGATAGAATAGTTGACAATAACAGCTGAGAATGCACATCACGGCAGATAACGATGAGGAGGGTTTACATGAAGACATTAGTAAACGGCCAGTTGATTGATCGTGAAGAAGCGGCAGTTGATATTGAGGACCGCGGATATCAATTCGGTGACGGTGTGTATGAGGTCATCAGAGTGTACAACGGCGCCTTATTCGGTCTGCGCGAGCATATTGACCGTCTTTTCAGAAGCGCCGCAGAAATCGGCATCACCCTGCCTTTCTCCGCAGAGGACATAGAATGGGATCTGCAAAAGCTCGTACAGGAAAACAAACTCATTGACGGCGGGGTCTATATACAGACGACGAGAGGGAAGGCGCCGCGGAAGCACCAGTATGACGAAGGATTGGAACCGCAGACGACGGCATACACCTTTTCAGTGAAAAAACCGGAAAATGAACAAAAAGCCGGAGCGCAGGCCATAACGGCGGAAGACAAACGCTGGCTGAGGTGTGACATTAAGAGTCTGAATTTACTGTATAATGTGATGATGAAACAAAAAGCCTATGAAGCAGGCGCTTATGAAGCGGTGCTGATAAGGGACGGAGCGGTCACGGAAGGAACCTCTTCCAATGTATACGCCGTCATAAACGGCACTGTCCGGACGCATCCTGCAAATGAGCTGATTTTAAACGGCATTACGCGGATGAAACTGTTAGAGCTGATGAAAGAAAACGGGATTGAGGTGCGGGAGCAGGCTCTTACCGAAGACGAACTCAGGGATGCGGATGAAATTTTCATCTCGTCAACGACGGCTGAACTAATCCCGATCGTAACCCTTGACGGAAAACCGGTCGGAAGCGGAGTGCCGGGACCTGTAGCCAAAACGATTCAGGAGGCTTTTCAGTCGCACATTCAGCAGGAGCTCGGCGTTCAGTCATAAGCTGAAAAAAGGCCGGAACACATCCGGCCTTTTTGCTTCAGTCAGATAAAAAGAGATTCGATATGCTGAACGAGCACACGGGAGATCTTCTCTTTTGAAAGACGCTCAGGTTCAAGCATGGCATGCAGCGCCAATCCGTCGGCGATGGCGTACATTTTCTCCGCTTCGATCTCTTTATCAAGATTCGGTTTCAGAAGCTTATTTTCATCCAGCCAGTCAATCAGACATCGGATATATGCCAAGATCCCGTCCTGCTGGGGTTGAAACTCTTCTCCCTTATGTCTGGCATAAGCTGTGAAAGCGAACCATACCTCCATTTCAGCCATCGTTTCTTCATCTGTCGGGATGATTTCAAGCATCAGACGCACCGCTTTTTCTTTCGGCGGCAGATCTTTCATGGCAACTTCGTTAATTCTGGCGGCCGCTTTTTCTTTTACGAGTGTCATCGCATACCCTAAAAGCTCATCCTGGGTGGTGAAATAGTGCCTCAGCGCGCCTAAAGAAAGACCCGCTTCCTGGGCGATGTTTCTCACTGTCGCTCCTTCCATTCCCCGCTCCAAAATCGTCCGCCAAGTGGCTTCGGCTATTTGTTTTCTTCTTTTTTCATGATCGATTATTTTAGGCATGGTTCCAGTGTAACAGGAAATATTTTTTCTTGCAATTTTGTAATACAGTTGTATTAAATAAAAAGCAGTGATACAATGCATTTTAGAAAACGATAAGGGGGAACCGGATTGAACGCGATTGCTTGGTTGATTGTCATTTGTGAGGCTGCTTTTTGGGCGGCTGTCATCTTCGGATTGGTGGCGCGCTATATATTCAGGCGGCAAAAGCTCGGAATGTTTTTTTTCGCTCTCATTCCTTTATTGGATGCCGTACTGTTTCTGGCGGCCGCAGCTGATTTATACAGAGGGGCGGCGGCGACTATGGCGCATGCGGTGGCGGCCATTTATATCGGAGTGTCTGTCGCCTTCGGGAAAAGCATGATTCAATGGGCGGATGAGCGGTTCCGCTATTATGTGGTCAAGGAAGGGGCAAAACCGGTCAAACGGTACGGACTGGATTATGCCAAACATTATGCGAAAGGATGGGGAAGACATGTATTAGCATTTGTCATCGGCGGCGTTCTTTTAGCCGGAACGGTATTTCTCATTCAGGACGCTTCCCGCACCGAAGCGCTAAGCGTACTGTTAAAGGGCTGGTCTGTTGTATTGTGCATCGATTTTTTGATCATGGCGAGTTTTTTTGTGATGCCGAAAAAAAGAAGAAACAGCCGGGAGCTGTAAAAAAAGCAGCTTTTGATTAAGCTGCTTTACAGAAAGAATTATTTTACGATCAGCACGGGAATATCGGATTTCGATGACAGTTTTTCACTGACACTTCCGAATAAAAGTTTTTTCAGCCTGTTCTGGTCCCGGCTCCCCATGACGATCAAATCCGCCGATATACGGTCGGCATGCTCGATAATGGCATCAGCGGGATTACCTTCTAAAATGTCGATATCCCCGTCAATCTGGCTGTCGTTCATCAGCATTCTCGCTTCCGCAACGATTTCTTCCGTACGGTCTTCATAAATCATCGGATCAGGGGAGATTCTTTCCGCCTGGAGCGGGTCAGGAACGCTTGCAATCCCGCCGCCGATATACGTTGCCCCGGCTCCCGGCCTCGGGGGATCAACAATCGTCTGGGTATCTTTTGCATTGTGGGAATGTACGACCGTTAAATCCGCGTGAAACGTTTTTGAAAGGTCTATGGCTTTTTGGAGCGCTTTTTTACTATCATCACTTCCGTCAAAAGCTGCTATCAACCGGTCCGCGTGAAACATCGGCCTCATCCTTTCAGTAAAAAAGGTTTGTTTTACAATACCCGAATGGCAGAAATGTAAAACCTGCATTGACAAAAAAAGGATTTGTTTATATGATGAAGGAACAATATAGGAAAAAGGAGGTATGGATCATGTCAAAACTAATGCTTGTCAACTCATCTTCAGCTGAATACCGGCGTGACTCCCATACAGCTTCCGTTTTCTGAACATTTGCTTAAAAACGGGGCAGTCGCGCATAAACGGCGGGTCTGTACCTTATTTATAATAATAAGAGGCATGGAGCTGAGGCTTCATGTCTTTTTTTATACAAAAAAATGAAAGAAAGACAGGTGTGATGCATGTGGCGGTATTAGCGAAAACAATGAAAAACAATCCGGAAAAGCTTGAGGGCGGCTGATTGATGAAAGGGGATGACGGTATTTGTTTACTGTATTAAAAAAGCTCGCGTGGTTTTTTAAAGCCTATTGGCTGCGCTATACGACAGCGATTGTTCTGTTATTGATTGTGAATGTCATTGAAATGTTTCCGCCTAAACTTCTCGGTAACGCGATAGACGATATGAAGGCGGGCGTGTTTACAAAAAGCGGGATGCTGTTTTACATATGTGTTTTTCTCGCATTAACGGCAGCCGTCTATTTACTGTCTTATTTTTGGATGTATCAGCTTTTCGGCGGGGCGAATGTCATGGAGAAGATTCTCCGTTCAAAGCTGATGGGAAGGCTTCTTCAAATGTCACCGCCGTTTTACGAGAAATACAGAACGGGCGATTTAATAGCGCGGGGGACAAATGACTTGCAGGCCGTCAGTATGACGACGGGCTTCGGGGTCTTAACGCTCGTTGATTCGACGATGTATATGCTGACGATATTTTTGACAATGGGGCTTCTCATCAGCTGGAAGCTGACATTTGCCGCGATTATTCCGCTGCCGATAATGGCGGCTGCGGTCAGCCTGTACGGAAAAAAGATCCATGAGCGGTTTACGGAAGCGCAGGATGCTTTCGGATCATTAAATGACAAGGTGCTGGAGTCGGTATCCGGCGTCCGGGTCATCCGGGCATTCGTGCAGGAAAAAAATGATGTCAGCCGGTTCGGTGATATGACGGCGGATGTATATGAGAAAAATATGAAGGTGGCGTTTATCGATTCACTTTTTGAACCGACTGTGAAACTTCTCGTCGGCCTCAGCTATCTCATCGGTCTCGGCTACGGCGCTTATCTCGTTTTTCAAAACCGGCTGACGCTGGGAGAGCTGGTATCGTTTAACGTGTACCTCGGAATGATGATCTGGCCGATGTTTGCGATCGGAGAATTAATCAATATCATGCAGCGCGGAAATGCCTCCTTGGATCGTGTGAATGAGACGCTTTCCTATGAGCCTGACGTGACGGCACCAAAGCACCCCGCCGGCATCAAGGAGCCCGGGCGTCTTGTTTTTGAACAAGTGACTTTCACGTATCCGAGCGGAGCGGGACCGGCGGTTTCCGATGTATCTTTTTCCGTAGAAAAAGGGCAGACACTCGGCATCGTCGGGAAGACGGGAAGCGGAAAGACGACGATCATTAAGCAGCTGTTGCGTGAATATCCGCCCGGGGCGGGTGCAATCACGTTTACAGGCGTACCGATTCAGGAGATTCCGCTCGAGGAGCTCCGCGGGTGGATCGGCTATGTGCCGCAGGATCATATTTTATTTTCAAAGACTGTAAAAGAGAATCTGCTTTACGGCCGGCAGGATGTAAACGAAGAGGAAATCGGCAGCGCGCTGAAAGATGCGCATTTTGAAAACGATATCGGTATGCTTTCCGACGGGCTTGAGACGCTTGTCGGTGAGAAGGGCGTAGCGCTCTCTGGCGGACAAAAGCAGCGCATCTCAATTGCGAGAGCGCTTTTGACCGATCCTGACATTCTCATATTAGATGATTCGCTTTCTGCCGTAGACGCGAAAACGGAAGCCGCCATCATTGACAGCATCCGTAAAAAACGGCGGCATAAAACAACGATTATCACCACCCACCGGCTCTCGGCAGTTGAACACGCAGATCTCATTCTCGTCATGGATGAAGGCCGGGTGTCTGAAAGAGGCACGCACCGGGAGCTATTGGCGCAGAACGGCTGGTATCGTAAACAATATGAGAGGCAGCAGCTGTCCTCTCTTGAAGAAGGGGGGACGGGCGCATGAAGACCGGGAGAAGATTATGGAATTACGCGCTTCAATATAAGAAGCTGCTGATATGGGCGGTCGTCCTGCTCATTATTGCGGTCGGCACTGAGCTGACCGGCCCGTTTATCGGAAAAAAAATGATTGACGACCACATTCTCGGCATTGAAAAAACATGGATTAAAGCCTCTGCGGACGATCCGGGCGCCGTCAGGTTCCGGGGGCATGATTATGTCAGGGAGGACCGGCTCAAACCGGGGGCGGACAAAACCGGAGAGGCGCACATTTATCAAGTCGGTGCGGGCTACTATTTTGTTGACCGTCCCGTCAGTTTTGACGGAAACCGTTCAGTGTCTGACGGCCGGCTGACAATATCAAACGGTAAAGAAAGCAGGTCATATCCCGCCATTACGTTATCAAGACAGGAGATTTTTCAATTTTACCGTCCCGAAATAAAAGGATTGCTGACGTTGACCGCCATTTACGCGGGACTGCTCATGTTTTCCGTATGTTTTCATTACGGCCAGCATTATCTGCTGCAGATGGGAGCGAACCGGATCATACAGCGCATGAGGCAGGATGTATTTTCACACATTCAGAAAATGCCGATCCGCTACTTTGATAATCTGCCTGCCGGAAAAGTCGTGGCCCGCATTACGAATGACACAGAAGCGGTCAGGGATTTATATGTAACGGTGCTGTCGACATTTATCACAAGCGGCGTTTATATGCTCGGCATTTTTACGGCGCTGTTTATGCTTGACGTCAGGCTGGCCGCCGTTTGCCTGCTGATTATTCCGATTTTAATGATCTGGTCGGTTGTCTACCGCAAATACGCATCCGTCTTCAACCAAAAAATCCGTTCCATTAACAGTGACATCAATGCGAAAATGAACGAGTCCATTCAAGGGATGCCGATTATTCAGGCGTTCCGCCGAGAGAAGGAAACGATGAAGGAATTTGAAGAATTGAATGAAGCTCATTTCCGCTACAAAAACAAAATGCTGTCCTTAAATTCCCTCATGTCCCACAGTCTTGTCAATGTGTTGCGCAATCTGGCGTTTGTCGGGCTGATCTGGTATTTCGGGGGCGCGAGTCTGAGTGCGGCCGGAATTGTTTCAATCGGTGTTTTATATGCATTTGTTGATTATTTAAACCGTTTGTTCCAGCCGGTTACGGGGATTGTCAACCAATTTTCAAAGCTTGAATTGGCCCGTGTCTCTGCCGCCAGGGTATTCGAGCTTTTACAGGAGGAGGAAACGGAAGAAGAAGGCGCTCCCGCAGACAGAAAGGCGAAAGGAACTGTGGAATTCCGCGATGTTTCTTTTGGATATCGAAAGGGAGAAGAGGTGCTGAAACACATCAGCTTTACAGCTGAAAAAGGGGAGACGGTCGCCCTCGTCGGCCATACGGGGTCCGGCAAAAGCTCCATCCTGAATCTTCTGTTCCGTTTTTATGATGCTCAAAAAGGGGATATTCTGCTGGATGGTCAGAGCATATACGGCATGTCAAGGCAGGAGCTGAGGTCGCATATGGGCATTGTGCTGCAAGACCCGTATCTTTTCTCGGGCACGATCGGCTCCAATGTGACGCTCGATGATCAGCGTATTTCTCTGGAGCAGGCGGAAGAAGCGCTTCGCCAAGTCGGTGCCGCAAGCCTTCTGCAATCTTTGCCGAAGGGCATCAGAGAGCCCGTCACCGAAAAAGGCGGCACCCTGTCCTCAGGCCAGCGTCAGCTGATTTCTTTTGCAAGAGCGCTTGTGTTCGATCCGGCCATTTTAATTTTGGATGAGGCGACGGCGCACATTGACACCGAAACAGAAGCAGTCATTCAAAAAGCGCTGCAAGTGGTTCAAGAAGGGCGCACGACATTTATTATCGCCCATCGGCTTTCCACGATCAGACACGCAGACCAGATTCTCGTGCTGGAAAAGGGCCGTATTATTGAAAAGGGAAGCCATGACGAATTAATGGCGCAAAAGGGGCAGTACCATCAAATGTATGAATTGCAGAAAGGAACGGCGAAGTCCGCGGTGTAATCGGAAAGGGTGAATCTAAAGATTCGCCCTTTTTTTCATTCAGTAAGCCAGTCCCACCCGTTTTCTGACAAACTGAGGGCTGATCAGCTCACGGTACAGAAAATGCGCCGTGTCTCCGACGGTGATTTCAGCGCCGTCTTCAGGAAGGCGATCCTGTTCGAACCGGTAAACTCCGGCAGCATCTCCGTCAGGAAGGTAGGTGGGACAGATGATCGTCCAGTCAAGATCCTCTGCCAGCAGCATCTCGTATACGCGGGCGTGTTCCTTTGCGGCTCTTGTTGATTTTCGTTTTGATTCTGCCGATTCAAAACGGTATTGATCAGGCATAAGCCGTGACTGAAGGATACCCGCGGTGCCGATCGTAATCAGACGCTGAACATGATGCCGTTTCATGCCGTCTATTATATGGGTCATAGCGGCTGAAAGGGTATCGTCACCGTCCGTGCCGAGACAGCTCACGACTGTGTCCGCTTTGGAAATCAATCGGCTTACATCTTCCCGCCGCCTCGCATTCCCTGTTATGATTTGTTTTTCAGGAATGGGAAGGACTGTTCCGGCTGATCTGACAAGAGCGAATATCTCCATATGTCCATGTTTCTGCGCTTCTTTTATAAAAGCCTGTCCGACTCTTCCCGTTGCTCCGAATAAAGCGATGTTCATGTAAAAAACCTCCTCGCCGCTCATTATATCATTCAAAGCAGCGGGGAAAAGAATACCTGTGAATAAACGGGAAATGGTGGGCAACATATTCATTGACCAAAGAAACACTTACGAACTGAAACAGCTCCCAATTGACTGAGGCAATGAATGACATGTTTTCCCTCCTTTTTTCCTAGGGTATGTGGGATAGGAAAAAAGGGTGACGGCATAAAAGAAGACGCGGTATCCCGCGCCTTCTGTAAGCCATTTATTGAGTTATTGTACGCCTTGGCCGCCCATGCTCTGCTGTGCGAAAGATACTAGACGTTTAGTGATTTCTCCTCCGACAGAACCGTTTGCACGAGAAGTTGTTTCTCCGCCAAGGTTTACGCCGAACTCAGAAGCAATTTCGTATTTCATTTGGTCGATTGCTTGAGCAGCGCCAGGTACTACTAGTTGGTTTGAAGAGTTGTTGTTTGCCATTTGTATGATCTCCTTTATAAAGTAATATGGTTGGGTTTGCTGGAATTGCACCAGCCGATGATTTCCGGAATGAAAACCATTGCCAGCTCGGCTTCACCCAATGCTGTTTGCCGCTTTGTACTACGTATTATGGTGAATCAAACGGCATCTCATTCGGAAAACGGTGTGGTAAATAGCGGAAGGAAAAAGAAAAGCCCAGCCTGGTGCGGCTGAGCTTTTAGCTTTCAGTCATATATGTGATAAAGCATTAATTCATGCAGCTCTTTTACGAGAGCCGGCTCTTCTTTTCCCGGATGTGTGTGTCCCCATTCAATGTCTCCGGACTTATGGTAAATCCCTTCGTAATGCGTACCCTGCCAGTAAAATGAAATCCGCCATCCGGGCAGTTTCTCTTTTTTGAATAACGGTTTCCAGCTGAAGTGCGAAATCATGACGTTCACGCTCCTTATGGGAAATGTTGATCTTGTTCATTGTAGCTCATCGTTCATTGCCTGTCCCGGGTAAACCTAAAAAAGACAGCCTCACCGCCAAAGTTTTTCCGGGGCGGTGATGGACCGTTCTGATAAATACGACGCGTATTCAAAATTTCTCCGTTTTGTCAGGTAATCGACCGATCTCAGCTTCGGATGGGAAAAAATGCTGCGCCCGGGGCGGGAATTGGCTTCAAACATCCAAACTTTCCCTGAATGATCGACACCGAGGTCAAAACCGATTTCGCCGATAAAACCTTCAATGTGCTCATTTAACACGCGGCTGACCGCCAAGGCGGCTTTTGAAAGTTTCCGCATCATGCCGACTCTCTCGCGCGGATCACCGTATAATTCAGCTAACGTCCTGACTTCTCCGCCGGTTGCCAGATGCGTCGTGATGCTGTTTTCACCGGAAATTTTTGCCGCAATGGCCGTCACTGTCCATTTTCCTTCGGCGTTTTTATTCGTGTGCACCCTGAAATCGACGGGGCGCCCATCCAGCCGGATCAGGTCAATGCCTTGCTGAATTAAAAATGCGGACGGGTCATTGTTTTCTTTAAATGATGTCATGAAGGATGCCGCATCTGAATACTCTGCCGTCACCACCGTTTTTTCCTCATTCGTGTGTTTGACAGATAAGCCGGCATCTGTTTTTTCCACCTTGTAAATCCCCGTTCCGAGTGCGCCGTCTGCAGGTTTGATATAGACGGTGCCAAACGTGCTGCATAACGTCTCTAACGCTTCCGCATTCGGGTGCAGGACAGATTTTGGCAGAAGTGAAGCGGTGAGACTGTTTTTTTCCAGAAGCTTATGAATGTCCCACTTATTAAAGAATTGCGGATTAAACCACGGAATCTGATAGTCATTCATCAGCCTCTGTTTTGTCTGCTGTAAAAGCGGAACTTCTTCCGTTTTTCGGCTGGGGAGCCTGTCATATACGACATTCGGAAGCGGGACGGCCGTCCGCTTCCAGCTGTTTTCTTTATAAATCAGCGCTTGGACGGTGCCTTCTTCCCAGTTGATCTGATGGGCCCCGAAAACGAAACAATATCCGTTCGCCTGTTCATGAAGAGAGAGCATCTTGGAAAAGAAGGCTGTACGGTCTCTTAATGGGCGGGACGGCGATGATGTGAACCCGGCTGTGAAAACGCCGATCAGCGGTCCGATGTGCACCGTCTGGCCGTGTATGAGAAAGTCAGCCCGGCTTTTATGCGGTATCAACAGCTCCTCAAACAAATCTTCAGAAAGGAGCGCGCTTTTTTCAAGTGATTGAGAAAAGGCTACACGGCATTTGACAACCTTGGTCCCGAAGGCAGCGGATAAAAGCCCTTCCCGTTTCATGGAGGAGGGGAGAAACAGCGTATTTTTGCTTTTTTTATCGATGCCGACAATCATCCCTTTATGATTCACGCGGTAATACTCCTTTCCGGCTTTCCTGTGACTGAAGCTCACGGAAGCGTCTCAGCGGACTCGTATACAAATCCTCTTTCGCCTCCGGAGCCACGCTTAAAATAGCTTTCCGTCCCGGCTTTGAGTTGACATCCAAAAGCCAGATGCGTCCGTCTTTGGCGTAACAAATATCGAGCCCCAGCTCAAACAGCGGCCCGAACCGTTCGTCAAGGAAATAAGGGACGGATTGGGTGATCGAAAAGACATCATCCAATAAAACGGCCTGCTGCTTTCTCGGAATTTCCTCAAACCATGTGTCAAACTTAATCGGTTCGGATCCTCCGGGCAAATGAGATAAAAGACCGTTCTGATAACCCCTTCTGACCGCTTTTCCGACCGTTTCCCAAACGCCTGACTCCGTTTTGCGCATGAAAATGCGGATGTCGCACGGATGCCGCTCTTTATCCTGGATATTTAAGTAGGATTGAAGCAAATAGCGGTGCTGCAGCACTTTTTTGCACCAAGACTTAAAAGACACGTGATTGGAAAATGATTTTGTTTGTTTGTTTTTTCCGATATAGTAAGTGGCCGTAATTGATTTTTTGCCTGTTTCAAGCAGGATGATGCCTCTGCCTCCCGCGCCGAAAGCGGGCTTAAGTATACATGCTTTTTCCTTGGCTAAGTATGATTGCACCTGTTCATAGCGGCTGACTTCGGCCGTTTCAGGAATATAGGGACTGATCAGATGATGCTTTTGGAGCGCATCCGTGATCGTCCATTTATCAGGAAGCCCCCGGCCGATAAATTCCGTTTTCCGATATTTTTTCAGCCATTCGACGATCGGTTTGGCTTTTTGCGCTTCAGCGGATTTTCCGTAAAAACAGCGGTCGTAAATATATTCGGGAATATCGATTTCCGTTTCGTTCCACTTTCCGCTTTGCGGGTGATAGACGAGCGCTTTCACGCGCAAAGAATCCGGAAATATATCAAACGGTGTAAAGCGGGCTAAGCGCACATTATATTGAGGCGCTCTTTCAGCCAATTCCCCGGCGTAATCTTCTTCGTGCCGGCGGGATACAGACATAAAACCGAGTGTTGTCATATTATTACTCCCCCTTTATTCAAAAAGCCGCTGATGGAACGGCCCTTCCATCCAATAAATATGCTAAGCGCATCATAAAAGATGATCTACTGTAAAGAGTACGAAACAGCATCTTGCCTTATTCCTCACAAACAACAATTCAGGTTCTTCATTTGCCCGCATGCCCGCCAGCCTCTATAATACGAATAGATATATCATCAAGAAAATAGAACATTAGATGGAGGCAGAAGAAAAGGAATGGGCATAGCAGGAACGTTTCTATTTATGATTGTGATCGGAGCCGCGATCGGTGCGGTGACAAATCATTTTGCCATTCAGATGTTATTTCGTCCGTACCGGCCGTATTACCTGTTCGGAAAACGGGTTCCGTTTACGCCGGGGCTGATCCCGAAAAGGCGGGATGAATTGGCAAAACAAATGGGGCTCATGGTGACGAACCACCTTTTAACCCCGGAAGGAATAAAAAAGCGGCTTTTATCAGATACCGTTAAAAACCAGGCGCTTCTTTTCGCCGAACAATTCACGCAAAAAATGGCCGCTTCCGAGATGACGATGCACGAAGCTTTGGCCGCCGCGGGCATCCGGAATCCGCAGGAAAAGACGGATGCCTGGATTGACCGTTTTACCGATGAAAAGCTTTCGGACCTTTACCGGAAATATGAGCACCGCGCCATAAAAGACTGGCTTCCTGATGAGCTTCAGGAAAAGCTGGATGAAAAAATCCCGCTGGCCGCAGATTATATCCTGAAGCGGAGCATCGATTATTTTGAAAGCGAAGAAGGGAAAGACAGGCTCGGAAATATGATTGACGACTTTTTGAATTCCCGGGGGATGCTCGGCGGCATGGTGCAGATGTTCCTCGGCAATTCAAGCTTGGCAGACCGTGTGCTGCCTGAGCTGTTAAAGTTTTTGCGCAATGAGGAAACGAAAAAGCTTCTGGCTGATCTGCTTTCTCAAGAATGGGGCAAGCTCAAATCTTATACACTTTATGAGGCCGATGAAAAGTGGAATGCGAAAGATCTGCTGTTCAGCATGAAAAAGCGGGCTTTGGCCGCACTTCAAACCGCGCCCTTTTTCGAATGCCGGCTCGGTGACATCATCTCCCGTTATGAAGGGGAGATTACGGGGACGTACGCGCCGAAGCTGCTTGATGCGGCACTCGGCGGTATTGCCGCTCATTTGGAGGATGTGCTGAAACGGCTGCGTCTTGAGGAAGTGGTCAAAGAGCAGGTTGATCAGTTTCCCGTTGAACGGCTGGAGGAAATGGTGCTGTCGATTTCCAAGAGAGAATTTAAGATGATAACGTATTTAGGCGGTTTGCTCGGCGGGATAATCGGAGCAATTCAGGCTTTGTTTGTCATTCTTTTCTAAGGAAAACATACGCCGATGATGAAAGTCGCTCCGCAGTCTGTTATAGTGGAGTGGTATGTCCGAAAGGAAGAAAGGAGCGGTTATTATGGCAGTTCATTTTTATGATGCAGCATATGATCTTGAAAAAGCTTTGCGAAACAGTGATGAATACAGCCGTCTGAGAGGGCTTTATGATCAAGTAAACGCAGATGAATCCGCAAAACGCATGTTTGATAACTTCCGCAATGTACAGTTGCAGCTTCAGCAGAAACAGATGTCAGGTGAAGAAATCACTCAGGAAGAGGTAGAGCAGGCACAAAAAACGGTTGCTCTCGTACAGCAGCATGAATTGATTTCTCAGCTGATGGAAGCGGAACAGCGCATGAGCATGCTGATCGGCGAGTTAAACAAAATCATTATGAAACCTCTTGAAGAGCTTTACGGCAGCCCGGAATAAGCTCCACACCCCTCCATCTATGAAATGGAGGGGTTTTTTTATTCAACAGAAAAATCAAGCGAACCTTTTACCGTTCCGTTAATGATGACAGACAGAGTGTGAATTCCCCGATAATGCTTGCGGGTGGTTAAATCTTTAAGGGAATGATGTTTGCTGAAGGTTTTTACGTCTCCGTTATCCATGGCGGACTCCGACATCTTAAACACCTTGCGGCTGCGGTGCCCCCTTTTCTTTACAAAATCAATCGCGTATTCAACCCTGACTTTTTGCCGGGCGGATGAGCGGATCTGAAAAGAAAAATGTATGCTTGTTCCGATGGCGGCCGTTTCCGAATTCAATGTAAAACGTTCCAATGAAATCCGGGAGGCGTCTTCAAACCCGAAAACCGCAAGCGCCTGTTTGTCTCCTCTTTTTAACAGTGTCCTGCAGGCGTGCTTCAAAATCCAGTCCGTGTGCGGACAGCTTCCGAACCGCTCGGCTGCGATCTGTACCAGAAGATCCGGATGTGTTTTGGAGATGTCATTCAGGTTATTCGCCACGCTTTTTCTGACATATAACGAGTCATCCTGCATCAAGCGGTCCAGAACAGGGAGAATCGGAGAAGGATCTTCAAGAAGAGCCGGAATGGAGATTCCCCATGGCAGGCGCGGTCTTGAGCCTTCGCTGGCAAGCCTTCTGACATGTTCGTCCGGATGCTCCGTCCAGGAAAGGAACTCTTTGAACATCCGCTCCCGGTCAAGCCTGATATACGGGCGGACCGCAAATTCGGAAGTGGAAAAACGAGTGAAATACTGAAGCGCCTTCATGGATTCGTCCCAGTGATCCGTTCCGTACTGTTGGACATAATCGGGAAAAATAATCCCGGCGAGCCCTGAGAAGTGGGGAGCTGTCTCATATAAGACGTCAAGCGCCCGTATGTAATCCTTCGGCAGTGTTTCATATAGAGAGTCTGTGATCCGGCGCATCCGCTGTTTTAACGTCAGTCCGGACCAATCTTCCTGAAACATCAGCGCCCGGCACTTGTCCCGCTCAAAAGCCGGATACGCCGATTTGATTCTGTTGAACAGTGCTTCTGCAAATTCTTCGTTATAAATATCTTTTAATAGAGACATGACAGTCACCGCTTTTTTTCTTTTATTATATGAGAATGTATGTTCTCTTTCAACTTTATCATACATTCAGCATAGATATTTCTTCTGATTTTTTTAGTTAAAAAAACCCTTGTTTTTTAATAATATAATTGAGATAATAACTCTGAAAGCGCCTACACTTACAGATGATCTAAGGATACGGTCGCCTATACTGCCTGGTATGTTAAGGGGTAGCAACAGAGAGTAAGTGAAACGAGCGCATCAACGGTCAAATAAGGGGTTCCTGATATATTTCGTAAATAGAAATACACATTGGGGAGAAGGCAGCAAATCGATCGTATCCCAACAAAACGACAGTTCAAAGTCTGCTTGAGGCAGGCTTTTTTGCTGCGGAGAAAAGGTTGTTCTAAACAAAGAGACAGGGTCATATCCTAATGACAAGTACAGTCATCAAGGAGGGGGACTTCTCTGTGTCAAAACAAATGCTGGCGTTAAATATAGACGGAGCGCTTCTTCGCTCTAACGGCAAACTTCATCAGACGACAAAGGATGCCATCGAATACGTCAAGAAAAAAGGAATTTACGTCACACTGGTCACAAACCGCCATTTTCGCTCCGCTCAAAAAGTGGCGAAAATATTAAAGCTGAATGCAAAATTGATTACCCACAGCGGCGCATACATTTCTGAAAAAATAGATGAGCCGTTTTTTGAAAAGAAAATATCAGAAGATCACACGTTTAATATTGTTCAGGTGCTGGAAAGCTATCCATGCAATATCCGGCTTCTTCACGAAAAATATTCGATCGGAAACAAGAAGAAAGTGAACTCCAATCTGGTCGGGAAAACGATGATTCACCCGTCTGACCCGATTTTTTATCCGGTGCAGTTTGTCGAATCATTAAGTGACCTGCTCCTTGATGAGCCGGTTTCAGCGCCCGTCATTGAAGTGCATGCCGAAGATGGCCTGCAGGCTGATATAACGGATACGATAATGAAAGCATTCCCGGCCGTCGATGTGATCCGCGTCAACGGAGAAAAACTGAACATCGTGCCTAAAGGGGTTTCAAAAGAAAGCGGACTTTCGATGGTCGCCGCTGATCTCGGGCTTTCAATGGAAGAGGTTGTGGCTATCGGCCATCAGGAAGATGATCTGCCGATGATCGAGCTGGCCGGTCTCGGCGTCGCGATGGGGAATGCCTCAAATGAATTAAAAAGAAAAGCGGACTGGGTGACAAGGTCAAATGATGAACAGGGAGTCGCCTATATGATTAAGGAATATTTCCGCATGCAGCACCGCAAAGGCTTTCTCGATAAGTTCCATATGAAACGGCCGTAATCAAGAGCCGCAGACGCGAACCGCCGGTCTGCGGCTTTTTCGCGGATTGATTTTAGCCTGTTCTTTCTGTACACTAAAGAAAGTTTTGAATCTGAAAAATAAGGTGATCACATTGCAAATAAAAATAGACGGCATCACGGATGACAGGCTGCATCGTCCGCTGCAAAACATCGCGAATTTATTTTTTGAAGAGTGTGTTCTTGCGTACGGCGAAACGGAGGAGCCCTCTGATCTCGTCATCTCACTTGCCATTTCTCAAGATGCAGACAGCGTGTCGGTATCCGGAGAAATCAAAGGAACCGGCGAAAAGGAACATCACACGAAACCGCTTCTTGCCGGATGGAGCGAAAAAGAAGTATTTAAACAGGTGAAAAACACGCTGTCATATGTCTACTTAAATCTTCTTCAATCGCATACGGGCATGACACAAAAATGGGGAATCTTAACCGGCATCAGGCCTACTAAACTTCTTCATAAAAAGCTGCAGAGCGGCCTGACAAAAGAAGAGGCGCACGCCGATCTGAAAAAAGATTATTTGATCCATGATGAAAAAATCAATCTGATGCAGGAGATCGTCGACCGCCAGCTCGCTGCGGTTCCCGATCTGTACCGCGTCAAAGATGAAGTCAGCATATATATCGGCATCCCGTTCTGCCCGACGAAATGCGCCTACTGCACGTTTCCGGCTTATGCCATTCAAGGACAGGCGGGAAGAGTCGGCTCCTTTTTATGGGGGCTTCACTATGAAATGCAGAAAATCGGAGAATGGCTGAAACGGCATGATATCAAAGTGACGACCATTTATTTCGGCGGCGGCACGCCGACAAGCATTACCGCTGAAGAAATGGATCTTTTATATGAAGAAATGGTCCGCTCTTTCCCGGATGTCGCGAATACCAGGGAGATTACCGTTGAAGCGGGCCGTCCCGACACGATTACGGAGGAAAAGCTGGCCGTTTTAAATAAGTATAAGATTGACAGAATCAGCATTAACCCGCAATCTTATGAAAACGAAACGCTTAAGGCCATCGGCAGACACCATACAGTTGAAGAAACCATCGAAAAATATCATCTTTCCCGCAAACACGGCATGAATAACATCAACATGGACCTGATCATCGGCCTGCCGGGAGAAGGGACGGCTGAGTTCAGGCACAGTCTTGAGGAAACGGAAAAGCTGATGCCTGAATCTTTGACCGTTCATACGCTTTCTTTTAAACGGGCGTCAGAAATGACGAGAAACAAGCATAAGTATAAGGTTGCCGACAGACAGGAAGTGTCCCGCATGATGGATGACGCCGTCCGCTGGACAAAAGAGCACGGCTATACGCCGTACTACTTGTACCGGCAGAAAAACATTCTCGGAAACCTTGAAAATGTCGGCTACTCCTTCCCTGGTCAGGAAAGCATCTACAACATTATGATTATGGAAGAAGTGCAGACGATTATCGGTATCGGCTGCGGCGCGGCAAGCAAATTCATTCATCCGGAAACCGGAAAAATCACGCACTTCGCCAATCCGAAAGATCCGAAATCATATAATGACCGATTCGAGCATTATACAGAAGAGAAAATCAAATACTTAGATGAGATGTTCGTCAAATCTGCATTATAATATCAAAAACGGCACGGAATCAGCGTGCCGTTTTTTTATGTTTAACCGTCTGCAAAAACGGGAAAAGACCATCAGACTGTTATTCGTAAGAGGTGTAATTATGTATGATGTCATAGGAGCGGGAATCGGGCCGTTTAATTTAGGGCTTGCCGCATTGTTAGAGGATATACCAGGAACAGACGCTCTTTTTTTCGATAAAAAGAAAGAATTTGCGTGGCATCCCGGTCTATTAATTAAAGGGACGGATTTACAGGTGGCGTTTCTGGCGGACCTGGTCACGCTCGCCGATCCGAAAAGCCGCTACACGTTTTTAAACTTTCTCCATGAACATGACCGGCTGTACCGGTTTTATACGTTTAATGAATTTGATATTCCGAGACGGGAATTTAACGACTATTTGAGCTGGGCGGCTTCAGAAATCAAATCATGCCGTTTCGGCTCAGAGGTAATCGGTGTGAAAAATGCCGGCGACCATTATGACGTCAGCGTCAAGAACATTGAGGACGGAAGCATCAGTGTCTATCAAACGAAGCATTTCGTCATGGGGACGGGGTCTGAGCCGCTTATTCCCGCAGAGATTGCTGACGAAGCGCGTCAGAACACGATGGTCAGCACGGAATATTTGTTTCGGAAAGACGAGCTCGCCGGCGCCGAATCAATTACAGTAGTCGGCTCCGGACAGAGCGCCGCGGAGATCTTTTCTGACTTATTGCACGATGAACAATACCGCCGCAGCCGGCTGCAATGGGTGACACGCTCCGCCGGATTTCGAGAATTGGAAACCGCCAAGCTCGGGCAGGAAATGTTTACACCTGATTATGTGGAATATTTTAACCGCCTGCCTTTTAAAGAACGGCTGAACACACTCCCTGAGCTGGACGGACTGCGCCACGGCATTGATTCTGACACACTTGCCGCCATTTACGATGCCCTGTATCACAGATCGATCAGCGGAGGTTCGCCTGACGTGTATATTCAGCCGATGGCGGAGCTTGAAAAAATTGAAAAGCAAAACGGGCGCTGCGTACTGAGCTTTCATCAATGGCAGATGGATGAAACCTTTACGGCCGATTCAGAAAAAGTGATATTGGCGACCGGCTTTAAACCTCATATTCCGGAATGGTTTACGGCAATTGCCCCCGATATCGAATGGGAGGATGAGAAACGGTTTAAAGTGACGGCCGATTCCCGTCTTGTCTTTAAGGACGACAGGCGGCATCATTTTTTCACATTAACGAATCTTGATCATGCTCACGGAACGGGCGCTACGAATTTGAAGCTGTCTGTTTACAGAAACCAAAAAATCATCAATACCATTCTGGGAAAAGAGCATTTCTCCATTAATAAAAAAACGGCTTTTCAGCAATTTCTTCCCGCTCAAAAAAACTGACCTCTTATGAAGAGGTCAGCTTTTTTTTTATGATTTCTGCGGCTTCTTTTCAGGCGTCTTCCATTTGAACACGCTGTTCAACAGGAGATATATCCGCTTCGATTCTTTCGTGAGCAAAGGGCCGAAGATGGCCAGTATCAAAACATATAAGGCGGCGAAAGGTTTAAGTGAAGCGGACAGGCCGCCGGCGATGCCGAGATTTGCGACGATAATGGAGAATTCGCCGCGTGACACAATGGTCAGCCCGATATTAGACGATGCTTTATGAGAAAGCCCCGCCCGGCGTCCGGCGATCATTCCGGCGATAAAGTTTCCGGCAATCGTCAGCAGAACGGCGCCGAGGGCAAGCCATACCGCATCTCCGAGTGAAAACGGATCAATGCTGAGACCGAAGCTGAAGAAAAACATGGCCCCGAAAAAGTCACGGAACGGCACGACAAGGTGCTCAATCCTGTCAGAATGGGCCGTCTCCGAAAACACGAGTCCGAGCAAGAGCGCGCCGATCGCTTCAGCGACATGAATCGTTTCGGAAAAGCCGGCAATGAAAAAGAGCGCGGCGAAAATGACGATGACAAATACCTCGTTTGAACGGATATCAAGCAGCTTGTTCAGCAGAGGCGGCAATTTTCGAGCGGCAATGAAAAACAGCAGCATATATCCGAAAGCGATTACGATTGACATCAGCGCGCCTCCGACAGACGTCGCGTCTCCCAGAACAAGCCCGGAGACGACGGACAAGTAAACCGCCAGAAAGATATCCTCAAACATAATGATGCCGAGAATCAGCTCCGTTTCCGGATTGGCCGTGCGTTTTAAGTCGACAAGCACCTTTGCGACAATGGCGCTTGATGATATCGTGATGACACCCGCCAATACAAGCACTTCCAAAAAGGAAAAGCCCGTGATAAAGCCGTAGATCAGCCCTAAACTGAAATTAATTAGAATATAAATCGTTCCGCCGGCGGCGATTGAACGTCCGGATTTGACTAATTTTCCGACCGAGAATTCAAGCCCGAGGTAAAAGAGGAGGAACAGGACGCCCATCCGTCCGAAAAATTCAATCACTTCCCGGCTTTCGATAAACGTCAGGTCAATGATGCCCGCTTGGGGCGCGTGCGGCCCGACGAGCATTCCTAAAATGATCAGGAAGGGGATGATCGAGAATTTAATTTTATTGGCGATGACACTCGCAATGGCCACAAGAACTAATGCCGTACCGACTTCAAATACGAGATGATCCATAAATAGATCACACTCCGTCTCTGGAGAGGAAGTCTTGGATCAGTTTTTTCAGATGCTTTCTTTCACCTGAGAGGACGAGTGTATCGTTTGCTTCAAGGAGCGAATCAGCGCCCGGGTTTAAAAACTTTTTCTGGTCATGCTTAATGATGGCGATGACCGTCACGTCATAGTTTTGGCGCACATCCAGTTCGCCGAGCGTACGCCCTGCCGCTTTTGCCCCTTTTTCAACTTTAAACCATTCGATAATCAGATCGCTGAACGCCATTTCAATCGATTCAAGCGCCTGCGGTTTGTACACCATCCCGCCGATAATCGCGGCAATCTGTCTTGCTTCCGCATCATCAAGTGAAATGCTTGCCAGAAGCTCATCAGGGTCGCGGTCATCGAATCTGTAAATTTCCCGCCTGCCGTCATCATGAATGATGATCGTCATTTTTTCATGATTTCTCGTTTCGATTTCGAATTTTTTCCCGATGCCGGGCAGATCGTTTTCTTTAATATTCATAAAAAATACCTCCGGAATATACTGTTTTTACACCGTAAATACAGATTGGCAATGAGAAATGGTCTGATGCCGGAGGTAATTTGACTGGTATTGTATCGGGATGGCGCATGTCCTTTCCATTGTGGAATCAATGAATTGATCAAGAGGTTTGACAGATAACAGGGAGATCATCCGGGATAACGCACCGTATCCTTTTGACAGGCCTTGCGGAGCGGTTTTGGTTTGAACCGGCGTCTTTGCCGAATCCGTTTCCTGCGGGTAAACCGAAATTTGTACATGGCTGTCTGTTTCTGTCACCAATTGGGAAGGAAGAGCGACATCCGAAGGGGGGAACAGCACCATAAAAAAGCTCAGTAATAAGCTGAGTATCACATATTTCATTATCGGCGTTTTTCCCCCCTTTTGTTTTGTATATCAATTTCACTATATAAAAATGTATGTTCAGTTTCAAATGATATGCATTTTTCGGTATCCGTTGACCTTGAAAAATAAAGGAGTTTTGCTTCGGGGAAAGGAATATATCATTTGAACAAAATATGTAAGCGGATTCAAGGGGGATGTAAACATGCAGTATATTCGTTATGAAGAAAAGGGAAAGATCGCAGAGATTGTGCTGAACCGGCCTGACAGTTACAACGCGCTGAATGAACAAATGCTCCGGGAATTGGAAAATGCATGCGTTATGGCAGCCGACAGCGAAGCGCTTATCGTGCTTTTACGGGGGGAAGGCCGGGGATTTTCCGCGGGCGGTGATATTCAGATGATGACGTCGGATCATGATTCAGGAGAATATGAACGGCTCATGAAAATGATCGAATCCATTACGCTGACCCTCTATGATATGAAAAAAATTGTGATTGCCGCCATCCACGGAGCCGCGGCGGGGCTCGGGCTGAGTTTCGCGCTGTGCGCCGATATGGTGCTCGCCGAAGAAAACGCCCGCCTCGCGATGAATTTCATCGGCATCGGATTGGTTCCCGACGGAGGAGGCCATTATTTATTAATGAGACGCGTCGGTGAGATCGAAGCGAAAAAACTGATTTGGAGCGGTGAAAAATTGCCGGCTGAAAAAGCGGTGCGGCTCAAGCTGGCCGACGGGCTGTTCAGCGGAGGTCCTGCGGAGGGGGCACAACCGTATATCGACCGATTGCTGCATGCGCCGCTGTCAGCGATGATTGAAACGAAGGCTATTTATCAGAGCCTCCATATCAGCCGGTTAAAAGACGTTTTGTCTCTTGAACGAAAGGCCCAGGAAAATATGAGAAAAACGGATGATCATAAAGAGGGCATCCGCGCCTTTTTAGAAAAACGGACGCCGCAATTTAACCGGTAAAATACAGAAGCCGGAAAGCTTCTGTTATCTGTGGAATAAAATCAGCTTTCCGGCTTCATTTACCAAGCGATGAGTACTGTTCTCAAGCTTTTTTTCCTTTAACAAAGCCTCTCCGGCGGCCTTCGCCTCCGCCTCATTATCCGCTTCGATCCGTTCATTCAGCAGCGTTTCTCCCGACGCATGGAATGCGGTCAATACATATTGTCCCATCATGTCACCCCCTTTATAGAATGATATTCTAATAAAGAATTTAAAATCCTCCATTAATTTTTACCCATTAATAGTATATAATGGGTCAAGGAAGGAGTTGGATTCGTGCTTACAATTGAAAACGTAACGAAAACATTCGGCAGCTTTACCGCTGTTGACAATTTGAACCTGCAAATACCTGAAAGGGAAATGTTCGGGCTGCTCGGCGCAAACGGCGCGGGAAAAACGACGACCTTTCGGATGATTTTAGGTCTTTTAAGCCTGACTGACGGGCATATCACCTGGAAAGGGCAGCCGGTCAATTATTCCATCAGTGAAAAAATCGGCTATCTCCCGGAAGAGCGGGGGCTGTATCCGAAAGTGAAGGTGAGTGACCAGCTTGTCTATTTGGCGAGATTAAAAGGAATGGGCAAAAAAGAGGCGGAAAAAGAGCTCATGGCATGGCTCGAGCGGTTCGGCATTACAGATTACAAGAATAAGAAAGTCGAAGAGCTGTCGAAAGGAAACCAGCAGAAAATCCAGTTCATTTCGGCCGTCCTGCATAAGCCTGAACTGCTGATTCTCGATGAACCTTTCAGCGGTCTTGATCCGGTGAATGTCGAGCTGCTGAAAGAAGCGGTTATTTCTTTGAAAAACAGCGGCGTTTCCATCGTTTTTTCAAGCCACCGAATGGAGCATGTGGAAGAGCTTTGCGAGAATTTGTGCATTCTCCAGAAGGGAAAACCCGTCGTTCAAGGCAATCTGAAAGACATTAAGCGGTCTTTCGGCAAAAAAAATGTCACCGTTCATTCAGATGATGACCTCAGCTTTTTAAAAACGCATGAAGGCGTCGTGAAATGGAAGGAAACAAATGACGGGATCAGACTGCAGGTCGCGAATGAACCTGTTTCTCAGGATATTTTCCGGGCGCTTCAAGGGAAAGGTTTTATACGGAAGTTCGAATTGGAAGAGCCGTCACTGCATGATATTTTTATAGAAAAGGTGGGGGCCGTTTATGAGTAAATTTTGGATTATGCTGTTTCATACATATAAAAACAAAATCACGACAAAGTCATTCATTATTTCGACCGCCATTACCGTTTTATTAGTATTAGCGGTGACCAACCTGCAATCGATTATATCCGTGTTTCAATCGGATGACGGCAAGCAGCAAATCGCGGTGATTGATGAAACGGGCGGGCTGTACCCGGCGTTTGCAAAACAGCTTAAAGCGGCGGATACAGACAATGATCTGCAGGCAATGGAGACGAAGGAGTCCGAAAAAGATGCCGTAAAGCGTGTCAAAGACGGTGAATGGGACGGACTGTTTATCATCAGACAAGATCAAAAAGGAACGATAACAGGAGCCTACAAGGCGCTGACCATTTCCGATGAATCAGCGTATAAACTGCTCAAGCAGGCTTTAACCCAGACAAAAACCGCTGTCGAAACCGCCAAGCTCGGCATTTCGGCAGAAAAAGTCAGCAGCCTCTACACTCCGCCGGAAGTCAGCAAAGACGCGCTGGAAAAAGGGGCGAAGTCTGAGGAAGAGCTCGGTCAGGTAATGGGGCTTGTATACATCATGCTGTTTGTCATCTACTTCTCAGTTATCATGTACGCAAGCATGATTGCGATGGAAGTGGCGACGGAAAAATCGTCCCGCGTCATGGAAATTTTAATTTCAAGCATGCCGCCGATTCAGCAGATGTTTGCCAAACTGTTCGGTATCGCGCTCGTGGGGATCACACAGTTTGCGGTGCTGATTGCAGCGGGTTATCTCTCACTGAAGCTGAACCCTCAAAATGATGCGTCGTCGCCGATCAGTGCATTTCTCAATTTTACGGATGTTCCCGTCTCGACGATAGTCTATGCCGTCATTTTCTATTTACTCGGCTATTTTCTTTACGCGACGCTTGCCGCGTTTCTAGGCAGTGTTGTCAGCCGGATAGAGGACGTACAGCAGACGATTCAGCCGATGGTTTTTTTAGTCGTGGCAGGTTTTATGATCGCCATGTTCGGCATCGGCAATCCTGACGCCGGTTTTATTACCGTTACATCTTACATTCCGTTTTTCACGCCGATGATTATGTTTTTACGCGTCGGGATGCTCGATATCCCGTTTTGGCAGGCTGCGGCCGGAATCGCCCTGACACTGCTCACTATCGTGATCTTTGCGGCGGTCGGCGCGAAAATTTACAAAGGCGGCGTTTTGATTTACGGAAACGCCAGCGGATTCAAAGCGATCAAACAAGCGCTGCGCATCTCCAAAAAATAAGTGAAACAGCCCGGAACAGCCGGGCTGTTTTTTTATTTTGCAGAACGAGCATTCGTATAAAAACGGTGCTAAAATAAGGGTAATTCAATTTGCAGAAAGGGGAGGGCGAGATGGCTGATCTGACGTTTATTCATGCCGCTGACCTGCATCTGGACAGCCCGTTTTACGGCATTTCGAATCTGCCTGAACCGGTATATGCGCGTATTAAAGAAAGCACATTTCACAGCGTCCGCCGACTGGCGGACGGGGCACTCCGGGAGCAGGCAGATTTCGTGCTGCTTTCGGGGGATCTGTTTGACGAAGCCAACAGAAGTTTAAAAGCCCAGCTGTTTTTGAGAAAACAGTTTGCGAGATTACAGGAAGCGGATATCCAAGTGTTCGTCATATTCGGCAACCATGATCATTTGGGCGGTAAGTGGACGCCGATTGAATGGCCGGAAAATGTACATATCTTCACCTCGGATACACCGGAGGAAAAATCTTTCTTTAAAAACGGAGAGCTTGCGGCAAGCATATACGGATGCAGCTATCAGGAAAGAAGCGTAACGGTCAATCAGGCGGCCCGTTACCGCAAAATGACCGGCGCGCCTTATCATATCGGCATGCTCCACGGCATGTTATCAGGAGCGGAAGGGCATGACCCGTACTGCCCGTTTACGAAAGAAGACCTTGAAAAAAGCGGCATGGATTACTGGGCGCTCGGACACATTCATAAACGGCAGGTTCTGTCCGCCCAGCATCCCGCCGCCATTTACCCCGGGAATATTCAAGCACGGCATTTAAAAGAAACCGGGCCTAAGGGATATTATCTCGTCCGGGCGGCAAACGGTGAGATGTCTTGGGAATTCAAAGAAGCGCATGATGTGTTATGGGAGGAAATTGATCTTGATATCTCCGGAGCTGAACATATGACTTCACTTCTGAAAGCCGCATCAGATACATTCTCCGGCTTGCGCGCGGCGGGCCGTCCGGCATGTGTCAGGCTGGTGCTTCGCGGCGCAGCGCCCCGCTTTTGGACGGAGGCGCCCGCAGGCATCGCGGAGGAGCTTCTTTCCGCTTTACAGGAGGAAGAGGCCGAAGAGGAATGTTTCATCTGGCCGCTTGCGTTTGAGGATCGGACGGACGAAACAGACAGCGTGCCGCCCGATCCGTTTTTTAAAGGGCTGCTTCAGGACATAGAACAATGCGCGGACATGAGCGGTGTATTTGAAGCCCTTGAGCGTCATCCCGTATACCGGCGTCAGATGGCTTCATTTACAGATGAAGAGATACTGGATATTAAGCGGCAGGCTCAAGCCGTTTTAAGACGCCAAATGAAGGAGCTTCAGCGATGAAAATAACGGCGATGCATATTTACCAATATGGAAAATTTTCTGACCGAAGTTTTCAGCTGTCAGATTCTCCCGTGCAAGTGATCTACGGATTAAATGAAGCGGGGAAAACGACATTGATGTCCTTCATCAAAAGCGTGCTGTTCGGTTTTCCGAAATCAAAAAAATACGAACCGAAAAACGGCGGGGTTTACGGCGGCACTGTGGAATTGAAGCATGGCGATCACGGTGCCGTCAAAATCGAACGGACAAAAGGCGCTGCCGAAAAAGTCAGAGTGTATACGGCTTCAGGCGAAATCAAGGACGGAGAATGGCTCAAACAGCTTCTCTCCGATACAGACCGGGCGCTGTACGAAGCGATCTATTCGTTCGATGTATTCGGACTGCAGGAGATTCAAGCTTTTAACCGGGACAAAATCGGCGAGTTTCTCCTGTATTCGAGCTTATTCGGGTCGGAAGCGGCGGCAAAGCTTGACGGGCGACTGGCAAAAGAACTTGACAGGATGTATAAGCCGAACGGGCGGAACCCCCGCTTAAATCAGGAGTTGGATACATTAAAGCGGCTCAGCGCCCAGCTGAAACAGGCGGAAGCTGCGGAAGCGGGCTATCACAGCCTTCTGGAAGAGAAAAAAAGCGCCGGCGGCCGTTTGCAGGATGCCGAAGCACGATTGAAAGACATAACTGAAGAAATCAAAACAGTAAAATCGGCGATAGAAGCAAAGCCGCTCGCAGACAAAAAAACAGCCTTGGAAAGCGAACTTTCTTCTTATCCGGAAGCATTGAAGCAATTCCCGAAGGACGGAATGCATCAGCTTGAAAAATACGAATCGCATCTCCATCCGAAAGCGGCCCGTCTTGAGGGACTTCGGGCAAAAGCGGCTGAACTCAGACGGCAGGCTGATCTGCTCGCTCCAAATGAGGACTTGCTGCAAAAAGAGCGGCAGCTGCAGGAGCTTTCCGGCGAGCAGCATATGTATGAATCGCGCGGCGAACAGCTTGCCGCCATCCAATCACAGATCCGGCAGACATCTGCCCGCGTTTCGTCAGGATTGCAGCAGCTCGGAAGACATGAGGAAGACGGCATTCTTTCACTGAACACCGATTATGAATATGAATGGCGGCTGCAGGAAGCCGTGCAGAGCGCCGGACAGGCTAGAGAAAGAAAGACACAGCTTGATGCGATTTTCGAACAAGCGCGGCTGGAGCTGGAAGAAGCCGAACGAAAACATGCCGTGACGGCGGAAAACATTTTGGACCCCGCTGTCAGGAAAGAAAAAGAAGCCGCTTTACAAGCATATAAGCAAACGGCTGATACAGAAGGAAACGAATGGCAGGCACATGTTCAGCATCTGGAAAAACAGCGCGCCAAACAAAAAAAGCTCTTTCTCGGTGCGGGCATTCTGTTCATTGCGATTTTCGCTATGTTAAAGGAATGGCTGCCCGCCGCCCTTTTTACCGGTGCTCTGCTGCTGTATATGCTGTCCGGCACGCAAAAACCGCTGCCGTCAGAAAGAGGAAGGCCCGGACACAAGAAAAAGAAGCCGGCGATCTCCAAAGAAGCGGCTGATCTTCTGCAGGAAGAGCTTTGGCGTGACGGCCGGCACCGGCAGCAGCTGATTGCGGATCAAGCCGTGCTTGAACAGAAAGAATCGGCATATGAAAGGGTCATCCGCCAATATGAAGAATGGGAGGCCGAAATGGCGCCGTCTGAAAAACAGGCGGAACTTTTTATGAAGGAACTGGGGTTTTCAGGAAGTCCTGCCCATCTTCTTGACGCATATCATGTGATGAAAGATGTCAAAAAAGAAATCCTTAACAAGCATGAGCTGACCATTGAAGCGGGCAGGCTGCAAAAGCTGCAAAGAGCATTTGAGGACCGGGTCAAAAAGCTGAGTCCTTCAGACGGAAGGGAGCTGTCCGTAAAAGAAAGACTGCACGTTTTGCTGGCACAGGCGGAACGGGCCCGTGAGGAAGCAAAACGAAAACAGACGCTCGAAACGGATCTGCTGCATGCACAAGAGCAAATGCGTGAATTAAACGAAGAAGTTCATTACTACGAACAGCAGGTCAAACAGCTTTTCATGGCGGCAGGCGCAAAAAACCGCGAACACTTTTGTGAACTCGCCAGGCTGAATGAAAGCCGCCGGGAAACAGAGCGGCAGCTGCGCGAAATCAAAACGCACTTGTCCGGCATAGGCGGAAAACAGCTGGAGACGTACATGAGCCGCACAGTGTCCGAACTTGAACATACAGTCGTTCAGAAGGAAACAGAGAAAAGAACGCTTGAGGAAAAAAGCGCCCAGCTCCGTGAGCAAACCGCTTTATTAACGGTGAAACAAGAGCAGCTGGAGTCCTCGGGGCTTGTATCCGATTTAAAACAGCAGACAGAAATGCAGAAGGAGCGCGTGAAAAAAACCGCAAAAGAGTGGGCTGCATTACAGACGGTCAGACACATTATAAGGGAAAAAATGGAGCGGCATAAAAAAGTGACGCTTCCCCGTCTGTTAGAAACCGCCGGTGCCTTATACGGACCGCTTACGGACGGACGCTATCACAAATTGTATTTCTCCGAGGCTGATGATTCCATTATGGTCATGCGGAAAGACGGAACGGTGTTTTCTGCAGGCGAACTCTCACAGGCGGCATGCGAGCAGCTTTATGCGGCGATTCGTTTTGCCCTTGCGTCAGAGAGGGAATCTGCGGTATCACTGCCGTTTTTACTTGATGACAGTTTTGTCCATTTTGACAGGCAGCGGCTGCAGCGGCTGTTTGATGTGCTGAATCAGCTTTCAGAAGGCGGGCGGCAGATACTTTATTTCACCTGCCATGAGCATGTCAGCCGGTCTTTTCACAGCGGACAAGTCATGCGGCTCCTGTCATAAAAGAGTTTATTTTCAAAAAAGAGGTATGTGCTATACTGGTATTATGTAAGATATGGAGGGAGCTTTTAATAGAATGGCAAAAGGTATTATGCTGCACGAGGTCGGCGAGCAGGTCGATCAATACTTTCTGATTAAATCTTCGACTAAGGGAATCGCAAGCAACGGAAAACCATTCCTGACGTTAATGCTGCAGGACCAATCGGGAGATATCGAAGCGAAGCTGTGGGATGCCAAGCCGACTGATGAAGTAACGTACGCGGCGCAGACGATCGTGAAGGTGATCGGAGATGTCCATCACTATCGCGGACGAAACCAGCTTAAGCTCAGAAACATCCGGCCGGCCGGCGAAAATGAAAATGTCAGCATTGATGATTTTCTGGAAACGGCGCCGATTCCGAAAAATGAAATGATGGAAACCGTCACTCAATACATTTTTGAAATGAAAAACCCAAACATCCAGCGGATCACGAGACATCTGGTCAAAAAATATGCGGCTGAGTTTATGGATTACCCGGCTGCGGCTAAAAACCACCATGAGTTCGTCTCCGGGCTCGCGTATCATGTAGTGTCCATGCTGAACCTGGCAAAAGCGATTGCCGATCTGTATCCGTCTCTTGACCGGGATTTACTGTATGCCGGAGTCATTCTGCATGATCTCGGCAAAGTAAAAGAGCTTTCGGGCCCCGTCTCCACAACGTACACCGTGGAAGGGAATCTGCTCGGGCACATTTCGATCATGGTGACAGAGCTTTCAAAAGCAGCCGAAGAGCTTCAGATTGACGCTGAAGAAGTGCTGATTCTGAAGCATTTGATTTTAAGCCATCACGGAAAAGCGGAATGGGGAAGCCCGAAACCGCCGATGGTGAAAGAAGCGGAAATTCTGCACTACATTGATAATCTGGATGCAAAAATGATCATGATGGACAGAGCGCTGGAACGGGTGAAGCCGGGCGAATACACAGAGCGTGTATTTGCGCTTGAAAACCGTTCTTTCTACAAACCGACTTTCCATCAATAAGATAAAAAGGCCGATTCTCTATGATCGGTCTTTTTTACGTTCAGCTCTCATAACTTGTCTTTATCAAGCATAGCTTAGAATAAAGACTCTGGGTGAAAAAGGGAGGAAACCGACGTGCTATTTTTTCCTTGGTGGGTATACCTTTGCATTATCGGAATTATTTTCAGCGCTTATAAGCTTTTCACAACAGCTAAAGAAGAGGAAAAGCTTGATCAGTCGTTTATTGAAAAAGAAGGAAGGGTGTATATTGAACGGATGGAACAGGAACGCGAGCGCCGTATGGCGGCGCCCGCAAGTGAAAACGGGGATGCGGAAGAAAACTCCAATCATTCGATCGCATAAAAAAACTGTGCGGCTCGCCGAGAGCCCGCACAGTTTTTTTTATTTAGATTGAGAAGATGATGATGTTGAAGTGTTAAACGTGTCTTTTAAGTCTTTGTCTTCAACTTTTACGTCAGCTTTTTTCATGACTTTTTGAATCGCCGCCTGTACAGCTGAGTTGTCGTTTAATTTCTGCTTAAGAACTTCTTCTTTCAGTTCTTTTTTCATGTCATCATATTTGCCGCGTTCTTCTGTCTTTTTGATGATATGATAACCGAATTTTGTTTTGACCGGATCGCTGACTTGTCCGACTTTCAGGCCGAATGCAGCTTTGCTGAATGTTTCATCCATTGACTTTTTATCGAACCAGCCAAGGTCGCCGCCGTTGTCTTTTGAGCTGTCAGTTGAATATTCTTTCGCAAGCGTTTCAAACTTCTCGCCTTTTTTCAGCTTTTTCTCCACTTCGTCAGCTGTCTTTTTGTCAGCGACAAGGATGTGGCTCGCGCGGATTTTACCTTTTAAGCCGTCGTAATATTCTTTCGTATCGGAGTCAGTCACTTTGATGTTGTCTTTCGCCGCTTTTTGCGCAAGCAGTTCGTACTTCACCTGATCTTTCAGGTAATCTTCGCCGTACTGCTGTTTAAGGGCGCTGTACTGATCGCCGAGCTGCGTTTTGTACTCTTTCAGCTTGGTATCGATTTCTTTATCCGATACTTTGTATTTTTTTGCTAATACTTTTTCTTGTACGAGCTGTGTCAGCACACTTGCGCCCGCGGTTTTTTTCATATTCGTGTAGAGCTCGCCTTTTGTTACATTTCCGGCATCCGTCTTGGCAATCACGTCGTTGTCGCCGCTGCTGCAAGCGCTGAGAGCCAGGACGCTCGTTGCTGTAATAGCTGCTATCGCGATTTTCTTCATTCCATTAAACACTCCTAATCATCCAAATTAAATTGCATATGCGTATCATAACATATTGTGGCTTTCTGTAAAAAGATTTTAAATAAAGGGCATTCGTCTAGTCAAACTTTTTCCTGATACATACAAATATATTGATCATGAAAAGGAGGTAATGAACCATGGGCGGAGGATATTCAAACGGTTTCGCACTGCTCGTAGTACTGTTCATATTGCTTATTATCGTAGGTGCAGCTTACATTTGTTAAGCGAAACGGATCGCTTTTTCCAAAAGCGGTCCGTTTTCTTACCCGGGCGCCTAATCGTTTCAGAAGTAAATTGCATATGATGTAATTGGAAAAATAAAACGTTTTGTAGGAGGTGCTTTTGGAGATGGGTGAAGTATTTGCAGGCGGTTTTGCATTATTGGTTGTTCTGTTCATCTTATTGATCATCATCGGCGCTTCTTGGCTTTATTAAGAAAAAAATATGGCTGTCGGGGGTCAGACCTCCGTCAGCCATATTTTTTTGCCTGTTTACACAGTAAAGGAGATCTCGACGAATGAAGAGATCAGTAAAATTAAAATAGATACATTAATAAAACGGAATACCTTATCCTGCCGGTCTTCAGGAATCTCTCTGACAAGGCATAATGTATTTGTGAGCCTGTTTATGAAATAAAGAATAAACAGGGCAGCCACGATAAAATAGAATAAAATGATGGGAGATTCCCCCTCTCTCTGAACTGCTCCCATATTACATTACCAAATATTTATTAAAAAAGATAGAATGTAACCTGAAAAATCAGCGGGACATCAAGACTCCGGCACTTTTTTTACTAAAATATCAAAACCGTCGGATTCCTGGTCAATCAGACATGATTTGGGCGCTTTGACCAGATGGAGCGCAAACAGAAGATCAGGCAGGCAATACCCCGCATGAATGCTCGAAATCATATAAAAGTAATGAGCGTGTCTCGGAAAAGCCAGTCCGGCATAAAACAATAACGGCGTAATGAATAAAAACGGGCTGATCGTTGAAATCAGCATCGTCGTTTTCGGTATGCCTTTCCATGTCGGCATCCGCAAGAAGTACATTTTCATTTCCTTTTTTCTTTTTTTACAGATCATCGGCAGGACATGTATGACTTTATGTACAAATAAAGTAACAACGAGCAGAACACAAAAAGCAAACACGTGCCCGTCACTTAAACTGATATTCGGACGCAGCAGCCCGAATGCCAAGAAGTTGCATATAAAAAACAGGATCATAAAACCTACAGCAGTCAATAATAAACGAACCGCACCATAATCTTTGATCAGATTAATGGTTTTCCAGCAATTCATCAGAGTCATCCTTCCGTACAAAGATGGAATACAATCTCAAAATAATTTACTCTCTTCAGGAGAAAAAATCAATCCTTTTTTAAAGAAAAAAATAAACCTGGAAAGAGAAGAACAGAAGAGCTCGGTGAAACATGGAAATGTACGGTTTAACCTTTCTTCTCCATTCATTATCAGCTAAAATAAGATTAAAGATAGAAAGAAGTGAAACGGATGGATTCAATGGATCAGCGTATCGGGCGTTTAGAATATTACATACAATTGCTGGTGAAAACGGTGGATATGGATAAGTACCCTTTTTATGCGATGATGATTGAAAAAGGGCTGACCGAAGAAGAAGGAGAAGAGGTCGGGCGGATCTGCCGCGAATTGGAGGACGAGCTGGAGTCGCAAAAAGCGCAAGGCTTTGTGACGTTTGACAAGCTCCTTGCGCTTTTTGCGGGACAGCTGAACGAAAAATTAGATGTTCATGAAACGATTTTTGCTCTGTATGAGCAGGGGCTTTATACAGCGCTGATGGAAGAATTTATTGAGATTATGAAGCACTTTGATTAACTGTTGATCGGTTCCAGCTCTTCAGCCGTTTCATGGGCAGCCGATTCGTCTGTTTTTTTCTTCAGCCTTCCGTCTTCACTATCAAAATCATTGTTTATGTTTGTCAATGATTTCTCGAATATCTCCATAAAATCTTCGCCGTAAATGTGGCGGATGACACAGGTTAATTCTTCAACCTCAGGAAACTTCCCGAATAAGTGGTAGATCGGCTGTGAGCCTTTAAACACAGCGTTTCTCGATGGATCAAACTCCTCAAGCAGGCTTTCGAATACATTTTCCCCTTCTTCTGTTAACTGAATGTACGTGTTCCGTTTATCATTCAGCCGCTTGGAAAATTTCAGATATCCCCGTTCTTCAAGCTTTTTTGAAAAGTTAAATGCAGTTGATACGTGCATAACGCCGAATTTGGCGATTTCTGAAATAGAAGCTCCTTTAAGCTGATAGGCAATCCATAATATATGATGCTCATTAATATTAAGATCGTACGGCTTCAGCCAATTCTGCCAGTCTTTCTCGATAGATTTCCAGAGCGCTTTGGACAGCTGCGCCATTTTTTGGGTATAGATTAAAGCTTCTTTTAGATCGTAAGGCGGTTCAACACGATTCAATACAGATCACCTGCTTCACATTTTCTTTTCCTCTATTATGCCAATAAAATAAAGATTAATAAAGATGAAAATTTAAGAATTTTATAATAAATTCTTAATCCGTTGCTGGGAAAGGCTTTAAACCGCAAAAAAAAGTGCGGAACGCAATATGTCCGCACTTTTTTTGGTTGTATAGGATATTAGTTTTGTAAGGTTTTCTCCAGCTGTCTGATTTTCTCTTCGATATCAGCGATTTCCTTTTGGAGATCCTGCTGGTGCGGCTTGATTTCCTCCTGCCACCTTTTAATGCTGGTCTGAAGCTCTCCGCCTACGTCTTTAATGACTTCTGCGCTTTCTTTCGCCGTTTGGACAAGCTGATCCTTAAGCGCCATTCCGTCTTTTTTTAACCGTTTGATTGTGTCCTCAATTGAATTGCAATTCGCTTTGATTTTGCCCCGCAGCTCTTTTCCGGATGAAGGAGCCGAGAGTAACACCGCTGCGCCTCCGATCAATCCGCCTACGAAAAGGCCTGTTAAAAGGGAACGTCCGTCAGCCATTTGAAATCACCCCGTTTTTTTTCTCATAACTTTTATCATTTTTGTTCAGAAGAATAAACTTCTATACATAGCTTGCTTTATTTTAGCATATTTTTTAAGGGAAAAGGAGGGAGAAGGTTGTCTGTCTTTATGATTGTTTTATCTTGTATGGCTCTTGTCTTTGCGGCGGGCGCCGTTTATTATCTGAAACTGCTCGGCCAGGCCGCTTCTTATCCGCCGAAGCGGGTCGTCCGCCAAAAGGCCATTGTCTGCTCAGCAGGAACCGCCCTCGCATTGTTCCTTATCTTTTTCACAAAACTTCTCGTATAAAACATGCTGAAACACATTAAAAAACCTCTTCCGGCCGGAAGAGGTTTCGGTATGCGGTTATTACACCGTTTCAATCATATTGGACCGTTTTAAGATCGTCTGCACAATCGGATGCATAATGATAATGGCGATCGTATTCAGCGCAGCCGCCGGAAGGACGACCGCGAGCACCAATGCGGTGAATCCGCCCGGCAGGCCGACAATCAGAAGGGCCAGCGCCAAAAAGAGCAAACCGGAGATGAAGGTGCCGGCTATCGTAATGACGGCGGCGGCCGCTGTTTTCACGCTCTTTTTCACCAAAAGCGCCAGCGCGAGAAACAGAAACGCCGTTATCGGTTTTTCAATGATATTCGGAAGCTGTCCGCCTGGAAAAGATGTCGTGAGTGCGGAAATGATTCCCGTTACAATCCCGATCATCAGCACGTTCTGCACACGGGGGAATAACAGAATACCCATAAACATCATCACAAGCATCATATCGGGTTTCATTCCGAATAATACCGGCGGCATAATGGAATGAAGCACCGCTCCGATTGCCGCAAACAGGGCCATAATGACTAATTCTTTTGTTTTCATACTAAGCTCTCCTCTGCTAAGCTTTTTCGCCATCCAATAATATGCTCGTCATTTATTGCGATGGCCGGAAAAATTGATATGCAAACAGTATATCAAAGGAACCGTTATGTTAGAAGAAATTTATTCGTTTTCCTGCTGGAACTTTCTCATAAACTGAGCCAGTTTTTCACAATCAGCCAGGCTGACGGCGTTGTAGATAGACGCCCTGCAGCCTCCGACTGAGCGGTGGCCGCCGAGTCCGGTCATTTTAGCCGCTTTCGCTTCTTCAACGAATTTTTTCGTGAGACTGCTGTCGCGGAGGGTGAACGTGACGTTCATGTGAGAACGGCTGTCTTTTGCGGCATGCCCAGCGTAAAACCCGCCGCTTGCGTCGATTGTGCCGTACAGGACGTCGGCCTTTTCCTGATTGCGCCGTTCAGCCGCTTCGACACCGCCGTTTTCAGCCAGCCATTCAAGGACGAGGCTCAGCATATAAATCGCAAATGTAGGCGGCGTATTATACAGTGAATCGGCTTTTGTGTGAGTGGAGTATTTCAAAATTTTAGGGACGTTGGCGTTTTCGTTTTCAAGCCATGATTTTTTCATGATGACGACCGTGACGCCGGACGGCCCGAGGTTTTTTTGGGCTCCGCCATAGATGACATCAAACGTTTTGACATCAATTTTTCTGCTCAGGATGTCGCTTGACATGTCGGCTACGAGCGGGATCGGTGAATTCGGGAACTCTTTCCACTGCGTTCCGAAAATCGTGTTGTTGGACGTAATATGCAGGTAGGCGCCGTCTTTGATTCCTGAGAGGTCCGCTTCCGGTATGTGGTTGTGGTTTGAATCTGCGCTTGTTGCCGTGACGGATGTGTTTCCGAACAGTTTCGCCTCGGCGAGTGCTTTTTCAGACCATGCGCCCGTTACGATGAAGTGCGCCGTTTTTTCCGGCGTTAAAAAGTTCATCGGCAGCATGGAGAATTGAAGGCTTGCGCCGCCTTGAAGAAATAAAATATCATAATCGTCGGGAATATCCATCAGTTCTTTCAGAAGGCTTTTGGCTTTTTGGTGCACCGCGTCATATTCTTTGCTCCGGTGGGACAGCTCCATGACGGACATGCCGGTATCATTGAAGTTGATAAATTCTTTTTGTGCTTTTTGCAGCACATCCAGTGGAAGGGCTGCGGGTCCTGCATTGAAATTCGTTGTACGATCCATGTTTACGATCTCTCCCTGTTTTCCGCTTTAGTGTAAGAAATAATACAATTATCCTATCACAATTTTTTGATTTTTTTGATATAAAAAAATATAATTTATGTTTTTTGTGTTTCCGGACGCAAAAAAACCTCATCTTTAAGATGAGGCAAGCCGTTTTCTGACGGTTGAAGCGATCTCCTGAAGATCGTCAGGCGTATAGTCATCGGCGTGGGTCTTCCAGACAGCCCCGAAACCGTCGCCTTTTCCGTAACGCGGAATGATATGCATGTGAAAATGGAACACCGATTGGCCCGCTTTTTCACCGTTGTTATTGAGAATATTCAGCCCGATCGGCTCGAATTCATCGCGGATGGCGCGTGCGATTTTCGGCACCGCTTCAAAATATTCTTTAGAAAGCTCAGGCGTAAACTCGTACACGTTTTCGATATGTGTTTTCGGAATCACGAGCGTATGGCCTTTTGTGACCTGGCTGATATCAAGAAACGCCACGACGTGTTCATTTTCGTATACTTTTGAAGACGGAATGTCACCGGCAATGATTTTGCAGAAAATACAATCGTCCGCTTTGTGCATAGATGGGTTTCCTCCCTGAAAAGAAATATATGTATATTCTCATCGTACCACAAAAACGGCCAAAACAAAAAACAGGATGAACGGCTGCGCGTTCACCCTGATGCAGAAGTACGAGCTTTATCACAGAAAATTGAATATGCCTTTTGTAAGCACCTCATTTGTTTTTAAAATGAAGACTTATGGGTCTGCTTAATCATTCCTGGGACAAACACCTCATTTGATTATTTCATCATGAATGAAGAACATCATCAAAGCAGTGTGTGAAGAAATTGTAAGCACAGGACATGTTGATTTTCATCCAACTGTTCTAAGACGTCTTTTATAAACACCTCATTTTCAGTTGATTAAAGCTGTTTCCTTCTACATACATTATGATGTCCGCCAAAACGATAACTATGCACACTTTTCACGTGAGAAAAAAAGGGAATCGTTTCAAATCAGACTTTATTTTTGGTACTATGAAGAAAAACGAATCAGAAGGGGAGAAATTATGTCTCTGCTATCGGTAAAAGACTTAACCGGCGGTTATACGAGAAACCCGGTCTTAAAAAATGTTTCATTCACCCTTGAGCCGAACCAGATTGTCGGACTCATCGGATTAAACGGCGCGGGCAAAAGCACGACGATCCGGCATATTATCGGATTAATGGACCCGCATAAAGGCTCGATCGAGCTGAACGGCAAGACGTTTTCGGAGGATAAGGAAAGCTACCGCTCGCAATTTACGTACATCCCAGAAACGCCGGTGCTGTATGAAGAACTGACGCTCAAGGAGCATTTGGAGCTGACGGCCATGGCGTACGGCCTTTCCAAAGAAACGCTTGAAAAAAGGCTTCCTCCGCTTCTGAAAGAATTCAGAATGGAAAAAAGGCTGAAATGGTTTCCCGCTCACTTTTCCAAAGGGATGAAGCAGAAGGTCATGATCATGTGCGCGTTTCTCGCGGAGCCTTCGCTTTATATCATTGACGAGCCGTTTCTCGGCCTTGACCCGCTTGCGATCAATGCATTGCTGGAGCGGATGGACGCCGCGAAAAAAGCCGGATCAAGCGTGCTGATGTCAACACATATCCTGGCTACGGCAGAGCGCTACTGTGACGCTTTCATTATTTTACATAACGGCGAAGTGCGGGCAAGCGGCACACTGGAAGAACTGAGAGAGCAGTTCGGCATGGAAGACGCAGCTCTTGATGACTTGTATATTGAACTGACGAAGGAAGACGCCGGCCATGAATAATATGTCTACTATTTGGCAGTCCCGGCTTGAAGAGCATATAAAGGAAACCAGAATGTATATGAAATATATGCTCAATGATCATCTCGTCATTGTGCTGATCTTTTTTATTGCCGGCGCGGCAAGCTGGTACAGCAAGTGGGTCAAAGACATTCCCGTTCATTTTCCGTCATTTTGGGTGATGGCGGTGCTCTTTTCATTTGTGCTGACCGGTTCATACGTCCGGACGCTGTTAAAGGAAGCGGACCTCGTGTTTCTGCTGCCGCTTGAACCGAAAATGGGGACATACTTTAAACATTCATTTAAGTACAGCTATCTGTCACAGCTGTTTCCGCTTCTTGCTCTGTCGCTTGTATGCATGCCTCTGTTTTTCGCTGTAAGTCCGGGGGCGTCGCTTGCGTCGTATGCCGCCGTATTTATTCAGATGCTGGCGGTAAAAGCGTGGAATCAGGCCATGGAGTGGCGGATGACGTTTATGAATGACAGAAGCATGAAAATGATGGATGCGGTTATACGCTTTATCTGCAATATGCTGCTTTTATACTTCGTCTTACAGTCGTTTTATGTGTACGCTGCCGCCGTCTACATTGTGATGGCCGGCCTTTATGTGTATTTTACATCGGCCGCAAAACATAAATCATTAAAATGGGAAGCTCATATTGAATATGAATTAAGAAGGAAGCAGCGGTTTTACAGAATCGCCAATCTGTTTACCGATGTGCCTCACCTCAAAAAACAGGCAAAACGCCGGGCGTATCTCGACTTTTTGCTCAGAATGATTCCGTTTGAACAGCGGAAAACGTTCTCCTATATGTATGCGCGGGCCTTTCTGCGTTCAAATGATTATCTTGGCATTCAGGTCAGGCTCACGATTATTTTTATCCTGATTATTATGCTCGTTTCCGCCAATCCGTGGATCACGGCGGCGTTAACCGTATTTACCGTCTTTATTACGGGAATACAGCTTCTGCCGCTGTTCGGGCATTTTCATCACCTTTCTCTGCAGGAGCTTTACCCGGTCAATCAGAAAGCGAAGCTGCAAAGTTTCTTTTCGCTGATGAAATCGGCATTAACCGTGCAGGCGCTGCTGTTCTGTGCAGCGTCAGCCTATGCCGCGGGAGTCAGCGGGGCACTGTATGCGGCTGTTGCTTCAGCCGTTCTGATTTTTGTGATCATGCCTTCGTATATGGGCGGAAGATTGAAAAAGTACGGCAAGCTGTAATCAATCGGGTTTTTGAAACCTCAATGAAAGAAGGAGACACAGATGACCGACGATCAGCAGCTGATACAGGAAGCACTGCAATGGAAAGCGCGTTTTTTGCGCAAAGATTCTATGCTTGAACGTTTTTCTAAAGGAATGCAGGCGAAAATAAATGAGCGGATTCCCGATAAAATTCATGCCGTCATCACAGAAAGCATAAAAAAAATGACCGAAGCAACAATGGCGGGTTCAAATCTGGTGAAAAGCAAGCGGGATACACACGGTATGACGCTTGCTGAAAAAGATGCCTTCGCCAGACAAACCATCGTATCGTACCAAAAGGTCGCGGCAGCCGAAGGTATCGGTACGGGGGCCGGCGGAATTTTTTTAGGGATGGCTGATTTTCCTTTGCTGCTATCCATTAAAATGAAATGTCTGTTCGATCTTGCCTCTATTTACGGCTATGATGTGAAAGACAGGGATGAGCGATTGTTTTTGCTGTTTATTTTTCAGCTGGCTTTCTCAAGCGGTGAACAGCGGAAACGCATATACTCAATGATTGAACAATGGGATTCGAAGAAGCATGATGTCGATTGGAGAGTTTTTCAGCAGGAATACCGCGATTATCTGGACGTGGTGAAATTGTTTCAGCTTTTGCCGGTCGTCGGAGCCGCCGTGGGCGGAGCGGCCAATTATAAACTGCTGTCACAGCTCGGTGAGACGGCAAGGCACGTTTTTCATTTAAGAATCACAGCAGCCGGTACGTAATGTACCGGCTGTTTTTTTATGTCAGCGGGGGTAGCTCACCGCCGCACCGATAAGCACCTTGGCGGCCGTCAGCATCGCTTTTTCATTAAAATCAAATTTCGGATGATGATGAGGATAAATGGTTTCCGCGTTTTCTAAAGCGGCGCCCGTAAAGAAAAATGCGCCTTTTGTATGCTGCAGATAATAGGAAAAATCCTCTCCGGCCATCTGCGGCTCTCCTTCAATGACCTTCGTGACGCCCTCTGTTTCCGCTGCGGCTGCCGCCGCGTGCGCTGCCTCCTCAGGATGATTAACGACGGCGGGATAACCGCGCTTGAAACGATATTCATAGGAAGCGGAGTGCATGGAACAGATTCCTTTTACGACGGCTTCTATTTCTGCTTCGAGCAGGCTGCGCACACTTTCGTCAAACGAGCGGACGGTGCCTGATATGACTGCCTGATCGGCAATCGCATTAAACGGATTTTCAGCGATGAACGAGCCGGCTGAGATGACGGCCGGCTGCACCGGATTTACCCGCCGGCTGACGATATGCTGAAGAGCCGTGACGATTTGTGAGCCGATTAAAACGGCGTCCTTCGTATCGTGAGGAATCGCGCCGTGGCCGCCTTTGCCGATGACTTTAATCGTAAAGCCGTCAGCGGCGGCCATCACTGGGCCCGGGCGGCATAAGACCGTTCCGACGGGTTCAGTCGCCCATAGGTGTGTGCCGAAAATGGCATCGACATGTTCGAGGCAGCCATCCTCAATCATTGCTTTTGCTCCGCCGGGAGATAATTCCTCGGCGTGCTGGTGGATCATCACAAATGACCCTTTCAGTTTTTCCCGGTTGCGGTACAGCACTTTTCCGACCGCAAGCAGAGCCGCCGTATGGCCGTCGTGCCCGCAGGCGTGCATGACGCCGGGAATTTGTGAAGCATAGGGCACATCTTTTTCATCCTGTATCGGTAAAGCGTCAAAATCAGCTCTGAGTGCCACGACCGGTCCTGGTTCACTCCCTTCAATACAGGCTGTGACACCGTTGCCCCCGACATTCGTCCGGATGGGAACGCCAAGCTTTTCATAAAATGAGGCAATGAACGCCGGTGTTTTTTTCTCCTTAAAGGATGGCTCGGGATTCATGTGAAGGTGACGCCTGATTTCAACCATTTCCTCATACAGCCCGTCAAGCTGAGCGTTTAAGCTTTTTTGAAGTGTCGTTAACGTCAAAAGCGATGCCCCCTCGTCTGCTTTTCCCATGATTGTATAGAAAATGTCAGAAGATTTCAATCCTTTTGCTACGGGAGAATGATGATGGCGGCGATCGTTGTGACCACAAGTCCGGCCGCAACCGGGATAAAGTTTTTCCTGGCAAGCTCAAACGGGTCAACTTTACAAATAGCCGCAGCGGGAATCAGTGCCCAAGGGACCAATGTTCCGCCCCCGACCCAGATCGCTGAAATCTGTCCCAGCGCCGTTAAAACGGCCGGGTCCGTATGAAGCGCGGCGGAAAACAGCTTTGCCATCGAGCCTGCAAGAGATATACCGGAAAACCCTGACCCGTCGAGCCCGGTAATCGCACCGACTGCGGTCAGGGCGATGCCGGCGAATTCTCCGGACATCGGAAAAGAATGGGACAGGGCCAATCCGAGGTCATTGACGATCCCCGCAGATCCTTTCGGCAGCGGGGTGTTCAAAATACTTTTAAACCCCGCGTCACCGAGATAAAAGAAGGCCGCGATCGGAATAACGGGGCCGAATACTTTAAAGCCGAATTGAAAACCGCCGATAAAATACTCGGTGATCTTTTCTAAATGCCGCTCTTTATATACAATGAAATGAATGATCAGGAGAATGCCGATCGCGGTTCCTCCGACGAGTGCCGTCGCATCGTTTCCTTGCAGACGGTATACGATCATGCAGATAATATCGGCGAGAAAAACAAGCGGAATGAAAACCGCCAGGATCACCCTGAGTTTTTTCGGCAGATACATACTTGTGTCCAAAGAACCGGAGCTGTCCAAGGAGAGGGGGGCCTTCGTTTTTTTTCGATCCCGCATGATGAGGAAGAAAGCGGTGATTGTCGTCGTTAACCCCATGATCAAAACGAGCGGAATACTTGCCTGCATGACATCGCTCACGGGAATGCCCGCGGCATCGGCCGTTAATTTCGGGGCCGCCTGAATGACGTAATCCCCCGATAAAGCGAATCCGTGGCCGAACAGGTTCATCGCCATTGCCGCGGCGATCGGAGAAAGGCCCGCCCGGATCGCTGCGGGAAGCAGCACAGCGCCGATCAGCGCCACCCCGGGTGACGGCCAGAAAAAAAGAGAGATGGCAAACATCAGACAGCCGATAACCCAATACGCGACAGCCGGCCCTTTCATCAGCCTTGCAAACGGAGAAATCATCGCTTCATTAATACCGGTTTCGGTCAAAAGGCCGCTCATCGCCACGATAAAACAAATGATAAAAATCGTCGGCAGCAATTCTCCGGCGGCATACGTGAAGCTGTGAAACAGGCTGCTGACCGAAGCGGAGAATGAATGCGTCGTCCATAGCGCAATCACAAAAATGCCGGCAAGTGAAATAAAGGTTGTATCTTTTCTGAGAAGCATAAAAACGATAATGGCCGCGATAAAAGCAACATAAAGCAGATGTACCGAGTAGACGCCGATCCCCAATTGAACCACTCCGTTTATAAATAGGATTGATACAGGGTATTCATAGGCGGGCGGAAGGTGCAAGAACGAAGCGTAAAATCGGGACATTAAAAAAGCCGGAGAATCTCCGGCGATTTTCAGTCTATTGCGTAATAAGCGGTTACATAAGACGGACGGGAGAAAATAGACGTCGTGTCGATGCCGGCAGATGTTCCGCGTTTTTTATGAGCTTCCTGATAAGAGTTTGACTGCTGCCAGTCCTGAAAGGCTTTTTCTTCTTCCCACAGGGTCAGGATGACATACGTATCGCCTTCGAGCGGCCTTAATACGCGGATGGCTTGAAAACCGGGTTCATTTTCCACTTTGCCGGCGCGGTTTTTAAACCGGTTTTCAAACAGCGGACGGCCTTCCTGGGTAACGGCGATGTTGTTGAGGACGGCGTAGCCCGGCTTTTTGATTTCCCCGACGCTGTCGATGCTCTCATATGAATGGGGCGCCTGAAAAACGGTTTCTCCATTTGTTTCATGAATTAAGACCGCATTTTCCTCCCCTTGCATCAGCACCATATTCTCACTCGGGTGTTTCTTTGCAATCGTCTTTAAAAAATCGGCTGTCCCGTATGTAATATAAACCTTCATATCAGCCACCTCCTGCTTGCTAGTATATCAAAAGAGTGGTATAAGTTTCTATTGGCGACTCATTCTGACATAATTCGAAACAATATTTCCCATACTACAAGTTAAGAAAGGCGAGGTGACTTATGCTGAAAAAGAAAAAAAGATTCTTTATTCCGGCTGTAATTGCGGCGGCAACCGCTTTTCTCGCGTTAATCGGATACATTATCATCATATTTCTCGGTCATTATGTCATCGATGAAAAGAAATTAATACTGCACGCATCTTCAAAAATCGTCGATCAAAACGGTGATGAAATCGCGAGCCTCTATACGGAAAATCGCGAGCCGGTATCCATTCAGCAGGTTCCGGAAGATGTGAGAGATGCCTTTATCGCCGTTGAAGATAAACGGTTTTACGAACATCACGGCATTGATGTGAAGTCTGTCGGCCGGGCGGTGTTCCGGGATGTTTTAGCAGGCGGCAAGGTGGAAGGCGGAAGCACGATCACCCAGCAGCTAGCGAAAAACATTTTTCTGACTCATGATAAAACATTTTTGCGCAAGACGAAGGAAGTCATTATCGCCATCAATCTTGAGCGTGATTACAGCAAGGACAAGCTGCTTGAAATGTACCTGAACCAGCTTTATTTCGGCCATGGCGTTTACGGCATTCAAGCCGCGTCCCACTACTACTTTAATAAAGAAGTAAAAGATTTAACCGTTGCGGAAGGAGCCGTTCTGGCAGCGATTCCGAAGGCGCCATCTCTTTATTCGCCGATTCAGCATCCGGATAAAAATAAAGAACGCCGCGATACGATTCTTGCAATGATGAACGACCAAGGCTATATCAGCGCTAAGGAAGCCGTCAGAGCCCAGGGCCGGACATTGGGGCTTCATGTCAAGAAAACATCAGAAACGCCTTGGTTTGACAGTTATATTGATCTTGTCATCAAGGAGGCGGAAGACCGTTATTCGATGTCAGGTGAACAGCTGCTTCAAGGCGGCTATACGATCCGGACGTCACTTGATTCCAAGCTGCAGAAAACGGCATACACCCTCATGAAGGAAAGCGGCTATTTTCCGGGGACGGATCAGGCGGCAGAGGGAAGCGCCGTCTTTATTGATAATAAAACCGGAGGCGTGCGCGCGGCGGTCGGCGGACGCGACTACGTGACAAAAGGATACAACAGGGTTACGGCGAAGCGGCAGCCGGGCTCAACGTTTAAGCCGATTGCCGTATACGGGCCCGCCATGCAGGAAGACAAGTTCAAACCGTATTCGCTTCTCCAAGACAAACTGACGTCCTACGACGGGTATGAACCGAAAAATTATGACGGACAGTACAAGGGGGAAGTGACGATGCAGGATGCGATCACTTACAGCATAAATGCGCCCGCTGTCTGGACATTGAAGCAGATCGGCGTAGATACGGGAAAATCGTATCTTGAGAAAAACGGCATGAACGTTTCTGACAACGGACTCGCGATTGCGCTTGGCGGTCTGTCTGAAGGCGTCACCCCGCTTCAGCTTGCCGGAGCTTATCATACCTTTGCGGCAAACGGAATGTATACGAAGCCATTTTTTATAGAGAACATCACGGACGAAGACGGAGAAACGTTGTCCGGGCCTAAAAACGGCAAAACGCGCGTCTTCAGCGGACAGACGGCATGGAATATGACGAGAATGCTTCAGCAGGTCGTAAAAGAAGGAACCGCTTCACAAGGCAGCTATCAAGGTGACCTGGCGGGGAAAACCGGCACGACCACATTTCCCGGCGTCCCCGGCGCGACAAAGGACGCCTGGTTTGCGGGATACACTCCCGGACTGACGGGAGCCGTCTGGATGGGCTATGACAAAACGGATAAAACCCATTACCTGAACGGCGGAAGCCAATACCCGGTCAGACTCTTTAAAGATATCGTCACAAAAGCGGGGGAAAACGGCCGGACATTCAAAAAGCCTGAAAATGTGAAGGAACTGGGCAGCCCGATTGAGCTGGAGGCGGTAAAGTCCCTGTCGGCCCGTTATACATTTAAGGCGATGGGACTGATTACGGTTCAATTAAAATGGGATATTCAAAAGGATGATCGGGTTGTTTACCGAATATATGAGAAGAAAGACGGAAAAGACAAGCTTCTGGATTCTGTGAAAGGAAAAGGCAGCTTTGACATACCGTACGCCAATCTGTTTTCAGGGGCTTCATACAAAGTCGTTCCATATAATTCACAGACGGATCAAGAAGGAGAGGGAACGGAATACGTTCAGCCGAAGCTTTTTTCTTCTTAATCATGAATTCGGCGATTTTTTGAACATTAAGCCTCAATTCTATACGCTTTTGAAAAAACAAGGTATAGTGTAATGGGCGAAGAACACGAACGTATGGTTGCAGGAGGAAAGGTGGAAATTCAGATGAGTAAACGAGAAGCGTTTAATGATACGTTTTTAAAAGCGGCACGGGGAGAAAAAACAAATCACGTCCCTGTCTGGTACATGAGACAGGCGGGGAGGTCTCAGCCGGAATACCGCAAGCTGAAGGAAAAGTACGGCTTAGTCGAAATTACGCATCAGCCCGAGCTGTGCGCGTATGTGACGAGGCTCCCGGTCGAGCAGTACGGAGTGGACGCTGCCATTTTATATAAAGACATTATGACGCCGCTTCCTTATATCGGAGTGGATGTTGAAATAAAAAACGGAATCGGCCCGGTGATCGATCAGCCGGTGCGCTCTGCTGCGGATATTGAAAAGCTCGGCGAACTGAATCCCGAACAGGATGTTCCTTACGTGCTGGAAACGATCCGATTACTCGTAAACGAACAGCTGAATGTTCCGCTCATCGGTTTTTCGGGAGCGCCTTTTACGCTGGCCAGTTATATGATTGAAGGCGGGCCTTCTAAAAATTACAACAAAACAAAAGCGTTTATGCACAGTATGCCGCAAGCGTGGCAAATGCTGATGGACAAGCTCGCGGACATGATTATCGTTTATGCGAAAGCGCAGATTAACGCCGGCGCAAAAGCCATTCAGATTTTTGATTCATGGGTCGGCGCGCTGAACCGCGAAGATTACCGGCAGTTTATAAAACCGGTGATGGACAGAATTTTCCGGGAGCTTTCAGCAGAGCAAGTTCCGCTGATCATGTTCGGCGTAGGCGCAAGCCACCTGGCCGGGGATTGGCATGACCTTCCTCTTGATGTCGTCGGTCTTGATTGGAGACTCGGCATAGATGACGCCAGAAAACAAGGCATTACAAAAACGGTTCAGGGCAATCTTGATCCGTCGCTTCTTCTTGCGCCTTGGGAAGTCATCGAGAAAAAAGCGAAAGCGATACTTGATCAAGGCATGAAAACGGACGGGTTTATTTTCAATTTAGGGCATGGCGTATTCCCTGATGTCAATCCGGCAACGCTGAAAAAGCTGACGGCGTTTGTACATGAATATTCCGCGGCCAAAAAAACGGAACAATCTTCCTGAGCAGATCGTTGGTTATAAGAAGATTTTCCTGTCAAAATCAAGGTAGACAGACCATCAAACGAGGTGTTTAACAAAATGAGCAGCAAAAAGAAAATGGGACTTCTTGTCATGGCTTACGGAACGCCTTACAAAGAAGAGGACATAGAACGTTATTATACGCATATCAGACGCGGAAGAAAGCCGGAGCCTCATATGCTTCAAGATTTAAAAGACAGATATGAAGCGATCGGAGGCATTTCGCCGCTTGCAAAAATTACGCAGGAGCAGGCGGAGAAGCTCGCACAGCGTTTAAATGAAATCCAGGATGACGTAACATTCAAAGTGTACATCGGATTAAAACATATTGAACCGTTTATTGAAGACGCGGTGGCGGACATGCATAAAGACGGCATTACAGAAGCTGTCAGCCTTGTGCTCGCCCCTCATTTTTCAACATTCAGCGTCCAGTCATACAACAAACGCGCGAAAGAAGAAGCGGAGAAGCTCGGCGGCTTGACCATCAAGTCTGTTGAAAGCTGGTATGATGAACCGAAATTCGTTGATTATTGGGTCGGCCAGGTGAAGAAAACATATGAATCAATGCCGAAAGAAGAACGGGATGACGCGATGCTGATCGTCTCAGCGCACAGCCTTCCTGAAAAAATAAAAGAATACGGCGATCCGTATCCTGACCAGCTGGAGGAATCCGCAAAACTGATTGCCGAAGGCGCCGGAATTACCGATTACGCAGTCGGCTGGCAAAGCGAAGGGAACACCCCTGATCCGTGGCTCGGGCCGGATGTGCAGGATCTCACGCGCGAGCTGTATCAAAAGCATCCTTATAAAGCATTTGTATACGTGCCCGCAGGCTTCGTTGCCGATCATTTAGAGGTGCTTTACGATAATGATTATGAATGCAAAGCTGTGACCGAAGAAGTCGGCGCAAGCTACTATCGTCCGGCTATGCCGAACGCACAGCCTGAATTTATCGACGCGCTTGCAGCGGTCGTGCTGAAAGAGCTGGACAAGTAGAATTAAACGGTAAAGAAGGCGATAAAAATGAGTGGCGATAAAAAACATCTGGTCATCATCGGCGGTGGCATAACGGGATTAGCCGCCGCCTTCTACATGGAAAAAGAAATCAAAGAAAAACAGCTGCCGCTTGAGGTCACCCTGATCGAAGCAGGCCCGAGAGCCGGCGGCAAAATTCAGACGGCGCATAAAGACGGCTACATCATTGAGCGGGGCCCGGATTCTTTTTTGGAAAGGAAAAAAAGCGCGCCGCAGCTCGTCAAGGATTTGGGGCTTGAGCATCTGCTCGTCAACAATGCGACCGGCCAGTCTTATGTGCTCGTCAACGAGACGCTTCATCCGATGCCGAAGGGCGCGGTGATGGGTATTCCTACCAAAATCGCTCCGTTCATCTCCACCGGTTTATTTTCTGTTCCCGGAAAAGCGCGGGCGGCGCTTGACTTTGTCCTGCCTGCGAGCAAACCGAAGGAAGATCAGTCTCTGGGTGAATTTTTCCGCAGACGCGTCGGTGACGAAGTCGTTGAGAATTTAATAGAACCGCTATTATCAGGGATTTATGCCGGAGATATTGATAAGCTGAGCCTCATGTCCACGTTTCCGCAATTCTATCAGACTGAGCAGAAGCACAGAAGCCTGATTCTCGGTATGAAAAAATCACGTCCGCAGCCTTCGGGACAGCAGCTGACGGCCAAAAAGCAGGGCCAGTTTTTAACGCTGACGACAGGGCTTCAAACGTTGGTGGAGGAGCTGGAAAAGCAGCTTACGCTGACAAAGGTGATGAAAGGAACGAAAGTCACCCATATCGGCCGCGAGGAGAAAGGATATTCCGTGACGCTTGATAACGGCAAAGTGCTCTATGCGGAAGGATGCATAGTGACAGCCCCGCATAAAGCCGCGGCGAAAATGCTTTCTGATCTGCCGGCGGTTTCATGTCTCAAAGACATGCATTCTACGTCCGTTGCCAACGTCGCCTTAGGTTTTCCTGAGGGTGCCGTCAAAATGGTGCATGAAGGTACGGGATTCGTTATCTCAAGAAACAGCGACTTCTCCATCACGGCCTGCACATGGACGAATAAAAAATGGCCGCACGCGGCGCCGGAGGGCAAAACGCTTCTCAGAGCGTACGTCGGAAAGGCCGGAGATGAATCCATCGTAGATCTTTCAGATAACGAGATCATTAAAATCGTAATGGAAGATTTGAAAAAAGTAATGAAAATAAATGGCGAACCGGAAATGACCTGTGTGACCCGCTGGAACGAAAGCATGCCGCAATACCATGTCGGCCATAAGGAGCGCATCAAAGAGTTCAGAGATGCGCTGAAAGCTTCCTATCCGGGCGTATACGCGACGGGCGCGTCTTTCGAAGGGGTGGGCATCCCCGACTGTATCGACCAGGGAAAAGCCGCCGTATATGATTCACTGGCTTATATATTTGAAACGTACCAGCCTCCGTTATCGTAAAACGGAGGTTTTTTTGCATGTTCCCGTTCTGTAAAGGGAACACCAATAATGAGAAAAAACATTTGAATCTTCTTTGCGACTGTGATAAGTTATCTTATGTACAAAATGACTAAAACGTTCAAACGGTCAATTTAACGAGGTGGGAAACATGTCCGTCGATCGGAAAAAGCTCATTCTGGAAGCGGCAACTAAGTCTTTTACACAATTCGGCTACAAAGCAACGACAATGGATCTGGTGGCAAAGCTTGCAAATGTGGGGAAGGGAACCATCTACACGTTTTTCAAAAACAAAGAAGAACTGTTTGATGATATTTTCACCACTATTTTAAGAGAAATGAAGGAACACGCAGACGAAGCGATGAAACCGGAGCTTTCATTTCACGAAAATGTCCACCGGGCGCTTGTCGCGATTTTGGAATTCAGAAAAACACACCAGCTGACTATTAAAATTTTTCAGGAGAACGCCGAGATTGGTACAATAGCCGTTCAGGATGTCATTGTGAAAATGGAGCGGGCCATTCTGTCATACATTAAAGAAAAGATAGAAACAGCCATTGAAAACGGAAGCATTAAACCGTGTGATCCGGAACTGACCGCTTTTGTGATGCTCAAGCTCTACATCGCGCTGATATTTGACTGGGAAAAAAACCATCCGCCTCTTGAAAAAGAGACGATCGCTGAATTGCTGGAAATGTATGTTGGTCAAGGATTATCTAAATAATAGATGATCCTTCACTTTTTAGGTGCCGTGACCGTTTTGTCAAATGAGTCAGTTTGCGGAAGGAGGCAACAGGGTTGAATACAATAAAAAGCCAGTGGAAAGACATTGTAACGAACAAGAAACTGTTAATCCCCATCATTGCCATATTATTCGTTCCGCTGATTTACAGCGGAGTGTTTTTGAAGGCGTACTGGGACCCGTACGGCACGGTGGATCAGCTGCCGGTTGTCGTTGTCAACCAGGATAAAGGGGCGGACTACGAAGGGAAACATCTTCAGATCGGTGACGATCTTGTGAAAGAGTTAAAGAAAAATGATAATTTTGATTGGCATTTTTCAAGCGATCTTGATCAATCGTTAAAGGACTTATTAAATGCTAAATATTATTTATTGGTCGAGATTCCTGAAGATTTTTCTAAAAACGCCAGCACGGTAATGGATAAAAATCCGAAGAAGCTGGATCTGAAATATCATACGAATGCCGGATCAAACTATGTCGGCGCGACAATCGGGGAAAAGGCGATCGACAAACTGAAAGCCTCCGTGTCGAAAGAAGTGACGGAGCAATACGCAAAAGTCATTTTTGATAACTTTAAAGATATTGCCAAAGGGCTCGGCAAAGCCAGCAGCGGAGCCAAGAAAATAGACGACGGCACGAAAAACGCGAAAGACGGCAGCGCCAAGCTGAAGGAAAATTTAGCGAAGCTTACTGAAAGCACCGCTACCATCAGCGATAAAACGCAGCAGCTTGCAGACGGAGCGGCGAAAGTGACAAGCGGAATTCAAACGCTTGACAGCTCTATCGCAAAACTTCAGAGCGCAAGCGCCGAAATTCAAGATAAATCAGGACAGATTGCTTCAGGAGGAGGCCAAGTGGCCAGCGGGCTGAAAACGAGCCTTGACGCACAAAAGCAGCTCCAGCAAAAGCTTCCGGATTTAACGAATGGATTAAGCGCGTTAAACAGCAAGGCGCAGGAAGTGTCGCAAAAAGCGGCGGCATTTGAAGATGCGATCAATTCAGTCAACCTGTCAGACATTGAAAACGCGGTTGGGCAGCTCGAGCAGACTGAAAAGGACCTGCAGCAGTTTAAGAAGAAGCTTTCTGATCTGAAAAACAACCTGGATGCCCGGGATGACGCGGTCAAAAAGGTGATTAAGGACAGTGATTTCTTAACGGATGAGCAAAAAGCGAAACTTGTTCAGCTTCTGAATGAGAAGCTTCCGAAGGCCGACCTTCCGGATTTAGACAATATCGTCAGCCAGCTTCCGTCCGGCGGAGATATTCAGCTTCCGGATATGTCAGCCATAAAAAGCGCGCTCAAAGATGTAAAAGCGAAGGCTGATCAGCTGAAAGCACTGCCTCAGTCCACATCGAAACTGTATAACGGCGCAGCGGCGGTACAAGACGCGATTAACCAGCTGACGGCCGGAACTGATAAATTATACAGCGGAGCGCAGACCGTTTTTGAAAGCCAAAACAAATTGACGGCCGGCATCGGCGAATACAACAGCAAGTTCGGACAGCTCAAATCAGGATCAGAAGCGTTAGTGTCAGGGAGCGGCCAAGTATCAGGCGGCTTAACGAAACTGCTGGACGCGCAAAACAAAATCCATGATGGCTCGTCCAAAATTGAGCAGGGGCAAGCGTCTCTCGGCACCGGTTTAAGCAAGCTTTTAGACGGCACCGGACAATTGTCCAGCCAGCTGAAAGATGCGGCCGATCAAACCGGGGACATTAAGACAGATGACAAAACGTACAGCATGTTTGCCGATCCGGTAAAAACGGACGATAACGCGATTCATTCCGTGCCTAACTACGGTACCGGACTGACGCCTTATATTCTCTCTATGGGCTTGTATGTCGGCGGATTGATGCTGACGGTCGTATTCCCTCTGAGTGAAGCTTCAGGGCGTCCGAGAAACGGTTTTGAATGGTTCCTCAGCAAATTCAGCGTCATTCTGCTCGTCGGACTGATTCAATCCGTTATAGTCGCCACGGTTCTGTTAAAAGGAATCGGGCTTGATGTGGAGAGCACTTGGAGATTCTATCTCTTTACGATGATTACCAGCATCGCGTTCCTGTCCATGATTCAATTATTGGCGACAACGATGGGAAATCCGGGACGCTTTATCGCTGTCATCATTCTGGTGCTCCAGCTCGGGGCAAGCGGAGGAACCTTCCCGCTTGAACTCCTGCCGGGATTCTATCAAGTGATTCACGGGGCACTGCCGATGACTTACAGCATCAACGGGTTCCGCGCCGTCATTTCAAATGGCGATTACGGCTATATGTGGCAGCAGGCATCCATTCTGTTGGGCATCGCCGTTGTCATGATCGCGCTGACCATCGTGTATTTTACGGTGCAAAGCAAAAAAGAACACAAAACGGAAGAAGAAATAACAGCATAAGAAAAAGAGGCTCTGAGCAGATGCTCAGGGCCTCTTTTTTTAGATTTCGATCGTCGTACCATTAAAATCCCCATCTCACCAACAGTCCGGTATACGTCAATCCTCCGCCGAACCCGAATAATACCAGCGTCTGGCCTTCCGACAGTTTTTTTGCTTTCACAGCTTCATCCAATGCGAGAATAATAGAAACCGATGAAGTGTTGCCGTAATATTCAACGCTTGTCAACGTCCGTTCAAGCGGGAAGGGCAGTTTTTCGCAGATGGATTCGATCATCCGCATGTTGGCGCTGTGAGGAACGAACCAATCCAGATCGTCTTTTGAAAAGCCGGCTTTTTCTAAAAGGGCATTGCATTCCTCAGGCACGGTTCTGGCCGCCCATTTATATACTTCGCGCCCGTTTTGCACCATGTTTCCTCCGCCTTTAAGCGGCTCGCCGTTTAATTCTGCGCTCAGTCCCGTGCGATACAGCACGTCCGCGCTGCCTCCCGCTGTTCCTTGCACGGCTGCCAAAAAGCCCGGCGCTGATTCATCGCGTTCCACCAATAGGGCGCCTGCAGCGTCTCCGAAAAGAACGCAGGTCGTCCGGTCAGTATAATCCGTTACCTTTGATAATGTTTCACCGGCAATGACAATCACTTTTTGATGGGAACCGGCGGTAATTAATGCGTCTGCGAGCTGAAGGCCGTAAGTGAGTCCGGCGCATGTGGCGTTAATATCAAGCGCCCCCGTGTGCGGCCAGCCGAAGTAAGCCTGCACGCGTGCCGCGGTGCTTGGAAACGCATAGTCCGCCGTCGTTGTGGCGACAAGGATCATATCGACATCATCAAGAGTTCCGCTGTATCGTTCTGCAAGGTTTTTCACCGCTTCCACACACAAATCCGATGTGAATTCATGTTCGCCGGCAATGCGTCTTTCCTTCATACCGGTGCGCTGGACGATCCATTCATCAGATGTATCGACGATGCGCTCCAAATCCGCGTTTGTTAATCGGCGTGCCGGAGCATATGTACCGATTGCTGTAATTTTAGATTTTGACATGAAAAAATCACTCCTTTATATCAGATTATAACACCTGATATTATTACTTGGTACTAATTTTAATAAAAAAACCCAAGCAGCATCCGCTGTTTGGGGAGCATGAGAATCTATTTGTAAAACGGGCTTGTGTGAACGATTACCAATGACGGCAGCAGCGGCGGCATGAATGATGATGCTTCTTTTTTTCTTTCTTCTTTTTGTCTTTCTTCTTTTTACAAGGGTCTTCTTTTTTCTTTTTACAGTGATCTTTTTCTTTTTTACAGCCCCAGAAGGCTGCACCAGACCAATCATCCTCAAACCAATCCTCAAACCAATCATTATGAAATCTTTTCCGCTTGTGCGGTTTACGGCTGATCATACATTTCCCTCCTATGCTCATGCTCCCTTCATTCTATGAAAAAAGAGAAGGAAAAGATTGGACGGGTTGTGGATCAAAAGAGTATATTTTAAGAAGAATAAAATTGATAGGAGGAATGACCTGTGGAAAATATGAAACATACGATGGAACTGATTAAAGAATTGGTGTCGATTCCGAGTCCGACGGGCAATACATACGAGGTTATCGCCTATACAGAAAGTCTTTTAAAAGAATGGGGCGTCTCCTCTTACAGAAACCGCAAAGGCGGTCTTTTTGTCACAATTCCCGGCCGTGATGACAAGAAACACAGATTGCTGACGGCGCATGTCGATACGCTCGGCGCGATGGTAAAGGAGATAAAGGCGGACGGCCGGCTGAAGATTGACTTGATCGGCGGCTTCCGATATCACTCGATTGAAGGGGAATATTGCGAGATCCAAACTTCTTCCGGCAAAACCTATACAGGCACCATCTTAATGCATCAGACTTCAGTGCACGTCTACAAGGACGCCGGCAAGGCAGAGCGGAATCAGGAGAATATGGAAGTCCGCCTTGATGAGCCTGTCCGGACGAAGGAAGAGACGTCCGATCTCGGCATCAGGGTCGGCGATTTCATCTCATTTGACCCGCGCGTGCAGATTACGCCGAGCGGCTTTATTAAGTCCCGGCATCTTGATGATAAAGCGAGCGTGGCTCTGCTCTTGAATTTAATCCGCCGCATCACGGAAGAGAAAATCGAACTTCCGTATACGACGCATTTTCTGATTTCTAATAATGAAGAAATCGGCTACGGCGGCAATTCCAACATTCCTCCTGAGACCGTCGAATACTTGGCTGTTGATATGGGAGCGATCGGCGATGGCCAGTCTACGGATGAATATACCGTCTCCATTTGCGTGAAGGATGCGAGCGGCCCGTACCATTATCAGCTCAGAAAACATCTGGCCGGGCTTGCGGAGCGCTATGGCATTGATTATCAGCTTGATATTTATCCGTATTACGGTTCTGATGCCTCAGCAGCCATCCGTTCGGGCCATGACATCGTCCACGGGCTGATCGGCCCGGGAATTGACGCTTCACACGCTTTTGAACGCACGCATGAATTATCGCTTCTTAATACGGCGAAGCTTTTGCACCGGTATGTTCTATCGCCGATGGCATAAAAAACCCTGCGCGGAAATCATTCCGTGCAGGGTTTTCATTTTAACCTGAGATGGTTGTGTTTTGTTCTGTTTTGGCGAGGCTCATGACCTTCGCGCCTTTAACGGGATCATACTGGCCTTCCCATTTTGACATCACAACGGATGCCAGCGCGTTTCCGGTCAGATTGACGACCGTACGGGCCATGTCCATAATCCGGTCAACCCCGGCGATGAATGCAAGGCCTTCTGCAGGAATGTTGAATGCGCCTAATGTCGCAAGCAGGACGACGAAAGAAGTCCCGGGCACGGCAGCCATTCCTTTGGAAGTGACCATCAAGACAAGCACAAGGGTAATCTGCTGCCAAATGGACAAGTCAATGTGGTATACCTGAGCGAGGAATAAAGCGGCGATAGATTGGTACAGCACAGATCCGTCTAAGTTAAAGGTATATCCGATCGGCACAACAAAGGAAACAATACCTTTCGGACAGCCGATTTTCTCCATTTTTTCCATAACGCGGGGGAGTACGGTTTCGGAGCTTGACGTACTGAACGCTAATAAAATTTCATCCTTCATATAGGCGAGGAATTTGAAAATGTTTACTCCGGCAAGCTTTCCGACGATTCCGAATACAACAATGAGAAAGAAAGCCAAAGCTACATATACTAAACCGACCAGTTTACCGAGTGAAAGCAGGGAACTGAGCCCAAATTTGGAAACGGTAACACCAATCAACGCAAAAACACCAAACGGCGCAACTTTCATGACGAGGTTCACAACATGGAACATCGCATGAGAAACACCTTCAAAGAAGGCCAAGACAGGCTTTCCTTTTTCACCGATTGCCGAGATGCCGAGTGCAAACAGCACGGTAAAGCAGATGATGGCAAGCAGATCTCCTTCGGCTAATGATTGGAAGAAGTTTGTCGGTACGATATGCAGGAATGTGTCTGCGATAGATTTGTTATTTTGTTCTTTTTCTGTTTCAACATATTGACTGATATCTGTCTTTTGAGCTTCATGTATATTAACGCCTGTTCCCGGATGAAACAGATTCGCCAAAGCCAGCCCGAGAATAATGGCAAAAGTGGTAATGATCTCAAAATACAAAATCGTTTTGAAGCCTAATTTTCCGACTTGTTTTCCGCTTCCCGCGCCGGCAACGCCGATGATTAAGCTGGAGACGACAATTGGAATCACTATCATTTTGATTAAGCGTAAAAACAAATCGCCGATAGGCTGTAAATATGTTGGAATGGCGGGATTGCCGTACCAGATGACACCGACTACAACCCCTAGTATGAGTCCGACGAAAATTTGCGTCGCTAGTCCAAAGCGTAATTTTTTCATAGATTACCTCCCGAAGAAAAAAGTGCAATAAGTATCTAAAAAGATAGCTATTAGAACAAATTATAATAGAAAAGAAAACAATCCGTCTATAGAAAAATATAGATTGAAAATACTGAATCTTTTAAAACGTACAGATAATTGCTAATAATGGTGAATAACGCCCTATTCAGAAAGTATGATGACGGCCGAAAAAACGGGCGCCGCACAACTTAGAATTGTGCGGCGCCCTATTGTCACATATCCTTAATTTTCAAGCAGTCATTGCACAAATTAATGTGATACTCATACTGCTCAACAATCTCATTTCCGCATTCTTCGCATTTCTTACCGGGTAAATTTCTGAAAAAATCCGACATCTTTTCCAACATACCCATCCCTCTTTCATTGTTTTGTCTCTATATTGTATTATAACAGTTTTGGAAAATCAACGGCTGTTTTGGCACAATGTTTAAAACATGCAATTTGTACGAAAAATAGGTATATTGGAGGAAAGGATCTTTTTATCCTAAACATTCGGAGGATTATATGAAAGTTACAGTCATTGGATGCTGCGGCGGATTTCCGGCCGCAAACGAAGCAACTTCAGGCTATCTGTTTCAGTCCGGCGGCTATTCTCTGCTCGTCGATTGCGGAAGCGCCGTATTATCAAAGCTGTTTGCCTATGTTCCGGCAGAAGAGCTTGATGCCGTCATTTTGTCCCATTATCACCATGATCACATCGCTGATATCGGGCCGCTTCAATTTGCCAAACAGGTCGGCTCCTTTCTCGGAAAAGGGACGCATGCACTGCCGATTTACGGGCATGATGCTGATATAGAACAGTTTGAGCGTCTTACATATAAAACGCATACAAAAGGAGTGGCCTATCAGCCGGACCGCCCGCTTTCTGCCGGGCCGTTCACCATTACCTTTCTGAAAACGGTGCATCCGGTCACTTGTTATGCGATGCGGATTACTGACGGTTCAGCTTCTGTTGTGTATACGGCTGATTCAAGCTACCAGGACGCGTTTATCCCGTTTGCGGAAAATGCCGATCTGCTGATCTGCGAGTGCAATTTTTACGCAGACCAGGACGGCACGTCAGCCGGCCATATGAACAGTTTGGAAGCCGGACGTATCGCGAAGGAGGCCGGAGCGGGGGAGCTGATTCTCACGCATCTGCCTCATTTCGGCGAGCACCGGAAGCTGAAAGAAGAAGCGGAATCCGTATTCGGGGGCGAAGTGACAATCGCCGCTTCCGGATTGAAGTGGGAGAAATAAAGGAGGAGCACCATGTTATTTATCGACAACCAAAACATAACCGATCCGAGGATCAACCTCGCGATCGAGGAATATTGCGTGAAGCATCTCGACCCTGAACCGACATACCTGCTGTTTTATGTCAATCAGCCGTCGATTATCATCGGGAAGAACCAAAACACAATAGAAGAAATCAATACGAAATACGTAGAAGATAACGGAATCATCGTCGTCCGCAGGCTGTCAGGAGGCGGTGCGGTTTACCATGACCTCGGGAATCTGAATTTCAGTTTTATCACCAAGGATGACGGCGACAGCTTTCACAATTTCAAAAAATTCACCGAACCCGTTATTCAGGCGCTGCGCCAGCTCGGTGTGGAAGCTGAATTAAGCGGCCGAAACGACATCGTCGCGGACGGCAGAAAAATTTCCGGCAACGCTCAATTTTCGACGAAAGGGCGTATTTTCAGCCACGGAACATTAATGCTGGATTCCGCCATTGATCATGTTGTGTCAGCCTTGAAAGTGAAAAAAGACAAAATCGAATCAAAAGGCATTAAGTCAATCAGAAGCCGTGTCGCCAACATCAGCGAGTTTCTTGATGACAAAATGACGGCCGATGAATTCAAAAAGCACCTGCTTCACCATATTTTTAATACAAATGATCTCTCCGAAGTGCCGGAATATAAACTGACCGATGAAGACTGGAAAGCGATCCGGAAGATTTCCGAAGAGCGCTATCAAAACTGGGACTGGAATTTCGGCAGGTCGCCCGCATTTAATCTTCAGCATTCGAAACGTTATCCGGTCGGATCGATTGATCTGCGTCTTGAAGTGAAAAAAGGAATCATTCAGGACTGCAAAATTTTCGGTGATTTCTTCGGTGCGAAAGATGTGAGTGAAGTCGAACAGGCACTGACCGGAAAACAGTATGACAGAACTGCTATCAAGGAGGCGCTGGCCGGAATCGATCTGAAACAGTATTTCGGCAAAATAGAGCTGGAAGATTTCCTCGAGCTGATTTATTAGAACATTTGCCGAACGCACGATTTGAATCAGCGCCCGTTTTTGTGAAATGATAGAACCATAATGAATGGGGAGGGATCATGATGAAAGTATTTCTCATCGGAGCAAACGGACAGATCGGACAGCGGCTGACCGGGCTGTTTCAAAAAGACGGCACGCATACGCTGCGGGCGATGGTCCGGAAACAAGAGCAGAAAGAAGCGCTTCAAGCCGCGGGAACAGAAGCCGTTCTCGCAGATTTGGAAGGAAGCACGGAAGACATCGCGAAAGCCGCTGAAGGCTGTGACGCGATTGTGTTTACCGCCGGATCAGGGGGAAGCACCGGATACGATAAGACGCTTTTGATTGATCTTGACGGAGCGGCGAAAGCGATAGAAGCGGCAAAGAAAGCCGGCATCAAGCGGTTCATTATGGTAAGCGCCCTGCAGGCTCATAACCGCGGCAATTGGAATGAAGCGCTGAAGCCGTATTACGCCGCAAAGCATTATGCGGATAAAATTCTTGAAGCGAGCGGTCTGACGTATACGATTATCCGGCCGGGCGGGTTATTAAATGATCCCGGCACGGGAAATATCAAAGCCGCGGCCGATTTAGAAAGAGGCTCCATTTCAAGAGACGATGTCGCCAAGACCGTTATCGCATCCCTTGATGAACCGAATACGTATGAAAAAGCATTCGATCTGACGGCGGGCGGCACGCCGGTCAGTGAAGCGCTGAAACAATTATAGTTTCCGGTTTTACGGCACTCGGGGCTTTTTGCCCTTGAGTGTTTTTCTATATTTTTCTATAATAAAAGTGAACGTTTATTCCGGATAAATGAATGACTATTCATTCATTACTTTTTTAAAGGGGTGGGAAAATGAATCTGGTTTCCAAATTGGAAGAAACGGCATCGCAGAAACCGGAAAAACCAGCTTGTCTGTTTCAAGATCAGTACATGACGTATGAGGAGCTGGCAGGTAAAATCAAAGCATTTGCAAACGGCTTGGAGGACAGGGGACTGAAAAAAGGGGATCATCTCGCACTGCTGCTCGGAAATACGCCTGATTTTGTTATTGCGTTTTTCGGCGCGTTAAAAGCGGGAATTGTCGTCATACCTGTTAATCCGGCATATACACCTTCAGAAATCGCATACATGCTGAAAAACGGCGATGTCAAAGCGATCGCCGGCATCGACCTTTTAATTCCCGTATTTGAAAGCCTGCACGGCTCGCTGCCGCTGCTGGAGCATATCATTATCAGCCAGACAGCAGAGAACGCTCCATCGACACAAGACCCTCAATTGCGCTTAAAAATGACAACGTTTACAAAAATGCTCCGCCCGGCGGAGCGCAGCAGAACTTATCCGACATTGTCCAAAGATGATACTGCCGTCATTTTATACACCTCAGGGACGACCGGAAAACCGAAAGGCGCCATGCTCACCCATCAGAATCTTTTCTCCAATGCAAATGATGTCGCCGGATACTTAGGAATGAATGAGAAAGACAAAATTGTGGCGGCATTGCCGATGTTTCACGTGTTTTGTTTAACCGTTTGTATGAATGCGCCTCTGATGAGCGGAGCGTGTGTCTTAATCGAGCCGCAATTCAGCCCGGCTTCTGTGTTTAAACTGATTAAAAGCCGTCAGGCAACCATTTTTGCCGGCGTACCGACGATGTATAACTATCTGTATCAATACGAGCACGGCAAGGCGGAGGATTTTGCGTCCGTCAGACTGTGCATTTCAGGCGGGGCCTCCATGCCGGTCGCTCTGTTGCAGACGTTTGAACAAACCTTTGACGTCACCATTCTGGAGGGGTACGGACTTTCTGAAGCGTCTCCGGTTACTTGTTTTAATCCGTTTGACCGGGGGAGAAAGCCCGGCTCGATCGGGACGAATATTTTACATGTCGAAAATAAAGTCGTCGATACACTCGGACGCGAATTGCCTGACCATCAAGTGGGAGAATTGATCGTGAAAGGGCCGAATGTAATGAAAGGCTATTACAAGATGCCCGAGGAGACGGAGCACGCGCTGAAAGACGGCTGGCTGTACACGGGTGATTTGGCGAAGCGCGACGAAGACGGTTATTTTTATATCGTCGACAGAAAAAAAGATATGATTCTCGTCGGCGGATATAACGTCTATCCGCGCGAAGTAGAAGAAGTGCTCTACAGCCATGAGGGCATTAAAGAAGCCGTGGTCATCGGCGTTCCTGACGCCAAAACGGGGGAAGCGGTGCATGCTTATATAGTGCCTGGGGACGGTGAGCTGACAGAGCAGGCGGTTTTTGATTACTGTGAAACACATTTGGCAAAATATAAACGGCCGGCGGAAGTGGTTTTTCTTGATGAGATTCCGAAGAACGCGACCGGAAAGCTGCTGAGACGGGCGGTCCGGGACATGCTTCCGAAATGACGGACGAAAAGCGAAGCCGGGGGGCTTCGCTTTTACATGCTGATCCGGTCAGCTCTGTGATTCTTCCTTAATGATGCTTTGCACAAGCTTCGTATCATGCCGGGTCAGTTTGTAATACGTGTTTTTATACTTGTACATCATATAATTGCCGCTTTCGAGCCACATGCTGAATGAATCAAAACGGTCTTCATGGTATTTGACCGTTCCGTCGTAATCGGGAGATACGCTTTTGGTCAGTTTGACTTGTTTTCCTTGGTTCAAGATATCGAGCATATCTTTTACATTCTGCCTGTCTTTAATTTTGATTTCTTTTTTTCCGTGCTCAGACAGAATAATCAGATCTGCGTTGCTTGATGGAAACACATCGCCGGTCCGGCTGTATACATAGAAGAAAGCAATAACCAAAAGGGCGATTACTACAATAAACGCGATTATTTTTTTCATATTCATCACTCCGTCTTTTAGTCTTTCCCGCTTCCTGTTGTTCCATTCTTTTCTGTTGTGAAAAGATTAACATCCGTTTCGGAGGCTTGGTTCTATTTATTTGCATTTATGCTTACAATAGGAGTAAGTCATAAGGCTAAGGAGGGAGACTTCCATGCGCAAATGGATAGCGGCAGCGGGGCTTGCCTATGTGCTGTACGGCCTTTTTTTCTATTGGTATTTCTTTATGACAGGAGACTCCGCCGTCCCGGAGGCCGTAAAGGGAACGAAAGCCGATCCGTCCTCGTTTATGGACCCGGGCCGCCTGGCAGCCGCTGAAAACTTTTCAAATGTAAAGGATTTTTTATTTTTCATCGGAGCGCCGTTAGATTGGTTTTTATTTTTTCTGCTGCTCATTACGGGGCTTGCCAAAAAAATAAAGCATTGGCTCGAAGCAGCGGTGCGCTTTCGGGTGCTGCAAATCGTAAGCTTCGTATTTGTGATTTCACTCATCGTTACGGCGGCTTCGCTTCCGCTTGAGTGGATCGGATATCGGGTTTCGCTTGCGTATCATATTTCGACGCAGACAACAGCAAGCTGGATAAGAGACCATGTCATTGATTTCTGGATCAGTTTTCCGCTGTTTGCCGTGTGTGTGCTTGTGTTTTACTGGCTGATCACAAAGCATACAAAAAAATGGTGGTTTTACGCTTGGTGTCTTACTGTGCCGTTTACCCTGTTTTTGTTTTTCCTGCAGCCGGTCGTGATTGATCCTTTATACAATGATTTCTATCCGCTGAAAGACAAGGAGCTGGAAAGCAAAATCTTGTCGCTTGCCGACAAGGCCGATATTCCGGCCAGCCATGTTTATGAAGTCAATATGTCGGAGAAAACGAATGCGCTGAATGCGTATGTGACGGGGATCGGTTCGAATAAGCGGATCGTTTTGTGGGATACGACGCTTAACAAACTGAAGGATCGGGAAATTTTGTTCATTATGGGGCATGAGATGGGGCACTATGTGATGAAGCACGTGTACATCGGACTGGCCGGGTATCTGCTGCTGTCATTAGCCGGGTTCTATATCATTGACAAGCTTTATAAGCGGCTGTCCAAATTCTTCGGCCGAATGCTTCATATAAAGGGGCCTGAAGATCTGGCCGCCCTCCCGCTGTTATTGCTGCTCATATCCGTTCTCAGCTTTGCTTCTGATCCGATTACGAATGCCGTCTCCAGGTATCAGGAAAACGCCGCCGACCGCTACGGCATCGAGCTGACCGGAAACCGGGAAGCGGCGATTGAGACGTTTCAGGACTTGGCCGATACGGGACTGAGCCGGGTCAACCCGCCGTTTCTCGTCAAAATTTTCAGAGGGAGCCACCCGTCGATCATGGAGCGGATTGAACATGCGGAGGAAGAAAAATAATAAAAAAACCGGCGGGGCCATGCCCGACGCCGGTTTTTTATGTTTTACTGAGCTGCCGCCTGTACGTTGATCAGCCCTTTTCCGTAGTAGAAAGCATCACCAAGTTTTGTAGTGGTGTTTTCTAAACTGCTGCGGACTTGAGTGTTTGTCCAGTTCGGGTGCTTAGAAAGAATCAAAGCAGCCGCTCCGGCAACGTGCGGAGATGCCATTGACGTACCATTGTACGCGCCGTATTTGTTTCCAGGAAGCGTGCTTTGGATAGAGACGCCTGGTGCCATGACATCAAGCTCAGAACCTACGCTTGAGAAAGATGCTCTTTGGTTGCTGCTGTTAACAGCGCCTACCGCGATGACAGAAGGGTATTTACCAGGGTAGCCCACTGTGCTTGAGCCGCCGGAAGTGCCTTCGTTACCGGCTGCCGCTACGACGACGACGCCGGAAGCAACGGCTTTGTCAACTGCCGCTTTTAACGCTGCAGAACCAGAAGGTCCGCCGAGGCTCATGTTAATAACGTCCATATTGTTTGCGATCGCCCACTCAATTCCGTTAATAATCCAGCTGTACTGGCCGGAACCGTCAGCGCCGAGAACTTTTACAGCGTAAAGAGATGCGCTTGGCGCAACGCCTAATACACCGATTGAGTTATTAAGAGCCGCAACTGTACCGGCAACGTGAGTTCCGTGGGAGTTGTTGTCTTGGAAAGGATTTGTTTCAGAAGGTACCATGCTGGCTCCGCCTGCTACCTTTAAATCAGAATGAGAAGAATCGATGCCGCTGTCGATAACCGCTACTTTAACATTTGATCCGGTGAAGCCTTGAGAGTGCAGAGCAGGGGCTTTAATCTGTGATACACCGTAAGGCACGGACTGCGCGTACGCCTGTGCAACGTGATCTTCTTCAACGTAAGCGACGCTAGGGTCTTTTTTCAGATCTTTTACAGCTTTTTCATTTAATGTAGCTGAAGCTGCGTCTACATATTTGAATTGCTTTTGAACTTTCCCGCCTTTTTCAGAAATGACATCTTTTTTCTTAGCGGCGCTCATCGTGCTCATTGTCTGTTTAAATCCGACAATGTATTTCTTTTCCCCGTTTGATTTCCCTGCCGCCTGGGCAGGAGACGTGCTGCCGAACGCCATCGTAAAGATTAACGCTAAAGCAAACAGCAAACTGATCCATACCTTTTTGCCTCTCACTCTTTATCCACTCCTTTTTTCATTTGCAGAACAACCAATAGACAGATTATTCTGTGGATTAATTGTATAGCATGGAATAATATTTTAGTAGACCCAATTTTTTTCAGTTTGTTTTATTTCTATTTAGGTATATCATCTCTCTTTCGTTTAATAGGAACCCGAAATATTTAAATTTTAATGGAAAAAACCGATGGAAGGACATGAGTATTTGTACACAGCCGCAATCGCTCTCTTGTTTGCTGGGTCGAACGGTTTGATTCCATTTTTGGAATCTGAGGCAAAAACAGGATAAATGTCACCTTTTGTTGAATGCAGAAGTCTGATGGAAACGAAAGCGGAATGAAATAAAGCGGCCGGCATGAATCAGTCTTCGGCTTTCTTGACGGAGAAAAGCTGTGAAACCATTTTATAAAAATAATGATAATGAATATCATTGATACTTATATTGTCAATGATATAATTGCGGAAAAACGAAAGAGGAGGAACAGATGAAACCAATTTTCAGTATGCTGATGATCTTATCCGTTCTCTTCATAACGGCATGCTCAGAACAGGAACATGAAACCGCCGTCAGGCACGATCTGGGGACCGCGCATGTGACTGCGCACCCGCAGCGCATCGCCGTATTGAATGAGGGCTTTATTGACACCCTCCATGATCTCGGCATAAAGCCGGCGGCCGCCGCGGATAGCCGGTCAGAGCGAAACGACGGCAGTCCGTCCGTCGGGCCCCGTCATATCCCGATTTGAAAAAGATCACTTCGTTAAAACCCGATCTCATCATTGCAGACTCAAGCCTTCACAGGGGGATATACCGAAAACTGACAAAGATCGCTCCGACAATCGCTTTAAAAAATGAAGCTGCGGATTATCAGGATGCGGTTGACGCTGCCCTTACCATTGAAAAGGCGGTCGGTAAAGAGGGCATCATAGAGAAACAATTGTCGGCTCAGGAAGAAAAGCTGAATGACATCAAAAGAAAGCTGGATGCAGAAGGCGGCACGATTTTATTAATTGACGCTGCAAATGACAGCATTTCCGTAAAGGATGATCGGTTTTTTACGTCCCGGCTTTTGACGCTTGCAGGGTTTACATATGCCGTCCAGACGGATTCCGGCGGGAAATCAGACTGTATCAAAATGACGCCCGGGCAGCTTTTGCATATCGATCCTGATTACATCGTGCTGTTGGACGGTGAGAAAGAACCCGAAAAAAATCACCTCTGGAAACAGCTGACGGCCGTAAAAAACGGACACGTTTACCGCGCGGACAGGGCGGTATGGACGGAGCGCCGGAGCATTGACGGTGCGGACGCCATATTACATGATCTTCAGAAAAAAATGCTCGCCAAAAAGGCCCAAAACTGAATTCGGGCCTTTTTGTTATGATTCTGACAGGTGGCTGCTTACATTGTAATCTTTGATGCGCCACTTATTTTCAATTCGTTCTATATTGCTCAGGCACGCATTGACAAGCTTAGCGTTTTGTATGTCGGTATCACCGTCAGAAATGGCGGACAAGAGGGCGTGAATGGCTGCGCCGTGAGCGACGATCAGTACTTTTTGCTCAGGAAACCGCTCCTGAACTTTCACTAAACCGGCAAGCATTCTGTCTGTCAGCTCTTCTGCGGTCTCCATGTTCGGGTAGTTTTTATCCGGGTAGCGCTTCGACCGTTCCGATAAAGACATTCCTTCCGCATCACCGTAGCTCCGTTCTCTGAAATCTTCCATGACGACAATGGGAAGATTCAAAAACCCGTTAATAATGTCAGCTGTTTTTCTGGCCCGTTTCATCGGGCTTGAGACGATGACATCCCATTCGGACCCCTTTAAGTACTCTCCTGTTTCTTTCGCCTGACGCTCTCCCGTCGCATTTAACGGAATATCCGATTTGCCTTGAAGCTTCTTTTGGGCATTCCAATCAGTCTCTCCATGTCTTACTAAACAAACGGCAGTCATAAAGTCTCCACTCCGATCAATTTTTTATCGATATCATCTATTATACTGCCGTTACGTTAACACTTCAAAGAGAAGCGCCAGTCCGACTCCCCCTCCGCTGCCGATTGCTGCTGCTGCGTAGCGGGCATCCGGGCGTCTTTTTGCTTCGTAAAAAAGCCGGGTGACAAGCGCCGCCCCGGAAGCCCCGTACGGATGCCCGACCGCCAGAGCGCCGCCCCGGACATTTATTTTAGAATACGGCACTCGAAGCTGCTGTGAAAAAACGCATATTTTGACGGCAAACGCCTCGTTGATTTCGTATATATCAATATCATCCGGTGACAGGTTCCGTTCCTTCAAAAGCTTTTTGACGGCATAAACCGGGGCTGCTGACGGATAATGCGGATGGACGCCGCTTACCGCGCTTCCGATAAAACGCAATCCCGGCTTTAAACCGAGAGACCGCGCTTTTTGTTCTTCCATCACACAAACTGCCGCCGCCCCGTCAGAAATTCCGCAGCTGTTGGCGGCGGTGACAGAGCCTCCGGACTGAAAGACGGGTTTGGCACGGGAGATGAGAGGCTCCATGTTCCGCTTTTTCAGCATGTTTTCGTCAGCGGCGAATCCGTGACAGGGAAGAATTTCCCGGCTGTACAAGCCGTCTTCGTGCGCTTTGACGCTCCGTTCATAGCTGAGAAGGGCATATTCGTCCTGCATCTTTCTCGTTACGCCGTAAGCCTGTGCCGTATACTCGGCTGCTATGCCCATATCAGGATCGCCGATGTGTTCAGGAGAAAAGCGCGCCCGGGATGAGAAAGGGGAACGGCTGCTGCTCTCCGCTCCTCCCGCGATGTACGTGCTCCCCGCGCCGGCTTTGACAAAGTGGCACGCGACCCTCACGGCGTCCAGTCCGGAGCCGCACTGCCTGTCGATGGTCGTACCGGACACGCTCAAAGGAAGTCCGGCGGCCAAGGCTGACAGCCGGGCGAGATTCCCGCCGCGGCCCGTCGCGTTTCCGATCAGGACTTCATCAATGTCTTCGGGCATGTTCCGGCTCAAATGGCGGATCAGCGGAGCTGCCAAATCTTCTGGGAGACAGTCTTTTAACAGGCCGTTTTCCCGGGCGAAAATCGTCCGTTTCGCATCCGTAATTACAGCTTCCATTCCATCATGTCCTTTGCCTGCTTTTGTACGGCGGCACGGGCGATCTTTCCGCCGGCTGTTTCCGGTATTTTTGAAAACAGCCATTTTTTCGGGATTTTATATGCTGCCAGCTGCTCGCGGCACTGTTTCTTCAGTTCCTTTACATTTGCATGTCCGTCGATCACCGCAACGGCGATACTGCCCCAATAATCATCAGGAATGCCGATGACGGCCGCTTTTCTGACGCCCGGACAGCGGTTGAGCACACGTTCTATCTCTTCGGGGAATACATTCAGGCCGCCTGATACGATCATCCCGTTTTCACGTCCTTCGATATAAAGATAGCCTTCACGATCGATATATCCCATGTCATCAACCGTTATCCAGCCGGAATCATCAGGTTTTGCGCCGTTGATGTATCCGGAAAATTTCATCGGGCTGTTCACAAAAATCTTCCCCGTTTCGCCCGGCATGCAGCGCTCTCCTCCGGGGCGGCGGATTTCGATTGTAACATTTTCAAACGGACGGCCCGCGGCGTCAGGCTTTCGGGCGCTGTCTTCAGGCGATAAGAACGCCACGAAACTCAGCTCAGACGTTCCGTAAAAATCGTACAACCGCAAATGGGGATAGCGCTCTGACAGCGCTTGTTTTGACGAAGCGGGCCAGTCTGCACCGGAAGAAATCACCTTGAGCGGTGTATCCGGAAACGCCTCTAGTGAGAGCAGGGCGTCCGTCATTGTCGGAACGGTATATAGAACGTCAGCTTGTCTGAGCCGGTCTTTCATTCCGGCCGGATTGAATTTTCTTTGAAGGATGACGGTTCCGCCGATAAACAAAGTGCTGACGGCGCCGTATAAAAAGTGTGACGAGCGAAGCGTGCCCGGTACCAGCACTTTGTCATCAGGGGAAATGCCGAATTCACGTTTCGTACAAGAAAAGCTCTCCAGCCACGAACGGTGAGAGCGGGTGAAGGCTTTCGGCTTACCGGTCGATCCCGAGGTGAACCCGGTATAAAAGGGCAGGCCGGCGTTTTTGATCAAAGCGCCTTCCGTTTTTTCGGCCTCAATCAAAGGCCTGCATTCATCCCACAGGATGACAGGCGTTTTGACGCCGTCCAGTCTGCCGCTCAGCCGGCGGTCACAGATGACGAGGTCGGTTTTGCTGATGTGCAGCTGATCCGCGAGTTCCGCCGCAGCCGAGCGGGGATCTAACGGAACCGCCGTGCAGCCGGCATGCGCCGCGCCTGCGAAAAGTTGTAAAAAAGGGATGCCGTTCGGCAGTAATATTGCAATGTTTTCCGGCTTACCTGAAAGGCTGCCAAGCCAGTTTGCGGTTTGGTTTACTAGCCTGTTCCAAGTTTGATAGGTGATCTGTTCTGTTTCTGTCTGAATTGCGATCTGTTCCGGCGCTTGTCCGGCTGTATCTGAATATGATGATGTAATCATGATGACTAAAATCAGCTTCCTTTCGTCGGCAAAAGCCGGCTTGCTTGAAGAGTTTTTCTGATTCTTACGGCTGCGAATGAGGCTGCGGCCGCTTTAAGCAGATCTCCGGGCACATAGATGAGGCTGAGCTTTACGGCAGTCAAGATATCAATGTGCATTATAAAAGCCTGAACGGGAATGCCGATGACATACAAAAACAGCACGCCGAACAAGAACTGTCTGATAAACAAATGGGGGACAGCAGCTGAGCGAAGGCCTTGGATGCTGAGGCTCAGCAGTAATGCCGCCAGCGGATATGCGATGAGATATCCGGCGCTCGGCCCGAAAAAAACCCCGAACCCGCCTCTGCCGCCTGAAAGGAGAGGCGCTCCGCATGCCACAATCAGCAAAAACAGCAATTGGCTTAAAAACGCCGCTTTCGGTTTTAGGATGCTTCCCGATAAGAGCACACCGATCGTCTGGAGCGTAATCGGAACCGGCGTAAAGGATAAGAAAAGCGGCGGGAGCAGTCCCAAAAGTCCCATAATGGCGGTAAACACGGCAATATGCATCATTTCTGTCAATTTCATTATGTATTCCTCCAGCTTATCAAAATATGTTTATACAATAAAGCGAGTCATTATATATGTCAACTATATTATATTTTTAGTTAACATTAAAAAGACCGGCCCTTTATGAAAAAGGCCGGTCGGTTTATCTTTATTCTTCTGTAAGGATAACAAGTGAATCAACGGATGATGCAACGTGGGATACGGCGCGGCTGACTTCTTGAAGACCGCCGAGAAAGGCCTGCAAATCAACGTCGATTTTGCCTGTCTGGTCTTTGCTCGTTTTCATGCTTTGGACGATGTCATCAAACAGACGGTTGATCTGCGCCATTTTTTCTTTCGTTTCACTTACAAGTCCGTTTACATCTTTAATATGTTTGGACACGATGTCGATTTGTGTATTGGTATTGTTCACGAGCTCTGATACGGTGGAAACGGTTTTTTTCGTATCCTCTGAAAGCTTTCTTACCTCCGTCGCGACAACGGCGAACCCTTTGCCGTGCTCACCGGCTCTCGCAGATTCTATTGAAGCGTTGAGTGACAGGAGATTCGTTTGCTCGGCGATCCCCGTCACGATGCCGAAGATTTTTTCGATCTGCTGGGCGATGTCATTCAGCTTGTCCATTTCTTCTTCAATCTGCAGAAGGCTGGCGTCGATTTTATTCATCTGCTTCTGCTGGCTTTCAAGCTCTTTTTTTCCGCCGATTGATTTTTCTTCGACATGTACGGAAGTGACGGTGCCGGCTTTTGACGCCTCGGAAATGCCCTCGGATTTGTCGACCAGCTCCTGCACGGCTCTGCTCGTTTCTGAAAACAAATCAGCGAGTGATCCGGATGTTTCCTGGATTTTCTGATGAAGACGGGCTTTCTTTTCCTCTTGTTCGTCACGCTGGCAGTTATATTCAGTCTGGAATGCTTCAAGGACGAGCTGCTGTTCAAGATTCAATATTTTCGTCGTCGCTTTGATCGCTTTTAAAAGCTCATGCAAATCCGGGATTGCTGCTTCATATATGTTCATCATCGACAGAAGCAGATCTTGAAACGCTCCCATATACCATTTCGGTTCAAGGCCGATCCGCAAGTGGATGGAAGCGATGCGCTGTCTTTTTTCAATGAATTCATCATCAATCGTGCCGGCAAACATCTCATGGATATGACGCCGTAATGTTTTTTTCAGGCGCTCGACCGTGCTGTGGTCGTTAATGATCGTCATTAATGATTTTTCATGATCCAGATTTCGGTAAAAGGAATCGACGATTGTTGAGATATGTTCTTTAATTAACGGCTGCAGCTCTTCAAGCACATGAAGTTCTTCGTTTCCGAGCTTGACCATTTTCAGCTGTTTTTGGACATCTGCATATTGATTTGAAAGCGCGATGCGTTTTTTTTCATCGGCTTCTGAAAAATAAGCTGTTTCTTTTTTGCGGTCTTTTTTAAATAACAATATAAGTTCCCCCAGATATTCTCTTTTTCTTTTTATCGGTATGGAAGGAACTTGAATGAAGGAATCTGATAAAAATATTTTAATGCAGAAAAAAATAAAACCATTCTGTACGAATGGTTTAGTCAATCTTGGGTGAGGCGTTTCAGCGGCTTGATGGCGGGACCTTCGGCAACCCCGCCGTCAGGTGTGAACCGGGACCCGTGACAAGGACAGTCCCACGTCCGTTCGCCGTCATTCCATTCAACCTCACAGCCTAAATGGGTGCATGTCGTATCGACAAGATGCAGACAGCCTTTTTCATCTTTATAGGCGCCGGCCCGTTTGCCGTTTACCGTTACGATTTTTCCCTCCCCGGGCCGAAGAGTCTCAGGTGAAGCGTCCGGCCTCTCAAGTTTGCCCGAGATAAGGTGTTTGGCCACGTCGGCATTATAGGAGATCAGTTTTTTCAGTCCCGGATCTGCGTGGAAGCGTGACGGGATAAACAGGCCGGAAAACGGGTTCTTTTTGTTTTGAATATGATCAGCCAAAAGCTTCGCGGCGAGCGCTGAGCTTGTCATACCCCATTTTTTAAAACCGGTCGCCGCCAAAATATGTTCTTCATCGCCTGAGATGGGACCGATGAACGGAATTTTGTCAATGGTGACAAGGTCTTGTGCAGACCAATGATATGGGATGCTTTCAACCCCGATTGTGTTTTCCGCAAATTGTTTCAGCGCTTCGTAATGCTCGGACATTTCTTTTCCTTGGCCTGTTTTGTGGCTTTCGCCGCCGACAAGAACCAGTTTTTCACCGTTTAAATCGGTGTATCGCAGTGATCTGGACGGCTTGTCTATGCTGAGATACATCCCGTCCGGATAGGCTTGTTTCGGTTTTACCGCGAGTACGTAGGACCTGCTGGCATACATTCTGGCGGCGTAAAGCCCCCCTCCGTCATAAAAAGGAAAGTGGGAAGAGCAGACAATGTAGCTGCACTTGATGCCGTGTCTGTTTTTCGTGACCACTTCCGGCTGCGGTTCTTTTTTTATGTCGATCGCAGCCGTCTGTTCAAAAATCCGCGCCCCGTTTTTAACGATCTCTTTGACGAGCGCCGCACCATATAAAAGCGGATGGAATTGCGCCTGATTCTTCATGGCGAGACCGAGACTGCAATCAACGGGGACGGGAAGTTCTTTCGCAAGCTCGTGTTCAATGCCGAGCTTGGTATAAGCTTCCTGCTCGCTGCGGATTTTTTTGGCGCCTGATTCTGTATTGGTGTAAAGATATGCGTCTTGTTCAGCCAGTCTGCATTCAATCGAAAGGTCCTTCATAATCTGCTTCATGTCTTCCATGGCGCGGAGATGGGCTTCGAAATACAGCCTTGCGCTGGTCAGGCCGATCTGCTGAATAAGATCGGCATAGATGAAATCATGCTGGGCGGTGATTTTTGCGGTCGTGCCCGCGGTCGTCCCGTTTAAAATCCGGTCTGCTTCAATGACAGCGACACGGAAACCTCTTTTCGTCAGTTCGTATGCCGTTGTCAGGCCCGTAATTCCTCCGCCGATAACCGCAACGTCACATTCCGTATCTTCAGTGAGGGCGGGAAAGGAAGGAATGTCAGCTGTTGCTTTCCAATAGGAAGCCGGTTCCTCGTTTGAAAAAGTAGTCAATTCAGATTTACCTCCTCTGTTGTATATTCTTAATTTTTCCAATAAGACTCTATTCATACATGAAATTCGTATAAGATGCTCAAATTACTCATAATATAGTAATTAATGTAAAGGAGTGATAAAAATGGCTAACCAGAAGAAGAAAACCTTGCCGCCGCAGCATCAAAACCGGCAGCCGGGCTTTGAATATGTAATGGACCCGCGCCCCGTTTTTGACAAACCGAAAGCGGCGAAAAAACTTGAAGGGAAAACGGCGATCATCACGGGCGGAGACAGCGGGATCGGCCGCGCCGTATCCGTTTTATTCGCGAAGGAAGGCGCTAATGTGGTCATCGTTTACTTTGATGAGCATCAGGATGCCGAAGAGACGAAGCAATATGTAGAAAAAGAGGGGGCGAAGTGTCTGCTGATCGCAGGGGATGTCGGCGACGAAGCCTTTTGCAACGATGTCATCCGCCAGGCGGGCCAAGCCTTTCCTTCCATTGACATCCTGGTCAACAACGCAGGTGAGCAGCACGTACAGCCGGGGATTGAGAAAATCACGAGCCACCAGCTCATCAGAACGTTTCAGACGAATATTTTTTCAATGTTTTACTTAACGAAAGCCGCGCTCCCTCACCTGAAAAAAGGAAGTTCAATCATTAATACGGCCTCCATTACCGCCTATAAAGGCCACAAAACATTGATTGACTATTCAGCGACAAAAGGGGCGATCGTCACGTTTACAAGATCTCTTTCCCAATCTCTTGTCACTCAGGGCATCAGGGTAAACGCAGTGGCGCCGGGGCCGATCTGGACGCCGCTGATCCCGGCGAGCTTCTCGGCGAAGGAAGTGGAAGTCTTCGGCTCAGACGTGCCGATGCAGCGACCGGGAGAGCCTGTTGAAGTGGCGCCGAGCTATTTGTACCTAGCAAGCGATGATTCTTCCTATGTCACGGGACAGATGATTCATGTGAACGGCGGCACCATCGTAAACGGATAATGTAAAAAAAGCCAATCCATATGGATTGGCTTATTCACTCTGTTTGAGTGCTGCATATTCTTTTGAAAGCGTGAGGAACGCTTCTTTATTTTTATCATCAAGCGCCTTATTAATCTGCATTGTCAGTATGGCGATCCGGCGTTTATACAAGGATTCATCAAGCACCATTTGAATGTAAATATCGGCCATTGTCACATCGAATTCGTTTGCTTTTTGCGTGTTGCGGGACTTCATGAGCTCAGTGTACGACTTTTTCTCTTTCATAAAGAATCCCCCCAATGCCTTTTTTATAGTATATGGATAACGGCCGGAAAAATCAATTAATTTTTATAATCTTTAGACAACTAATACTTGGAAATATATCGACATATCCTGCAAATTGACGAAAAAACGAAAATGATCATTGTATAAATGAGATGAAATGAAAAAGAAAAATAATATTTAAATAGTAATTTAAGACTAAATTACATCTTTAAAAGGTGATTTTTAGCTATATTCAAAAAAAACCTGTCGTTTTTCAATGACAGATGATAGATTATTAGTATAAATTTTCAAGAAAAGGATTGGAGGCTGCACATCATGTGCCAGAAAACACACGCACCCTTAGAAAGCTATGAAGTAAATCGTTCAACCATCGCTGTTTTGCCTGAGGAAATAGACGGTAAAATGGGGTCGAAGGTCATTGAAAAAGACTGCATTCTGTATGTCAGCATGAAGCCGATTCACATCATCGACAGAAGCTGCCGCTACTTTGGCTCCAGCTATGCCGGGAGAAAAGCGGGAACATATGAAGCGATTAAAATTTCTCACAAGCCGCCGATTATGGTGGACCCTTCAAATCACATCTTTTTATTCCCTACACTTTCTTCTGCAAGGCCTCAATGCGGCTGGATATCGCATGTGCACGTTAAAGATTTTCAACCGACGGCATTTGATGACACAGCGGTCACGTTCTCAAACGGCAAAACGATGGAACTGGAAGTATCCTATCATTCTTTTGAAAATCAGGTTTACAGAACCGCCTATCTCAGAACCACTTTTCAGGACAGGATGGGCAGTCATATCCCGAAGCGGCAGGAATTCATGCTGTATCCGAAAGAAGAGCGGACAAGAATGATCTACGACTTTATTTTGCGGGAGCTGGGGGAGAGATATTAGAGAAAGCTGTGATGTGAAGGGACGGGTCCTCTCCTTTTGGGGAGGGCTTTTTTCGATTTACATGCCCGGGCAGAGTTGTATCGTGTCCGTCTGTTGGCTATGATGATGTAAAGAGTAATGATATTTCATTTTAGGAGAGATGGGCATGGATGTGTTTGCAAAATATGTATCAGGAATCGATAACCCGGATCACCGTCTCAAAGCAGAGGAAATTTTGTCGTGGACGGCTGGCCAATTTCCGAATTTAGAAGCGCAGATCAAGTGGAACAAACCGACATTTACCGATCACGGCACCTATATCATTATGTTTGCTGCGGCAAAAAATCATTTGAGCATTTTGCCTGAAAAAGAGACGATGGAGCATTTTGCCGATGACATCGCTCAAGCCGGGTACAGCGCTTCTTCGCGCCTGTTCAGAATTCGATGGACTGATCCGGTGCACTATGATCTGCTTAAGAAGATCATCGAATTTAACATCAAGGAAAAAGCTGAAAATCCGGGGTTTTGGCGCTAGCGGACGTGATGTTGAAGGAGGAAGACATGGACGTTTTCAAAGACTATTTATCAAGTATCGACAGCCCTGATCATCGTCTGCGAATGGAGGAAATCCTGTCGTGGACGGCTGACCAATTTCCGAACTTAGAAGCGCAGATCAAGTGGAACACGCCGATGTTTACCGATCACGGCACCTTTATTATCGGCTTTGCGGCAGCAAAGCATCATGTAAGTGTTTCCCCCGAAGAAGCGGGAATTGCGCATTTTGCCGACGACATTGCCCGTGCCGGCTACAGCGCCACTTCCCGTTTGTTCAGAATTCAATGGACTGAACCGGTGCATTATGAGCTGCTTGAACGCATGATTCAATTCAATATTCAGGATAAGGCGGACTGCTCAGTATTTTGGCGGAAATAATGAAAGAAATGTTAAAAAAACAATCCTGAGGAGGGCTGTTTTTTTATTGGAAACACATGATCAGCCCATTTTAATCAAGAAGCAATGGATGACGTACTATAAAAAATAAGGAGTACGAAGCAGTGAATGAATTTTATAAGGCGTTAACATATGTAAATAAAATTTTTTATGAACCAAATCACTTAACGATACATGATATTCAAGAAGAAGCTCAAAACTCAGAGTATGGGGCCGGTATGTTTCAACTGCATTCAACATCAGTTCGATTCAGAGTCGCAAAAATAACGCCAAACAAGATAGGACAGTTTGTTGCTTTTTGGGAAAAAGACGGAGATGGTAAAAACCAAGCCTTTTCATATGAAAAAGCTGCTGATTTATTGGTTATCAATACTTTTGCCAGTAATCATCATTTTGGACAATTTGTTTTTCCAAAAGAAGTTCTTGTAAAGCAAAATATCCTTAAAACAGCCGCTGCAAAAGGGAAAATGGCAATTAGAGTTTACCCTGAATGGGAAAATCCCACTAGCAAACAAGCTATCGAAACACAAAAATGGCAGTTGGCATATTTTGTTGAGGCGAACGATGCAGATCGTTTTCCAGCACAAGACCTGTTAAAGCTATATTCTAACTAAAATTGGACAGCCCTGAGCCGGCTGACAGTATGTGAAGTTAACCGGTGCGTGAGTTGGAGAATAACGGGGAACCTCAGCAAATGAGGTTCCTCTAATTGTTATATAGAAATCGACATTTTGAATGTAACAGAGTTTGTTTATTAAACGTCATCCGAAAAATAAGGGATTTGCGTATCCGGCAGACCCTCACGAAACGCACGATGTCAGAAATCGTGCGTTCAACATTCTTTATTTGACGACAGACATGCTGACGCTGCTGCCTGACACTGTCAATTTGGCAAAATCCTGTGTATCAATCACAGGTGTGACTGCTTTATTGTCGATCGTGATGTTCGTAAAGGCTGTTGAGAAGTTTGATTTGATGTAAGGGCGCTGATCCTCTGATGTGACCGCGACGGTGGCGAGCGCTTTCCATTTTGAGACAGAGCCTACATTTGTTTGGGCGAGTTCTGAGATGATGCGGCCGGTGTATCCGTCATTATTCGTGCCCCAATATGTGGCGCGGGTATTGCCGTTCAGATTTTTGTAAATGGTCAGCTGTACGGTGCTGCCGGGCCGGAAGCCTTTCGTATAGGTGAATTGGCTTTCTCCTTCCAGATACCGGACCTGGCCTTGTCCCTTTGAACCGACTTTCATGATTGGTTTCCATACATGATAGGTGTCACTGTACTGAAGCCCGATATCAGCCTCTGTGCCTCCGGTAAATCCTGAGTAAATATAGGCTGTCCCATTTGACACCTGAATCGAGCTTGGAAGCTGAATTTTCGTGACGAGAACTGAGCCCGTGCTGTTCAGGTAGGCCCTTCCGCCGATTCCTTTGCTGAGCTGGGACGCCGCTTCCGCCGTATTGGGACTGATCACCCCCGGAATATCCGCCGTACATGCCCCGAATAGAACGGCTGAAGTGAGAACACCCGCAAGAAGCCCTTTTTTCATCATCATTTCTCCTCCTATCATCATAGTCAGATAGCGCTATCAATTCATATTATAAAAGGTTTTGGGAAAAATTCCATAAAAGATATACGGGCGGACGTAAATTAAAACTATTTTCCTATTTATCTTGTAAATGGAGATTATTTGAACTATGATATGTTCAGCAATACAGCATGATTCAGGAAAGGGGATAGGATAGAAATGAAAAAGACGGCAGCTGTGCTTTTGTCTTTCGGTCTGGTGTTCGGTTGTTCATACGGAGCGGGGCAGACGGCAGAAGCGAAAACAAAGGTAAAAACGTATCAAAACTGCAAGGCGCTGAATAAGGTGTATAAGGGCGGCGTGGCCAAATCGTCGAAAGTGAAAAACAAGGGCGGCAGAACAAAGTACAAGCCGTATGTATCAAAAGCGCTTTACAATGCAAATAAAAGACTTGACCGAGATAAAGACTATATCGCATGTGAGAAATAAAAAAACAAGCCTCTTTAAAGAGGCTTGTTTTTTTAAATGGATTCGGCGGTGACGGCGGTTCCGTATCCGATTAATTCGGATGTGTTCTGTCCTGCGGTCAGTTCGAACCTCAGGCCGACGATGGCGTTCGCTCCGAGCTGCTCCGCCTCTCTGATCAGCCGCTCTTTCACCGCTTTTTTGGAGTCTTCCAGCATTTCAGTATAGCTTTTCAATTCGCCGCCGACGACAGATTTTAAGCCTGCAAGCAAGTCTTTGCCGATGTGTCTGGACTGGACGATACTGCTTGTCACCAAGCCTTTCACTTCCGTAATCTGTTTTCCGGCGACGGTTTCGGTCGTTGTCATGATCATGCGTTTTTCCCCTTTCGTGTATCTTACCGCTATCTTACCATTTAAGCCGCCTTTTCGGCTGCGCCGATTTGTTTTTTTCTGACTGCGGCGCTGACTGCAAACATGACGGCAATGTTCAGAACCAGTGCGATGATGCCTGTATTCATATCCTTAACGATCTGCGGAAGAAACGGAAAGAGGGTTCCGATGGTTGATTCGGTCAGCGTAATGAAGGCCACCGTTCCGACCCCGGCCGTTATGCCGGCAAAAGCGCCGTGGCTTGTGATGAAACGCCGCTTCGGCAGGCTGAATAAGAGGGCGGGGAAAAGCTGGGTGACAAGGCTGTAGCCCATTAAAAGCAAGGTGACGATGGTATTTCCGCCTTTCAGCGTAAAATATACGGATATCAGCGCGATGACGGGTACGGCGTATTTCGCGAGCCGTGAGACTTTTTCGTCAGTGGTGCCGGGCAGAATGGCTTTGTACACATTTTTGGCGAACAGCGTGCTTGAGGCCATTAATATCATTGAACCGGGTACAAGCGCCGTCAGAATGCCCGCCGATCCGATCAGTCCGACAAACCAGGGATCAAAGGTTTTCACAGACAGCTTTAATAAGGCGAGATCCGTGTCCGCCCCTTTTAAACCGGGCACCTGCAGAATCGCCGCAAATCCGGTAAAGATGACAAACAGCAGGACGAGCTGATAAAGAGGCATGATGATCGCGTTTTTCCGAAACACCCGCGGATGCTCCGCCGAATAGGAAGCGGCAAATGTATGGGGCCACATATAAAAGCCGAGGGCGGTCAGCAAAACCGTTGAGCTGAACCAGGAAACGCTCTGTCCGGTTTCCGGCAGCGTGAGAAATCCGGGTTTTGCGGCGTCAATTTGTTTGAACATTTCCGTAAACCCGCCATAGTAATGAATGGGCAGATAAATGCCTAAATACAGGACGATGCCTAAAATCATGATATCTTTAACGACTGATATCCATGCTGAACCGTGGATTCCTGATATCATCACATAAATCGTGATGGAGACAGCGCCGATCCAGACAGCGGCTGAGGGCGGAATCTGTCCGTATGACGTTGCTGAAACAATTAATCCGAGTCCTTTCAGCTGCAGGACGAGATAGGGGATGAGGGATGCGATGCCGACGAGCGATACGAGAATGCCGAGGAGCGGGCTGTTGTATTTTGAAATAAAAAAATCTGATTGCGACATCAGTTTGTGTTGTTTGGCGTAAGTCCACACGGCTGGCAGAAGCCAATATGACAAAATGTAGGCAAGGCAGCCGTACGCGATAATATAAAAGGCGGGGCCTCCTTTTCCGTAAGCCCATCCGCTTCCGCCGAGGAATGTAAAGGTCGTGTATATTTCTCCCGCCATTAATAAAAAGACAAACATCGTGCCGAAGCCGCGTCCGCCCACCGTCCATTGTTCAAGGTCCATATTTTTTCCTTTTCGGGCCCGGATTCCGAGATATACACAAAACAGGAGCACGGCGGCCATTACGGGAAATGCTGCGTTCATTCCGCCTCACCCGTCTTGTTTTCTTTGTCCAGTTTGTAAACGGCGGCCATCAGAACGGAAGTCAGCACCGCCCAGATGACGACATACGCAAGAATGAAAGGCATTCCGAAAAGATAAGGCGTCACCCGGTTGGCAAATGGAATGCCGGCGAGAATTCCGAAAAAGGGCAGGGCGGCGAGAACATGAATCAGTTTCATAACATTCCTCCTTTTCATTGAAAACAGCGTGTCCCGATTATAAAGAAAATCATGTCGAATGTATAGTGTGAATAGTCTGAAATTTACCAGCTGAAAAGGAAAAGCAGTCCCGGCTGCTTTTTAAATGGTCGCAAGAGACAGGTAATATTCCAATAAGGCGGTTACCTGTTCCCGTATTCTCGGGTTGAAATAACGGTGTTTTTCTTCATAGCCGTTAATGGTGCATATATAAAGCGTAAATGCTTCGTCTCTTTCCGCTTCGTATATTTTAATTTTACGCTTTCTTAACTCTTTTCGAACATCACTCAAATCCTTTTGTGCTAATTTTAAAGAGCAGCCGATAAGCTGTTTATAGGGTTGTTTTAATTTAAACGGGCACGAATCAAGCGCTTCGAGGTCCCGGTTCAGGATGGCAGCCGCCATGGGCAGAAACAGCCCTTTTTCGATGAGATCGCGGGTGCCGCTCTGGATGTCAGGCATAAATACTCCTTCTTTCTTAAAAAAAGAGAACGTTTGTTCCTATTTTATACTCGCTTACACGATATTTCAAGTCGGAAAATCTCGTAAATATTTTCGTTTTTTGGAGATAATGTGTAGAATAAGGATAGACAAACTCGTTAAGGAGTATAAACGTTGGAGCAATTTTTATCATATTTGACTGAGGAACAGCTGACGGAATGGTTCCAAAGCTATAGAGCTTTCGGCCCGGCGGCTGCGGCTGCACTGCCTTTTATTGAAGCGTTTCTTCCGTTTTTGCCGCTTGTTGTATTTGTGGTGGCGAATACGAATGCATTTGGTTTGTGGGAAGGTTTTTTTCTGTCATGGCTCGGGTCTGCGGCAGGATCGATGCTGATGTTTTATGCCGTCCGCCGTTTCGGACAGAAAAGAGCTTTCGGTTTCATCCGCAGGCATCAGACCATAAGGCGGATGATGCTCTGGGTTGAGCGGCACGGTTTCGGTCCGCTGTTTATTTTGCTTTGCTTCCCCTTTACGCCGTCCGCTGCGGTTCATATCGTTGCCGGTCTGTCACGGGTGGGGGCGCTGCAGTTTATATCAGCAGCCGCCCTGGGGAAAATGGTCATGATCTTTATGATCAGCTTTATCGGGTATGATCTTCACGCACTCATGACACAGCCTTTCAGGATGGCGGGCGCCATAATGGTGATCGGGGTGCTGTGGTATGCCGGAAAGCATATCGAACGGCGTTTACAGACGAGAATCAGTCAGCATGAGAAAGACGGAGGGAGACAGGAATCTTGAAAAAACGATTTTGGTTTATAGCCGGCGTGCTTATCGTTGTTTTGGCCATACAATTAAAGAATGCCATTTTTATTGATTATAAAGTCGAAGGAATCAGCATGAATCCGACCTTTAAACAAGGAAATGAGCTGCTGGTCAACAAGTTTTCCCATCGTTACAAAACGATCCGCCGTTTCGATATTGTCCTGTTTAAAGGCCCGCACCGCAAAGTGCTGATCAAACGAGTTATCGGGCTCCCCGGCGAGTCAATCGCATACAGGGAGGATCAGCTGTATGTGAATGGAAAACGGGTGGCGGAACCGTTTTTAAAACCGTTAAAGTCATCATTGTCCGCCGGGAGCCATGTGACCGGTGATTATACGCTGAAGGAAACGACCGGGCGCAAAAGCATACCGAAGGGACAATACTTTGTTATTGGCGACAACCGCATATACAGCCTCGACAGCCGTCATTTCGGTCCGATTAAGGATAAAGACATTGTCGGAGTCATCAGTGAATCAGACGCCAAGTGAACGGCGTCTTTTTTTCGGAAATGATTGTAAAAAAGCAGAGGAAAGACTATAATGAAAATTGTTACGCGCGAAACAAAAAAAGGAGGCGTTTATTTTTTGGTGGTTTTGTTACGTGTGTAACAAAAAATATGAAAGAGGGCTGATGAGATGAAAATACAGGCTGCCATTATCGGGGGAGGTCCGGTCGGGCTTATGCTTGCATCAGAACTGGCGCTGGCCGGAGTGAAAACGACTGTCATTGAACGATTGAAGAAGACGGTGCCATATTCCAAAGCGCTTATCATGCATCCGCGCACACTTGAGCTTTTTGCCATGAGAGGCATATTGGAACGCTTTTTGGAAAAAGGGACGAAGGTGTCTTCCGGCCATTTTTCCATGCTGGATACACGGCTGGATTTTTCTCGGCTGGATACGAAGCAGAATTATTCGTTAATGCTGCCTCAGGCAGAAACGGAGCGGATTTTGGAGGAGTATGCATCAAGTATCGGCGCAGACATCATCCGCGGGGCGGAAGCGGTGGCTGTCACCCAGACGGATGACGGAGTGGAGACGGTGTTCCGGGACGAAAGCGGGATCCGCACTCTTCACAGCTTATATGCCGCGGGTACAGACGGAGCGGGGAGCATTGTCCGGAAACAGGCGGGCATCGCTTTTTCGGGCACTGATGCCGACTTAACAGGAGCCCTCTGTGATGCCGCTTTGAAACACCCGCCCGAATCTTCCTTTTTTTCAACGTGCCGCCTGGAGGGATCGGTTGTGATTATCCCTCTTACGGACGGACTTTTCCGCGTCCTCATCGTTTCTCCGCACGCTCCGCAAAAGCGGAAGGATGAGCCGGTCACTGAAAATGAGCTGAAAGAAGACCTGCAGCGGATATGCGGCACTGATTTCGGATTGAGTGATCCGGTATGGATGTCGCGGTTCGGCAATGCCGAGCGTCAGGCCGAACGATACCGCTCCGGCCGGATTTTTGTGGCCGGGGATGCGGCGCACATTCATTTTCCCGCAGGCGGCCAAGGGCTGAACACGGGGCTTCAGGATGCCTTCAACCTCGGCTGGAAGCTGGCGGCGCAAATGAAGGGAAAAGCGGCGCCTCACCTTCTGGACAGCTATCATCAGGAAAGGCACAGCACAGGAACAGAAGTGTTGCACAATATCAAAACGCAGATAAAGCTCATGGATTTTACCGAGTCGGGGATGGCATTAAGAGAAACGATGGCCGCTTTGCTGGATTTTCAGGAGTCCAACCGTTTATTGGCGGGGAAAGTATCCGCGCTTGATCTGCATTATGAACCGGATGCGGAGCTTCCGCCGCATACCCTGAACGGGAAACGTCTGCCGGATATCGAATTGACCCTTCATGACGGGCGGCCGGCCCGGCTGTATGATTTTCTTCATAAGGGCGGATTTGTGCTTCTGTCATTAAGAGGAAGCATTCCCGCCGGTATTGATACGGACAGTGTGGCAGCTGTCAGAGCGGAGCTTGCTGAAACACGTGCCGATTGGAATGACGTCCACTCCGTTTTGATCCGGCCGGACGGCCACGCGGCATGGGCAGCCGGCGGCTCGGGACGCGAAGCAGAAGAAGCCGTTCTGGCCGGTTTGGAGAGATGGGGATTCATCTGATACCCTTTTGTGCGCCTGTGTGATTGTTTCTTGTGTAACAAAACGTTATAGTAAAAGAAACAATCAATACGGAAGGGTGACTCAGCAGTTGAACAGAAGACAGCCAGACCATGCAAAACACATGATTCTTGAAGGGCTGACAGATATTTTTCACGAGCAGGAGAGGTGTCAGGAGGACATCAGGGCGTCGTTGGCCGGACGGATGGACGAACTCCGTGAAGGAAATGGGAAAAAATTACAGTTGACCTTGACGGAAATTCACATTTTGTCGTGTATCGGAGATCATGAACCGATCAATGTCACGTCAATAGCGGAAAAAATGAAGACGACAAAGCCGACCGTGTCGAGAAGCTGCGCGAAGTTTTTGGAAGCCGGCTTTCTGCGCAGGACTCGGCTGAGCGACAATAAAAAAGAAGTCTATTTCCGGCTGACTCCTGCCGGGAAAGAGCTGCATTCCCTTCATCATGAATATCATGAATTGATAAAAAAGCGGCTCTTGGCGTTTTTAGACCGCTATACAGATGAAGAACTGTTATTTGCTGAACGGCTGTTCCGTGATCTTTCAGCAAACTGGCGGTCTGTAAATGGCGGCGGAGAGCTGTTCAAATAAAAAACACGCATATGGATGCGTGTTTTTTTATTCGGATCATGTTCCTCTTTCTGCCCGGCCTCTTTCGCCGTGTGCCCGTTTCAGCTGAGAAAGGTGGTGCAGCAGCCGATAGAAGGGAGGAAGCATGGCGATGACGAGAACGATCCGGATGACCTGAACCGCGACGACGAAAGTCGAGTCTTCGTGCAGGGTGATCGAAGTCGCCGCCATCTCGGCGATCCCGCCGGGAGAAAAGGCGAGAACAGATGTAATCATGGAGATGCCCGTTAATTTAGAAACCGCAACCGCGCTCAGAATCATGGCGGCGATTAATCCGACGGAAGAAATAAATCCGACGGTCAGCACTCTCGTCACGCCGGTGAACATGCTTTTGTACATTTTTGATCCGATTGTGGCGCCGAGAAAAATTTGTGACAGCTGGTTTGCTTCCGGCGGCCACCAGGCCAGCATGTCTTTGCCCGCCAAGGCGGACACGCCGATTTCCGCAGCAGCAACGCCGATCATGCTGCCGAGCAGCCAAGGGGCGGGGAATTTCAGCCGTTTTGCGCCTTTGCTTGCAAGCCAGGCAGCCAAAATAAATCCGGCTGTTAACAAGACGGGAGTAAGGCCCGGATGTGAAGCTCCTGCTGAAACGGCTCCGGCTGATGTCTGAGCCGCACCGTTTTGTTTGGTAAATAAGAAAATGACGAGAAACGGTATTGTCATGACGACCAAAAGGACGCGCGTCAGCTGAATAAGGCTTACAATAGCGGTGTTTGTGCCGACTTCCTGGGCGATACCGGGCATAGCGGATAAACCGCCCGGCGCCGTGCCTACAAAGCTTGTCATCATGTCCGTCCGGCTGAACCGAAAGAGCACATATCCGGAAACAAGCGCCATCACGATAGAGAAAATCAGCATGAAGCCTACCGGAAGCCAATGCTCCCTTAAAACCGACAGAACGGACAGGTTCAGTTTCTGGCCGAGTTCGATACCGAGGATCATTTGTCCCGCCGCAAGCCATCTGCGGTGAATCCCTCTTCTGTCAGGCGCCATGAACAGCCAGCGGGGCCTCGTCATGGAGAGGATGCAGCCGCCGGCCAGCGTTCCGAGCATCCAGGCGATCGACATCCCTGTAAGCGAAAGAAGAAACCCCCCTGCCGCACTGATGAGAATAAACCAGATATCCGTAAGGAGATGTTTGTCTTTCTTCAATGAAAACCCTTCTTCCTGAAACATTCATATTAAATTGTTAAGCTCGTTAACCTTACTATTACTATAGTATAGATTTTGAGATAAATAAATAATGAATTATTTCTCATAATCCATTCATTTTTCTTATCGCAAACGCAAAAAAAGCTCCGGAGATGGGTGAGTGCACCCTACTCCGAAACCTCGCCCGCTTTTCCTTTCCACACAAAGGTCAATCCCAGACCGAGAAATAAAACCACACCTGCGAACAGAAACGGGAAGTGAATATTCATATCAAATAAAATACCGCCCAGAGCCGGGCCGAAAATGGTGCCCAAACTCGTGTATGTTGAGTTCATACCGGCAACAAACCCCTGCTGATTTCCTGCGATTTTCGATAAATAAGTAGTCAGTGCCGGGCGCAATAAATCAAACGCAAGGAAAATGATGCAAGTGACAGCGAGCACCGGCAAAAATCCTGACATCACCGTAGAAACGAAAGCCAGCACAGCGCCGATGACCAGACAAAGCTGGATGACTTTTTTCTCCCCGAGGAAGTTGACAAGTCTGCCGAACGCGAGCACTTGAATGAGGACCGCCACAATGGAGCTGAACGTAATAATAATGGCGATATCCTTTGGCGTGAAGCCGAATTTATGGTTTGTAAATAAGCTGAATACCGTTTCGTACGCCGACAGTCCGAATGCCAAAACAAAAACGATGATAAAGGCGATCAAGTAGTTTGGATGAATCGACTTTTTCAAATCTTTTAAGAAGGTTGATTCTTTGACGCTTTCCAGCTGCTTTGCGCGTTCTTCTTTAGTTAACGGCTCTTTCAGCATAAAGACAGAGGAAATCACTGCGATAAATGCAATTCCCGCCGCAAAGAAAAACGGCATACGAACGCCGTGATCGGCAATAAATCCTCCTATGCCGGGCCCGATGATAAACCCTGTGCTGATGGCGGCAGATACATAGCCCATCGCCTTCGATCTTTCCTGCACCGTCGTAATATCTGCGACATACGCTGTAACAGCGGGCATGATAAAAGCGGCACTGATGCCCCCCAGCACCCTTGCGAAATATAAAATGGAGACATGTGTGCCCAATCCGAAGGTCAGTTCGGATAATGCGAATAAAAACAGTCCGGCGAGAATCATGATTTTTCTGCCGAAGCGGTCAACCCATCTCCCCGCAATGGGGGATGCAATTAATTGCGCGACGGCGAAGGCAGCGACAAGGTATCCCATTGTGCTGCCCGTCAAGTGCATCACATTCATAAACAGCGGCATAACGGGAATGATCAATCCGATGCCTAAAAACGCAATAAATATGTTGCTTAATAAGATGATGAGTACAGCTTTTTGTTCTCTGATCGGTTTTTGCATGTTGTTTCTCCTTTGTCAGCTGTCATTCTGTTTATCAGCGCTGATCGACCCGTGAATAAACACGGAGATGGCTTCTTTTTGCAATTCGATTCTTTGCTGAATGGTATCGTTTTTATATAAGACATCCAATCCGTAAAAAACGGATAGCAGGATTTTTACTTTTGATTCGACATGATGAATGGACCAGCTGCCGTCTTGATTTCCCTCTTCTAAGATCTCTCTCATCACATCGTCATATTCAATATCAATTTTGTTGAGCCGCTTTACGACCCCCTCTGACGTAAACGCACTCGCATAAAACTCTTCACTTGCTCTCATAAGCGGGTAATTGATGCTCATCCGGCTGAGCAGCTCCGCAAAGCCCGCCAGTTTTTCGGCAGCATCTTTCAGATCAGCTTCCATTTCCCTCCACGTCTCGATCATAACGCGGTGATCCTCTTCCATGATATGAAGAAACAGAAACTCTTTTCCTTTAAAATGGTGATATAGATTGCCTTTACTGATCTCGGCCGCCTCTAAAATATCCCGAATCGATGTTTCTGAATATCCTTTTTTTGCAAATAAGTCACGCGAAGCGGATACGAGCCTGTTCTTCGTCTTTTCGCTCTTTCCGGCGCCGCCTTTTGTATTTGTCACTTCACACAGATCCTTTCCGCCAAATGAGGTTCGGCTCCTTAAAAACCGACCGGTTGGTTTATTTTATTATAAAGGGTTTTTGCTGATTATACAATGAAGAAGTTATCCGCTTTTTAGAGAGTATCACGCAGCTCGAAAAGTAAACCCCATTCTCTCATGTTGAAAGAACGGGGTTTGTCTGCGGTCTGAAGACTCCCGGCGGGGGAGCGTGATCTGCCTGAACCGTTATTTTCCGGTATTTACCTCGGTGTAGCTTGTGTTCGGCGCGTTTGATACCGTTCCCCCTGTATGGTGGGAAGGAGAGTGGGCCATATCGTATAAAAACCACACGGCGTGACGCTGCTCGTCAAATGCCGTGCGGGCAAATAACCGCTTCGCTTCAGGGTGCACCGCTCTATCGGATGCCTGCAAATAAAAATCATTCGTTTTCTGCTCATCATAAAACGCCGCCCTCAGTCCTTCTCTGTATGTGTGCGGACAATGCTCCGTCTGTTTCGGCGTCAACTGTTTTCCGGTAATTGACGTATACAGTGAAGAAAAAGCGTGCAGGTGGCGCACTTCTTCTTCTCTGATATGTTCGATTCGTCTTCTGATTTCTGCGGTCGGCGCTTTTTCGGCTAATATTGAGTAGCAAATCACAGCGCTGTATTCCCCGTTTATGGATTTTACCAGATCCTTGATAAGCACAGAATCGTCACTGCAGATGGCTGTATAATGAAAAAAATTCTCGTGCATTGGACTCACCCCCGGATGTTTATAGGGTATTATACGGCGGCAGCCCGTGACATGTGCGGATGTCATTTTTATTCTTGATCCAGCGGCGATGTAATATGGTCGTCGTATGTGTCGACAAAAAGCCGGCCGTTGCTTCCGCGCACAGCGTATACGACGTCTTCCGGTTTGAGGTTTCTCTTGTCCAATTCTTCTCTCAGCCATTTTTCCGATACGTGGTTTTCTTCCAGATTCTTCATCACCAGCCTGCCGTCCATAATCAGCTCAACGGCAAAGTTCTTTTCATGTCCGGCAAAGATGCCGAGATCCTGTCTTGTAACGGGCGCAAATTCCGGCTTGACCTCCACTGACATGCTGCCGTTTGTTTCAATGATGGCAGTCTGAACCTGAGAAATGTCAAATACGTCATTTACACGCAGCTGCTGGTTCAAGTAGTCGATGGTATAACGCATCGTTTTCATATTATGCTCAAGTATTTTACCGTTTTGAATAATAATGGTCGGTTTGCCTGCAAAGAAACCCCTAAGGACCCTGTTTTTCATAGAAAGATATGCGACAAGGTAAATGATTGCCACGAAAATAATGTAGGCAATGACATGATAATGAATCGGCAGCTTTGTATTAAACGACAGATTTGCCGTGATGGCGCCGAGCGAGATGGCCGCAATGAAATCAAAAAGCGTCATCTGTGAAATGGTTTGTTTACCGAGTATCCGGGCGCCGATAAACAGAATGCTGAACGACAGAGCCGTCCGTACAATTACTTCGGGATATTCTGACATCATCATTAGTCCTTTTTTCTTTATTTTGGTCAAAAACGAAATTTTTTAAAACAATCATCCCGTTTTTACCAGCAGATGAGATTGGTCATTTTCGTCAACTTTCGATAAAATGTAGAAAGATAAAAAGAGAGGGGTCTTTTAATTTGGGTGTTGAGTTTTTAGTAGGCAGATCGGGGAGTGGGAAAACGAGGCTGATTATCGACAGCATTCAAGATGAACTGCGCCGGGAGCCGTTCGGGAAACCGATCATTTTTCTAGTCCCGGATCAAATGACGTTTTTAATGGAATATGAGCTTGCTAAAACGCCGGATATCGGCGGCATGATACGCGCTCAAGTGTTCAGTTTTTCGCGTTTGGCGTGGCGCGTGCTTCAGCATACCGGGGGCATGAACCGCCCGTTTGTGACGACGACGGGTGTGCAGATGCTTTTAAGGAAACTGATTGAAGAATATAAGCACGAGTTTAAAGTGTATCAAAAAGCGAGTGACAAAACCGGGTTCACTGAGCAGGTGGAACGGATGCTGACAGAGTTTAAGCGGTACTGTATTGAGCCTGAAGACGTCCGCCGCATGGCGGAAAGCGGAACGGCGTCAGAATATCGCGGAGAGCGGATGCTGTCTGAAAAACTTCATGATTTAGGCATTTTATATCAGCAGATGGAAAGAAGCCTCGCCGGACACTATTTGCATTCAGAGGACTATTTGACGCTGCTCGCTCAGCAGATTCCTTTGGCGGACGTTGTAAAAGGCGCCCGTGTTTACGTCGACGGATTCTATCAATTTACGCCGCAGGAATTAAGGGTGCTGGAGCAGCTGATCATGCATGCTGAACATGTCACATTCTCGCTGACGGCGGACAGCCCTTCGGCGGAACAGGCACCGGATGAGCTCGATCTGTTCAGAATGACGGGAAGCACATACTATAAGCTTTATCAGACGGCAAAGGAATTGAATGCTGATATTTCCTGCAAGGAACTGCATGGCACGAAGCGGCATCAGCATGCGCCGGAGCTTGCCTGTATAGAGTCGCAGTACGATGTGCGTCCCGCCGCGGCGTATACCGGCGGACAGGAAGCTTTTACCGTCATGCAGGCGCAAAACAGAAGAGCTGAGCTTGAAGGTATTGCCCGGGAAATTCAATCGCTTGTCCGGGACGGAGGATACCGGTACAAAGATATGGCGATTCTCATCCGTCAGCCGGAAGATTATAAAGATTTGCTGAAGGAAGTGTTTGCCGATTACGGGCTTCCTTATTTTATTGACGGAAAAGCTTCTATGCAGCATCACCCGCTTATTGAATTCATCCGTTCAAGCCTCGATGTCGTGAAGGGGAACTGGAGATATGAAGCGGTGTTCCGCTGTGCGAAAACCGAACTGTTATTCCCGCTTGATCAGCCGGAGCAGAAAATAAGAGAGCAGGTCGATCAGCTTGAAAATTACTGTATCGCCTACGGCGTTAAAGGGGAGCGCTGGACGAGCGGCGAGCGGTTTGTATACAGGCGCTTCGTATCGCTCGATGAGGATTTCGCGCAGACGGATCAGGAAATAGAGATGGAACACATGCTGAATGAGACGAGAGAGTGGATAGCCGCGCCCCTTGTCCGGCTTCAAAACCGGATGAAAAAAGCGAAAACGGTTCAAAGCATGGCGGAGGCTCTTTATCTCTTTTTGGAAGATACCGATGTTCCCCTGAAGCTGGACCGGAAAAGGCAGCGGGCCGAAGAGGCCGGAAACATGATCGAAGCGCAGCAGCACGGCCAGGCGTGGGATGCCGTTATCCAGCTTCTCGAGGAGTTTGCCGGCATGATGGGTGAAGATGAAATATCTTTGGCGCTGTTTCAGCAAATGCTTGAAACGGGAACGGAATCGCTTCATTTTTCTTTAATTCCGCCTGCGCTTGACCAAGTATTTGTAGGGAATATGGATCTCTCAAGAATGTACGGCACGTCCTGCACATTCGTCATCGGAGCCAATGACGGTGTTCTTCCGGCGCGCCCGGATGAGAACGGCGTGCTGTCTGATGATGACCGGGAGTGGCTGAAAGCGGTCGGAGTGGAGTTGTCTTCCGCGGGGCGTGAGCGGCTGCTTGATGAGCATTTTCTCATCTATATGGCGCTGTCGAGTCCGTCTGACCGTCTTTATGTGTCATACCCGATTGCCGATGCGGAAGGAAAAACGCTCCTGCCGTCAATCGTTGTAAACAGGCTTGGCGAGCTGTTTCCCGATCATCAGGAAAAGCTGTCAGCGGCTGATCCCGAGCAGGTAAGCGAAGAAGAGCAGCTTCAGTATCTCGTCAATAAACAGGTGGCTCAGACATATACGGCAAGTCAGCTCAGGCTGTGGACAAGAGAGTACGAGATCAGTGACGTATGGTGGAGCGCATACAATGTGCTGATGAAAGAGTCTGATCACCGGCGCGCGAAAAAGCTGTTTTCAAGCTTGTTTTTCCGCAATGAGGCGAAACGTCTTGAACGGCCTGTTTCGCGCCAGCTTTACGGCGAGCATATTAAAGGAAGCGTCTCCCGGATGGAGGCGTTTAATGCCTGCCAGTTCTCTCATTTTGCATCTCACGGGCTTCAATTAAAAGAGCGCCAGTTTTTCAAGCTGGAAGCGCCGGATATCGGCCAGCTGTTTCACTCCAGTCTGAAGCTGATTTCAGACCGGCTTCGTGAGCAGAAGCTGGAATGGCGCGATCTGACGAAAGATCAGTGCCGGAATTTCTCCTATGAAGCGGTGGAACGGCTTGCGCCAAAGCTGCAAAAAGAGATTCTGCTCAGCTCAAACAGACACTTTTATGTGAAGGAAAAACTGCAGAAGATCGTCACGCGTGTTTCAGGCATATTAAGCGAGCATGCGAAGGCGAGCGGTTTCGTCCCGGTCGGTCTTGAACTCGGTTTCGGCGGAAGCGGGCCGCTGCCTCCGCTCACTTTCACGCTGAAAAACGGCTGTACGATGGAACTCGTCGGACGGATCGACCGCGTGGATAAAGCGGAAAGTTCAAAAGGCCTGCTGCTGAGAATCGTTGATTATAAATCAAGCGACAGGGGGCTTGATCTGGCTGAAGTGTATTACGGGCTCGCTCTGCAAATGCTCACATATCTTGACTTATCGATTACACATTCCGCGGATTGGCTCGGCATGAAAGCGACCCCGGCAGGCGTTTTGTATTTCCATATCCATGATCCGATGATTCAGGCCAGTCTGCCGATGGGGCTTGATGAAATCGAGCAGGAAATTTTTAAGAAATTTAAGATGAAAGGCCTTCTCCTCGGTGACCGGGAGGCGATCAGCCTGATGGACACGACTTTGGAGGAAGGGCGTTCAAATATCGTCAATGCCGGTTTGAAAAAGGACGGTTCTTTAAGATCGGACTCAGCCGCGGTCAGCGAACAGGACTTTCATCTGCTGACAGACCATGTGCGGCGGACATTTGAACAGGCGGGCGAAGCGATAACGGACGGGCTTGTGTCCATTACCCCGTATAAGCTGAAAGATAAGACGCCTTGTACGTACTGTGCGTTTAAGTCGGTGTGCCAGTTTGATGAGTCGCTTAAGGAAAATGAATACCGCAGCCTGAAAGCGGAAAAAGACGGCACCATACTGGATTGGCTGAAGAAGGAGGCGGATGATGATGCAAATTCCTAAACCGAAAGACAGCATATGGACGGATGACCAATGGAGCGCCATCGTTTCTTCCGGCCGCGATATTTTGGTCGCTGCCGCAGCCGGATCAGGTAAAACGGCCGTGCTCGTGGAACGGATGATCAGAAAGATAACCGCGGAAGAAGATCCGGTTGATGTTGACAGGCTCCTTGTGGTGACCTTTACAAACGCCTCAGCAGCGGAGATGAAGCATCGGATCGCGGATGCATTAGAAAAAGAGCTCGCCAAAAATCCGGGATCTCTGCATATCAGACGGCAGCTCTCTCTATTAAATCGGGCGAGCATTTCGACGCTTCACTCTTTCTGTCTGCAAGTGCTTAAAAAATATTATTATATGATTGATCTTGACCCCGGTTTTCGGATGGCTGACCAGACGGAAGGCGAATTGCTCGGAGACGAAGTGCTTGATGAGCTGTTTGAAGATGAATACGCAAAAGGGAATCAGGCGTTTTTTGAGCTTGCGGACAGATATACGACAGACAGGCATGATCTGGATCTTCAAGACCTTGTCAAACGGGTGTACGAGTATTCCCGGTCGCATCCTGACCCGGAAGCGTGGCTGCAAAGCTTTGTCCGCCTGTATGACGTGACGGAAGAAAGCAAAATGGAAGAGCTTCCGTTTTACCAATATGTGAGAGAAGATGCTGAAATGGCGCTCTTCGGGGCAAAACAAAAGCTTGAAAAGGCGCTTGAACTGACAAAAGCGCCCGGCGGGCCGGCCCCGCGCGCTGATAATTTTCTGGATGACATTCAGCAGATAGAAGAGCTGATCAGCTGCCGGCATGACTTCGATGCGCTGTATGAACGGGTTCCCGCAGTCTCATTTAAGCGGGCGAAGGCGGTAAAGGGTGATGAATTTGACAAAGCGCTTTTGGACGAAGCGACCGATTTGCGAAACGGCGCCAAGAAACTGATCGAAAAGGTAAAGACAGATTACTTTACAAGAAGTCCGCAAGATCACTTAAAGAGTTTAGCAGATATGAAGCCTGTCATCGAAACGCTCGTTCAGCTCGTGATATCGTACGGAAAACGATTTGAAGCGGCGAAACAAGAAAAATCAATTATTGATTTCTCAGATTTGGAACATTACTGCCTGGCGATTTTAACTGCGGTTGATGAAGAAGGCCGGCGGGTGCCGAGCGAAGCGGCCGTTTATTATCAAGACCAGTTTCATGAAGTTCTGGTTGATGAATATCAAGATACGAATCTTGTGCAGGAGTCTATCCTGCAGCTTGTTAAAAGCGGGAATGAAGAGGCGGGAAATCTGTTTATGGTAGGCGACGTCAAACAATCGATCTACCGTTTCAGACTTGCTGAGCCGCTGCTGTTTCTCGGGAAATATAAAAGGTTTACAGAAAGCGGGGAAGGCGCGGGGCAGAAAATTGACCTGAACCAAAATTTCCGCAGCCGCTCCGATATTTTGGACAGTACGAATTTCTTGTTTAAGCAGCTGATGGGCGGAAAAATCGGCGAAGTGGACTACGATGAACAGGCGGCATTGAAGCTCGGCGCATCGTATCCGCCGAATGACGCGGCAAAAACGGAACTGCTGCTGATTGACAGCGCTGATGACGCAGACAGCTCCGAGGATGCCGAAGACTTTGAAACCGTGCATTGGGAAGCGAAAGCGATAGCCGGGGAGATCCGAAAGCTTGTCTCATCTCCGTTTAAGGTATATGACGGCAAAACAAAAACACACCGGAATATCCAGTACCGGGATATCGTGATTTTGCTGCGCTCCATGCCGTGGGCGCCGCAATTAATGGAAGAGCTGAAAAACCAGGGCATTCCGGTTTACGCCAATTTGACGTCGGGTTACTTTGAAGCCGTGGAGGTGGCTGCGGCGCTTTCAGTCTTGAAGGTGATTGATAATCCGTATCAGGATATTCCGCTTGCTTCCGTGCTGCGCTCGCCCATCGTCGGATGTGACGAAAATGAACTTGCGCTGATACGCCTCGAAAAGAAAAAAGCGCCGTTTTATGAAGCGCTGAAAGCATATATAGCGAACGGTGACAGGCATGGTGACCTGTATCAAAAACTGAGAACCTTTTATGACAGTCTGCAAAAGTGGCGGTCATTTTCGACGAATCATTCGGTGTCTGAGCTGATTTGGGAAGTATACCGCGATACCGGATATTTTGACTATGCAGGCGGCATGCCTGGCGGAAAGCAGCGCCAGGCCAATCTGCGCGTCTTGTATGACCGGGCGCGCTCGTACGAAGCGACGGCGTTTCGCGGGTTATTCCGCTTTTTGCGGTTCATTGAACGGATGCAGGAGCGCGGCGATGATCTGGGGACGGCCCGGGCGCTCAGCGAGCAGGAGGATGTCGTTCGGCTGATGACGATCCACAGCAGCAAAGGACTTGAATTTCCAGTCGTTTTCACCGCCGGACTCGGCAGAAGTTTTAATATGATGGATCTCAACAAATCATACCTGCTTGATAAAGAGCTCGGTTTCGGCACGAAGTACATTCATCCGGAACTCAGAATCAGCTATCCGACTCTTCCGCTTGTGGCGATGAAGAAAAAGATGCGCAGAGAGCTCTTATCCGAAGAATTGCGTGTATTGTATGTGGCGCTGACCAGAGCGAAGGAAAAGCTGTTTCTCGTCGGTTCCTGCAAAAACCGGGAAAAACAGCTGGCCAAATGGCAGGCGCAAGCAGACCGGGCTGATTGGCTTCTTTCTGAATTCGACCGCTATCAGGCGTCATCTTATTTGGACTTTATCGGGCCTGCGCTCATCCGCCACCGTGACATGGAGGCGCACAGGACGCCGGGACTTTCCTCATCTGAGGATATCGCGCGCGACCCGTCGCGTTTTCACATCCGGATGCTGCAGCAAAGTGAATTGCTGGAAGAGAATCCAAAAGAACGTGCTGAAGAAAAGAGCAAACGTCTCAAAGCGATACAGCAGGGCGAGCCGATTCCTGATTCGTTTTCATTTGATGATCAGGCGCGCCGTCTGCTTGAATGGGAATATCCGTACCGAGAGCTGACGGCTATCAGAACGAAGCAGTCAGTTTCTGAGCTGAAGAGAAAGCAAGAATACGAGGATGAATACAGCGGCCACTCTCTCATCAAACCATCAGGAGACACGCTTTTATACAGGCGTCCCGGTTTTATGATGAAAAAAGGGCTGACAGCCGCCGAAAAAGGAACGGCGATGCATACGGTGATGCAGCACATACCGCTGACGCACGTTCCGACTGCCGAAGAAGCGGAGCGGACGGTCCGGATGCTTTACGAAAAAGAGCTGCTGACAGAAGAACAGCAGGAAGCTATTGATATAGAAGAAATTGTTCAGTTTTTCGGAACTGAAATCGGTAAAGACCTTCTCGGGGCGCTGCGGATTGACCGGGAAGTGCCGTTCAGTATGGCGCTTCCGGCCGGCGAGGTGTACAAGGATGCCCAAACGGCCGGTGAACCGCTGCTCGTGCAAGGGATTATTGACTGCCTCTACGAAACTGCGGACGGTCTCTATTTGCTGGACTATAAAACAGATCGGATAGAGGGGAAATTCCGGAACGGATTTGAAGGCGCGGCTCCGATTCTGCAAAAAAGGTATGAAACACAAATCGAATTGTATACAAAAGCGGTTGAACAAATTACAAAAACGAAAGTGAAAGGGCGTGCGCTCTATTTCTTCGATGGAGGTCACGTTCTTACACTGTAACAAGATCCGAAGCTCCTTTTTGGAGCGGATCTTTTTTTCTATCAAAAAGTGAGGTGAATGCGGTATGCGCATTTTACATACAGCTGACTGGCACCTCGGCAAAACGCTGGAAGGCAGAAGCCGGCTGAGCGAGCAGGCCGAGGTATTGGAAGAGCTGAATACCATTGTCAAGGAAGAAAATATTGATGCGGTCGTTATGGCGGGGGATGTATTTGATACGGTCAACCCGCCTGCGCTCGCTGAACAATTGTATTACGAAAGTCTTTCCGCGCTTTCTGACGGCGGAAAGCGCCCGGTTGTCGTCATTGCCGGAAACCATGACAATCCCGACAGGCTGGCGGCGGCTTCTCCGTTAACAAATGAGCGCGGCATTCATTTAATCGGCTATCCGCGGACAGAACCCGTGCATATTGAGGTACCGTCGGCGGACGAGCTGTTAGCCGTAGCCGCGCTGGCATATCCGTCAGAGGCGAGATTAAACGAAGTGCTTTCTGATACGTTTGAGGAAAAGCTTCTTCGCGATCATTACGATGTCAAAATCAGAGAGGCGTTTGCTCACATGTGCGGACTGTGCCGGGACGATGCCGTGAAAATCGCGGCGAGCCACATTTATGTCGCGGGGGGAAATCAGACCGATTCAGAGCGTCCGATTGAAGTCGGGGGCGCTTACACAGTTGCCGCTGACAGCCTGCCGGCTGATGCGGCTTACGTGGCTCTCGGCCATCTCCACCGTCCGCAAACGATCAAGCGCGCCAAGACGGCTGCCCGTTATTCAGGCTCTCCGCTCGCATACAGCTTTTCAGAAGCCGGTTATGCCAAATCGGTGACGGTGGTAGAAGCGAAGCCCGGCGGAGAAGCGAAGTGGGAAGAGATTTTCCTGTCTTCCGGTAAACCGCTCGTCAAATGGAAAGCGCAGGGGCTGAGCGAAGTTCACGGCTGGCTCGATGAAGGGCGTGACCGGAATGCCTGGATCGATCTTGATATCCATTTGACGGATCAGCTTTCTCTCGAGGAAATTCATCGGCTGAGAAAGGCGCATCCCGGCTTTATCCATATCAGGCCGGTTTTTGAAGAAAAAGAGACCGAAAATGACCGGATTGAAGTGAAACACACATCAATTGAGGATCGATTTAAGAAGTTTTATGAAAAACAAACGGGCGGCGGCGTGCCGGATGAGGAGATGGTCAAGCTGTTTTTAGAGCTTGCGTCAGCAGATGATGAGGAGGATGCGACATGAAGCCGATTCTGTTAACGATAAAAGGGCTCCACAGCTTCAGGGAGGAACAGACCATTGATTTTGCCGGACTGTCAGGAGCCGGGGTGTTCGGGATTTTCGGGCCGACCGGAAGCGGAAAATCGTCGATCCTTGATGCCATGACACTCGCTTTATACGGAAAAGTGGAGCGCGCCGCAAATAATACGCACGGCATCCTGAATCATGCCGAAGATCAGCTCGCCGTCTCATTTACATTCGCGCTTCAATCCGGCCACCGGGTTTCCTACAAGGTCGAGCGCGTTTTTAAGAGAACGGATGAAACGAAAGTAAAAACCGCCCTCTGCCGCCTGATTGAAATCAAAGATGAACAAACAGTGCTGGCCGATAAGGCGAATGAAGTGAACAAAAAGGTGGAAGAGCTTCTTGGCCTGACCATTGACGACTTTACAAGAGCCGTCGTGCTGCCGCAAGGAAAGTTTGCCGAGTTTCTGTCGCTTAAAGGCGCGGAAAGAAGACATATGCTCCAGCGCCTGTTTAATCTCGAACAGTACGGGGACAGGCTTGTCAAAAAATTGCGGCGGCGGGCGCAGGAAGCGGCAGCGAAAAAAAATGAAATGCTGGCCGAACAATCCAGCCTCGGAGACGCAGGAGAAGATGCGTTGAAGCAGGCTGAACAGCAGTTCCACGAAGCGAACGAACGGCTTGAAGCAGCTGAGAAGAAACGGGTCCGGGCAAAAGAGCGTTTTGAGAATCACCAGGAAATTTGGAACTTGCAGACAGAAAGAGATGAATATGAGCGCCGGGAGAAAAAGCTTGAGGAAAGACGCCCGTACATCACGGATTTGACTGAGCGTCTTAAAGAGGCGGAAACAGCTCTCGCCCTTGAGCCGTACGCAGACCGCTACACAGAAGCCGTCCGCCGGAAGCAGCGCGCCGAACAGGAACACGAACTGGCCAAACGGAAATCAGAGGCGGAAACCGTTTCATTTACCCGGCAAAATGAAGCCTATGAAGCATGGCGGGCCCATAAGGCCGAACAGGAGCCGAAGCTTGTCAAGGAAGAAGAGCTGTATCAAAGACTTTCAGCCATTGAACAAAAACTGCTTGAAGCGAAAAAAGAAGCGGAAAAAACAAATGCGGAACACAGCAAAAAAGAGGAAGAATACGAAGCCGTCTCGAAACAGCTGGCCGCAGTGAAAGACCGCCTGACCCGCGGCCAAAACAGGCAGAATGAGCTGAAAGAAGAGCTGAAAGCAGTTCAAGTGACCGCCGATGAACGGAAAAAATGCCAGACCGCAGCACAGCTGGCGGCGGGCTTTCAGCAGACACAGGAACAAATCACGAAAGAACAGGCCAATCTGACAACGCAGCTGAAAAACGTGGAGAAGCTGAACGGAGAAAGCGAGTCGCTCACAGCGAAAGCGAAAACGGAAGAGGAAGACATTACGCACGCTTATCAAACGCTTCAAACCGTTTACCATATGGTCTGTGAAACGGAGCGTTCACTGAAAGCCGCAGCCGAACGGGCTGACAAAACGCAAGCCGATCTCCGCAGGCGCTCAGAGGAAGCGAGAACGGCTGCATTAACAAAAGAATTATCGGAAAAACTAATCGAAGGAAAGCCTTGTCCTGTATGCGGCTCAACGCAGCATGACCGCCCGCGTTCCGCTCATGAAACATTCTCGCCTGATACAGCTGTGCAGGAACAGTTGCAGCAGGTTGAAGCGCTGCTTTCTGAGGCGGCGGCTCTTTCTCAGGAAGTGCTGACAGCCAAGGTTGCATTAGAAGAACAGTCGGGGCGTTTTACCGAAGAATGTCCGTTTCTGCAAAGCGCCCGGGTTCCGGAGCTGGAAGCCGCTTCCTCCATCAGCGGACGCCCGCTTGATGAAGCGTTCAGCGCCGTCCGCTTGGAGTGGAAACAAATGAAACAGGATATGCTGTCGGTAAAAGAGAAGGTCACAAGACTGATCAGCGCGCATCAGCAGACGGTGAAACAAGCTGAGCAGCTTGCCGAACGAATCCGCTACGAGGAAAAAGAAGCCGACCGTCTCAGACATTCATTAGAAGAGCTTGAATCGCTGTCAGAAAGCCGATTGAATCAGTACAACGAAGTCTGCGGTGATATTCCGCCAAACCGGATTGAGGCCTGGCAGGCTTCGATAGATGAGAAGGACAGGCAGGCAGAAGAATGTGAGAAGCGCATTGAAACAAGCATCGCATTCCTCAAGGAACATGAAGAGGAGAAAGAACGCCTGCAGGAGATGAAGCATCGGCTTGAACGGGAACGGCTCGAGCTTCACTATGCGTCTGAGCGCCTGCAGCAGGTGATTGACGGATATGAACAAGAGCTCGGAACAGCAGCTGAAGAAACATCAATTTCCGCAAAGCTTGAAGCGGTGCGGCAGGAATTACAGCTGTTAAAATCGAAAGAACAGTCCTTATTCGACGCGCTGAAGCAGGCGCAGCAATCACTGAATGACGCAAAAGGCCGGGAATCCGGCAGTCTCATGTCACTCAGGGATGCTGAGACCTCCCTTGAGAAAGCGCAAAACGACTGGCGCGTGAGGTCAAAAGACACCGGGTTTACCGACCCGGACCAAGTCAAAAAAAGTCTGCTTCCGCAAGGGCGTGCAGAGGAAATGAAAAAAGAAATTGATGAGTTCCTGGACACCTCAAAACAGCTATCGGCAAATATCAGCCGTGTTACTGATAAATTAGCCGAGCGCCGGATATCGGAGGAAGAATGGACAGCATCCGTTTCTCTGCTGAAGCAGGCAGAGGCTGAGTCAGGCGCCGCCATGGAGGAAAAAGGAGCACAGGCAAAAGCCTTCGCGGTTATGCAAAAACAGCATAAGCGCTTTAAAGAGATTGAAGCCGAACTGAAAAGCTGGCAGACACAGATTGACAGGCTTGATAAGCTCCAGTCTGTATGTAAAGGCAATACATTCGTCGAATTTTTAGCGGAAGAACAGCTGGAAAGCGTGGCTCGAGACGCCTCTGCCCGTCTCGGAGCGCTGACAAGGCAGCGGTATGCCATATTAGTCGATTCAGAAGGCGGTTTCGTCATGCGTGATGACGCTAACGGAGGCGTCAAACGGCCCGTATCAAGCCTTTCCGGCGGGGAGACGTTTCTGACATCGCTGTCGCTTGCGCTTGCCTTGTCCGCCCAGATTCAGCTGCGGGGGCAATATCCGCTGCAATTCTTTTTCTTAGATGAAGGATTCGGGACTCTTGACCAAGGGCTCTTAGACACCGTTGTCACAGCGCTCGAAAAGCTGCAATCGGACAACTTATCCGTCGGGGTGATCAGCCATGTGCAGGAGCTGAGAGCGCGTCTGCCGAAAAAATTAATCGTTCATCCGTCCGAACCGGGCGGGAAAGGCACCCGGGTCACATTGGAGATCATGTAGAAAGGAGAAGGAATCATGGCCGATTCTGCCGAGGGCACATGTGAATTATGCGGCCGCCATCATGTGCGGCTGACGGAGCACCACTTAACGCCTAAGGAAGAAGGCGGGACATTCCTTCCGACCGCAATGCTCTGCACCCCTTGTCATAAACAGGTTCACGCGCTCTATACGAATCAGGAGCTTGCGGCAAGGCTCGCGGGAATAGAAGAGCTGCGGCGTGACCCGAAACTCGCGCGGTTTGTGAAATGGATCAGAAAACAGCCGCCGGAAAAGCTTGTAAAAACAAAAAAAGCAAATGAACGAACATAACGCTGAACCAAAAGCAGCCCTCTTCTGAAAGAGCGGCTGCTTTTTAGGCGTTTCCTACCACATTTTGATCGCTGACATCGGGGTCTATATAGTTTGTCGCATTGACAACGTTGTTTAATAACAGGAAATCTCCGGTATTGCCTGCTCCCGAACCGAGCGCAGATTTAGAAGAGCTTTTTGGAGAAAGGTAAAAGGAATCACCAAAGTTTACGACTCCGCCCGATATGGAATTGATAGCTATAGGTCCGGTAATTGCTGGCATAAACGACACCCTTTATAGAAGTCTCACCGTCATTATATGTCAGGGCTGCTGTGATTGTGAGCTTGGTGTGACAATCTGCCTAATATGTTTCAGCCGCGAATCTCCCAGAACGATCGACGTGGATCCGATTTGAACCACGGACGCTGACGATACCCCTTGAACTTTCACATTCCTTACCCGAATTGAAGGGTTTTCATGGCAGAATGCGCTTTGGACTCCCGTTTCCGGTAACGGCATGACGGCCGGCTGCCGAAAGATCTGGTATTCTTTTTTGTTAAATGAGCCTTCATCGTCTCTGTATAAGGCAATAGTACGCTGATCGGCCAATACTTTGATCCGCATATTGATTTCATTCGTATCGCCTGCTTGAAAGACACTCGCAATCCCGACTGAATTGATTTTGGCGTTCCGGAGGCGTGAAATGCGCTTTAACATTATTCCGGCGCCAGCGGCACATAAGGCCCGATAATAAGAGATTCCGGAGGCGTGTCAAAGATGGAAGACAGATAGACGGAATCGGTGTCGCCGATTAATAATAAGGAAGAACTGGACACACCGGTAGACCGGATGTCGCCGACTTCAATATTCCGGTTAATCACTGTAAAAATCATGACGGATCATCACCTTTCATTTCACCAGGTATGTGTTTAATAAAGTGCTCAACGGCCCTGACAATATCACGCTTCACATGTTCGGCAATCTGCTCGGCATATTGCGCGGGCGCCGTGTTTTCTTCTTTCGGGACATGGGACAGATAATACTGAATCCGGCTGTCCATCTGCTTTCTGATATCTTCAATAATATGATATTTGTTCGTTTCGTCCAGCCTGCTCTCATACTGAGTTTCGAGCTGCTCTAAAAGCGCGGGGATTTCTTCATTCAGGTACATATCGACGTTTTGGCGGATTTGCTGCATTTGCTGGCCCGCCTGTTCCTGCTGCATCATTCCGACCTGCGGAGATGTCTGGCCGACTTCGAAGTTTTGCACGGCATTCGGATCAGTCGGATTCAATCCGATATTCAGCGTTCCTTCCAGCCGTTCAATTTTCAGCTGATCAAATTTATACTCGAGCCGATCGATTCTTGTAGAAGGCTGCTGCTTCAGCGTTGAAATTTCATTTTGGAATTCTTTCAGCTGCCGTTCGAGCTCCTGAATCTGCTGCGCCTGCTGCTGGACGAAAGAATTTAAATTCTGCAGGTAGGATGAAACGGATTGATCATACATGACATTCACCTCGCGTCTCGTTTCCTTCATTAAAACTACCGGCTTGGCGGCTGGAGCGGTACAAATGATGAGGTGCCGGGACCTCCCCCTGTTGTTACAGTCTGCTGCCCCGCGGTGACAGGCGGCGCCGGCTCAACATAACTCCCTGTATTGTACAGATTGGAAAGAGATTTAATTGAACCGGCGCTTCCGATTTGCAGTATGGAGGAATTGCTGACAGATTCTACACGCATGTAATTGATATGGATCGACTGATTGACGTAAAAATTCATACGGCGCCTCCTTTATGCATTTCCTGCCATCGGCTGATCGATTACATCATTATCGTACACATTCGTTGAATTCCTGTAATTCGTCAGTGTGAGATTGTCTCCGGTATTGAAGCTGCCCGCTCCGGCAAATGTCTTAACCTCTGCTTTTGGAGAAATGGTGATGCAGTCGCCTATATGAACGACTCCGCTCGTACCGACGGCATTAATTTTAAACGCTCCGACAATTGCGGGCATACGAGCACATCCTTTTCGTGAAGATTTTCATGACTGCACTCCAGGAGCTTATCTGGGCTGCCTGCCTAAAATAGCTTATGACAAATGCACATTTTTGTGAGCGGAAAAAACTTTAGACGTAAAAACACCGGCGCTTTATGCATGCCGGGTCTTATACATAAATGATACAGATTTATATACATATCACGTTTATGAGAAAACCTCTTTTTTTCCTGCGGTGCGGCCGTGCTCAATCTGTGCGGACGGGTTCAGCCCGCTATCTTTCGTTTGTTGGATGAGCCCGCCCCGGCACCCGTTTAAAAGGCTGTCCAGCTCCTGGCTGCACCTGATGGTCTCCGTCGCATTGATTCCGAATTTTTGCGCTGTCTCGAATAAAGTTAATCTTTTTTCTTCAATTTTGTTCATCGTGTGATCTCCAATTCTCGATTATTTTGGAAAACATAGGATGATAATAGTATAACCCATTTTGCGCAAGAAGGTTTTATTTCGTCAATATGACTAAAAAAGTGACAATTTTTGATACTCTTTTACACTTATTTTCAGCCTGTTTAAAAGAGGAATTTCCCGCCGGAGGAAGAATACATAAAGGAATGCCAGATTTAAAAATGATGGGGGATTAACATGAAATTTGCGACAGGGGAACTGAACAGCCGAACATTTGTCGGTCTGATCATTGATGATGACAAAATCTTAGATCTGCAAAAGGCTGAAAAAAAATTGTTTGAACTTGAGACGATTCCGGGTTCGCTGATCGAGTGCATTCAAAAAGGAGATAAGTTTGTCGCGCATGCCGGACAGCTTGCGGAATGGGCGAAAAAACCGAATGACGAGTCGGGTTCATTTATGTATGCGCTGTCAGACGTAAAGCTTTGTGCGCCTATTCCGAGACCTTCAAAGAACGTGATCTGCATCGGGAAAAATTATCGTGATCATGCCGTTGAAATGGGGAGTGAGGCGGATATACCGGAGCATCCCATGGTTTTTACGAAAGCCCCCGCTGCCGTTACAGGACACGGAGAAACAGTGGACAGCCACTTGGACGTAACGGAGCAGCTTGATTATGAAGGGGAGCTTGCGGTAATCATATCAAAAAGCGGATCGCACATCTCCAAAGAACATGCGCTTGACCATATATTCGGCTATACAATTGTAAATGATATAACAGCGCGCGATCTGCAGAAAAAACATAAACAGTTTTTTATCGGCAAAAGCCTGGATACGACATGCCCGATGGGCCCGGTCATTGTACATAAGTCGGCCGTCAGTGATCCGCAAAGCCTGAAAGTTGAAACGCGGGTGAACGGAGAACTGCGCCAATCAGGATCAACGGGTGACATGATTTTTCCGATAGCTGAATTAATCGAAACGCTGTCAAAAGGAATGACGCTTGAAGCCGGTGACATTATAGCGACGGGGACGCCGTCCGGTGTCGGAAAAGGATTTAAGCCGCCGAAATTTTTAAAGCCGGGGGACCGCATTGACATTACAATTGAACCGATCGGCACGCTGTCGAACCAAATCGGATAATTGTGTGTCTTTCGCACGATTGATAATGCTCCGAGCGGCTTGTTGTGGTACCATAAGTGAGGCAGATTGATCTGATAGGGGGAATTGAACATAATGACACATTGGCATATTACTTCATGGGTCGTTGCGCTTATCCTGGTGTTTGTCAGCTACGGGCTGTACGGTTCCGGAAAAGCGAAGGGCGCAAAAATTACGCATATGATTCTGCGCTTATTCTACATTATTATTATTCTGACCGGAGCTGAGCTTTTCGTCCGTTTTGCGAATTGGAACGGAGAGTACGCCGGAAAAATGCTGCTCGGCATCATTACCATCGGACTGATGGAAATGCTCGTCATCCGCAAGAAAAAAGGCAAATCAACCGGCGGACTGTGGATCGGTTTTATTATCGTGCTCGTCCTGACGGTGCTGCTCGGCCTTCACTTGCCGATCGGCTTTCACGTATTTTAATCAATCGCTTGAAAAACCCGGATGTATCCGGGTTTTTTTAGTTGCGCATACATTTTGCGCAACTGTGCCGCTGAATGAGAAATGCCGTGACAAGGGGATGTTGATGAGGCGAAGGTGATGTGCAGGATGCCAAAAGCGTCAATCACTCTTGTTACCGCAAAAGCTACGGCTGTGAAGGGTAAAAGCAAACGCAGGCCGTCAATCAGCGTGAAAAACAAAGCTGAATACATCAGGCGGCACCTATTTAAAAGGTGCCGCCTTTTTGTTACGCGGTGCCGTCTTGTTTTGCCGCTGAATACATAATGGAGCGCCGCCCGTCAGATGCCGTCCATTCAAATCTGTCGTGTTTACCCGAGCTGCCGCGGTAATGCTGCAGGGCGCATTGTGCGTCATCCGCCGAGAAGTGATAAAACGAAACGCCTTCACCGGAAAACAGCGCCTGATTGTAGGAAAATACGCAATCATATACAGACAGGCCGAACCCGTGAAGATGGCTGAGAAACAGCAGAAACGTTTCATCGTCCAGCGAATCGAGCAAGGTTAACAGCGGCCGTTTGACCGCCTTTTCATAATGGATTTCTTCCCCGCCGAGCAGGGGGATGGTGTCTGCGCCGATTTCGGCCGCGCCGCCGCAAATCCGTGCCGGCTGCCATCTGCCGCCGCGTTTCATCAATACGTCTGCGTTTCCTAGACTGTCTGCAAGCAGGATATCGCCTTCATCGTTTTCGACGAGGCAGATGCCGTCCTCTATCATCAGGGTGCCGCGCCCCCATTTGTTTTTTTCTGAGAAAAGCTGTTTTCGTTTCATAACCGTGCCGGTCTCCTTTGTTTGTTTCTTCTCTTCCGTTCTTTCCAAATCGGGCTTGTCTCATACAACTCTTAGTGGGACAAATCAACTATCTGCGTTTCTTTGCATAAACTGGGTAAAGTGCTGATAGAAACGAATTTGATACCGACAGAAACGGGATTGGAGCTGATATCACATGTGTGGAATTGCGGGTTGGGTCGATTTTCAAAAGCAGCTCGTCCAAGAGAAACATATTATGAACAATATGATAGACACTCTTTCAAAACGAGGGCCTGATGATTCAAACGTCTGGGGAGAGCCCCATGTTTTATTCGGACATAAAAGACTTTCGGTCGTTGACATTGAAGGCGGCCGCCAGCCGATGGCCTGCACGCATCAAGAGGAAACGTACACCATCATTTATAATGGCGAGCTGTATAACACGGAGGAATTGCGGAAGGAGCTTCAGGCGAGGGGCCACCGTTTTGAGAGGACCTCTGATACAGAAGTGCTGCTGCACAGCTATATTGAGTGGCGGGAGGAGTGCGTGGACCGCTTGAACGGTATTTTCGCTTTTGCCATCTGGGATGAAAAGCGCAAGCGGCTGTTCGGGGCAAGAGACCGGCTCGGCGTCAAACCGTTTTTTTATAAAGAACACGGCTCTTCCTTTCTGTTCGGGTCGGAATTGAAAGCCATCCTTGCTCATCCTGATGTGAAAGCCCGCACAGACAGCGGCGGACTTGCGGAAGTATTCGGACTCGGGCCGTCCAGAACTCCGGGCTGCGGGGTGTTTAAAGGAATTCACGAGGTGCGTCCCGCCCATGCGTTCACTTTCTCAAAGGACGGTTTGTCCATATGGCGTTATTGGAATGTAAAGAGCGAAAAGCATACAGACAGCCTCGATGAAACCGCGGCTCACATTCGGTACTTATTTCAGGATGCAGTGACACGCCAGCTCGTATCTGACGTGCCGGTTTGCACGTTTTTATCAGGGGGGCTTGATTCGAGCGCGATAACCGCGATAGCCGCCGCTCATTTTGAGAAACAAGGCAGAGATCCCCTTCATACTTATTCAATTGATTATGAGGAGAACAGCAAATTTTTTAAAGCGAGCGCCTTTCAGCCGAATGATGACGGCCCGTGGATCGATAAAATGACAAATGCATTCGGCACACAGCATCATAAGTGCGTGATTACGCAGGATCAGCTGGTTGAACATCTGGAGGAATCCGTTCTCGTCAGAGACCTTCCGGGCATGGCTGATGTTGATTCCTCGCTATTATGGTTCTGCCGGGAAATTAAAAAAGATTTTGTCGTGAGCCTTTCCGGAGAATGTGCGGACGAAATTTTCGGCGGATATCCGTGGTTTCACACCGCGGCAGAAGAAGACGGATTTCCTTGGATGAGGTCGACTGAGGAGAGAATCACGCTCTTGGATGAAAAGTGGCAAAAACGGCTGAATCTTAGAGAATACGTGAATGCGAGATATGAAGAAACCATTGCGGAAACGCCGCTGTTAGACGGTGAGACGGGAACAGATAAAGCGAGACGGCAGCTGTTCTACTTAAATATGCTTTGGTTTATGACAAATCTGCTCGACCGCAAAGACCGCATGAGCATGGGCGCAAGTCTTGAAGTACGGGTGCCGTTCGCCGACCACAGACTTGTGGAATACGTTTGGAATATTCCTTGGGAAATGAAAATGCATGGCAACCGGGAAAAAGGCATCTTGCGGAAAGCGCTTGAAGGACTGCTTCCTGAAGATATTTTGTACCGCAAAAAAAGCCCTTATCCGAAAACGCATCATCCGAAATACACGCAGGGGGTCACAGAATGGCTGAAAACGATTTTACAACAGAAAGATTCCGTGCTTCACACCCTGCTTGACAGAAAGAAGCTGGAAATGCTGCTGGAGACAGAAGGTTCATCTTTTCAGGTTCCGTGGTTCGGCCAGCTGATGAAAGGCCCGCAGCTGATCGCCCATCTTGCCCAGATCCATACATGGTTTGAGGCGTACCGTATCGATATAGAAGAATAACAGTGCCGCGACCGGTTTCCGCTGAAGGATATCGGTCTTTTTATTGTGAAACATGTGGTACACTAAAAAACAGAGGAGTGATACCATGACCGAATACGAAACATGCGCCCAGCTTGCCGAGGCGCACTTTCCTTTATATAAACGGACTTTCTCATCCCTGCCGCCAAAAAACAGGCGGGCCGCATGGGCGGTGCTTGCTTTGTTTCACGAAGCTGATCGGCTTGATGTGCAGGAACTTGGGGGATTTGAACAGGCGGCACAAGACTTTCTGAACGGTGCACGCGCCGACGGCTTTTTGTGGGAGGCGCTCACCGATGTGCGGCAGCAATTTGCGCTTGAAGAAGAGCCGTTACGTGAGTTTATCGCCGGCCAAATCTCTGACAGAGAAAAAGTAACGTATCAAGAGTTTGATGACCTGCTGATGTATGCGGGCCAAACAGGCGGAGCCCTCGGCCTGCTGCTGCTGCCGGTTTGTGCGCGCCGGAACCAAGAGAAACTCCGCCATGCAGCCGTTTCATTAGGAGCAGCCATTCAGCTGACCCGGGTGCTTCTGGGGGTCCATACGGACGAGCGGGCGAAAAAGCGTCTCCCGCGCCAGGTGATGAAGCAATTCGGCTATACGGAAGAAGAGCTGGAGAGCTATACCGTCAACAAAGCTTTTATGAATGTATGGGAGTACATCGCATTCGAGGCCGAGGCGTATTTCGAGGAGGCGTCTGAAGAGCTGGAGCTGTTTCCGTTATACTCAAGGCCCGCCGTTACCGGTTTGCTGGCACATTACCGGTCAGAGCTCGGTGACATGAGAAAACAGCTTTCGCAAGCATAAAAAAACGCCCGGCTTCATAACGAAGCTTCGGGCGTTTATGCAATCCCTTTTTGAATCCAAATCCGCGACCGCCATCTTCTGTACATAAGAATGCCTCTGACCCATTCATCCGCGATAAATGAAATCCAGATGCCCATAAGCCCTAATCCGAAATGGATGCCGAACAGATAAGCGAGAGGCAGTCCGATACCCCACATGGAAATCATCGCCATGTAGACGGGGAATTTTGCATCTCCGGCAGCCCGCAGTGAGTTGATGATAATGACATTAAATGAACGGCCGGGCTCAAGAATGATCGTCATGGCGATCAGCATGCTCGCCGTCGCAATAATGTCAGGACTGCTTGTGAAAATTCCGATCAGCTGCTTTGAAAACAAGGTCATGATCACGGATGTCAAAGCGGCAATGCCAAGCGCCCAGTACAGACTTTTCATGCAGCGGTCATAAGCGTCGTCAAACCGTTTGGCGCCGATATATCTGCCGATTAAAATCTGTGTGCCCTGGCTGATCGCCGTTCCGAACAGCAGGATAAACATGGTGATGTTTTGTGTATAAACCTTTGTTGTAAGCGCCTGAGCGCCCATAATGGCGATAAAATAAGTGACAACCATTTGTGAAATGTTGTAAGACAGCTGTTCGCCGGCAGACGGAATCCCGATTTTCAGGAGTTTCCGCAAGTGCTCTTTATGGACGTGAAAAATCTTTTGCCATGTCAGACCGAGTCCGATGCGTTTTTTGACGATCACAATCATCGCGATCAGCCCGATGAACCGCGCAAAGGACGTTGACATCGCAACACCGGCGACGCCTAACACCGGAAGGCCGAGCGGCCCGAAAATGACAAGAAAGTTTCCGGCAATATTTAAAATATTCATCCCGATCGTAACGAACATCGTATCCTTCGTATGACCGTAGCTTTTTAAAATGGCGCTGAACGTCATAATCAAAGCCTGAATGAAGGACAGCCCGCCGACCACCTGCAAAAAGACTTTGGCATCCGGCATCAATTCATTGGAAAGACCCATCACATGAAGCAGCGGAACGGCCGCAAAAAATATGGCGGCGCTGATGGCGAGACTGATGACAAAGTTCGCTCCTATTGATACATAAGCCACTTCCTGCGCCTCTTTTTTCTGTTTAGATCCTAAAAACTGTGAAATCACAATTGTCGTACCCGTTGCGATAAAGCTGAACATCACGATAATTAAATTTAAAATCTGATTGCTGACACCCACGGCCGCCACACTGTTGTCAGAGTATTGGCTAAGCATAAGAGTGTCGGCGTTTCCCATAAACATATATAATGAAACCTCAATAAATATCGGCCAAGTCAGCGCGTATAATGAGAGTTTGTGATCAGAGGATTGTTTGAATGCAGCCCGTTTTAAAATCGCTTGTTTCATTTCTTTTAACCCCTTTCCTGAAAAAATCAACGTTTAAAAGTGTACCTCCATTTCCTTATAATAAAAAGGGAGAGAAACGAAACTTCTTGCAAAAATCCGACTTAAAAAGGAGGGCCGAAAATATGTCCTTTCTCGAGTTCACAGTTCCTCCGTTCCCGGTCTTTATCGCTGCGGGAGAAGGAGTGTTCAAAAAAGGCGAAACCCATGTGAGACGGGTCTTCCCGGTGTTTGATCTGCTGTATGTGAAAGAAGGCGTCCTCTACATTACAGAAGACGAAAACGCCTTTTCCGTTGAAGCCGGAGAATATATTCTGCTTTCTCCCGGCCTTGAACATTACGGGACAAAAGGCAGTGAAGAAACGACATCCTATTCGTGGCTTCATTTTGAAGGAGCGGATTACGAGGTGACGGAAACAACCGGGAACAACTGGTCAGAGCTGAGGCGAAAAAAAGGGAGCTTTGAAGAGCCGTCCCGCTACCGCCTGTCCCTGCCGCAAAAAGGGAAGGTGAGACGTCCGCAGTTTATGGCCGGGCAATTCAGTGTGCTGACAGATGACAGCGCCGAGAATTCCGACCTGCCGCTCAGAAAGCAGATTCTGTTTGAAGAGCTGCTGCTCCATCTTCAGAAGGAAGCGTTCCAAATCCCGTCCGCAAAGGAAAGAGTCGCATGGGAGGCCGCCCGGTACCTGCAGGAGCACTATCAGGAGAAAACAACCATTAAAGCGCTCTCTTCGGCTCTTCATTACAACCAAGACTACGTGACCCGCTGTATGCAGCAGGTGCTCGGCGTCACGCCCGGCCAGTATACGAACAAAGTCAGAATGACGGAGGCGAAACGTCTTTTGTCCGCAACCAATGACAAAATGGGGACAATCGCGGATGCCATCGGTATGGAAGACCCGACCTATTTTTCCAAACTGTTTAAACAGATTGAAGGCATTTCGCCGCTTGAATACCGCAAATTCGTAAGCCGGAAAACGGACTGACCTAAAACCAGAGAACAAAAAGTAGGAGGCGGTTTATCCGCGCCGAAGTGATCGGGACGGCGGGAAGCATCTTGGTCGGTACACTGCGGAAAAGCCATGTCACCGTTTTAACGGAGTCCGGCAGCAGCTGCGAAATTATTCCGGATTTTCAAGCACGTTTTAAAGACGCTTACCCTCTGGAGCTTGAGCACTTTGCCGAATGTGTAAAAAAAGGGGAAACGCCGATTGTGACAGACATCGATGCCGCGATTAACTTAGAAATCGGGATCGCCGCGACGGAATCTTTTAAAACCGGAAGGCTTGTAAAGCTCACCCCGGGCGCCTCCGGCTATGCCGGATTATGATAGATTCGAAGTAAAAAAGCAAAGGCCCGGGAGGCCTTTGCTTTTTTATGATTCGTATGAGAAAAAAATGTAGTCAGTCGGCACGCCTTTATAGCCCATTTGGTGAAGCATCGCGGTGATATTGCCGCGATGGTATGTGCTGTGATTCACAACATGCCGGATCACATCGGCATATGTCGTCTGAAGCGTTCCCATACGCGGATGAGAAATGGAGATCGGACCTTCCAAGTTCTCCAATTCTCTTAAAAATTCGCTGTATTCTTTGTCCAGTTCAGTCATTCTATGTTCAATCGCCTCAAAATCTCCGTCAAGCTTTTCAAATTGATCAAACTGCGAGACGATTTGTTCGAAAGTTTCTCCGTAAAGCACGTGAAGCCAAATGTAATCAGCCCGGTATATATGCACAAGCACGGCGTTCACAGTCGGAAAAACACTATCCAGTTTCTGCTGTAAGCTTGCCGCGGGCAGGGTCTTCAAATGCTGAATAACTTGCTCATTTGCCCATCTGTGGTAGTGATACAGCTTTAAAATGTCTGACATTCCAATTCCCCCTCTTCCTTCCGGTACATTCAACATGACCTGGCCGAATTCCTTTTATCGAAACAAAAGCGCCGCAAAATAAAAAGCAGCACCCCACATCACCAATGCCGAGCATTTATTCAGGATGCCGAGGAGCCGGCCTCCTGTATCCGCCGTTTGAACGAGCCGTCCCGCGAATGCCAGTCCGGCGAACCATACCCAGGAAACCGCGATACAAGCACCGGCAAACAGCCATTTATCAATTCCCGGATAGGCGGCGGAGCTTGTGCCGATGACACTGACGGTATCCAAAATCGCATGCGGGTTCAAAAGGGATACCATGGCGGCCGTGACCGCCTGTTTTTTTGCCGAGAAAACCGTTTTTTTCGCCTGTTCGGCCTGCGGTTTGCTTCTCCAAGTCTGCCAGCCTAAAAAACTGAGAAACAAAAAGCCGCCTATAAGCATGACGGTCTGAAAAACCGGAATCTCTGCAATAATCATTGACACGCCTGCGACGGCCGCGCTGATGAGAATCGTATCGCATACCGCGGCGGCAATCACTGCGGGGAACGCCTGCCACACATGTTTTTGCCAGACTCCCTGCTGAAAAATAAACACGTTTTGCGCGCCCAATGGCAAAATAAGGCCGAAAGCGAGCATCACTCCGTGAAGAATGGCATTCATTTCGTAAAACCCTCCAATCGTCAACTAAATCTTATTGTAGCCGCACTGTGTGCTGATGTCTCCGGCCATTTGGCTGGTACTTGAACCAGCCAAATGTATAATAAATAAAGAAGGAGGGATGACGTATGAACAGCTGGCGTCCGGATCGGGAGTCGCACATACCGCTTTATCTCCAGATCGAACAGCATATAAAAGAAAAAATACTTCATGGCGAATGGACCATCGGCACGAAAATTCCCTCACAAAGAAAGCTCGCCGAGGAGCTTCAGGTCAACCGAAGCACAGTGACGGCAGCAGTTGATGAGTTAATCGCCCAAGGTCTTCTGGAAGGAAAAAGAGGGGGAGGCACAAAGGTCGTCAACAATACGTGGAGCATCATGGCAGCGGTTAAGCCCCTTGATTGGAGCACATACGTTACATCGGGGAGTCATCAGCCGAATTCATCCTTGATTCAGGCCATTAATCAAAACGAGCCGCGTCTGGATCTGATCAGGCTGGGGACGGGTGAGCTGAGTCAAGAGCTGCTGCCTGAGCAGGAGATGGCCGAACTGTTCCGTGGAACTAACATTTTTGCGCTCGGCTATGAAGAACCGAAGGGCAGCCTGCAGCTTCGGCAAAGCGTCGCGAAACATTTGAAAACAAAGGGGATTCACGCGTCCCCGGCATCCATCGTAATCGTCTCAGGCGCGCTGCAGGCGCTTCAGCTCATTTCAATCGGGCTGCTAAAACCAAACTCCGTCATGCTGACTGAAAACCCGTCGTATCTCCATTCCCTGCGTGTGTTTCAATCAGCGGGCGTCAGGCTTAAGGGAGTGCCGATGGATGGGAGCGGAATCAAAACGGATCATCTTCCCGCTTACCGTCGGCAATACGAAGCAGGGCTGCTGTACACCATTCCGTCATTCCATAATCCGACCGGAACGGTAATGTCACTTAAGCGGAGGAAGGAACTCATCGCGCTCGCAAGAAACCACCGCCTGCCTGTCATTGAAGATGACGCATACGGTGATTTATGGATCGATAAAGAACCGCCGCCTCCGTTAAAATCGATGGACGGTGAGGGGAATGTACTGTATATCGGCACGCTGTCAAAAACCGTAAGCCCGGGTCTGCGCATCGGATGGGTCGTCGCCCCTGAGCCGGTTGCAGACAGGCTCGCCGATATTAAAATGCAGACGGATTACGGCTCCAGTGCTTTATCTCAATGGGCGGCATGTCAATGGCTGTCAAGCGGCCGCTATGAAGCGCGCCTTTTGCGTCTCAGAAAGGAACTCAAAATCAGGAGAGATGCGGCATTGCGTTTTCTTGAAAGATACGCGGGAGATATTGCGGAGTGGCGTGTGCCGGAGGGGGGCTTTTATATCTGGGTCACCTTCCATAAAGCATTCACCGTTCAGACGCTTTTCATCCGTGCCTTGGAGGCCGGCGTACTGATCAATCCGGGAGCTCTCTATCTTCCCGAAGACCGGCAAAGCCTGCGTCTTTCCTATTCGTACGCATCCTTACCGGACTTGGAAAAAGGCATTCAAACGATAGCGGACATCGCCCGCCGTTTCATTTAATAAAAGATCACGTCACAATGGCTCCGAGCGCTTCTGCGAATGTAACGGCATGAGACGGAGAGATGCGGCATCCTTTCAGCTTCTCAAGTGAGACGTGCAGGTGATCAAATGTGCACGTGCTGATATCCATATTAAAAAGAGACGTGCCGATAAAATTTGAGCCGTTCAAATCACAGGCGTCAAGATCTGTGTATTCAAGAACGGCATCATTCCACTCACTTTCTGAAAGGCCGCACGAGTCAAACCGGACATGCTTCATATTGGAATAGCTGAAGGAGCTGTAATTTGCGAGGCAGTCTTCAAACCGTACATGACGCATGGCGGAATCCGCCAGATTCAAGCCGAGAAGTTTTGAATGCTGAAACGCCGTTCTATGGATGATGCTTCCGCTGAAGTCAGCGTTTGAGACATCACATTTGTCAAACAGGACATCCGTATATTCCATATGTCTGAAAGAGACATCCGTAAAAACGGTGTTTCTGAAAATGACTTTTTCGGCGCGCAGGCCGTCCAGTTTGCCGCTTATCACGGCGTTTTCTATGACGACTTCTTTGATGAGGTCGTCCTGAAGCGCTTCTGTGAAAGAAAGCACCGGCAATTCTTTCGGGATTTTCGGTTTTTGGATCGTATTCATCTCATACTTCCTTTTCTGAATTAATAGCTGAAAACGGCAATTGACAGATATTGTTTTCTGCCTGCCATCCTTGCTGTTGTGTAATGTACAAAGGGTATTAAAAAAGCGGGAGGGCGTCAATAATGTCGCATATAAAAGCAGACGTGACATTAAAAGTAATGCCCTTAGAGACATGTTCCCAAGGGCATTTTTCTGTTTCAGGCGAGTTCTTTATACATGATCACATGCGGGCCGATGCCGGGTATGTCAAAGGGGCTGCCCGTGCTTTTCCAGCCGAGCTTTTCGTAATATCCCTTTACGTGACATCTGGCGTTGCACCAGACAAGCGCCGCCCCCATATCTGCCAGTTTCCGTTCTGCATAGGCGATTAACGTGCTTCCCGCTTTTTGCGTCCGGTATTCCTCAAGCGTCGCCATGCCGCGCAGCTGGTAGGCGGGCGCTGCCTGTAAAGCCTGCTGGTTCTGCGGGTAGAAAGAAGCGATGCTGATCAATGTCCCGTCGTAAAAACCTCCGAGATGAAAGGCTCCTTTGACGCTGTCCTGATCATATTTACAATCCTCAATCGTCTGATGGGGGCGCAGCACGCTGTGTCTGATCGCGTATGTGTCTTCTGCGGTGATGGGTTTTACTTCAACCATGAAAAAATCCTCCTTTGCTTGATTCTTTTTCTGTATCGTACCATGAAAAAGCCGCCTGTCATATCAGGCGGCCTCTTCCGCGTCAATGCAAATATACATCAGCCCGCTTTTCATCCTTTTGCTTAATATAAGCTGCAAGCTCTGACGTCAAATCAGAACGGAGAAACGGGGTGATTAAATAAATTCCGTTAAACAGTTCGCACGCCGTGTCGAGAAGCGATTTGGCGATGGCGAGGCCTTCGGCTTTCTGCTTTCGCTTGTCTTCGCCGGCGAGCGCCATTTTTTCGCGGATGCTGTCTGACAGCTTAATGCCCGGGATTTCATGATGAATGAACTCTGCGTTGCGGCTGCTCGTTAACGGCATAATTCCGATATACACCGGTGTTTTGAGATGCTTCGTTTCATGATGAATGTCAATGAGCTGCTGCTCCGAGTAGACAGGCTGGGACACGAAGTAGTCAGCTCCGCACTCGATTTTTTTCTCCAGCCGTTTTACTGCTTTATCAAGATGGCGGACATTCGGATTAAATGCTCCGGCTACGGAAAAGTTCGTTTTCTTGCCGAGCGGTTTCCCTGATAAAGAAATGCCCTCGTTGAATTGTTTAATCAGCCTGATCAAGTCAAAGGACGTTAAATCATAGACGGAGGTAGCCCCCGGAAAGTCGCCGATTTTTGAAGGATCGCCCGTGATGGCTAAAATGTCGGTGAGCCCGAGCGTATCCAGCCCCATTAAATGTGACTGAAGGCCGATGATGTTGCGGTCTCTGCATGTAATGTGAACGAGAGAACGGATATCAAGGCGCTCTTTCAGCAATGAACCGCAGGCGGCATTGCTGATCCGCGGTGTCGCCAATGAATTGTCAGCGAGCGTCAGCGCTTCTATGCCGGTTTCTTTTAATTCAGCCGCCGCTTGCAGAAATTTGTCAAAATTCAATTTTTTTGGCGGATCAAGCTCCACGATAATTGACCGTTTTTTAGCGGCGATTTCGTTTAAACCCGGCTCGGTCCGTTCGTTGCGGACTGAGATGACTTCTTCTTCCCGTCTGATTTTCACTTCTTTCTCAGTGACGGGGGAAAGGCCGCGAACCGCTTCAGCCATGGCTCTGATATGGTTTGGCGTCGTACCGCAGCAGCCGCCGATAATGCGCGCGCCCTGAGTGCGGAACTGTACGGCGCTCTCCCGGAAATAGGCATCGTCCGTATCATAAACAAGCCGGCCTTCTTCTAAAGACGGAAGGCTGCTGTTCGGATAGACCGATAAATAAGCGTCACGGAAAATCGGCACTTCGGTGAGCGCTTCAATCATGTGGTACGGGCCGAGCCGGCAATTGATTCCCGCTATGTCAGCGCCGAGATCGGCAATGGACCTGAGTGCTTCCCGAAGCGGCGTTCCGTCCTGCAGCACGCCCTGTTCGTGCATGGATACGTTCAGCATAATCGGAAGTTCCGTTTCTTTTCTCGCTATCTTCAGCACTTCGCGGGCCTCTTCTAAATCATAGTATGTTTCCAGAAGCAGGCCGTCCGGCTCTTCGTGCAGCAATAAATAAAGCTGCTCCCGAAAGCTGCGTTTAATCTCCTCCAGGCTGTAGGCGTTTTTGTTAAAGGTGCGGATGCTGCCCATCGTTCCCAATACATAAGCGCCGCCTGAGGAAGCGCGCGCGATTCTGACCGCCTCCTGATTGATTTTTTTCGTTTCATCCTCAAGTCCGTATCTTGAGAGCTTAATAAAATTCGCGCCGTACGTATTTGTCTGGATGATGTCTGCCCCGGCTTCCACGTAAGCCTTATGTATCCGCTTGATTTCTTCGGGCTTTGATACGTTCAGTTCCTCAAAACATCTGTCAATGCCGTAGGAATAGAGGAGAGTGCCCATCGCGCCGTCACCGATTAAAATCCGTTCTTTTAAGTCTTGTAATAGTCCCATTGTTTGCCTCCTTCGTCACATTCAGCAAGGAAAAAAGAGAAATAAAAAAAGTCTTCTTAAGAAGAAGACTTTGTAATCATTTGTCTCTCTTCTTATCTTCCAAGCTGTTTTTAGCTTGCTGGATTTAGCACCTTGGTCATGGTTTGGGTTAAACCATTACACCGGTTGCTGAAGCGTCGTCGGGCCAGTCCCTCGGCTTCTCTTGATAAGAACGTTCATGTAATTGTCATGGGTTTCCAAAACTTAACTGTGAAAATCCCTTTCTCCAAATTTACCGAAAATAGAGACAATAATCAATAGGAATCACATAATTTATCTAAAATTAATAAATTGAACGTCAATCGGCAGGTCTGCTCCGCGGACGGCTGCAATAATCTGCTGCAGATCATCTTTATTTTTTCCGGTGACGCGCACTTGGTCGTCCTGAATCTGCGACTTGACCTTCAAGCCGGAGTTTTTAATCACCGCGTTGATTTTTTTGGCGTTGTCTTTATCAATGCCCTGTACAAGCTTCGCGCGCTGGCGCACCGTGCCTCCCGAGGCATTTTCGATTTTGCCGTATTCAATGTTTTTCGTCGGCACGTCCCGTTTGATCAGCTTGCCGCTCAGCACATCTTTGAGCTGATTCAGTTTAAACTCGTCATCAGAAATCAGGACAAGTTCTTCCTTTTCTAAAGTTACATCGCTTTTCGATCCTTTAAAGTCATAGCGCGTGCCGATTTCTTTCAGCGTCATCTGAATCGCATTCTGCACTTCGGGAAATTCAACTTTGGATACAATATCAAAAGAACTTTCTTTTGCCATGAGAAAACCTCCTATAACATTTCACTTATGAGTTGATTATAGTAGAATAAAGAGAAATGTCCAACAGCATAAGGCATGAATTTATGCATATTGGAAAAAATGAGAAAAACATCAGCCTCATACGGGCGAATCAGGAAGGACGATAACATGAGACCAGGGCAGCAGCTCACGCTTAGTATAGATCACCAAACCGATTTCGGTTATTTTTTAACCGACGGCGAGGATACGGTTCTTTTACATAACAGTGAAATCACAGAGGATATCGAAGACAAAGATGAAGTGGACGTATTTATTTACGTCGATCATCAGGAAAGACTCGCGGCGACGATGAAAAAGCCGCTCATCAGCTTTTATGACTACGGATGGGTGGAAGTGACGGACGCTGTGGAAGATATGGGCGTATTCGTCGACGTCGGTCTGTCAAAAGACGCGCTCGTCGCAACGGAGCACCTGCCTCCGTACAAATCCGTCTGGCCGCAAAAAGGAGACAGACTGTATTGCATGCTGAAGGTGACAAGCCGCGGGCGCATGTTTGCCAAGCCGGCGCCTGAAGATATCATCAGTGAATTATTTACGGATGCAGAGGAAGACGTCATGAATAAAGACCTGACGGGTACGGTGTACAGACTGATCGCATCAGGCTCTTTTCTGATTACCGATGAAGGCATCCGCGCGTTTATTCACCCTTCAGAAAGAAAAGATGAGCCGAGACTCGGCAGCCGCGTGACAGGGCGTGTCATCGAGGTGAAGGAAGACGGCTCGGTCAACATGTCTCTGCTGCCGAGAAAGCAGGATGCGCTTTCGGTTGACGCGGAAGAGATTCTGACCTATCTGAGATCAAGAAACGGCGCGATGCCATACGGAGACAAAAGCCATCCTGACGATATCCGCGAACGGTTTCATTTAAGCAAAGCCGCCTTTAAGCGGGCGCTCGGGCACCTGATGAAAAACGGCAAAGTGTATCAGGAAGACGGCTGGACATACGAAAAACAATAAATGTTCTGCAAAAACATCGGTGAACCAAAACCGATGTTTTTTATTTTCTCAAAAGCTCCTATGGCCCTCATTTGTTTATCACCCTGCCGAACATACATATTTTATTGAAATAAAATATTCTGACATCCGAACCGATATATAACTATAGAAAAAAACAAAAGGAGAGTTTCAATGAGAAAAATGGCGATATTTGCGGCTGTACTGCTGCTTGCGCTCAGCACGGCGGGATGTGCCGGCAAATCTGAGGAACCGGCGGCCGACAAAACGAAAACAATCGGTATCATGCTGACAGACAACGGCCTCGGCGACCAATCATTTAATGATTCAGGCTTTCAAGGTTTGATGAAAGCGAGAGACGAGCTCGGCATCACATTTGACTATCGGGAAATAAAAGATACCGGTACATACGAAAAAGGACTGACACAGCTTGTCCGGGAAGGCAATGATCTTGTGGTGGGGCTCGGTTACAGCATGCAGGCGGATTTAGAAAAGGTCGCCAAAAAATATCCGAAGCAGCGGTTTGTGCTGATTGATTCCGTATCAGACCTGGATAATGTCACCTCCGTCACGTTTAAAGAGGATGAAGGAAGCTTCTTAGCCGGAGCGCTGGCGGCCATGACGAGCAAAACCGGCACGATCGGATTTATCGGCGGTTCAGATGCCGACGTCATTAAACGGTTTAAAAAAGGCTATCTGAAAGGGGCGGAATCAGTCAAACCGAGAATCCGCGTGCTGTCGGACATCAGCGGGACGTTTGATGATGATAAGCTCGGGAAGGGCATCGCCCAAAACATGATCCGAAAAAAAGCCGATGTCCTGTTTACGGCGGCCGGCTTCACGGGTGTCGGCGCTCTGAAAGAAGCGGAGGCGCAAAAAGTATATGCCATCGGTGTTGACAGCGATCAATATTACACCGCCGAGCACGCCGTTATCTCTTCTTTAGTGAAAAACGTCGACCAAGTCATCTATGAATTGGCGAAAGATTTAACAGACAACAAGGAGATCAAAAGCGGAGAGATCGTTTACGGACTGAAGGAAAACGGCATGGACTTAGCTAAGATCAGAGTTGTCAAAAACGCAGGCGGGCTGACGAAAAAGATCACGGATATGAAAAACAGTCTGATTGAAAAAGGAGGCGATCTGAAGTGACATTACGGACAAGGCTGCTCGTTAACGCAGCCGTTACGATGATTTGCTTCGCCGCCGTCATCGGCTTTACCATCGTAAACATGATGAAGATTCAGGCTTCAAATGAAGATGAAGTGGACGCGCTGTTAAACGTCCAGGAAGCAAAAGCTGACCTTAATACGTTAAAAGAAAGCATCACCGGCTATTCCTATACGCTCGCAGACGCCCAGAAAGAAGATGTGCGAAGCTATATGAAAAGCAGCTCAGACAAACTGGCGGCGCTCAAAAAAACGATGACGGACGATGCGGACAAAGCCGCTTATGACAAACTCGCCAAAAAATACGAAACATGGCAGGCGGAGGCGGACGCTGCTCTTGATTCGAAAAGCCCGGCTGAAGCGACAAGGACGGCGGCCCGCATCAACGGTCTTCTGAATGATATTTATATGCTGAATCTGAAAAGCCGGGATTATTATGAAGACATGCAGAAGCAGACGGCTGACCAGATTCAGTTTATCGTTTACAGCGCAGCCGTGCTGACCATCGTGATACTTGCCGTCACCGTCATATCTTCCATCAGGCTGACGAAGAGAATCGCAGGGCCGATCCGCCGTATGGCTGAAAATGCCCGTCGTATTGCAGGAGGGAATCTTGCTGTTGAAATGCTTGATTATAAAGGGAAGGACGAACTGAAAGAGCTGAATGACTCATTCGGAATGATGGCTGAACAGCTCCGCACCTTAATTCAGGCGATCGGAGAGGTCGGCCGTGAAGTCGAGACTTTCGCGGAAGGTTTGACGAAGGAAAACCAGACGCTGAAGGACATGACCGAGCAGGTGTCCGTGTCGACGGAAGAAATGGCGCAAGGCTCCCAAACCATTTCAGAAGATCTGCAGCATGCGGTGCAATTCATTGAACAAATGGATGAACATTCAAAGGCGAACGCCGAACGTTCAAAACAAACGACGAGAAGCAGTGAAGAGACGATTGCGGCGGTGGCTGCGGGGCGCGGTGCTTTAGCCGAAACCAAGCAAGCCATTGATAAAAGCAATGAGACATCAAAAGAGATTTCCGAAGCCGCCGATCTCTTCATAGAGCATGCGGCAGGCATCAGTATGATGGCGCAGACCGTTTCTGACATTGCGGGCCAGACCAATCTGCTGTCATTAAACGCCGCAATCGAGGCGGCCAGAGCAGGCGAGGCCGGAAAAGGATTTGCCGTCGTTGCCGAGGAGATACGGAAGCTCGCAGACGAATCAGCCAAAGCGACCGCGCAGATTTTCGATATGGTAAAGCAAATTGAAGACGGCATCACGTCTATTACCGGAGCTGTCACGACCGGCGTCGCTTTAGCGGACAGACAGCAGGAGCTGATGGAGAAAACGTCAGAATCATTCGCCCATATTGAACAAAAAGCCGCCCATATTAAAGCGGAGCTTACTCAATTGGACGGACGGATCATCGAATCGAAACAGCTTGGTGAGCAAGTGCTGCATCATGCCGAAAGCATCAGCGCCGTCGTTCAGGAAACGGCTGCGGGAAGCGAAGAGATTTCTGCCTCCGCGCTTGAGCAGCTGTCTTCTTTTCATAAAATGGCGGAAAGCGTCAATAATCTGGTGAGCCTGACAGAGCGGTTAAACGATCAGGTCCGCCGGTTTACTTTGTAACGGGCTTTTGCCCCGCCCCTGATTTTTGCAGCCTGACATGAGTAACTTCTGAATGAAACACAAATACTGAATATATATGTGTTTATATTTATTCTTTTTCGTGAAAGGTGAAAAAAGAAGGGAGGAATCGGGATGGATGAACAAATTCCGCAGGAAAAGGGTCTTGATAATAGTCTGGCTTTATTACGCGATGGTTATGTATTTGTGAAAAAACGAGCGGAGAATTATCGCTCAGATGTGTTTCGCGCCCGTTTATTAGGGAAGACATTCATTTGTATGAGCGGAGCGGAAGCCGCAAAGCTTTTTTATGACACAGAACGATTTCAGCGGCAGCAGGCCCTCCCCAAACGGGTGCAGAAAACGTTATTCGGAACAGGGGCAATCCAGGCAATGGACGGTGAACGGCATAAGCACAGGAAGCTTCTATTTATGTCACTGATGACGCCGCCCCGGCAAAAACGGCTTGCGGAAGCGGTGGCAAAACAGTGGAAAGCATCTGCGGAAATGTGGGAGGGTTCAAACCGAATTGTCCTTTTTGATGAAGCGAAGAAAGTGCTGTGCCGGGCTGCCTGTGAGTGGGCCGGCGTCCCGCTGAAAGACTCAGAAGTGAAAGAGCGGGCGGAGGATTTCACCGATATGGTAGACGCATTCGGCGCTGTCGGACCGCGTCATTGGAAAGGCAGAAGGGCGAGGCTGAAAACGGAGAAATGGATAGAGGAGGTCATTGAGGATGTGCGGTCCGACAAGCTGCAAACGCCGGAGGGCTCAGCCTTGTATGAAATGGCTTTACATACAGAACTTGACGGGAACAGACTTGATTCTCACATGGCTGCTGTTGAGCTTATTAATGTTCTGCGCCCGATTGCCGCCATTTCTTACTTTATTACGTTTTCAGCTCTTGCATTGCATGATTACCCTGAATATCGGGGCAAACTGAGATCGAGAGATGATCAGGAGGCCGAAAGATTTGCACATGAAGTTCGGCGGTATTACCCGTTTGCCCCGTTTTTAGGAGCCGTTGTGAAAAAAGATTTTGTATGGAAGAACTGTGAGTTTAAAAAGGGTGCCTCCGTCATGCTTGACCTATATGGGACAAACCATGATTCCCGGCTTTGGGAGAATCCGAATGAATTTCGCCCGGAACGTTTTCAGGGGCGGGAGGAAAATAAATTTGATTTCATTCCCCAGGGCGGAGGTGATCCGGCTAACGGCCACCGCTGTCCGGGTGAGGGAATGACCGTGGAAGTCATGAAAACTTCCCTTGCGTTTCTTGCCAATGAAATAGAGTACGATGTTCCGTCCCAAGATTTGAGCTTCAGCCTGTCCAGAATGCCGGCATTGCCTGAAAGCGGATTCGTGATAAGTGATGTTAGACGCATATAGAACAAAAAACAGCCCTCTTTCTTCTAAGACAAGAGGGCTGTTTTGCTTTTACAGATGGTCCGGTTTTTTGGAATTCTGGTTTTTTCCCGCCTGCCGGTTTTTTTCGGCAAGCCGGTTCTTTTTCTGATTTACGGCGTTATTGTCCAACGGTTTTTTGTCATCATCTTTCATGCGGCAAAGCCTCCCTTCTGTCCGTTAGGATGCCCGCCCGCATTGAAATTATGGCTTCAGGAAAAAAATCGCGAGCGTGCCCGGCCCGGAGTGCGCGCCGATCGCAGAGCCAATTGAATGAAGAATAATCTCTTTCGGATGGAACGCTTCTTCAATCATTTCCTTCATTCGAAGCGCCGTCTCCTCGTTATCTGCATAGCTGATCCCCACGGTTTGATCCGCCCAATCGCCGCCTTCTTCCTTCATCATTTCTATAATCCGTTTAAACAGTTTCTTTTGTCCGCGCAATTTTTCGAGCGGCACGAGTCTGCCGTCATCCACATGCAGAATCGGTTTGATGTTCAAAAGCCCCCCGACAAAAGCGGACGTTTTTGAAATTCTGCCGCCCCGCGCGAGATAAGCGACATCATCGACCGTAAATATATGTTTCATCCGTGCGCAAAAGCTCTTTACAGACGTTTCGATTTCTTGTATTGTATTCCCGTTAACACAGAGTGTTTGCGCGTGCATCACCGCGAGGCCGCAGCCCAATGAAGCGCATTTGGAATCTACAATCCTTAAATCAAAATCGGGAAATTCCTCTTTTACTTCATTGGCGATCATTACGGCCGTCTGATAGGTGCCGGAAAGACCTGAGGAAAAGGCGATGTATATCGCCGGTTCTCCCAGTTCCGCGTATTGTAAAAATACTTTTTTTATCGTATCCGGTGATGCCTGGGATGTTTTCGGAACTTTCCCGTCCCGCATCGCTTGAAATATATGATCCGCCTGAATGGTGACCGTGTCCTCATATTCGTTTCCGTCAAGTGTTACGTGCAGCGGAATGAACCCGATCCGGTTTTCTTCAATATAAGATTTCGGCAGGTCAGAGGCGCTGTCAGCAATAAGGTGAACTGTCATCATAATTCCCTTCTTTCCGATTGGTGAGAGTGATGCCAACTATATCATATAAATGTGGCAAAATAGTGTTCAAAACTTTGTTTTAAGGGAAAAGCTAATAATGAAAATGAGCGGAGGAGCAAGCCATGGTACTAGAACAAGCAAAAAAATTAGCAATCGTCGTCATCGGCGCGTTTCTGTATGCGGCGGGACTGAATTTATTCCTGATACCGGCGAATGTATATGCCAGCGGTTTTACCGGTGTCGCCCAGCTGCTGTCAAGCGTCGTTGATCAATACGCCCCCTTTTATATTTCGACAGGAGTTCTCATGTTCCTCTTAAACATTCCCATCGGTGTGTTAGGGTGGCTGAAAGTCGGCAGATCATTCACTGTATACAGCATATTAAGCGTAGCGATGACGTCCGTCTTTATGGGAATTCTCCCGGAAATGAGACTGTCGCACGATATTCTTCTGAATACCGTATTCGGAGGAGTCATCTCAGCTATCGGCATCGGTTTAACGCTGAAATTCGGCGCTTCGACAGGCGGTCTTGATATCGTGTCGATGGTGCTGGCCAAATGGAAGGATAAGCCGGTCGGCACATATTTCTTCATTTTGAACGGGATTATCATTTTGACGGCAGGATTATTGCAAGGATGGGAGAAAGCATTATATACCCTTGTCGCTCTGTATGTCACAACAAGGGTGATTGACGCCATTCACACCCGCCACATGAAACTGACCGCCATGATCGTTACAAAAAAAGCCGATGAAATCAAAGAAGCGATTTACGGGAAAATGGTCCGCGGCATTACGACGGTGCCGGCAAAAGGCGCTTACACAAACGAACAGAAAGAAATGATGATCATCGTCATTACGCGGTACGAATTGTATGACCTTGAGAAAATCGTGAAAGAAGTCGACCCGAAAGCCTTCACAAACATCGTGCAAACGACGGGGATCTTTGGTTTCTTCAGGAAAGACTGATAGGAGCGGATAGAATGAAGTGGCTGTTTGGCCTGTTATTACCGGTCATTTTATTGATCGGATGCAGCAGTCAATCCGGGCAGAAGGAGCCCGCTGAGGAGGTATCCGGAGAGATGAATGAACAGCAAGCGGAATTAGCCGTAAACCCTGTGCAGACGGATCAGCAGATCGAATTTCAAATGTCTTTAAAAAACAAGAGCGAAAGCCCGATCGATTTCACATTCAGCTCAGGGCAGAAATTCGAATTGACCGTACATGACCAACATAACAAAGAACTGTATCGCTATTCAAAAGACAAAATGTTTACTCAGGCGTTTCAGACTGTGACCTTAATGCCGAATGAAACGTATGACTTTTCAGATGTGTGGAAGAACGTGCCCGGTCCGGGAACATACACGGTGACGGTGACGTTTTTAGGGAAGTCCGATCAGATCGGAAAAAGGCTGAAAACGGTAAAAACATTTGAAGTAAAATAAAAAAGCGGCGCCCTCGTCTAAACGGGGCGCCTTTTTTTATTGCAATTTCTCCAGCTGATCTTGAAATTGGTGCAGCTGCTGACGTTCTGCATCTGTCGAATTGGCGTACGCGGAAGATACGGCATTTTTGGCGCGTGAGACAGCTTTTTCCTGATCGCCGTCTTCGAAACCGTTAGCAATCATGACGGCCTGCTGGACAAATGACTTGGCTTGAGAAAACAGTTCGTTTCTCATTAAAAGTCAACCTGCCTTTCAGCCGAATCTTTTGCTGCATCATGCTGTGCTTCCTCTAATGTAGACCGATATGGAAATCTTGCGTCATGAAGACTGACAGAGTCCTTGCCTTGCTGAATAAACCGTTTTGATTTGTTTCGTTTACCCATTGCAATGTCCCCCTTCCATATTTAGACGAGATGAGTCGTCTGTTTTAGTATGGGCGGAAGGCTTTGTGTTATGAGCGGCAAAACCTCACAGGGAGAAATAGGATTTTAAAAACTCGGCGATTCCGTCCGCTTCATTTGATCCCGTGATGCGGTCGGCGGCCTGTTTGACTTCATCCGTGCCGTTTCCCATCGCTACGCCGCACCCGGCAAATCGGAGCATTTCAAGATCGTTGTCTTCGTCGCCGAACGCGATGATCCGTTCTCTCGGCACTTGGTAATAGTCGCTGATTTTCTTCAGGCCGACCGCTTTATTCATCCCGTGTTTAATAATTTCAATCACATGCCAAGGAGCCGCCCATCTTCTGTGGTCAATGACCTCGGCGTGCACATCGGATAAATGCGCGCGTATGTCCGCGACGTCCTCTTCCTTCGCGTGAATCAATACGGACGTCACATCCTCTTGGACCGTTTCGCGCAGATCGCCGAATGTGACATTCGCCGTATTCATATGAAACGCCTCAATTAAATGCTCATCATGATAATGGAAGTACACATCATCAATGATCTCAGCGAGCACATTATGTATTTGATAGGTCTCTGTAAGTTCGGCAAGCTGTCTGACCACATCGACAGATAAAGACGTGTGGTAGCGTCCCCATGACTCGTCTTTCGGGTGGTGGACAAACGCCCCGTTAAAATTGACAATCGGCGTTGTCAGCCCGAGCTCGTCATAATACATCGAACTGGAACGGAAAGGGCGGCCGGTTGAGATGCAGACATGATGGCCCGCTTCTTTCAGCGTCTGAATCATCCGTGCCGTTTCAGGGGAAATGGTTTTATCATCTTTTAATAAGGTTCCATCCAGATCTAAGGCGATGAGGTAAGGTTTTGTCTCCATAAATAACTCCTTTTGTCATATAATTTGCTGTTTTTCTCTTATGTACAGTGTAGCTTTTTACCATCTTTATTGTCTACATGTTACACTTATGATTATGGTTATCCTAAGGAGGGAGTCAACGTGATTCTTATTGATCATCAAACCGTATCAGGCATTCCGTTTTTACATATTGTAAAAGAAGAAAATCGGGACCGTCCCGCTCCCCTTGTTTTCTTTATTCACGGTTTTACAAGCGCGAAGGAGCATAATCTTCATTTCGCTTACCTGCTTGCTGAAAAGGGTTTCAGAGCCGTGCTGCCGGAAGCTCTTTACCACGGTGAACGCGCTGAACAGCTGTCAGCAGAAGAGCTCGCCGTCCATTTTTGGGACATTGTATTAAATGAAATCGAGGAGCTTGACGTGCTGAAAAAGGATTTTGAAGCGCGCGGTCTGATTGAAGACGGGCGGATCGGTCTTGCGGGCACGTCAATGGGCGGAATTACGACATTCGGCGCGATGGCCGCATATGATTGGGTCAAAGCCGGTGTCAGCCTGATGGGAAGCCCGAACTATACGGCGTTTTTTCAGCAGCAGATTGACCACATTCAAAAGCAGGACATCGACATTGACGTCACAAAAGAACAGGTCGATGAACTGTTTGCGCGGCTCAAACCGTTTGATCTCAGTCTGGAACCGGAAAAACTCCGGAGCCGCCCGCTGCTGTTCTGGCACGGCGTTCAAGACAAAGTCGTTCCGTATGCACCGACCCGCGGCTTTTATGAAACGATTAAACCTCATTACAGCAGCCGGCCTGACCATCTTCAGTTTCTGAAAGACGAACGGGCTGACCATAAAGTCCCGAGATACGCCGTTTTAGAAACCGTCGCCTGGTTCGATAAGCATTTATAAAGCACAAAGGTGTTAACAAAACCCGCTTTTACGTTATACTGAGGAAAAAGGAGTGATGGAACGTGGAAGAAGCATTAAAAGAAAACATCATGGGCGCCTTGGAGCAGGTTGTTGACCCTGAGCTCGGCGTCGATATCGTCAATCTCGGCCTTGTATACGACGTTGATATGGATGACGACGGTCTGACGCACGTTACGATGACACTGACATCAATGGGGTGCCCGCTCGCTCCGATCATCGTCGACGAGGTGAAAAAAGCGCTCGCCGACATTCCGGATGTAAAAGAGACGGAGGTCCACATCGTTTGGAATCCGCCGTGGACAAGAGACAAAATGTCACGCTACGCAAAAATCGCATTAGGGATTCAGTAATAAGAAAATGCACCTCGGATTTTAGGTACATCCTAAAGTTTGGAGGTGCTTTTTTTTGTCTGCATATAAGCGACAGTGAGGGTTTGTTTTGGATCGCAAACAAACCTTTATATATAAAATTTCATATGAGGTTTATCTTTTTTGTAATAGGACAGTCTGTCTTGGAGTGTACCTGTGTGGAATTCAAATTTATGCCCATCGGGATCAGTAAAATAAATTGACTTTTGATCTTGTTTATCTCTTGGACGTCCATTTAATATATTTACATTTAGATTTTTTAATCTTTGATGTATTGCATCAAAATCTTTTGGATCAATTGAAAAAGCCATATGTGTGTAGGATTTATGTATTTCATTTCTTGGTATATCCGCCTCTAAGTTAAGTGCAAGCCAAAGCCCGTTCAGATCAAAATATGCTGTCTTTTGCCCTTTAACCAGGAGTTGTGCATGAAATACTTTCTCATAAAATTCTATAGATTTTTCCAAATTTGAAACAGAAAAAAGAAGATGATTGATTCCTTTTATGTTTATTTTCCCCACCTCATTTAACATGTTTGTTTTAAACAATCCCTTTGGTAATACATCTGCGTATATATCGATTATATACTGACCAAAAAATCATTTTAAGGATTTCTGTGTATTTTTATGCCGTGTGTTTTCCGGTATCGGGTTAAAAAGGAAAAAAACGGACGTGAGGCATGATATAATAGACCGGCTGCATGCGAGGGAGGAATCCATGAAGAAAAAATTACTTCTCATTATCCTTAGCATTCTTGTTTATACGGCGCTGTTCGCTGTTTCCGCTTTTCACAAAGAGCCGGAGCAGCAGGCAGGGACAATGACGGATGTCAGCCGTCTCATGCCCGTGAAAATTAAGCAGACGGTCAAAGGAAAAGAGAAAGAAACATTGGTCGAAACGATTAAGGAAGCAAAGAGAAAGCATCTGAAGATCTCAATCGCAGGCGCCCAGCACTCAATGGGCGGCCAGACGTATTATGAAGACGGTATCGTTCTCGACATGACGGGCTACAACAAAATACTCGGTCTCGACCGAAAGAAAAAAATCATCAGAGTGCAGGCGGGAGCGACGTGGAATGATATTCAGCGCTATGTCAATCCGTACGGGCTCGCGGTAAAAGTCATGCAATCGCAAAACATTTTTACGATCGGCGGCTCACTGAGCGCCAACGCCCACGGCCGGGATATCCGGTACGGTTCGCTGATTGATACGGTCAAATCGTTTCATCTTTTAAAGGCGGACGGCAAAGTCATCACCGTTACTCCGAAAGATGACCTGTTTTCAGCCGTCATCGGCGGCTACGGCCTGTTCGGCGTCATCCTTGACGCGGATATTGAGCTGACGGATGATGAGCTTTATGAAATGAAAACGAAACGCATGAACGCTGATACATACAGTCAATATTTTACGCAGCATGTTCAGCGCAACCCCGCCGTGCGCATGCATCTCGCGCGGATCGCAACAGGGGATAAAGGCTTTTTGCATGACATGTATGTGACTGATTACACAATCTCAGACAATCAGAAAGAATTCAAGCGGCACAATGAACTGAAAGAAGATGAGCATCCGGCGCTGACGAAATTCGCGCTCGGCCTCTCCCGCCGGTATGACTGGGGAAGAAATTGGTTCTGGTCAACTCAGCAGTCTTATTTTCTCAGCCAAAACGGCGTGAAAGTCTCCAGGAACAATGTCATGCGGTCAGAATCGAAATTTTTGGAATATGAAAACACGGACAACACCGACGTGCTACAAGAATACTTCGTACCCGTCGGCGAATTTGCGCCGTACATTCATGACTTACGCAAGACGCTGTCACATGAAGATCTCAATCTCGTAAATATTACGATCCGCTACGTGCAAAAAAATGAAAAAGCCGATCTGTCATACGCAAAGGAAGACATGTTTTCACTCGTTCTTTTAATCAATGAAGGGTTTTCAAAAGACAGCCAGGCGAGTGCGGCGCGGATTGTCAGAAAAATGACGGATACGGCATTGCGCCACCGCGGCAGTTATTATCTCCCGTATATGCTGTATCAAACGAAAGAGCAGATGCGTGAGGCATATCCGAAAAGCGATATGTTCTTTCAGAAAAAACACAAATATGATCCGGATGACTTGTTTATGAATTATTTTTATCAGAGGTACAAATCATGAAACACAACCATTTAAAATGGCTGATCCTGTCTCAGAGCAGTGTCTTTTTTGCCGGCAGCCTGATCTTTCCGTTTTATATTTTATTTATTAAAAACATCGGTTCCAGCTACACGCAATTCGGTCTCTCATACGGCTTGTTCGGCCTGAGCGGCGCATTGATTCATCCGCTGCTCGGCCGGCTGTCGGCAAGACTGGACCCCCGCTGGTTCCTTATGGCAAATTCGTGGGGGATGGCGGTGCTTCTTCTGACGCTCCCGCACATTACCGGCGTGCACCAGGTTTATGTTGTGCAGGTGCTTTTGGGCCTGTTTGGCGCGATGCAAAAACACGGCGAGAAAATCATGATCGCCGATTACACCGACGGCGGGGAGCGGGGAAAAAAAGTCGGCAGCTATCATTTCTGGACGGCCGTATTTTCAGCTGCTGCCATTATTCTCGGCGGGTTTCTCGCTGATTTCTTTACGGTTTATATTATTTTTTACGCCAGCTCCGTGCTGTTTTTTATAAGCGGGCTGATGATGCTGAAGAAAACAGGCTGATCCGATCAGCCTGTTTTTCTTATGGAACTCCCTCGAACGAGAGGGGGTTTTTTTGTCAGCGAAAACAGATGGAAAATGAATGAAAAAATATTAAATATACAATTGAATTAATTTTTATTCATGTTATAATGTTAAATAATTTCACAAAAACCAAGAAGGTGAACCCGTTGAAAATAGGTATTATAGGCGCTACTGGTTATGGAGGCGCCGAACTTGTCAGGATTCTTAACCATCACCCTTATGCAGAGGATTGTATATTATATTCATCGAGCGACGAAGGAAAAGAATATGCCGCTTCATATCCGCATTTGAGGAATATAGCGTCACAATCACTTCAGCCGCTTCATATAGAAACGATCCGAAACGAAATTGATGTCATGTTCATAGCCGCGCCGCCCGGCGTCTCCGGAGAGTGGTCGCCCAAGCTGGCGGAGGCGGGCATCCCGGTCATTGATCTATCCGGCGATCTGCGGATTCAAAACCCGGCCGTGTATGAAAAGTGGTATAAGCGGAAGGGCGCTCCGAAAGGAACGATTCAAAGCGCGGTTTACGGTTTAGCTGAACTGCAAAAAGAAGAGATTCAGACTGCAAAGCTGATTGCCAATCCGGGATGTTTTCCGACGGCTGTGCTGCTCGGGCTCGCCCCGCTGGCGAAGAATAAGCTTTTACAAGATTCATTTCTGATTGTTGATGCGAAAACAGGCGTATCCGGCGCCGGCCGAAAAGCATCCATGGGCACTCATTATTCTGAGCTGAATGATAATTTCAAAATTTATAAGGTTAATGAGCATCAGCATACTCCGGAAATTGAACAGCAATTAGCGGCTTGGCAGCCCGGCACAGGCCCGATCACGTTTTCCGCTCATTTGGCGCCGATGACAAGGGGCATTATGGCGACGATGTATACGGAGGCTCCCCCGGGTATGTCTGCTGCACAGGTAAGAGAATTGTATTCCGAATTCTACAAAGATTCATATTTTGTCAGAATCAGGCCGGAAGGTGAATTTCCGGCGACGAAAGAGGTATACGGCAGCAATTTTTGTGATATCAGTGTCACTGTGGACGAAAGAACAAACCGTGCCACCATCGTTTCTGTCATAGATAATCTGATGAAAGGCGCCGCAGGGCAGGCGGTTCAAAATTTAAATATCATGAATGGCTGGCAGGAAGAAACGGGACTTACGATGACGCCAGTCTATCCATAGAACGAAAGAGGGATTCGAAAATATGATTCAGCTGAGTGAGGAAATCACGAAAATAAAAGGCGGCGTATCCTCGCCGAAAGGGTTTGAGGCAAAGGGCGTGCACTGCGGTTTGCGCTATTCAAAAAAAGATCTCGGAGCGATTATCAGCGAAGCGCCTGCAGTCAGTGCAGCGGTATATACGCAGAGCCATTTTCAGGCAGCGCCGCTGAAAGTGACGCAAGCCAGCTTGAAAAAAGAGGGTGTGCTTCAGGCGGTTATTGTCAACAGCGCGATTGCCAACGCCTGTACGGGAGACCAAGGATTAAAGGACGCCTATGAAATGCGGGACGGCTTCGCGAGCCAGCTCGGCATTGAGCCGGAGCTTGTTGCGGTTTCGTCAACCGGGGTGATCGGCGAGCTTTTAGATATGAAAAAAATTCAAGCGGGCATTGAACAGCTCGGTCAAGCGCCGTCCGTGTCCGGAGCATTTGAAGAAGCCATTTTGACGACGGATACAGTGACGAAACAGACGTGTTATGAACTGGTGATCGGCGGAGACATCATCACGATCGGCGGAGCGGCGAAAGGCTCCGGCATGATCCACCCCAACATGGCGACAATGCTCGGCTTTGTCACAACGGACGCGGCCGTGGAAGAACAGGCGCTCAAAAACGCGCTCAGAGAGATTACGGATGTTTCATTTAACCAAATCACCGTTGACGGAGAAACATCGACGAATGACATGGTGCTTGTGATGGCGAACGGCTGCGCGGGGAATGATTGCCTGGCGGAGGATCACCCGGACTGGCCGGCTTTTAAAAAGGGATTAAAGCTTGTATGCGAAGACCTTGCCAAAGATATTGCCAGAGACGGTGAAGGAGCGACGAAATTAATTGAAGCCAGAGTCGAAGGCGCGAAAAATAACCTTGAGGCGAATATTATCGCCAAAAAAATCGTCGGTTCAAGCCTTGTGAAGACCGCCGTTTACGGCACAGACGCCAACTGGGGGCGCATCATCGGCGCAATCGGGCACAGTGCGGCAAGCGTAACGGCCGAACAAGTGGAAGTTTTCCTCGGCGGCCAGTGTCTGTTTAAAAACAACGAACCTCAGCCGTTTTCGGAAACTGATGCTAAGGAGTACTTATCAGGTGATGAGATTACGATTGCAGTCCGCCTGCAGGAAGGCTCCGGCAGCGGCCGGGCATGGGGCTGTGACTTAACCTATGATTATATCAAAATCAATGCGAGCTATCGCACATAACAAAGGGGAGCGGCATGAAGAAAACCATCGTTTTTAAGTGCGGCGGAAGCGTAATCCGCGAGTTATCCGCCGATTTTTTTCAAAATGTAAAAGAGCTTATGCAATCGGGCTGGAACATTGCCGTCGTCCATGGAGGCGGCCCGGACATTTCAAGAATGCTGAAAACATTGCAGATTGAAACGGAATTTGTCAATGGACAGCGGAAAACGACCAAACCGGTGCTGGAAACAGCGGAAATGGTCTTGTCAGGGACGATCAATAAATTTTTCGTAACCGAACTCGCGAAAAACGGGCTGAAAGCCGCGGGAATATCAGGAAAGGACGGCGGTCTCCTTCAAGCATCTTACCTTAATCAAGACAAATACGGAGAAGTCGGCGAAATACAAAAAACCGATCCGTCAATCATTCACGCATTAATGAAAGAAGGCATCATTCCCGTTATCGCTCCGCTTTCCATGACAAGTGATTTCGAAACGCTGAACGTCAACGCAGACGCAGCGGCATCGGCCGTCGCTTCAGCCTTACACGCCGATAAACTTTTATTTGTCACGGATGTCGAAGGAATTATGGACGGAGAGAACAGGCTGGATACTTTGACGCCGCAAGAGATTCAGGCCCTCATAGATGACGGCGTGATTTCAGGAGGGATGATTCCGAAGGTAAACTCGGCATTATCGGCACTGAGTGAAGACGTCGAGGAAGTGCTGATCGTAAACGGAAAAGGAGCGTTTTTCACCGATCAAGCCTTCCAAGGAACAAAAATCGTCAAAGAAAAGGAGAGCGTGTCATGAGCAGTCTATTTCAAACCTACAGCCGCTGGCCCATCGATATCAAAAAAGCGAAAGGGACAATTGCAGAGGATGAAAACGGAAAAACGTATCTCGATTTTATTCAGGGCATCGCCGTTTCCAATCTCGGCCATTGTCATGATGAGGTCACAGAAGCAGTGAAAGAACAGCTTGACAGCGTATGGCACGTTTCCAATCTGTTTGAAAATGATCTTCAGGAAAAAGCCGCGGCAAAGCTTGCCGAACATAGCGCGGGAGATCTCGTTTTCTTCTGCAACAGCGGAGCCGAAGCGAATGAAGGCGCCATTAAGCTTGCCCGTAAAGCAACGGGAAAGACAAAAATTGTAACATTTCATCAATCCTTTCACGGACGGACCTATGCGGGGATGGCCGCCACCGGACAAGACAAAATCAAGATCGGTTTCGGACCGATGCTTGAAGGCTTTCACTATCTTCCGTTCAATGATCCGTCGGCATTCAGCACGCTTTCAAAAGAGGATGATATCGCCGCCGTCATGCTTGAGACGGTGCAGGGAGAAGGGGGAGTCAATCCCGCCGACCCGGAATTCATCGAAGCCTTACAGACATTTTGCAAAGACAAACAGGCGCTGCTTATCGCAGACGAGATTCAAACCGGAATCGGCCGGACGGGCAAGGCATTCGGCTATGAGCATTTCGGCATCTCGCCGGACATCATCACTGCTGCGAAAGGGCTTGGAAACGGTTTTCCCGCCGGAGCCGTGATCGGCAAAAAGAAGCTTGGAGACGCCTTTACGCCGGGTACGCATGGTACGACTTTCGGCGGCAATAAGCTTGCCATGGCAGCTGTGAAAGCAACCTTGGATATTGTGTTTCAGCCGGACTTTCTTCAGGCGGCGGCAGACAAAGGATCATTTTTAAAAGCGCAGCTGAACCATGAACTGACAGGGCCTTTTGTAAAAGAAATCCGCGGAAAAGGGTTATTGATCGGCATTGAATGCGCAGGTCCCGTGTCCGGCATCATCGGAGATCTGCAGGAACGCGGGCTTCTCGTGCTTCCGGCCGGACCGAATGTCATCAGGCTGCTCCCGCCGCTTACGGTTTCTGAAGAAGAAATGCTGTCGGCCGTCAGTATGCTGAAAGCAGCGATCGAAGCGCATTCGGCAGTGAAACGGTAATTTTTTTTCGGTATAAAAGTATAAAAATTCATATTTTTAATTAATTATTCATCAAGAGGTGGGCTTTAGATGAAAGGCTATTTAGTATTGGAAGACGGAACATCATTCGGCGGTGAACTTGAAAAAGAGGCCCGCTGTGTTGGCGAAGCTGTTTTTTTCACCGGAATGACAGGCTATCAGGAAGTGCTTACAGACCCGTCATATAAGGGTCAGATCATCGTCTTTACGTATCCGCTGATCGGAAACTACGGAATTAATGAAAAAGACCTCGAAAGTAAGATTCCTCAAGTCAAGGCTGTTGCCGTCTATGAAGCGTGTGAACATTTTTCTCACCATGAAGCAGTCTCAAGCTTGAGAGAGTATTTAAATAAATGGAACATCCCGCTCTTAACCGAAGTGGATACACGGGCCGTCGTCAAAACCATCCGCTCCGGCGGCACGATGAACGCTGCCGTGTCAACAACAGGAGAGATTCCCGCAGCATCCGGAACAGAAAACCCGGCGGAGCTGGCGCAGTCTGAAGACATCACGTCAATGGGGAACGGAGACCGGCATATTGCGCTCATTGATTTCGGTTATAAAAAATCAATCGCCTCGTCACTTGTAAAGCGCGGCTGTAAAGTAACGGTCATTCCGTATCAGCAGATGAACGCTGTTTACGACATTCAGCCCGACGGAATCGTGCTCTCAAATGGCCCGGGCGACCCGAAAGCGATTGCGCCGTACATGAACCGGATTACATCATTACTCAGTGATTTCCCCGCACTCGGCATTTGCCTCGGGCATCAGCTGATTGCCCTGGCTTTCGGAGGAAATACGTATAAGCTGCCGTTCGGCCACAGGGGTGCCAACCATCCCGTCATTGACCGGAAAACGAAACGGGTGTTTATGACAAGCCAGAACCACAGCTATGTCGTTGATGAAGCATCAATTGACGAAAACGAGCTGTCAATCAGATTTCATCATGTCAATGATACATCAGTGGAAGGGCTCATTCATAAGCGCCTTCCCGTATTAAGCGTCCAGTTCCACCCTGAAGCTCACCCCGGACCGGCTGAGAGCGAGTGGATATTTGATGAATTTCTAGAGAAAGTGATACCAGCAAGGAGAGAAATCGCTCATGCCTAAAGATACAACCATTTCCAGCATATTAGTCATCGGCTCCGGCCCCATCATCATCGGCCAGGCGGCTGAATTTGATTATTCAGGAACGCAGGGCTGCATGGCTCTGAAAGAAGAAGGATACCGCGTTATTCTAGTCAACAACAACCCGGCAACGATTATGACGGATGAGGCGTTTGCCGATGAAATATATTTTGAACCGCTCACAACCGACAGCATCGAGGCTATTATTGAAAAAGAAAAACCGGACGGTCTGCTTGCCAATTTGGGCGGCCAGACGGCATTGAATTTAGCCGTTAAGCTTGAAGAAGCAGGCGTGCTGAAGAAGCATCACGTCAAGCTTTTGGGAACATCGGTGGAAACTATTCAAAAAGGCGAAGACCGGGAGCAGTTCCGCGCCCTGATGAAAGAGCTCGATCAGCCCGTTCCGGAAAGCGAAATCGTCGACAACGAAGAAGACGCCCTCCGCTTCGCTGAGTCTATCGGATTTCCGGTCATTCTGAGACCGGCGTACACGCTAGGCGGAAAGGGAGGCGGAATCGCGAAAACGAAAGAATCGTTTCAGACGCTTATTAAACAGGCGCTGTTAGCAAGCCCGATCAGCCAATGCCTCGTCGAAAAAAGCATCGCCGGTTTTAAAGAAATCGAATATGAGGTCATGCGCGACAGCAATCATACATGCATCACCGTCTGCAATATGGAAAACATTGATCCCGTCGGCGTGCATACAGGGGACTCCATCGTCGTCGCACCGTCCCAAACGTTAACGGATGAAGAATATCAGATGCTGCGTTCAGCAAGCCTGGCGATTATTTCGGCGCTGGATGTAGTCGGCGGCTGCAACATTCAATTTGCGCTGGATCCGTTCAGCAAACAGTACTATGTCATTGAAGTGAACCCGCGTGTCAGCCGCTCTTCAGCTCTCGCGTCAAAAGCGACCGGCTATCCGATTGCCAAAATGGCGGCGAAACTTGCCGTCGGCTATACGCTTGATGAACTGAAAAATCCGCTGACGGGCTCTACTTATGCAAGCTTTGAACCGGCGCTTGATTATGTCATCGTCAAATTCCCGCGCTGGCCGTTTGATAAATTTAAACATGCCGACCGCACGCTCGGAACGAAGATGAAAGCGACGGGAGAGGTCATGGCGATCGAAAGAAATATGGAAGCGGCCATTCAAAAAGCGGCGGCCTCCCTTGAGCTGAAAACGATCGGCACCCGACTGCCTGAACTCGGCGGCTGTACGATCAATCAGCTGTGGGAATTAGCGGTAACGCCGGATGACCGGAGATTTTTCGTCGTCATGGAACTGTTAAGCCGCGGTGAAACGATAGAAGACATCCATGCCAAAACGAAAATTGACCCGTTTTTTCTCCATGTGTTCCGAAATATCATCACATTGGAAAACAAGCTGATGGAAGAAGGGGATCATCTGTCTGCCCCGCTTTTAAAGCAGGCGAAGGTAAAAGGCTTCACGGATGTCATGATCGCATCTCTCACGGGAAAAACGGAAGAAGACATCCGTGCTCTCAGAAAGAAATCAGGCATCGTCCCGTCGTTTAAAATCGTAGATACATGCGCCGCTGAATTTGATGCCAAGACGAATTATTTCTACTCCACCTACCTCGGGGAAAGCGACGGAGATATCAGCCGAAAAGAAAAAAAACGCGCCCTCATCATCGGCTCAGGCCCGATCCGCATCGGTCAGGGAGTGGAATTTGATTACAGCGCCGTCCACGGCGTTCTGACCCTGCAAAAGCTGGGGTATGAAACGATTATGATCAATAACAATCCGGAAACAGTAAGCACGGATTATGAAATCGCCGACCGGCTTTATTTTGAACCGCTGACGACAGAACATATTTTAAACGTGGCGGAACATGAAAACATTGATTTTGCCATCGTCCAGTTTGGGGGACAGACCGCGATCAATGCCGCTGAACCGCTGGAAAAAGCGGGCATTCCGCTGCTCGGAACATCCTTTGAAACCCTTGATGCGCTGGAGGATCGGGATCTGTTTTATCAGCTGCTTGATGACCTTGACCTGAAACATGCCAAAGGCGAAACCGCTTATTCAAAAGAAGAAGCAACGGAAAAAGCAAGCCGAATCGGCTACCCCGTGCTGATCCGTCCGTCTTATGTCATCGGTGGGATGGGCATGATCATCGTTGATTCAGAAGCGCAAATGTCAGAACTGCTGGAAAATGAAGCGGGCATGCCGTATCCGATTTTGATCGATCAGTACATTACAGGAAAAGAATTGGAGATCGATCTGATTTCCGACGGACATGAAGTATTCGTGCCGACTTACACAGAGCACATTGAGCGCGCCGGCGTCCATTCGGGCGACAGTTTTGCGATTCTTCCGGGTCCGTCTGTCACACCTGATATGCAGCGGAATATAAAAGAGGCCGCCGAAAAAATCGCGGTAAAACTGGCTTTTAAAGGCATCATGAACATTCAGTTTGTCATTGATGACAAAGGGGATATTCTCGTTCTTGAAGTGAACCCGCGGGCAAGCCGCACGGTTCCTGTCGTGTCTAAGGTGATGGGGGTGCCGATGATCCCGCTTGCCGCCAGATTGCTGGCCGGCGCTTCCCTTAAAGACATCAAGCCCGAGGTTCAAAATCAGCACGGAACGGCAGTGAAATTCCCGGTTTTTTCTTCTCACGCCATTCAGGATGTGGACGTAAAGCCCGGGCCGGAAATGAAGTCGACCGGAGAAGGCATGTGTGTCGCGTTTGACGCAGAAAGCGCCCTGAAAAAAATCTACGCGCACGTCTGGGAGAAAAAAGGCAGCATCTATCTGGAAGGCTGTGATGCGGAATTGGAACGTCAGGCTCAAGAGGCGGGATTTACCGTATGCAAAGATGCGTTCCCGGCATGGGCAGAGCGAAAGGATAAAGCGGTCCATATCAATTTCAATCACTCTGAAGAAGCGCGTAAACAACGGATCGAAGCCATGACGCACGGTGTGACGGTCTTTACTGAACCGGAAACCGTAAAGGCATTTTTAGCAAGCGGCTCCGGCAAACCTCAGCCTGTATCGCTCAAAGATCTTTATCAAAAGGAAGTGGCATCATGCACACAATAAAAGCGGAACACACATTAACCCATTTGTACGGAAAAGATTTTCTTTCCTTAAAAGATGTCAGCCCGTCAGACATCAATGCGCTTCTGACAGAAGCTTCATTATTAAAACAACATCCGATACAGCCGATTTTCCAAGGGAAAACATTGGCGATGATTTTTGAAAAATCTTCAACCCGCACACGCGTGTCTTTTGAAGCGGGAATGGCCCAGCTCGGGGGAACGGGACTATTTCTTTCAAGCAGCGACCTGCAGCTTGGGCGGGGGGAGACGGTCGCGGATACGGCGAAGGTGCTGTCCGGATTCGTTGATGCCATTATGATCCGCACCTTTGAACATGAAAAAGTCGAAGAGCTTGCCGAGCATGCAGACATTCCCGTCATAAACGGGCTGACCGACCGGTATCACCCGTGTCAGGCACTCGCGGATCTGTTAACGATACAAGAAATAAAAGGAGAACTGAAAGGAGTAAAGGTTGCCTATATCGGTGACGGAAATAATGTGGCGCATTCACTTATGATCGGCTGCGCAAAAATGGGCTGTGACATTGCGGTTGCTTCGCCGAAAGGCTATGAAGCAGAGGAAGAGGCGGTGGATGCCGCGAAAGAAGCGGCGGCTGTTTCCGGAGCGAAAATCACCCTTACCGAAAATCCTCAGGAAGCGGTGCGGGATGCAGACGTGATTTACTCCGACGTCTTCACGAGCATGGGGCAGGAGGAAGAGACGCAGCAGCGGCTGAATGTGTTTGCCCCGTATCAAGTCAATGCCTCACTCGTCAGTCTCGCCAAACCCGACTATACATTTTTGCATTGCCTGCCCGCGCATCGGGAGGAAGAGGTAACGTCCGAGATTATCGACGGCCCGAACTCTGCGGTATTTCAGCAGGCGGAAAACCGGCTTCACGCGCAAAAAGCGCTCCTGAAAGCTCTTCTTTACAAACAGGATGAACAAAAAAACCGCTGAATCTCATTCAGCGGTTTTTGATATTTCTCCGCATACAAGCGCATACTACATAAAAAAGAAAAAGGAGGAAATGACGTGGGACAGCAGCATCAATTCCGCCCGGGACAAAAAGCGCCGAATAACGGTGTGTACGTTGAAATCGGCGAAACGGGAAGCATGGTCAAAAACCCGCAAAAAATCAAGCTTACGGTGGGAGAAATGTTCCCTGAAACTTCAAACCATAACAGATTGTGGACGTATCAACGAAAACCGTGAACACAAAAAAACCTGCTGAATAGCAGGTTTTTTTTATTTAATGCTGGTTTGCATCCTGTTTGACAGGCATGATCTCCGCAAGAACAAAGACTAGCACCGCAATAACCACGGCGATAACGGAAGATTGTTTGAAGTTGTACGCCGCGCTGTTCATGGAGGCGATCAAATAACAGGCCATATGTGTTAAAAGGAACGTCCAAATAAAACCGATAACTAACCGCACGTTTCCACCTCGTCCTTCATTTTATTCTACGTTGTATCATACCATACATAAGGCGCGGGCGGAAGGTCATTTTTCTCATCAAAAAGCGCGCCTGAAACTGACATGTGCCCGCCTGTCCCGCCGTCTGAAGGAAAATTCAGTTCCTGTGATTGGGATAATAGCCAAAACATAGCAGCAAATAGGAGTTTATCCGATCCGTTTTCATTCTTCTTACATATGATAGCCAATAGAGAGATTAGGAGTAAAAGGAGGCGGGCAGGCATGGGGATAACGGAAAGATTTTTCCAATTCGGATCTGAGCTGAACGTCATCCATCTGCCGTATCGGCCGAACGGCTTCTGTATCTTTATTCTGGGGGACAGAACCCACTTTGTCAGCCGGGACTCAAGCTTTTGGCTCGAACATGAAGGGAGAAAGCAGCTGTTACATGTGCTGCTTGACAGAGGGTACACCATTTTTAACAGCAATTTATACGGACGGCATTGGGGTTCGGAAAAAGCCGCCCTTTACGCCAGACAGCTGATGCATTATGTGCTGAAACAAGAAACCCTCAATCCGAAAATACACTTGCTCGCAGAAGGCATGGGCGCCCTTATCGCCGATCAATTGCTGCAGTCTTCACCGGAGCATATCCGTTCAGCCGCAATGTTAGATCCTTGTCTTGACCTTCAAGCCCATTTTGAATCAGAGAAAGAAAATAAGTTTTTTTATAAGCAGTTTCTGAGGGAAACGGCACAAAGCTTCGGTGTTTCTGAAAAAGAGGCAAGCTTACTGAGCTATCAGACCATTACCGGCTGCCGCACCCGCGTGCCGGTACATATATGGCAAAGAACGGCCGGAGCGCCGTACCCGTACACCCTGCATGCGAACGCGTATAAAGAAGCCCGGGAAAAGACCGGAAGCAAGACTGATATCACATATCACCTGCTTGAGAACCCTGCGCGCATGTACAGAGCCATCTGCCGGTTTTTCCGCAGTCATGAAAAAGACCTGTAATGAATAGAATACAACAGCCATCTCTTTTCAGAGGGCTGTTTGGCTTGTGTGCGAATGAAAAACCGGAAAGGCGGCAGATGTGATGAAGACAGCGCTGATCATTGGAGCAGATGAATTTCTCGGCCTTTCATTGTGCGAACGGTTGATGGATGAGGGTGTGCATGTCGATGTCATTTTGGCAGAACCGGAGGACAAAACGAGGCAGCTGTATTTAGAAGAACGTTTAATGTGGCTCGCGAGAAACGGGCTTTTTCAAATAATAGATGAAATCGGTGAAAAGGAATACGATCGTATCTGCGTTCAATACGGGAGCGGGTGTCTGCCTGAAGAAAGGGCTGAGCCTTTATATTGGATTGTTTACAGTGAGGATCACGGAGACTGGGAAAAAAACGGTCAGCGGGATACGGCAAAAGCGATTATCCTTCCTCCCCTCTACGGTCCGTGGACAGAAGCAAAAGAAGATGGCGAAAGCAGGATCTATTTAGAAGACGCAGTCTGCGGGCTGATGAATCAGCTTGAGGCTGACGGCACAGAAGACGAAAATCAGATTATTACCCTGGAAATAAAAGAAAAAACGCAAAAAACGGAAGCAAAAGAAAAAATTCAAGAGTGGAAAAGACAATTTTCATCAATATTCGACATTTTTTAAGAAATACCTTCCATGTTATGTGCATTACCGCTACAATAAACGTATATCAATTATACATGTTATGAGTTTGAAAAGGGGTTGAACATGGCTTGATCACCAGGCTTGTCATGATCTTTTCTCTCCTCCTTTTATTGAGCGGATGCGCACAAACTCCGTTTAAAGGAAAAATTGAGAAGGTCGGAATGCTTTTTCCCGATACCATCAGTGACTTGGTATGGGGCACAAAAGGTTACAAAGGTTTATTAGCGATACAATCTGAATTTAACGTTGACGTTTATTATAAAGAAAATATCAGATCCGATGAAGATATTTTAAAAGCGATAGATGATTTTCATAAAAAAGGAGTCAATCTTTTATACGGGCACGGAAATGAATACGAGGAAATCTTCAATATGATCAGCAAGGATTATCCCGACATGGAATTCGTCGTCGCAAACGGAACGGCGAAAAGCGATAATGTCACAAGCGTTCACCTTATGGGTGAAGCAATGGGCTTTTTTGGGGGAATGACGGCCGCCCATATGTCAAAAACCAATGAGGTAGGCGTCATCGCCTCCTTTTTGTGGCAGCCTGAAGTAGACGGCTTTATCAAAGGGGCGAAATATGAAAAGCCTGATATCACCGTCAATACTGAATTTACGGACCACTGGGATAACGGCAATGAAGCGCTGCATCTATACGAGAAGTTAAAAGCGGAAGGCACGGATGTTGTATATCCGGCCGGAGACGGGTATAATGTTCCTGTCATTCAGCAAATCAAAAAAGACGGGCTTTATGCCATCGGCTATGTCGCCGAGCAATCGAATCTCGGTAAAAACACGGTGCTGACAAGCACGGTGCAAAACGTAGATAAAGCCTATACATTAATTGCCGAGCAATATAATAAAGGTACGCTCAAGAGCGGAGATCACAACTTTGATTTCAGGGAAGGAGTCGTTGAAATGGGGACGTTCAGCCCTCTGGTGGACAAAGCATTTCAAGACAAAATCTCAGACCTTGTCAAAACGTATAACCGAACAAATGAACTGCCGTCAAATGAATAGAGGTGGATACACATGCAGCATGAAAAGTCTCTTGAATTTATGCAGATCGCGATGAAATACCTGCCGGAAGCAAAGGCGGAGCTTGAGAAATCCGGCATAGATCTGTCTATGGAAATGATTCAGCCGTTTATGGACCTGTTTACATCGGTCATGGCGGAAGCGTATGAGCTTGGCAGATCTGATGCCGGGGAGCTGAATAAATAAAGAGAGCCACTTTTCATGAAGTGGCTTTTCACATGATTTTTTTCTTTATAGCGGACACCATCGGCGCGAAGTCTTTAAATACGGGCTTTAATTGATCCAGAGAGTTCATGATGGACCCCAGCTGATTCATCACGTGGTTGTAATCGATCTCTTCTTCGTTTTCAGCCTGAGGCTGCTCAGGGTTTTCTTCCGGTTCTTTATCCCGGTCTCTGGAATCGCCGAACATCATTTTGGAGAAAATATCCATAGTGAAGCCTCCTTTCGTCTTTCTTTTATTCTATGAGGAGCAGCGTCCGATAGTTTAGACGAATATATTGCCAACAGAAAAAAAATAGGGTAGAATTAGTACCTGATACTAATAATTGATCATAACTAATTAGTTTTAAATTCATTATAAAAAAGGAGTCTTTTCCAATGAAAGCTGGAATTCTTGGCGTCGGCCGTTACATCCCGGAAAAAGTGCTGACAAATCATGATCTTGAACAAATGGTAGATACATCGGACGAGTGGATTCGTACGAGAACAGGTATAGAAGAAAGAAGAATCGCCGCGGAAGATATGTATTCATCCGGCATGGCCGCTGAGGCTGCGCAAAAAGCGCTTGATCAGGCCGGCATTTCCGCTGAGGAGCTTGATATGATCCTCGTGGCGACGGTTACTCCTGACCAGTCTTTCCCGACCGTTTCCTGTATGATACAAGAGAAGCTCGGGGCCAAAAAAGCGTGCGCGATGGATATCAGCGCCGCGTGTGCGGGTTTTATGTACGGTATCGTAACCGCCAAACAATTCATTGAATCGCAAACATACAAACATGTCCTCGTGGTCGGCGTGGAAAAGCTCTCGAGCATTACCGACTGGGACGACCGCAATACGGCTGTGCTGTTCGGAGACGGAGCCGGAGCGGCGGTCATCGGACCGGTCAGCGACGACAGAGGCATACTGTCATTTGAGCTCGGAGCAGACGGTACAGGCGGCCAGCACTTGTACTTAGATGAAAAAGGGCATACAATCATGCATGGAAGAGAAGTATTCAAATTCGCCGTCCGGCAAATGGGTGAATCGAGTGTAAATGTCATTGAAAAAGCCGGCCTCTCCAAAGAGGACGTCGACTTTTTGATTCCGCATCAAGCAAACATCCGCATCATGGAAGCGGCACGGGAACGTTTGGAGCTTCCGGTTGAAAAGATGTCTAAAACAGTCCATAAATATGGAAACACATCCGCAGCATCCATTCCGATTTCATTAGTAGAGGAACTGGAAGCAGGCAAAATTAAAGACGGCGACGTCATCGTCATGGTCGGTTTCGGCGGAGGATTGACATGGGGCGCCATAGCAATACGCTGGGGACGATAAAAAAAGTGAGGTGCACACAAGATGAGTAAAAAAAGAGTAGTCGTTACAGGGCTTGGAGCCCTGTCTCCGCTTGGAAACGACGCAGAAACAAGCTGGAAAAATGCAATCGGCGGCGTATCCGGAATCGGACCGATCACACGTGTGGAATCGGACGAGTATCCGGCGAAAGTAGCTGCTGAACTGAAAGATTTCAATATTGAAAATCACATGGATAAAAAAGAAGCGCGAAAAATGGACCGCTTCACGCAATACGCTGTCGTAGCCGCGAAAATGGCCGTTCAAGATGCCGGTCTTAACATCACAGACGAGATCGCGCCGAGAGTCGGCGTTTGGGTCGGGTCCGGAATCGGCGGTCTTGAAACGCTTGAATCCCAATTCGAAATCTTCCTGACAAAAGGGCCGAGAAGGGTCAGCCCGTTCTTTGTTCCGATGATGATTCCTGATATGGCGACAGGCCAAATCTCAATCGCTCTCGGAGCAAAAGGAGTCAACTCCTGTACGGTGACGGCATGTGCGACGGGAACGAACTCTATCGGTGACGCGTTTAAAGTCATTCAGCGCGGCGATGCCGATGCGATGATTACGGGCGGAACAGAAGCGCCGCTGACAAGAATGTCATTTGCAGGCTTCAGCGCAAACAAAGCCCTTTCTACAAATCCTGATCCGAAAACGGCAAGCCGCCCGTTTGATAAAAACCGTGACGGCTTTGTCATGGGAGAAGGCGCGGGGATCATCGTGCTTGAAGAGCTTGAGCATGCCCTTGCCCGCGGTGCGAAAATCTACGGGGAAATTGTCGGCTACGGCTCAACGGGTGACGCCTACCACATTACCGCGCCTGCCCAAGACGGGGAAGGCGGTGCGAGAGCGATGCAGGAAGCAATCAAAGATGCGGGCATCAAGCCTGAAGAAATTGATTACATCAACGCTCACGGCACAAGCACGTACTACAATGATAAATACGAGACAAAAGCCATTAAGACCGTTTTCGGTGATCATGCGTACAAGCTTGCCGTCAGTTCGACAAAATCAATGACGGGTCATTTGTTAGGCGCTGCCGGAGGAATTGAAGCAATCTTCTCCGTCATGGCCATTAAAGACGGCATTATCCCGCCGACGATTAACATCGAAACACCTGATGAAGAGTGTGATTTAGATTATGTACCGGACAAAGCGCGCGAGCAGGATGTCAACGTCGTTCTCAGCAACTCGCTCGGCTTCGGCGGACATAATGCCACTTTGATCTTTAAAAAATATCAATAATACAGTTTTGACCGGCTGCCTGAAAAAGGTGGCCGGTTTTTTTGTGCGTGCATATGATAACAACAAGAGGAGGCGAACCGGTATGAGCGTCAAGCAGACATATCAATGGATGGAAAAGGCGGCATCCGTAAATGATCTGGCCCCGCATCTTTTGCCGCTTTTTTCAGGGGCCGATAAGAAAGAGTGGAAGCCGATACTCGGGATGCTGCAAAACCACGGCATGTTCCGCCATTTGAAGGACGGCGTTAGGACCAGTAAACGGCTGAAAGAAAAAGGATGCTACAGTCATATTCAAAAGGAGGAAGCCTATTTAAAGGAGAAGTGGAACGGGCCGGACGTGCCGATCGTAGTTTTGCCCGTCGATGAACGAAACCGGAAAATCCGTCAGGAATTCGGATCAAAATCCGGTCTGGCCTTTCGGGACAAAATGTTCCTCTTTCTATCGTCGGATAGTTCCAATTCAGCTGTATCCGCCCTTATGACACATGAATATAATCACGTCTGCCGGTTAGAACATGTGACAAAGGACGAAAAAGATGAGACATTTCTTGATACAATCATGATGGAGGGGCTGGCAGAATATGCTGTATATGAGCGGTTCGGCTCAAGTCTTACGGCGGAATGGACGTCATACTATACGCCTGAGCAGCTTGATTTTCTGTTTGAAAAAAGAGTCAAGCCGAACCTCCGCTTAACGAGAGACAGCAGAATGTTTTCCCAGCTGTTATACGGAAAAGGATACTTCCCCTCAATGCTCGGCTATGCTATCGGATTCAATATAGTAAAAAAATATTTAACCGATCATCAAAAAACAGTAAAAGAAGCATTGGCCATCCCTTCAAAAACCTTTCTGGAGGCAACGCATTAATAGATTAAAAGAATGGAAATTATTTAAGGATATTACATTTATCCTAAAAAATTCTTGCTTTTGTAATAATGATGTAATAATATACAACTATAAAATTTTTCGACTATTCTATATTTTGTGATAGCGAAACGTATGTTTCCCTCTGCTTCAGCGGAATGAGAAAGGGGCGTATCATGAGCACACTATTAGAAGTGAATAATTTAAAGACCTATTTTTTCAGAAAGAAACAGCCGATCCCCGCAGTCGACGGGGTTGATTTTCACATTAACAAAGGCGAAACCGTCGCTCTTGTAGGAGAATCCGGCTCGGGCAAAAGCATTACCTCGCTTTCTATTATGGGACTTGTCCAAGGCTCGGGCGGAAAAATTATGGACGGCTCGATTAAGCTTGAAGGCAGGGACCTGGCCTCCTTCACCGAAAACGAATATTGCAAAATCCGCGGAAATGACGTCTCTATGATCTTTCAGGAGCCCATGACTTCCCTGAATCCGGTGCTGACCATCGGCGAACAAATTACCGAAGTGCTTGAATACCATAAAAAAATGAATAAAAGAGAAGCGGCTAAAAAAGCCGTTGAGCTTCTGGAACTCGTCGGATTCTCCAGAGCGGAACAAGTGATGAAAGAATATCCGCACCGTCTTTCCGGAGGGATGAGACAGAGGGTGATGATCGCCATCGCGCTCAGCTGCAATCCGAAGCTTCTGATCGCTGATGAGCCGACGACGGCGCTTGATGTGACAATACAAGCCCAAGTATTGGAGCTGATGAAAGACCTCTGCAAAAAATTCGATACTTCCATTCTGCTGATCACTCACGATTTAGGTGTGGTTTCCGAAGCCGCCGACAGGGTGATCGTGATGTACTGCGGACAAGTCGTAGAGAGCGCGAGTGTGGAGGACTTATTTTTAAACCCTCTTCATCCGTATACCGAAGGGCTGTTAAACTCCATACCGGTGATAGATGGAGAGATTGATACATTAAAAGCGATCAAAGGCAGTGTCCCGACACCGGATAATCTTCCGGAAGGCTGCCGATTCGCCCCGAGGTGTTCAAAAGCGATGGACAAATGCAAAACAGGGCAGCCGGAGCTGATAACGCATGAAAGCGGCCGTTCTGTAAGATGTTTTTTATATGAGGAAGAGGGTGCCCAATCAAAATGACAGCTGCAGGCCAAGAAACGATTTTAGAGCTGAAAGACGTAAAAAAATATTTCCCGATCCGCTCCGGTTTTTTTCAAAGGAAAGTCGGTGATATAAAGGCTGTTGACGGCGTTTCTTTTTCACTGAAGCGCGGGGAGACGCTCGGCATCGTCGGTGAATCAGGATGCGGCAAATCAACGGCGGGAAGGACGATGATCCGTTTATACAAGCCGACAGACGGCCGGATTCTTTTTAAGGGTCAGGATATCTCGGGCTTATCTGAAGAAAAGCTGAGAAAAAGCGTCCGCAAAAACATCCAGATGGTCTTCCAAGATCCCTTCGCATCCCTTAACCCGAGGAAAACGCTGCGTTCTATTATTAAAGAACCGTTCCAGACTCACCATATGTACAGCATGAGCGAGCGGAACGAGCGAGTGGAGGAGCTGCTGGCGAAAGTCGGCCTTCATCCGAGCTTTGCAAACCGCTATCCGCACGAATTTTCCGGGGGGCAGCGCCAGCGGATCGGGATTGCGCGGGCTCTGACATTGAATCCCGAGCTGATTATTGCGGATGAACCCGTTTCCGCACTCGATGTCTCCATTCAGGCCCAGGTCATCAATCTGATGGAAGAACTACAGGAAGAATTCAACCTGACCTATTTGTTTATTTCTCATGATTTGAGTGTTGTCCGCCATATCAGCGACAGAGTCGGCGTCATGTATCTGGGAAAAATGATGGAGCTGACCGATAAACACGAGCTGTACGGCAATCCGCTTCACCCTTATACGCAAGCGCTTTTGTCTTCAGTGCCCGTCACGAGAAAAAAAGACGCCGTCAAGCGGGAACGAATCATCCTGAAAGGAGAACTGCCAAGCCCGGCAAACCCGCCGAAAGGCTGCGTGTTCCACACGCGGTGTCCGATGTCCAAACCGATCTGCAAGGAACAAATCCCGGCATTTGAAGAAGCCGCTCCCGGCCATTACGTCGCCTGCCATTTATATGCCTGAAATGACAAGCATCGAGAGGGGGTATGCCGGATTACATAACCTGTTTGCTGCATATATATCACAAAAGGGGGAATTGATATGAAATTACGTAAAAGCGCACTGATAATGCTAAGTGTTTTTATGGCGCTCGCCATCTTCCTGTCCGCCTGCTCCGGCTCAAAATCCACAAGCACCGAATCCAAACCGGCAGGAAAACCGCAAAAAGGCGGAGATTTGGTTGTCGGGTCAACCGGGGAACCCACACTTTTTAATCCACTTTATTCTACCGATGTTGCAAGTTCTGATATTGAAGGAATGATTTACAGTACATTATTGGAAACTGATGAGAAATTAAACGTCAAGCCGTCGCTGGCTGAAAAAGTAACAGAAGCTGACGGGGGATTAACGTATGATGTAAAACTGAAAAAAGGCGTTAAATTCCATGATGGAAAAGAGCTGACGGCCGATGATGTTGTTTTCACCTACAGCATCCCTCTTAACAAAGATTACAACGGTGAGCGTGGCTCGGGTTTTGAGTCCCTTAAATCCGTAACGAAAAAAGGAAAATATGAAATTCAGTTTAAAATGAAGAAAAAAGATGCCTATTTCTATAATGTCGTTCTCGACAGTTACGGCATTTTGCCTAAACATATATTGGGTAAGGTGCCAGTTGCAGATCTGGGAGAGAATGAATTTAACCGTAAAAATCCAATCGGCTCCGGTCCGTTTAAGTTTGTTGAGTGGAAAAAGGGCGAGTACGTCAAACTGGAAGCAAATGATGATTACTTTGGCGGCAGACCTTACCTTGATACAGTGACAGTAAAAACAATACCTGATTCTAACGCTGCCGTGGCTCAGTTAAAAGCGGGGGATATTGATTTCTTCGTTGTGCCGGGCACAGATTTTGATACGGTTAAAACGTTTGGAAATGTGAAGGTCAAATCTGATCTTGGCTTAAACTACAGCTATATCGGCTGGAATGAGAAAAAAGAGATCTTTAAAGACAAAAAAGTGCGTCAGGCATTGACTTACGCTCTTGACAGGCAGGCAATGGTGGATCAAGTGCTGAACGGAGACGGTAAGGTAGCGGATGTTCCTGAGAGTCCGCTGTCATGGAATTATCCGAAGTCTAAAGTGCCGACATTTGATTATAATCCGAAGAAAGCAAAGCAGCTGCTAAAAGAAGCCGGATGGGAAGACCATGACGGTGACGGCTACCTTGATAAAGACGGAAAAAAATTCTCGTTTGAAATTAAAACGAATCAAGGCAATAAAATTCGTGAAGATTTAGCTGTTGTCGTTCAGCAGCAACTAAAAGAAGTGGGAATTGAGGCTAAACCGCGAATTGTTGAATTCAGTGCGTTAATCGAACAGACAAGTGCCCCTAATTGGGATTATGACGCTCTTCTTCTCGGATGGAGTCTTGCAACGTTCCCGGATCAATTCTCTATCTTCCATTCAAGCCAATCGAAAAACGGGCTGAATAATATCTGGTATAAAAACCCGAAAGTCGATAAGCTGCTTGAAGAAGCGAAGACAATTACAGACAGAAAAGAATACCAAAAGAAATATGAAGAGATATACAAATTGATTGCTGAAGATCAGCCGTACAGCTTCTTATTCTATTACAATTACCACAGAGCGATGCCGAATAATTTACAAGGCTATGTATTCCACCCTAAAAATGACTTGTACAATATTGAAAAATGGTGGCTGGATCAAAAATAGCAAAAGCCCTGGAGAGGGAAGGAGGTTCCTTTCCTCTCTTATCCTATTTAAAAAGGGGACAAGAATATGGTTACATATATTTTACGGCGAACATTAATGTCCTTGCCGATTCTCTTAGGCATTACAATTTTGTCGTTTGCCATCATGAAAGCAGCGCCGGGAGACCCGATGTCACTTATGATGGACCCTACAATCAGTCAAGCGGACAGGGCTAAATTCATTGAAAAATATGGGTTGAATGATCCGGAACCTGTTCAATATGTGAAATGGCTGGGGAATATGCTGCAAGGGGATTTCGGGACTTCTATCGTCAAGAAAGGCACTCCAGTTTCTGAACTTATCTTATCCCGTTTACCGAATACGATTGTGCTTATGCTTTTCTCAACCCTTGTCGCTCTTCTTATTTCCATTCCATTTGGTGTTCTGTCAGCGAAACGTCCTTATTCAAAATTGGATTACGGGATAACTGTTACTTCATTTTTAGGGCTTGCCATTCCGAATTTTTGGTTCGGTTTGATTTTAATCATGGTTTTATCTGTAAATCTAGGGTGGTTTCCCACTGGCGGAGTAAGCACTTTGAATGCTGACTTTAACATATTTGACCGATTGCATCACTTGATTCTGCCTGCTTTTGTGCTCGCCACGGCAGACATGGCAGGGATAACGAGATACACAAGATCCAGTATGCTTGATGTGTTAAAACAGGATTATATACGAACGGCGCGTGCGAAAGGATTCCGAGATAATAAAGTGATTTTTAAACACGGTTTGAGAAACGGACTTCTTCCTGTCATCACTATTTTTGGTCTGATGATACCGTCATTTATCGGGGGAGCGGTAGTGGTAGAACAGATTTTTACTTGGCCGGGTCTCGGCAAATTGTTTATTGATTCAGCCTTTTCGCGGGATTATCCGGTTATCATGGCCATGACGGTCATTTCAGCTGTTTTGGTTGTGGTGGGGAATTTAATTGCGGACATCTTATATGCGCTGGTTGATCCCCGCATTGAATATTAACAAAGAGAGGTGAGAGTCAAATGTTACAGCCAAATACCGGCACACCCCCCAGCGAAGTAAAATTAAAGGAAAATATTCAATCCAAACCGGAAACAATGACGAAGATTTTTTTCGAAAAGTTCTTTCAAAATAAACTAGCTGTAATCGGAGCCGTTATATTAACCATCATCATTTTGTCAGCCTTATTCGCTTCGGTAATCGCTCCTTACTCTCCGGAGAGTCAATCTCTTATCAATCGTTTGAAGCCGCCGAGCTTAAAACATCTAATGGGAACTGATAAATTCGGAAGAGACATCTTTACGAGGGTTCTGTACGGGGCGCGCGTCTCCTTGCTTGTCGGATTCGCTTCTGTGATCGGCGCGATTACAATCGGGACAGTTGTCGGAGCCGTTGCCGGATATTTTAAAGGGATTGTCGATGCCGTTCTCATGAGAACCGTTGATATCGTATTATCCATACCTGATATATTTTTGCTTATTACACTTGTTACGATTTTTCAGCCCGGAATGGATAAATTAATTTTAATTTTCTCCCTTACAGGCTGGACAACAACGGCACGCCTTGTCCGAGGGGAGTTTTTATCGCTTCGTTCCAGAGAGTTTGTATTAGCTGCAAAGACGATCGGTACAAAAAATCATCACATCATCTTTTCTCATATATTACCGAATGCGCTCGGACCGATTATTGTCTCAGCCACATTAAAGGTGGGAACGGTTATTTTGGCGGAATCTACATTAAGTTATCTCGGTTTCGGGATTCAGCCGCCGATCGCAAGCTGGGGCAATATGCTTCAGGATGCACAGAACTTTACGCTTATGATTCAGGCTTGGTGGTACCCGTTATTCCCGGGTTTGTTGATCCTTCTTACCGTATTGTGCTTTAACTTTGTCGGAGACGGGCTGCGTGATGCGCTTGATCCGAAAAATGTGAAATGATCTCCCGGACGGAACGGGAGATTTTTTTTGTTGCAATGCAGTCAGAAATCCAGCTCCGTATTGCGGAAATCTCATATCGAAATGGAATAATTTATCTATCCCTTGCCTATACTGTGGACAACAGTTTTTATAAAGTGAGGGGTCGAATATGTTATTTCTTCATGATGTATGGGTCAATTGGTTTGAAGGGGAAGAAAACGGCTACAATGTATGCCATTTTCACGAATGGCGGAAGGAAGACACGGTTGAGCTTTTGGATCAGACGCCGCTGCTCAGAGTGCCGTCGGTATTATTTCATTACATAGAAAACGACTTATCAGAGCTTCCGAAAGAGCTGCTTGACCAAGTGCACCAAAAGTCATATGTGCGAAAAAATCATGAGAGGACAAAGCTGGAGTATTGTTTTGTCGTGACAGACGGGATCGGCATCATTGCCGTGGATACGATCGGGTATACCATTCCGGTCAGAAAGAGCCGCCTGATTCCGAGACAGGAGCAGCTTGTTTATGAAATGGTAAAGGATGTAGAACCGGAATCGTTTCAATTTGAGCCGGCGCAATTGGAGTCTTCAAAGGAATATCACATTTTGTCATTGGCGCCGGAGCATGTCAGAGGGCTGACGAGAAAAGAGCGGCAGATCAAGCAGCTGATGTTTATGGCGCTCGACCAGCTGAAAGGGCTGAAAAACCGTGCGGAAATTGTGTATTGGTACACGGAATGGAATCCGCATATGTATGAGCAGATCAAACGGATGAGCTTTGAAGAGATCTGGGACATGCTTTACAATGAAACAATTGAAGGCTGGTCAGATAAACATCTTGCGTTCTGTGAAAATTTGATTAAAGGGCAGCCGTTTTTCGAAAAGCTTTGGGAAATGGAGCAGGAATCAAAAGTGAACTAAAAAAGAGGCGGGAGAATCCCGCCTCTTTTCTTTATCTTCTTTTCCGTCCGAGACCCATGGCGTTTTCCATTTTCTTCACCATTTTGCCGGCCGTTTTGTTTGCGCGCGCCGCTCCTTCGTCGAGAATGCGGTCAAGCTCGTCGCTCTCAATTAATTCACGGTAGCGCTCTTGGATCGGTGTTAATGCGCCGATAACGACTTCGGCTAAATCGCTTTTGAATTCACCGTACCCTTTGCCTTCATATTTAGCTTCTAATTCTTCAATTGATGTGTTTCCTAAAATAGAATAGATCGTCAAAAGATTAGAAACGCCCGGTTTGTTTTCTTTATCATACTTTACAATGCCTTCAGAATCAGTCACGGCGCTCTTAATTTTCTTCTCGAGCTGCTTCGGCTCATCAAGCAGCGTGATGTATGCCTTTTGGTTCGGATCTGATTTGCTCATTTTTTTGAGCGGATCAGCCAGTGACATGATGCGCGCGCCTGATTCAGGAATTTTCACCTCAGGAATCGTGAAGATGTCATTGTATTTTTTATTAAAGCGTTCCGCCAGGTTGCGGGTCAGTTCAAGATGCTGTTTTTGATCTTCTCCGACCGGAACAAGATCCGTTCCGTACAGTAAAATATCGCCGGCCATCAGCGGCGGATAGGTTAACAGTCCTGACACGACGGCTTCTTTGCCCTTTGACTTATCCTTAAATTGCGTCATCCGCTCAAGCTCGCCGATATATGCGACGCATTGGAGCATCCACCCCGCCTGGGCATGAGCGGGAACCTCCGACTGGATAAAGAGAGTCGCTTTCTCAGGATCAAGTCCGACGGCCACGTAAAGAGCCGCGAGATTGCGGATGTTCTTCCGCAGTTCAAGCCGATCCTGCGGAACCGTAATCGCATGCTGATCGACAATGCAGAAGTAGCCGTTGTAGTCATGCTGCAAATCGACAAATTGCTTCATTGCGCCGATGTAGTTGCCGAGGGTAACGGAACCGCTCGGCTGAATGCCAGAAAAAATCGTTTTCTTCATAGTTCTTACCTCATTTCTTAAAACATAATAAAAAAAGCCCATTCTTCCCGTAGAAAAAAGGGACGAATGAACCGTGGTGCCACCCTGATTATTCCATTACAATGGAATCGCTCGAGACGTTGGTAACGGAGGCTGCTCCGGCTGGGCCTACTAACGTTCGGTCAGCTGCTCAGAAGTCCATTCCACATTGCCCGTTACCTGCTCCCAGCACCGCAGACTCTCTTCAAACGGATGAAAATGTGTACTATTCTTCATCATCGCAATCACAACAAATGTATTTGATTGATCTATTATAAATCAATTATAGCCAAATGTCATCAGAGGAATACAAGCTTATTTCCAGTTTGCTTAAGGGGTGGAAATCCTCAAAAAGAACTGAAAATGCTTAAATGATAACGTATATCAACATTTCGTATAACGAATATTATATGTAAAAAGCAATATGAACTGGAAATTGCAATAAAAAAATTTAGTTAGGTCATGCTTTAAACTATAGAAGTGTATCACCTTTTTGACAGAAAAACTGACCAAATTTAAATATTTTAAATTGAGAAAATAGTATTGCAATAAATTATTCATTTCATTATAATGAACTTGTTCACTCTATTGTTACAGCTTCTTTACATAAAATAATCAGAAAAGACGGAACACAATTAAAGTTTAGAAAAATATTAAGTTATTTTGTCTGATATTTCTGAGTATTTAGTAGTAAAGGCTGAAAAATTTGATTAGGGGGTTAGTGCATGAAAAAGCGTTGGTCTATTGTAGGTTTGATGCTTATCTTTTCGCTTGTATTAAGTGCGTGCGGCGGATTCAGCGGCGGATCAGGCGGCGGTAAAAAAGACACCAAAGGACAGACTTCACTTAATATCAATATTAAAACCGAGCCGTTCTCACTGCATCCGGGTTTAGCGAATGATTCCGTTTCAGGAGGCGTAATCCGACAGACTTTTGAAGGATTGACACGCGTAAACTCCAAAGGTGAGCCTGAAGAAGGAATGGCATCTAAAATTGAAACAAGCAAAGACGGAAAGACCTATACATTTACGATTCGTGACGGTGCGAAATGGTCTAACGGCGACCCTGTGACAGCGCAGGATTTTGAATATGCGTGGAAATGGGCGCTTGACCCGAACAACGAATCACAATACGCTTATCAGCTCTACTACATCAAAGGCGCTGAAGCTGCCAATACAGGAAAAGGCAAGATTGATGATGTAGGCGTAAAAGCCGTAAATGACAAAACATTAAAGGTTGAACTGAATAACCCGACACCTTATTTCACGCAATTAACTTCATTCTATACGTATATGCCGGTCAACAAGAAAATTGCGGAAAAACATAAAAACTGGAACACAAACGCGGGCGAAAATTATGTGTCAAACGGCCCGTTCAAAATGACGGCCTGGAAACACAGCGGTTCCATCACGCTCGAAAAGAACGATCAATATTGGGATAAAGACGCTGTGAAATTGAAGAAAATCAACATGGTGATGATTAACAATAACAACACCGAACTGAAAAAATTCCAAGCCGGTGAGCTTGACTGGGCAGGAATGCCGCTCGGCCAGCTTCCGACTGAATCTCTGCCGACATTGAAAAAAGACGGATCTCTTCATGTTGAACCGATCGCAGGCGTGTATTGGTACAAATTCAACACAGAAGAGAAACCGCTGAACAATGTCAACATCCGTAAAGCCCTTGCTTATGCGATCGACCGCTCATCCATCGTGAAAAATGTAACGCAGGGCGAACAAATCCCGGCCATGGCTGCGGTGCCGCCGTCAATGAAGGGATTCAAGGATAACACAAAAGGTTATTTCAAAGACAATGACGTCAAATCAGCTAAAGAATTCTTAAATAAAGGACTGAAGGAATTAGGCGTCAAGAATGCCTCTGACCTTCCGGCGATCAAACTGTCCTACAATACGGATGACGCGCATGCGAAAATCGCGCAGGCCGTACAGGAAATGTGGAAAAAGAACTTGGGCGTCAAAGTTGAGCTTGATAACTCCGAATGGAATGTTTACATCGACAAGCTGCACAGCCAGAACTACCAAATCGCGCGTATGGGCTGGCTCGGCGATTTCAACGATCCGATCAACTTCCTTGAATTGTTCCGTGATAAAGAAGGCGGAAACAATGATACCGGATGGGAAGATCCTGAGTTTAAAAAGCTGCTGAACCAATCTCAGCTTGAAACGGATCCGGATAAACGTATCGAAGAGCTGAAAAAAGCAGAAAAGATCTTTATTGACGCAATGCCGGTCGCGCCAGTTTATTTCTATACGGATCCTTGGGTGCAGGATAAAAACCTCAAAAATGTGATCTTGACAGGAACAGGCGAAGTTTACTTCAGAAACGCTTCTTTTGAATAAAAGACGGTTCTGAAAACAAAAGGCCCAAGGTATATGGGGAGGATGTCCCCATATACCTTTCTTACTGATTAAGTATAAAATTGTAAAAAACATGGAGGTGTTCACCTTGCTGAAATATATCGGTAAACGATTCATTTACATGATCATCACATTGTTTGTGATTGTGACCGCCACATTCTTCTTAATGCAGGCAGCGCCGGGCGGACCATTTTCCGGCGAAAGAAAGCTGCCGCCTGAAATTGAGGCAAACTTAAACGAACACTATGGCCTGGACAAGCCTCTTTTCGTTCAATATGCCAGCTACTTAAAATCTGTGGCGATGTGGGACTTCGGACCTTCTTTTAAATATAAAGGCCAAAGTGTTAATGATTTAATCAATTCAGGCTTCCCCGTCTCATTCACTCTTGGTGCAGAAGCTATTCTCCTCGCTTTAGCGTTCGGTGTGCTTTTCGGGGTGCTTGCTGCCCTGTACCATAATAAATGGCAGGATTATACCATTGCGATTTTAACGATCTTTGGGATCTCAGTTCCGAGCTTTATATTGGCGACGATTTTGCAATATATTTTCTCAATTAAATTAGAACTGTTCCCGGTCGCAGGGTGGGAATCCTGGGCATACACCTTTCTGCCCTCTATTGCGCTCGCTTCCATGCCGATGGCGTTCATTGCCAGACTCTCCCGTTCAAGCATGATTGAAGTGTTAAACAGCGATTACATACGGACTGCAAAAGCTAAAGGACTTTCCCGTCCGTCAGTCACCGTGCGCCATGCGCTGCGAAACGCGCTTTTGCCGGTCGTGACATATATGGGGCCGATGGCGGCATCCATTTTAACGGGAAGTTTCATCATTGAATCCATTTTCGGAATTCCCGGTTTAGGCGCGCATTTTGTAAACAGCATTACAAACCGTGATTATACGGTCATTATGGGAGTTACCGTGTTCTTCAGCGTGCTCCTGCTTTTATGCGTATTAATTGTTGACGTGCTGTACGGATTAATCGATCCGAGAATCAAGCTTTCCAAAGCAAAGAAAGGAGCCTAGACCATGCAGAACATTCCTAAAAATATGTTTGAACCAGCTTCAGCTAATGCCGGCGATGCCGAAAAAATAAATAAAAAAAGCCTTTCCCTCTGGAAAGACGCCATGCTCCGCTTCCGCAGCAATAAGCTTGCGATGGTCGGGTTCGTACTGATCGTTCTTATTATTCTGATGGCGATTTTTGCGCCTGTCTTTTCAAGGTATGATTATGCCACTACCAATCTATTAAATGCGGATAAAGCGCCGTCGAAAGATCATTGGTTCGGCACGGATGACCTTGGAAGGGATATATTCGTCCGGACATGGGTGGGCGCGCGGATTTCCATCTTTATCGGTGTCGCAGCTGCCGTGCTTGATTTATTAATCGGCGTAATCTGGGGCAGCATTTCCGGATTCCGCGGCGGACGCACAGATGAAGTGATGATGCGCATCGCCGACATTCTGTGGGCTGTTCCTTCATTATTAATGGTTATTTTGCTGATGGTTGTCCTGCCGAAAGGATTGCTGACCATTATCGTCGCCATGACGATCACGGGCTGGATCAATATGGCGAGGATCGTCCGCGGACAGGTGCTGCAATTAAAGAATCAGGAGTATGTGCTTGCTTCACAGACACTTGGCGCCAAAACCGGCCGGCTTTTGTTTAAGCATATCGTTCCGAACGCGATGGGCTCTATCCTCGTAACGATGACACTGACGGTTCCGACGGCGATTTTTACAGAAGCGTTTTTAAGTTATTTGGGCCTCGGCGTACCTGCGCCGCTTGCGAGCTGGGGAACGATGGCCTCAGACGGATTGCCTGCATTAACCTATTACCCTTGGCGTTTGTTCTTCCCTGCCGGCTTTATCTGCCTGGCGATGTTCGGCTTTAACGTTGTCGGCGACGGGTTAAGAGACGCGCTGGATCCTAAGTTACGCAAATAAGGAGTGATATGAGTGACACGCTTGCTAGAAGTAAAAGACTTAGCCATTTCATTTAAAACATACGGCGGAGAGGTACAGGCAATCCGCGGCGTGAATTTCCATTTGAATAAAGGAGAGACGCTTGCGATCGTGGGGGAGTCGGGTTCCGGAAAAAGTGTGACCTCCCAAGCGATTATGAAACTGATCCCGATGCCGCCGGGCTACTTTAAAAGAGGACAGATTCTTTTTGACGGACGCGATATCGTGCCGATGTCTGAAAAAGAAATGCAGGCTATCAGAGGAAAGGACATCGGAATGATTTTCCAAGATCCGATGACCTCTCTGAACCCGACGATGAGAGTCGGCAAACAAATTACGGAAGTGCTTTTCAAACATGAAAAAATCTCAAGTGAAGCGGCGAAAAAGCGCGCCATAGAGCTGCTTGATCTCGTCGGAATTCCGATGCCCGAAAAACGGATCGGCCAATTCCCTCATGAATTTTCAGGCGGGATGAGACAGCGTGTCGTCATCGCGATGGCGCTTGCGGCAAATCCGAAACTGTTAATTGCCGATGAACCGACAACGGCGCTTGATGTGACGATTCAGGCACAGATCCTTGAGCTGATGAAAGATCTGCAAAAGAAAATTGATACGTCTATCATTTTTATCACGCATGATCTCGGCGTTGTCGCCAATGTCGCCGACCGGGTCGCCGTCATGTACGCAGGTCAGGTCGTCGAATCGGGCACGGTGGATGAAATCTTTTATGATCCGCGCCATCCGTATACGTGGGGACTGCTTGCCTCAATGCCTAGCCTGGACAGCACCGATCAGGAAAAACTGACGGCCATCCCGGGCACGCCGCCTGATCTGACGAACCCTCCGAAAGGGGATGCATTTGCGCTCCGCAGCTCATATGCGATGAAAATTGACTTTGAACAGGAACCGCCGATGTATAAAGTGTCTGATACGCATTTTGTGAAATCGTGGCTTCTGCATCCTGATGCGCCTAAGGTCGAGCCGCCTGAAGCGGTGAAGGCTAAAATCCGTCAGCTTCCGAATACCTATCAGCATCCTGTTTTAATGAAGGAAGGTGAAAAAAATGACTGAGAAACTACTCGAAATCAAACATTTAAAACAGCATTTTTTCACGCAGAAAGGAACGGTAAAAGCCGTAGATGATTTGTCATTTGATATTTATAAAGGCGAAACGCTCGGCCTTGTCGGAGAATCGGGCTGCGGTAAATCAACGACGGGCCGCAGCATTATCCGGCTGTATGAGGCAACCGGCGGGGAAGTTCTCTTTAACGGGGAAAATGTCCACGGGAAAAAATCCCGCAAGAAGCTGCTGGAGTTTAACCGGAAAATGCAGATGATTTTCCAGGATCCGTACGCATCTTTAAATCCGAGAATGACAGTCGCCGACATTATTGCCGAGGGAATAGATATTCACCGTCTGGCAAAAACGAAAAAAGAACGGATGCAGCGGGTTCACGAACTGCTGGAAACGGTCGGTTTAAATAAAGAACACGCCAACCGCTACCCGCATGAATTTTCGGGCGGACAGAGACAGCGTATCGGAATCGCCAGAGCGCTGGCGGTTGATCCGGAGTTTATCATCGCGGACGAACCGATTTCGGCGCTTGACGTCTCCATTCAGGCGCAAGTCGTCAATTTAATGAAAGAATTGCAGAAAGAAAAAGGGCTCACTTACCTGTTTATCGCCCATGATTTATCAATGGTCAAATACATCAGCGACCGCATCGGAGTCATGTATTTCGGAAAATTGGTGGAGCTTGCGCCGGCGGATGAGCTTTACGAAAACCCGCTTCACCCATACACGAAATCATTGCTGTCCGCTATCCCGCTCCCTGATCCGGACTATGAAAGAAATCGCACGCGAAAGAAATACGATCCGTCCATTCATCAGCTGCAAGACGGAGAAAAGATGGAATTCAGAGAAGTGAAACCGGGACACTTTGTCATGTGCACTGAAGATGAATTTAAAACCTACCTATAAACCTATCATCCTCCAAGACTCAGTCTTGGAGGATTTTTTTGCGCACATTCAAGTTTATTAAGCCTGCTCCCGTTTTTCTATAATGGAAAAAAAGGGGGAGATCAGTATGAAAACCATTTTGTGCGCCATTTGTGCGGGACTGTTTATCAGTGCAGCCGCTTATCCGGCCCACGCCGCTGTGAAAGAGGAGCAGCCGCTTGTAAAAATAGCGCTGGCCGAAAAAGAACTGCCGAAATCAAATGCACGGTTCGCTTATCCGTCAGGGCTGCATTTTTCACATCCTGATAAGGTGCGGGGCATTTACGTCACAGGGCATTCAGCGGGAGGAAGCAAATTCGGGGAGCTGACAGACTTTGTGGACAAAACGGAACTCAATACAATGGTGATTGATGTCAAGGACGACAACGGAAACCTCACCTTTAAGCCGGACGGCCATTCTGAGTATGCTGAAATCGCCAAGCCTTACATCAAAGACCCAAAAAAGATGATGAAAAAGCTGGAGGAAAAAAAGATCTATCCGATCGCGCGTATTGTCGTATTTAAAGACAGCGAACTCGCGAACAAAAAGCCGGAGTGGTCTTTTAAAGAAAAAAACGGAAGTGTCTGGAAAAACGGCCGCGGCGAATCGTTCGTCAATCCGTTTATGAAAGAAGTATGGGATTACAATGTAAAGATTGCAAAACAAGCCGTAAAGATGGGTTTTCAAGAAATTCAGTTTGATTATGTCCGTTTTCCTGAAGGATTTGAAAAACGTGATGACGAACTGACATACGGTCACGGCGATTACGGAAAAACAGCAGAGAGCAATGTGCAAAAACGCGTTCATGCCGTCACCGATTTTGTCGGTTATGCGAAGAAAAAACTCAAGCCGTACGGCGCGGATGTGTCGGTTGATATTTTCGGCTATTCAGCCACGCTGCCGGAAACGCCTGGGATCGGCCAGAATTTCAGCAAAATTTCAGAACAGGTCGATGTCATTTCATCCATGATTTATCCGAGTCATTGGACAAGCTATTTCGGCATTGATAAACCGGATCTTGAGCCTTACAAAGTCGTCAAAGAATACGCGAAGGTGGAAAATAAAAAACTGTCTAAGCTGAAACACCCGCCTGTATCGCGTCCGTGGCTTCAGGACTTCACGGCATCATATCTCGGAAACGGAAATTATCAAAAGTACGGGAAACGCCAGGTGGAAGACCAGGTTAAGGCGCTGCATGACGAAGGAATTGACGAATTTTTATTGTGGGACGCGGCAAACCGCTATACCAAAAACGTCGATTACACACCATTTTAAAAAAATTGAAACCATGTTAAAGGATCACACGTCTTAATAGATGTAAGATTGTTTAAACAATCGGAAATGGGGTATATCTAAAAGTGTGAAGACAACGAACCCATAAGGAGCAAATGAATGAACTGGTACGAAAAGCTGAGTGAATATTTTCCGATTGAAGAAATGAAATCAAAAGCGCATATGGAAGCTCTGTTAAAGGAGCAAAGCGATGTTTATCATAAAGAAGAGGGGCAGTACCACGTGCTGATGTATGCGGAATTTGACTCTTTCATCTTTATTGATTACCTGTTTGTGTCAAAGAAATCCAGAGGACAAGGCCTCGGAAGCAAGCTGATCGGCAGGCTGAAAAAGAAAAACAAGCCGATTCTGCTTGAGGTGGAGCCTGTTGACGAGGATGACACGGATACACAGAAACGCTTGCGTTTTTATCAAAGAGAGCATTTCAAGCACGCGCAGTCAATCGGGTATCGGCGCCGGTCATTGGCTACGAATGAAGTGAACAAAATGGAGATTCTGTACTGGTCACCTAAGACGGAATCAGAAGAAGAAATGTTTGAAGCAATGAAACAGACATATGAAAACATTCACACTTATAAAGATGAAAAATGGTACGGAGAATCATACGAAAAAACGGATGAAGTTCTCAAAGTCATTGATGAGAAAAAACGAAAAAACATTTTCGATCAGCTGAGCTAATTGAGAATGGGGAAACATCCGCCAGCCGTAAATTTGCCGGATTGACACATTTTTTTCTCAGGAGACTGTTCACACTTACTTTTTTATAGTATAATACCTATAAAGATTCCTTTTTTAAAGTCATTTCAATTTGAGAATACAAACATGTTCATCCTACTAATTAGAGGAGTGAAGATTAATGGTTACATTATACACATCACCTAGCTGTACGTCATGCAGAAAAGCAAGAGCTTGGCTTGAAGAGCACGAGATTCCGTTTGTAGAGAGAAACATTTTCTCCGAGCCGTTATCAATTGATGAGATCAAGCAGATTCTGCGTATGACTGAAGACGGTACGGATGAAATTATCTCTACCCGTTCTAAAGTATTCCAGAAACTGAACGTAAATGTTGAATCTATGCCGCTTCAAGACTTATATACTTTAATCAATGAGCATCCGGGACTGCTCCGCCGTCCGATCATCATTGATGAAAAACGTCTGCAAGTCGGCTATAACGAAGATGAAATCAGACGATTCCTGCCAAGAAAAGTGCGTTCTTTCCAATTAAGAGAAGCACAGCGTCTTGCCAACTGATATAAGCTTACGATAAGCATGGAAAAAGCCCAAAACCATCGCGGTTTGGGCTTTTTGTTATTTTTCAGTCTGTTGGTAAATCATACTGGCGAGGATAACAAATACGACGGTCAAAATCGGCAGCATCATTTGTATAATGCCGTGTTCAGCCATGAAAAATGACAGCTTGCTGTCTCTGGCAATCATTTCACCGCCGGTAAATGCGAGAAGACCGCTCCCGGCATACATCAATAAAGGCATTTTTTCCATGGCGGCATGAACGAGCTTGCTGCCCCAAATGATAATCGGCACCGAGATGAAGAGACCGATCACTACAAGTGTCAGCTCACCGTGAGAAGCGCCGGCTACTGCGATGACATTGTCAAGCGACATAAAGATATCAGCCAGAACAATTGTGCGGATGGCTTTCCAAAGAGAAGAACTGCTTTTCACATGCTGCGCATCTTTCTTCTCAATCAGAAGCTGATAGCCGAGATACAATAAAAATACCCCGCCTGCGCATTGCAAAAAAGGAACATTCAATAAATAGACCGCAGCGCTCGTCAGAACGATTCTCAAGACGACTGCGATAAATGTTCCGAAGATGATCGCTTGCTGTCTTTGTTTATGGGCCAGATTCCGGCTGGCCATCGCGATGACGACGGCATTGTCACCGCCGAGAATAAGGTCAATCCCGATAATAAGCAGAAGGGACAGCAGGTAATCGTGCGGCATGGGAACACCTCGCTTATAGATCGATTGCTTGTACAGCTAATATATGAAGCAGTGCGCTATTTATGATGGGAACCGGGAGAAAGCCTGTTTTTCGGTGTGAAAATGCTTTTTTATTTCTTTTATAACTGTTTTATCATAAAATAGAAATATAAAGAATTTGCGCTGTCTTCTATAAGGTTAAGATGTGGACGGAATGGGTAAAGTGTAGTAAAGTACTATTCATCGGGAGCTTAGATGTCCCTTCAACATCTTATAAAGAAGGGAAGGTTGGCAAAATGGAAATAGAAAGAATTAATGAGCATACTGTAAAATTTTATATGTCTTATGGTGATATTGAAGATCGCGGTTTTGACAGAGAAGAAATCTGGTACAATCGCGAGCGCAGTGAAGAACTGTTCTGGGAAGTCATGGATGAAGTGCATGATGAAGAGGAATTCGCTGTCGAGGGTCCTCTTTGGATTCAGGTTCAGGCATTGGACAAAGGACTGGAAATAATCGTAACAAAAGCCCAGCTTTCCAAGGACGGACAAAAACTCGAACTGCCGATCCCGGAAGATAAAAAACAAGAGCCGGCAGATGAAAATCTCGATGCTTTACTTGATGATTTCCAGAAAGAAGAGCAGGCCGAGAACCGGGAAGATAAGGAGCAAAAGCTTCAGTTCACTTTGCGGTTCGATGATTTTGAGGATCTCATCTCGCTATCAAAATTGAATCTTAACGGAATTAAAACGACCCTGTATTCGTTTGAAGACCGATATTATTTATATGCAGATTTTTATGAGCAAACTGATGAAGAGGTTGAAAATCAGCTAAGCATCCTGTTGGAGTACGCGCACGAATCATCAGTCAGCATTCACCGTCTTGAAGAATACGGCAAATTGGTGATCGCTGATCATGCGTTATATACAATAAAAAAACACTTTGCATCATAACAAACCGATTTCTCTCAGCAGAAATCGGTTTTTTTTGTTCTGAATGACAGGATGAACGGCTGAAAATCGTATAACGGCTCTCATCCGCAAACAGGATTATATCTTCTTCCTGCTGAATACAACAAGATTCAGGAAAGGAGAAGATGCAACATGTTCAGTGCTGTGACTGCCGACGGACGGCTCATTCAGCTGGCCGGAAGCTATTCAAAGGAAAAAGCGGCGGAGCTGAGAAAGAAACGCTGGTTCTGCCCCGTTTGCAAAAGTGAGCTTGATATCAAACTGGGACGGGAGAAACTGCCGCACTTCGCTCATAAAAAAAGCAGGCTGTGTCCGGGGGAATCCGAACCCGAAAGCGAATACCATCTGGAAGGAAAAAGGCAGCTTTTTCTCTGGCTGAAGACACAAGGGTGCAGCGTCAGCCTGGAACCGTATCTGACTTCCGCTGGACAGCGGCCTGACTTGACGGCGGAAAGCGGAGAAGAGAGGCTGGCTTTTGAATTTCAATGTGCGAACCTTTCGGCGGACTCTTTAAAGAGCCGGACGGCAGGCCTGAAAAACGCCGGGTACCGGCCGGTCTGGATCATCGGGGCAAAACGGTTAAAACGGATGGCCGCGCAATTTTTCCGGCTTTCTGCTTTTCACTGGCAGTTCTTTGAAGTCCATTCATTTTCCTCCTTACTGTTTTACTGCCCCGACGCCCGCTCCTTTTACAGGCTGCATTCCATCACTCCGTTTTACACCGGCTATTCTTATGCCGGCTTAACCGCAATCCCTCTTCACAAAGCAAACCTGAAAGACATTTGTCATCCGGAAGGGCGGCACAGCGTCAGACTTCCCTCGTGGGGACGTGCCGTAGCCGGATTCCGCAACAAAAGCGGGCGGTTTTTATCTGAAGATGCCGGTCTTATCCGGCGTCTTTTTTACGAAAGACATCAGGTTGCATTTCCATTTCTCCCATCTGAAGTGTTTATTCCCGTTTCAGCGGGCTTTGTGTTTGCAAGTCCTGTTTTTGTGTGGCAGGGCCATTTATACTTACGGATTGCGGAACTTTCTAAAAAAGGCGCGCCAATCCGATTATCCGGCATGGTTCATGATTTACGGCAAAAAATCAGGCATAAGGAGATCCGGATGCGGTATGGTTCACAAGATAGCCTTATCAGAATGGCGGTAAAACAATATGCTGATTTCTTATGCTTGCAGGATTTTTTAAGGGAAATTGAGAATGAAGTATATATGCCCTCATCTCAACGGAAGCTCCCTCAAACGGCAGAAGAGCTGCGCCGGCGGGATCTGCTCTTTTTTGGGGAATGAGAATGCTTCATTTCGTTCACCCTAACGTCAAGGTGGTGGCGAATGTGAGGGGCGTACAAGCAGTTTGTTTTCGTTTTTTCACTGTATTATTGGTATGCTCGGTCTTATATGCCGCATATGATTTGACAAAAGGCAGTGAAAAGCCGGAAGATAATCACAACACAAGTTTTTGGAGAAACAATCGTTTTTTCAATTGGCTTGAAGTAAAGAAAACGAGGGGGATCACCATGACTGAGGAAAATAAAGCAGCACAGCTGCCTGACAGAAGTGAAGTAAAGGCAGAGCATACATGGAGACTAGAGGATATTTTTCCTAGTGATGAGGCCTGGAATAAAGAATTTCAAGCAGTTAAAGAATTAATCCCGAATTTATCTTCTTTTAAAGGCACGCTTGCTCATTCGGCTGATAATTTATACGCTGCGCTTACGGCACAGGATGAAGTGACGAACCGCCTTGGGAAACTTTATGCATACGCGCATATGCGCTCAGACCAGGATACGGGAAATTCTTTCTACCAAGGGCTGAACGATAAAGCCGCAAGCCTGTATTCTCAGGCTGCCAGCGCGACTGCTTACATTGAACCGGAAATTCTGGCGATTCAGGAGGACAAGCTGCACCAGTTTATTCTGGAAAAAGAGGAGCTTAAGCTTTACTCCCATGCAATTGAAGAAATTACAAAACAGCGTCCGCACGTGCTGAGCGAACAAGAAGAGGCCCTGCTTGCGGAAGCCTCTGAAGCGCTGTCGTCGCCTTCCAATACATTCAGCGTTTTAAATAACGCCGATATTACGTTTCCGTCGATTAAAGATGAAAACGGCAAGGAAACTCAAATCACACACGGCAACTTTATTAATTTCCTGGAAAGCAGCAATCGTGAAGTCCGCAAAAACGCATTTGAAGCCGTATATAAAACATACGGACAGTATAAAAACACGATGGCGACTACACTCAGCGGCACTGTGAAAAAAGATAATTTTTACGCCCGTGTGAAAAAGTATAAATCAGCACGGGAAGCGGCTTTATCCAATAACAGCATCCCTGAAGAAGTTTACGATAACCTTATTAAAACGATCAATAAACATCTTCCGTTATTACACCGTTACATTGACCTGCGGAAAAAGGTTCTCGGCCTTGATGAAGTCCATATTTATGACCTGTACACACCGCTTGTAAAAGATTCGGGAATGAAGGTCACATATGAGGAAGCGAAAGATTATATGCTCAAAGGACTTGCTCCGCTGGGCGAGGAATACGCGTCTATTTTAAAAGAAGGACTTGAAAACCGCTGGGTCGATGTATACGAAAACAAAGGAAAACGCAGCGGTGCTTATTCGTCCGGTACATACGGCACGAATCCGTACATCTTGATGAACTGGCATGATAATGTCAATAATCTGTTTACGCTCGTTCACGAGTTCGGCCATTCCGTGCACAGCTACTATACGAGAAAATATCAGCCGTATCCATACGGTAACTACAGCATTTTTGTCGCTGAAGTCGCTTCAACGACCAATGAAGCGCTGCTCGGTGAATATATGCTGAACAGCTTAAAGGATGAAAAACAGCGTCTGTACCTGCTCAACCACATGCTTGAAGGATTCAGAGGCACAGTGTTCAGACAGACGATGTTCGCTGAATTTGAGCATCTGATTCATACGAAAGCGCAGGAAGGCGAGCCGCTGACGCCTGAACTGCTGAACGAACTTTATTATGATCTGAATAAAAAGTATTTCGGTGACAACATGGTGATTGATAAAGAAATCAGTCTGGAATGGTCAAGAATTCCGCATTTCTATTACAATTATTATGTGTATCAATATGCGACAGGCTACAGTGCGGCCCAAGCGCTGAGCAGCCAGATCTTAAAAGAAGGCAAGCCTGCGGTGGAGCGCTATACCGAATTCTTAAAAGCGGGAAGCTCGGAATATCCGATCGACATACTGAAAAAAGCGGGAGTCGATATGACATCGCCTGAACCGATCGAGGCGGCCTGCAAAATGTTTGAAGAGAAACTGAATGAAATGGAAGAGCTTCTTTCGAAAGTGAACCCTTCGTAATTCAAAAAAGCCTGTGCATAAGTTGCGCAGGCTTTTCCTAAAACCCTTTAAACGTTTTTCTATGGTTCAGCCGGTACAAAGCAAACAATATGGACAGAAACAGCAGGGGAGATGTAATGTAAATCGGCAGCATGTGCATCATGGCCAGCAGATTTAAAAAGAAGAAAAACACAATCATTCCGATGATCAATACGGTGCGGAGCATTGATTTCCCTCCTTGTTTTTCATTGATATATTCTATGAAAACAAGCAGTCAGTTATGTTTTGTGACAAAAATATGAACATTAATCTTATGGCTTGTCAAAACTCGACAAGATTTGATATGATAAGGATGTGAAATTGATCACAAACAAACATTACCCCTTTGTTTGACCGTGAAAAATTTCTCCCATCCCCTTTGTTGTCGTTAAGACATATGAAACCGCGCTTATCCCGGCGCGGTTTCTTTATTTGCACAAAAAAAGCCGGCTCCGTAAGGAATCAGCTTTTTTTAATGATCACAACAGGTGACATCCTCCTGGGTGCCGGCCAGAGACTTCCAAAACAGACCGTGCTTTGCTTCCACTCTGGCGACCTTTTTGGCGAATGCCAGTTTTTTCATTTCTTTTTCAACTTCTTCTAGACTCAAATCATAAACGAGTGCGATTTCTTTCGATGCGACAAACCGGAAATATTCAATGAAACATTCCAAAGGCGGCGTTTCAGAAGGCTTCGGTTCATCCCCGAGCATTTCGAATAAGATCTCTTCGTATACGTCATAAGAATAGTTGCCGGGGACCTTCAGCCCTTCATCATCATGCAGGCTGTTAAAGAACGTCAATGTCGGGTTGACGGTGACGTCCATTTCCGCCGCGATTTTCATATCGCACTGAAGCGCTTTTACCGCGCTTTGCGAATGGAGGTCACGCTTGAATTCTTCAACATCCAATTTCGTCTTTTCGGCAATCTCTAAAAGAACGTCTTCATCCGTAATATTCTGCTTGGAAACAAACAGGCTTTCCTGCATGCTGCGGAGAAACAGAATGCCCGCTTTTCTTCCCTGCAGTTCGGCCGCTTTTAAAGCGAGTGCGGCAAGGTAGGGCGATGAAAGAGGCTGATCCTGCTCGAGCCAAAGGCTTCCGTCACAGGGCATCCCGGAACGGTTCGCAATTTTTTCCCAAGCTTCGGCAAGAAGGTGTTTTTTCCGCTTTTGCTTATTCAGCGATGTAATGCTCGCGGAAACAATGATCCGCAGCGTAAAAAAACGTCCGTATTTGATTTTTAATTTTTTTATGGCGGGCTCCAGCGACCAGCATTCAGGACATAAAGGGTCGACAAACATGTAAATTTCGAGCGGTTTTTTTGGATGTCCGTGGCAATGGGCGAAGTATTGCTCATGCTGATAATTCGTCAATATGATCGATCCTCCGCTTCTGACTGGTTTACCATATGCCTGGCCGTTAGTTCCAGACGCCCGTACAGAAATTCACGAATATCGCCCTCCAGCCCGACATCATCCATCGCTTTGCTCATACAGCTTAGCCACGCATCAGCCCTCTCGTCCGTAATCGGAAAGGGGAGATGCCTTGCCCTGAGCATGGGATGTCCGTGCTCTTCAGTATAAAGAGGAGGTCCGCCCAAATACTGGGTTAAAAATTGCTTTTGTTTTCTGGCCGTTTCAGTCAAATCACTTGGAAATATCGGCTTCAGCAAGGGATGAGACGAGACACGCTCATAAAAAGTATCAACAAGTTGCGATAGAAGTTCCTCTCCAATCGCTTCATATGGTGCGTTAAACGATTGTCCCATGTTGACTACTCCTTTATATGGCTAATAGGAATCATAATTCCCATTGCGAATTTATCTTTCAGTTTTACTATCTTCAGTTACTGTATATTTTAGCAATAACATTTTATTTCTACAAACAAAGTGCCTTTCTGTCAGGCGCTTGTATTTCATATCATATCACATCGCCTTCATTCATGTGTAAGATTTCACTCCGCAAAAAAACCAGAGGGCGAAGGAAGCCTCTCTGGTTTACGCGTAATACTGTTTGGTTATGTTTTTAACATATTGCTGTGTTTCCTTAAACGGCGGAATGCCTCCGTACCGATCTACGTTGCCGGGGCCTGCGTTGTAGGCGGCTAACGCCAGAGATACATTTCCGTCGTATTTCGTGAGCATCTGCTTTAAGTACTTTGTGCCGCCCTCAGCGTTCTGGACGGGATCAAGCGGGTTTGACACTCCGAGTGATTCTGCCGTGGAAGGCATGAGCTGCATCAGTCCCATTGCCCCCGCACCGCTGACCGCTTTCGGATTAAAGCCTGATTCCTGTTTAATAACCGCGCGGATCAGCTTTTCGTCCACTCCGTATTTTTCGGCCGCTTTCTGAATGGCGCTGTCTATTGAAAAGTTTCCGGTGCTGATATCAGATGCCGCATCAGGAGACTTTATGCCCGGGGAAGCGGTCTGTGAAGCAGCCGCGGAGCCGGATGAAACGGGAATTCTCGGTGAATATGAAGCGTGAGCGGTCCGCACACCGTTTAAAATTCCTGATTCCGGCTGCTGCCGGACGGCTGTGTCCGTATACTGGCTGAGAAGCGCGCTGAAATTGGCAAGCGGGCTTTCTGAAGGTTGTCCGCCTGAAGCCGTGCTTGTATGAGAGATTGATTGCAGCGCCATTGATTGCAACTGGAGAAGGGCCGCCCAATTCGTTATATTCACTGTGTCATTCCACCTTTTTTTGTTTCTGTTCATAAAAACGCTGGATTTTATTTATCGTGATCCGCTCTGGGATGCCGAATTGCTTGAGCAATTGTTCAAACGCCCGTTTTCCTTCATCCCAGTCAGCAGCTTCGAATTCCAATTCAAAGTCTTCTTTCTCTAAATATCGGCTGTGATCTAAAATGATTAAGCCTTTTTCTGATTCTTTTTCCGCGCGTGCGGTCGACAGCGTCCCGAAATAGCAAATGTGTTCTGAGTTGATTCCGAGACCTTCCAGCTGACGTTTGACGGGGCCTTCCGGAATCTTGAAGACGTCAAGATCAGGTGCCGCAAGCTCTTGGTGGGTTTCCAGCAGACCGACCGCGGCAGGCTCTTTTAACGTCAGAACGAACGCGCCGTCTTTTTCTCGGATGCGGAGTGCTGATTTTTTTTGTTTCAGGGAAAAATCTTTCGTGTCGAAATAATGATTGACCTGCTGTTTAAAATCATGTTCTTTCATGCAGAGTGCTTCACTCAGCTTCAGAAATTCTGATTTTGTCAGCAGGTTTTTGAATTCAATTTCTATTTCTTGGGTCATGACAGTCTTCCTTTCAGGACGAAAAATTGTATAATTCCCATTATCTCTTTAGAGGTTACGTTTATCAATATCGACCTTGATATGATAAAATAAATGCTGTACTTTGTTAAAAAAGGAGAACATTATGCAAAAGAGAATTGAAATCCAAAATGCATCATTAACAGAAGACGCGCTCCGCTTGAAGTGCGGAGAGGACTTAAGCGGAGCGGAACGCAAAGCCTCAGGTCAAATGCTTGTTGATTCCGATCACTTTGCTTTTGTATACATACTTGAATCAGCTGACTCTTTTGAATATGTCATTATAAAAGAACATATCTGGACGGATCTGAAAAAAGCCTTAGACCAAAGAAAACCGGCGGTCCTTGAGGCCGGCGGAAAAACGGTTGAACTTTCAGGTCTGCATGAAGAACTCGATTATCTTCTTGAAAATATTAAAGATAATGCAAACTACGGAGATATGGAAGAAAAAGTGAAAAACGTATTTCTTTAGAACAGGTTCGGAATTGGGGGATGTACGATGGATGACAAACAATGGGAGCAATTTCTAGCGCCATACCGCCAGGCTGTTGACGAATTAAAGGTGAAGCTGAAAGGCGTCAGAACCCTTTATGAGTATGAAGATGACCACTCACCGATTGAGTTTGTGACAGGCCGCGTGAAGCCGGTGGCGAGCATACTTGAAAAAGCGAGACGAAAAAGCATACCGCTTCATCAGATTGAAACGATGCAGGATATCGCAGGGCTGCGTATCATGTGCCAATTTGTCGATGATATCCAGATCGTCAAAAATATGCTGTTTGCCAGAAAAGATTTTACCGTTGTCGATAAGCGGGATTACATAGCAGAGCATAAGGAAAGCGGATATCGGTCTTACCACCTTGTCGTTTTATATCCTTTACAAACAACGTCCGGAGAAAAGCACGTTCTTGTGGAAATACAGATTCGGACGCTTGCCATGAACTTTTGGGCAACCATTGAGCATTCACTGAATTACAAATACAGCGGGAACATTCCCGAAAAAGTAAAGCTGAGGCTGCAGCGGGCCTCAGAAGCCGCATCACGGCTCGATGAAGAAATGTCAGAAATCCGCGGAGAAATCCAGGAAGCCCAAGCCGCGTTCTCGCGAAAGAAAAAAGCGGGAGACCACCAGTAGGAAAGGAGGGGAATGGCATGAAATTTGCCGTTTCTTCAAAAGGAGACGAGGTTTCAGATACACTGAAAAGCAAAATACAGGCGTATTTACTCGATTTTGATATGACCTTGGATGAAAAAGAGCCGGAAATCGTTATTTCCGTCGGCGGTGACGGAACGCTTCTTTACGCATTTCACAGGTACAGCGACCGTCTCGATAAAACGGCGTTTGTCGGAGTTCACACGGGGCATTTGGGTTTTTATGCCGATTGGGTTCCGCAGGAGATAGAAAAGCTCGTTCTGGCCATTGCCAAAACGCCGTATCATACCGTGGAGTATCCCCTTCTTGAGGTGATTGTCACTTATCATGATGAAGAGCGTGAGGAGCGGTATCTGGCTTTGAACGAATGTACGATCAAAAGCATAGAAGGCAGTCTCGTCGCTGACGTGGAAATTAAAGGCCAGCTGTTTGAAACGTTCAGGGGAGACGGTTTATGTCTGTCCACACCTTCCGGAAGCACGGCTTATAATAAGGCGTTAGGCGGCGCAATCATCCACCCTTCCATCAGGGCGATTCAGCTTGCGGAAATGGCATCCATCAACAACAGAGTGTTCAGGACTGTCGGCTCGCCGCTTTTGCTTCCCGATCATCATAACTGTGTCATCAAACCGAGAAACGACGTCGACTTTCAAGTCACAATTGATCATTTAACCTTGCTGCATAAGGATGTGAAGTCCATTCTATGCCGTGTGGCAAATGAAAAAGTCAGATTTGCAAGATTCCGTCCTTTTCCGTTTTGGAAAAGGGTGCAGGATTCCTTTATCGGAAAAGGCGAATAGAAAGAGGAAACGGATTGGACAACTTTTTTATCCAAAAGAACATGACTGCCCGGGAAGCCGGCATGACGGTAAAAGAATATACGGCGCAGCTCGGCATTTCAAAGCGGCTTCTCGCTGACATTAAATTCGGCGGGGGAGACCTGCTTGTGAACGGAGAGCATGTAACCGTCCGCACCGTGTTAGCAGACGGAGATGTGCTTAAGATTGAATTTCCGAAGGAGCATGTGAGTGAAACGCTTTTGCCTGAGCCGGTTCCGCTTGATATTCTTTATGAAGATGACCATGTGCTTGTGGTCAATAAACAGCCGTATGTCTCCTCAATTCCATCAAGAGAACACCCGTCGGAGAGCATCGCTAACGGAGTGATCAGCCACTACCGAAAAAGCGGCGTGCAATCAACGGTTCATCTTGTCACCCGCCTTGACAGGGATACATCGGGGGCGATGCTCATCGCCAAACATCGGCTTTCCCATTCTCTTTTGTCGGCAGCGCAGAAGAAGGGGCTTGTCAGCAGGCGGTATCTCGCTGTCGTACACGGGATCATGCTGCAGAAGGAAGGAACGGTGGACGCGCCCATCGGAAGAAAACACGACAGTATTATTGAGCGGATGGTAACGCCGGAGGGACAACGAGCGGTGACGCATTTTCAAACGGAAAAAGCGGGACATGCGTTTACGCTTGCAGCCCTGCGGCTGGAAACGGGGCGGACGCATCAAATCCGGGTGCACATGAGCTACCTTGGCCATCCTTTAGTCGGTGATACACTGTACGGCGGAAAAAATGAGGGAATTGCGCGCCAGGCTCTTCACAGTGAGCGGCTTTCATTCGTACACCCCATGACCGGAGAAACGCTCGTTTTTCACGCTCCGGTGCCTGACGATATGAAAACATTGATTGAACACATGTAAAGCCCGAACCGTTTACCGGTTTCGGGCTTTTTTTCATGCCTCCCTGCCGTGATCCTCGCGAAATCGTGAAGCATCATACGGCATTGAGCTTTCCACAGAGACGGTTTCATGCTCCGGAAAACGAAAGCCTGTCAGTTGATTCCCGAAGACGCATCCTGTATCAATGTTGATTGTACGGTTGACGATCCGGGGGCGTTTTACCGGGGTATGGCCGTAAACAATCCATGCCTTGCCTTCATAAGCGGCGGCCCAGTCTCTTCTGACGGGCCTGCCGTCTGGATACGTTTCACCCGTGATATCGCCGTACAGAACAAATTCTTTTACCTTACGCGAGTATTTACCGATATCGTCAGCTTTTATGCCGGCGTGGGCGACAACGAGATCGCCATTATGTAAAATGTCATAAAGCGGCGCTGACTCATATAATCGGATAAATTGTCTGGAGACTTCCGTTCTGTCGGCGGGAGACAGCTCTTTCAGTTCGGCTGCCGTCGTTTCCAGTCCGTGCATCACTTTTACGGGGTTTCCTTTTAAGTAACGATACAGTTTGTTGCAATGATTTCCCGGGACATAACGGACGGCTCCTTTTTCATATGCTTTTGCCGCAAAACGCATCACTTCTACGGATTTTGGGCCTCTGTCCGTTAAATCCCCCGCAAAGACAAGCGTCCTGCCTTCAGAATGAACGGGCGTTCCGTCTTTGACTTCATATCCGAGCTTTTGCATTAACGCGATCATTTCGTCATAACATCCGTGTATATCGCTGATGATGTCATAAGCCATTCGTGTCAGCCTCCTTATTAACGGTTTTTTATTTATTATGGGGCTAATTCCTATACCTAATTACGCTGTTTTTGCACAAATTAAAAAAAGAATTAAAGAAATAAAGCCTTATCACTTTTTTTTCGCGTTCAGCCTTGTTAGAATATGCGTTATGTTTTTAAAAAAAAGTAAGGTTTCGCCCGCTTTAAGCGGGCTTTTATAACCCTTGTTTTAAGGAGGTATTTACGAATGGAACACACATCAGTCGCATCTTTAGTCGTCGTTCTGATCGTCGCTTTTTTGACGCCGCTCCTTTTACATCGGTTTAAGCTCAGCATCCCCGTCGTCGTCGCGGAGATCATCATGGGGCTTATTATCGGAAAAAGCGGCCTGAATCTTGTCGTTCAGGGAGATACGTGGCTGGAGACGCTGTCTGTTCTCGGCTTTATCTTTTTAATGTTTTTAAGCGGCTTGGAAATTGATTTTTCTTCATTTGAGAAAGGGAAGAAAAAACAATTCCTTCCGAATGGCAAGGAAGCGCCCAACACGTTTTCTGCCGCACTGATTATCTTTTTCGGCATCTTTATTTTATCATTGCTGCTGTCCTATGCCTTTGTATTAGCTGGTTTTATACAAAACGCATTTTTAATGACGCTTATTATTTCGACGATATCACTCGGTGTGGTGGTCCCGACTTTAAAGGAAGAACGGATCATGAACTCCAATATCGGCCAGATCATCCTGCTTGTCGCCGTTATCGCGGACTTGGCTACGATGATTCTGCTCGCTTTCTTCTCTTCTCTTTACGGAGAAGACAGCGGAAATATGTGGCTTCTGTTGATTCTCTTTGCCGCGGGGGTCGTGCTGTATTTCTTCGGCAGGATCTTTAAACACCGTTCATTTGTGCAGTCGATGTCCAAAGGCACCGTGCAGATCGGGACGAGAGCCATTTTCACACTGATTATCGTGCTTGTCGCTTTATCGGAATCTCTCGGGGCGGAAAATATTCTCGGCGCGTTTTTGGCAGGCGTTCTGGTATCGCTTCTGTCTCCGAATAAAGAAATGGTGGAACAGCTGGATTCATTCGGCTACGGGTTTTTAATTCCGATCTTTTTCGTCATGGTCGGGGTGAAATTGGACATTTGGACGCTTTTCCAAGATCCGAAAACATTAACGATGATTCCGCTGCTTCTGCTTGCGCTGTTTATCAGCAAAATGTTTCCGGTGTTTTATTTAAAGAAATGGTATGACAAAAGAACCGTGTTTGCTTCGGGCTTTTTGCTGACGTCCACGCTGTCGCTTGTTATCGCGGCGGCTACGATCGGAGAAAGGCTCCACATTATCAGCGCCAATATGTCCGGCGCGCTGACTTTAGTTGCGGTTATTGCCAGCATCATCACGCCGATCGGCTTTAAGAAATTATACAAACGGCAAAGTGCGCCGCAGGAAAAAAAGCGCATTACATTTATCGGCGCCAACCAAATGACGCTTCCGGTTACGCTGGAATTGCCTGAGGAGGAATATGAAGTACGGGTCGTCCATGTGTATCAGGAAAATGCCGGGGAAACGCTTGCGGAATCCGTTTTTTCGGTTGACACGATTTCTGATTACGAGCCCGGCACGCTTGAGTCGCACGGTATTTTCAAAACGGATATTCTTGTCGTGGCGACGGGAAATGAAGAAGTGAACGCCGAAATCGCCTTAATAGCGAAAGAGAAAGGGACTGAGCGTATCATCGCAAGCGTCGGCTCGGTTGAGCATGAAACAAAACTGAAAGAAGAGGGCATCAGTATTTTTTCTATCCTTCTGTCTACAAAGACACTCTTGCGCGCATTAATTGAGGCGCCGGGCGTGATGAGCCTCCTGACGAATGAGGAGTCTTCGTTATATCAGATCAATCTGGAAAACCCGGCGTATAACGGCATCATTCTGCGGGAATTTCCGCTGATGGGCGATGTGATTTTCGTCCGGATTTTCAGAGGTGTGGACAGCATCGTTCCGCACGGAGACACGCGGCTGAAAACAGGAGACCGTCTCATCGTCACGGGCTCGCGCAACTACGTGTCGGAACTGAGAAAAATCCTTGAAGCTTGACCAAATTGCAATTCGTGATAATATAGAAGGCATAACAAATAAATCATTAATCGTATGACCACTAGGGGTGTCCTTCATAAGGGCTGAGATAAAAGTGAGACTTTTAGACCCTCATAACTTGAACAGGTTCAGACCTGCGTAGGGAAGTGGAGCGGTATTTTTTTGGGGTTCCTTTTATCCATTTAAATTCCAAACCACTTTTCCGATGCGGGAAAGTGGTTTTTTTATTTTAACAGGGGGGAAGACATGATGACATTTTCTAAAGAATGCAGACTGGCGGCTGCCGAATGGTGGGACGGAAGTTTTGTTCATCCGTTTGTAACGGGAATCGGTGACGGAAGCCTGCCGATAGACCGTTTCAGCTATTACGTGCTGCAAGATTCCTACTATTTGACGCATTTTGCAAAAGTTCAGGCGTTCGGCGCCGCATATGCCGAAGACTTGTTTACGACGGGCAGGATGGCGGGCCACGCTCAAGGGACATATGAAGCGGAAATGGCGCTGCACCGCGAGTTTACGGAGCTTTTAGGGATTACGGAAGAAGAGCGTGCGGCATTTAAACCGGCACCGACCGCCTATTCTTATACGTCTCATATGTACAGATCGGTGATGAGCGGCAATTTTGGAGAAATATTAGCTGCGCTTCTGCCCTGTTATTGGCTTTATTATGAAGTCGGCGAACACTTAAAAGAGTGCAAACCGGAGCATCCGATTTATGAAAAATGGATCGGTACATACGGCGGAGACTGGTTCAGACAGCAGGTCGAAGAACAGATCAGCCGTTTTGATGAGATTGCTGAAAACAGCACAGAGGAGATCCGCGCGAAAATGAAAGAGAATTTTGTGATTTCAAGCTATTATGAATATCAATTTTGGGGAATGGCCTATCAAAAAGAAGGCTGGTCCGAGAAGGGCGGAAAAGAGGTGGAATCCTTTGGAGCTGCACGCGGTAACTGATAATCGCAAACCCGTTGCCGAGCTTGCCGAGGATATTCTTTCGATTCAGCGCGAAGTAAGCTTTATCCATATCCGTGAGCGGGATAAAACAGCGGGAGAGATCATGCAGCTTTTGTCCCTTTTGAAAAAGGGCGGTGCGGATAAGGACAAATTGATTATCAATGACAGGGCGGATATCGCGCTTTTTGCCAACATACACCGTGTTCAGCTTCCGTCCCGCAGCTTTTCCGTAAAGCAGGTGCGAAGCAGATTTCCCCATCTTCATATCGGACGTTCGGTTCATTCGCTGAAAGAAGCCATCCAAGCTGAAAAGGAAGATGCGGATTATGTGGTGTTCGGCCATGTATTTGAAACCGAATGTAAACAAGGACTTGAAGCAAGAGGCATCAGCCTGCTTTCAGAGATCAAACGCACGCTTTCCATCCCCGTCATCGCAATCGGCGGAATGACAATGCAGACGATCGGACACACAAAGCAGGCGAAACCGGACGGAATTGCCGTCATGTCAGGTATTTTCTCAGCTGAAAATCCTGAGAAGGCGGCAAAACGGTATGCACGCGCGGTAAGGGAGGCCGATTATGAAGAAGCACTATGATACAGCGGTGATCGGCGGCGGAATTATCGGGTGCGCCATTTCTTATGAGCTGGCGAAGACGCAGCAGAACGTTGTCTTGTTTGAAGCCGGAGAAGTCGGCCGAAAAACGACAAGCGCTGCCGCGGGAATGCTGGGGGCTCATGCGGAATGTGAAAACCGGGATGCGTTTTTTGATTTTGCCATGCACAGTCAAAGGCTGTATGAAGCGGCGGGGCAAGAGCTTGAGGAAGCTTGCGGCATTGACATTAGGCGCCATAACGGCGGAATGCTTAAACTGGCGTATACCGAAGAAGATATCGCCCGTCTACGGAAGATGGATGATCTGCCTTCCGTCACTTGGCTTTCAGCGGAAGATGCCCTTGAAAAAGAGCCTTACGCTTCAAAAGACATTCTCGGCGCAAGTTTTATAAAAGACGATGTCCATGTCGAACCGTACTATGTCTGCAAAGCGTATGCAAAAGGAGCGCGGCGCTATGGCGCTGACATATATGAGCATACACAAGTCACCTCCGTAAAACGGGTGAACGGAGAATATTGCATCACAACATCCGGCGGGGATGTCTATGCTGAAAAAGTCGCAGTTGCAAGCGGTGTATGGAGCGGCCGGTTTTTCAGCCAGCTCGGCTTGGGACAGCCTTTTTTTCCTGTGAAGGGAGAATGTCTTTCCGTGTGGAATGACGATACCCCGCTGACCAAAACCCTTTACCATGATCATTGTTATGTCGTCCCGAGAAAAAGCGGCCGGCTTGTCATCGGCGCCACGATGAAACAGGGCGACTGGAGCGATACGCCTGACATCGGAGGAATTGAGGCCGTCATTGCAAAAGCGAAAACCATGCTTCCCGCCATCGAACATATGAAAATAGACCGGTTTTGGGCGGGTCTCAGGCCGGGAACAAGAGACGGAAAGCCGTTTATCGGGCGGCATCCTGAAGACAGCGGCATCATCTTCGCCGCCGGCCATTTTCGGAACGGCATCCTGTTGGCGCCGGCAACGGCTGAAATGGTGCGGGATATAATCTTGGGGCAACAAGTCAAACAGGAATGGGAAGAAGCGTTTCGAATTGATCGCAAGGAGGCTGTTCATATATGATCCTTCAGCTGAACGGAAAACAAATTGATTGGAATCGAAATGAGGGGACGGTTCAGGATTTGCTTGAATCGTACCAGCTCGATCAAAGAATCGTAGTTGTGGAGAGAAATAAAGAAATCATTGAAAAAAAGAATTATGAAAATACAAGTTTGTGTGACCGCGATGTCATAGAAATTGTCCATTTTGTAGGAGGCGGATGAGGATGTTAACAATAGGCGGAAAACAGTTTCAGTCAAGATTGCTGTTAGGAACGGGAAAATATCCGAGTTTTGAGATTCAGAAAGAGGCGGTGGCCGTCTCGGAATCAGATATTTTAACCTTTGCGGTGCGGCGGATGAACATCTTTGAAGAGTCTCAGCCTAACTTTCTCGAACAGCTTGATTTGTCTAAATATACGCTTCTGCCGAATACGGCCGGCGCCGCAACGGCTGAAGAGGCGGTCCGAATCGCAAGGCTTGCCAAAGCTTCAGGGCTTTGTGACATGATAAAAGTAGAAGTCATCGGATGCAGCCGGTCACTTTTGCCTGATCCGGTTGAAACGCTGAAAGCATCAGAACAGCTGCTCGAAGAGGGATTTATCGTGCTTCCGTATACGTCAGACGATGTCGTGCTCGCAAGACGTCTTGAGGAGCTCGGAGTGCATGCCATTATGCCGGGCGCTTCTCCGATCGGTTCCGGTCAGGGAATTTTAAATCCGCTGAATCTATCCTTTATCATTGAACAGGCGAAGGTGCCGGTCATTGTCGATGCCGGCGTCGGATCTTCAAAAGACGCCGCCTACGCGATGGAGCTCGGGGCAGACGGCGTGCTGTTAAATACCGCTGTGTCAGGCGCTGATGATCCGGTCAAGATGGCCCGGGCGATGAAGCTTGCCGTAGAAGCGGGGCGCCTTTCTTATGAAGCCGGGAGAATTCCGGTGAAAGATTACGGAACTGCAAGCAGTCCGCGAGACGGTCTTCCGGTATGACGGACAGATATTCCAGACAGGAGCTGTTTCAGCCGATCGGTCCCTCCGGCCAAGAGAAGCTCCGGTCGTCTCATGCCGTGATTATCGGCGCGGGTGCGCTTGGGACGGCAAGTGCGGAGATGCTTGTCAGAGCAGGGGTCGGGAAGGTAACGATCGCTGACAGAGATTATGTGGAGTGGAGTAATCTCCAGCGCCAGCAGCTTTATACCGAAGACGATGTCAGACAGGAAATGCCGAAAGCCGCGGCGGCTGAAAAACGGCTTCGATCTATAAATAGTGATGTAGAGGTCGAGGGATTTGTCATGGATGTCACTGCGGAAAACGCACCCGGATTGATTCGTGGCGCCTCTCTCATCGTGGATGCCGCCGACAACTTTGAAACGAGACTGATTGTGAATGATGCGGCTGTGCAGAAAGGGATTCCCTTTCTGTACGGCGCCTGTGTCGGCAGCTACGGGCTCTCTTTTACCGTCATTCCCGGTGTCACGCCGTGCCTTCACTGTCTGCTTGAGACATTGCCTTTAGGCGGTATGACATGCGATACGGCGGGAATCATCAGTCCGGCTGTATTGCAGACGGCCGTTTTTCAGGCAGCAGATGCGCTGAAGCTGTTAACGGGCGGATCTATCGAGCATGTTCTCCGTTCCTTTGATTTATGGAAAAATGAACGGTCAGAAATAAACATCGCCCGTCTTAAGTCGGCTGATTGCCCAAGCTGCGGCACAAACGATTATCCGTTTTTATCCTATGAAAATCAGACAAAAGCGGCGGTTCTGTGCGGGCGGAACACGGTGCAGATCAGAATGGGGATCTCCGAACAGGTTGATCTGCAAAAACTTGCGGGACAGCTCAGACGGACAGGGCTTGATGTTTCAGCCAACCCGTATTTAATTTCGTTTTGCACAGACAATTTCAAGATGGTACTGTTTCGTGACGGCAGAGCATTAATACACGGCACAAGTGATATCAGCAGAGCGAAATCCTTTTATCATAAATGGATCGGATAATGCGAAAGGAGCGAAAAACATCATGAGCATATGCAAAGCATTGACGATTGCCGGATCAGATTCAGGAGGCGGCGCCGGTATACAGGCGGATCTCAAAACCTTTCAGGAGCTCGGCGTTTTCGGGATGTCAGCCATTACAGCGGTAACCGCCCAGAACACTTTGGGCGTCCACGGCATTTATCCGCTCACCCGGGAAGCGCTGGGCAGCCAGATTGACGCGGTGGCGGAAGATTTGCGGCCTGACGCTGTAAAAACGGGAATGCTGTGGAGCGCGGAAATGATTGCGGAAATTGCGGAAAAAACGGATCAGTACGGGCTTGATCATGTCATCACCGACCCCGTCATGATTGCCAAAGGAGGCGCTTCCCTGCTGCGTGAGGAATCTCAGGCCGCGTTAAAAGAGCTGTTAATTCCGCGCAGCTATGCGGTGACGCCGAATGTTCCGGAAGCTGAGGTATTGACGGGAATGGAAATCCGCACGTTTGAGGACCGGAAAAAAGCGGCCGAACGCCTTTGCAAGCTTGGTGCAAAGCATGTCATCATAAAAGGCGGACACCAGCCTGAACAGGGGAGGATCGTTGATTTATTATTTGACGGTTCGTCTTTTACCCAAATCAGCCACGCTTATATTGACACCAAACACACCCACGGAACAGGCTGCACGTTCGCAGCCGCGCTGACGGCGGAAACGGCAAAGGGGAAAAACATTCAGACCGCGTTTGAGACAGCCGTCAATTTTGTGCGGGAAGCCGTGGAACATACGCTCGGCATCGGAGAGGGACACGGCCCGACCAATCATTTTGCCTTTAAAAGGAACAGTCTGCAGACGAGATAAAAAAGAGACCGCTTCAACATCCGCGGTCTTTTTCCCATGCTTTCAATCTGGACAAGGTTATGATATGATAAAAATTAAGATCAGGTACTAAAACTATGTCTTTAAGACGATTACAGGAGGCTTTATACATATGAATTTCTCACTTGAAGGCCGCAACATCGTTGTGATGGGCGTTGCCAATAAACGCAGTATCGCATGGGGAATCGCCCGTTCGCTGCATGAAGCCGGAGCGCGCCTCATTTTCACTTACGCGGGAGAGCGCTTGGAAAAATCAGTTCATGACCTTGCGGCTACATTAGAAAGAAATGATTCCATCATCCTTCCGTGTGATGTGACAAATGACGCTGAGATCGAAACTTGCTTTGCGAGCATTAAAGAGCAGGTCGGCGTGATTCACGGCATCGCGCACTGCATCGCGTTCGCAAACAAAGAAGAGCTTGTCGGCGAATATTTAAATACGAACCGCGAAGGATTCCTGCTTGCGCATAACATCAGTTCTTACTCTCTGACAGCGGTCGCAAAAGCGGCGCGTCCGATTATGACTGAAGGCGGAAGCATCGTTACACTCACTTACCTCGGCGGAGAGCGCGTCGTTTCAAACTATAACGTAATGGGTGTGGCAAAAGCGTCTCTTGATGCGAGCGTCAGATATTTAGCCGCTGACTTAGGAAAAGAAAACATCCGCGTCAACAGCATTTCAGCAGGACCGATCCGTACGCTGTCTGCAAAAGGAATCAGTGATTTCAACTCCATCCTGAAAGAAATTGAAGAGCGCGCGCCTCTGCGCCGCACGACAACACCTGAAGAAGTGGGCGACACGGCTGCATTCTTGTTCAGTGACCTGTCAAGAGGCATCACGGGCGAAAATCTTCACGTTGATTCAGGATTCCATATTACCGCACGTTAAATAACAAGCAGTCCCTTTCAGGGATTGCTTTTTTCTTTCTTCTGATTTTAATCATTCCGTCATATAAATAAAACATGACAGAATCGGAGGGATGAAGATGTCAAAACAAAACAGAAACGCGGAAAAAAAACCGCTCATGTATATTGTTCAGGCGGATTATTCAGACACGCAATCATCAATGCAGGACATATTAATCAAAAAAAGGAAAGCGCCTCAGCCGCCGGAAGAAGAGCCGATGCATGGAAAGCGGGAGGAAGAATGTCAAACTCAGCCTGAAGGAGCAGTGGCTGTCGAACCAGAAAAGCAAGTACCTGAACAGCACAGCCGCGCAGAAGAAGCCGTTCAAGAAGTTCCGGCGCAAGCGGAGCAGGACACTGCCAAGCCCGACGCCGCTAAAAAAGAGCCTGATGCCGCTAAAAAAGAGCCTGAAGCGGTTCACAATGCCGCCCCAGAGGAAAAGGTTCCGCCAAAGCGCGTGAAAAAGCCGATGAGCAGAATGTCCATTCTTGAAAAAATTGATTTCTTAACGAAGCTGCCGCATAATATGCCGCGGACCCTTTGTCTGATAGAAGCCAAAGGGAAAACCTACAGAGGCGTAATCGTCGGCAGAAAAAATAATGCGATCTTCCTGCGGACGACAAGCAACGGAGCGCCGGCAGAACTCGCAATAGACGATATTACCTCGCTGCATCCGCTTGGATTTTAACCATACAAAAAGCTGCCTGAATTCTTTCATCCGGCAGCTTATTTTTATGCTTTTTGATTTAAGAATGTGTGCGGTTGATCAGTCTCGGGTTCAGGCAATTGATGGCGCAGAAGCTATGGAGATCGACTTCAACGCAATAGTTCGTTTTTTCTAAACGGAATACATCGCAGAGAGAGTCTTTATCTGTAAAATCAAGAATGTGCTTATGCTCGTCAAAAGCAATAAGCAGGCTTAATGTGGCACAGCCGTCACAGACCCTTTCAACTCTGAAAAAAACGGTATTAAAGCACGGACCGTTATCCAGTTCGCCGACGTTTCCGAATGCGGTGAACGGTTTCGATTTTGAGGTGAAGATGGCGAACGGCACTGTATCGCCTAATGTATAAGCCGGAGATAAAAGTTTAGAATAACAGCCTGTCGGGCAATCTTCTTCAACCGCATTTTGCAGGTCTTCAATATTTTCTACCGCTTCACGCACACAGTATGTTGTATGCTTGCTCATAATATCCCTCCTGACTTCACGTTTTAAATGGTACCGGTTTAAACGATAGCGGAGAGTCAGCCGCCCGGAAGTCCGGGCGGGCTGATGATTGCATCTGTAATAGAAGGTTGGAAGGGGATTCTTCTTTAGGAAAGATGCGAATCAATGACTATCCGTGATGCTTTTTCTCTTTGTGCGGCGCAGGCCGGTTAACAAGCTCGGGTGAAAGGCACTGAATGGCGCTGAAGCAGCTCAGATCAACTTCAATGCAAAATTCTGTTTTTTCTAAACCGAAGAAATCAGGATCACAAGGATGGCAGACGCTGAGGGTGTCGCCGTGCACATCTACGGGGCGCAATACTGAAAGCGTTGCGCAGCAATCGCATAGTCTTTCTACACGAAAGAAAATGGACTCAAAGCACTGGCTGTCATCCGCAAATCCTCCGACGTTCCCGAATGTGGAGAACAATCCGCCTTTTTTATCAAATACGAGAAACGGAATGGTGTCTTTACCTGCAATCGTCGGGCTCAAAAGATTCGTATAGCATCCAGTCGGGCATTGTTCTTCAACAGCCTCTTGTTCTGCTAAAATCTTCTCGACTGCATCGCATACACAACTTTCATCTCGGCCATGGTGTTTTCCGCAGCTCATGGATTTCAGCTCCTTCTTTTAGGGTATTTGACTTTTGTCTTTAACAACATATGTACGCGAGCCTCACTTGGTGTGGGTGAACGTCTATATATTCATCATATGCGGAGAAAATAAGAAAAAGCAGAGCATTTTTAGCTCTGCTTTTTCTTTTTAGAGGATCAGGGTGATGACTAAGATGGCAACCAGTGTATTTGTCGCTGTTGAGATCAACACTGCGATATCGGCATCTACTGTTGTCACGTTTACGCCGCGGGAGTTTTCGATGAGCAGTTTTTGACGGTTGATTTGTTTGTTAGCTGTTAGCTGCAATAAGTCTTGTGCGACCAATTCAGCGATGACTCCGTCAGCGATTGAAGTGAGAGTGGCTGTTACGACTGCTGCATTAAGAGCTGTCATGACTGAAGCGACTGCCTGAACGTCTGTTGACGTTACGTTAATATCACAAGAGTCTCTGATAATAATCGCTTCTTCAGAAACTTGTTTGTTGAGATTCGCTTGAGCCAGGTCCTGGTCGATGAAGGCATTATCTTCGCCGAATCCGTTTCCGTTACAGCAAACACTGCATCTTCTGCCTTCTTTTTCTTCTTTTTCTTCTCGCGGATGTTCGCATTCAGGATCAAGTGCAACCCAAGAGTATGGTCTGCTTTCCATATCTATTCCTCCTTTTCTTTTACTAATATTAAATGAGCCGGCCCCTTACTTTGACTCAGGCATCTATCCTGATAAAAATCACTATTTTTTAGTTATTGACCGGGATTTTGGCGTCTTTGCCGGAGCTGTTCGATTAATTGTTCTCTGCGGGTTTTTGGATTTGTCTGCTGTTCTTGCGCTTTTTCCTGCTCTTTTTTCTGTTTCTGGCTTTCAAGAAAAGCTTCGGATTTCGCCTGCATGTCTTTGACTAATGCGATCAGCATTTCTTTTTCTTCATCAGGGATATCCCGCATTTTATCCTTTGTCACGCCGTGTTTTTTGAAGACATTGCTGACAAGCACTTTTAAAAGCGGATCCACTTCTGGTAGACTTTCGAGTTCTTTTTTTAATTTTTCGTTATCTGCCATTTGTTCTCACCTCTATTTAAATATTTGAAAAGAAAGGTTAAAGGATGTCTAGTTCAGCAAAAAGTATATTTAATAATTGAAACAAAGTTTGTACAAAGGCCATGATATCGTCTGCTGTCAGTGTGATTTTGACATTGCGGCTGTTAATGACTTGAATGAGGGTTCGCTTTTTTATTTGGCAATCATCGAGGATCAGCAGTTCGGTTGCCATTTGGTCGGCTGTGTCTTCATCTGCGATCGCGAGCTGTGTCGCAAGGATAATCGCCGCAGTAACTGAAGCTTGTATTGAAAGAGCGGCCGTTATAAGTGTTGTATCTATTGTGACATTTTCGCAATCAATCACTTCGATCTTCTGCTCGAATTCGTTGGATAATTGTTCGAATATTTGCGGTTGCAGTGTTTCGACTTTTTCTTCAAACGACATAACCTTCACTCCTTTCTCATTCATACTTTATATAATGCAAATGAAACGCCGAGCGGAATAAGAAAAACAACTAAATCGCACCTATTTTTTTACCGGACAAGGTGCGATTCATGAAGATCAGGGTTTTCGCATATGTATAAAGAGGTCAAGTTTTGAAAAGGAGTGAACAGGTGGTTATCAATTGGCTTTCATTTATTCTGTTATCGTTTGCCGTTTTCCGGCTGGCCAGGCTTTTCGTATTTGACACCATTATGGCGCCGCTTCGGAGCCTTTTTCACGAGGAAAAAACAGAAACCGCACCAGACGGCACGACAGAAACCTACATTGTCATAAAAGGAAAAGGCATCAGGGCATTTATCGGTGAACTTCTCAGCTGCTACTGGTGTACGGGCGTGTGGTGTGCCGCCTTTTTAATTGCGGCGCAGATTTTGGTACCCGAGGCTGCGCAATGGCTGATTTTGCTGTTAGCCATCGCCGGCGCGGCCGGGATCATTGAAGCTGCGGTTTCTCGTCTTCTGCAGGAATAAGGCGGTTCCACCAGCAACTTACCGTCACTTTCGGCATAAACTGGCATATATGACATAAGGAAAGGAAGGATCACCATGAATCAATCAAGCAAACCTTCCCAACATTCTCCATACAAATCAACTGTGCATCAGCCTTACGAAAAAAAAATTAAGAAAAAAGGCTGCGGCTGCGGCCAAAAGAAAAAACCGAAATAGCCGTTTTCTAAAAAACCGGAACTTCCGGTTTTTTTTGTTTTTTGCCGAACGCCGGCCTCTGTTCGGCATAGATCATAGGAGGAGGGGATGTTATGAATATATTTGAATCATTCATAAACGGTAAATACCGCCGGCACAATCAAAACCAGCGGGAGCATGACAAATATATCTTATCTATTGAAAAACAGCTGTCTGAGTTTGATGAGGCGGGATCGCGCTTTGAGGAATGGATAGATGTGTTTGCCGCCGAAACAGAAGCAAAACTGAAAAAAAATGAGCATTCTCACTAAAATGAATGAAATCCGCACCGGCCCTATGCATTTATCCAAGCCAAACAAGTCGGCTCACATAGAGTATAGAGAGTAAAGGAGGTGCTTAGATATGGGATTCGGATATGGCGGATTCGGCGGCGGCTACGGCGGATACGGAGGCGGCTATGTCGGAGGCGGATACGGCTCAACATTTGTTCTTGTTGTCGTATTGTTCATCCTTCTGATCATTGTCGGTGCATCCTTTTTTGGCTAAACCTTAGCAAGACCTTGGATAAGCGCGGGACCGTTCAGTCCCGTGCTTCCCTGATGTATGAAGGAGTATAGAGACGGGGCACTCGGAATTTTTTCCTTGTCTTACGGGCACATGTTCCGCTCTTTATTCATACAATATCGTATTACTCCACAAAAGGAGGCACACCATGGATAATCAATTTTTCAAAAATATTGAGAAGAAAACAGGCGTCAGCATGAAGGATGTCATGAACCTTGCAGGATCATTGCAAAATGCCAATTTCAAAGATGAAAACACGGTGAGAGGCGTCATTCAGAAGGTGTCCCAGCTGGCTAACAAGCGTGTTCCGAAAGAATTGGAAGACAAAATCGTTCAATCTATTACAAGCGGTAAAGAGAAACTTGATTTTGGCACCATTTCTAAAATGCTGAACAATAAATAGGCGTCAGCCGGCCTTGCTAAAAAGGCCTTTTTATGTGAGAAGAACCCGGCAGTGATCTGCCGGGTTCTTTATATCCTGAGTGCGCTCCGTCTGTCCGTCCGAAGAAGGGGCTCGAGAAATCTTGAGCTGCGCGCTGTTTTTCCCCGCCTGTACGCGGGACAAGATACATATAAATGCTGCATGGCCCTTGTCATTGCGACATACAGAAGCCGTCTTTCTTCTTCGAGCGGAGCGGGATCGCCCTGTCTCGCCGTCTCAAGCGCGAAGTCATGGGGGATCGAGCCGTCAGCCGCGCCTAAAATATAGACAGTATTGAATTCAAGACCTTTAGAGCGATGAATGGTCAGCAGTTCGACGCCGTTTTCATCGGTTTTCAGATTCTCAGCGGCGCGCATATGATCGACATGCGCAAGAAAATCGGGAATGGTTTTGAATTTTTTGGCGGCCACTTTGACATCCCTGAGATCATCAGAGCCTTTTTCCAGTTTGTTTCCCTCATTGCCCCGTTTTTTTAAATAATCGGAAAAACCCATTTTGCTTTCTGCAAAGGTGATGGCTTCAACCGGCTTCATTGTCCGGATGCTTGCGAAAAACGGAACGATCTGCTTGATCTTTCCTATTTGAAAAGGCTTCAGGTCAGGCAGTTTCGTCAGGGCCTTAATCATCGTGCAATCTTCCGTGATTGACAGCGCCTTTAACGTTTGCAGGGCGGATTGCTTTAAAAATAAGGCGGGCAGCAGGTCTTTCACCGCATCCGGATCATCTTCATTCTGACTCGCATATAAGTAGGCGAGGATCTGGCGTACGATTCTGCGGCTGTAGAACGTCTGCACGCCCCGGTCGGCATGATAAGGAATCGATGATTGATGCAGTCTTTCATAAATGGCCCGTCCGGCGCTGTTTGTCCGGTAAAGCACGGCAAAATCGTCAGGACTCGCCCCGTTTTGAATTTTCTCTTTCATATCCGAAACGATCATGGTCGCTTCTTCTTCTTCATCGTAAGGATAAAACACCACGGGATTGTGAACGCCGTCTTTGACGGCAAATAGTGTTTTTTCATACCGTTTTTTATTTTTCTTTACGACAGCATGAGCGCTTGAGACGATCGGATGCGGCGATCGGTAATTTGCCGTTAAGTAAATGGTCTTTGCTGCCGAATAATCCTTTTGAAAATCAAGAATGAAAGACGGGCTGCTGCCGCGGAACGCATAAATGGATTGGTCGTCATCACCCACGCAGCACAGGTTATTCTCAGGGCTTGCGATCATTTGCATAATGTTGTACTGAACAGGGTTGATATCTTGAAACTCATCAATCAAAATATGAGAAAATCTGTTTTGGTACTGCGCGAGAATATCAGGCCGGCTTTGAAACAGTTCATAACAGCCTTGGGCCATGTCATCAAAATCAAATTGGTGTTTTTCCCGCTTCTGCCGTTCGTAATGTTCGTAGAGCCTGTACACTTTTTTCTCCCAGTCGTCCGCAAGCGGAATTGTCTCATGGGGGAGATACGTGTTTTTCCAGCAGCCGATAAGCTGAAGCGCCTGGTCGACGGGAAACTCTTTTTCATCCAAATTTTCTTCATAGAGCGCCTTTTTCACATATTGCTCTTTTTGCCACTCCATTTTTAAAAGCTGGCTGCCGTTCCATTTTGAAGAATCATAATGATAGAGTATTTTATAGAAAAAACTGTGGAATGTTCCGGTCACGAGACGGGAGACTTTTCCGGCTGCCAGACCGTACTCATTCGCCATCCGCTCTTTCATTTCGGCGACGGCTTTTGTCGTAAAGGTCACAAGCAGCATATTCTCGGGTGAAATGCCGAGGTGTTCAATCATATGGGCGGCGCGTGCTGTCAGCACCCTTGTTTTTCCGCTTCCCGCTCCGGCAAGCACTAATAAAGGCCCGTCCGTTTCTGTAACTGCCTTCATCTGTTCACGGTTCAGGCCGATGCCGGGGAACAAAGATGTATCAGCCGCCTCGGATGTTGGTGAAAACGGTTCGGCCGCAGGCACTTTTTTCGGGCTTTTCCATTCTGAGACGATCGGTTTCGGATTCTCTGAAATCGCTTTTCCTTTCGGCAGGCGGAACATGCCGGCTTCCTTATACTCTTCTTTTTCTTTCTCCGCTTGCGGTTCCTCGGCCGCGCATGCTTTATCACAGGCGGTGAAGTCTCCCTTTTGCCGGTGATAAAATGCCGGCTGCTCTAAAATCGAAAGCCGCATCAAGACGGGCTGGTCACAATGTGCGCAAAAAATATTTCCTTTCTGAGCTTCTTCAAAAAGGAATTGGTAATGTTCTCTGGAATATGTATGTAAATGTATCGTTCGGTTATTCAGTCGGGCGCATTTCAAAAAGGGGTCCTCCCATTAAAAGGTGTTCATCCATTTGATAGACAAAGAATATCATAACAAAAGAACCGCGTTTCAAAAAGTAAGATTAAGGGAAATGAAAAGCGAAGGGGAGGGGTACATATGATTTATGCAGGACGGATTCAAAACCAGCAGTATTCTCAATACGCAAACCGGGCAGCGGGTTATAAGCCTGATTACGCCGGCATTACGAAAGCGGCCGCCCTCGCCAATGACAGGTTGTACAGAGAGGTGGAGCGCCGCCAGGAAAACACCGCAGCCGCAGAAAAGAAAGTACATGAGGAAAAACGTAAGCGCTCTCTTTCCCGTCTGCCGCAAATCATGGGAAAAGGCCGGTTGATAAATCAATACGTGTGAAAAAGCCCGGATATATCCGGGTTTTTTTTGGGTCGTATATATGAAAGATGCGGAAAGGAATGATTCAATTTGAGAAAGCTTTCATTATTGATTGCGGTGTTATTTCTATTCGGCCTCTTTACTGCCGGAATGAAACCGGCACACGCGGCGGAGAGCTCCACAGCAAAAGATGTCACTCTCACACAGCTGGCGCCGCATGTCTGGATGCATACAAGCACTGGTACGGCAGACGGAAGTCCCGTCCCTGCGAACGGATTGCTTCTTGAGACTTCCAAAGGAATCATACTGATTGATACTCCGTGGAATGACAGTCTCACAGAGCAATTAATGACACAAATAAAACAGCGGTTTCCCGGCAAAAGGATGACCGATGCCATTGTGACACACGCCCATGACGATCGTATCGGCGGTCTGAACACCCTGTACAAATACGGGGTAAAGGTGCACAGCACGAAGCTGACCGCCGACTTCGCCCGACAGCAGGGATTTGACCGGCCGCTCGGAGATTTGAAAAACGTGACAAAGCTGCAGTTTGGCGATATGAAAATTGAAACGTATTATCCGGGAAAAGGGCATACGGAAGACAATATGACCGTCTGGCTGCCTGAGGATAAGCTCTTATTCGGCGGATGCTTAATCAAGGCTTTAGAAACAAAGGAAATCGTGCCTACTCCGGGTTTTTATCCGGATCAGTGGCCGCGCGCCGTCCGCAAAGTCATGAAAAGATATCAGGACATCAGTATTGTCGTGCCGGGCCATGGCAGCCCGGGGGATGACCGTCTGCTGCCGCATACGATAAACCTTCTGAAAGAAACGTAATAAAGAAGACCGACGCTCCCATTACGGAGTGCCGGCTTTTTTTATCTCTTCCTGATTTTCATAAAACTGAGGAAAGCAAGTGCAAGCGCCAAAACGGTATATCCCGCTATCGGCCAAATATGCTGATGAAAGGAAGAATAATCTCCGGATATGACTTCCTGAGCCAGCTCGATCGAGTGAATAAACGGTAAGGCATAAGCGATATGTTTGAATGTGTCACCGAGCAGGCTCACCTCCATCCAAGCCCCGCCCAGAAATTGCACGAGTGTAATATAAATCGTTCCGATACCTGAAATTTGTTTGTCCGTAAACACAGCCCCTAAACATAAACCGAAGAAAACGGACATCATCGCAATCGGCAGCAAGACAGCGATACCTGCGAGAAGATTCATCCACTCGGCGGATAAACCGGCAGCCGCTGCTGCGATAAAACAAATGACGATTTGTAAAATGGCTAACGGCAGCATCGGCAGTGCATAACCGATGACATAATCGGCTGTTTTTAAAGGGGAAGCAAACAAACGGGTCAAAAGGGCGGTTTGTTTGTCTTTTGCGATCAGCAATGCAGAGAACATCGTAAGGAAAGCAAAACCGAAAACAATGAGTCCGGGTGCTAAATGCTGAATTTTAAAGGTATCAAGCGGCGCATTTTTTTCAATCGCCGTAAACAGAAACAATAGAATAACAGGCAGTGCGATTCCAAGAATAATAGACAGGGGATCACGAAAAATTTCTTTGCGGTTGCGAATGGCGAAATCAAGCATAAAGACCCGCCTCCCCGTCACAAATCGCTAAAAAGGCATCTTCAAATGTGGCTGAATGAGTTTGCTTTTTCAGAGCCTCCGCCGTACCCAGTGCTTTTAAAGTCCCATTTTCTAAAATGCAAATACGATCTGCCAGGGCTTCAGCCTCTTCTAAATAGTGTGTGGTTAAAATAATCGTCATGTCACCCTTTAATGCCTCAAGATTTTTCCACAACTCGCGGCGTGAACGGACGTCCAGCCCTAATGTCGGCTCATCTAAGAAATAAATATCCGGCTTGGTGATCATTCCCATTGCAATGCTGAGACGGCGCTGCATTCCTCCTGATAATGTTTTTGTTTTTGCTCTTTCTTTCTCTTTTAATTGAAACAATTCGAGCATCTCATCTGTTCTTTTTTTTGCTTCTTTTTTCGGAATTCCGTAGACTCCGGCTATAAACTCTAAGTTTTCCCGTACGGTTAGATGAGGAGCGATGGCTGTTTCCTGCGGGGACATATTCAATTTCGGTTTTATTTTATCCAAATCAGTCAAAATACTGTGTCCAAGCACTGATGCATCACCGTCATCCGGAGAAAGGAGTCCGCAAAGCATACTGATTAATGTCGTTTTTCCGGCTCCGTTCTCACCGAGTAATGCGAAAAATTCCCCTTTCTCAATTGAGAACTCAAGACGGTCAACGGCGGCGGTTTCTTTATAATGTTTCGTTAATTGCTTCAGCTCAATCGCGTGCATTTACTCATCCTCGCTATCTTCATCGATTTGCTTAGCGTTTAAAATATCTTTTGCAAATTCGAAAAAGAGTTCTTGTTTAACAAGTGCGATACCTTGCTGGTTATCCCCAAGCATAAGCAGTGAATCCCCCGGATTTATATCGAAAACATCTCTTGCTTCTTTAGGAATGACAATCTGTCCTTTTGTACCCACTTTAACAGTCCCGAATATATGCTTTCCTTTAGGTGCTGTCATGTGTATCCCTCCGTTGTGTGAATTGTATTTTTTGTATGAATTGTAATACTTCGTATACTGAACATACATTAACCTTCCATAAAATGCAATAAAATTCATGAAATAGTATTATTTTCATAAAAAAAGCACTCCTGCTATAAACAGGAGTGCTTTTGATTTTATCGTTTGTGTTTCTTTATCATTTCCAGATGGGGGATGCCCGCATCGAGAAATTCTTCGCCGGATGTGACGCGGTATCCTTGTTTTTCGTAAAACGGAACTGCCTGCGTCTGCGCATGTAAGATAAAGCTGTCGGCGCCCTTGGCTGCCGCCGCTTTTTCAAGCGCCTGCATAATGATGGCTCCGACGCCTGAAGAACGATGGCTTTTCATCACGCAGATGCGTTCTAATTTTCCATGCCCGTCTTTCATGCGCCATCTGCCGGCTCCGACCGGCTGGCCGCCGTCATATATGACTATATGCTCTGACGTGTCCTCGAATTGATCAATCTCTTCTTCTTCCGGAACGTGCTGTTCTTTAACGAAGACCTCTTTTCTGACGAAAAAAGCGTCGTCTAGCTGTTTTTCAGTTTTTGCGATGATGGATTCCAAACAGTTATTCTCCTCCGCCTAATAAAAATGTTTCGTACACAGTCCATGAGCCGTTATCCAGCTGATAGAGCAAGTGAAAACGGTCGATGACTTCTTCGTGGGAAATGTCCTGCATTTTCAGCTGTCCGAGTACGTCGGAATGTTCATCTGACGACAGCTTCTGGCCGACCGTGACATGCGGAACGAAGCTGTATTCCGGCTCGCCGGATAATGCTCCTGAGTAGCATTTCTCACTCAGAGATTTTAATTCCTCCGTCGGCTCCGCTTTCATATATATCACATTATTCACAGGAGAAAACGAGCTGTATTTTGTGATTTTCAGAACGAGCGGATGCGACTCTTTCGCCGTCTGTCTCAGCTGTGATACGACCTGCTCGATTTCCTGTTCTGTCGCTTCAAACGGATCTCTTAGCGTCAGGTGCGGAGGAATGAGCGCGTAGCTCGGGTCGTAGCGTTTCCGGTACGAATTTGCGAGATCCTGTAATTTTTTTGATGGAAATAAAACAATACCGTATTTCATGAAAGTTCCCTCCTTAAATGAATGGTTACAGCATTTTTTTCAGCGCCGGCGTGATGAGCGGCTGCCAGTAGGTCCATTTATGATCCCCGTCGAAGGTTTCATACGTGTATTCGGACTGTTTGCTTTCCAGCAGCTGTTTGAGCTCTTCGTTCGGCGCGGTGAAATCAATAACCTGGCCGTCCGTCGTGTGAACGCCGGTTTCTTTTTCTCCGATTTGATGATAAACGGAAATCTGTTTGAGATCCTCCGACTGCCGGACGGCATCCAGCACGTGCCCGTCAACATACGGAGACTGCATGATGACGTTTCCAAACATGTTCGGATAGTCAATCGCCGTCATGAGCGAAACGGTTCCGCCGAGGGAATCCCCGATCATGGTGCGGCCGTATCCGACTTGATAAGTCGGGTATTCTTTGTCGATAAAAGGAACGAGCTCATTTGCGATAAACCGCTTATATGAGGCGAACTTAGAGCCTTCTGGATGGTATGTGTTTCTTCGCTCCTGCACATTTTTATAAGGGATGCCGATAATGATGCAGCGGTCAATTTCCCCTTTTGACATAAGCTCTTCCGCCTGCCGCCCGATTCTCCCTAATCTGAAATAATCATGGCCGTCCTGAGCGATGACCGTATGATATTTATACAGGGGGGAGAAGGTGGCGGGCAGGTAGACCAAAACGGTCATTTCCTCTTCAAGCTCATGGGAGAAAAGTTTTTTCTCATGAATGATTCCGTTTTTTGATGCCACATCGCATTCCTCCAGGCCGCTTCTTGTCTTGATGGTTTTTTCCTATTGTACCATGAATTATTAGAAATTTCTTTCTTCAGATGCACTTCTTGCGAGAGTTCAGATGAATAAAAAGTTATTGAAATTCATTTTATAGTGCGTTAATATAGAACAATCAGAAAATACAAAACAATATTCTTATCACGAGAGGTGGAGGGACTGGCCCTTTGAAACCTCAGCAACCGGTTTGCTTTGCCGCGGGAAGGCAAAGTGCCAAGGTGCTAAATCCAGCAAGCGATTCACATGCTTGGAAGATAAGAGGAAGAGAAAAGCTCCTTCTTCTTATGAAGAGGGGGCTTTTTTATTTTTGAAAAAGGATGGTGCTTACTGATGACGCAGCATGTTGATACAAAATTAGCCCAAATCGGAAATAGAAGCGAAGAAGCAACGGGAACGGTCAGTCCGCCGATTTATCTGTCCACCGCTTACCGCCATAGAGGAATAGGAGAATCTACAGGTTTTGATTACGTGCGCACGAAAAACCCGACACGCCAGCTCGTCGAAGACGCCATCGCCGTGTTGGAAAACGGTGCGAGAGGATTTGCCTTCAGCTCGGGAATGGCAGCCATTCAAACCATTATGGCGTTGTTTAAAAGCGGGGATGAATTGATTGTATCCTCCGATTTATACGGAGGCACGTACCGTTTGTTTGAAAACGAATGGAGAAAATACGGCTTAAGCTTTATTTACGATGATTTCAGCGATGAAGACTGTTTACGCTCCAAAATAACGGAAAATACGAAAGCGGTATTTGTTGAAACACCGACAAACCCGTTAATGCAGGAGGCGGACATTGAAAAAATCGCCCGGATTACGAAAGAAGCCGGCCTGCTTTTAATTGTGGATAATACGTTTTATACCCCGGTGCTACAGCGCCCGCTTGAACTGGGAGCGGACATCGTCATTCACAGCGCCACAAAATATTTAGCGGGGCACAATGATCTCCTTGCCGGTCTGGCTGTCGTTAAGGATGAAGAGCTCGGCGAGATCATGTTTAATCACCAAAATGCGATCGGCGCCGTTCTCCCGCCGTTTGATTCGTGGCTTTTAATGAGAGGGATGAAAACACTCGGACTCAGAATGCGCCGTCATGAAGAAAACGCCCGTGAACTTGCAGAATTTTTAGAACAGGAAGAAGAAATCGCCGACGTGTTATATCCCGGAAAAGGCGGGATGCTGTCTTTCCGGCTGCAAAAAGAGGAATGGGTCAATCCGTTTTTAAAGGCGCTGAAAACGATCTGTTTCGCAGAAAGTCTCGGCGGGGTGGAAAGCTTTATTACATACCCCGCGACACAGACGCACATGGACATTCCGGAAGACATCCGTATCGCAAACGGTGTCTGCAACCGTCTGCTGAGATTTTCAGTGGGCATTGAACATGCAGAAGATTTGAAGCGGGATGTAAAGCAGGCATTACAGCAAGTAAAAGAGGGGGCCGTGTCATATGAGTAATCACAATTGGACGCTGGAAACCCAGCTCGTGCACAATCCATTTAAAACAGACGGAGCCACCGGAGCCGTCAGCGTCCCGATCCAGCATGCTTCCACATTCCATCAGTCTTCATTTGAAGAATTCGGGACATATGACTACAGCCGCTCAGGCACACCGACAAGAACAGCGCTTGAAGAAACGATCGCAGGTCTTGAAGGCGGAACGAGAGGTTTTGCTTTCAGCTCCGGTATGGCGGCGATTTCGACGGCATTTCTGCTCTTATCCCAAGGCGACCATGTCCTCGTCACGGAGGACGTGTACGGCGGAACATTCCGCATGGTGACTGAGGTTCTGTCCCGTTTCGGGATCGAACATACCTTTGTCGATATGACGGACACAGAAGCTGTCGCCCGCGCCATCCGGCCGAATACGAAAGCCATCTATATGGAAACACCGTCAAACCCGACGCTCGGCATCACGGATATTAAGGGCGTCGTCAAACTGGCAAAGGATCACGGCTGTCTGACATACCTTGACAATACTTTCATGACGCCTGCTCTGCAGCGTCCGCTTGATCTCGGCGTAGATATCGTGCTCCACAGCGCGACGAAATTTTTAAGCGGCCACAGTGACGTGCTGTCAGGCCTTGCCGCCGTAAAGGATGAAGAGCTCGGCAATCAGCTGTATAAGCTGCAAAACTCATTTGGAGCGGTGCTCGGCGTTCAGGACTGCTGGCTCGTCTTGAGAGGCTTAAAAACATTGCAGGTCAGACTGGAAAAAGCGAGCCGGACGGCTGAGCGGCTGGCTGCCTATTTTAACGGGCATCCTGCCGTCAAAAACGTTTACTATCCCGGCCTTGCCGGACACCCGGGAGCTGATACCCATAAACGTCAAGCGAGCGGAGCGGGCGCCGTCCTGTCCTTTGAATTGGAAAGCAAAGAAGCCGTCAAAAAGCTGGTCGAAAACGTATCGCTTCCGGTATTTGCCGTCAGCCTCGGCGCTGTCGAGTCCATTCTCTCATACCCTGCAGCCATGTCGCATGCCGCCATGCCGAAAGCAGAGAGGGAGAAACGCGGCATCACAGACGGCCTTCTGCGCCTGAGCGTCGGAGTCGAAAACGCCGAAGATTTAGAACGGGACTTCGAACAGACATTGAAAAAAATAACCCCCGCCCAAGTGAGATCATAAACGAAAAGGGCGCCGTCAATTTTGCGACGCGCCCTTTTTTTATTTTAGATAAAAAAAGTGTTGACGAATGAGAAATCAGGATATATAATTATAAATGTCAGAGAGACAACAACATACCCAGCAACACATACATATCATGATTCCGTAGCTCAGCTGGGAGAGCGCTACCTTGACAGGGTAGAGGTCGCTGGTTCGAGCCCAGTCGGAATCATCCACGGCGGTTAGAGGCGTTATATCAACGTTTCTAGCCGTTTTTTATTACGTTGACTTAGTCGATGACTTAGGCGTATTAAGGCGCAGGGAAGCGGTCCTACCAACGACAAGGTAGCGGTTTTATTTCGGTGACTTAACCGAACGGAGGCGGTAATATGTCCGCAAATAGAACAGGAAAACTTGTCAAAAAGGAACGTACTTTACGGAATACTACGAGCAATCTCGATGTGCTTTTCTACGGACTGAAGACAGTCTATCCTATTGAAAACATAGATAAAGTCCTTCTCATAAGAGAAGGGCTTTCTTTTATCTTGAGGCATTCAATGTGTTGTTTTATTTGTTCTGTAACTTGTTTAAGGCATTAGGAGGTCCACTATCAGGATTGGAGAGCCTTTTTTATTTTACTAATGTTTTTTGGATCACTCAGAACAGAACTATACTTTCCGACCTTTTCGGCAAGTGCTGTCTGACATGTTACTCAAATTTCATGCACTATATAAGCCCCTCTCTTATGAGAAGGCTTTAATATTTTGGTCCTCTGGGAAATTTGAATACCGGCTCGTAGAATAATGAATGTACTTAATCTTTAAATATCTCAGGAATTTTATTTCTCCATATTAATAACAACTCTTTAAATTGGTCTGTTTCTATTGAGTTTTTATAAGGGTCATCGATTAAAAAAGGGTTTTCAACATCGGTAACATCTTTTTTTATCAATACACTTATCCCATTTAAATCAATTTCAAAATCCTCATGTATCCCATTTAAAACATTCTGAATGTATTCTATATACTCATCAGTTTGTTCTATTGTGGTAATATTTTCAATGAAGTCAGAGAAAATGCTGATTTCTTCTGGTAGAACTATTTTTATATCACCAAATGGATCTTTATCAAACCTGTATGAATATTTCATGTGTCACGGTCACCTTTAAGATTATTTTTTATATAACGGATATGCTGTTGCTATTGTTCCGTCACTATTTAAATACATTTCAATTTTAATTCCTGTTGAAGTGATTCCCCTATACTTATTTGAACGTACTTGTTTTCTAGTATGATAAGCTTCGTCAATTGCTTTTAATACATCAGCGCGGTTCCATTCTCTTGGAAAGAAACTTGAATCCGCTATCTTTTTTACAGACCCGACTTCAACTTTCGCCATATACACTCCATTTTTGTCAGGTTTCTTTTCTGTACCTGGTATAATCTTCCCGCCCATCATGCTTTCATGGTGGTAGCCAACTGCTTTACCGCGTTTATTAACTTCTCCATGATAAATATGTTTCATTGTATCGGCGGTATACTTGCTTTTTCCAGTACTAAAATTTGAAGTCACAGATTTACTGAGAACACTCTCTTTCTGATCTTCAATAATACTTTTCAACAAAGGCGTATTCTTCACATTGTGAGTATTTTCAATATCCTGTGCTATTCCGGCAAGTGCGGGTTGGTACTTATTTTTCGAAACGGAATTGATATAGTCTTTTCCTTTTTCAATCCCGGTCTTCACATGTTTTGCAGCCGCTTTTTCTCCGGCTTCCAAGACGTTATCCACTTTGGCGGCACCTGTTTTCGCGAGTTTGCTTGAGACTTTCACAGCTGAGCCGGAACCTTTGAGTCCGACAATGCTCCCGATGGCGTAGGTGATGTAATGTGATCTTGAATACGCATCCCCGTTAACCATTTTATCATTCCATGAATCCGCCAGGTTTGTCCATATGATTTTTGCGTAGGAGGGCGTGTTCAATACAGCCGATATGGTTTTAGCGACTTTTTGTTCATCAGAGAGATGGTAAAAATCCCATGCGCCGACAGCCAGATCTTTGACGCCGGTTATTGTGTCTTTCCCGACATCATAAAGGCCGACGCCTATTCCTTTGACGATGTCCCATGCCGTTTCTCCGACTTCTTCGAGCTGTTTTGCCTGTTCGAGCTGCATCACATATTCCACCTGAGCGGGTTCAAGGTTTTCATAGCCAATCTTTTTCGCGATTTCCAAATATTCATCCGGATCGGTGACACCATCGGCCAGCTTTTTCTTTAGGTCATTAATTTCACGCTCTTTCGCTTCTTCCTTTTTAATCGTCAAATAAGCATCCGAATGTCTTGCGATATCGCCTTTTTTCTTATGAATGTCGCTTTCACGGTACGCTTTGGCGTTGTAGTGAAGCGGCGTGGCGCTTTTTCCTTTGCCTGTGGCGTTTTGGAGCTGCTCAAAGTCGGCTTGGATGAAATTTTCGTTCGCTTCGGTTTCTGTGTATTCCTTCGTTAGATCGTGATCAAGCTTGCCGAGCTTATGTATCGTTTCGCTTCTTTTTTTGTCAGCTGAAGAAAGCTTCTGATCTGTGCTTTCGGTTGAAAATAATTCGAGCGAGATGATGTCTTCGATCTCTCCGAGGATGGACCCCATGTCCTTTTTTTGCTCTTCCATAATCGCCTTTGATTTACTGAGGGCGTGGGTAAGCTCATGCTCCAGAAATGATTCCTCCACATGCGAATTGGAAAGTCCGGCGTCTTCGACCTTACCGGGAAGGCTTGTGAGAAATGCGATTTTCATGTCGATCAGATCAAGCCAGCTGTTTGTGACGCCGGCGTGGTCCTTGAAAAAAGCTTTGATGTTGTCAGCGCCCCGGCCTGAGAAATCATTGTCACCAAGATCAGCCATGCCTTGAAACGCTTTTTTCAGGTTGACCATCTGACCGCGCAGTTCTTTATATTCACCCGCGCGCTGTTTGGCGGCGGCGAGGAGGGTGGTTGCTTTGAAAACTTTCATGACCATAATCCTTTCATTCGAAATACTTCAACAAGATATTACCATGGAAGAATGAAGGGAAAGACAAATAAGTATTTTGAAAGTGCAAAATGATTAATTTGTTCTGGGTAAATTTACTTATTTTATGATCGGAAATTGGGGAAGAGTTAGCTTCAGGTTGAATCGGTTGTTAGAACATCATGTGACGCACCTCCTTTACAAAGCATACACACATATGAGAGGGCTGAAATTCACCTGTATGAATTGGGATACGGCGGCCCAAACGGCTTTTCGCACGGAACCAACATGCGGCAACTGGTCAACAGCTTTAGAAACTTCAACCTAACAGGGAAGTACGGCAAGCATTGGGAATATAAAGGAATATAGGCTTACAGCTATGAAGGATGTATGAAAATACGTCAGACGGCGAAGGAAAGGCAATCTCCATGTGTTGTGACAGTTCGAATGCGGGTGTATGGAACTTCCCGTTCATCCGGAGTTATGTGAGAGGGACGAAAAGACTTTTTTGAGGAGGAAGCGGCATGATTGAATTTACACGGCCATCACCTATGAAGAAAACATGCACGATGCACCCGGAAAAGGAATCTGTCAGATCGGTTTCGTTTACTGATTTTAACGGCAATTCTGTAACAATAACCCTTTGTCAAATGTGTCTGGCTGAATTAAAAATGAAAGCCGCGACTGAATACAGGAGCATGACAGAGGAGCGGGCCAAACAGAATCGTTTCAAGATTGGTGATCATGTGTATTTAGAGCATTTGGGAGTAGTCAGCGAGATAAAAAACATGGAAGGCGTTCAAGTGGCAAACAGGACAGACACAGACGGAGTCCGAAAGGCTACCCCTAAGGAAATCGCAGAATATAAAAAGCAGGGGAAGCAGCAATGACGGTGAAAAAATTATTCAGTCAATCATTTATCAGTTGTGTTACTTATGGGAGCGGCGGCCGTTGCGCCGCCTGCTTCCGCCGCATGGTCCAGATGGCAAAATGAATCCGGGTAGAGCGGCCGGGTGTTTCCGGATGCCGCGACTTACACGGCCGGCGTATACAAGAAGCGTAGCGGCGGCGGGCTGACTGATACGAACTTAGTACAACGGGGCAGATTCAAAACGGCAACGCCTCTGAAATCATTCAACGTGACAACGATCCGGAATAAGACTGGGAAAGGAACCTATGTCATCTAGCTGGAATGCTATTCTAATTCCGGCAATCGAAACTACATCGAAACATTTAAATCAGCTAAATTTCAAATTAAGGGGAGTGTATTTTCGTAAGGGCTTCGTATTAACTTCGCCAAACTTCGTTTTAAAAGCCAGGAGGTTAGAGTTTCATCCCTCCCGGCATTAATAGTGAATATTATTATACTGGTTACTGTTCTTTTTTTGATTTCTGCTTAAGCAAAAAGGGTGATGATCTTTACAACAATTTCAATAATTAGCAGTATTACCTGTAAGCAAAGAATAAAATTCCTCAACATAATGAGACACTCCTTTTGTCCCATTAATGCCTTGCAACCAGTAATAACAACTTACGATGAAAATTTAGCTGATATGCAATGTAAACAAATAATACAGAAGTAGTTGCCTGAACTAAGAATTAACAATGTAGCGGGAAACAATTATTAGGAGAAAATTTCTTCGAAATAAACACGAATCAGAATGGGGCGGCGGTGAATGTATATGGCTGAAAAGCATATTCAGACGTATACGGATTACGTCAAAGGCATGAAATACAAGGAAAAATACGGGAAGAAACACTATCCATTGAAGAGATTCAGGGGTGTTTTAAATTGAAATTTCAGCTGATTTCCTAACTGTCATGAACAACATCTCAAAGGAAATATATTGACTTTCATCCTGTTTGTAATGTTAATTAGAAGATGTATACAAAATCATTATAATGAGGAGGCCTGAATGTGAAAAATAAAGCGGGAATACAAGTTGGAATATGCATTGGACTTTTATGTTTGAGCTTTACCGGTTTCAATCCTTTATTCGGCTCAGCGCATGCTGAAGCGAAGTCTATAGAAAACACAAAAATGACAAGCTGTATAACGAATCAAAAATTTGTTCAGCTTGAGAAAAAATTTGATGCCAGGCTTGGGGTTTATGCGATTGATACAGGTTCAAACAAGACAATTGCTTATCGGCCGAATGAACGGTTTGCTTACGCATCAACCTATAAAGTTTTGGCCGCGGCTGCTGTTCTGAAGAAAAGCTCAAATGAAAAACTTAATGCCATCATCCGCTACAGCAAAGACGATTTAGTTACATATTCTCCAATCACAGAAAAACACCTGGATACAGGCATGAGTCTGAAAGAAATCTCAGAAGCCGCTGTCCGTTACAGCGATAATACCGCCGGGAACCTATTGCTGCAGCAGCTTGGCGGCCCTAAAGGTTTCGAAAAATCACTGAAACAGATCGGGGATCATGTAACAAAAGCTGATCGATTCGAGACGGATCTAAACTCGGCGATTCCCGGGGATCGTCGTGACACAAGCACCGCAAAAGCACTGGCAACTGACCTTAAGACTTTCGCTTTGGGTAACACTCTCACGACTGACAAGCGCACGATCTTAACGGATTGGATGCGGGGCAACGCTACCGGCGATGAACTGATTCGTGCAGGCGCTCCTGCAGGATGGGAAGTCGGCGATAAATCCGGAGCCGGAAGTTACGGGACGCGAAACGACATTGCGATCGTTTGGCCGCCTGACAGAGCCCCAATTGTTTTGGCAATCCTGTCAAACCGGTTTACGGAAGATGCCAGTTATAATAATGCTCTTATCGCTGAGACTGCAAAAGTCGCTCTTAATGCTCTTAAATAAACATTGCCGTTCATTTTTTATGGACGGTTTTTTATATGTTGAGAATGCGGTATGCCGGTTTCGTTTTTCGATAAATGTTATAATGTAAAGCCATAAAAAGATGGGAAGAGGGGGAATTTCGATGCATTACATAACGGCATGCTTAAAAATCATCAGTGATAAAGACCTTAATGAAATAATGAAGGAATTCAAAAAACTTGAGGAAGAAACGAACAAAGAAGACGGCTGTATTCAGTTCCATGCTCATCCGCTCGAACCATCAGAACGCAAAATCATGCTTTGGGAGATTTGGGAAAACGAAGAAGCTGTTAAAGTCCATTTTACGAAAAAACACACAAAAGACGTTCAAAAACAAGAATTAACGGAAGTAGAATGGTTAATGAAAAGCAATGTGACTGAGTAAAAGGCTTTGTCTGTTGTTGGCTGACTCTGCCGGCAACAATCATCAGTTTCATTCACTAAAACCCTTGCTGTGCAAGGGTTTTTTACTTTAAAAAGTTCTTTATATCGCAGTCTTTTTATGGGTAAGGAACAGACTTGGAATGAAGATGGCCGCAAGGATGATGACGGATACTAAGAATCCGGCATGGTAGCCTTTTAAACTGTTCGGAATCGTTGGCTGCAATCCTTGTATGACAGTTGCGGTAACGGTTGCGATCACAGCTGACCCAAAGCTGGAACCGAGGTTTTCAATCATATGAATACCGACACCTGCTTCCGGAAGCTGTTTGCTGTCAAGGCCTGTATAAGCGTCACTCATTAATGGGAGCATAATTCCTCCAAAACTGGTGCCGCGGATAAATAATACGACGGAAATCCAAATCATACTTGTGTTATCGGTGATAAAAATAAGCGGAATAGATCCGATCAGCGAAAGAACAAGACTGACCGTAACCACGTATTTCGCACCGATCTTATCAATCAATTTTCCGATCAGCGGACGAGTCACGAGCATTCCGATTCCTTGAGGGATTAAAGCGAGTGCTGCTCCGACTGCCGTGAAATGACGAATGTTTTGAAAAAACAGCGGAAGTATTAACATCGGCCCCATGATGGCAACATTCGCTAAGAACAACCCGATCGAAGATGATAAGAAGCTCTTGTTTGCAAACAAATTCATAGGCAGCACGGTTTGGTTTTTCTTGATCAGATTATATACAAGATAAATGGCTGCTGAAACAAGACCGATGCCCGTCCATAAAATGGTGTCGCTATTGTTAAATGATGCATGATCCGCCGCTTTCGTAATACCGTAAATCAATGCCGCGCTCATTAATGACAAATTGATAATCCCGAAAATATCGAGTTTACGATCTTTGTTGAATGGTTCAAAGTCTGGAATGGTTTTCATCATAAGCGGTGCAGCAATCAAAACGATGAACACGTTGATGTAAAAAATCCAATGCCATGAAGCGCCTTGGACGATGAAGCCTCCGATGACAGGTCCTAAAATCGGGCCGAAGATCATAGGGGTGCTGACGATTGCCATCACTTTTCCCAGGTTTTCCGGACCTGCCGTTTTAACCAAGAGTGTTGACATAAGCGGAGTCATAATACCGGCGCTGAATCCTTGAAGCAAACGGAAGAAGATGAAGCTGGAAACGTCACGGCTCATTCCCGCAAAAACAGAAATGACACCAAAGGCGATGACTGAGCCGATGAAGATTTTCTTACCGTTATATTTATTCATAAGCCAGCCGGATACGGGTACTGCAATCGCAAGTGCTAAGACATAGCCTGTAACGGACCACTGAATGGTATCCAATGTCGTGTTGAAGTCTTTGGTCAGTTTGTCGATGGCGATGTTTACCATCGTAGAGTCAAGCATTGGAGCGATTGCTCCCAGTGCAATAGCCCAGGCGGCTGTGAGAACTTCTTTTGGCACCCGAAGTTCCTTTCTTTTATGTGTTGACATATTATTCTCCTCTCAAAATTGTTGTCTTTGTTTCCTTGTCAACAAAATAATAGAGTGATTTTGTTTCTTTGTCAACAATAAGAGGGGTATAAAAAGGCAGCCCGTTTTCATGGAGAAGGGCTGCCTATGGTTTTATTCATATTTATTCCGATTTCATGTCTGCACCAAGTTTCTTTATTTCTGAATCCAAATGCCTGCTGTATGTATCCACGAAGTTCAGCATCGTGTCAAATTGTTCATCAGTTACTTGTTCAAACACGATTTTGTCGCGTTCTTGAAACTCTTTGTGCAATTCCTCGTGAATTTTATAAATGACTTTTCCTTGCTCAGTAAGCCTGAAATAGATTTCTTTCTTGTTAAGCGGCTTCTGATAGCTTTCGATAAGGCCTTTATTGATAAGCTTCTTCGTTAATTTACTTATGGCGCCTCTTGTCATATAAAGGGACTCCGCAAGTTTAGTCACATTGGCGTCTTCAATTTTTTCGATGAAGTCGATGCAATGCATTTCAGAAGGTTTATGCCCCTTAAGGCTTTCTTCCATCTTCAGCCTATTCAGCCACACCATCTTGTTAAAAAAGTCCCTGAAATTCGTGAGGAGCTGTTCTTTTTTGTCCATGGCCCGTCCTCCTGCTCGGTGGTGCTTACACAATATTATAAAATTTTTGTTTCTTTTTCAACAATCGTAAAGTTGTTATTTAGCAACTGAGAGATAGTGCGCAGAAATTAAGAAGGAGGGGGATAGAAGAAGTATTCTATTTAAAAAGCGGCTTTTTAACCGAAACGTGGGTTTTCGGGTATTTTTCTTTCCGTATTCGTTACTTGCTCTGTTTCATAACAGGCCAACACTACAGCCTTATAAAAAAGCAGGCTGCGCAATGAGCCTGCTTGAGATTCGCATCAATCATTTTCCTATTGCGGCGTCATGAAAAGCGTCAATTGCGGTTGTGTATTTCAAGACGTTTTTAGACACTTTGGCGGTTGCGCCTAATGGATACGCGTCTGACAGAACGCTGGAGTGAGCTTCGGGTTCCCAGTAAAATACGCCGATTCCTTTGCCGTTCGGAACGGCTTTCACCAGTTTTATGGTGTCTTTTATGGTCCAGTAGGAATCTTTCGGATTATTTTCATCTCCGCCCAGTTCAACCACCATGACTTCCTTGTTGTAGCGTGAGGCGATGTCATTCAAATTAGATGATAAATGGCTGGTGAGCTCCCAGTACGGCTTACCTTCCCAATAGGGATAGAACGAAACGCCGATGATGTCGGTTTTTCCTCCGTTTTTAAAGAATTGATCAAACCACCATCTGAATAGGCTGTTGTCCGTGCCGTGTGCCAAATGGCTGATGACCTTGGTGGCCGGGCTGACGGATTTCACGGCGTCATAGCCTTTGTTCAGTAAGGCGGTCAATTTGCTGAAATCGTTCGTGCTGCCGTCGGGCAGTAAAATTCCTGAATTCATTTCATTCCCTACTTGCACCCAATCAGGGGAGATGCCGTGATTTTTAAGTTCTTTCATGACATCGTACGTATGGTTATACACGGCTGCCTGCAGCTGGCTGTTTGAATAGCCGGTCCATTTGTTCGGCTTGATCTGGTGGCCGGGATCAGCGAACACATCACTGTAATGGAAGTCAACCATTACCTTCATTCCTAACGCTTTTGCCCTTTTGGCCGCCGCAAGTACGCCCGCTTTGTCACTATAGCCGAGCATGGTCCATGTTGTGCCGTCTTTCAGCCAATAATAGCTGCTTGGCGGATTCACAAACACTCTCAGTCTCACGGCATTTATTCCGTGATCTTTAAGAATCTGCAAGGCATCTTTCTGTTTTCCGCCGTCATCCAGCCAGCGCACACCTTCGTCCTCCATTTGTTTCAGCCATCCTATATCAGCGCCATAGGCAAACGGGGCATCCGCTTTTGCTTTAGGAGACTTCTCAAAGAATGTAAAAGCAGTGAAAATGAGAGAAAGACAGAATGCGTTTACAAATACACGTTTCAATCGGTTTTTTAACATCACAATACCTCCTGATAAAAAAGATTGTTGATTGATTTCACTCTGAATGTTTCAGCTGCCATTCTCCAATAACGTCGTGAAACGCTGAAACGCCTGAATTCCTTCGGGTGTCATTTTAAAAACGCCTGCATCGGTCAGCGCGCGTAAAAATACATTCGCGGTTTCTTTTTGTATAACAGCGGCTGCATTTTCCGGTGTCACGTCTTTATCCGCTTTGATGTTTTCAGCCCACGGAAGATGAATGTCTTTGATGTCATGAGGTTTATTCAGTAAATACTTTTTCACTTCTGCCAGCTCATCTTTCAGGCGGGGAGGTAAAACGGCGAGTCCCATCACTTCAATCAGACCGATATTTTCTTTTTTGATGTGATGGACATCTTGATGCGGGTGAAAAATGCCATCCGGATAATCTTCGGAGGTGCGGTTGTTTCTGAGAGCGAGATCCATTTCGAAATCCGTTCCCCTGCGTCTGGCAATTGGAGTGACGGTATTATGGGGTTCATTTGTCTTTGCGATGATGCTGACGGTTTCGTCTGAATATTCCCGCCACTTTTCAAAAACATACGCAGCGGCATCTGTCAGCAAATCCGGATCTTTTGCGCGAAGGCGGATCACTGATACCGGCCACTTCACGGCTTCGGCCTGAACGTCTGGAAAATGACGCATATGAAAAGGGTAGAGGGAACCCGCTTTTGCCATCGGAAACTCATGGCCGCCGCCTTGATAATGATCGTGAGAAAGAATGGAGCCTCCTACGATCGGCAAGTCTGCGTTTGATCCCGCGAAATAATGCGGGAAGATTTCCGTAATGGCCAGAAGCCTTCTGAAGCTGTCGCGGCTGATGTTCATCGGCTTGTGCACGCTTGAAAGAAAGATGGCATGCTCGCTGTAATACGCATAAGGAGAGTATTGAAACCCCCACTGTTCTCCCGCTAAGTCAAGCCTGATGATGCGGTGGTTTGAACGGGCGGGGTGATGCGGTGTTCCGGCATACCCCTCGTTTTCCATACAGAGCAGGCATGTCGGATACCGGTTTTCCGGACTGTTTTTTACCGCGGCGATGTCTTTAGGATCTTTTTCGGGCTTTGGTAAATTAATGGTGATGTCCAATTCTCCAAAAGGTGTTGGTGAGCGGTACACGATATTTTTTCGAATGGCCCGCGTCTTAATATAGTCGTTGTTTTGACTCAATCTATAAAAATAATCTGTTGCTTTTTTCGGACAATCTGATAACAATTTGCTGAATGCGGCATTGATCAGAGAAGGGGCCGGTGTGATCACGTCCATGATTCTGCTTCCCAGCATGTCTCTTTCAGCCGGCGTATCGTTTATGATTGACCGTTTTACCGCGTCTTTCACCATTTCGTCCAAATAGTGAAGCCTGTTTTGTTTCTTGATATGTTTCGGTTCTGCATAATCCGTCAGTCCGAGCAGATCGAGAAGTCTGTTTCTTGTGTAAATCACATCTGTTTCATTTATGTCGCCTAAGACAGTGCTTTCTTTCAGAAACCCTGCCACTGATTCAAAAACTTCAATGACCGCCGCCTCCATTTCATTTGTCCTTGTATCCGTTTGGATGATGCCGATGCCAATTCCATGCTGACGCAATGATTTCCGATATGTCCGTTTGTTTCGGATTCCAGCCCAGAATGTTCCGCGCTTTATCGCTGGAAGCGATGAGGGTGCTTGGATCACCGGGTCTTCTTGCGGCCGCTCTTACTTTTATGTCTCTTTCGGTCACTTGCCGGGCCGCTTCCGCCATTTCTGATACGGAAAACCCGCTGCTTGATCCTAAATTGAAAATGCCGCTGTCTCCGCCGTTTTGCAAATATTCCAGAGCGAGAATATGGGCATCGATTAAATCGGAAACATGGACATAATCGCGGATGCACGTGCCGTCTTTTGTATCATAGTCAGTGCCGAATATCAAAACCTCCTCGCGCTGACCGAGCGCGGTTTGTAAAAGGATAGGGATAAGGTGGGTTTCTGGATGATGATCTTCTCCGATGGAACCGTCCGTTTTCGCGCCGGCAACGTTAAAATACCGAAGCGAGACATATTTTATGCCGCAGGCAGTTTCACACCACTTCAGCATTTTTTCTGCCATGAGTTTTGATTCGCCGTATGCGCTTTCCGGCTTTTCCGGCATGTCTTCTGTGATGGGCACTTTTTCAGGTTCGCCGTATACAGCGGCGGATGAAGAAAACACAATGTGTTTGACTCCAAATTCCTGCATGACCTCCAGCGTAATTTGCGTACCGTACACATTATTATTGAAATATGAAAGAGGGTCTTTCATTGATTCGCCGACAAGAGATTGAGCGGCAAAATGGAGAACGCCTGTTACGTTTTCCTTCGCAAACACAGAGCGAAGAAACGGTTTGTCACGGATATCTCCATAGTAAAAGACTGCTTTTTCATGAACGGCTTTCCGGTGGCCTGTCTGCAGATGATCCACAGCTATCGTTTTCAATCCTTTGTTTAATAATTGATCAACCGCATGAGAACCGATATAGCCGGCTCCGCCGAGAACGAGAATCGCCATGATTTATTTTTCCCTCCATTCAGCCGCGCCATCGCTTATATCCGCGATGTAGAAAGAAGCTTCAAGACCTGTCCTGCTGCGGTAGTGAGATGAAACGGCCCGGGTAAAGCCAGCGGTTTCTTCACTTTCCACAATGGCTATGGCGCAGCCTCCGAACCCCGCGCCCGTCATCCGCGCTCCGAGCGCTCCTTCTTTCCAGGCTGCTTCAGCGAGCGCGTCTAATTCGTCACCGGTCACTTCGTAATCATCGCGTAACGAACGGTGGGACGCATTCATCAGCTCGCCGAACGTTTTCAAATCATTCGATTTGAGAGCCTCCGCGGCTGAGAGGGTCCGCTCGTTTTCATTGACCGCGTGCCGGGCTCTTTTACGCAACGTTTCACAGGAGAGAAGGGATTCGAGTTTGTTGAATTCTTCTCCCGTCAATTCCGCAAGTGATGCGATATTCCGATATTGCCGCAGTTCTGAAAGAGCTGCGTCGCATTCGCTGCGGCGTTCATTATATTTTGAAGCCGCCAGCTCCCGGCGCTTGTTCGTATTCATAATGACGATTTTATATCCGTTAAAAGCAGCCGGAATCATTTCGTGCTCAAGCTTATCGCAGTTTAACAGAATGGCCATGTTCTTTTTGCCTTTTTGCACTGCGAATTGATCCATAATGCCTGAATTCACGCCGATAAATTCATTTTCGACTCTTTTTCCGATAAGCGCCAGTTCAGTATCGGAAACATCCAGACTGAATAACTTCCTTAAAATGGAACCGGTTAACATTTCAATAGAAGCGGAGGAGCTTAAACCGGCTCCGTTTGGAATCGTACCGTGAAAAAGAATATCCATTCCGCTGTCTATTTGGCCGCCGGCTTTAAGAAGGTAATGGATCATCCCCTTCGGATAATTGGCCCAGCCGTCTTCTTTTTTGTATGCTGTGGCGGAAAGATCAAGGCAGACAATGCCGCTGTCAGGAAAGTTTTCTGAGTATAACCGGATCTGATGATCTTCGCGTTTTGCGCATACGGCATAAGTTCCGATCGTGATCGCGCAGGGGAGAACGTGGCCGCCTATATAATCCGTATGTTCCCCGATTAGGTTGATCCGGCCGGGTGCGAAAAACAGTTCCCCGTTACTTCTCTGGAAAATGTCTTCGAATCTTGATTTCAAAAGTTTGGCATCCATGATAAACCTCCGATTCTATTTTGAGGTATGCTCCAGTATGAACTGAATGGCTTTTTGTGAATTTCTTGTGAGACTGATATATTCCGCTCCTTTCGTTGCGATGAGTTTCACTTGCAGGCGGTCCGCATCTTCTTTAATGTCATCATAATAAGAGCCGACCTGCGGAGCCAAAATGATCATATCGAAGTCTTTCATGATGTCGTAATGGGAACCGTAGGCGCCTGCTGAGGCGGTAATCGGCACGTTGTATTCTTCGGCTCCTTCTGTCAGTGCGTTCGCAAGCATGGCGCTCGTTCCCGCTCCGGCGCACAGCACTAACACATTGGTGCCGTGTTCCAAGGCGGATGAGGATTCCTGAAAATTTGTGCTGATGACGGAGGCCGCGTCTTCTGAGGCGCCGGCCATGGCGGGCTGTAATGTTTGCGGCGCGCTTTCAGGCTCGGTGTGTTGGGCTTCTTTCGCCGCTAATACTTTGTCATAAGCTTTACAGAATGGCAGGTATATCAGGAAATCGACAATGATTAATACAGCCGTCAGCACAAAAGCCGAGAGCCCCATGCCGGTTCCGAGAATCAAGCCGGCGGGCGCCGGGGTGGCCCACGGAAGAACATACATAAAACTGTTCATTCCGATGACATCCACGAAAAATTTAAACAGACAGACATTCACCATCGGCGTTACAACAAACGGAATGAAAAAATAAGGATTTAAAATGATCGGCGCAGCAAAGAGCAGAGGTTCGTTTACTGCGAAAGACACCGGAACCGCGGATGCTTTTCCGACTGCTTTCAATTGCTTGGATTTCGCGAAAAGAAGAAAGATAAACGGAACAACAAGGGTTGCGCCGGTCCCTCCCATTGTGCCGACGAAGTTCCCGAGTCCGACGGTCAGCACGTTGGACGCCTGCTCACCGGCATTATGAAGCTGAAGGTTCGCCTCTACATTTGCGTAAATAATAGCTGCGATGGCCGGCTCCACAATAGAAGGCCCGTGAACGCCGACAAACCAGAACAGCGCCATCATTCCCCAAATGACACAAATCCCAAGATAACCGTCTGCGGCGGTAAAAAACGGCGATAAGAGAGAGGAGAGAGCCTCTGCAAAAGATACGTTCAGCGTGTTCCTGATCAATAAATCAATGAATACCATGGCCAGAACGGAAAAAGCGAACGGAAAAACATCTTTAAATGTTTGTGAAATGGTACCCGGTACTTCTTTAGGCATTTTAATCGTAATATTTTTCAGCACGCAGAATCTGTAAACGTTCACTGTTATGAAAGCGGATACAAAAGCGGCTAAAAGACCTTTTGTGCCGAGGTATTCCGTGGAGAATCCGCCGTCGATTTGAGTGACGCTTAAAATGAGAAACCCGACGACTGAAGCAAGCATCGCTGAAACGGGATTGATCCCTTTGTTTTTCGGCATTTTTCGGTTCATTGATTCACTCAGGCATTTCGCACTTGTTGCCGCAACGATCAGACCGAGGGCGCCCATTGAATAGTTATAAACTTTCCAAAGCCATTCAGAAACACTTTTAGGCCAAGTGAAACCCAACACTTCCGGCACAGCGGCGGTGAGGATAAAAATGCTGGCGAATAAAATAACAGGCATGGCCGTTAAGAAGCCGTCGCGGATCGCACCTAAATAAATGTTCCTTGAGATTTTTTCAAAAAACGGTTTTCCCTTTTCGATTTGCTTGATGATACCGTTCATTTTTCCACTCCTTATCGGCGGCTTCGGTAGAGTTCTATAAAATCCTGAATAAGATCACGGAGCAAAAGGGTTGTCATCAAGTGGTCCTGGCCGTGAACGAAAATAAACCCTAATTCCATGTCCTTGCCGTCAGCTTCTTCAGCTAACATTTTCGTTTGCGCATTGTGGGCGAGGGTTAAATTTTCATCGGCGCTTTTCAATGCTGCTTCCGTGTTTTCGAAGTTTCCGGCACGGACTTCTTTCAGGACTTTCAATAAAGTGCTTCTGGCGTCGCCGGCATAGGCGACAATTTCAAAACCGAGCATCTGCAATTCTTCCTTTGTCATGAAAAAACCTCCTAAAGACGGCACACATGATGAAAAGAGACTCTTTTCACCATGTATGATCGTTAAATGATTGTTTTTGTTTCACTTACAAGTTTGTACCAGTAGGCCGATTCTTTCGGATACCGTTTTTGGGTGTCGAAGTCGACGTAAAAAAGACCGTAACGTTTGTTGTAGCCGTTGGTCCATGAAAATAAATCCATTAAGGACCATAAGAAATACCCCTTTACGTTGACTCCGTCGGTAATCGCTTTACTGACGGCTTCTAAATAGACTTTTAAATAGTCGATTCTTGCCTTATCCATAATGATGCCGTCTTCAAACTCATCTTTATAGCCCATGCCGTTTTCGGTAATGTAAATTTTGTTATATTGCGGATAGTCCCGTTTGATGCGCATCAGCATGTCATACAGACCTTCAGGATAAATGAGCCAGTCCCAATCGGTCCGCTTCAGGCCTTCTTTGTAAATTCTTTCGCCGATTCCTTTTACTTTATAGACCGAAGTGCCCTTATCGCCCGTTCCGTTATGGTGAATAACGGTTTCTCCGTCGTACGCTTTGACGAAATGGCATTGATAATGATTGATGCCGAGATAATCATTGCGCGTCGAAGCTTTTTTCATCACGTCAAAGTCACTGTCTGAAAACTCGTATGAAGCGCCGTTTGCCTCACAGATTTCATCCAGAGCCCGCATGGTTTCCTCAGAATAATAGCCAAGGTAGGTGGCGTCGAGGAGGAATCTCACTGATAACGCGTCATCCAGAAAACAGGCGTGGCGGTCTTTTTCTGAGTCACTGGCGGGATATTTTGTTTCCAATGAGTGGACGACACCGATTTCTCCCGGATAGCCGCCGTCTTTAAAAAGATTGACGGTCATCGCATGCGCTACCATCATGTGATGGAGGCATTGAATGACTTTTGTGATATCACTTTTAACAGATGGCGGAAAAACCCCGAGTAAATACTGGTTGGTGGCTGTGGGATAAATTTCGTTAAACGTGCTCCAATATCTGATTTCGCTGAATTCTTTAAAGCAAAACTCCGCATAGCTGACAAACGCTTCTATCGCAGCGCGGTTGAGAAAGTCTCCCTGATCAAACAATCCTTTCGGTGTATCGAAATGATGCAGCGTGACAAAAGGGGTGACGTTGCGTTTATGGCACTCTGAGAAAATACGATGATAGTAATCAACACCTTCCTGATTGATTTTGCCCGTGCCGTCAGGGAAAATTCTCGTCCAGGCTATAGAAAGGCGGATGCCGTTTATTCCGAATTTTTCACATAGTTTAATATCTTCCGGAAACTGGCGGTAAAAATCACTTGCCGGATCAGGGCTGAATCTTCCCTGTTTTTCAAGAAATTCATCCCAGGCTACAGGCCCTTTGCCGCCTTCTTTTGTGGCGCCTTCCGCTTGATATGCCGCAGTCGCCCCGCCGAAAATAAAGTCATGAGGTAATTTGAGCATTACTGAATCCTCCTTCGCCAATGTGTGAATTGAAGTTTGTTAATGTTTGTAATTGTTATCTTTTGTTTAATAGTAAACGCATACATTTTTGTTGTCAATAGCTTCATAAAGAAATAAAATCTGTTTTAATAGGGGTTTTATAAGTTTTTCGTTGTTTTATATGTTGATTATGTTGTTTGTTAGTGTTTGTTTTTGTTGACCGGATTGCCGCGGTGTGTTAGATTGTGTGTAAAGTTGAGGGGATGATTGAACATGTTAAAAAAAGAACGTCTTTTAAAAATCATCGATATCGTAAACTCGCGGGGGTTTATTACGGTGAGTGATATTATCGATGAATTGGCAGTTTCTGATATGACAGTGAGAAGAGATCTGGACGAGCTGGATAAGGCCGGAAAAATCGTACGTATTCACGGAGGCGCACAGAGCATATCTTATTCCATTGATCACGAATTATCGCATAATGAAAAACTGGGTGTTCAAATGGAGGAGAAGGGGAAGATCGCGGAACTCGCAGCTTCCTATGTAAATGACGGCGATACCGTTTTTTTAGGGCCCGGCACGACGATTGAACTTTTAGCCAAACACTTGCTGCATAAGCGAATCAGGATTATCACAAACAACTATCCCGTATTTGATATTTTAAAACATGGTGACACTGCGGATACCATCCTGATTGGCGGCGATTTCCGGAAAAATACCGGTGCCTTCGTCGGGCCCATCGTGAACGGCAATCTGCAGAAATTCAATTTTACGAAAGCCTTCATCAGCGCCAACGGCATACATAATGATGAGATTTCTTCTTACAGCATTGAAGAAGGGGAAGCTCATCAAATCGCGCTGAATAATTCGCGGACGAAATTTTTGCTGGCGGATAATAAAAAATTCAACCGGGAAGATTTTTACGTGTTCTATAACTTGCATGATATGGATTATCTGATTACGGATGATAAAGTGATGAAAGATGTTCAAATTCATTACGAGCAATATGTAGATGTCAAAATCGCAAAAAAATAAAAAGGCGGGCGGTTCGATGAAAGGGGTTATTTTTGATTTCAACGGCACGATGTTTCAAGATTCGCATCTGCACGAAAAAGCATGGTTTTTCATGGTGAAAAAATACGCGCCGAAAACCATTTCTGATGAAGACATTTTCGTGAACATTCACGGGAGAACAAACAGTGAAATCCTGACGTATTTTATTTCCGGCGATTTAACAAATGAAGAAATCGAGAAGCTGTCTTTTGAAAAAGAAGCCTACTACAGAGAATTATGCCTTGAAAACAAAAATGAGTTAAAGCTGACGAAGGGACTGACCGGCGTATTGAACCATCTGAAAAAATCAGAAACGCCAATGACCATTGCCACGGCTACGGTAAAAGAAAATGTCGAGTTTTACTTTGACGTCTTTCAGTTGGATCGGTGGTTTGATTTTGACAAAGTCACGTTTGATGACGGGAGCTTCCCCGGAAAACCGGCGCCGGATATTTTTCTCATCGCATCGGAAAAGTTAGGCCTCAGACCTGAAGAATGCTTAGTCATTGAAGATGCCTTTTCGGGGCTCACAGCGGCGAATAAAGCAGGTGCAGGCAAGATTATGGCCATTGACCCGCTCGGAAAAAACCGCGCGTTATTTGAAGAAAAACAGCTGGCGGGTGACGGGATACTGACAGATTTCACCTCGTTTTTTGAGGTGATTGCCGGACATTCTGTTTGAGAGATCAGCCGGTTTTTTATGCCGATATGGCTGTACAGGCTGCGGACTCCGTTCGCAACACGGGATGTTTTTGTGTTCGGCGGTGTCTGCTTCGTGAAGAAAGGGGCTTCGCTTTTTAATCGGAGTCACTTTTAAGACAGATCCCTGTTTTTTTAATTCCTCGTATTTACAAAGAAGCGCTAAGGTGCTTATTGCTGACTGTTTATATGTTTTACGATAAAATCCTGAGCATACAAGAAAACCAGCCATCCTGTAAGTCCAAGCCCTGATGCGGCAATGAAAGACAGTGAATGGCGAAGGGCGATGCCGATAATGACCAGCATAATGACTGTGGAGGGGATGCCGGAAGCCGCGCTGAATGCAAAATGACTTAATGTCTCCTTCGTTTCGCCTTGGATGTACAGCCAAACCATGCTCAGCATACTGACAATTGGTAAAGCCGCTATAATACCTCCATAACTCGGGCTTCTTCTTGATATTTCAGTGATAATCCCAATAATAGCAGCGGAGACAATGATTTTAACGATCGTAAACATCTTCAGCACGCTCCTTCATCAAACTGAATGCTTTTAAGACAAGTGTTCGTTCTTCATTATTCATGCTGTCAAAAAGAAGCTGTTTAAGCTTTTCTTCATCAAGACCGGAATGCCGGTAAAGGACATCCGCCCCCAAACTGGTAAGTTTTAAAATGACTTTCCGCTCATCCTCAACACTTCTGGTTTTATAAACGTACTTTTTCTGCAGTAACCGCTTTATATGTTCCGAAGCGGTATTATGTGATACTTGAATCGCTTCGGCAATGTCTTTTATTCCGACTGCCTTCTCTTTTTGAATGACTTGCAGAATCCGTACACCTTGGTGAGTGATTTTTTCATGGTGCCGATAACGGAGCCGGTAGTAAATATCTGTCCAAAGGTCATTTAATCGCATGATTTCGTTTGACATCATCATCCACCTTCTATCGTTTATTGAGATTATATCTTATATTACGATATATTTTTGCGGATTGAAAGCAATTTTTGAGCATGAGGGAGCGGCATTCGTTCTGTTTTTAGAAGATTGGAAGAGACAAGCGGCCGCAGCTTCAGCGAATAAACTTGTTTCATATACTCTCAATAAGTTACTTCCCTTATTTTGGAAACGCCAGCTTAATACCTTCCGCATATAAATAAGGGCGCTGACAATATGATAAAGAACCAAAGTATATATTCAAATGCAGTTTTTTCAGCAGAGCAGTCTTGTGCTGAAAGAAAAAGATACGGGGGATAAAAAGCGGGTAAGAAGATAAGGAAAGGAGAGAGACGGATGGAACTTGATTTTGTGATTCGTCTGGCGGTTGCGGGTCTGCTTGGGGCTCTTATTGGATTGGAGAGAGAATTCCGGGCGAAGGAAGCCGGTTTGAGGACGCATTTTTTAGTGGCCGTCGGCAGCGCCTTGATGATGATCGTTTCCAAATACGGCTTTTTTGATTTGTTATCCAACAGCCATACGTCCTTTGATCCGAGCCGGGTGGCGGCGCAGGTCGTCAGCGGCGTCGGATTTTTAGGAGCCGGCACGATTATTTTGCAGCGGCATGTCGTGCGGGGGCTTACGACGGCCGCGGGGATTTGGGCTACGTCTGGGATCGGGCTGACGATCGGGGCGGGTATGTATGTCATCGGCATCAGCGGCACGATTTTGGCGTTAATCGGGCTTGAACTGTTAAATTTTCTGTTTAAACCGGCGGCGCATTCTTTGTCTGTCAGTTTCAGGATTGAGGAGAAAGCCGTCATGCATGATATTTTAACTTCTCTTGAGGAAAAAGGAATTCTTATTACGTCCTATGAATTGAATAAGGCGGTGCTTGAAGTGAAGGGAAGGGTGAAAAGCAAAAGCGGGAAAGCGGCGGTAATGGAAAAAGTTCAAGCCCTCCCGTATATCCTGTCGGTCAAAGTTGAATAGCAGACAGGGGAAGCCTCCTGTCTGCAGTCATTTCTATTCAAATATTAATACCAGGGATAGAACGGGATATACGGCCGCGGATAGTATGGATACGGTCTGGGGAAATAATAAGGCGGCCGCGGGTAGTATGGATATGGTCTGGGGTAATAATAAGGCGGCCGCGGATAATGATATGGCACCCGTTCGTGGCTCTCGGCTGTGTCTTCATGATAGAAAGGATCGTACAAGAGGAAAACCTCCTTTTCAAATGTTGGTTCCGTTTACCTTATTCCTGTATGCCCGGTATGGTGTACGTACAACGGGCAAAAAAAAGACGCCGGTTCTCATCCGGCATCTTTTTTACACTTTCACATCAATTGAATGTCCGGCAGTCGGGTGCTGGGACGGCAGCATTTTCACTGTTTCTTCCGCCGCAGCCTGTGCATGCTGCATGACCGTTTTTGTTAAAGCCATATTTACATTCTGCGCCAGAGATGCTTGGTGCATAGCGATTGATAACGCAGGGATATCCATAGCTTCCACCTCCTTATCCCTTCATATCGGCGGTATGCTCCGATTATGAAGGGGACTGGCGGTTTCTTTTTACGGCCCATTCTAAAAATGCGGCAGCGCATACCCCGAGGGTATAGGCGAAAATGTCACTCCAGACAAATTGCCAGCCGAGGATCAGCCCGCCGAGCGTGCTGCTTCTGATTGCGTCAATCCAAGGCGCGTGATACAGCTGGCTGCATTCAATCAGACAGCAAAACGAGAGGCTCAAAAATGCGGCTGTTTCCGTCCGGATGTGCCGAAAGAAAAGCCCGAATCCTGTAAAAATCATTGCCGCCCACAAGGCATCTCCTAAATAAGCGTTTATGATGCCGGGCAATAGGGCGGTGATGTATGCGGTTCTGGACAGCAAACCGAGGGCGATGATAAAAACGGTACATATTCCGTATGTCAATGGATGTCTATTCACTTCACACTGTTCCCCTTTTTTTGTACTCCCATGTATTGTAAGGAACGACGGAGAAGCTGTCTATGAAAAAACGGCCCGGGAGGCCGCTTTTTTCGCGTTATCTTGCTTTTAGGTTAACGTGGTCTGCTTTTTGGTCACTGCCGATGACGAAGCGGAGCTCATACTGCCCCGTATGGTAGACGTAATCTGTTTCGCCCGTTTTTGGCACTGTCAGGATTTTGTCAGCGCTGCCGATTTGTTTGCTTAAGACGTCAGGTGTGACGCTGCCGAGGTTTAAGCGCCGCTCAACCCCTGTTCCGAAATAGCGTATTTCCGAGATTTTTCCGTTTTTATGATAGGAAAATCCATAACCGGGGTTTCCCATGTTCCAGCTGTATAAATCAAATGGATTGCGGCTGTCTGCTTTTTGTTCCGGCTCGCCGATTTTATCGTAAACGTCCTGTCTTGTGCTTTGGTTGATTTTCAGGCCTTTCACATTTTGCGGCATTTCCCCTTTAAACGCCGATTGGTAAAGGCTGTTCACCAGTTCTTGTGCACGTTGGTTTTCCGTTTTTGAAGCGGCTGCGGCATGGACGGGCTGTGTATTTGAAAATGCTTCTGCACCGAATGCGCATCCCGTGAGCATCACTGCCGATAATCCCGTGGCGAGTGTTTTTTTCTTCAACATATGTGAATGCCTCCTTTTTACCGCTCATACCCGTATGTTTCCTGAGATAAACGAGATGTTTTAGTGATAGGCCGGCTGGGAATCATAGAGGATGTATAGAGGGGTACAGAAAGGGGAAAAGAAAATGGCTGATACAAAGAAGGTTACAATCAATGGGGTTGAAATGGAAGCGCCGGACGGCCAAACCGTTTTGCAGCTTTTGAATAATAGTTCAATTGACGTGCCGCACGTGTGTTATCACCCGAGTCTCGGGCCGATTGAAACGTGCGATACCTGTATCGTCAATGTTAACGGGGAACTGGTGCGTTCGTGTTCCGCGCAAATAAAGGACGGAGATGTCATCGATACGATTTCGTCTGATGTGAAAAAAGCGCAGATTATCGGCATGGACAACATTTTGCACAACCATGAATTGTACTGCACGGTCTGTGATTACAACAATGGGAGCTGCGAAGTACATAATACCGTAAAGGAAATGAAAATCAATCATCAAAGCATTCCGTTCGATCAAAAACCGTATCCTAAAGATGAATCAAATCCGTTTTACCGATATGATCCCGACCAGTGCATTTTGTGCGGACGCTGTGTCGAAGCCTGTCAGGACGTACAGGTAACCGAAACGTTAAGCATTGATTGGGAGCGGAAACGCCCGCGGGTCATTTGGGATCAGGATGTGCCGATCAATGAATCATCATGTGTTTCCTGCGGACATTGTTCGACGGTATGTCCGTGCAATGCCATGATGGAAAAAGGCATGGAAGGCGAAGCGGGCTATTTAACAGGCATTAACCAAGAGACGCTTCGGCCGATGATTGACATCACAAAAGGCGTCGAAACCGGATACGGATCGATTTTGGCCATATCGGACATGGAATCGGCCATGCGGGATGAAAGAATCAAGAAAACGAAAACCGTATGCACTTACTGCGGTGTCGGCTGCAGTTTTGATATATGGACGAAAGGAAGAGACATTTTAAAGGTAGAACCTCAGGCCGAGGCGCCAGCAAATGGCATTTCGACGTGTGTGAAAGGGAAATTCGGCTGGGATTTCGTCAATAGTGAAAAGCGTCTTACCAAACCGCTTATCCGGGAAGGAGACTCATTTCGGGAGGCGGAATGGGATGAAGCGCTGCAGCTGATCGCTGATAAATTTACTGATATAAAAGAACATTTCGGCCCGGACGCACTTGCCTTTATCACATCTTCCAAATGCACGAATGAAGAATCATACGTGATGCAGAAGCTTGCAAGAGCTGTCATCGGCACAAATAATGTCGACAACTGCTCACGCTACTGCCAGTCTCCCGCCACGGCCGGATTGTTCAGAACGGTCGGATACGGCGGTGATTCAGGGTCGATTACAGATATAGAAAAAGCGGAGCTCGTTCTGATTATCGGCTCAAATACGTCTGAGTCTCACCCCGTCCTGTCCACACGCATTAAACGTTCTCATAAGCTGCACGGACAGAAGCTCGTCGTCGCTGACTTGCGAAAACATGAAATGGCCGAGCGCTCCGATGTGTTTTTCCAGCCGCGTGCCGGATCAGATATTGTCTGGCTGAATGCCGTATCGAAATATCTGCTTGATCACGATTTGGCGGATACTGCATTTCTGAAGGAGAGAGTGAACGGATTAGACGAATTCGTGAAAAGCCTTGAACCTTATACAATGGAATATGCGGAAAAACATACCGGTGTCGATAAGGATACCCTAATCAAAGTGGCCCGGATGATTCATGAAGCCGGCAGCGTGTGCGCACTGTGGGCGATGGGTGTCACCCAGCATATCGGAGGAAGTGATACGAGCACGGCCATTTCCAACATGCTTCTTGTGACCGGGAATTACGGCAAGCCCGGCGCAGGCTCATATCCGCTTCGGGGCCATAATAACGTGCAGGGCGCCAGTGATTTCGGCAGTATGCCTGACAGCTTCCCCGGCTATGAAAAAGTAACGGATGAAAAAGCCCGCAAAAAGTACGAACAGGGCTGGGGAACAGACCTGCCGAAAGAAATCGGAATGACAAATCATGAAATGATCGAAGGCATCCACTCAGGAAAACTGAAGTCCATGTACTTAAAAGGAGAAGAAATGGGGCTTGTCGACTCCAATATTAACCATGTTCATGCCGCATTTGAAAAGCTTGATTTCTTCGTTGTGCAGGATATCTTTCTTTCGCGTACGGCCGAGTTCGCCGATGTCGTGCTCCCGGCAAGCCCGAGCCTTGAAAAAGAAGGGACGTTTACGAATACGGAACGGAGGGTGCAGCGCCTTTACGAAGTGTTTGAACCGCTGGGAGATTCAAAGCCTGATTGGCAGATCATTACAGACATCGCCAACCGCCTGGGCGCTGATTGGCACTATGAACAGCCGGCAGACATTATGGAAGAAGCGGCAATGCTTTCGCCGCTCTACGCAGGCGTCACTTACGAACGTCTCGAAGGCTACAATTCACTGCAATGGCCGGTTGCAGCGGACGGAACCGATTCACCGCTTTTATTTACGGACAAGTTCCCGTTTTCAGACGGCAAAGCGATTCTATATCCCGTTCAGTGGACCGAGCCGAAAGAATTTGGTGAAGAATATGATATCCATGTGAATAACGGGAGGCTTCTCGAGCATTTTCACGAAGGGAATCTGACTTACCGATCAAAAGGAATATCCGAAAAAACACCGAGTGTGTTCCTTGAGGTCTCGCCCGAACTCGCCGAAGAAAGAGGGCTGGAAGACGGAACGCTTGTCCGTCTGACATCACCGTACGGAAATGTGAAAGTCAAATGCGTCATCACAGACAGGGTAAAAGGCAAACAAGTCTATCTCCCGATGAACGATTCAAAAGACGCCGCCATTAACCTTTTGACAAGCAGCTATGCGGATAAGGATACGGATACACCGGCTTATAAAGAAACATCAGCGAAGATGGAGATTTTGAAAAAAGAAGGCGTTAATCCGCTTCCGAAAATCAATTTCCGTTACGGAAACCCGCAGCCGCAGATCGGTGTCCGGGTTGATCGGAAATGGGCGCGTCAAGATTATGTATTTCCGGGAGACGCCGTAAAAAGGGGGAAACAGCAAAATGGCTAAAGCAATCAGCGGCATCCGAAAACAGACCGTCACAGAAGAAGACAAACGAAAAAAGGACTTAGAAGAGATCGAGACGGCTCTTTTACGAAATAAAGACGCGATTTTGGAATCTCTGCACATTCTTCAGCACATGAACGAGCGCGGCGTTTTGGCGCTTCTGCGCGGGCTCTTCGGCCAGGGAGACAAAGTGATGGATATTCTCGTGAAGAAGGCGAATACTCCGGAAACGGCCAATATGCTGAAAAATCTCCTGCTGTTAAGCGGCGTTCTCGGCATGCTCGATGTAAAACAGCTTGAGCCGTTTATCGTTAAAATCAATGCGGGCGTCACAAAGGCCGTCGAGGAAAAAGACAGCGGCAGGAAGACGGGGTATTTTGATATCGTCCGCGCTTTAAAAGACCCGGAAATCAACAAGGCCGTCACTCTGCTGTTTTCTTTCCTGAAAGGCATGGGCGCTGATACGGACGATATGGAAAGAAATACGCAGCCTCCTGAAGACCAAAAGCAGCACCAGAAACCGCAGACGAATGAGTGAACATATCTCCCGAGCCTGGCCGAAGGCTCGGGTTTTTTGTGCGCTTCTGCTGTTTTCTTGGGAGAAATTTCACCTCCGGATTCATGACTTTTGTTGTGTTATGTTAATAGTTCAGGTTATGAATAGAAAAAAATTGAAAATATGTGCTAGGATAAAATTCAAGGTACGTCAACTATTCAAATATGAAACAATCAGGAGTGATGAAACATGAGTAAGCTGAGGAGCACGAGACAAGCCATCCAAAGAACCCTGATGAAAGGAAAAAACGGCCTGGACGTATACAACCCTTTTCCTTGGTACGAAAAAATGAGACGGGAAAGCCCTATACACTTTGATGAAGAAACGAAGGTTTGGAGTGTGTTTTTATACGATGATGTCAAAAAAGTCATCAGTGATAAAGAGACGTTCTCAAGCCTCATGACTGATGTGAAAAGCTCGATTGCAAAGTCCATGCTGAATATGGACCCGCCGAAGCATACCCAAATCAGATCTGCCGTCAATCGCGCTTTCACTCCCCGCGTCTTGAAGGAATGGGAACCGAGAATTAAAGACATTACCGATCATCTCCTGAAACAGGCAAAGAACAAAGGGCGGATTGATATCGTTAAAGATCTCTCTTACCCTTTGCCGGTCATGGTGATTTCAGAATTATTAGGCGTTCCGTCCGAACGTATGGATCAGTTTAAAAAATGGTCGGACATTCTCGTCAGCATGCCGAAAGATGCGAGTCCTGAAGCGGCGGAGAAAAATCAGCAGGAACGTGACCGATGTGAGGCAGAGCTGGCGGCATTTTTTGCGGAAATAATAGAAAGCAAACGAAAACAGCCCGGCCAAGACATTATTTCTATTTTGATAAAAGAGGAAGAAGAGGGAGAGAAGCTCACGGCAGAAGATCTGATCCCGTTTTGCAACCTGCTTTTAGTGGCGGGAAATGAAACAACGACTAATCTCATTTCAAATGCGGTTTACAGCATATTAGAGACGCCCGGCCTTTATGAAGAATTGAAGCAGGACCCTTCTCTCATCGCGCAAACGGTGGAAGAAACGCTGCGTTTTCGCGCTCCTGCTCCGTTTGTCAGAAGGACGGTCCGGCACGACACTGAACTGCGCGGACGCCACTTGAAAAGCGGGGAGATCGTTCTCTGCTACGTTGCATCTGCCAACCGTGATGAAAACAAATTTGAGAAGGCGGGCGTATTTGATATTCATCGCCAATCGAATCCGCACCTTTCCTTCGGATTCGGCGTACACTTCTGCTTAGGCGCACCGCTTGCCAGACTTGAAGCGGAAGTCGCGCTGAAAGGAATTGTAAAAGCCTTTTCACACCTTGAGCCCGTCCGGATTGAGCCGATCCGAAACAGTGTCATGTACGGGCTGGAGTCTTTAGAAGCGGAGATAAACGAAAATGAGGGAGAAGAAAAAAGATGAGAAAAACACACATCGCCATTATTAATGTGGCCGCTCACGGTCATGTCAACCCCACGCTGCCTGTAGCCGAGGAACTTGTCAATCGCGGGTATAAAGTGACATTCGCTACGACTGAGGAATTTGAAGCTTCCGTTGCCAAAACGGGCGCCATTCCCGTTTTATACCGCACAAGCATAAAGGCGGACCCGGAGACGATAAAAGAACGGGTAAACAAAAATGACGCGTTTGTGATGTTTCTGGAAGAAGCGGTTGAAGTGCTTCCGCAGTTGGAAGAGCTGTACAAAGACGACCTTCCTGACATCGTCCTGTTTGATTTTTTAGCTCTTGCCGGAAAATTGTTTGCGGATAATGGCGGCATCCCGGCCGTAAAGTTCTGCCCGAGCTATGCAATGAATGAGTATTTTCAATTAGGAAGAGACGAAGAAACACTGGAAGCGGCCAAACAGGCGATAGAAGAATATCAGGAGCAGATTGAAAATGAACAATTGAAACGGATGACAATGGAAGAATTTTTCATGCCTGAAAAATTGAATATTGTCTTTATGCCAAGGGCCTTTCAGCCGAAACAGGAAACCTTTGATGAACGATTCTGTTTTGTGGGTCCGTCTCTTGGAGAACGCACAAATACGGGAAGTCTGGAAATTGATGCAGCCGATGACCGTCCGCTTATGCTCATCTCACTGGGAACGGCGTTTAACGCCTGGCCTGAATTTTACCGGATGTGTATTGACGCGTTTCGGGACTCGGACTGGCGGGTTATTATGTCAGTCGGCACAACAATTGATCCGGAAAGTTTTTCGGATGTCCCCGACCACTTTATCATCCGCCAGCATGTTCCTCAGCTTGATGTGCTGGAGAAAGCAAAGCTGTTCGTATCTCATGGCGGGATGAACAGTACAATGGAAGCAATGAATGCGGGTGTCCCGCTCGTTGTCGTTCCGCAAATGCACGAACAAGAGGTCACCGCAAAGCGTGTGGATGAATTGGGGCTTGGCGTGCATCTGCCGCCGAAAGAAGTCACTGTGGCCCGTTTGCAAAAAGACGTTCAGAACGTATACGGCGATAAGAACATCCTCAGCCGCGTGAAAAGCATGCAGCAGAAAATAGAAGAAACCGGCGGCCCCAAACAGGCTGTTTGCGCCATTGAAGAATTTTTGAAAACGGCGGCCGTCGAAAATTGATTGAGAAACAGGCAGCGTACCGGAAGACGGCTGCCTGTTTTGTTATATGTTTTTCTTCATGCCGCATCTCCGGCATTCCCTCAAAAATTTTCCGCCCTTCACTGAGCTTTTAAACAGCGTGTAGTCGCAATTGTCACATCGGCCGCTGTGAACATCAGGATATTCATTGAACTCATAAATGACCGAAGTATCGTATCCTTTTGTCTCGAACTCTTTTTTTGTTTCCATGATTGAAAATCCCTCCGCGAATCAAATCGTTCTGCCCGGTTAATGATACAGCAACTGCACGAGGGATTCAACGGGAGCATAGCTTGATTTTCCCGGCTGATTGCGTAACAATAATAGAAATAAATGACGGCCTGCCATAGGGCGCCCGGCATCTGAAGGGAAGAAGAAAACAGCGATGGGAAAAGGATTGAACGGGAAACGGATTGCCATCGGCGGTTCGCGGAAAACAGAAGAGATCACAAAATTAATAGAAAAGCAGGGCGGAACGGCGGTCGTCCGTTCCCTCCAAGGAACCGTATACCTGGCGGAGGATCAAATTGAACCCGACGTAAGAACATTTGCCGGGCAAAAAGCCGACTGGGCGATATTCACCACAGGCATCGGTACGGAAACGTTATTGTCGGTATCGGAAAAAATCGGTCTGAAAGAAGAATTTTTAGCGGCCGTTCATGAAGCGAAAATCGGCTGCAGAGGCTATAAAACATATGCGGCCTTAAAAAAGCTCGGCATCACGCCGCATGCCTCAGATGAAGACGGTACAACAAGAGGGCTGATCCGCTCCTTGGAACGATTTGACTTTAAAGATAAAAAAGTCATGATACAGCTTCATGGCGAAAAAGCGCCGGTCTTAACGGAGTTCCTTGAGAAAAACGGAGCGGAGGTATTCCCTGTTCTCCCGTATCAGCATATTCCGCCGGAAAGGGAGACGGTCGATAAACTGCTGGGAGAGCTGTTAAACGGAGAGGTTGATGCCGTATGTTTTACGACAGCCATTCAAGTGCGCTCTCTCTTTGATTATGCAAAAGAAAAAGGGTGCACAAAAGAATTGCAGCAGGCATTCGAAAAACATGTGCTTGCCGCCGCAGTCGGCAAAGTGACGGCTGAAGCGATCCGGGATGAAGGGGTAAAGAGGGTCCTTGCTCCGGACATTGAGCGGATGGGAGCGATGATTATTGAATTATCCCGTTACTATGAATCTCTGACCTTGTCATAAATAATTATTCAGCAGGGAAAAAAGCCTATGCTTCCCTGCTGAATTTTTTTAATTGCCAGTGTTCCGTGAAAAGGGAAGGATATGTCAAGGCGCTGAGTATGATACATGTAAGAAGAGCGGAGGCCATCGTTGTAAAAACGATCAGCAGCTGAAAGCGCACCGCCTGTATCGGATCAGCCCCCGCTAAAATCTGCCCCGTCATCATGCCGGGAAGCTGAACGAGACCCAATGTTTTCTGGCTTTCAAGCGTCGGGATCATACTGAGCTTCATACTGGACGTCAATATCTGCCGGACGGCCTGCTTAGGCGTTCCTCCGAGAGAGAGAATCAGCTGGATTTCTTCTTTCCGCAGATCCGCTTCCGAACTGAGCCGGCTTAAAAACAGGCTTGAGAGCACCATGGAGTTTCCGATGACCATGCCGCTTATCGGAATGACATATCTTGAAGTGAACGGAATGATATGCAGGGTCAGTAAAAGTCCCTGCGTCACGGTTTCCGCGATCGCCAGTGTCAGAAAAACGCGCCAAAATGAGCCGATCCGCATTTTTTTCCGTTTGGCGACATTGTGCGAAGCGGCCGTGAGCATCAGAAGCACCATTAATATGATAAATATCGGGTGATCACCGCGAAAAATCAGCGACAGCACATAGCCGATGATGAGCAGCTGAATGACGGCCCTGACGGTTGCGACGATCATATCCTTTTCGACGCCGGCTTTAAAAGATTTAGACAGGAATAAAGCGATAATGACAAATATACTTGTCAATAACAGAGAAAGATCATTCATATCAGCACCCGCTCCCTTGTAAAAGCGCCCGGGCCTTTTCGTGTTTCGGTTCCTTAAAGAACGTTTTCGTTTTCGCGGTCTCTAAAAGCCGCCCCTCAGCCATAAACCATACTGTATCGGATAATCGTTCCGCTTGTTCAAGGTTATGGGTGATCCACAGGATCGTCAGCTGTTTTTGCCGATGGAGTTTCGTAATCAGTTTCTCAATGATGAGAACGGATGACGGGTCCAGCGCCGAAGTGATTTCATCCAGCAGCAGGATGGACGGCAGTCCGGCGAGGGTTCGCGCTAATGAGAGCTTCTGCCGCTGCCCGCCGGATAATTCTTTTGCATTCCGATCCAGAAGCCCGCGCGGAAGATCTGTAAAATCTGCGAGCTCTTCAGGCGTATAGTGCTGTGCGCCGTGGAGTTTTTCTGCGAGCAGAAGGTTGTCCCGCACCGTGCCGTCCATGACGGGAGCTGATTGAAATGCAAGGCCCGCGGTTTTTCTGAGCTCTCTGATGTCCCAGTGTCTTATTTCTTTTCCGAATACACGCACTTCCCCTTCATCAGGTGTATTCATCAGATTGCAAAGTGACAGCAATGTGCTTTTTCCCGCGCCGGAAGGCCCTATCAACGCCGTGATAGAACCTTTTTGAATATGTCCGGTTACACGGCTTAGGACATCAAAGGACGTATTGTTTTGTTCAAAGCGTTTGCCGGCTGACAGAAAAGATATTGCCGGAGTTTCTTCTTTCATACAGGATGACACCTTTCGTAAAAAAATCAGGAACCGGTGAGATTGGCTGACGTTTGCTCAGCCGTTTTCTGGTCTGTCTGCCGGGAAGCGAATGTATGCATGACCATTCCCGCAATAATAATGAACAGTCCGGCAAATGAAAGAAGTGACGGAAACGCCGCGGATAAAAAGACGATTTCGCCGATCAGTGCAAAAAGAACCTCTCCGGACTGCGTCGCTTCAACAGCAGCGAGCTTCTGCGGCTCATTCCTCACCATATCGGTGGCGCGGAAAAATAATACTGTTGCGATAACGCCAGAGCTGAGTGCGACGATAAAGGATTGAAATGTCTGTCCCATTGACGGAAGCCCGTCTCTATGCCAGCCGAAAGCGGCGATCAAAAGCCAAAACGGAAGGCTTGCGAGCGTCATGCCGAGCACCCGCTGAAACGTATCGAGTTTTCCGCCGTATTGTTCCAGCATTTTGCGGTTGCCGAGCGGATAGGCAAAAGCGGCGATGACGACCGGCACAACGCTGAATAGTATCGTGCGGCCGGACAGAGAACCCGCATGCTGAAGCTGAATCAGCCCGGCTCCGATCAGGATGATGACGGAAGTAACCAGCGAAATCAGCGGGATCTTTTGTCTGACGGAAACCGGGCCCGCAGGTGAATGTTTTGTTTCGTAGAAAAACGGCGACAGAAGCACACCCGCGACAATTGTAATCTGCCACGTGCCGGCGATCAGCCAGCCCGGCCCATATGCCGCCGCAAACGTAATCGGGGCATAAAAAAGCACGAACCCGGTAAAACTCCACTTCAGCCAAAAAAACGGTTTTTTTCGGATTTCATGCCAGAGCGGCGCCCATTTTCCTTTCGCATAAACGATCAAAAATAAAAACGGAATCATAAAAAGAAAACGCAGGGAAGAGCTCCACATCCAGCTTCCGCCGGAAAGCTCCATCGCCCTGTTTAAAATAAATGTGACTGCAAAAAACAGAGATGCCAATATTCCGATCACGATGGCTTTCATTAAATCCCTCATTTTGACACATATTTTTTTATACTATACTATTCACCGGCAGGCTTCGCAATGGAATATGAGAAAATAGCGTTTTAACAAATGATGAATGGGAAACAGACATATACGGAGGTGAAAACAATGCAGAAAGAGGATATTCAAGTGCTTTATTTTGAAGATGACGGCCGCATTCCGAATAACCCGAATCTTCCGCTTGTTATTTATAAAGCGGTATTTAATGAAGAAACGGTACAGAAAACAGAGTCCGTCCTCCGCCGGCACGATTGGTCGAACAGCTGGACGGGCGGAGTATTTCCGTATCACCATTTTCACAGCACCACGCACGAAGTTCTTGTCGCGGTAAAAGGAAACGCGGTTTTGAGGTTCGGCGGGGAACAAGGAGCGGACGCCGTTCTTCAAACGGGAGACGCAGCGGTCATTCCGGCCGGCACCGGACATAAAAAACTGTCGGGCAGTTCTGATTTTACCGTGATCGGGGCTTATCCGGGCGGCCGGCAGTACGATACAAAAACGGAGAAAAATGATAGAACTTCAGAAGAAATCAGCCGTGTCCCACTCCCGGAATGCGACCCCTTTACGGGAAAAACGGGCCCGCTATTAAAATTGTGGGAAAAATGACAGGGGGAAAGCGGATGGTCTGTAAAAAAATAGCCTAAAAGAAACGTTATTACACCCCCGCCATATAAATAATTTCATAAACGAAACAATTCACGTTCAAATTTTGTTCAAAAAGTGTTATTATATAAGAGTAAATCAAATTGGGGTTTTTTATGTTTGCTATTTTCAGAGAGGAAAAAGAAATTTTGACTTATTCAATTGTTTTTGTTGATATAAAAATAATACTGGATATGGCAAAGTGAAAAACTGGGTAGTAAACATTTATTTTTGTAAATGATTGTGCATGAATTCACAATCCTGCTTTTTCATGCTTTTCTGCATGAAGGGGGAAAGGCTACCCTTTCCAAAAAAAATCAGCATACTGCTTATAGTAAAGGAGAATCGGATATGCCAGAAACAATCGATCAAACAAATGCATCTGTCAGCCAAGGCCAACGCGATCTTATTGATCAGCTGCTAAAACCTGAAGTTCAAGAATCACTGACTGTTTTAGTGGATCAGCTTCCAAAACTGACTGAGTTAGTAAATATTTTAACGAAGTCTTATGATTTTGCACAGTCTGTAGCGACAGACGAAGTATTGAAGAGCGATACAGTGGGTGCGCTTACAGAAATTCTTGAGCCGGTGAAAGAAACAGCGAAAGAAGTTGCGGCTACTGCGATCGAAGCAAAAGACCGCGCGGATGCAAGCAATGAAACGATCGGACTTTTCGGCCTGCTGCGCATGCTGAAAGATCCTCAAGCTCAAAAGCTGTTCCGTTTTGCTAACAGCTATCTTGAAATCATGAACGAAAAACAAAAATAATCTCAGATTCAAATTGATATAAAGGACGGAGGATATACGATGTCAAAACATATTGTCATTTTAGGCGCTGGTTACGGCGGAGTTCTTTCTGCTTTAACCGTTCGCAAACATTACAGTAAAGATGAAGCACGCGTAACCGTTGTGAACAAATACCCGACTCACCAAATCATTACGGAACTGCACCGCCTTGCAGCGGGCAACGTGTCTGAACAGGCTGTTGCTATGCCGCTTGAAAAACTTCTGAAAGGAAAAGACGTCGACATTAAAATCGCAGAAGTCAATTCTTTCTCAGTTGATAAGAAAGAAGTTGCCCTTTCTGACGGTTCTAAGCTGACTTATGACGCGCTTGTTGTCGGACTTGGTTCTGTTACGGCTTATTTCGGCATTCCTGGACTCGAAGAAAACAGCATGGTGCTGAAATCTGCTGCTGATGCCAACAAAGTATACAAACACGTGGAAGACCGTGTGCGTGAATACGCTAAAACGAAAAACGAAGCTGATGCAACGATCCTTATCGGCGGCGGCGGCTTAACAGGCGTTGAGCTTGTCGGTGAGCTTGCTGACATCATGCCGAACCTTACGAAAAAATACGGCGTAGATCCGAAAGCAATCAAACTGAAATTAGTAGAAGCAGGTCCGAAAATTCTTCCTGTTCTTCCTGATGACCTTATCGAACGCGCGACAAAAAGTCTTGAAAAACGCGGCGTTGAGTTCTTAACAGGTCTTCCTGTTACAAATGTTGAAGGAAACGTTATTGATCTGAAAGACGGTTCAAAAGTCGTTGCCAACACATTTGTATGGACAGGCGGCGTACAAGGCAACCCGTTAGTCGGCGAATCCGGCCTTGAAGTGAACCGCGGCCGTGCGACGGTTAACGATTTCTTACAATCTACTTCTCACGAAGATGTATTTGTTGTCGGAGACAGCGCTGTATACTTTGCGCCGGACGGCCGTCCGTACCCGCCGACAGCGCAAATCGCTTGGCAGATGGGTGAACTTGTCGGTTACAACCTGTTCGCTTACTTAGAAGGAAAAACGCTTGAAACTTTCAAGCCTGTAAACTCTGGTACGCTTGCAAGCCTCGGACGTAAAGACGCGGTTGCCATCATCGGAGCGAACTCTACTCCGCTGAAAGGCCTTCCGGCATCTTTAATGAAAGAAGCAAGTAACGTACGTTATTTAACACATATCAAAGGATTATTCAGTCTCGCTTACTAATCCTTAAGATCATACAGAAGACATTGCCGGACTTTCTCGGCAGTGTCTTTTTTTATATGAAAATGTTAACGGATACAATTTTCTGAAAAATAAAATAAAAATGATTGATATGTGAGAAAGAGGAAGCTAAAATAAAAAAGAACCATTTTGTTAACGTTAACATTTTTGAGAGGGAGGATGAAAGTGTGAAAGCTTTTATGGGTGATGATTTTTTACTGGATAGTAAAACGGCCGTAAAGCTGTACCGGGAATACGCTGAAAACATGCCGATCATTGATTATCACTGTCACTTAAGCCCTAAAGAAATCTATGAAAATAAAACCTTCGCAACGATTACGGAGGCATGGCTTTACGGTGACCACTACAAGTGGCGGATCATGAGGGCCAACGGCATTGAAGAGCGCTGCGTTACCGGAAACGCTTCAGATGAAGAGAAGTTTTTCGCCTGGGCAAAAACGGTGCCGATGGCGATAGGCAATCCGCTGTACAGCTGGACGCATTTAGAGCTGCAGCGCTGGTTCGGCATTTATGACGTATTGAATGAAAAAACGGCCGAGGCAATTTGGAAAAAAACGAATGAGCTCCTGCAGGGAGACGGGTTTGGCGCAAGGGATCTCATTCTGAAATCAAATGTCAAAGTCATTTGCACAACCGACGATCCTGCCGATGCGCTGACATACCACGAACTGTTGAAAGAAAGTGATTTTCCGGTTCAAGTGCTGCCCGGATTTCGGCCTGACAAAGGACTGGACATCAGCAGCCCGGGTTTTGCCGATTGGGTACGTTCGCTGGAGAGCGCTTCAGGAATAGCTGTCACCACCTACCAATCGTATTTAGATGCGTTAGAATCCCGCGTCCGCTTTTTTCACAATGCCGGGGGAAGAGTGTCGGATCATGCGTTAGATCAAATGGTTTACGCCGAGACGACCGAAGAGGAAGCGGCCCGGATTTTTGCAGCCGGATTAGGCGGAGAGCATGTGTCTTTTGAAGATGAAAAGAAATTCAAAACACGGACGCTGCAATATCTTTGCGGTCTTTACGCCGAACTGGACTGGGCGATGCAGTTCCATATTAACGCGTTAAGAAATACCAATACAAATAAGTTCAGCAGCATCGGTCCTGATACGGGATATGACTCAATTAATGATGAACGTATCGCAAAGCCGCTTGCCCGGCTGTTAGATTCCGCCGAAAAAAAGCGGCAATTGCCTAAAACGATTTTGTATTCTTTGAATCCGAATGACAACTATATTATCGCCAGCATGATCAACAGCTTTCAGGATGGGAAAACACCGGGGAAAATTCAATTCGGCACAGCCTGGTGGTTCAATGACACGAAAGATGGAATGCTCCAGCAAATGAAAGCGTTATCAAACTTAGGCCTGTTCAGCCGTTTTATCGGGATGCTGACGGATTCAAGAAGTTTCCTGTCCTATCCCCGCCATGAATACTTCAGGCGGCTTGTCTGCACGCTGATCGGCGGCTGGGCGGAACAAGGCGAAGCGCCTTACGATATGGAGCTTTTAGGAAAGATTGTCGAGGGGATTTGTTACCGGAATGCTGAGGAATATTTCCGCTTTTAAAAAATGGAATGAAAGAGGTGGCCTATGAGTAATGTGCCTGTCGTGACAGCACCTGCCGCAAAAGTGAAGGAGCATAAGCTGAGTCTGAAAGAAAAAGTATCCTATGGTTTTGGAGATTTTGGGAACGGATTTATGTTTGATCTCGGGCAGATCTATTTGCTGAAGTTTTTCACAGATGTCGCAGGCATTCCGGCAGCGTTCGCCGGCAGTATTTTTTTGGTCAGCAAGCTGTTTGCGGCTTTGACTGATCCGATTGTCGGCTCGGCCATTGACTACAGAAAAAAGATCGGACCCCGGGGGAAATTCAGGCCGTACTTATTATTCGGAAGTATTATTCTTGCGGTCATGACCGTATTGATTTTTGTGTCACCGGACGTGAGCGTCACCTGGAAGCTTGTGTACGCCTATGCTTCTTACATGCTGTGGGGGGTCGCTTATTCTTTCGTCAATATTCCGTACGGCTCCCTCGGCGCGGCCATTACTCAGGATGCGGAGGACAGAACGGCGCTTTCCGCATTCCGCCAGATCGGCTCCCTCGGCGCGCTGCTCATTACAAGTGTCATCGTCATCCCGATTCTCGTTCATTTTGATAACGTTCACATCGGCTACCCGGCAGTCATGGGAATGATGGCCGTAATCGGAATCGCGGGATTTATGATCTGCTACCGAAACTGCAAAGAAAGAATTATCGTCCGTGAAGCGCCGAAAGAAAAGCTGTCCGTCATGTCGGTTTTCAAATGCTTTATCGGCAACAAACCGCTTCTGACCGTCGTTTTCATGACGATTTTCTCAATATCGGCATATAACATTAAATCCGCTATGCTTGTTTACTTCGCCCAGTACAATCTCAACAATGCGGAGCTGATGTCCTACATGAGTTTTATCATCATCGGTTCTTCATTTTTAGGTGTTTTGTTTATGCCGAAACTCGTCAAACGTTTCGGAAAAAAGCAAACGGTGATGATCGGTTTTGCCGTCAGCGCCGCGGCTGATGCGCTGAATTTCTGTCTCCCGTCAAACGTATATATCTTTACGGCGTTAGCGAGCATTGCTTTTATAGGGATCAGCATACCAAACGGCATTACGTGGGCGCTCGTGTCGGACATTATTGATTACGGAGAATGGAAGACGGGTGAACGGAAGGAGGCGACGACATATTCGCTTTTCAACTTCTCCAGAAAACTCGCCCAATCTTTATCAGGTTTTCTTTCAGGCATCGGGCTGAGCGTTATCGGCTATATCCCGAATGCATCTCAGACAAAAGGCACGCTGATCGGGATTAAAGGGCTACTGCTGCTGTACCCGGCTTTCGCTTTAGCGTGCGCCATGCTGATTATCGGTTTGATGTATAAGCTGACGGACCGGCAGCATGCCGAGCTCGTTCAGGACTTACATCATGCAAAACCTCAACTTTAGTGATTTTATGGACTGTCCGTTAATGGTACAATAGAAATAAATGACAGCATACAGAAAGAAAGGAAAAACGATGGTAACCATAAAAGATATCGCAAAACTCGCCAACGTATCCCACACAACCGTATCCCGGGCACTTAACGGCAGCCCCTATATTAAAGAGCATACAAAACAGAAAATATTAGAGCTCGCTTCACAGCTGAATTACACACCGAATGTAAATGCAAAAAGCCTTGCCATGCAAAAGTCCCATACGATCGGACTGTTTTTTACAAGCATCACAAACGGAACCTCACACAGCTTTTTTTCCGATACCATCAAAGGTGTAAACCGCACAATCAGTGAGGAATACAATTTGTTCGTCCGCGCGATTGACGACCTGAAAAGCTTTGAAACCATTACGCCCATGAGATATGACGGAATCATATTAATGAGCCAAAGCGACAGTGATAATGCATTTATTTATCATATCCGCGAGAAAAACATCCCGCTTGTCGTGCTGAACCGGGACATTGATGACCGGAGCATCACGAATATCCTGTCAAACGATAAAGAAGGCTCCAGACGGGCGGTCGACTGCCTGATCGCAAACGGACACAGAGATATCGCGATCATTGAGGGAAAGGAAGGATTCAGGTCAACTTCTCAGCGGAAAGAAGGCTATTTGACATCTTTAATTGATCATTCTATCCCGATTAAGCATGAATACAGTGTAAAAGGCCGCTATGATATGGAAAGCGGCAGTCAGGCGATGGAAAAACTCTTGGCGCTTCAATCACCGCCTACGGCTGTTTTTTGTTCAAACGATGATATGGCGATCGGGGCGATGAACGCCATTTTCGCCAAAGGCCTGAACGTTCCGGAAGATATATCCGTTATCGGGTTTGATGACATCGGCATTTCCCAATACATGACGCCGAGGCTTTCGACAGTAAAACGCCCGGTTGAAAACATCAGCATACTCGGCGCAGAGAAGATCTTGGCGCTAATCGCCGACCCGGATACGGCGGCGGAAAAAATATACGAAAACACCGAGGTGATGATAAGAGATTCAATTAAAAAACTCACATAACGGCCCGTCTGATTATCCGGGTTTTCGTACAGGAAAATGTTAACGTGTGCATAAATACAGAAGGAGGCGGACAGCTTGCGGCAGCTGAATAAAAAGATGTGCGGCGAATACATTCAATATCCTGAAAAAGTCCTTCAGTTCGGCGAAGGCAACTTTTTGCGGGCCTTCGCTGACTGGCAGATCGATCAATTGAATCAATTGACGGATTTTAACGGAAGCGTTGTCGCCGTACAGCCGAGAGGCTCTGAGAAAATCAAACGTTTAAACGAGCAGGACGGTTTATTTACGCTTTTTTTGCAGGGGATAAAGGACGGGAAACCGGCTGAAGAACACACGATCGTCAAATCCATCAGCCGCGGCATTGATCTTTTTTCTGACTATGATTCCTTTAAACGGCTGGCAGCACAAGAGGAGCTTCGTTTTATCATTTCCAATACGACAGAAGCGGGAATTACGTTTGAGAAAGGCGACCGGCTTGAGGATAGACCTCAAAAAACATTCCCCGGGAAATTAGCGGCGTTCCTTTATTTCCGCTATAAGGCATTTGCGGGTGACGCCGAGAAAGGGTGCATTGTGCTTCCGTGTGAACTGGTCGAAGAAAACGGACGGAAACTGAAGGCTGCCGTGCTTCAATATGCCGGGCTGTGGGAGCTGGGGCCTGATTTTACTCAATGGATTCATGACGCGAACATCTTCTGCAATACCCTCGTGGATCGGATTGTTCCCGGGTTCCCTGTTGATACCGTAGAAGAACTTACCAATTTTCTCGGGTACGAAGACCGTCTGCTTGTGGTTGGTGAGCATTATTATTTGTGGGTGATAGAAGGGCCGGAACAGCTTCAGAATGAGCTTCCTTTTGCTGAGGCCGGGCTGAACGCACTGATCACGTCTGACCTTACGCCTTACAGGACAAAAAAGGTGAGAATCTTAAACGGCGCTCATACGGCATTGGCGCCAGTGGCTTTACTATACGGACTGCAAACCGTCCGGGAAGCGGCTGAGCACGAGGTGACGGGCAGGTTCATCGAAGAGCTGATCAATGAAGAAATCCTCCCTGTGCTGCAAATGGAGGGTGTCACCCAATACGCGGCAGATGTGTTACAGCGGTTTAAAAACCCTTATATCCAACATTATCTGCAAAGCATTACCCTTAACGGCGCCGCGAAATTCAAAACAAGAAACCTGCCGACGCTGAAGGCTTATATCGAACAGGAGAGCAGGCTACCTGAGAAGCTGGTATTTTCGTTCAGCGCCATGATCTATTCATACTGGAACGGACCGAACAAACCGGCTGACGGCGAGGAGGTTCTTCACCGTTTTCAAATGGCGCGGTCCCGATGCAAAGATGATATGTTTCAAGCGGCATCTGCCATATTAGGAGAAGAGCGATTGTGGGGGAAGAATCTGAATCATCTTCCGGGGCTGACTGAACGAACGGCTTTTTTTCTGTCTGTCATTCATAAGCGGGGTATGAAGCATGCGTTACATGAATGCTGCGGAAAAAAGGGGGAAGTGAAATGAAAGAGGTCATAAAAATCCATAAAAACGATAACGTGCTTCTCGCCATGCGTCATTTTAACAAAGGGGAGCGGCTGCATACAGACGGACTGACGATTGAAGTGAAGGACCCTGTAAAGCGGGGGCATAAAATCGCGCTGCAAACCATTGAAGAAAACGGCAGCATCATTAAATACGGTTTTTCGATCGGGCGTGCAACAAGACGGATTTCGGCCGGCGAGCATATTCATACCCATAATCTGCAAACGAATTTATCCGATGTGCAAGAATACACGTATTCACCGCGCTTCGAGGACAATCCTTTTACAAATGAGAACCGGACATTTAAAGGCTACAGAAGAGAAAATGGTACATCCGGCGTCCGGAACGAACTGTGGATCGTGCCTACAGTCGGCTGCGTAAACGGCGTCGCTGAGAAAATCCTGCAGCGCTTCGTAAAAGAGGCGAAAGACATTGCGCCCTTTGACAATGTGCTGGTTTTAAAGCACCAATACGGCTGCTCCCAGCTTGGTGATGATCATGAGAATACGAAACAAATGCTGATAAACGCCATCCGTCATCCAAATGCGGGCGGTGTGCTGGTTTTAGGGCTCGGCTGTGAAAATAATGAGCTGGCGGCGATTAAGGAAACGCTTTCTGAAGTGAATGGAGATCGGGTGAAATTTCTCGAATCACAGGCTGTCACAGATGAAATTGAAGCGGGGACTGCGCTTCTTAAAGAGATACACCTTGCGGCAAAGGGAGATAAACGTGAGGAGATTCCGCTGTCAGAATTGAGCATCGGATTGAAATGCGGCGGGTCGGACGGTTTTTCCGGCATCACGGCAAACCCTTTATTAGGGAGATTTTCAGATTACTTGATTGCACAGGGAGGGAGCACGGTTTTAACGGAGGTGCCTGAGATGTTCGGCGCTGAGACGATTCTCATGCAGCGTGCGGCGAGTGAAGAAGTGTTTCATAAAACAGTCCGATTGATCAATGATTTCAAGCAATATTTTATGAAGCACGAGCAGCCGATTTATGAAAACCCGTCACCAGGGAATAAGGAAGGCGGCATTTCAACGCTCGAAGACAAGTCGCTCGGCTGCACCCAAAAAGCCGGTCTTGCACCGGTTTCTGATGTGCTGACATACGGTGAAACACTGAAAACAAAGGGATTGACACTGCTCAGTGCGCCCGGCAATGATTTAATCGCTTCTTCAGCGCTCGCCGCGGCGGGCTGTCACATCGTTTTGTTTACAACCGGAAGAGGCACGCCGTTCGGCACATTTGTCCCGACTGTGAAAGTATCAACAAATACCGATTTATTTCAATCAAAGCCTCATTGGATTGATTACAACGCGGGCAGATTGGCGGAAGACCAAACAACAGAAGATCACATTGTAAGAGATTTTATTCAATACATTATTAAAGTTGCAAGCGGAGAATTCGTCAATAACGAAAAAAACGATTTTCGGGAGCTTGCAATCTTTAAGTCCGGTGTGACGTTATAAGGGAAAAGGCGATCTGACAACAGACCGCCTTTTTTATATTAATTTTATTCCGCTGATTAAAATAATCGCCGCCATCACAAACTGCAGCGGGCGCGGTGAGAATTTCGGCGAAAAGAAGCTGCCGAGAAGCACACCCGGCACAGAGCCGATCAACAGATTCAATACAAGCAGGTAATCGACGCTTCCGAAGCTTGCGTTTAACAGACCGGCAGCCGTTACGAGCAAAAAGGCATGTGCGATATCCGTTCCCACTACTTCTGCCGTTTTCATTCTGAACAGGTATAACATGGCGATTGCAAATAACGAGCCGGACCCAATAGATGTCAGGCCGACGATGAAGCCGAAAATGACGCCGATCAATATCATGAGTGTCCGCTTTTCTTCAAGCGTTTTTTGCTGCCAGCGGTTCGGCCGCAGTTTTTTATCGAAAAAAAGGCGGGCGATAATGGAAATGGCGACAAGGGTCAGCACGTAGCCGAGCGCCTGTTTGATAATCTGCTCCTGATGCTGATGAAAAGCGGGAAACAAGTGAAGAACACCGATGGCGGCTGTTGCGCTGGGAATGCTCCCGAGCGCCAAATAGCCGACAAGTTTAAATTGAACGGTGCGCTGCTTCCAATGAGAAACGACACCGAACAGTTTGGTGATGGAGTTATATAAAAGGTCAGTGCCGACGGCGATTGAGGGGTTGATCCCCAAAACGATCAGTAAAGGAGTCAAAAGCGCCGCTCCTCCCACACCCGTCAATCCGACCAGCGTTCCGACAAAGAAACCCATAAACACAATGCTTACAGTCATCTGTGTGCCTCCTGAATAATCCTACTATTTTTATCAGATTATATATGATTAAGAGGCGGTAATCAATTAAATTTTCGGAAAATTTTATACAGAACAAAAAAATCCGCCAGCCTGCTGTTATGTCGCAGACCGGCGGATGGCCGGATTATGATTTTTGCTGATAAAACGGAAGTTCCGTGTGGCCCATTTCTCTGACATACACGAAAAGGTTGCCTTTATGATGAATTTCATGCTCCATTGCAAGCTGAAGGAGAGCAGCGCCGGTCACTTTTCTGCCGAAAGAGGCGGTCAGGTCAATTTCGCGGTTCAGCTGCTCTTCAGTCAGCTGTGACAGGATGTCTGTCGTTTTTTCAGTACATGCTTCCGCCAGTTTGACGAGGTCTGTTTCCGCTTCTTCTTTCGGTTTGTTCTGGATGGCTGATCCGTTTCCGTCGTTAATGACGTTTGCAAACATAAGAAAAGAATAAACGATGTGTTTTACAAGTTCCTGAGCGGACATTGATGTCTCTGCCGGTTTGTAGTCGTAATGCTCGCGGCTGATTTTTTCCGCCAGTTCAATCGTCACGTTTCGATGTGACAGAAAGTGGCTGACCAATTGATTTTGTGCTGTCATGTGAAAACCCCCATTTAATACAGAATAAAAGCTGCAAGGATATGCTATATCAACGGCACGGAAGAAACAAGCAATAAGCTTGTGATGGAGATAAATCGTTGCGGATATCCGAAATTCGACAATTGCGGTCTTTTTGCGTTCTTCTTTTTCTAGCAAATATGATAAAATATGACATATCTCGGTCATTCCAAAAGGGGGGATTTATTGAGGATGAAGCAGACTATTCCGTCCTCTTTTGTCGGGCTCAAAATTAATGAATGGTATACCCATATCCGGCAGTTTCACGTCCTTGAGGCGGAGCGCGTCAAACGTGAAGTAGAGAGAGAGATCGAGGATATGGAAGAAGATCAGGATCTGCTGCTGTATTATTCATTAATGGAATTCAGACACCGTGTCATGCTGGATTACATCAAGCCCTTAAAGGAGGACCCTTCTCAGCCTGAGTTTTCAGAATTATTGGAAGACATTGAAGGCAACCAGTATAAACTGACAGGACTGCTTGATTACTACTTTAATTTTTTTCGAGGAATGTACGAATTTAAACAGAAAATGTTCCTAAACGCCATGATGTATTACAAACGGGCTGAAAAAAACCTTGCACTCGTTTCTGATGACATCGAGAAAGCTGAGTTTGCTTTTAAAATGGCCGAGATATTTTACAACCTGAAACAAACCTACGTCTCCATGAGTTATGCCGTTCAAGCCCTTGAAACGTACCAATCGTATGAGACGTACAACGTCCGCAGAATCCAATGTGAATTCGTTATTGCAGGGAATTATGATGACATGCAGTATCCAGAAAGAGCATTGCCCCACTTAGAACTTGCTTTAGATCTTGCAAAACAAGAAGGCAATCCCCGTCTTATTAGTTCAGCCTTATATAATCTCGGAAACTGTTACGAAAAAATGGGAGACCTCTCTAAAGCAGCCGAATATTTTGAGACATCCGTTTCCATTTGCAGGTCAGAAAAGTTCGATAATCTTCCGCATTCTATTTACTCATTAACACAGGTTCTTTATAAACAGAACACTATAGCCGAAGCAGAGAAGCAATACCGCCTAGGGCTCAGTATCGCCCGCGAATACAATGATGAATTGTTTGTGAATCTGTTCCAATTTTTACATGCGTTATACGGCAAGGAAATGGATAACGCATCCGTCAGGCACACGTTTGATTTTCTGGAAGAACACATGCTGTATCCGTATGTGGAAGAATTGGCGCATGACGCTGCCAAATTTTACATGGAACACGGACAGCCTGAAAAAGCGCTCACGTTTTATGAAAAAATGGTGCACGCCCAAAAACAAATCCAGAGAGGAGATTGTCTATATGAAATCTAAACTGTTGTCAGGATTACTGCTTGTTGCTGTCGGGTTCAGCTTTACACAGGTGATCGGCCATGAAAGCCATTTGGAAAACCAAGCGGACGGCACATTCCATATTGCCGCGCGCAACCAAACATAACATAAAGACCCTTCTTTTGAAGGGTCTTATTTTTTGCATGCGTATCCATTCCATTTTTATCCGAATGCAGAGTCTATATGCTCAAGTTATCTGTCCTACGAATGCCACCTATTGATGAAAAAGGCATAAGGAGAGATGAAGAGTGGGGATTGAAGTGAAAAAACGGCTCGTATCGGCTGATAAATATGCGTTAAAATGTCCGAATCCGATGACGCCGGAGTATATTACCATTCATAACACGGCAAACGACGCATCCGCCGCTAATGAAATCAGCTATATGACGGGGAACAGCGAATCAACGAGCTATCATTTTGCGGTTGATGACAAAGAAGTGATCCAGGGAATTCCGTTGGACCGGAATGCCTGGCATTCGGGAGACGGCACGAACGGTACCGGAAACCGAAAGTCGATTGCTATAGAAATCTGTTACAGTAAGTCAGGCGGCGAACGGTACAGAGCTGCAGAAGAACTGGCAATTGCGTTTGCGGCGCAGCTTTTGAAAGAACGGGGCTGGGGGATTGACAGAATCAGAAAGCATCAGGACTGGAACGGAAAGTACTGCCCGCACCGCATTTTGTCTGAAGGCCGCTGGGATGAAGTGAAGGCGAAGATTGAAAAGAAATTAAGCGGGAGTATGCCGGCGAAAAAAGCCTCTATTTCTTCTTCCGCGTCTGAATACCATGTGAAAAAAGGCGACACCTTATCGGAAATCGCCGCATCGCACGGTGTCAGCGTAAAATCGCTGCAAAGCATCAACCATATCACCGATCCGAATCACATTACAGTCGGACAAGTGATCAAGCTCGCTCAGACGGGTTCTTCTTCAAAAAGTCAGGCTGTGTCTTCCTATCCGCTTCCATCCGGTGTGATCAAAGTGACGAAACCGCTGACGAAAGGGACAAACGTAAAACAAGTGCAAAACGCTTTATCCGCTCTTTATTTTTATCCCGATAAAGGAGCAAAAAATCATGGGGCGGACGGCGTTTACGGCCCGAAAACGGCAAATGATGTAAAACGCTTTCAATCCGTCAGCGGATTAACGGCAGACGGAATTTACGGCCCGAAAACGAAGGCGAAAATAGAAGAAAAACTGTAATCAATAAAACGGAAGCTCCCCGGGCTTCCGTTTCTTCTTACATACAAACTGCGGCAAGGGCCTTTTGAATATCATAAATGCTTTCATCTTTTTTAAACTGCTTTGAGACAGCGGGAAGTTCCGCGCCTGAAATCCAAATTTTCAGCTCTGAATCAAGGTCAAAGCGGCCGGCGGTTTCTACGCTGAATCTGGAAATGCTCTTGTACGGAATGGATTGAATCTCCGTTTTCTTCCCCGTGAGTCCCTGTTTATCAACAAGGATAAGACGCTTATCCGTAAAGACAATGATATCTCGGACAAGCTTAAATGCGGCGTTGACATTTTCACCTTCCAGCAGAATACGGGCCAGTTCTGCTTTTGCTTCAGCCGTCGATATTGTTGACGCATTGCCCAGCAAGCCATTGATGAACCCCATGATATATCCCCCCTGTTAAGTATTCTATCAAATCATACTATAAAAAGGTTTCCATTCCCAGATGAGTAGAGTAAACTGGTGCTGACTGGAAAAGGAGAGCATGTTACACATGAAAGATAGATATGACAATTTCGCAGCCCTTTCAGCTGCTGAATCAGAATACAGTATTATTTATGAAGAAAAAGAGGGAAGTAAATGTATCGTCCTCGCTCCCCACGGCGGCAGGATTGAGCCGGGAGTCAGTGAGCTGGTGCGGGCATTTTCTGACCAAAGCTCAATTTATTTATTTGAAGGAACGAAGCGGTGCGATAACCGTTCTCTCCATTTGACAAGCACACGCTTTGACGAACCCCTGGCTTTAGAAAAAGTGACCGCCCATCATTACGCATTGGCTTTTCATGGGTATCATGATCTGAAAAAGGCAAATACACTCGTCGGGGGCGCGGATCTGGAAAAAGCAAGACTGATTTGTGATCTGCTGCGTGAAGCGGGATTTGATGCCGAGCTGACAGAGAAGAATGATCGGCTGGCAGGTGTAAATCCCGGCAACATTGTCAATCGGACAAAAAGGAAAATGGGGCTGCAATTGGAAGTGAGCACGGCGCAGAGACACGCGCTGTTCAGCAATTTTGGCTGCCGGGGAGAAAAATATACGCCAACCGATCTGTTTTTTCGGTATGTAGAAGCCGTGAAGGCCGGTTTTTATGATAAATGAACAGGGGGGCCCGTTCTTACATTCACTGGAGCTATGCGGCGCAAGAAGTGCTTGGCGGGCAGCACGGTGAGAACAGCGGCATGATGCAAAAACCTTTCCTGCGATTTAAAATGCTGACACTCTGCCGGCGGAGAATCGCTAATTTTCAATAAAATACGGCGTTTTTTCCTCAGCGGCATGCAAGTGTGTCTGTCCGCTTTCATAATACCCATTCGGCCGCTTGTCGGATAACAGACAAGCGAGCCGCTTCTGAAATTGAATACCTGCTTTACGCCGTTCAAACAGCTCCAGCCTTTTTTCCGCAAATGATGCCGTCACCCGGAAAGCGGCTGCGATTAAAATGACGGCGTGGCTCCTCCGCTGGGGAAGCTCCATGTTTAACAGCATAAAGGTCGGCACACAGAAGTGGTACATAAAATGGTTGGCCTGAAATTCCTGCAGTTCCCTGAACAGCTTGTTCATATGAAAATGGTTGCCGGTATGCTTCAGCACGTGGCACAGTTCGTGCGCAAAATCCTGCCATTGCTCTTCGGGTGACTTTTTTTGATTCAGGACGATGCTATACATGCCGTCCCGCTTCAGCATCATACTGTGCGTATCTTCAAAATGAATCCAAATGTCAAGCTCCTTGGCAATCATCTGCATATCAATATGGAGAGGGGCGGTCATTCCCATGCGGCAATATAAGTTTTTGACGTATTCCTCAAGATGTGTTAAAAAATCGCCCAATTGAATACACCCTTTCGAACATATGTTCTTTTTAAGCGAGAAAGAAAAGCCCTGATCGGACTTTGAATCAATTCCCTTTTCTTTTAAAAATAAACATTCAGCTTTTATATCGGCTGAACGTTAAGCAGTTTAAAGGAAAAGAGCGGATTATTTATGTTTCGGCCTGCGGTTTTTCTCTTTTTCTTTTAAATAATTAATGAATTCAATGGCCTGCTGCTTGCTTTCCGGGGAAAAGTCCTGCATGTCCCGATATGCGATCTGCAAGTCGGGATCGGCAAACATGTCTTCATCTGAAGGTTCTTTTCCGGTTAACAAATAATCAGTCGACACTTTGAAATAATCCGCAAGCTTTTGCAGCGTGTCGTAATCGGGTTCAGATCGGCCGTTTTCATAATGAGAATATCTGGCGCGCGAGACACCGATATGATTTGCGACTTCTTCCTGCGTTTTCTTTCCTCTGAGACTCTTTAATCTTCCGCCTATCATCCGAATGACCTCTCTTTTTTCAACACCCTAAGTTACTTATGATTATAGATACAAAATGTATCAAAATAAAGTGATGATAAAAAAAGTATCAAAAAGGTCTTGATGATACGAATTGTATCGTATATAATCAACATCATAGGGATACGAAATGTATCGACGTGCGATAAAAAATTGATCAGGAGGGTGAGAGATGAAGCCGATTATCATCCGTTTCAGCAGCAATCCGGCTGATCAGAGATGTTTAGGAAAAGCAGGCGGTTCGATATCTTTTACCGCTTGCGGACTACCGGTATTCCGATTTGATAACCGATCGCAGTATGAACGCTATATAAGTCTGAAGACAAACGGAGACGTCCAATATGAATCGTAAAAGCTACCCGTTTTTCATCTATTCCGGATTATTGAATTCCGAACATTATGGCAAAATAGGGTCCGCCATATGGCTGTTTTTATGGTTCATCAGCTCAACGACAAAGGAACACGTAAAAGACGGCGTAAAGTGGGGGATCGTCCTCGGACATAAGCCCGTAAAAGCAAGAGAGATGGCCGATGTATTTACCGTCAGCGAAAAAACCGTCAGACGGTGGCTTGAGGTTTTGGAACAGCATGAATATATCAAAACCGTCCGCGCCCCTTACGGACTCATCGTCTCCGTAAAGCACTCGAAAAGATTCACGCAGAAAAAGACATTGACCCGCCCGGAAGTCACAGACCGGACAATATCGGCGGATCACCGGGACAAAAATGTCCGGAGAGAAATAGATATAACAAAAAATCATACTGCTGAAGAAGCGATTAACGACATTGCCGCCCATTTTATCAGATTAAGGTCTGCACAGGAGGGGCGGAGCGTATACCCGTCGCCCCGGGATTATCAGGCCATCGCCCGTATTGTTTCTCTCGGTGCGTCAGCACAAGAAGCAATCAAATGGCTCGGCGAATGCTTTACCGCTTTTGAACAGCGGCGCACCTCTTCAGCTGAAACGATCAAGGCTTTCAGCTATTGCGCCAAGTATATGGAAGACCGCTTGAATGCACGAATTGCGGGAAGGACAATCACAACAAAAAAAGAGAGGAATACGATACATGACAAAACGAACGATCGAGCAGATACTGTCCGACCTGAAAAACGGAAAACGTCCATTACTGGCGGACAGACCGGAAGAATCAGGCGAAAGCCGCTTTGACTGTCCGCTCTGTAAAGATCAGGGCGGTTATCTCAAAAACCAGCTTGGAATGGATGTGTGGGTTAAGTGCCGCTGCGCCGCCGAACGAAAAGCAGAGCGCATTCTCAGCGCAAGTGAGATTACAGGCGCCTTTCGGAAGCTGGATTTCAAAGGGTTTATCACGCGGGGCAAGCCTCAGGCAGTCGTCGACGCATATGAGTGCGCCCTTGAATATGTTGAAAACTTCGACAAGATTAAAAACTGCCGGAAAAACAGCATTGCCCTTTTAGGGCGTCCGGGGTCGGGAAAAACCCATCTTTTGACCGCTCTCAGCAATTATGTCATGAGACAGAAGCAGACACCGGTGCTGTATTTTCCTTTTGTGGAGGGCTTTACGGATTTAAAAAATGATTTTGATCTGCTTGATACAAAGCTTGGCCGTATGAAACAGGCGGATGTGCTTTTTATTGACGATCTGTTCAAACCGCTGAACGGAAAACCCCGGGCGACCGATTGGCAGATTGAACAAATGTACGCCGTCGTGAATTACCGCTATTTAAATCATAAGCCGGTTCTTATCTCGAGCGAGCTGGCCTGTGACGGACTGGTGCAGGTTGATGAAGCCTTAGGCACAAGAATTTATGAGATGTGCAGCGATTATTTAGTCATCATTAATGGCAATTCATTTGACGTAAACCACAGATTAGAGGGGGCGAGATAATGTGTAAGCTGTGCGGGCCGAAGAAGGTCATTATGACGGAAACGGGTTTCGGCGCTGTCTTTCACCCTTGCCCGAACTGCAAAACAGGCACTGATTTAACGCCGGTCATTAAACGTCTTGAGCGAATGGTTCAAGACGCAAAAGCGAGGCTTGATGCACGTGTATAAATATATCAAATGGCTTTTTTGCCTGCTGTTCAGGGCGAAACGGATAGAAAAGCAAATTGAAGCATGGCATGAGGCTGATGGAAAGTGAGGATAACCATTGCAAGAAAAACACAGCCCCGCTCCATGGCGGGCCGTACACAGCGGAGAAGAAAAACCCATTTACATTTATTCCGCTTACAGCGAAGCGGATAAAGAGAAGTTCCCTTATTCAAACGGAAGGCTCATCGCGGCCGTTTTCAACTTAAGTTCATACTCTCAGCAGATCAACGCGGCATTGATGGCGAAAGCTCCGGAACTTTTTGAGGCGGCCGAAACGGCTCTCCGCCTGCTCCGAGGAGAAAGTTCTGAAGAAAAAGAAGCGTTCATAAATAAGCTCGGAAGCCTCATACATGAAGTAAACATCCTGAAAAAGACGGAGGACGTAAAACATGAATCCTAAAAAACTGACTGACATTGAACATACAACATTAAAAAGCCAGCTGGAAGAAGGCAAGGTTCGGGTGATTATTGTAGACGGACTGAAGAAGGAAGCATGGCTCGCCGAAGCGCCGGAGCACGGCAAAACGCTTGTCGAAACGCGAAAAGGAGATCTGGCCCGGATCGAATATGAAATCGGCTTTAAATTGAATTAAAAACAGAATACGTCCAAGACGGAAAGCCTGCGGACACTGATCAATCGCGTACATGCTGCGCATTGGTTGGTGTCCTTTTTTTGTTCCGAAAAAGAGGAGGATCTACATGGAAGACTTACTATTTGAATATAAACGCACGCTGAAAGAGACGAAAAAGTGGTACAAGCAGCTGGAGGAAGCCGATGAAACGATGCTTACTTCAGAAGAACTGAAAGATAAAAAAATCATCAGAACGATCATTACAGATGTGGAATATGTCATCGAATGGCTTGAAAAAGGCCGGCAGCCCGGCATAAGAAGAGCGATAGACCGCAGAGACGCTTATCAGAGAATGCTGATTAAAGATCCTAGAATCATAGAAACCTATTCGCAGGCGCTGATGTTTGAACCTTCTGCAAATGTGACTGAAGAAGACAGAATCAGACTGCGGGACGCATTAGCCGTTTTAACGGATAGAGAAAAAGAAATGCTGCTGCTCCACAAAGCGGAATGCTTTTCGTATGAACGGATCGCCGCCTTGCTGAACGTAAAGAAATCAACCGTACAGACGACGGTCAAACGGGCGCTTCTAAAAATTCAAAAACAGCAGGAACAAAGAAATCAATCGCCTGCTTCATAAGTTGTCATACGTTTGCCACCTAGAAGTGAACAGACGATCACAAAAAGCGGCCCGATTAGAAGCCGCTTTTTATTATAGACAATCATGTCGGAGGTGGCGGTGATGCCGTAGCATGAAAAACGCAAAAAGAGAACAGGCATTTACAATCTATCAGTCTCATAAAGGCCGCATCACAAATCGCGCCCTTGCCGGCAAATCAGGCGTATCCGCAAGAACGATCGGCAGATGGAAAAAAGAAGGGCGCTGGGACGAGGCGCTCCATAAGAACGCGGAAAGCGGCGGAAAAAACACCCCGGGCGAAGGTGATGAGTTAAACGAACGCCAGCGGCTGTTTTGTCTTTATTATGTGAAAAGCTTTAACGCCACCCAATCTGCGATAAAAGCCGGGTATTCACCGGAAAGCGCGCATGTGACGGGAAGCAGGCTGTTAAAAAACGAAAAAGTCGCCAAAGAAATCAGCCGCATGAAAAAGGAAATGGTCAATAAAGTGTTTGTCGAAGCGATGGACGTTCTTCAAGTCTATGTGAAAATCGCTTTCGCCGACATTACCGATTATGTAACCTTCGGAAAAAAAGAGGTTCAGGCCTTCGGAAAATCAGGGCCGCTCTTTGACGAAAATGATAATCCGATTATGCAGGAAATCAGCTACGTTGACGTTAAAGATTCGCACCTTCTGGACGGAACCATCGTCACAGAAGCAAAACTCGGAAAAGAGGGCATTGCAATCAAGCTTGCCGACAAGATGAAGGCTCTTGAAAAGCTGTCCTTGTACTTTGACCTTTTCCCCGATCAATTTAAACAAAAAATCGAAAATGAAAAATTAAAGCTGGCACAGCAGAAGATGGAAAAAACAGAAGACAGCCAAAAGCCGATTGACATTGTCATTACGCGGAAAGAGGAACGGTCATGATTGAAAAAGCGGTTAACCCGCGCTTTGAAGATTATTTGTTCAATTGGAATGAAACGTACCAATTTCTCGTCGGAGGCTACGGCTCGTCAAAAAGCTATCATACCGCGCTGAAAATCATCCTGAAGCTGCTTCGTGAAAAGCGGACGGCGCTTGTCGTGCGGGAAGTTTTCGATACGCACAGAGATTCTACTTTTGCCTTGTTTGAAGATATTATCGGGGAGCTTGAGCTGGGACATGCCGTAAAGGCCGTGTCTTCGCCGATGCAGCTGAGATTTTCAAACGGAAGCCGGATTATGTTTAAAGGGATGGACAACCCGGCCAAATTGAAATCCATTCATCATATTTCACTGATTTGGATTGAAGAATGCTCTGAAGTGAAGTATGAAGGCTTTAAGGAGCTGATCGGGCGTCTGCGCCATCCCGAGCTTTCGCTTCATATGATATGCACCACAAATCCCGTCGGCACCTCCAATTGGACGTACCGGCATTTTTTCCGTGATGACCAAAAAAAACGGTTCGTATTGGATGATCAGACGCTGTATGAAAAAGGCACTGTCGTTAAGGGAGATACGTATTACCACCATTCCACAGCGTGCGATAATCTGTTTTTGCCGAAAAGCTATATTAAGCAGCTGGACAGCTTACGGCATTACGATCCTGATTTGTACCGGATCGCCCGCAAAGGACAGTTCGGCGTCAATGGCATCCGCGTGTTTCCGCAGTTTCAGGTCATGGAGCACAACGAAGTAACGGAGCGGATTGCTTCCATCAGGCGCCCCCTGTTTCGGACGGGCATGGATTTCGGTTTTGAAGAGTCATACAATGCGGTCATCCGGCTTGCCGTCGATCCGGATCAAAAAGAGCTTTATATTTTCTGGGAGTATTACAAAAACAAAATGACCGATGATCAGACAGCTGAGGAGCTTCAGGAATTGGCGGATCAAAAAGAGCTGATCAAAGCGGATTCGGCCGAGCCGAAAAGCATCCAATATTTCCGCAGGCAGGGCTTTTGCATGGTTGCGGCCAAAAAGTTTCCGGGCTCAAGACTTCAGTATACAAAAAAGCTGAAACGGTTCAAACATATCTATTGCTCAGACAGCTGTCAACATACGATCCGCGAATTGCAGAACTTAACGTACGCAAAAAACAAAAACGGCGTTCTGTCGGAAGATGAGTTTTCAATTGATCCCCACACCCTTTCAGCCATTTGGTATGCGCTGGATGACTATGACGCGGCGGATTTGAAAGATGCATCACAAAAACGGAGACGTCCGAATCGGGAAAGGAGGAGGTAGGCGTTGCCAAACTATCAAAACGTTAGAGCCACCGTCTTTAAATCAAATATGGCCGCGCCGCAGGCAAGGCAGATGAACGAAGATCAATTTGCCGATCTGTACGGCGAAGACATCATTTCACCGCCCTATAATCTCATTGAACTGAAAACAATCGCCGAATATTCGACGATTCTTCAGCAGTGCATTGACGCGTATCGAGTCAATATTACGGGTTTTGGGTTCGATGTGGAATATACCTTTGATGTAAATAGCCCAGATTGCTCCCCGTCAAAAAAGGCCCGGGCCGAAAAAAACTGGATGAAGCTGGAGAGCTTTTACAAATGTCTTCATTTTGATGAATCGGCCGAGACGATCCTCGGATATGCGATAGAAGACCGTGAAAAAACGGGCAACGGTTTTCTCGAAGTGCTTCGGGACGGGGCGGGAAAACCGGCGGGGATTGAATATCTGGATGTGAAACATATGCGCGTCTGCGGTGTGACTGATCCCGTTGAAGTCACATTTTCATATGAAGAAAACGGCGCATCCAAAACGATTAAAAGGCAAAAACGGTTTCGTAAATATGTTCAGATGCTGAACGGTCGGAAAGTGTTTTTTAAGGAATACGGCGATCCCCGCATGATGGACATGAGAACCGGCGAATACGTAAAGACCCTGTCTGAAGAATACCGGGCAAATGAAGCCATTCACTTAAAAATCGGCAGCGGCACTTACGGAATTCCGCGCTGGGTCGGCAATATCGTCAATCTGTACGGCGCCCGGAAAGCGGAAGAACTGAATTTTATGTATTTCAAGCAGGGCCGTCACGTGCCGGCCGCCATTACGGTTGAAAACGGCATGCTGTCAGAAACCTCGTACAAAGAGCTCCAGGATTATATGAATGACCTGGAAGGGGTGGAAAACGCCCACAAATTTCTGCTGATTGAGGCGGAAGGCATTGCGAAGGAAAAAGACCTTCACGGAGGCGAAGACATTACGCCCGTGTCTGTGGAAATTAAATCACTTGCGGAAATTCTGCAGGATGATGCGCTGTTTCTTGAATATGACGACAAAAGCAGAAATAAACTCCGCTCCGCGTTTCGTCTTCCGCCGCTTTATACGGGCGAGGCGCAGGAATACAACAAAGCCACCGCCGATACGGCACGGAAAATAACGGAGGAGCAGGTGTTTCAGCCGGAGCGGAAAACGCTGATTAATAAGCTCAACACGTTATTTTTGCCAGAATTGGGTCTCCACGATGTACAGCTCACATTAAAAGGGCCTGATTTTCGCGATCCGCTTGAAATTGCGAAGGTGCTTACGCCATTTATTTCCGCCGGCGCGGTCTCTCCTAATGACCTCCGTGATCTGGCCGGAAGAGTGCTCGGGAAGACGCTTGAGGAGTGGCCTGAAGAGTACTACAGCCGGCCGGTGCTGAAAGGGAAAAAGGAGCAATCCTGAAAGGGGGTGAAAACATCTCGTGCCGAGAGAATTGAGAAATGCCGTCATCAGTTTTGTGAGCTATGTCGATAAGGCGGCGAACCAAACGGAATTCTTTTTTACAAAATCAGCCGGAGGCCTTCCGTCATTTGAAAAAAAGGTGCAGGTGTTTACAAAAAGCGAATCGGATGAGCAGAAGCTTGTTTACGGCATCGTTTACGAGCCGGATGTCCCGGATGCCCATGGCGATTATATGACGGCTGAAGAAATTGAAAAGGCCGCTCACGGTTTTTTGGCGGACGCCCGCAACATCGATACAAATCATAATTTTGAAGGCGGGACCGGCGAGGTGGTGGAGTCGTACGTCGCCCCGGATGACTTTGAAATCGGGAATGCTGTGATCCGGAAAGGATCTTGGGTGCTTGTCACCAAAGCTTCCGATGAAGTATGGGATCAGATTAAAGCCGGTATCATTACGGGCTACAGCATGGCGGGAACCGCTGACGTTTACGAAGAGCCGGCAGAAAAGCAAGCCGGCTTATTCGGCGCGGTCAAGCAATTTCTCGACCGTGACCGCAAATTCAGAAACCGCAAGGGAGAGGACTTGAACAAGATGAGAAAAGAAGACGTAAGAGAATCGATTGAACACGCGCTGCACCCGCTTTTAAAGCGGCTTGACAGCTTGGACCAAAACACGGAAGACAAAGACGGGGCGGCTGCGCCGTCTGATGAAGAAAAGCTGAAAACGCTTGTTGAGGACATGCTCGCGCCGATTATTAAACGCATTGAAGCGCTTGAAAAAGTAAGAGGCGCATCAAAGCAGCCGGAAGAAGAGACGGGCGGCCAAGAGCCTGTTAAAAAATCCATTTGGAGCGGACTGCTTTAAGCCCAGTCAGAAGGAGGAACTGTAGAGTGAGAAATCAAGATATCATCAGAAAGGCGGAAATGTCACTTTCCGCTTTAAAAAGCGGCGGTTTAATGAACCCCGCACAAGCTTCAGCATTTATCCGCATGGTGCAGAACACGCCGACCATTTTCAGCGAATCGCGTGTGATTCAAATGGAAAATGACTCGCAGAAATTTGAAAAAATCGGTTTCGGCCAGCGTATTCTGCGTGCCGCTGAGGAAGGAAAAGCCTTAACTGACGATCAGCTGACCGTCCCGGCAACAAGTACGGTGCAGCTGAATACGAAAGAAGTCATTGCGGAAATTAATATCACCTATGACACGCTTGAAAATAATATTGAAAAAGACGGCCTGCAGCAGACGATCATGCAGATTTTGGCGGAGCGGGCGGCAGTCGATATTGAGGAGCTTGTCGTAAACGGCGATACATCTTCTTCTGATCCGTACTTGGCACAGCTTGACGGAATCCGTAAGCAGACTGTATCTCACGTCATTGACGGAAACGGGGAAGAGCTGTCCAGAGCCACATTTAAAAAAGGCTTAAAAGCCATTCCTGCAAAATATTTGCGCCTGCCTCAGGAATTCAGATTTTACACATCTCAAGGCATGGAGATTGAATGGAAAGACCGTGTGGCTGACCGTCAGACCAACCTGGGGGATCTTGCGGTGCAGGGCGGTTTGTCTTCAGCATTCGGCGTTCCGGTCAAAGGAGTGTCCAATCTGCAGCCTTACTCGGTCGGAGAAGGTGATTCCCAGTACGATGCGTCTGACATCATTCTGACTCACCCGAAAAATATCATTCTCGGTTTTTCACGAAATATCCGAATCGAAGTAGATAAAGATATTCGCAGCCGCAAATTTATTATCGTACTGACGGCTAAACTTGACAGCAAATTTGAAGAAGAAGATGCAAGCGCCAAAATCGTAAACGTTAAAGAATAAGACGGGGGTGGCAGTTATGTTAATTCAGCCGTCTGACGTTGTTTCATATTCAGTTTATGATCAAGTCAAAAACAGGCCGGAGCCGCTTCTAATACAGGACATTCTGGAGGCGGAGGCGGAAGCGGCCAGAATGGCGGGGCACTCGTTCACTGATCCTATTTACTCACCGCTTCCCGAAAAGATTAAGCTTGCGTTATTAAAGCTTTCTCAATATTTTGCGCTGATCAACCAGAATGAAGCGGCCGCTTCCGCCTATCAATCTGAAAAGATAGGCGACTACTCGTATACGGTGGCAGATGAAGGCGGAATCAGAAAACCGGCGGTGCACCATCTGCTCTGTGAATATATCGCGCCGGGTTATTCCCCGGTTTCTGCACACGCAAAGGTGAGACCTTTATGAGCTACGAACGGCTGCTCACTGACAGATGCGATATTTATCATGAGACGGTGTCAGTTCCGAAGGCCGGACGCTTCGGGATTCCCGCCGAAAAGCTCCAGCCTGTCTTTTCTTATCCGGAAGTTCCGGATGCTGAAGACGTGCCGTGTCTGTTTGTTGAAAAACAGCAGCAGCTTATTCAGCTTGAGCCTGATCATAAGGTATATCAGCGGTTTCTCGTTCATTTTCCGAAAGAGGCCGTTGTGCGTGTCAATGACAAAATCATTTGGGAAGGCCAGGCGTATATTCTGGAAATGCCGAAGAAAGCAAGACAGCACCATTGGGAGGTTATCGCTGTGAGAGATGACAGACTATGAGCATAAAAAACCTTGAACAATGGAATCGGTCGCTGCAAAAGGCATCATCCGGAGAATTTGCCCGTCAGGCAGGTGAATGGCTGGAACAGTCAGGAGAGGATTTTCTCGACTTGGTACGGGAGGAGCTTATTCATTCGGGAGGGATTGATACAGAAGGCCTGCTGTCTTCTTTCCGAAAAGGAGCGCAGGATCATGTATGGATCATTGAAAACGGGGGACTGACCCTTGAAATCGGCACCAATGTAGAGTATGCCTCATTCATAAATGACGGACATTGGACCGTCTCAGATGAAAATGTCAGATGGGTGCCCGGGTATTTTCAAGGCTCCCGGTTCATCTATGATCCGTCAGCTTCAACGGGAATGGCGCTCAAAAAACAATGGATCAGCGGGAATGGGTTTTGGGACAAAGCCCTTCTTTTGTATGAAACACTCTTCGCAGAATCGCTGGACAAGCGTTTCGATCAGTGGCTTAACACGTTGGGGGGAGATATCGGATGAATCGCGAAACTGGTTCAATCGCCGCTTTTTTGTATCAGCAGTGCGGCGTGCCCGTATATGAAAATGAACTGCCTGAACAATTTCAGGTGCCGTCACTATACATTCCGCCCCCGTATGTTTTTGACGAGAATGACACAGTCTCCACCTTTAAGAAGACATACAGTCTGAATGTGAAGCTGTTCCATGCCGACTCGGTGCAGGCGCTCTATGCAGCCGACCGGATCGCCGATGCGGTGAGAGAATCAAGACAGCTGATTCCGCTGCTTACGGAATCAGGGGAGGATACCGGTGATTTCGTCCGCATCAGCCGTATCGAAACAAGAGTCGGAGACAAAGGCGAGGCAGTGATCACAATCCGCTGGACGAGCCGCTACTACTATCAGAAACAAACATCTCCCGCACTGCGGGATGTGGACATTAACAGCGGGGTGATAGAAAAGTGAAACAACATAAAAAGAAAAACGCCGCAGCGGCGGAACGAGCGGTTCTTTATGACACGGCGGATTTAACAAAGCACGCGAAGGAGCTTTTCGGCGTAAAACCTGAGATTCTCCAGGGGGCTTTATTCGGCGTGAAGCAAAAACAAATGACAAAAGCGCAAGCAAAGTCTTACATTGAAGCATTTTTAACCAAGGAGGTCATGCAATAATGAACGGCGGAACATTTACACAAGGAAAAGAAAAAGAACGTGCCGGGATCTATTTTAACTTTAAAACAACCGCCCAGGAGCGGGTATCGATCGGTGAACGCGGGATTGTCGCCCTTCCCGTTGCATCCGGCTGGGGGGAAGCGAAAACATTCGTTTCCATTTCAAGCATTGAAGATTTGAATAAAAAAGTGGGGCTCAGTATTGAAGATCCGTCACTGATTCTGCTTCGTGAGGCGAAAAAGAAAGCAAAAACCGTTTTGATGTACCGTCTGACAGAGGGAATCAGAGCAAGCGCCGATCTTTCGCAAGGTGTTAAAGCAACCGCTTTGTACGGCGGTTCAAAAGGAAATGACATCATCATCCGCATCAGTGAAAACGTCCTTGATCAGACCGCTTTCGATGTGACCACTTACATGGATGAAGCGGAAGTTGACAAACAAACGGTGAAAAAAGCCGAAGAATTAAAAGCAAACGGCTATGTCACATTCACGGGAACGGGCGAACTGTCGGCTTCCATCCCGCTGACAGGCACTGAGGAAGAATCCGGGGAAACGTTAAACCCGCAGGCAGGCATCCGTCTTGCAGGCGGAACTGATAAAGCACCGGTCAACTCAGACTATACGGATTTTTTAGCTGCGGCTGAAACGGAGAATTTCGATGTCATCGCTCTTCCTGTCGCGGAAAACGATCAGCTGAAAGCGACATTTGCCGCATTCATTAAACGCCTTCGCGATGCGCAGGGACAGAAAGTGCAAGGGGTGACCGCCCATTACAGCGGGGATTATGAAGGCATTATCAATGTTACTGAAGGTGTGCTGCTGGAAGACGGAACGGAGATTAAAGCTGAAGATGCGACCGCCTGGGTGGCAGGCGCAAGTGCCAGCGCCGCATTTAATCAATCCTTAACATTCGTTGAATACGAAGGCGCCGTCGATGTGCTGCACCGCCTGACTCATGATGAAGTGATCGAACGTCTTTCTAAAGGTGAATTCCTTTTCTCTTATGATGCCCGTGATAAGTCAGTCAGCGTTGAAAAAGATATCAACTCATTGGTGACATTTACGGCAGAGAAAAACAAAAAGTTCGCGAAAAACAAAATCGTCCGTGTGCTTGATGCGGTGAATAACGATTTGACACGTGAACTGAAAGCCTTAATTAAATCGAAAAAAGGCACGGGAAGCGATCTTCCTGCGACAAATGACGGCCTTCAATTCGTCAAAACGATGATCATTCAATATTTGACAACGCTTCAGGATGCGGGCGGCATCGCCAACTTTGATTCAGACAAAGACATTACAATCGGGCTGAATGAAGACCGCGACGGCTTTTTAATCGATCTCGCCGTACAGCCTGTGGATGCGGCAGAAAAATTCTACTTTAACGTGGAGGTAAACTAAGATGGCATTAAAAGCGCAAAACACGATTTCAGGAAAAGAAGGCCGTTTATTTCTCGACGGAGAAGAGATGGCGCATATTAAAACGTTTGAAGCAAACGTGGAAAAAAACAAATCAGAAGTAAACATCATGGGCCGCCGCATGACGGGACATAAAACAACAGGCGCCAACGGAACGGGCACGGCAACATTCTATAAGGTCACATCCAAATTCGCCGTCCTTATGATGGATTACGTCAAAAAAGGCAGCGACCCGTATTTTACGCTGCAAGCCGTTCTTGATGACAAATCATCGGGCCGCGGAACAGAACGCGTCACTTTGTATGACGTCAACTTTGATTCTGCAAAAATCGCCGGCCTGGACGTAGACTCAGAAGCACTCGAAGAAGAAGTGCCGTTTACCTTTGAAGATTTCGATGTGCCGGAAAAGCTTTCTGAAACGTTTTAATTAAGATCGGTATGAGTGAAACAGGCCTTTTACAGGCCTGTTTTTTATAAAAAAAAGAGTAAGGGAGTTTTCATCATGAGCGAAAAAAACGAACAAGTATTTGATCTATCATTCTTTATGCCGGGTAAAACAGTAGAGGCTGAGGAGATTCGGGTTCCGCTTTCAAAGCGTTTTGTCGATAAAAAAGGAAACATCGTGCCTTTTATTTTTAAAGCCATTACGACTGAGCGCATTGATGAACTGGAGAAGGAAAGCACGACATATAAAAACGTGAAGGGCAGAGGCCGCGTAAAAGACTTAGACAGCCAGCGCTTCTATGCGCGGATCGCGGTTGAATCTACGATTTACCCTGATTTCCGGTCTAAGGAGCTCCGCGACGCTTACAAAACGGCAGATCCGGTCGAGGTGGCAAAACGTGTGCTTTCAGTCGGCGGTGAGTATGCAAATTGGCTGAATAAAGCGATTGAGATCAATGGTTTTGAAGATGAATTAGAAGATCTGGAGCAAGAAGCAAAAAACTGATAAAAGATGGGAATAAGGAAGCCGTGTATCTCTATTACGCGATGCATGAGCTTCATTATTCTCCATCAGAACTGAAAGAGTTATATGAAGCACCGAGACATTTTAAGGCGCTGTTGTACGGTTTAATCGGTTACAAGCTGGACATTCTTGAAAAACAAGCGAAGAAAGGGGGAGCGACATCATGGCAAAGCTGACCGCCCGTTTTGAATTGGAAGATCGGGTTTCAAAGAAAATAAGGAAAATCCAAAATGGCTTCAGAGCGCTTGAGAAATACAGGAAAATGACAAAACGCCAAAGTGAAATTGATATACGCAAAGAGAGTAAATCTGTTTTAAGAACAATTGACCGCATCCAGCGCTCTATGAAAAGAAAGCTGGGCGCACAAATGATCTCTATTTCAGCTGAAGACGGAGCCAGTGCCGTCATTCAAAAGGTGCAAACCCAATTAGCGGGTCTGCCTGCGTCTTTAACCGTTAAAATAGGAGCAAAAGACAGCGCGACAGCGGCATTTGAGAGATTGCGGGATCTGGCTGCCGGTTTTAAAGGATTTACCGTTTCACTTTATGCGTCAGACGAAGTGACCCCTGCCATGGGACGCATCAAACGCTACATGCAATCTGCGTTAAAGAACGGGTACTCTGTCACTATACGCGTCATAGATCACGTCATGACAACAGTCGGCCGAATTTCAGCGGGCATTGATTCGCTGACGGGAAAAAACAATGTCATTCAATTATCGTTAAACGAAAAGGTGACAGCACAGCTGGCTGCAATGCAAAAGAATATGCCGGACGTCGGAAAAGCTTCTGCATCTGCTGCTCCTGCTTCGCCGAAAAACGATTTTTCAATGCTTGACTCCATTGCAGACACCTTCATGAAAAAAGTCAATGACATCGCATCCAAATTTTATCCGGAAACAATCATAGCGGAACTGGATAAATTCGCTGCAAGCTTTATGAAGAAAGCGGACGAGATCGCAAGCAAATTCAGCCCTGAGACGATATTAGCCGAACTGGACAAGTTCACGACTTCATTCATGGGGAAAGTGGACGAAATCGCGAGTAAGTTCAGCCCTGAGACGATATTAGCCGAACTGGATAAGTTCACGACCTCATTCATGGGGAAAGTGGACGAAATCGCAAGCAAATTCAGTCCTGAGACGATTTTAGCAGAGCTGGACAAGTTCACGAGCTCATTCATGGGAAAAGTGGACGAGATCGCAAGCAAATTCAGCCCTGCAACGATATTAGCCGAACTGGACAAGTTCACGACCTCATTCATGGGAAAAGTGGATGAAATCGCGAGCAAATTCAGCCCTGCGACGATATTAGCCGAACTGGACAAGTTCACGAGCTCATTCATGGGAAAAGTGGACGAAATCGCGAGTAAGTTCAGCCCTGAGACGATTTTAGCAGAGCTGGACAAGTTCACGACCTCATTCATGGGAAAAGTAGACGAAATCGCGAGCAAGTTCAGCCCTGAGGCGATATTATCAGAACTGGATAAATTCGCTGATTCGTTTATGAAAAAAGTAGACGGGGTCGTGAGTAAATTCAGTCCGGAGGCCATATTGAAAGAACTGGATAAATTCACTGATTCATTTATGAAAAAGATAGATGACGTTGTCAGCAAATTCAGTCCGGAGGCCATATTGAAAGAGCTGGATCATTTTACTGATTCGTTTATGAAGAAAGTCGACGACGTTGTCGGTAAATTCAGTCCTGATAAGCTAATCGACCGCGCCGAACAATTTGTAAATGACACGGTTGACCGAATTTCTGAGAAATTCGATTTTCTCAATCCGGATAAGATCTTGGAAAAAGTGGAGCAGTTTACATCCTCACTGTTCGGAGGCATTGATAAAAAGTTCGGCAAATTCAGTCCTGATGCGATCATCGAAAAAGCCGAGGCATTTGTTGATAAAATTGTCAGCAAGATTGCAAAGAAATTTGAGAAATTCAGCCCGGACAAAATCATCGAAAAAGCCGGGGAATTAATAGAAAAAATATTTTCAGGAATCGCTGAAAAATTAGGCAAACTCAATATCGGCGGATTATTAGGAGGCGGCACGAAAAAAGAAAAGAGTAAGGGCAACAGCCCGAAGCGTCCTGATCTGACAAAGGGTCCGCAGCGCACGGTAACAGCGCCAAAATCTTCAGGAAAGTCAGCCAAAAAAACCGGCGGGGCTTTGGGGGGCTGCTGCTGCTGTACCGGAGTGACGAGGGGCAAAAGCAGTAAAGTCGAAGGGCGGAATAAATCTTCAAAACGAGGTTCATCCGCAAAGGGAAGCAAACAGGCATCCGTAAATACGCCAAAAACAAAAGGGGCAGGTAAAGGCATCGGCGCGCTTTTGAAAGGCTTAGGAGATTCAAAGGCGCTAAAAGGCGGTATGAAAGGGTTAAAAGGTGCCGCTAAAGGAATTCCCGGCATAGGTGAATTGTTATCACTTACTGATTTAGCCGGCATCAATAAAGATAATGCAGGAGAGAAGGTCGGCTCAGCAGGCGGCGGTCTTGCCGGAGCCGCGGCCGGAGCGGCAATCGGCAGCGTTGTTCCCGGAGTGGGCACATTAATCGGCGGCGCGGTAGGCGGCATCGCCGGCAGTTTAGGCGGTTCCAGCTTGGGAGAGGCCTTTGATTCAGGGGCTTTGAAAGACACGTGGAATGATATTTCCAAAGCGGCGCAAAGTGCTTGGACAACAATACAAGATACTTGGGGAAGCGTTTCATCCTGGTTCATGGAAAATGTATGGACGCCGGTGTCATCAGCTGTCGTCGGAGTGGCGACAAGCATCTGGTCAAATATCGTGAATGCGTGGACAACGATTCAAGGGATTTTCAGCACGGTGTCATCCTGGTTCATGGAGAATGTATGGACGCCGGTTTCATCGGCTGTCGTCGGAGTGGCAACCAGCATCTGGTCAAATATCGTGAATGCGTGGACGACGATTCAAGGTGTCTTCAGCACAGTATCCGGCTGGTTTATGAGCACGGTATGGGGGCCCGTAAAATCAGCTGTCGTCGGAGTGGCAACGTCCATTTGGAGTAAAATTACAGGAGCCTGGGATAAAATTAAGTCCGTTTTCAGTACGGTTTCCGGCTGGTTCATGGATACTGTCTGGAATCCGGTGAAAGACATGGTGAAAAATGTCGGTAAAGGAATATCAGATGCTTTCCAGACTGCTTTAGATACGGTAAAGGATATATGGAAAGGGTTAAGCGGCTGGTTTGAGAAACATATAAAAGAACCTCTTGTAAAAGTGGGAACAGCCATATCAGATGCTTTTTCTGCAGCATTCGACTGGGTGAAAAAGATTTGGGATAAAACCGGCGGCAAAATGATTTCAGGCATAATGAACTTTGTCACAGGAGGCAGCGGAGATAAAAAGAAAAAACCGGACAAAAACGCCACAGGCGGCTACATTACAAAGCCGACCATTTCCTGGATCGGTGAAGCCGGAAAAGAATTTGTCATCCCCGTCGACAACAATCGCGGACGCGGAAAGATGCTGCTTTCACAAGCTGCGTCTAAGCTCGGCATGCGTGTTGTCGATGATATGGGCGCGGCTTCGGCTCAGTCTTCCGCTGCACCGGCGGGAGCGAGCGGTGTTTCTTCTTCTGCATCTGTATCGGCCGCGGCGTCTGTGGATTCTTCCGGATTTGCCGGGACGGCTTCATCACTCGGCAAACAGTTTACTGAAGGCTTTGACAGCGGAATCAGCAAAAAATCGGTGGATATGGACGGCTGGAAGGAAAAAAACATCGGAACGCCGTTCAATGCCCTCATTTCGTCTTCATCCGGTTACGGAAAGCAAGTCGTTGCGGGCTATGCCAAAGGTCAAAATACTTCGCCGACGGGCACCGATTCATTTTTAAAAACAAAGGTGAAAACACCTTATCAATCGGCGGTTAACCAATCGTCATCATGGGGCGCCGCAACGGTGAAAGGATATTCGGCCGGACAGAATGCAAAAGATACGGGAACGTCGCAATACGTAAGCACACATATCAATAAACCGTTTGTGCAATCAAGAGATTCCGCGAACGGCTGGGGGTCAGGCCTGATCGGACACTTCGTATCAGGGATGACTGCAAAAGGAAGCGAAGTCAAACAGGCGGCCAAAGATATGGCCAAAAAAGTCGAGGACGCATTCAGGGAAGAGCTTGATATTCACTCTCCTTCCCGTGTCATGATGAGTCTCGGACGCTTTGCTTCAGTCGGCGTCGTCAAAGGGCTCAGCTCAGTTGACGTGAAAAAATACGCCGAAAAACAGGCAGGCTCGCTTGCAGCAGCCTTTTCCGGCATGGGTGCAGCGGGAGGAAGCGTCAAAGAGTGGCTTTTGGCCGCAATGAAAGCAACCAATACGCCGATCAGCTGGCTTCCGGGATTAATGACGATCGCACAGCATGAGTCAGGCGGCAACCCTAATTCCATTAATCTATGGGACAGCAACGCCAAAGCCGGCCATCCGTCACAGGGGCTTATGCAGACGATTCCGAGCACCTTTGAAGATCACAAAGCGCCGGGCATGAATGATATCAGAAATCCAATTCACAACGCCGCTGCCGCTATCGGCTATATTAAAAGCCGATACGGCTCGATCAGCAATGTCCCCGGGATTAAAAGTATGGCTCATGGAGGCCCTTACGTCGGTTATGCCAATGGGGGTCTGATTACCAAGGAGCAGGTCGCCCGTGTCGGCGAAGGGAACAAACGGGAGTGGATTATCCCTGAAGAGCGGGGCATCCGGGGCCGTTATCTGCTGCAAAAAGCGGCTCAAGCGCTCGGCATGGAAGTGTCCGATCCGTCCCAGACGGAACCGGCGGCGCTTTCAGCCGGCACGGTTTCCGCAGCCGTTAAAGGCGGCGGCCAAACCGTTCAAAAAACGGGAACAAAAGAAATTAAAATCGAATTCAGCGGCGATCAGCATTTCCATAACGGACAGGACGCCGACAGCCTCGCCGCCAAAATCAAACAGGCGCTGATTGATGAACTGCAAAAAGACATTTATACCGGAGCAAAGGGGGCCGTTGCTTTTGACTAAATCTGTTTACGAATTTTGGCTGTCTCAGGGGAAGGACAAGCTCCGGCTTCCCGTTCTTCCTGAAGCGATTGATATCGCAAACAGCGTGCAGAATGATTCCGTGAAAGTCACCGGACTCGGAGAGGTGACGTTTATCGAAGAACCGGGAGCGAAAGAAATTTCGTTCTCTTCTTTTTTTCCGAAACGGTACAGCCCGATTGCCGAATATCAAAGCATCCCTTCGCCGGAAAAAGCCATTTCAGCCATTGAAGCATGGATGAAAGCGAAAAAACCCGTTCAGTTTTTGATTACAGGGACAAAAATCAATGTCACATGCAGCATTGAAAGCTTTAATTACAGCGAAGGTGACAATGAAATCGGCGACCGGAATTTTGATATCGTACTGAAAGAATATAAAACCGCTTCGCCAAGAAAAATCAAACAAAAGAAAAAAACGAAAGCGAAGCGCCCGTCCAAAGCTTCACCCAAAACATATACCGTCAAAAAAGGGGATACGCTTTGGGACATCGCCGGCAAGTTTTACGGAAAACACACGGAGTGGCGGAAAATCTGGAACGCGAATAAAACCGCCATGATTAAGCGCAGCAAACGGAATATCCGGCAGCCGGGGCATTGGATCTTCCCGGGGCAGAAGCTGAAGATACCGCAATGAAACGGGTGAAAAGATGATTGAACTATTTGTCATAAAAGAAACGGAGTGGCTCGAGCTTGTCACAGAAAGCGTAACGCTGGAAGGACACAGATATCAGGCGCCCCGTTCCATCGAAGCGACGATTGTCGTAAAGCAGGGCGGCCAGACGTATTACGGCGTATCAGAAGGGGATACGGTTTTGTTCAAATGGAACGGAAAAGAACTGTTCCGCGGCATTGTCTTTGCAAGAACGCCCGATGAGCATACCGTCGCCTTCACCGCATACGATATGCTTCAATACCTTGTGAAAAACCAGGACGTTTACGTGTTTTCCAACAAGCGCGCCGATCAAATATTAAAAAGGATCGCCAGCGATTTTCAAATTCCCGTCACATCCATTGCCAACACAGGCCATACCATTAAATCACTCGTTTTTAAAAATGATACAAGCCTTTACGATATGATGCTAAAAGCGTTAAAGCAGACAAAAAGCCAGACGGGGCGCAATTATCAGCTCTATTCAGAAAAAGGCAGGCTCGGCTTGCGTGAATGGCCGGAGCCGTCTGACATATGGGTGCTGGAAACAGGAGTTAATATTACAGGGTATCAATACAGCACCTCAATTGATGACACCGCAACCCGTGTCGTCATGCGGCTGCAAAAAGACAATAAAACGATAAAGGCTTCCGCCTCAGACAGCGCGGGCATGAAAACATTCGGCGTTTTGCAGTATACCGAAACGGTTTCTGACGACATTAATGAAGCCCAGCTGAAACAGCGCGCAAAAGTGAAGCAGGCTGAGAAAAAAGGCGTTAAGAAAGAGCTGAAAAATATACAGGCGATCGGTATTCCTGGGTTGGAAAGCGGATTGCCGGTCTATATTTCAATTCCGGAAATCGGGCTGAAGAAAACCTATTATGTAGATACGGACCGCCATGAATTCCAAGGAACAAAACATACCATGACGATTGACGTCACGGAGAAAAATTCACTTCCGGAGGGGACATCCTGATGAGATTAAGTGATGCCATTAAACATTTAGCCGTCGGAGCGGTTGACGCCGAAGCGCCGGTGGAGCTGATGCCGGCCGAAGTGACCTCCGTTTCGCCGCTCGAGCTGAAACTGAAAGATCACGACAAACTTTTGATTCCGTCTGATGCACTCATTGTGCCGAAGCGGCTGAGGTCCGGAGAAGATGATCAGCTCCAGGCGGGAGATCGGGTGATGACCGCTGCCTTAACAGGAGGACAGTCTTTCTTTGTACTGGACAAAATTTAACCGGCATCCGGACGGAGATGTACGAGAATATCAGCCTATTAAAGCCGCTTCATCTGCCGAAGAGGGCTTTTTTACATGAACAAATTTAAAAGGAGCGGGTGCAATGGCCCTGACACCGGAAATCGAATTTGAAGATTTGGAGGATGCGAGTGAGGCCGTTGAGACTTCACAAACCTACCGAATTGATTTTGAAAACAACCGGATTACCAATGAACTGATAAACGGACTGGACGCAATCAGACAATTCGTCTATATCGCTCTTCACACAGAACGGTATTCATATTCGGTTTTCAGCCATGATATCGGAAACGAACTTCAGGAAGTGCTTTCAGATCAGAACACGACGGATGCTTATAAAAAAATGGAGATTCCAAGACTGATAGAAGAAGCCTTGCTGTATGATGACCGTATTTTGGCCGTTACCAATTTTGAGATTGAGAAAAAAGATGATGCCTTCACCGTCTCTTTTACCGTTGAAACTGATGAGGGCATGCTTGAGATAGAGGAGGTGCTGGGTGAGGATGTTTGAAGCTCAGACGTTTGACGACATTATGGACAGAATGCTTGCGCGCGTTACGGCAGATATTGATACGAGAGAAGGCAGCGTCATTTACAATGCGCTCGCGCCTGCGGCCGCTGAGCTCGCAAAGTCTTATATTTGGCTGGATACCGTGCTGGAGCTCGTGTTTTCCGATACGGCTCAGGGAGAATTTCTGGACAGGCGTGCTGCTGAAGCGGGAATTGAACGAACACCTGCCACAAAAGCGGTCAGAGCAGGAGAATTCACAGCGGGCATCACCATTCCGCCAGGCTCCCGTTTCTTCGTTGATAACCTGTATTTTCAATATACGGGGGATGGAACGCTTGAATGTGAAACAGCCGGTGAAGCGGGCAATGCCGGCATTTCAGGGCAGAACCTGCTGCCGCTTGATACGATACCTGGGCTTGAGAAAGCAGTCATGCGCGATATATTAATTCCCGGCCGTGAGGAAGAAGATGACAACAGCTTAAGGGCGCGCTATTTTACCCGTGTCCGCCGGGAGGCAGTCAGCGCAAATAAACAGCATTATAAACAATGGGCCGAAGAGGTTGACGGCGTCGGCAGGGCGAAAATCTTTCCGCTTTGGAACGGAGCCGGAACGGTGAAGGTTGTCATCACAAATGCGAACTTGGAACCGGCATCAGATATTCTGATCAAAAAAGTAAAGGATTATATTGATCCGGACGAAGGGCAGGGAGAAGGACAGGCGCCGATCGGAGCGGCAGTAACGGTGGAAAGCGCCGTATGGAAGGAAATCGAAATCTCCGCTTCCGTGCTGCCTGAGCTGAACAGCTCGATTGATGACGTAAAAGCGGAGATTGAAAAAGGCGTCCTGAATTTATTTAAGAAAATGGCCTTCGAAGAAAACACCGTCCGTTTATCACAAATTAACAACATTGTTTATAACTCGGCATCCGTCAGTGACTATGCCGATATCAAAATGAACGGTGCGGCGGAAAACCTCGTGCTCAGTGATGTGGAAATTCCTAAACTCAAAGAGGTGACAATCCTTGAGCAGACTCGATGAGATGACGGCGTACCTCCCGCCGTTTTTAACCCGATTAAAGGAGATGGCACAACTGCTTGAGGCGGAAGCTCCTGAGTTTGAGCGGCAGAATAACGATATTTTCGATTTGACAGATCAGCTCTTTATCACGACGGCGACGTGGGGGCTTGACCGCTGGGAAAAAATATTAAAAATACCGCGGGAATCAGGTGACACGGAGGATATGAGACGGCTCAGGCTGATTTCCAAGATGTCGAATATTCCGCCCATCACACATCAAGCGATCGAGCAGGCGCTAAACCGTTTTTTAAAACATCCGTCAGCTTACGTTCGGATGTTTCCGGGGCAGTATCGTTTTTATGCCGATATCGGGCTTGATGACCTGCAGCACATGAACGAGCTGATTGAAACGCTTGAAAAAATCAAACCTGCTCATTTGGCGTATACACTGAGAGCCGCATTAAACGAAACACTGGAAATCAAAGACCGGGTCATTCTCAACAATCGGAGATACCGAAAAGTCAGTGAACTGAAGGTCGGTTATTCCGTCACACTCAACAATAACGAGGTGGTCTTACCATGATATCAGCCGCTTACAGACAGCGTGCCGCAGCCGATCTGAAAAACAGGATCACAAAAGTGCTGTTAAACGGCAAAGAAACTCCGATTGCGGACATTTCCGTAAAAGATGCCGCAGTCACCGTTCTCACACGCAGGGAAGAAGACATCAAACACATTGAAACCGTGCAGATGCTTGACGAAACAGGAAGCGTCATCACAGAACGAAAAACAAATTTAGATCTCAGCAATAACAGAACGCTTGATTTAAGATTTACCTTTGAGGTGGTGTAACGATGGCTTACGAAGAAAAAACAGACTGGCTTCCGGACGATCCGATTAATGAAGATGACGTCAATCGCTGGGAAAAAGGCATAAAAGACGCCCACACGGATCTGGCGGCCCATAAAAACGACATGAACAACCCGCACAAAACGACAAAGGCGCAAATCGGTCTCGGAAACGTGGACAATGTCCAGCAGGCAGCAAAAAAAGATTTTGACCGGCACAATCAAGATCTGGACCGGCATGTGACGAAGGAAGAGCGCCAGAAGTGGAATAACGGGCAATTGTCTAAAATGACAAAAGATAATGGCTCCGCTTTTATTGATATCTCTGACGGACAGGATTTTCATCAGACCGCTGCCAGCCAGAATAAGACCTTTACTTTCTCAGCAGCTGCAACTGGAGTAAATACCCCGCCTAAACCGTCAGAGGGTATATACCTTTATTCTTCAAAGAATAACGGAGAGGCGGCCGCTTTCTCAGATGACGGGGGATTTTGGAGAAAAACGCTGAAAAACGGCATCTGGACGGAATGGATGCCATTTGAAACAGCTGCCGGAGCACAAGCAAAAGTAAATGAGCATGCCGACAAAACAGATCTTCATGTAACCAAGTCTGACAAAGACAAATGGAATGCAGGGCAGTTATTCAATCTGACTGACAATGACGGGAATGCTAAAACGGTAACGGAAACAAACTTAGACAATATAAAAACGTCCGGTATCTACTATATATCGGTTCAGCATACGGAAAATAAGCCTGCGGAATACGGACAATTAATTGTAATGCAAAGAACCCGCGGAGCATCACCGACTTTTGTCCAAATGTTTATAGACACAGCGACCGCCGGAAATCCCATATACGTCCGAAGTTTCAGCACTAAAGGCGTATGGTCGGAGTGGAGCCAAAGAGAAACAGATGCAGGCTCTCAAGCAAAAGTAGACGCTCACGCCAATAAAAAAGACATCCATGTCACACAGGCGGATAAAAATATGTGGAACGGCGCACAGCTTTCGAAAATAACAAACGATAACGGCGGCTATCTTCTTACAATTAGTGATGATGATAACTTTCTTGAAAAAATCGTTAAAAACGGCAGGGCGTTCGGCACCTTTTATTCAACCGGCAAAGCGGCAAACAGTCCGAGCAACGCTTCGACCCGCGGCATGTTTCATTTTACCTCTCTTGACAGTGAGGGAAAGGGAACGTTTGGGTATGTCATTGCCGTTGATTATAAAAATAATATGTTCACGAACTATTTGGATTTGAACTTGGGCTGGCAGGGCTGGCGGCGTCTCGTTACTGAACTTGATACTGAGAATGTACCTTGGATCAATGTTCCTTATAAAAATGGCGCTAAATCAGGAGACAGGCCGCTTCAATACCGCAAAGTGGGAAACACCCTTCACCTGAACGGACACGTTCTTACAGACAGAGAAGTGGTATTCGGGAGTGTGCCATCCTCTTGTGCGCCGGCCAAAGGCGTTGTAACGATGGTTGCAGCCAGCGGCACCACCGGTTACAGCAAATTTATTATTTATTCTAATGGAGATATGAAGCTGACGGGAATTATGGCCAATATAGAAAATAACGTGAACGGCTATTATATTGACCTTGTTTTGGCACTCACGTAAAGGAGCGAGAATATGAAATTAATATTTCCGTATGACAATGACAACATTTATACAGGCACTCCGATTGAGCTTTATCCGGATTCTGAGACAGGAGATTATATGATGCCGGCTAACGCTGCGGACTTTCCGCCGGAAATAAACGGCGAAGGCATGTGGCGCCCATTTTTTGATGAAGAGAAACAAGAATGGGTGGAAACGGCTGACAAAGCATATAAAGACAGCTTAAAAAAAGATACGGCGCCCGATTCAAACCAGCTTGCAGGCCTCGGGGGACAGCTGGCGAATGAGAAATTGGCCAGAAAAGCAGCCGAACAGGCGCAGCAGTCACTCGGCAGGCAATTAGCGTCTTTAAAATTAGAATTATTAAACGTAAAAGGAGAATGAAAAAATGAAGAGACTTAACTTTTGGGTTTACGCTTTGTTTTATAAGTGGGCCTCAATAGAAATGGTAAAACAAGCTATGGGCTATGATGACTGCTCTGCCGAAGATCTGGCGGAAGGCGTGGCCGCGAAGTATATCACGCCTGAGGAATTTCAAGAAATAACGGGTGAAACATACGAAAATTATAAAAATGCTGTGTCATAAGCCAAACGGCTTTTTTTATTTGTCATTTTTAGTAAATGAGAAAAGGAGGACGGCCGATGAAAAAGCATTCATTTGAATTTCCCGCCGATCAACTTGGCAGACCCGGCGCAGTAAAAGCTTACCGCGGTAACAAAAACGATTATGTCACACCGGTTGCTGATTTGTCCGGAATGGCAGAGCTTCTTACCAATACGCCGCTAGAAGCGATTGAAGTTTACAGCCAATTCGGACAAGACCGTTTAGGAGCCGTCTTAATAGACAGAGCACAGGAGTGGGCTTATTCGGACCGCAGCGGAACTCTTTTTATCGAAGAGAGCGAGGATAACAATTCGTGGACGGCTTCACATTCTATCGCAGTCAAAGGCGGAGTGCTGACCGCTTCGGGGTGGGTCTGCCTGACAAAACGATATTACCGGTTCCGTTTTGAAAATGGAAATCAAAAGCAGTCCGAATTTGTTTTATACCAATCTGTCGGTACGGGCGGTGATATGGCGTTTTCATATACAGACGTGATTTTTCATGAAAATGCAGCAGAGGCTGGCGAGGGAAGCATCTTCTCGGCGGGCGCTTGGAAAAAACTTCTCGTCGAAATCACCGGAACGGCTGAGTCGGGCCATGTCGCGTTTTGGGGGAGATCCATCTCGGGAAAAAATGTGCCGATCAGAGGAATCAGGTCTGATGACGGGACATCAGCCGCCGGTACGTCAGGCACAGAAGAAGTGTGGTCATTTGATATTGCCGGCTTTAAGGAAATCGTTATGGAAATCCAGAGCATTTCCGGCGGGAGCCTTTCTGTCAAAGGCACGGCATTTTCTTAAGAATGAAACTTCCGAAGGGAGGTGAGAACAATGTAAGAGGGGGGAGCGGAAGTGCTTCTGGATGAACAAGCGGTGCAAAAAGAATTCGCAGGCATCAAAGGTGAACAAAAGGTGCTTGAACAGCGGGTGGCCGCATTAGAGCGGGTATCCGACCGGCAGGATCAGCAAATCATGACGCTGAATGAAAAACTGAACAAAATTGACGAAAACACAACATGGATTAAGCGGACCATTACAGGAGCGATCGTGACAGCAATCTGCACGGGCGTCATTGGCGGAGCCATCGCCATCATGTACAATCTGCTGCAAAAGTAAGGGGGAAACCGATATGAAATTCGCGGACAAAGGCACGGTCGTCAGGACGGTGCTTCTTTTGCTTGCTTTATTGAATCAAACTTTGCTGATGTTCGGCAAATCGCCGCTGAATATTCAGGAGGACCAGGTCAGCCAGCTTGCAGATACGCTGTATGCCGCCGGATCGGCCGTTTTTACAATCATAACGACTGCCGCCGCCTGGTTTAAAAACAATTACGTTACAGCAAAAGGGAAAAAACAGCAGGCTTTATTAAAAATAAACAATTTATCGAAATAGGAGAGATGAGAATATGGTAAAAATCACACAGGATTTTATCCCGGCAGGAAACAATAACCGCCCAGGCTATGCAATGACACCGATTTACATTACGGTGCACAATACAGCCAATACCGCAGTCGGAGCTAACGCCAAAAGTCACGCAAGCTATGTGAAAAATCCCGATACACCGACAAGCTGGCATTTCACAGTCGATGATACGGAAATTTATCAGCATCTTCCGCTGAACGAAAACGGCTGGCATGCCGGTGACGGCAACGGGGACGGCAACCGTAAATCCATCGGTATTGAAATTTGTGAAAACGCAGACGGCAACTTTTCACAGGCCGTGGCAAACGCACAATGGCTCATCCGCACATTAATGACGTCGCACGGCATCCCGCTTGCAAATGTCGTTGCGCACAAGCATTGGTCAGGAAAGCTTTGTCCGAGAAGACTGTTGGATACATGGGATGAGTTTAAAGCGGGAATCGGTTCTGGGGAAAGACAGACGTATACCGTCCAAAAAGGAGATACGCTGTCAGCGATCGCGCGGAAATTCGGCGTCAGCGTGGCCGATCTGCAGAAATGGAATAACATCGCTGACCCGAACCTGATTAAAGTCGGACAAGTACTGATCGTCAGCCCGCCGGTTGAAGCACTGTATTCTCTTCCGGACGAGGTGATTCAGCTGACAGAGCCGTACACGTCCGGTGAAAAGGTATACCAGGTGCAAAACGCGCTCGCCGCGCTTTATTTCTACCCTGAAAAAGGAGCTGTCAATAACGGAATTGACGGTATCTACGGTCCGAAAACCGCAGATGCCGTGGCCCGCTTCCAATCTGTAAACGGGCTGACGTCTGACGGCGTCTACGGCCCCGCTGTAAAAGCGAAAATTTTGATGCAGCTTTAACAAAAAAGGCTGAGTCCCGTTCACATTGCGGGATTCAGCCTTTTTTCTTTTTTAACCGGTTCAATAGCCCGAGATTCCTCGCCCGCATCCTCAGCGAATAAGCGGAAAGCCCGAAGCGTCCGTAATCCACAAACTTTACGCGTCTGACAATTTTCTTCACATCATCACCTGTCGCATCTCTTTGTTGGTTTTATTATATGAAAGATAAGGAAAAAAGGAATAAGGACAAGAGCCGTGTCTCCTGTCCTTAGTATAATCAAGCTTTTTTTTGTTTATACTTGTCAATCAGCCGCTCGTTTTCTTTGAAAATTCTGGCGGTATGAGGGCTGACCTGGTAACTTGCGATACTTGTCATAGAACGTTTTTTAAACATTTTGAACGGTTTCGCTCTTTGTTCCGGCTGCCCGTTTTGAAATGCCTGCTCCATTTAACCGTCACCTTCCTCTTCTATTGGCAGCATTAAATCATAAATGCTCGTTAGCGATGTGAAAAGCAAATAATCGAATTCCGTCAACAGGTTTTCCGACGTGAGTTTGATCACGTAATGGCGGTTCTGGACTGTAAACGGAATAAGCACAAGCCTGCCTTTTTGATCATAGTAGACGTCTTTACGGTTAAGACGGGACTGAACGTCTGCCGCATCAGGCATATGCTCCGTCAAGCGGTCCTTATCCGATTGTGCGGAATAGTCGCACAAGGAAGCCGTGACATTCATTTTTTCGGCATAAGCGGCCAGCAGTCTGCTGATGCCTTCCGCATAAGCTTCTGTACTTCCATAATATACATGGATCGGTTCATTTTTCAACAGATATTGATAGGTTTTCAGTTTTTCAAGATAGGAGTGAAGCATTTCGTTATTTTCTTCTAAAATTTCCCGCGTATCCGTCTCTAATTCATTGCCGGCGAGCTTTTTGATATACGCGCTCAAAAAGATAAACGCATCAATAAGGGCAAAGCAGACGGCAACAATCAAATATTGTCTCCATGCGGCAAAGAGCGATTCAGGATCATATGTCCAATAGACCATGGAGCCCAGTACAAATAGTAAATACCACGTTTTACGGATGGCAAACATTTTTTCTTTTACCTTTGCCTCATACCGCCAGGATGCGTACACATATAAAATGAGTGCGGCCGCCATCGTCCACACCATGATCTGAAAAAACAAAAGCATGAGCATCCCTCACAATTTGAAAAATGGTCTGCTATGTTCATTCTATGTCATGACATCATTTTCCTGTCACAAAAAAAACCGCTTCTGTAAAGAAGCGGATGTCATCAGAAAAACAGATCTAAGATGAAAAAGGCGATGGCGCCGAGTGTACCTGCAATCGGCAGGGTGATGACCCATGTAATGAGCATCCGTTTAGCCGTTCCCCAGTTTACGCCTTTTACGCGGTGGGAAGAGCCCACACCGAGAATGGAAGACGAAATGACGTGCGTCGTGCTGACAGGGAGATGAATAAACGTGGCCCCGAAAATAATGGCTGCGCCGGTTAAGTCGGCAGATACGCCGTTTACCGGACGGATTTTCATAATTTTTCCGCCGACGGTTTTAATGATTTTCCAGCCGCCGATGGATGTGCCGAGACCCATTGCCAGGGCACAAGAGAGCTGCACCCAAAAAGGAATCGCATCACTTTTATGTAAATTGGCCGTCATAAGCGCCATCGTAATGATACCCATCGCTTTTTGCGCGTCGTTCGTTCCGTGTGTATAGGACTGAATGGCAGCCGTCAAAATCTGCACTCTGCGGAAGCGTTTATTTGTTTTCGCCAGATTGCTGTCTTTAAAAATCAGCTTCACGATCGAATATACGATAAAGCCGAGAACAAAGGCGATGATCGGCGATAAGATAAGTGCTTCGATAATTTTAATGAACCCTTTATAATTAAGCGTCGCAAAACCTGACGCTGCAATGGCCGCTCCGGCGATCGCTCCGATAATCGCATGTGAAGAGCTGCTCGGAATGCCGAAATACCATGTGATCAAGTTCCAGGCGATTGCGGCGAGTAGAGCCGCAAGAATGACAACTGACCCGTTGTCTAATGTATAAGGATTCACAATGTCCTTCGTAATGGTTTTCGCCACACCGGTAAATGTCATCGCTCCGAGAAAGTTCATGATGGCGGCCATGACGATTGCGTGCCGCGGCTTCAGAGCTTTTGTCGAAACTGAGGTGGCGATTGCGTTTGCGGTATCGTGAAATCCGTTAATGAAGTCAAATACCAAAGCGCATATGACAATTAATATCGTTAAAAGTAATAGAGTATCCATTATAACCCCTCGTTACGCGTTTTTCATAATAATGGTTTCAAGGTTATTGGCAACGCTTTGGCAAGAGTCGGCAATTTCCTCAAGCGTTTCGTAAATCTCGCGGTACTGAATCACTTTAATCGGATCGGTTTCTGTGCCGAACAGATTTTTTAATGATTTACGGTGCAGGTTATCACAGCTGTGCTCGTATTCCTTAATTTTAATGGCGTGAGGGTGAATGTCCTTCAATCTGTTTTCTGCAAGCAGCTCAATCGTGATTAAAATTTCCTTCGCACACTCTCTGATGTATCCGCTGAACTTATCGATATGCTCATCGGAAGAAGTGATCGAGAAAATCTCCATCATTGCTGAAAAATGTTCGATTCCGTCAAGCACGTCATCGAGGCTGTTTGTCAGCTCCAGGATGTCTTCACGTTCAATGGGAGTGATAAAAGCTTTGTTCAGCTCTTTAATCATGACATGAACATGATTATCTCCTTTTGTTTCAAACTCTTTTAACGTATCGGCAAATTCCTTTAAAGTCGTCTGGTTCGTCACTTTAAAGTTGACAAAGTATTCTGCGGTTTCGTCTATATTTTTTGCGATTTCTGTTAAAAGGAGTGAGAACTTATCTTTTTTTCTTTTTATCATTAAAAACCCTCCATTGTTTGAATGAGACAATGCACACATCAAATTATTATATAGCCTTTTGTCGAAAAAAAACAGATAAAGTCGAAAAAAACGCCTCTTGATTTTTTCGTAAAAACGTGTCTCATCCTGTTTTTCTTATGTTACCCACTTCGCCAAAAAAACGTAACATACTTCGAATTCAGACATCTTGCTTAAAAAGTATAACAAAAGATGTGAATTTGCTGTCAACTTTTGCACGTGATTTTGTCAGAAAAAAAACGGCTCCCGTAAAAGGAACCGTTTTTATCAGTTTTTTCTGCCGTTTTTCAGCCAAAAATAAAGCGGCAGCCCGGCAAGGCCGATCAAGAGGGACAGCGCGCAGCTCAGTGTATCTGTAATGATCGTGCTGATCAGCACAAACAGTGAACCCGCGATGGCCAAAACAGGAATGATCGGATACAAAGGCACGCTGTAGGCGCGCGGTTTTCCGCCGCTTTTTTTTCTGAGGATAAACACGGCGAAAAAGGCCATGACGTAAAAAATATAAATCATGAAAATAGAGATTTCAGACAGCTTATCGGGATTGCTGGCGATCATAAAAATAATGGCCAGCGCGATCTGAAATGACACGGCAATCCACGGGGTGCGGAACGTCGGATGCACCCGCGAAATCTGTCCGGCAAACGGCAGCTGTTTCCGTTCCGCCATCGCAAACGAGACACGCGGAAAAGCGAGAATCTTTCCGTTTAAACAGCCGAAGATGCTGACGATGATTCCGACGCTGATCAATTTTCCTCCGATGTCGCCAAACAGCATTCCGGCAGCGGTGCCGGTCGCATTTTCACCGAGTTTGACGATGTCGGTCGCAGGAAGAATGTGCAGCAGCGCAAAGTTAATGAAAAGATAAATGGCGGTGACGACCAGCAGTCCGCCCGTCATCGCTCTCGGGAGCAGCTTTTCCGGATTTTTCATTTCGCCGCCGAGTGCCGCAAGCAGAATCCATCCGTCATAAGCAAACAAGGTGGCCAGTATGGCAGCGCCGAAATTCATGTCCGACATGCTGCTTGTGACGGCTGTGAAAATATGCTGATCGCCTTTCCAAAGGCCGAACACGATCATGCAGATAATCGGAATCAATTTGCCGACAGTCGTAATTCCTTGGACGATGCCGCCATATTTCGTTCCGATAATGTTAATGATGCTTAAAAACAAAACGGCTGAAATCCCGATCAATTTAGACCAGCCGGAATCCCAATTAAACAAGTGCGCCATCAAAGAGCCGAAATACAAGCCGATTGCTCCGATAATCGCGGGGCCGTAAATGATAATTTGAACCCATCCGCACAAAAAGCCCCAGAATTCGCCGTACACTTCTTCGAGATATGTATAAAGTCCGCCCGTTTTCGGAATCTGAGTGCCGATTTCCGCAACGGTCAAGCCGCCGGCAAGCGTCAAAATGCCTCCTAACAGCCACGCGATAAGCGCGGTTTTCGCATCACCGGAGTAGGCAAGCACGGCGCCTGGTTTCATAAATACGCCGGAACCGATGATGGTGCCGATAACAAGTGAGAGGGCGATGGTAAGGCCGATCTCTTTTTTAAGTCCGTTCTCTTCAATCTGCATATCCTTTCCCTCCAGATGTAAAATCGTCATGCTGAAAAAACTATTTTCCATATTGTAAACCCTAATTGCTGAAACACGAATAAAATAAATTTTCTGATTTTGTCGTTTTCCCTAAAAGATAAAGGTTTCTGCTTTTGAGAAGGAAAAAATACCGTTTTAAAAGCGAACATTAATGGTTTTTTAATATCAAAGGTTCGTTATTTAGGAAGCGGCAGTCTGCAGACCGTCTGTGAAGCAGATGGGTTGACTTTACGATCCGGATAACATAAATTGTATATATAAAATATCTCGAAATCGAGATAATTGACTGGAGGATAACATAATGAAAGTTAATGGAATACACCATGTATCAGCATTGACGGCTGATGCGCAGAAAAATTTAGATTTCTATCGGAACATCCTGGGACTGAAGCTTGTGAAAAAGTCCGTAAACCAAGATGAACCGACGATGTATCATTTGTTTTACGGTGATGAAACAGCCAATCCGGGATCTGAATTGACGTTTTTCGAGATTCCGCGGATTGCGCCGTTTCATGCGGGGACAAACAGTATTTCTTCAATCGGCCTGCGTGTCCCGGATGCACAAGCACTGCAATATTGGAAAAAACGATTTGAAGAACATCAGGTCGCTCATGCCGACATCATGACAATAGCGGGCAGAGAGACACTCGCTTTTCAGGATCATGAAGGACAGCGGCTTGTGCTGACAGCTGACGAAAAAGGAAAAGACATCGGTGAAGCGGTGAAGCAAAGCGGCATACCGGAAGAATATTCTTTCCGCGGTCTTGGTCCCGTTGAATTGACCGTCCCGTATGCAGAACCGACGCTGCGTGTCTTAACCGATGTGCTGGGCTTCACTGAAATCGGGAAAGAAACGCATGAAGACCGGGGCACGGTTACGGTGCTCGAATCCGGAAACGGAGGTGCGCGTACAGAAGTCCATCTCATTGAAAGAAACGATCTTCCGCGCGAGCGTCCTGGAAAAGGCAGCGTGCACCATGTGGCCTTCCGCGTTCAGAATGAAGAGGAGCTTGCTTTATGGCACCGCATCATTACGAAAGAAGGTTTCAGCAACTCAGGCATTGTAGAGCGTTATTATTTCAAAGCGCTGTACTTCCGGGAACCGAACGGAATTCTGTTTGAATTGTCAACGGACGGTCCGGGGTTTATGGTTGATGAAAAACCTGAAGAGCTAGGCAAAACGGTTGCGCTCCCGCCTTATCTCGAACACCGCCGTTCTGAAATAGAAGCGCGGCTGAAACCGATTCAGTAAATCAGAAATCATGACAGATGCCTCCCGGCTTGACGGGGGCATCTTTTTTTTGTCTTTTTACCCGTTTTGTCATTCTTTTTACCTATTTGTAAACGGCAAAATAATTGTCTTTGTTTATTAATAAATTTTTCACATTTGGTTGTTACACTTGTTCAAAGTTAAACAAAAGGAGTGAAAACACAGGTGAAAATGAAAAAACGCGAGATAGACGCAGTCTTAATTCTCATTTTACTCGCTTCCGCATTCTTGAATATGTACAACATCTGGAATGACGATACGGTGAATCCTTATTACACCGCAGCGGTAACGAGTATGCTTCAAAGCTTTCATAATTTCTTTTACGCTTCATTTGACGCAGCCGGGTTTATCACGGTAGATAAACCGCCTGTTACATACCAGATACAAACGATCAGCGCGCTGATATTCGGTATGCACGGGTGGAGCGTCATCCTGCCTCAGGCATTGGCGGGTGTAGGTTCAGTTCTATTCATGTACTTATTAATAAAGCCGACGTTCGGAAAAACGGCGGCGCGCATCGCCTCATTTGTCATGGCGTGTACACCGATCGCAGTAGCGGTCGCGCGGACGAATAATGTCGATGCTTTACTGGTCTTTTTCCTCTTGTTCGCCACATGGCTTCTCTTTAAAGCGATCAGAAAAGGCAGACTGATCTGGCTTTTGGCGGCATTTTTTGTCGTCGGAGCAGGCTTTAACACAAAAATGCTTCAGGCTTATATGATTTTGCCGGCCTTCTTGCTGTTCTATATGATTGCAGCAAACACCACGATTAAGAAAAAAATCATTTCATTGGTAAGCGCGTTAGCCGTTTTAGCAGCCGTTTCATTGTCATGGCCGCTCATTGTTGATAATATTCCTGCCAGCAAAAGGCCATATGTCGGAAGCAGCCAGACAAACTCCGTATTGGAATTGGCTTTCGGATATAACGGGATTCAGCGGCTGACAGGGCAAAGTTCCGGCGGTTCTTCACAAATGCAAAAACCGCCTGGCCAGTCTTCAAGCAGCAGTTCAGCAAGCGGAGACAAATCACAAAACGGCAGTATGACGGCACCTCCATCTAACGGGAAAATGCCAAGCGGCGGTCAAGGAGGCCCTTCAAGCGGCGGAGATGGCGGCGGAGGAAAAAGCGGTGCAGGCACCGGCTCGAAAATGCAATCAGGTTCAGGAATGTTCGGTACGGGAACCCCTGGTCCGCTGCGCCTTTTCCAAACGGAATTATCTGATCAGATCAGCTGGCTCCTGCCGTTTGCGATTTTTGGAATGGCCGGTTTATTGATCGCCGGGGCGAGAGAAAGAAGACGATTATCAGCAGAACAGAAGGAAACGATCTTTTGGGCAGCGTGGCTTGTGCCGATTGCCGGATTCTTCAGTGTGGCGGAATTTTTCCACCATTATTATCTCATTATGCTGGCGCCTCCGATCGCGGCACTTGTCGGTGCGGGATGGGTCGCCCTCGTTCATCTGTACCGCAAGCAGGCGGGATGGAAAACGTGGCTATTGCCGGCCGCTATTCTTGTGACAACCGGATTTGAGCTGTTTATCCTCAGAAACTACAATGATCAAATCGGAGCAGGCTGGAGCATCGGAGCAGGCGTTATCGGCGCAGTGGCAGCAATCGCCCTGTTCGTATTCAAACAGCGCCAAAAACCGCTAAGTTATTATGTTTCACTTGCAGCCCTTCTCGTCTTGATGGTGATGCCGATTTATTGGGCGAGCACACCGCTTCTGTACGGAGGCAACAGCTCATTGCCTGAAACAGGCCCTCAGCTCGCTTCAACAAGCGGAAAAGGCATGGGAATGGATAACGCATCTGTCAATACAAAACTGATCAACTATTTAGAGAAACACAACGCCGGAGCGGACTATTTATTTGCTACAACCGATTCCAACACGGCGGCGCCTTACATTATTAAAACGAAAAAAGCGGTCATGGCGATCGGCGGATTCAGCGGGTCTGACCCGGCCATTACGCTGACTCAATTTAAAAAGCTCGTAAAAGAAGGGAAAGTAAAATACTTCTTAACATCCGGAATGGGCAAAGGCGGAAATAACGATATAGTGCAGTGGGTTGAGAAAAACGGAAAGAAAGTATCTTCAGATAAATGGCAATCAAGCACAGATCAGAAAACGAAAAATCATGATGCAGCTGATACAAAAAGCAGCAAGGCCGCGGGTAAAAACAGCCGAATGAGCGGCGGGCCGGGCGGAATGAATCAATCAGCTTCACTATACGAACTTCAATCTGATGAATAGGAGGAAAAAACATGAGCAGACATATTCAATATTCAATAGTCGTCCCGGTTTATAACGAGGAACTCGTCATTCAGACAACCTATCAGCGCCTGAAAGAAGTCATGGATCAAACAAAAGAGCATTATGAATTGATCTTTGTCAATGATGGAAGCAAAGACCGCAGTATTGAGATTTTAAGAGAGCAAAGTCTGATTGATCCGAGAGTGAAAATTATTGATTTTTCCAGAAACTTCGGACATCAGATCGCGATCACAGCGGGTATGGATTATGCAGAGGGGAATGCAATCGCCGTCATTGACGCCGATTTGCAGGACCCTCCTGAATTAATCCTTGATATGATTGAGCAGTGGAAAGAAGGCTACGATGTGGTGTACGCCGTCAGAACGAAACGAAAGGGAGAAACCTTTTTCAAGAAACAGACGGCCTCTATGTTTTACCGGCTGCTGCGGAGCGTGACTGATATTGATATTCCGCTCGACACCGGAGATTTCCGCCTGCTGGACAGAAAAGTCTGTGATGAGATGAAAAGATTAAAAGAAAAAAATCCTTTTGTCAGAGGACTCGTCAGCTGGGTCGGCTTTAAGCAGACTGCTGTAGAATATGAACGTGATGAGCGGCTTGCGGGGGAAACGAAATACCCGCTTAAAAAAATGCTGAAGCTTTCCATGGACGGAATCACAACGTTCTCTCATAAACCGCTCAAGGCGGCAAGCTATGCGGGAATGATCATGTCCGGAGCGGGTTTTCTCTATATGTTTATCGTTTTATACATGAAGCTGTTTACGAACAGCACCATTACGGGCTGGTCCTCTCTGATTGTGATACAGCTGTTATTCAGCGGCATCGTTCTATTAATGCTCGGAATGATCGGCGAATATATCGGAAGGATTTATGACGAAGCAAAAGACCGTCCGCTCTATATCGTGCAAAAAGCGTACGGCATGAAAAACGAAAAGATTTATCGGGACCAGCATATGTCTTAACCGAAACACCCTGTCCGGCCAGACAGGGTGCTTTTATGTCAGAAATAAAAGCCGCGGGATGACAGAATGTCCCGAGGCTTTTTTCATTCATCTGCGGCCGATCTGCGTGTGCAGAGAGCGCATGATCAGTCCGGTTCCCGAAAGGTTCAGTAAAATGCTTGCACCCAGCGTCATTCCCCAAGCAGCGTTTTGCTGAGGAAGCTGAATGCTCAGCTGCAGCAGGATCAGGCCGGTAACGACCAGCAAAAGTCCGGTTTGTTTCATGTGTATGTATCCTCCTTTGTACACTAAGTCATACGGCTGATCTAGGCCTAAAGTTTCATCCGTATATAAAAAATCCAAGGCGGCTGCCTTGGATTTTTGTTAAGAAGATGTTTCTTCTTTTTGAGTCAGTTTCATTTTTTTCGTCATTTCCTTGCCGTTTCTGATAATCTTCACGTCAACGGTGCTGCCGACTTTCGTATTCTTGTAGAGAATATTGCGGAGTTCGCTGCCCGTGCCGGTTTCTTTCCCTTTTAAGCTGATAATGATGTCTTCTGCTTTTAATCCGGCTTTGGCAGCAGGTGAGCCCTGCGCCACTTCCCGAATATAAACGCCTTTATTCAGCTGTTTGCCGAAAAGCCCGAGTGTGCCTTCCTGATAGTTTTGCGGCACTTGTTCCAAGTCGATCATGCTCACGCCGATATAAGGGCGCTCCACCTGTCCTTTCGTGAGAAGCTCTTCGGCGATCGGTTTTACATCGTTGCTCGGGATGGCAAAGCCGATGCCTTCTACATCACTTTCGCTGATTTTCATGCTGTTGATGCCGATGATTTTGCCGTCTGTATTCAAGAGCGGTCCGCCGCTGTTTCCGGGGTTGATGGCGGCATCGGTTTGGATGACGTTGATGCTTGACTCACCAGCTGACGTGGAAATCGAGACCGTTCTGTTTAAACCGCTCACGATGCCCTGTGTGACGGTGCGGGAAAGGTCTTTTCCGAGCGGATCACCGATGGCGATGACGGATTCACCCGTTCTGAGAGCGGATGAGCTGCCGAAACTTGCCGTTTTTGTCACGTGTTTATCACTGATTTCTAAAACGGCCAAGTCTGTCAGAGAGTCGCTGCCGACGAGTTTAGCTGTTACATCGGTGCCGTCATATAATGACACTTTAAGGGAAGAGGCGCCTTCGACCACGTGGTTATTCGTAATAATATACGCTTTGCCGTTTGCTTTCTTAAAAATAACGCCTGAACCCGATCCCGTTTCCGCATCATCACCCGATGAATTTGAGTTTGAATCTGAGCTTGATCCGAATCCGAATAAATCGGAACTGCTTTGCTGCTTCTGCAGATTGGTGATCCCGACGATCGCCGGTGAAATGTCTTCCACCATATTCGAAATGCTGCTTGAATTTGCCGATGAGCTGTTTGCCGATTTGCCGCTGCCGGAATCAGAAGATGTCTGCTTGGCGGTTACCGATGACGTTTCCTGAGCGGGAGCCGGATTGGAAGTATCTTGAGTCTGATGGTCTCCAAGCGGCGTAAATGTATAGATGCCGAGGGCGAGCCCTCCGCCAATCACTCCGCCGAGAAGCGGTCTGAACCAGCCGAAGCTTCGTTTTTTCTTGTCCTCGTCCGGCGCGGAATATCCGGCCGGCTGCGGGTTTTCTTTTACTAAAAGGACTTCCTGTTCTTTTTGGTCTGTCCGATTTTCATCACGATAGTTATCCATCATGTTCACTCCGTTTCTCTATTTCATCATAGCATGATTTGCCTATTATTACTGACTCCATCTTAAACAAAAAGTGTGGGATAATAATGAAAAGATTGTGGGAAATTGTGAAAAAGATGAAATCGGACGGCGGCGCTTTATATTGACAATTTCCATCGGATTTGAAATAATAAATGAGATATTATGTTCAATCCTTCACATGAAAAGATATGAAAATTCTGTCAAGCTAATGGGGGAAATCTGTTAGCTTTTTCACTTTGTCAAATAATCAGAAAGGAGCTGTCACATGAAAGAAAAACATCACTGGATCATTTCTCTGCTTGCTGTATTGGCGGTCGGGCCGGGACTGATGTCGAATACCGCTCTTTCGGCTGTCCAAAGCCTTGTCCGGCAGACGGTCGGCGGGGAAAACTTTGACTCTTTTCATCCGATTATTATCGGTAATATGGCATTTGCCTTATTCGTGCCGGCGGGGCCGTATTTAAGAAAAAGATTCGGCTCCCGGCCTGTCTATATGATTTCGATGGCCGCGGGTGTCATCGGAGCGCTCCTTGCTGCTGTGACAAATGATATTTATCCGCTCGCCGCGGGCCGTTTTTTACAGGGAGCTGCGGCGGGCACTATGCTGATGATTATGATTCCGATGCTGGTGCTTTCGTTTCCGATTGAGCGCCGGAATTACGCATTATTTGTGTTAATCGGCGGATTTTACGGGTCCGTCATTATGGGGACCGTTTTAGGCACGGCGGCGGCAAGCGCCGGCCATTGGCATTGGCTGTTCGGTATTTTTAGCCTGCTGTCTTTTTTCGGCCTCATTTTCAGTTATATGTGGCTGCGGGATGACGCTCATAAAAATGCTGAAAAATCTCCATTTGACGGCATCGGTTTTCTGTTAGCGGGTGTATCAGCCGTGCTGACCGCCTATACATTTATTCATCTGCCGAAATGGGGCTTTTCATCATGGCAGACATTGGCGGGATTTGGAGGAAGCATCGTCATTCTTCTCATCTTGCTGATCATGCAGTACAGAAACGAACATGCGTTGATTTCGATTAAACTTATGCTGATTCCAAAGCCGATTCTGGGTGTTTTCATGATCGCTGCGGGCAGTATTTCCATAGCGGTCAGTCTTTCGGCATTTCACGGGGAGCTTCAGACCGCATATCATATGTCACAAACTCAACAGATATTCCTTTATGCGAGCCTTTTAGGAGGCGTGGCCATCGCCGCTGTCATCAGTGCATTAGCATATGATAAAGTCGGTCCGGGCATGCTCGGCATAACAGGCTCTGTTATACTGGTGTTCGTGAATTTCCAATGGATGACGGCAGATCATCATATACCGCTTATTCTATTTGCGGGGCTTTTCGTGATGCTGGCGGCCGGGACAGGGCTTATTGTGGCAGCCGGACTGATGGGAGCCGCGTTGGGCGGACCGCTTCCGGAACTGGTGAAACGCATGACGGCAGTTCAGTTTTTAAGGCTGTTCATGTATATGGGCGCTCCTGTTTTAATAGGGTATTTTACGAAAAGAGATGCTTCCGGCACGCTTCGGGGCGCGCGCGGCACACAATCACCGCATGACCTGCTGATGGGGACATACAGCGATTTGTTTCTTATTGCTTTCATCTTAAGTTTGCTTTTAGTGTGTTTATCATTTGTCATGAATGCGACCGGCATGGGGCATAAGCTGGCGCATAAACCGCATGCCGTCTGTAAGCAGGCGGCTGAGGAGCCTTCGCCGCAGGCTCCTGAACCGATCAGGCATCAGGTCATTCCCGATCATGAATACAGAAGTGCGGTCAGACAGTTTCAGCGTCATCATATAAGCAAAAACAGTATGTAACTTTTTCTATCAGCAAACCCTTTTCCCGGTGAAAAGGGTTTGTTTTTTCCCATAATGGCAGAATGGTATATTGCATGTTTCATCCTTTTTTAATATAATTTGTTAGAATATTCATAATTTAATATCGAAATTTTAAGTAAAAAAGGAGGCATTATATGAAACTGTATCTATCTGTGGATATGGAAGGGATTTCCGGACTGCCTGATGAAACATTTGTCAATTCCCGCATGCACAATTATGAGCGCGGCAGGGTTCTGATGACCGAAGAAGCGAACTGGTGCATCGCAGAAGCGTTTAATAACGGATGCACGGAAGTGACCGTGAATGACAGCCACTCAAAGATGAATAATCTGCTCGCGGAAAAACTTCACCCTGAGGCAGAGCTGATTACGGGGGATGTCAAGCCGTTTTCCATGATGCAGGGGCTTGATGAATCGTATTCAGGTGTGATGTTTATCGGCTATCATGCGAGAGCGTCGATGCCGGGCGTCATGTCGCACAGCATGATATTCGGCGTCCGCCACTTTTACATAAATGATAAGCCGGTCGGTGAACTGGGGTTAAATGCCTATCTCGCCGGATTTTACGATGTCCCTGTCATCATGGCTGCCGGAGATGATTGTGCCGCAAAAGAAGCGGAGGAGCTGATCCCGAATGTGACGACTGCCGCCGTCAAACAAACCATTTCAAGAACTGCGGTCAAATGCCTGTCCCCTCAAAAAGCCGGACGGCTCCTGACGGAAAAAACAGCCTATGCGCTCAAAAATAAAGATAAGGTCAAACCGCTGACTCCGCCTGAAAGACCTGTATTAGGCATTGAATTTGCCAACTACGGACAGGCTGAATGGGCCCATTTAATGCCGGGCACAGAAATCATCCCGGGAACGACAATCGTTCAATTTCAGGCAAAAGACATGCCGGAAGCCTATCAGGCCATGCTCGTCATGACAGAACTCGCCATGAGAACAACATTCTGTTAAAGGGGTGAACGGCATTGCTGCGGTATTTTATCAAACGTTTTATCGCCATGATTATGACCGTTCTCGTCATCACCACTCTGACATTTGTCATGATGAAAGTGATACCCGGCTCGCCTTTTAACGAAGAGCGGGGCACAAACGAAGCGGTCCAGCGAAATCTCGAATCCTACTACCATCTGAACGAACCTCTTATCACTCAATACGCCATCTATCTAAAATCCATTCTTACCTTTGATTTCGGTCCTTCAATTAAAAAACCGTCAGACAGTGTAAACGCCATGCTTGAACGCGGGTTTCCGGTCTCATTTGAGCTTGGGATAACGGCGATCATCATCGCTGTTATTTCCGGGCTCGCGCTCGGCATAATGGCCGCTCTCAGGCGCGGCGGCTTTCTCGATTATGCGGCCATGAGCCTTGCGGTGCTCGGGATTTCTATTCCGAATTTTATTATGGCTACGCTGCTGATTCAGCAATTTGCGGTTCATCTGAAATGGTTTCCGGCAGCTACCTGGACGAGTCCCGTTCACATGGTCCTGCCGACTGTTGCGCTTGCCGTCGGTCCCATGGCCATTATCGCGAGGCTGACAAGATCAAGCATGGCCGAAGTACTGACACAGGATTACATCCGCACGGCAAAAGCAAAGGGGCTTTCTCCCGTCAAAATTGTGATCAAACACGCATTAAAAAACGCTCTTATGCCTGTTGTGACAGTACTCGGGACGCTTGCCGCAAGTATTTTAACGGGCAGTTTCGTCATCGAGAAAATTTTTGCCATACCGGGAATGGGCAAATATTTCGTAGAAAGCATCAATCAGCGTGATTACCCGGTCATCATGGGAACGACCGTATTTTACAGTGTGATTCTGATCGTCCTGCTGTTTCTGGTTGATTTGGCATACGGCCTGTTAGACCCGCGCATAAAACTTCATAAGAAAGGGTGATCCTGATGAATCTCCCGCAAGAAACGGTAAAACACACAGAAGTGCCTGATGACTGGTTTCAGCCGGGCGCGGAAAGAAAGGGTGAAACCGAGTCGGTCAAGCGTCCGAGCCTGTCTTACAGTCAGGATGCGTGGCGGCGGCTTAAAAAGAACAAATTGGCGATGGCCGGCCTTGTGATATTATGCTGCCTGTTTCTATCGGCTGTGTTCGGTCCGCTGATATCACCGCACAGCGTGACAAGGCAGACGCTCGCCGAGCAGAATCTTCCGCCGTCTTTTTCACACTGGTTCGGAACCGATGAACTTGGCCGGGACGTGTTTACAAGAACATGGTACGGAGCGAGGATCTCTTTATTTGTCGGTGTGATGGCGGCGCTGATCGACTTTTTGATCGGCGTTATCTACGGAGGCGTCGCCGGCTACAAAGGGGGCCGGACAGACAGCGCCATGATGAGAATCATCGAGGTTCTCTACGGATTGCCGTATCTGCTCGTTGTCATTCTGTTAATGGTGCTGATGGGGCCGGGGCTCAGTTCCATTATCGTCGCTCTGACCGTGACGGGATGGGTCGGCATGGCGCGGATTGTCAGAGGGCAGGTGCTGAGGATGAAGCATGATGAACACGTATTGGCTTCGAAAACGTTTGGAGCGAAAACATTTCGGATCATTAAGAAAAATCTGCTGCCGAATACGATGGGAGCCATTATTGTCCAAATGACGCTTACGGTGCCGGCGGCGATTTTTGCGGAATCATTTTTAAGTTTTCTCGGACTCGGCATTCAGGCGCCGTTTGCAAGCTGGGGAGTCATGGCAAACGACGGGCTGCCGGCGATTTTATCAGGCCATTGGTGGCGGCTGTTTTTCCCCGCTTTTTTCATTTCCTTGACGATGTACGCGTTTAACGTACTTGGAGACGGCTTGCAGGACGCGTTAGACCCGAAACTGAGGAGGTAGGAAAAATGGCGCAGCAAGTTCTTTCCGTTCAAAATCTGCATGTTACTTTTTCAACATACGGAGGCACTGTAAAAGCCGTCAGAGGCGTCAGCTTCGATTTATATAAAGGTGAAACGTTTGCGATCGTCGGTGAATCGGGCTGCGGAAAAAGCGTGACGTCACAAGCCGTGATGGGCCTTCTTCCGAAACATTCGGCAAAGATTGAATCCGGAAGCATACAATTTAAACAGAAAGATCTTTGCCAAATGTCGGATCGGGAAATGCGGGGAATCCGGGGGCGCGATATTTCTATGATCTTTCAGGACCCGATGACGGCGCTCAATCCGACGTTGACCATAGGGAATCAGCTTTCAGAAGCGCTGTTGGAACACCGCGTCATGACAAGAAAACAAGCTGAATCCGAAGTTCTCGCCATGCTGGATCTGGTCGGTATCCCGGACTCGAAATCCCGCCTGAAGCAGTACCCTCACCAATTAAGCGGGGGCATGCGGCAGCGGATCGTGATCGCGATGGCTCTGATCTGCGAGCCGGAAATTATGATCGCCGATGAACCGACAACGGCCCTTGATGTGACGATTCAAGCACAAATCCTTGAATTATTTAAGAAGATTCAAAGAAAAACAGGCGTGTCTATTATTCTGATCACACACGATCTCGGCGTCGTCGCTCAGACCGCCGACAGAGTCGCCGTCATGTATGCGGGGAAAATCGCCGAAATCGGCACGAGGCATGATATTTTTTACCGTCCGGCTCATCCATACACAAAGGGGCTGCTTCGTTCAGTGCCGCGGCTGGATATGGAGGATAGTGAGCTGTCGCCGATTGACGGGACGCCGCCTGATTTATTCGATCCGCCGCCGGGCTGCCCGTTTGCCGCCCGCTGCCCGGACAGGATGATCGTCTGTGAAAAGGTATACCCGGCAACAACCATGAAATCCAAAAGCCATATCGTCAACTGCTGGCTTCAGGATCACCGTGCAGAGCGGCTGAAGCAGCAGCTGACGGCAGCAGAGGAAAAAGGGGGATTGAAATGAAAAAGAGATGGGCGATCGGTGTGATTGCTGTTGTTTCGTTTGCTCTGATGGGCTGTACAGCCAATGAACAGGCGGGGACAGAACCCGGCAAAGCAAAAGAACAGGGGGGTGAAACGGTGCTGCGGCTCAATAACGAAAATGAGCCGACCTCACTTGATCCGCCGATCGGATTTAATAATGTTTCCTGGCAGCCGCTGAATAACATCATGGAAGGATTGACGAGGCTCGGAAAAGATAATAAGCCCGAACCGGCCATGGCGGAAAGCTGGAAGGTGTCCGCTGATAAGCTGACATATACCTTCAATATCCGTGATAACGCCGAATGGACAAATGGCGATCCCGTTACGGCGGAAGACTTCGTGTACGCCTGGAAACGGATGCTCGATCCGAAAACAGGCGCATCTTCCGCTTTTCTCGGCTACATGATCAAAGGCGGAGAAGAATTTAACAACGGAAAAGGCAAACAAGAAGACGTGAAAGTCACGGCAAAAGATAAAAAAACGCTTGTCGTCACATTGGCGGCACCGCAGGATTATTTTCTGAGCGTCGTGTCCAATCCGGCGTATTTCCCGATTAATGAGAAGGTCGCCAAGGCTGATCCGAAATGGTTCACTGAAGCAAAAACCTTTGTCGGCAACGGGCCGTTCAAACTGACGGAATGGAAGCATGACGACAGCATGACGATGGTCAAAAACGAGACGTATTGGGATAAAAAGACGGTGAAACTGGATAAAGTCACATGGGCGATGGTCAGTGACCGGAATACCGACTATCAGATGTTCCAGTCGGGGGATTTGGATACCGCCTTTGTGCCGGCAGAACTGAGCGAGCAGCTGATGGGAGGAAAAAATGTCCGCACGTGGGATCAGGCCGGACTCTATTTCTATCGTTTTAACGTGAAAATGGAGCCGTTTCAAAATGAAAAGATCAGAAAAGCGTTCGCGGCAGCGATTGATCAGAAAGAAATCACGGATTATGTGACCAAAAACAGTGAAAAGCCGGCACATGCCTTTGTATCCCCTGGATTTACTCAGCCTGACGGGAAAGATTTCCGCGAAGCGGGCGGCAGTTTATTAAATCCGGATGAATCAAAAGCCAAAAAACTGCTGGAAAAAGGCATGGCGGAAGAGCATTATGACAAGCTGCCCGCCGTTACATTGACATACAGCACAAAACCGGAGCATAAGAAAATAGCGGAAGCGGTTCAGCAGAAGCTCAAAAGTGTGCTCGGTATAGACGTTAAGCTCGCCAATATGGAATGGAACGTCTTTTTAGAAGAGCAGAAAGGACTGAAGTTCCAGTTCTCTCAAAGCTCATTTTTACCGGATTACGCAGATCCGATCAGTTTTCTTGAGGCTTTCCAGACGAATAATTCCATGAACCGCACCGGCTGGGGAAGCGCGGCATACGACGGCTACATCAAGCAGGCAAAACAGGAAGCCGATGCCAAAAAACGTTTTGCACTCATGCATAAAGCGGAAAAGCTGCTCATGAACGAGGCTCCGATCATTCCGATTTACTTTTATAATCAGGTGCATCTGCAGAACAGCGGCGTGAAGGGCATTGTACGGCACCCCGTCGGTTACATTGATCTGAAATGGGCGGAAAAGTCCTGATCTTACAGCGGAAACATATGCCGCTCTTTTGCCGTTAAAGGAGCGGCGTGTTTCACTTTTCAATCCGGAAAGGAGATTGAAAAAGTCATGAACCATAAACCGAAAGCACTGCAAAAAGGCGACACGGTCGGTGTGATTGCGCCCGCAAGCCCGCCTGAGAGCGGGACGCTGCAAACCGCGCTGCTGTTTTTAGAGAATGAGCTTGGCCTTCATGTGAAACTCGGCCGGGCGTTGAAGACCCGTCACGGCTATTTGGCGGGAGAAGACCGGGCGCGCCTCGATGATCTCCATGACATGTTTAGTGATCAGAATGTCAAAGCGGTGATATGCGCGTGCGGAGGATTCGGCACGGGCCGCATTGCCGCCGACATCGATTTTGGCTTAATCCGCCGCAATCCGAAAATTTTCTGGGGATACAGCGATATCACGTTTTTACATACCGCCATTCATCAAAATACGGGGCTCGTCACATTTCACGGCCCGATGCTGAGCACGGATGTCGGGCTTGAAGATGCTGATCCCCTGACAAAAGCGTCGTATCAACAGCTTTTTACAGAAACGGAATTCACCTATACGGAGGACATTTCTCCCTTAGAGGTGCTGACAGGCGGAAGGGCCGAGGGAGAGCTTGCGGGCGGCAATTTGTCGCTCATTACGTCCACACTCGGCACGCCGTTTGAAATTGATACGAAAGACAAATTGCTGTTTATCGAGGATATTGATGAGGAGCCGTATCAAATCGACAAAATGCTGAATCAATTAAAGATGGCCGGAAAACTGTCAGACGCAGCCGGAATCCTGGTCTGTGATTTTCACCAATGCGAACCGAAGCATAAAGAAAAGTCGCTTACTTTAGAGCAAGTGCTGAACGATTACATTGTCAAATCAGGGAAGCCCGCGCTCAAAGGCTTTAAAATCGGCCATTGTTCACCGAGCTTCGCCGTTCCGATCGGCGCCCGTGCGGTTATGGATACGGCGGCCAAAGCGGTAACGATTGAATCGGGGGTTTCCGGAAGGGAGTGATCAGGCGTGAGGATTACAGATATTCAAACGGGACGGATGTCCGTGCCGCTGAAAAAGCCGTTTAAGACCGCTTTACGCACGGTTTACAATGCTGAATCGGTCATTGTGAAGCTCACTTTTGACAACGGTCTGACCGGCTGGGGGGAGGCGCCGCCGACGGTTGTCATTACAGGCGACAGCGCGGCCGGTATTGCAAGCGCCGTCCACGATGTGCTGAAGCCCGCTCTCTTGGGGCGGAGCCTTTCCGGCATGGAAGCTGTTTTGTATGATACCAGCCGGCTTTTGGAAAGAAATCAAAGCGCAAAAGCCGCGGTGGATATGGCTGTATATGACGGATGGGCGCAAATGCACGGACAGCCGCTTTACCGGCTTCTCGGCGGTTATCGGAATACACTGGAAACAGATTTTACCGTCAGCGTCAATTCTCCTGAGGAGATGGCGGGGGATGCAGACCGTTATGTGAACAAAGGATTTCATATTTTAAAGGTAAAAGTCGGCATAGGTGACATATCGGACGATGTTGCGCGGATTCAGGCGATCAGATCACGTGTCGGCGGAAACGTCAAACTGAGATTGGACGCCAACCAAGGCTGGACGCCGAAAGAAGCCGTGACTGCGATCCGAAAGATGGAAGACGCCGGCCTCGGCATTGAGCTGGTCGAGCAGCCTGTTCATAAAGACGATATCGCCGGGCTGAAGCAGGTCACAGATGCCGTAGACACGCCGATTATGGCGGATGAGAGCGTCTTTACCCCCCGCCAGGCCTTTCACGTGCTGCAGACGAGAAGCGCCGATTTAATCAATATTAAGCTGATGAAAGCGGGCGGCATAAAGCAGGCGGAAACAATCAATGCGATGGCGGAAACGTGCGGCGTGGAGTGTATGGTCGGCAGCATGATTGAGACCAAACTCGGCATCACCGCCGCAGCCCATTTTGCCGCGGGCAAACGGAATGTGACAAGGTTTGATTTTGATGCGCCGCTTATGCTGAAAGATGATTTGATTCAAGGCGGCATTACATACAGCGGCAGTCAGATTACGATTCCCGATGAACCGGGTCTCGGCATTACCGGCGTGTCGATACAAGAGGAGGCGAAAAGATGAGAGCAGCCGTTACAGCGGCGGCAGCCAACGTATGGACGCTGCCGTCATCTCCCCGTTCGGATGATGCGCCGATGCTCGAAAACCCGCCGCAGATCAGAAAATGGTTAGCGTCTATGGGATATGAAGAGCGGCTGCAATTATGCACAGACAACCTTGTCCAAACGCAAGTGCTTTTCGGGGAAGAAGTGATCATTCTCAAAGAGGAAGGGGAATGGGCTTTTGTCGCCGTTCCCGGCCAGCCTTCAAACAAGGATGTGCGCGGATATCCGGGGTGGATGAAAAAAAGCCAGTTTTCAAAAGACGGCTTTCATACATCTTCCCCCGCCGTATGGATTACCAAACCGACCGCTTTTTTATATCACACAAACGGCAAACCGGACTTGGAAGTAAGTTTCTTAACGCGTCTTCCGGCATCAGGACGTGAGAAAGGCTTTTTCCGGGTGGTGACGCCGCTCGGAGAACGGTTCGTAAATGAAGCTGACGCAGACGAGTGCCGGCATACGGAAGGACGGGCGGCCGATGTCATCGAAACGGGCATGATGTTTCTCGGGCTTCCGTATTTATGGGGAGGACTGAGCGGTTTCGGGTTTGACTGTTCCGGGTTTATGTATTCGATATTTAAAGCAAACGGTTATACCCTTCCCCGTGATGCAAAGGACCAAGCAAAAGCCGGGTGCGGTGCGGCGGTAAACGATATCCGGCAGGCCGATCTTTTGTTTTTCGCCTATGAAGAAGGAAAAGGCGCGATCCACCATGTCGGTTTGGCGCTGGGAGACGGCCGAATGCTGCACTCCCCGAAAACGGGAAAAACAATCGAAGTGCTGTCTTTGGAAGGAACCGTCTATGAAACAGAATTATGCACCGTACGCCGCTGTATAAGCGAAAAGGGGGAATAGAAAATGACGGCATCTCCGCTCCTTGAAGTCAGCGGGCTGAAAATGCATTTTGACGCAGGAAGAAAGAAAGCCGTAAAAGCAGTCGACGGTGTCAGCTTTCACATTAAAAGAGGGGAAACATTCGGACTTGTCGGAGAATCGGGATGCGGTAAATCGACGCTCGGAAGGGTTATTCTCCGTCTGTATGACCCGACGGCCGGTTCGGTATCATATGAAGGGACGGATATACACCGTGCCGCGGCAGAACAGCAGTCGGTCTTCTTCCGCAAGCTGCAGATGATTTTCCAAGACCCTTACGCCTCGTTAAATCCGCGCCTGACCGTAAGGGAAATTATTATGGAGCCGATGGAAATTCACAATCTTTACAATACAAAAAAAGCCCGTCTGATGATGGCGGATGAACTGCTTGAAGCTGTCGGGCTCCATCCGGATTTCGGCAGCCGGTATCCCCACGAATTCAGCGGCGGACAGAGGCAGAGAATCGGGATTGCCAGAGCGCTCTCTCTGCATCTCGAATTTATCGTGGCGGATGAGCCGATTTCCGCGCTGGATGTGTCGGTACAGGCTCAGGTCGTCAACCTTTTAAAAAGGCTTCAGAAAGAGAAAGGGCTGACATTTTTATTTATCGCCCACGATTTATCAATGGTCAAGCATATCAGCGACCGGATCGGCGTGATGTATTTGGGCCGCATGATGGAAATTACGGAAAGCGCTGCGCTTTACCGGGAACCGCTTCACCCTTATACGAAGGCGCTGTTATCCTCAATCCCGATTCCTGATCCGCTTCTTGAGGACAAGCGTGAACGGATTATTCTGAAAGGGGAGCTGCCGAGCCCCCTTAACCCGCCGAGCGGCTGTGTATTCAGGACGCGGTGTCCTGAAGCGATGGAGCTCTGCGGTAAGATAACGCCTGAGCTTGAAGAAGTGAAGGCGGGGCGTTTTGTCGCCTGCCATTTATACAAAAAAGAAAGCTGACAATATAAAGTCAGCTTTCTTTTTTGATTAAACCTGATGCAGAAATGACACGCAGACCGGATACGGAACCGGAATGTCAGATTGAAGCAGAGTCAATTTGCCTGTTTCCGGATCACGTTCAAACAAAACCAGATTTCCCGTTTCTTCGTTTGACGCGACAAGGAATGTCTCGGAAGGGTCAAACGCGAAATCACGCGGCCAGTTGCCTTCTGTCGGCACCCATTCAATAAGAGACAATTCACCGGAATATTGGTTGATCTTATAGATGGCGATGCTGTCATGTCCGCGGTTGGCGGCATAAAGAAATCTGCCGTCTTTAGATATGCGGATCGCGCTGCCTTGCGATTTGTCCGTAAAGCCTTCAGGCAAAGCGGAAATGACCTGCAGCTCTCTGAATTCACCTAAGGTCGGGTTGTATTCAAGCGCGATGACTTCATTACTGATTTCCGTCATGACATAGGCGTATTTTTCCGCCGGATGGAAAACGATGTGGCGCGGCCCTGAACCCGGTGCGAAAGAGTGAGTTTTCACCTCTGTGAGCGAACCGTTTTTCATTTGGTAAGTATACAGCGTATCCGTCCCTAAATCGACGGCTGCAATGTAGTTATGCTCAGGTGTATAGCCTGCGAAATGGGTATGCGGTTTCTCTTGTCTTTCATGAGGACCTGTTCCCGTATGAGCGGCTTCGGCAGCCGGCTCCTGCAGACTCCCGTCCTCATTGACGGGAAAGGCGTGCACTTTTCCGCTGTGGTAATTAGCGGTTAACACATATTCATGTTTATCATCAATGCTGACGTGGCATGGAGACGGGCCTTCAATCAGCTGGTGGTTCACAAAAGTTAATTCCCCGCTGTTCTGATGAATCTGATAGGCTGCGACACCGCCTTTTCCGTCTGCCTTTTCAATGGAATACAGCATGCTGTTATCAGAATTCGGAGTGACGTATGTCGGGTTGCCGAGCTTTGCTGCCAGCTTCGGCCGGCTGAGCCTTTTCGCTTCTGTATCAAGTTCGAAACAATAAATGCCTTCGCTTCCGCCTTTTGTATATGTTCCCGCGTATCCTATGTACTTAGCCATTCGGTTTCCCCCTTTAGAGTCTTGTCTTCTCTATATTAACGTATCTTGAAGGAAACTGCCTTGTAAATGTTTAAGATGTTCTGACAAGCGGCAAGGTGCAGCAGCGGAAGGAACCGCCTGATTTAATAATTTCGGAAAACTCGGTTTCAATGACTGTATAACCTCTTTTTCTGAGCTCGCGGTTCGTATGACGGTGCTGCGGCAGGCTGATAATTGTCTGATTGCCGATTGACAGGATATTCGGGCCGAGCGTGAATTGCTCTTCTTCAGGCACTTCTATCATCTCAAAACGTTCGGCGAGAAGATCAATTTCTTTCTGCCGCAAGCCATTTTTGCAGTATAGCGCTTCCGTTTCCGAGATCATATTAAATACACAGTCCAAATGTAAGAAATCCTCCTTGAGAGGGATCGGCACAACCGTCATCTCCGGCAGCGCCTCCCGCAGCTCCCGGACAGCCGCTTTATCCGTGCGCTTGCTCAGCCCGGCGTAAACGGTGCCGTCTGCGATCAAGATGTCGCCGCCTTCAATGTTCGCTTTTTTCAGTCGCGTATAAGGGATTTTCTTATTGTCAAGCAGGTTTTGAAACACTGTTTCTTCTCCCTGCCGGACTGAAGCCGCCATGTTTGAAATAAACGCCGTCTCGCCTAATACAAATCCGATATCCCGGGTGAATACCTGCTCAGGCAATGCGGGATCGGCAGGCAGCAGGACGACTTCAATCTGATGAGATCTTAAAATGTCAATAAACTCACTATGCTGTTTGAGGGCAACGGGTATGTTAATATTTTCTTGTTTGAAATGTTTCTGCGTTCCGTTAATAATATCCTTGATGGCCATGTGTTCCGGCCGGCATAAGATGACTGTCTGCAAAGCATCAAATTCACTGCGGCAAGCCGGTTTCCGCGTGGATTTGGGAATGGATACGTCCATGTGATATCCTCCTATCGGTATTCAATGTGCGTTTATTATTCCCGGATGTGGTGAATAATGAAACATTTCTGAGAGAATATCTAACCAACTTAATATTTAAAATTTTAGACAAAACGATCAAAGTATTGTTTAATAGGGTACAGATGAATGAGTCAAAACGACCAGACACCAAAGGGGAGTTTAAATAATATGAAGTTGCCAGAATCAAGATTTTGCAAAGAAACAAGGGTTGTTAAAACAAGCAGGGTTTTTCCGCTTGATACGAATAATCACAATACGCTGTTTGGCGGAAAGCTGATGAGCTACATTGATGATATCGCTTCAATTTCCGCGGCCCGCCACTGCCGGTGTGAAACAGTCACGGCCTCAATGGATTCTGTAGATTTTTTGCGCCCCATCGGCCAACAGGATTCCGTATGCCTTGAATCTTACGTCACATGGGTCGGCACATCGTCTATGGAGGTGTTTGTCAAAGTCATTAAAGAACATCTGATGACGGGCGAACGCGAGCTTGCGGCAACGTCGTTTCTGACCTTTGTCGCGCTTGATTCAAACGGGAAATCGGTACCCGTTCCGCGGATCGTGCCGGAAACCGAGGAAGAAGTCATGCTTCACAATACGGCCGTTCAGCGCGCCGGAGAACGAAAAAACCGCTTAAAACACAGCAAGGCCCTGGCCGAGGCGCTCGGAACAGATAAACCTTGGTAATCGTCAAACCGCTTTTTTAAAAAGCGGTTTTTTTATGCTGAGAAAGGACTTTTCCTGCCGGATCCGTAATCTATTACAGGGAAAGGAGACGTGGCGTGCATGATGAAACATAAGTCTTCCGGCACCATCCTGACAACCGGGCGTATCCGTCTGCGGACTATGCGGGATGACGATGAAGAAAATTTGTACAGGCTGTTTACCGACAGAGAGGTCATGAAATATTATCCTTCTCTTAAAAGCAGACGGGAAACGAAGGAATGGATTGCCTGGAACAAACGATTGGCCGCAGGATACGGCGTCAGTCTTTGGATCGCAGAGGATAAAGAGACGGGCGCATTTCTCGGTCAATGCGGAATCGTTCCGCAGACGGTAAACGGACACACTTTGATGGAAATCGGCTATATGTTTGCCCGCCGCCGCTGGGGCTGCGGCTATGCGACAGAGGCGGCGAACGCCTGTCTGGACTACGGTTTTCACACGCAGCAATACGGACGCATAGCGGCGCTGATTGATCCGGAAAACGCTGCCTCCGTCCGCGTCGCGGAAAAAATCGGTATGGTGCCCGGTGAGACCGTTACCAAATGGGAGAGGCAGCTGACGGTTTTTGACATCACATCTGACGTTGAACGTTTCGGCGAAATGTAGTATGATACGAACAGACTGTTTTCTAGGGTTCCGCATGTTCATACATGGCCTGGTCCGAGAGAAAACACATATGCGGACATATCCCGCATATGCGCACGGAGGGAAAAAAGCCCGGGAGAGTCAATCTCATGAGAGACGACTATCCGGGCTTTTTGTATTGTCCGGAAACAGAAAGGATGAAGAACATGAAATGGGGTTTAGTGGTCATAGCGGCCGTATTTGAAGTGGTATGGGTCACCGGCCTGAAACATGCTGATTCGGCACTGGCGTGGAGCGGCACGATTACGGGAATCATCATCAGTTTTTATCTATTAATCAAGGCGACAGACAGCCTGCCCGTAGGAACGGTATATGCGGTCTTTACCGGACTCGGGACAGCGGGCACCGTGCTCAGTGAAATCCTGCTTTTCAAAGAACAGGCCTATCCGGTGAAAATCGTGCTGATCGGCGTTTTGCTGATCGGTGTCATCGGGTTAAAGCTGGTCACACAGGATAAGCCTGAGACGAAGGAGGAGAAGGCGTAATGCATTGGATCAGCCTGATAGCCGCGGGTCTTTGTGAAATGCTCGGGGTCATTTTAATGAATCAATTTCAAAAAGAAAAGAAAGTCAAATGGATTCTTTTCATTATCGCCGGATTTGCGGCTTCTTTTTCCCTGCTTTCTTATGCGATGGAGACAATCGCGATGGGCACGGCCTATGCGATCTGGACCGGTATCGGCACAGCGGGCGGCGCACTAGCCGGCATTCTTTTCTACGGCGAGCAGAAGGATGTGAAGCGCATCTTTTTCATTGCGCTTATTTTATGTGCTGCCGTAGGACTGAAAATTCTTTCGTAAATTGATTTTTATCAAATCTTCAGTATAATCTATTAGTAAGTTACGAATTATGAAGATACGAGGGATTAAAACAGATGAATTCATATATGACACAGCGGCTGAAAGAATACCGCCGCGGGAATGAGGAAAAAGGGCGCCTGCTTGTCAGCTGCCCCGACCAGCCGGGAATTGTATCGGCCGTGTCGGCGTTTTTGTTTGAACATGGCGCAAACATTATTGAATCAAATCAATATACGACTGACCCTGAAGGCGGACGGTTTTTTCTTAGGATCGAATTCGACTGCAAGGGCATTCGTGAGAAAAAAGAGGACTTACAGCAGGCTTTCGCCTCAATCGCCCAGACATTCGGCATGACATGGAGCCTGTCTCTGGCAAGTGAGCTGAAGCGAGTGGCGATCTTTGTATCGAAGGAGCTGCACTGCCTTCATGAACTGATTTGGGAATGGCAAAGCGGCAATATGATGGCCGAAATTGCGGTCGTCATCAGCAACCACGAAGAGGCCAAAGAAGTGGTCGAACCGCTGAATATTCCGTTCCATTACATGAAAGCTAACAAAGACATCCGCGCCGAAGTGGAGCGGCGCCAGCTTGAGCTGCTGGAGCGGTATAAGATTGATGTGATCGTTCTTGCCCGCTACATGCAGATTTTGACGTCTGATTTTGTATCTGCCCATCCGAATCGGATTATTAACATCCACCATTCATTTCTGCCGGCCTTTATCGGCGCTAATCCGTATAAACGGGCTTATGAGCGCGGAGTGAAATTAATCGGCGCGACCTCTCACTATGTGACGGACGATCTTGACGAAGGGCCGATTATTGAACAGGATATTGAACGCGTCGATCACAGAGATCACGCAGAGGATCTGAAGAATATCGGCAGAACGATTGAGCGGAGCGTGTTGGCAAGAGCCGTAAAATGGCATCTGGAAGACCGCGTGATCGTTCACGGAAACAAAACGATCGTATTTAATTAATGACGGTCCGCCGGGGAGGCGGACTGTTTTTTATGGATGAAAATGTCTTGACAAGAACCTGTTTTCTTTGCATAATATAAAAAAATCATTGAGCGTTGAAGAGGATCAGTACGCAGAACTTTCTGTGACAGAGAGCAAAATGGCCCGCTGAAACATTTTGCCGCATGAAACCTGCCGAACCTGCCTTGGAGTCCTGAGGGGAAAACTCAGGCGCGATAACCTGGCGTTACAGGAAAGCGGGACGCGTGAAAAACGCGTTCAAACAAGGTGGTACCACGGAAAGCCCATTTCGTCCTTATTTTTCAGGACGGAATGGGCTTTTTTTATTGACGAGAGCCGGTTTGGATTGATTGCCACGGAGGAGAAACGATGAAAAAACAAAGAATTGTTGTGAAAATCGGGAGCAGCTCGCTCACCAACAGTAACGGAAGTATTGATGAAGCAAAAATCAAGGAACATACGGAAGCCATTTCTTTATTAAAAGAAAACGGGCATGAAGTGATCCTCATTACCTCAGGCGCGGTGGCAGCGGGTTTTTCCGCTCTCGGCTATCCGTCGCGACCCGTTACGATAAAAGGAAAGCAGGCAGCTGCCGCAGTCGGCCAGACGCTTTTAATGCAGCAATATATGGACCATTTAAAAAGATACGGTCTGACGCCGGCACAAATTTTATTAACAAGAAATGATTTCTCAAAAAGAGAGCGGTACAGAAATGCCTATGCTACTGTAATGGAACTGTTGGAGCGCGGCGTCGTGCCGATTATTAATGAGAATGATTCCACATCAGTTGAAGAGCTGACGTTCGGTGATAACGACATGCTGTCGGCGCTTGTAAGCGGTTTGATTCATGCAGACCAATTAATGATTCTCACAGACATTAACGGGCTGTACGATGCCAATCCGAATGAAAACCCGGACGCAAAGCGGTTCGACTATCTGAATGACATCACACCTGAATTGCTCGGATATGCCGGATCAGCAGGCTCAAAGGTCGGCACCGGAGGCATGAAGTCAAAACTTCTCGCCGCCCAGACCGCATTGTCGCTCGGGGTGAAGGTATTTATCGGAACCGGCTCCGGACGGGAAAAACTGATGGGAATTTTAGACGGAAAAGGCGACGGCACATATATCGGCGATAAAGACCTATCCTCAGTGAATAATACACGGCAATGGATCATGTTTCATTCTCCGATATCAGGGGAAATCATCATTGATGGGGGAGCGGAGCAGGCGATGATCCATAACGGGTCAAGTCTCCTCCCGGCCGGCGTCGCCGATGTCTGCGGCAGTTTTCCGAAAGGGGCCGTAGTGGAAGTCAGAGGACCCGGGGGCATTATCGGCAAAGGGCAGACGCAGTACTCATCCGATGAAATTTTAGAAGCCAAAGGGAAGCGGAGCGACCAGCTTTCAGGAACGAAGCAGGTGGAAGTGATTCACAGAGATGATTGGGTGAATTTATTTGACGAGGGGGAACACAAATGAGTGAAGTATTGCAAAAGGCGGCTTTGGCAAAAGAAGCGGCTGCCGAAATGGTCATGAAAACGACGGCTGAAAAAAACGAAGCGCTCCAATGTATTGCAGACGGACTCAGAAATGAACGCCGGCTGATTTTAACAGAGAATCAGAAAGATATTGAAGCGGGACGGAACAGAGGACTGACACCTGACATTATTGACAGGCTGACTCTTGATGAAAAACGCCTGCTCGATATCGCGGACGCCGTGGAACTGTTAATCGGTCTTGAAGACCCCGTCGGTGAGTCGCTGGAGACCATTCAAAAAGAGAATGGATTATCCATTGAAAAAATCCGCGTGCCCCTCGGAGTAGTGGGCATGATCTATGAGGCCAGACCGAACGTTACCGTAGACGCGGCCACACTCTGCCTGAAAACCGGAAACGCGGTTGTGCTCAGAGGAAGTTCTTCCGCCATCCACAGCAACATAGCGCTTGTCAGTGTGATGAAACGCGCACTTGGGCTGTCAAAGCTTCCGATTGATGCCGTTCAGCTCATAGAAGATACAAGCAAAGAAACCGCCAAACAGCTCTTTACATTAAATGACGGGCTGGATGTATTGATCCCGCGCGGCGGTAAAAATTTAATTGATCTTGTGGTCAGGGAATCAACCGTACCCGTTTTAGAAACCGGAGCGGGCAATTGCCACGTGTACATAGATGAGTCAGCAGATCCTCAAATGGCAAGCGAGGTCGTCATCAATGCGAAAACACAGCGTCCTTCGGTCTGCAACGCGATTGAATCTCTTTTGATTCATGAAAAATGGGCGGAAGAACACGGGCGAAAGCTGCTGAATCAGCTGACAGAAAAAGGGGTGGAGCTCCGAGGAGACCAGGTGATTTGCAGATTGGATCCTCAAGCGAAACAAGCAGAAGAAGCCGATTGGGGAGCGGAGTACCTGGCGCCGATTCTCAGTGTGAAAACGGTGCAGGACGTACAGGAGGCGGTCCGCCACATTCAGCAGTACGGCACAAACCATTCAGAAGCTATTCTGACGGAGAACGCCGAGCATGCGGCTTACTTCCAGACCGCCGTTGACGCCGCCGCCGTGTATCATAATGCTTCAACCCGGTTTACGGACGGCTTTGAATTCGGATACGGAGCGGAAATCGGCATCAGCACGCAAAAGCTTCACGCGAGAGGGCCGATGGGGCTTCCGGCGTTAACATCTACAAAAATCATCATTAAAGGAAACGGGCAAATCCGCGTATAATCTTTTAAGCTTATCCTTCAAAAAGGGTAGGCTTTTTTTATGCGGAAAGATTGACGCCCTCTATTGTATTGTGTAATATTAAATTGTACACAATATAATAGAGGTGAATTTACATGACAAAACCATTATTTACTGCAACCGTATCAGCCGCCGGCGGACGTGAAGGGAAAGTCACGTCTTCTGACGGAGTGCTGAATCTTGATGTTGCCATGCCGGGAACGCCAAGAGCAAAAAAGCTCGAGCATGCTACAAACCCTGAACAGCTGTTTGCCGCAGGATATTCAGCCTGCTTTGACAGCGCTCTTCAGCTCGTAGCAAGAAAAGAGCGTCTGAGTATTGAAACAGAGGTCACTGCGCATGTCAGTCTGCTGAAAGATGAAGCAGACCAAGGATATAAACTAGGCGTTACGCTTGAGGTCAAAGCATCCGGCATTGATAAACAGGAGCTTGAAGCCCTTATCCAAAAAGCGCACGGTGTCTGTCCGTATTCAAAAGCGACAGCGGGAAATATTGAAGTGAAGCTTCTGGCAGCAGAATAAAAATAAGGATGCCCATTCGGGGCATCCTTATTTTTTGCCGTGCAACGTATTCAAAACCTCATAAAGCGCCTGCTTTAACTGCTTTAATTCCTCTTTTGACTGTCCCGTCTGTTCCAGCATGGCAATGGGAATATCCGCCGCTGTTTTCTGCAAGGCCCGTCCTTCATCTGTGAGCCTGATCGTCACGGATCGCTCGTCTTCAGCCGATCGCTTTCTCATGATGATTCCGTGCTGCTCCATCCGTTTCAGCATCGGTGTCAGCGTTCCGGAATCCAGGTACAAAAGCTCACCCATCCGTTTCACATTCAGTTCTTCGTGCTCCCATAATAAAAGAAGCGCCAAATACTGGGGATAAGTTACGTTGAGCTTATCAAGCAGCGGTTTGTACCGTTTCGTCATTTCCCTTGAGCTTGCGTACAGCAAAAAACAAAGCTGATTCTCCAGTTTCATATGTTCAAAATCTTTTTCTGCCATTACTTCTTTCACCAACTCTTTGTTTGTTAACGTTACCCCTATTGTAGCTGAAAAACGGCCCATTTCCTATTCCTCATGTTTAAAAATATGAGCAGGGGCAATATATACAGTAAGTACAATGAGGAGGCTGATAATAATGGCATTATTTACTTCAAAAGCGACCGCAGTCGACGGACGGGCAGGACATATTAAATCCGAAGACGGGGTGCTGGATTTTGACATCGTCATGCCGAATGCAAAAAAAGACGGAGAAACCGGCACAAACCCTGAACAGCTCTTTGCGGCAGGATATGCTGCCTGCTTCGGGGGAGCGCTTGAGCTCGCCGCCCAAAAACAAAAAATCGACATGACCTCTGAAATTGAAGGACAGGTCAGCCTTTTAAAAGATGAGAGTGACGGAGGTTACAAAATCGGCGTAACGCTCGTCATTGATACAAAAGATCTTGACAAAGAAACGGCGGAGAAGCTTGTGCAGGCTGCTCACGAGTTCTGTCCGTATTCAAAAGCAACAAGAGGAAATGTAGACGTCAAACTTGAATTAAAATAAATCAACGAACGAATATCCCGGATTTTATATCCGGGATATTTTATTAACGAAAACATCAGTAATGATCTCTTCTCTCCCGGAATAAGAATACGATATAGCACTTTTGCATAATGACACCAAGAGAAAAGAGGGAGATATCGATGTCTCTTCCAAACATACCGAACATCACCCCCGACATTACACTCTCCAGATGTGAGACCCTGAACCTCCTTCTTTCATCCGTGGCTATGGAAGAAATCGGACTATCCCATATTCTGCAGGCGGAAGCGGAAAGGATTCAAATGTTTCTCGGCGCTTCCGGCAATCCCTCCTTGGAGGAATTGTCATCAATCAATAGAAGCACCGAACGGCTCCTGCGCACCGTCATGAAATCACAACTCCTTTTGCAGACGAAGCTTGAGGACATTATCTTCTTACAGGATTCTGAAGCCTGTATGGACCCGGACGACCCAAGCAATCCGAGTAATCCGGGCGATCCTGATGACCCGTGGAATCCGGACGACCCAAGTAATCCGATTGATCCGGGCGATTCTGATGACTCGTGGAATCCGGACGACCCAAGTAATCCGAGTGATCCGGGCGATCCTGATGACCCGTGGAATCCAGACGATCCCAGTGATCCGGAAGATCCGTGTGACGGCCTGTTTTACGGCCGCATTGGCTGCTGTGAGTGCGGGGATTGTGAGGACTGCGGTTGGAAGAAAAAAGGCGGGGAGCGTTCATAAAAAAGAGACGGGTGAAGCATATGCCGTATCCAAGCATTTCAAAAGCGAAACAGGCATCTTTTGAAGCCATGCATTGTCTCACGATTGCGCTGTTACATATATTATCTGTGACCGTGGATAAAAGAAGGGGTTCAGATTACAAAGAAGAAATCAGGCTGTTCTCCGCATTGTGCCGCTGGCAGATGGAAACAGGCGGCCGTCTGTTTTTAATGATCAGCCTGGAAGAAGAGCAGAAGCAGATGTATGAGCGGCACTTTCTTGAAATGAAGACAGTTACGGAACGAACGAAAAAATTCATTTTTGAAAGCCCGCGCGAATTCCGGGCGCATCCCATTACGAAGCGGGCTGTCAGGCAGCTTCAGGAATGGGATGCGGAAACTGCCGAACCTGCCGTCAGATGGGTGCGGCCTGTCATCATAACGATGAACGGCACTCCTGAACGGCCTTGGTTCAATCAACAACTCCAAAATCGGGAAAGGTGAGAAAATGAGCGGAAATGCTGAATGTAAACTGACTCTTTGCATGATTGTGAAAAACGAGGAGAGATACATCTCCCGTTGTTTATCAAGTGTACAAGACATCGTTGATGAGATTGTCATCGCAGACACCGGATCACAAGATAATACAAAAGATATATGCAAAAGCTTTCAGGCAAGAGTATTTGATTTCAAATGGGAGAATGATTTCGCAAGGGCCAGAAATTACGCCCTGCAGCATGCCGAAGGAGATTGGATTTTAGTGCTTGACGCGGATGAAGAGCTCGATCAGGAGACGGGCCGCTTTTTAACTTCGCTGCTTCATGACGGATTACCGAGCCGGGGTCTTTTGAAAATCATCAATTATACGGGGAAGCAGCTCGATGAAAACGAAGCATTTGAAAGCATGCAGCCGAGACTGTTCCGCAATCATAAAGGCCTTCTGTATCAAGGCAGAATTCACGAGAATATCTCGGCTCCCAATGAGGAAGAAAACAATGCTTTTTTCACGCTCCCATGTGTGATTCATCACTACGGCTACTTGGAGCAGGAAGAAAAGATCAAGCAAAAACATAAACGGAATATCAGCATTTTAAATGAAGAGCTTTCAAAGGAAAATCCTGATCCGTGGCTTGTCTATCATTTGGCAAGTGAATGCTACAGAATAAAAGACTATGAAAAAGCATTACATCTTGTCAACGGCTCAATTTTTCAATTTTTAAGCGAAAAACGAATGCCTCCGTCTCTCCTGTATTATTTGAAATATACAATATTGCTTGAGCTCAAACGGTATGAAGAAGCCGAACAAGGGATTGAAAAAGTGCTCAAGCTATACCCTGATTACAGCAATCTTCATTATTATAAAGGCCTTGTATTATATCATTTGGAAAAGTACAGAGCGGCAATCAAAGCATTTGAAAACGGAACGCAGGTTGAAGGAGAAAACGCTGATCACTTCATTTTAAAAGGTGCCGCCGATTTCAGAGCTTTTTATTATATGGCGAAATGCCATGCTGCATTAAACCATGATATGACGGCCATCGCTTACGCCAAAAAATCGGTGAAGTTCAATCCTCAATTTAAACCCGCACAAGAGCTTCTGTCTCAATTAAAAAAGGATCAGCGGACAAACGCCTGATCCTTTTTTTGCATGTTCCATTAAGATAATCGAATAATGTTTAAAGCTGCACCGGCGCTTCCTCCAAGCAATGTGGCCGCACCCAATAATCCGAACAGCTGAAGCTGGATGGTGCTGCCTGCTGGCAAAGTCACAATAAAGGAGTTATTAAAGTTTGCCAAAGACGCGACCGGGGCGATAATCGAACTTGCAGGAGGAGTGCCGTTGATTAAAATACGCGAACTTACAAGCAGGCCGGCCGTTAAATTAATATGGTAGGAAATATAGTACCGTCCTGCTGGAGCAACGGTAAATATGGTATTTGCGGCGTTAGCCGTAATATCTGCCGAAAGGTTTTGTTCATTCGGTAAGGGAATGGTCGTGCCGCCGGCAATGACTGCGACAACACCGCCGCCCGTATTGCTCGCATAGCCGGAAGTTGCTGTCAGACTTGTTCCGGTGATCCCGGTCGGTCCGGTGCCGCCAGTAGCGCCGGTGATTCCAGTCGGCCCGGTACCGCCAGTAGTGCCGGTGATTCCAGTCGGCCCGGTACCGCCAGTAGTGCCGGTGCTTCCCGCCGCAGCTAAAAGTGTATAGTCAGCTGAGGCTCCAGGGGTTCCCACAGGGCTGTTTACGTTTGCGACGTAAGAGCTTCCGTTATACAAGACAACCTGTCCGGTTGTGTAAGTGGGGGCGCTCAGCGGATTAAAAGCAACAATTCCTTGAAGGCCTGCACCGGTGACCCCCGTCGGCCCGGTCGGTCCGGTTGGCCCCGTCGCTCCGGCCGGTCCTATTGCCCCGGTCGGCCCCGCCAGTGTAGGGATATTTGAGATACTGTCCAATTTTGAACCGAGAAGAAGCTCCTGTTTCATTAAGCTGTCAAGCGTATCCCGGACGCTCTCATTCAGGTTAAGAATATCAGCAAGACTTGACGGGGGTCCTGTTAATCCGGGAATCGTTCCGAGCGCGTATTGGATTTTTTTCCCTTCCGCATTCAAAATATGTGCCATTCCCAGCTCTTCCATAGCAATTGACGAAAGAAGAAGGTTGATGGTATCGTCTCTGGAAAGTGTAACGACAGGGGTGATATTGGGCAAATTAGGCTGTGACACAATGTCCCTCCTTATGAGTTGGCTGAAAATCATTTTATTACGAACAAAGTTCCCCGAAATGAGCGTAAGCAGTACTGTATCATTATATTCACGGATTCTGTCCAAGTTTCTGATTCCCTTCATTAACCAATTGAGCGGGCTATACAGCTGTTTTTGATTTCATCATATATGAAGGAAATTAAATATAGAGAAAATACATCGCACAGCATTCGTAAATGGGTCAAAATGACAGCGGGACATGTGATCGTCTAATTTGCGATGGCTATATATCTTGTGCGTTTCCTGCAAAAACTCTCTTTTTCATTTCAAGTTTTCTGTATACAAGGGCGAGTAGCATGGATGGGATCGTACAAACAATCATTCCGATAAAGGCATACCGGGGTTCAATTTCATATAAAAAACCTCCGAAAATAGTAAATACTGCAGTGCTCCAGCTGAGAGCAAGCGCTGAATATATGCCTTGGGCTTTCGGGATTTGCGCGGGTGAAATATTTTTAATTAAGTATTTCATAAAGGCATAGTGTCCCATCGCGAATGAACAGGCATGCAGCGTCTGCGCAATACAGAAAATGATGACATGCGGAAAGGCAAATACGAGTATCCAGCGTACGGTAGCACCAAGCGCCGCCAGAGCGAGCAAAGAGCCTGCCGTAAATTGATGAAAGTATCGGTCAGCGATTGCAAAGAAGATAATCTCCGCGATAACGGCGATGTTGATGATGATTCCGATGGCATATGCGGGCGCATCGATTTCCTGCAAAAAGAGATAACCGTAATTGTAGTAAGATGCATGTGCCGCCTGCAGTAAGATAACGATTGCGAGCACCAGACCGAAATATTTGATGCGGAATAAGGCAAACATACCCTCTTTTCTTGCGCGGTCTGTTTCCGGCCGTTTTGAAAGAACAGCAGGCGCATGCATAAAGCTGAGACAGGCGAATATCAGGGTGCCCAAAAGCAGTGCCCATAAAATCGCTTGATCTCCGAATATACCTGTAAAGACGGACAGGATGACGCCGGCTGAAACAAAACCCGCGGACCCCCACTGGCGGCTTGTCCCATAAGCCTTTAATTCGTTATGCTGTACAAGGACGCCGCAAGCGCTGTCTAAAGCAGGCATTAAAGCAGGGTAAAACACATGCAGCACTAATGTGACAAGAAGCAGGCTTTGAAAAGAATCAGCGGGAATATAACATAAAAGTGCGAGAAGCGTCCCGATTCTGGCACCGTTTAATAAGGCTTTGCTGCTGAATTTTCCTGATAAATAAGGGAAGAAAAATAATGTGGAAATCCCTCTTGCCGCCAAGCCCAGGCTCATAATGAAACTGGCTTCGGATACGGAAACCCCTTTTATATGCACCATCCATCCTGTCCAATAGGGCAGAAAAACACCCCATGTCATAAAAAAACTAAAAAAATGCAGACTCATCCAGCGATATGCTTTCATTCCCGTTCCTCCTTTAATTGGCATGTTATCATGTAAGGACATAAAGACAATATGAGATATCTCATATTTTTGGGGTGGACGATGGAAATTTATAAAGGCGAGAAAAAGCGGCATAAGTTAAAAAAACACTCAATCGCGCATTTATTCTCTTTCCCCGCTGAAGAGTTTATGGAAGTGCGCGAATATGAGCGGGACGAATGGATTATTCAAGAGGGCAGGAGGCCTGACTTCCTGTTTTACGTGATTGAAGGAAAAGCGAAAATATATGTAACCCATCAAAACGGGAAAGTTTCTTTAATTAATTTTATCAACAAAAATGATTACATCGGAGAGATGGAACTATTACATGAAGTGTATTACACAAAAGGAATTCAAGCCTCAGCGAAGACTGTTTGTTTTGCTCTGCCTATTTACCGCTGCCGCGCGCAATTGCTGCAGGATGCGAAATTCCTGCGTGAGTTGGCTAAGTTTTTAAGTGCTAAGGCAACGCTTATGGCTTCGAAATATTCACAAAGTCTGGCGTTCCCGCTTGAAAACCGGCTGGCTGATTTTATTTTGCAGACGGCTTATGAAGGGGTTTATAAAGAGAAGCACGTAACGGTCTGTGATTATTTGGGTGTATCTTACCGTCATCTCTTGCATGTGCTGACGCAATTCTGCCAAAAAGGGTATTTGCAAAAAGAAGGGCGGGGCTATCAAATTAAGCAGCATGATTCACTAAGTGAACTTGCGGAGGCGCTGAAGAATAAGTAGCACGCCCAGAAAAAACAGCCACCCGCAATTTGCGGATGGCTGTTTTCATTATACAAGCTGAGCTTGTTTTTTTCGTGCCTGTTTCGCGGCGTCGACCATATTTTTTAATGCCGCAACGGTTTCTTCCTGCTGTCTTGTTTTCAGTCCGCAGTCCGGGTTTACCCAGAAGCGGTCAGTCGGACACACTTCAAGTGCGTCATCAATAATTTGATAGATTTCTTCAGTTGCCGGCACACGCGGGCTGTGAATGTCGTATACACCGAGTCCGAGGCCTTTCACGTAAGGATGTTCTTTCAAGTATTCTAAAAATCCTCCGTGGCTTCGGCTGTGTTCGATTGTAATGACATCCGCGTCAAGATCATTGATCGTATCTACGATATCTTCAAAGTTGCTGTAACACATATGCGTATGAATCTGCGTCTCATTTTGCACAGAAGACGTCGTTAACCGGAATGCTTCTGCGGCCCAAGTTAAATATTCACCCCAATCCTGCGTTTTTAACGGCAGTCCTTCGCGGAGCGCGGGTTCATCCACTTGGATAATCTGTATACCGGCATCTTCAAGCGCTTTTACTTCTTTTCTGAGGGCAAGCCCGATCTGGAAGGCGATTTCTTTTCTTGAAATATCCACACGCGGGAATGACCAGTTTAAGATGGTGACAGGTCCCGTCAGCATGCCTTTCATGTGTTTTTCCGTCAGCGATTGGGCGTAGACCGTATCTTTTACCGTCATCGGTTCGATAAATTCGACATCTCCGAAAATGACAGGCGGGCGTACGCAGCGTGAACCGTAAGACTGCACCCATGCATATTTCGTAAAGGCGAATCCGGCCAGTTTTTCACCGAAGTATTCGACCATGTCCGTCCGCTCAAATTCTCCGTGAACGAGCACGTCTAAGCCGATTTCTTCCTGAATGTCAACCCAGCGCTTCGTTTCCGCATTAATAAAGGCTTGGTACTGTTCATCCGTCCAATCTTTTTTCCGCCATTTTTGCCGTGCGCTCCGCACCTCGGCAGATTGAGGGAAGCTTCCGATTGTCGTCGTCGGCAGAAGGGGGAGACCGAGTGATTCATTCTGCAGCGCCAATCGTTCTTCAAAGCTTGCCGGACGGGAGAAATCTTTTTCCGTCAGCTGATTCAGCTCTTCTTTTTGAGCTGAGTTCGCTCCTGTTGCGAATGCTTTTAAAGCCTTAAGTGCCGCTTTTGATTCTTCGATCTGCTCACTGACGGCCGCTTTGCCGGACAGAAGCCCTTCTTTTAAGACGCCGAGTTCCGCCAGTTTTTCTTTAGCGTATGACAGGCCGTTCAGCAAATCCTTTTCAAGATGCTCGTCAGGGTGTTTCGCCACCGGCACGTGCAGAAGGCTGCTTGAAGGCTGAATCCATAACTCCTCAACATCAGCGTGGCTGAGGATATCCAAAGCCGCGTCAAGGCGTTCTTCAACATCGATTTTCCAAATGTTCCGGCCGTCGACCACACCGGCTGCCAGTACTTTATCTTTCGGGAAGCCGTGCTTTTTCAGCTGCTCAAGGTTTCTGCCTTTATCATGTACGAAGTCAAGCCCGATTCCCTGTACAGGATAAGAAACGAGTTCTTCATATGCATCAACCGAATCGAAGTATGTCTGCAGGAGGACATTCAGTCCTGAAAGCTCTTTTGTGATCGCCTCATAGAGGTCTTTGGCGGCGCGGACATCTTCAGAAGAAGCTGTCACAAGGGCAGGCTCATCAATCTGAACCCATTTGACGCCTTCTGCTTCAAGCTCTTTCAGCAGCTGCACATAAAGAGGAACAAGGCGCTTTTGAATCGCTTTCGCTTCTGATTCTTCGTATCCTTTCGCAAGTGTGACGAATGTGTACGGACCGACGATGACAGGTTTTGTTTCCGCTCCGAATTCTTCTTTGATCCGGCGGTAGTCGTCAAGCTGTTTGTTTCTCGTCAGACGGAATTCAATGCTTTCGTCATATTCAGGAACGATGTAATGGTAGTTGGTATTGAACCATTTCGTCATTTCACTGGAAACGGCGTCTTTTACACCGCGGGCAATCGCAAAGTATGTATCAACGGGATCCGTGATGCTGCGGAATCTTTCCGGAATCCAGTTAAAGCTGACGGCTGTATCGAGCACATGGTCATAATGGGTGAAATCAGAGACAGGCACGATATCGATATGTTGGTCAAGCTGTGTTTTGACAGCTGATAAGAATAAACCGTCAAGCTCTTTAAGAAACGTTTCTTTATCAGTGTTACCTTTCCAATAAGCCTCAAGCGCTTTTTTCCATTCTCTGTTCAAGCCGATTCTCGGAAAACCGAGGTTCGAAGTTTTGATTGTTGTCATTAAGTTTCCTCCTTTAAGTGAGATGTAACAAAAAAGCCTCTTTCTCATGAGAGAAAGAGGCTTTAACTTCAAAATGCAAGCCTCTCTTATCTCTCAGATCACGTCTGATGGAATTAGCACCGTGCCTTATGAGACAATCGTCTCGGCGCAAAAATCACGCGCCCCATTTCACAATGGAATTACGGTCGGTTGCTGTTGGGGTCAAAAGGCCAATCCCTCGCCCAACTCTCGATAAGAGAAAATATTTCAATTTTTTTGAAAAGTTACATCATTTGTTGGTTATCTTATCAGCTTATTCGGATCACTGTCAATAGAAAATCTCACAATTTAAAAATTGGTGATGTGACAAGCTGATTAATCATTATACGAGAAAAATATCAGAAAGACAGCAGCTGTGCCTGTTCGGCTCTTTCCATCAGCACTTCAGGCGCGTCTAAATACAGAAATCCGTTCCCGGCCAATGTTTTGGAGATGTCCAAAGGAAGGGTCCGCCGCACGAGCTGGGCGTAGACTTCAGCCTCAGAAAGCGTCCGCTGAAACGCGTCCTGTTCAAGCCCTTTTATTAAGGCAAGCGCTCCGCTCACATGCGGGGCGGCCATTGAAGTGCCCGTCAGCTTCCCATATTTATGGTTGGGAAGGGTGGAGAGAATATTTTCTCCCGGAGCCACCAGGTCAATCTCTTTATTTGCGTTTGAAAATTCAGACGATTTACGAGCGATTGAGACTGATCCGACTGCGATCACTTCGTTGTAAGCGGCCGGATACGACAATTCCTCTGTACGCTCGTCTCCGTCGCCTTCGTTTCCTGCTGCGCAAACGACCAGAACACCGCTTTTTACCGCATTTGCGACGGCTTCTTTCAATTCAGGCACATCGCTTGGCCCGCCGAGTGACATGGAAATGATATCGGCCTTTTGTTCAACGGCGTAGTTGATGCCGTTAATGATCCATTCGTATTTGCCGCTGCCGTTTTGACCGCCGAGAACTTTAACAATTAAGAGGCTTGCTTCCGGCGCGACACCCGAAATTCCGCCGTTTGAATCATTGGCGGCAATCGTTCCGGAAACGTGTGTCCCGTGTCCGTTATAATCGGAAATCGCGTCTTCTTTGCCTCCGTCATCATCGGTGAAGTTTTTCCCGCCGACAATCCGATCTTTCAAATCAGGATGATTGATGTCGCAGCCTGTGTCAAGCACCGCGATTTTAATATCCTTGCCTTTAAACCCTTTTGCCCACAACTCTGGCGCCTTAATCACTTTAATCCCCTCAGGAAGCTCGTTCACATCCATGATCTGTTCATCCGTGACATAAGGAATCAAATGCATTTCACCATTCATAAAAAAGCCCTCCTTTTTTATGCTTGCGAGTGGATACAAGGGTGTTGCTACTATTTTATGGCAGAGCATGCCGGTCGGAAAGAGTCATTTGAAGCATTTTCATAAAAAAGGCGTAATCTATCGTACTAAAAAATTTCAAATATATGGATAGTTTGACAGCTTTCATTTTCATTCATGACCCGCTGACGCTATAATTGGAAATGGGAAAGGAGAAGAGATATGAAGATAAGTGAAGCATTATACAACTATTTTTCAGAACAAGTGGATCAAATTGCGAAAGAGTGGATCGAAACGATGGAAGATTCGGATCCGAATTCGATTTATTCTTTGACAAATCCTGTCATCACAGAAGAACTGACGGAGCAGGATAAAGAATTTTACCGGCATATTAATAAAATGTATATCATGCCGGAAAAAGAATTTTTAGAAGAGTTCGAGCAGTGGGTGATTGAGCTCGCGAAAGACCAGAAGCATCTGGATACACCCGTCCAGTATGTGGTCCGTGAATTCATGAGAAACCGGAGACTATACATCAGTTATTATGATGCGTTTGCCGATAAACATGAATCTTCGTTTGCACAGGGAGAAAGGAAGAAATGGGAGAATTTAATTGTACAAGTATTTGATTTTACGATTTACACGTTTGTCGATCATGCCGAGCATAACTCAAAAATGCAGCTGAACGCGCAAAGAGAAATGATTTTGGAGTTAAGCTCGCCGGTTATCACGCTGAGCAAACGGACGGCGCTGCTGCCGCTTGTCGGCGATATTGACACGGAGCGCGCCAAATTCATTCTTGAAAATACGCTGAGCACATGTGCCAAACGGCGGATTGAACATCTGTTTATTGACCTGTCGGGTGTAGTGGTTGTCGATACGATGGTGGCGCATCAGATTTTTAAATTAATTGAGGCGCTGAACCTGATCGGCGTCACGTCCACTTTATCCGGAATCAGGCCGGAAATGGCTCAAACCGCCGTACAGCTCGGCATTAATTTCTCAGATATTACGATCAAGTCCAATCTCGCTCAGGCTCTCAATTATCATCAATAACATACATAACAAAACAGGCTGCCGAATCACTCCGGCGGCCTGTTTTTATACAAACAACAATGAAATGAGCCAGCTTGCGCCGAATAACAGAAGCACGAGCAGGAAAAAGCACCAGTCGGCGCGGCGCACAGTAACAGTTCTGTAAAACGTGCGGTTTCGGCTCCCCGTAAAGCCTTTAGATTCCATCGCGATCGCCGTGCGTTCCGCCTTTCTGATTGCGCCTGCCAATAGCGGAATGGTGAAGCGCCTGAAGGCGGAGAGCTTTCCTTTCAGCCCGGAATCAGACGCCGCGCCCCTGATTCTGTGCGCCTGCCGGATGATCAGGATTTCATCTTTCAGAAGAGGGAGAAACCGGAACCCCGCGATAACGCCGTATGCAAGCTTGGGCGGCAGCTTACACTGCTGAATCAGACTGAGCATGAACAGAATCGGATCGGTTGTGAAAAGAAACATCATCGACAAAGCGGAAAAACATAAAATACGAAACGCGATAGAAATCCCGAGCGCCGCGTTATCACTGTTGACGGCAATCGGCCCGAGCTTAAACAGCAGGTTGCTTCCGGTTGTCGGGATGTTTCCGAATACGGCGGCTGTCCATAAAGAACCGAAGGCCAGAATGACAAACGGAATCGTGAACAGCAGCCATTTTTTCAGCGGCACACGCCCCGCCGAGAGGACGCCTCCCGCAATGATGATATAAAACAAAGCAGGGGTGTACGGATTATAAATAAACGACAGCATAATGACGCATAACAATACAGCCGCCGCCTTTATTGACGGGTTAACAGCCTCCAGCCGCAAGTTCATTTCTCCGCCTCCTGTCGTGTTTCATCCATTCATACCGCAGCGGCAAAGCCAAATGCGCCTGCTCGGCGATCCCGGTGTTATCAGAAAACAAAGCGTCGGGAGTTCCCCGGAATACCAGTTTCGTGCCGCAGAGCACAAGGATCGTGTCGGCATAATCTGAGACGAGTTCCATATCGTGTGTCACCATTAAAACAGCCGTTCCTTCCTTTTGAATCTCACGGAGCATTTGCATACACTCCCGCGCCGTTTTGGCATCCTGTCCGAAAGTCGGTTCATCAAGCATCAAAACGTTCACATTGTGCATAAGCATCGTCGCGACGCTGAGCCTGCGTTTTTGTCCTTGGCTTAAAGAAAACGGATGCTGTGAGGCATGGCGTCTCAGGCCGAATCGGGTTAACAGCTGAAGAGCTTTCTCCTTTGCGGCTCTGCTGCTTTCAAAACCGAACATCAGCTCTTGAATGACGGAATCTGTGACAAACTGGTGTTCAGGATTTTGGAAAACATATCCGATCAGCCGCCGCAGCTCTTTTTCAGAATAGGAATCAATCGGTCTGCCGTCTATTTTGATGTCTCCGCCCAGCGGACGGATGAGCTTGGCCGCGGCAGAAAGGAGCGTGGATTTTCCTGTTCCGTTAGGGCCGGCAATCGCGGTGATTGAACCTTTTTTTACGGAAAAGCTCACATCCTGAAAAATGACGTCTGCTCCTCTTGAGAATGACAGCTCGTGAACGTTCAGCGCGTCTTCTGCCGAAAGCGCGGCGGGCCGGGGTTCGGGCAGAGATGGTACAGGTTCGTGAAACAGCTTTTCTTTACACAATGTAAAAGGAATGCTGACGTGCTCCTGCAATGAGATCACACGCGGGATCGGAATGCCGAGCTCCATCAGCTCTCCAATCTTTGTTTCAAAGATAACGTCCGTCTCTCCGTCCATCACCTTCTGACCCGTTTCATCAAGGACAATCGTCCTGTCCATCCACGGCGCCCAATGATCAAGCTGATGTTCGATAACGAGAAGGCCGAAGCCTTTTTTTGCTTGAAGATCTTTGATCAGCCGCACTAATTCACGTGCGGAATATGGATCAAGCTGTGCCGTCGGTTCGTCCAAAATAATGAGTTCCGGTTCCATCGCAATGATACAGGCAAGCGCCACTTTTTGTTTTGAACCGCCTGACAGCGAAGCGATCGTTCGCGTTTTCAGATGAGTGATCTCTAATTTTTCTAAAACGTCATCGATGATTGCGTCCATATCTTCTTTTGTATATTGCAAATTTTCCAGGCCGAAGGCGATTTCATCTTCAACCGTCAGCATGCAAAACTGCTGGTCCGGATCTTGAAACACGACGCCGATGGATCTGGCGGCGGGTTCTGTCAGATGTGAAAGAGGTGTTCTGTATAAAGAAACGGTTCCCGATTGAACCCCATCGCATGCTTCCGGGTACAGACCGTTTAAACAGAGAGCGAGCGAGCTTTTACCGCATCCGCTCGGCCCGAGCAATAAAGCCCGCTCTCCTTTGCGGAGCTGAAAGGACACGTTTTGAAGAATCGGCTTTTCATCCTGATCATAAGAAAAGGTAAGACGGCCGGCCGATAGAAGGGGCTCAAATGCCTGCATCTTGGTTCACCTGTTTCTTTTTCTTCTTGAATTGTTTTCCGAGCGCCATGCCGTTCAGCACCCCTGTGTAAGCCAGCGCATCACTGATTGCTTTGCCGAGAAGGCCGGCAAGAAGCGCACCTGAGACCAGACGGATGAGAAGCATGACGGCTAATAAACCCGGATTCAAAACAGAGTACCCCGAAACGAACAAGTCATAAATGAAGCTTGTCACAGAAGACCCCATACCGGATAAAAGAAGCACGGGCAGGGTATAAATCCGCCAGCGTGTCGCAAAAAAGACCGCTTCCGCACCGATTCCCTGTGCGATCCCGATCAGAATCACCATCGGTCCTGACGGATTTCCGAGTAAGCACTCCACAAACGCGGCGATGATTTCAGAAACGAGAGCCGCTCCCGGTTTTTGAATAATGTACGCGGCAATCACCGAGACGATAAACCAGATACCGTAAATCGGTTCATAGCTCATCCTGCCGAAAAATCCTGCCGCTATATTGCTTGCATGAGTTGATACTAAATAAATGACAGCAAATACAACACTGATGACGGACATGACGACAATTTCTCTCATTTTCCAATTTTTCATTGTGATCTCCTGCTTTCTTATCGGATAGTCGTATGTATGAAAGAGTTGATTTTACAGGCGGTTTATATTTAGTTTCATATTGCGGTGTCCTCCCCCGTTTTTTAATGAAAAATAAAAAACTGCATATCCGAGGGAATATGCAGCAGCAGAACGAAAACGCATGGGGAAAAACCCTGCGCTCCGGTCAATCTGCACTTCCCCACGCTGGTATTATCCAGATCGGGTTATAAGGGATCAAAACACGCCTGCCGCATGTTTTATCTCAGCCGATAACAGCACCCCTAGTGCGTTTCCTATACAGTTTTTTATGATGACATCATCATAGTTGATCATGTCTGATTTGTAAACAGCCTTTCTCCGAACAGAGTTTGGAATCGGAGCGGAAGATCATTCATAAAGATAAGAAGAGCCCTAAGATAAGAAGAGCCCTTTTGATCAAAAGGAAACGGAGGACATCTATGTTTGTTCATACAGTGCAGTCTGGCGACTCGTTATTTTCCATCAGCAGAAAGTACGGATACCCTGTTGACAGCATCAGAAGCGTCAACGGGCTTGAGGAAACGAATATCGTTCCGGGGCAGGCGCTTTTAATCCCTCTTAATGAATATACGGTTCAGCCGAATGATACGTATGCCGTTATCGCAGGTAAGGCTTATGTGCCGCAGATGCAGCTGATGCAGGCAAACCCGGATATTCCGCCGAACCGGCTGCGGGCGGGTATGAAAGTGAAGATCCCTGATATCTCTAACTATCTTGCGGGTACCCTGCAATTTTATGTCATTCGGACGCCTGAAGCGGATAGAGAGTTAATTAATGATTTTGCGCCGTATTCTTCGGCGATTTCTTTGTTTGAATATCATTTTGGCCCGAATGGAGATATCATTAACGATTTAAACGACAGAACCGCAATAGAAACCACATGGCAGAACAGAGTGCGCCCGCTTGCCGTCATTACGAATCTGACAGAAGGGGGATTCAGTCCGGAATTAGCCCATCAAGTGCTGCAAAATCCGACGGCAAGAACGAATCTCGTCAACAATATCGTCTCCTTAACCGTAAGAAAGGGATACGGCGGTGTAAATATCGATTTTGAACGGGTCAGAGAAGCTGACAGGGACCTCTTCACAGGATTTCTCCGGCAGTTAAAAACCCGGCTTTCAGAGCATCAGCTCGCGTTAACGATATCGGTTCCGGCGAAAACAAGTGATGCAGTGCCGTGGCTGAGGGGATATGATTACGGCGGAATCGGAGCCGTCGTCGATTATATGTTCATTATGGCGTACGACTGGCACCACGCCGGCAGTGAGCCGGGACCCGTGGCGCCTTTGACAGAGGTCAGGCAAACGATCAATTTTGTCATCAGCAGGGTGCCGAGAAGAAAAGTGATTCTCGGTGTTCCGCTGTACGGGTATGATTGGGTGATTCCGTACCGTCCGGGAACGACCGGATCCGCCATCTCCAATCAGCGCGCCATGGAAACGGCCATGAAGCATCAATCAGTGATCCGTTATTCCCAGCAGGAGCGTTCCCCTTACTTCCGGTATACTGATGAAAATGGAAGAACGCATGAAGTGTGGTTTGAGGATGTGCGGAGCATGAGTGAAAAAATGGTTCTCGTTCGGGAGTTCGGACTGCAGGCGATCGGCGCGTGGCAATTAACGCTCGGTTTCAAACCGGGCCCGTGGCTGCTTAGGAACTTTTTCACGATCCGAAAAATATAGCTGCATGTCCCGCTCCGCAAGTGATTTTTTTCCTATGATAACGGGTCTTCTTTTGGACAATCTAAAATTGAACAGGAGGTCTGTCATATGAAGAAAAGGGAAGAGCAGTATATCAACGAGGCTGAGTATGTACCGCATCCGACAAAAGAAGGGGAGTACGCGCTCATGCTGCATGAATCCTATCATTTCCTTTCAGAAGAAGATGAAAGCGATTTGCCGGAATAAGGGTTTTATGCCTTTATTCCATTTATTTTATAGGCATGTGCTGAAATCACAAATTTAAGGTTGACACATTCCTTTTTTTTCTGTAATCTCAGTGTGTCAATTCAAATAAGAACTTCGTTAGGTGAGGCTCCTGTATGGAGATACGCTGCTGCCCAAAAATGTCCAAAGACGCCAATGGGTCAACAGGAATCATCGACATAAGGTGATTCTTAACGCAGCTGGATGGCTGTCCTATGCCATACAGTGCTAAAGCTCTACGATTGGAGGCCCCGCACGTTTATTTGCCGTGCTTGTTTTCGCCTTCATATCAGAAGGTTTTTTTTATGCCTCAAAACGTACACGACTGAGCATGATAAGGAGGTGCGGAGTATGGATTCTCCCCATTCGAGTATGTCAGAAGAAGTACCCATATACAGCCAGATAACCAGTGACGACATGATGAGGAGACAAACCGCCGCACTTCCCTTGACGGACGGCGCGTCTCCGTAAAGGAGGTACGAGTCCCGATGGTCCAAAACATGACCTATGACGAACTCATATTACGCATTATTATTTTATTGCGGGACGGAAAAATAAAAGAATTCCGAAACATGATAGATGAGCTTCAGCCCTATGACATGGCATTTTTGTTTAAAGAAATGCCGGAAAAGCACCGGGCCCGCTATCTGTCATATATGACGGTTGATGACATCACCGATATGATCGGAGAGCTGGAGCGGGAATTTCAGCTTGCCGTTTTGCATAAAGTCGGTAAAACGAAAGCCACTCTCGCAATGAATAAAATGGATAACGACGATCTCGCAGCATTGCTGGAAGAGATGGATGAAGAACTGAAAGAACAGCTTTTATCCAGCATGGAGGCTGAGGAATCAAAGGCCGTACAGCTTTTGATGAACTATCCGCAAGAATCGGCGGGCCGGATGATGACGAACCGCTTCGTCTGGATTCCGCAGCATTATACAGTAAAAGATGCGGTCGTGAAGCTGAAAAGCTTTGCAGAAATCGCAGAATCAATAAATTATTTGTACGTGATTAATGACAGCAAGCAGCTTGTCGGAGTGCTCTCATACAGAGATTTAATTCTCGGCGAGCCTGAGGATAAAGTGCAGGATCTCATGTTTACTCGTGTCATCTCGGCCGGGGTGCTCCAAGACCAGGAAGAAGTCGCCCGGCTGATCCAGCGGTATGACTTTTTAGCCATTCCCATCGTGGAAGAAAATCATGTGCTTGTCGGTATTGTCACTGTCGATGATATTATTGACGTCGTGATTAAAGAAGCCGATGAAGATTACGAAAAATTCGCAGCCTCCGGTAAGGCGATTACATTTGATACGAAAGCGTACGTTGCGGCGTACCGCCGTTTGCCGTGGCTCATTCTGCTTTTGTTTATCGGATTGATTTCCGGAAGCATTCTGAATTATTTTGAAGATACATTGCAAAAAGTAGTCGCCCTCGCGTTTTTCATGCCGATGATCGCGGGAACGACGGGTAATACAGGCACACAGTCACTCGCCGTCGTCATCAGAGGACTGGCTAAAGAAGAAATGAATAAAAAAACCATCTTTAAACTGATTTTCCGTGAATTAAGAACCGGTATCTATATCGGCATCGTCTGTGCGATCGCGATTACGATTGTCGCAACCGTCTGGCAGAAAGACTTAACGCTCGGTTTTGTCGTCGGTTCATCGCTGCTTGCAACGTTGATTATCGGTACGATGGCGGGAACGATCGTCCCTATTATTCTTCATAAACTGAACATTGACCCGGCGATTGCATCAGGACCGCTGATTACGACGCTGAACGATATTTTGTCCTTATTAATTTATTTCGGCATTGCAACTGCATTTCTTCATGCTTTATAAAAAAAGTCCGTCTCACAGGAGGCGGACTTTTTTGATCAGCGGTTTTTATACTTAAAATGAGCATTAAGCTGTCCTTCCAGCATTTTTTTGCGGAGCTGCGGGTCGTTTTTAAGAGCCTGTTCTTTTTTTCGCATGTCTTTTAAAATCTCAGCCGTCTGCACGCCGTCTTCCCGCTTGTTGGCAATATCCATGAGCCGCTCAACGTCCGCGAAAGAATACTTTCTCGTTCCCCGTGATGAACGCTGCGGGTAGATTAATTTCCGTTCTTCATAGTATCTGATCTGTCTGACTGACAATCCGGTTAATTCGCTTACAATGCCGATCGAGATTACTTTTTTATCTTTGTAAGATTGTTCGTCTGTCGTCATTTTTCCACCCCTGGATGTCTTTTACTCATATTATATAAGAAAAAAAGAGAAAAAACCTGACGCTTGTCAGGTTTTCTGACGTGAAATAGAAAATTTTAGAAAAAAAGCGGCAGAAAAATTGACAAGGTTAATGCATGGTCCTTTGCCCCGTTTTATGCTTACTGTACAGACAACAATGAGGAGGAAGGATAGGAATGGAGAAAGAAAAAGCGGTTTCGCTGGCAAAAGAAATCATTGAATTAGATATGAAACGCGATGAAATGCTGGAGGCGTTCATGCAGCTTGCCGGGGAACACGCTTTTCCGCTGCTCAGAGCCGTCCAGAACGGACTTTACCGAAAAACATCATAATCTACAGAAGTTTTACAATGGCTTTATACGTCTTTGATATAAAAGCGTTATTCTGATCATAGAATAACGGAAAACAAAGGAGGCCGCCATGAGTCGTTTGCTTCAAAATGCATTGGACAAAGAGAGAAACCATTATTCCAAAAAGCTTCTGCAGATCGGAGTCTATACGAAAGAAATACTCAATTCCATGACAATTACGGAGCTGAGAAAGGAATACGCGTATTTTTTTCGGAACATTCCCTATAGAGAACGGAACCCTTATACAAATTAAATGATGTATAAGGGTATTTTTTTATATAAAAAAGAAGGAATTCTGAAAAACGGCACGAATAGAATATAAAACAAAGAACGACTCTTATGAATTGTAAGGGTTTACATTATTTTTTTATAAAAATCTTAAATACGGGGTAGATATGATGAGATTATCATTTAACGAAGAAGAAGTGATGCGTTCGATGAATTTGTACAAAGTTTTTGCAAGGGCTTTCAAGAGTGTGTCTGAACACAGCATCCGAGACAGTAAAGAACACGGTTTTAATCCGACTGAATTTGCCGTTTTGGAGCTGCTCTATACGAGAGGACCGCAAAAGCTTCAGCAAATCGGGTCGCGTCTTTTGCTTGTCAGCGGGAATGTCACCTATGTCATCGACAAGCTTGAAAGAAACGGGTTTTTGGTCAGAGAACAAGACCCGAAGGACAAACGGTCTGTTTACGCCCATTTAACTGATAAAGGAAACGAGTATTTGGATAAAATTTATCCGATTCATTCATTGAGAATTGCGAGAGCGTTTTCAGGACTTATGCCTGAGGAACAGGAACAGCTGATAGCCCTACTGAAAAAAGCGGGAATTCACAGCCAGCATTTGCTTTTCCGTTAAAAGAAAGCGGATACAGACACTCTTCTTCACGAAGAGTGTTTTTTTTCTGTTCCGGACAGTAGAGCCTGAAGCGGTTTTTGCATAAGCTGATACAGGTCGGCATCATTATTTACCAATCATAATGTGACATGCCCCATGCCAAAATATGAGGGTGCTTTGAATATAAAGAAGGTGAACATGTGAGAAGCTGTCTGCTGTCTATATGGTACTTACTTGATCCGCTTTATTTCTTCTTTACCCGGCTGACGCTGATTGATAAACGGCAATCGAATGTATTCCGCGTCCGTTTGACTAGATATAAAGGAAAAGAAGTCATCCTGAGCGACGGAACCAGAATTAAAAAAAACGACGTGTTAGTTAAGATTCATCTTCATAATGTCAAACTCCTGAAAGAGCTGCAGCCTATTGAAAGCGCGGTCAGAAGGGGGATTATGCTATATCAGAAGGTATATCAATCCATGCCTCATTTAGCGGATTATATTAACGAGCATAAACGGAAAGACGAGATTAAGGGAGTCGTCGGCATTACAATGCTTCATAAAGGAGCGGCGAGACTCGGTTTTGATGTGATAAAACCGTCCAGCGGCTGCTACAGGCTGTTTAAGAAAGCGGCCCATATTCCCATTTTATACTTTACTGCAAAACAGCTCACCCTCAAAAACATTCCTTACTCCTGCTATTTATTTATTTCCAAAGAAAAATTGATGTGCACATATCAGACTGAAAAGAGCTGACAAAAAGCGTCAGCTCTTTCTCTTGATTTGCTCAAGCACGATTGAAAGCGGGCCGTCCTGCGGATTCCGGTAAAAATCATAAAACGGATCTCCCTCTGTCCTGACGCGGTTCACTACTGTATCGATCGTATAATCATCAGGTGTTAAAGAGGAGTTGACTTCGCTCCAATAAAGGGGAGCCGCAACCGTTCCCAGTTCGTTGCCCCGGGTCGAATAGGGGGCGATAATGGTTTTCCCTTCGGCATGCTGCAAATAATCTAGATAGAGCCTGCCGTTTCGGTTTTTGATAAACCGCTCTGTCGTAAAAAGATCCGGGCGCGTCCTGACGCAATAATCGGCGATGAGCATTGTGAACGCACGGGTTTCTTCATAGGTGAATGCTTCCGGTGAAAGCGGGATGTAGAGCTGAATGCCTTTATTTCCGGAGAGCTTCGGGAATGACGTAATACTGAATGAATCAAACAGCTGTTTCAGCACATGCGCAGCCTCCACAGCCATAGGGAAATCATTCCTTGACGGGGGATCAAGGTCAATGACAATCTCTGCGGGCCTTTCAGAATGAACTTTCTGAAACGGAACGTGAAATTCAAGCGCCAGCTGATTAGCCAGCCATAAAAGTGACGGTATGCTGCTGCATACGATGTGCTCGTGGCTCCCGTCAAACACGCTTGAGACAAAGTCCGGCGTGTAGTCCGGTTTGTTTTTTTGAAAAAAAGATTCGCCAGGCGCGCCGTGCGGATAACGGATCACCGTGACGGCCCGATCTTTAAGAAAGGGCATAAGAAAATCGCTCATTTTCACCATATAACTAAGGAAATCTGCTTTCGTTTTTTCACGTTTTTTAAAAACAATCTTATCCAGGCTTGTGAACTGCAGCTTCGGCGGCAGCGTTTTAGAGTGAAGGATAAGCTGCTGATACGTGCATTCCGTCCAATCCATTTCAAACTGAAAAGACACAAAAGATACTTCACGCAGCGTGTCCTGCAATATGGTTAAATACTGCACGGTCATGCAGATAGAAGGCTCAAGTGTATACTCGCCGCTTTTTTGTTTTTTTCCATGGGTCTCCATAATGGTTCTGACGGCGTTTTTTTCTTCCGCCTGCATGCCGTGGGAAACGGAAGCGATCGGGACGGCGGTGTCGTCTTTTAAAACAGAGGCCGTTACATACCCGTTCTTCGGGTTAAACCCGGTTAATAGCACATGTGCCGTTTTCATATGTTTATACTTTTGCCAGTCGGGAGAGCGTTTATTTTCCGCCCAGCCGCTGGAAGCCCTTTTTGCTACGATACCTTCTCCGTCATGGCGGACGACCTTGTCCCAAAGCGCATCAAAGTCAGTGTGTTCCGGAATGTATTGAATCGCTTCTTCCGCTAAGTGATGAGGGCAGGCGGGAAGATTTGCTTCTTTAAGCAGTTTGGAAAGGGCGCGTTTCCGTTTCACATACGGTAATGAGACGGTGCCGGCGCCTTCCAGAACGAGGAGATCAAATGCCAGAAAGCGGCACGGCCGTCTATCAGCGGTGCTTTCAATTGCTTCCGTCCGTTTTAAACGTCCGCGGATTTGAAGATGCTCAAAGTCCGCTCTGTACGGATTGATTAAATAGACAAGCTCTCCGTCAAGCGTAATGGGAAACCTGTCTTTCATGTGCTGAAAACACCGGGCCGCAAAAGCCGTGATTTCGGGAAATTGATTCGTCAGCGTCTGTCCGTTTCTACTGGTTAATGTAACGCCGCTTTCGTCTATGCGGAGAAGACAGCGGAATCCGTCATACTTTACCTCATAGCGCCACTCACTGCCTTCAGGCGGTACAGAGGTCAAAATCGGCTGCATCGTCAGCACCATGATTAAGACGTTCCGGCTTTTTGTCTGGTCGTCTTCTTCTTTTTGCCTCCGCCGCCTGCTGACGCGGCGTCTTTTGTCCGCGCCGGTGCAGCCTGTTCGCGATCCGGCCGCTTTGTCCGGTCAATGCTTGCCTGAAGCGCGCTGACAAGATCGATGACATCTTCGCGCGGGCCGGCAGCAGCCGGTGTCACGCCCGCTTCTTCATGTTCGAGCTTATCGTTAATTTTAGCGAGAAGGGCTTTCCGGTATGTGTCTTCGTATTGTTCGTGGTCAAACTCGGTTGTCAGCTCATTAATTAACGTAATCGCCGTCTGCAGCTCTTTTTCATTAACGGCTGTCTGCTCGGGAACGCCCGGCACATGTCCGGCATTTCTGACTTCATCCGGATAATGAATGGATTCCATCACGATGCAGTTGTCATACACGCGAAGAATCGCAAGCTGCTGTTTAGAGCGGATCGTAATGGAGGCAATCCCGATTTTACCCGTCGTCCTCAGCGCTTCCCGCAGAAGTGTATAGGCTTTTGTGCCGTTATCTCCCGGCCCGACATAATAAGACCGGTTAAAATAAATCGGATCAATTTCCTGCAGCTGGACAAAGTCAACAATCTCAACCGCCTTTTCTTCATGTTCCTGTTTTACGTCTTTCAAGTCTTCGTCTGTCATAATGACGTATTTCCCTTTTACATACTCATAGCCTTTCACGATTTCATCAGGCTCCAGACTCTTTTCACATCCGGTGCAGATTTTTTCGTATTTAATCGGCGCATGGTCTTCTTTATGAAGACTGCGGAATTTTATATCTTTATCTTCAGTGGCCGCAAAGAGCTTGACCGGGATATTGACGAGGCCGAAACTGATCGAACCCTTCCACATCGTGTGCATGAATAAAAACTCCTTTTTGTCTTTTATTGTGGATAAACGGGTCCGTTCCATGTGTAGCAACTTATGGGTGATGCGGCATGGAGCGGCTGTTCCATTTCCTCAGCGGAAATGGTCGGCTGAAAAGGAAATGAATTCTTGATTTACAATCAGTGAATCGGTAAGTTCTTTAAAGCGCTGAAGTCCCTGAAAATCATTCCCCGGGAAATGCCCCGCATTCCCATGTAGTGACTGAGAAAATTTCCCGCTCCCATATGAACTGAATCTGCGGTCAGCCGCCGCTTACCGCGAAGGGTAATTTTTCCGGAGAACTTAAGTGATATAACCGCCGCCAGACAAGCAATCAGGAGACAGGCGGGACGTTGTATTGCGCTTATTCCCTCCCGCTATACCGATCTGAAACGACTCACATTTATAACGGGCATGTCTAAAAGATATTTCAGACTCAAGGTTTTGTGTTAAAATCATTCTTAAGTTTCGGAATATAGACGTAAGCCGGGAGTGATAGATCATCGAAGATTTCATCATATCAATAATTGAAGCGTTTAAAAGCTTATCTTACGCCGGAATTTTTTTGGCGCTCAGTATAGAATTCATCCCGGCGGAAATTGTTCTTCCGCTTGCGGGATATTGGGTCTCAAAAGGGGATATGACGCTTGCCGGGACCGTGTTTGCCGGTTCGCTCGGCGGTGTTTCAGGTCCGCTTGTCTTATATGGAATCGGCAGGCTGGGCGGTCGGCCGTTTTTGCTGAAATATGGAAAGTATATATGGATAAAACCCGAATCCCTGCAGAAATCAGATGATTTCTTTCAGAAGCACGGAGGTTTGGTCGCGTTCAGCGGCCGTTTTATACCGGGGGTCAGGACACTGATTTCTTTGCCGTGCGGCATTGCGAAGATGAATGTCTGGGTGTTCTCTCTATATACATATGCAGCGATGCTGCCGATTACATTTGCTTACGTATACCTCGGAATGAAACTCGGGGAAAATTGGAAAAGCGTCGGTTCCATCCTCGATCAATATATGCTGCCGCTCGGTATATTCATTGTGTTGCTTCTCATACTTTGGATGTTTTTAAAGAAGAGAAAACAGCGGGCCAAAACAGAAAAAATTTCTCGATTTGTTAAAAAAGTTAAGCGTTGACAAATGATGAAACAGGCTTTATCATGAGCGTATAAACAAATATTTCTTGAAATCCCAAAGGGGAGTAGCGTCCGGATAATCCGGAAACAAAGTCGTCAATTCATGGATCATATCCATCGGCTTTGTTGGCATGCCAATCATTCATGTCTAGCAAGACCTTTGCCTTATATCGGCAAAGGTCTTTTTTGTGTAAAAAAACCGCCGGTATAAGCTCGGATGATAGAAAAAAGAAACGGAGGGAATGGATTGGACTTTGCATTATTATTGGAGTATGGATGGGTTCTTCTCGTTTTAATCGGGCTGGAAGGGATTTTGGCGGCGGATAACGCGCTGGTGATGGCTGTGATGGTGAAGCATCTTCCTGAAAAACAAAGGAAGAAGGCTTTATTTTACGGATTGGCGGGCGCATTTATTTTGCGTTTCGGGTCGCTGTTCGCCATTTCTTTTCTGGTGAATGTTTGGCAGGTCCAGGCCGTCGGCGCTTTATATCTGTTTTACATTGCGGTCAGCCATTTGCTGAAGCGGTATGTATTTAAAGATAACAACGGTCAGAAAACGCAGAAAGAAAGCGGGTTTTGGCAGACTGTCTTGAAAGTGGAGATCGCGGACATCGCTTTTGCCGTTGACTCCATTTTAGCGGCGGTCGCGCTTGCCGTGACGCTCCCGGGAACACAGCTTCCTGCCATCGGCGGCTTGGACGGCGGTCAGTTTCTCGTTATTTTAGCCGGCGGCGTAATCGGTTTAATCATTATGCGTTTTGCGGCATCAATGTTCGTATCCTTACTGAAAACCAGGCCGGGCCTTGAAACGGCGGCATTTGTGATTGTCGGATGGGTAGGCGTGAAGCTCGCTCTTTATACATTGGCCCATGAGGAACTCGGTATCATTCCGGCAGATGTCATCCATTCGGCGGCCTGGAAAATCATTTTCTGGGCGGTTCTGGCTGCCATTGCGGTTTGCGGATGGTTTATGTCAGGAGCAAAACAAATAGAGTCTGGTGCGGAATCGGAAAAAAGAGAACACGCGTAAAATGATCAAAAAGGGAGTCTGACTTTTTAAAAAGCAGGTTCCCTTTTTTGTTTGAAACGCTTACATTTAAGACATATGATAACAATTTTATAACAGCATTGTTACAAAAAACACAGAGAAAACCCCCTTAATTCTGCATGGGGGCACGAAATCATGTATAGTACGTTTTATTGGCTTGTCATAATTGAGACAAATGAAATCGATTTCTCTTTTTCTTCCTTTGCGAATCCCTACTAAATTAGCTATGATTATGAGTAGTTATAGGGAGGAACTGAGGTGAAACCAGTGCTTAGCCTTTTGTTTAAATTGGGAAAAAAGAAGCAAACGCTTGAAACATCTGTTGAAAAAATACAAAAAGGCGACAAAGATCTGCAGAACGATTTAATACAGCAATATAAGCCTTTTATCGCGAAGACGGTTTCATCCGTTTGTAAACGATATATAGATGAAAAAGACGACGAATTCAGCATCGGGCTGATCGCGTTTAACGAAGCCATTGAAAAATATTCGGCTGAAAAAGGTAATTCGCTGCTTGCATTTGCAGAGCTGATTATAAAAAGAAAAGTGATAGACTATATCAGAAAAGAAGCAAGAACCGCTCAGCATATCAATATGGATGTGCAGGAAGGCGACGACCAGGAATCTTCGCAGAGCCTTATCGAAGCGGAGCTTTCCATTGATGAATACCGCAAACAGATAGAACAGGAACAGCGCCGGGAAGAAATTCTTTTTTTTCAGAAGCAGCTCAAAGAATACGGCCTGTCTTTTAAAGAGCTGCTGGAACAATCGCCGAAGCATACAGATGCGAGGCAGAATGCGATTAAGGTAGCCTACACGCTTGTTGAAAATGAAGAGCTGGCGTCCATTTTGCACCAGAAAAAACAGCTTCCTGTCAAACAGCTGGAGCAGCTCGTGTCGGTCAGCAGAAAAACGATCGAACGGAACCGAAAATATATCATCGCCATGAGTATTATTATTACCGGTGATTATATTTATTTAAAAGATTATCTTAAAGGGGTGTTGCACTCATGAGAAGAGGGATCATAGTAGAGAAAAATAAAAAATTCGTCACGTTGCTAACCCCTGACGGACAATTTTTAAAAACAAAAAATGATCACCGCACTTGTGAAATCGGAGAGGAAATTACGTTCGAAGGCGAAACGCGTATGGGAAGAAGGGCCAGCTTTTTTGATTTTCTGAAACTGCGCCCTTTTAAATTGGGAGTGTTTACGATGACTGCTATTATTTTGTTTATTTTAATTTTGCTCCCGGTTTTTTCTGATAACAAAGCTTACGCGTATATGACGCTTGACATTAATCCCAGCATTGAAATGGCTTTAAACAGCAAATATGAAGTCATTGAACTGACACCGCTGAACCATGACGCCAAACAGGTCATCAGTGACATCGGAGATTGGAAAAGCAGCGATTTTAAGGAAGTCATCAGTAATATTATTACCGATTGCAGCAAGCACGGATATGTAAAGGAATCAAAAGAGATTTTAATTTCCACGGTTTATGAAAATACAGATGACAATACATATAAAAAAGGCGTTAAAAAACAGCTGGCTGACATGACTGAAAAATATAAGGGCACCTACCAGGTCCAATCGCTTGAATCTGATATGGAAACAAGAGAAAAAGCAAAACAGGAAGGGATGTCAACAGGCAGCTACATAAGAAGAAACGAAAAGAAAACAGAAGAAAAACAGCCTGAAAAGCAAACCGACGGCAATGAAACAGATCAAAAAGATACCGAAACAGACGCTGATCAAAGCGAGCAGCCGGACACAGAAAAGCCGGCGGCTGATGAAAAGACAGCTCCTGATGAAGAAAAGGCAGCAGAGAAGCCGGGAAACAATGAAACAACGCCCGGTACGGAAGAAGCGAAGCCGGACAGTCAGGACGGCAATCAGCAAACCGAAAAAAATGCACCTTCCGGATCAGAGGAAAACACACAGAAGGAACAAGATGGGGAAACAGAGCAGCCCCCAACACAAAATCCTCAGGAAAACGGAAATGACAAAGAGCCTAAGCAAAAGTATTACAATCATTACTGGAATCATGATCGCAATGAACATTGGGAATCCTATCGGCATCATGAAGATTCGTCAGACCGAAGGAATCCGAACGGCTACCGGCACGGAAAGGAGAATGCCGATAAATATCAAAATTCGCCGAGAAGTCCCGGCGAATAAGCTGCATTATTGATTTTTCCCGTTTAATTGTGATTGAGCCTGCTGTACAAGACGTTTTGTCATTTCCCCGCCTACAGAGCCGTTTGCGCGTGCTGCTGTATCAGAGCTAAGGTTCACGCCGAATTCTTGAGCCACTTCGTATTTAAATTGGTCAAGTGCCTGCTCAGCCCCTGGAACTAAGAGTTTATTTCTGCTCGCCATCTTTTTCATCTCCTTTTCTCTGGCAAGATGTGTTTTCGCATTTTAGTTTCAAACGGAACGGTATTGATTATGCTGGCAATTGTTGTACAGCAAAAAAAACCCGGCGCAGACACCGGGGCGAAGAAGCGTTATGAATTATAATAAATGGCTGATCATTTTGTAGGCTGAGGCTTGAATATGGAAAGTCAGAACGGAGAGCACCGTGACGGCGATTATGGATCTGATATCGTTCCATTGTCCGCTTCCGAGTTCTTTAAAGCAGCCTTTGAGCTTGTCCGTCTGCTCTTCGACGAGCTCCTGCAGGCTCGTTTCCTTCATCGGCGGGTTTGCCTTATGATGAAGATAATCAATCACTTGGGCGCAGCTTTCATAGTACCTGATAGGGCTGATGACGTCGTCTGATCTGTCTGTGATCGTGTTAAAAGCGATTTTTAATATGCCGCGTATATGTTCGAAGTCATAAATTGATTTTAAATCACGTACAATGAGAAGGATGACAGCTTGTTCAATTGTATATTTTTTGCCGAGTAAGGGGTGGCCGATTAAATCTTTAATATCGCGCTTCACCCAGTTTTGGACGGCGGTTGATTTTAAAGACGTCAGCTCGCACAGATTTCCCAGCTCGACAATCTCGTTAGTTGAAAGCCCGTATTCCTTTTTCTCTTTTTTTCGTTCGAATCTCGTCAGAAATTCAGGGATATGCAGACGGCTTTCCGCTTCATCCAAGGTCATATCCGCTGATTGCAATAAGATTTGGAGAGGGGTTGCGTCTCCTTGGCCTTTTAACGCGTAAAGAAGCCGGACCATATCAGTTCGGGTCAGTTTAAACGTGTTCATGGTTCACCTCTGATTGATTACGTGTTACTTTCTAATATCAATAAGAATTACATTAACATCATACGTCGAAATTGTTGCATTTTCAAACAGATCATTTATAATTTAAGTAAATAAGTTCTTTTGATCTTAAAAAAGACGGAGGTAATTATGGCGAAAAGAATATTTCTGTTTATTTTAACGAACCTTTTGGTCATTACGACAATCGGAATTGTGCTTACGATTATTACAAGCGTTACCGGTGTCGGCTCGTATATACAAAATGGCCGCATTGATCTGATGGCATTGCTCGTGTTCAGTCTTGTCGTCGGTTTTGTCGGTTCTTTTATTTCTCTCGGAATGTCCAGATGGATGGCCAAAACGATGATGGGCGTCCGGGTGTTAAATCCGAAGAAACAGTCGCTCAGCTATGAAGAACAGCAATTGGTTGACCGTGTGCACAGATTGGCCCGTGCCGCAGGGATGACGAAAATGCCTGAAGTCGGCATTTATCATTCCCCGGAGGTCAATGCTTTTGCGACCGGACCTTCTAAGCGCCGTTCGCTTGTCGCAGTTTCTTCAGGTTTATTGCAGCAGATGGATGATGCTGCGGTGGAAGGGGTTCTTGCCCATGAAGTCGCACACATCACAAACGGTGATATGGTCACGATGACGCTGCTGCAGGGAATCGTCAATACGTTCGTCGTATTCCTTTCCCGAATCGCGGCATGGGTTGCAAGCCGCTTTGTCAAAGAAGACCTCGCGCCGGTCGTTCATTTTATCGCGATGATCGTGTTTCAGATTATCTTTTCCATTCTCGGCAGTCTTGTCGTCTTCGCCTACTCGCGCCATAGAGAGTTTCATGCTGACCGCGGCGGTGCAGACCTTGCCGGCAAGGATAAAATGATTCACGCCCTGCGTACGCTGAAGTCTTATACAGGACATGTGAATGAAGAGGACCAGACGGCGGTGCAGACGTTAAAAATTAACGGCAAAAAGCATTCGTCACTGTTCTCCACACACCCTGATCTCGATGAGCGCATCCGCAGGCTGGAAGCAAAATAATCAACAAAACCTCTGACAATCGTTTCAGAGGTTTTTTGTTTAAAGATCGGCAAATTACATAAGGTAATGAAAAATCTTTCTAAAAGACCTTTAAAAATTCTCCCAATATCATTAGAATAATTACGTACTACATTTGAGAGGCAGAAGGAACTATCTTATGAAATTAAAACTGAAGAAATTCATACAGATCTTGTCGCCTGCACAGCTGATTGCATTATATTATTTTCTTGCTGTGACGGTGGCATTTATTTTGCTAAGTCTGCCGGCCGCCCACAAACAAGGGGCCAGCTGGTCGTTTATAGACGCGCTGTTTACGGCTGTCAGCTCAGTCAGTGTCACCGGTTTAACGGTCGTCAACACGGCTGATACATTCAGCACGGCCGGGATTGTCATTTTGGCTTTCGTGCTTCAATTCGGCGGAATCGGCATCATGACGCTCGGAACATTCGTCTGGCTCATTATGGGCAAACGGATCGGTCTGCGGGAACGGAAGCTCATCATGGTGGATCAGAATCAATCGCAGTTTTCCGGTATCGTCAACCTGATGAAGCAAGTGCTGTTTTTGATTTTATTAATCGAGTTTTTAGGCGGCATCATCTTAGGAACATATTTTTTAACGTATTATGATTCGTTTGAACAGGCGTACTTGCACGGATTCTTTGCGAGCGTCAGCGCCACGACAAACGGCGGTTTTGATATTACGGGAAATTCACTCGTGCCGTTCAGACATGACTATTTCGTGCAGTTTATTACGATGCTTCTGATTATTTTCGGTGCGATCGGTTTTCCGGTGCTCGTAGAAGTAAAAGACTTTTTGTTTTCAAAACAGCGCAGATACTCATTCACGCTGTTTACGAAAATTACGACCGTTACGTTCGGAATGCTCGTTTTGTTCGGAGCCGTGGGCATTTACGCGCTTGAAGCAAGCCATGTCATGAAGGGGAAAAGCTGGCATGATGTTTTATTTTTATGTCTCTTTCAATCAACCGCTACGCGAAGCGGCGGGCTTGCGACAATTGATATCAGCCAGCTGTCGGCGCCGACATTATTTTTCATCTGCGCCCTCATGTTTATCGGCGCATCACCGAGCTCGGTCGGCGGCGGAATCCGTACGACGACATTTGCGCTTAACCTGCTTGCCCTGTTTCATTTTGCCCGGGGGAATAAAGCGGTCAAGGTCTTTAAACGCGAGCTTCATCAGGCTGATGTCATGAAGTCGCTGGTTGTCACGATGATGGCGATTCTGCTCGTGTTCGGATCGACGCTGATTCTGTCCGTGACGGAGAAAAATCAGACGCTCCTCGGACTGCTTTTTGAAGTGTGTTCCGCATTCGGAACGACCGGCCTGTCGCTTGGGATTACTCCGCATTTAAGCGACATCGGAAAATGTGTGATCATGATTGTCATGTTTATCGGCCGGATCGGCATTTTGACGTTCCTTTATTTGATCGGCCGAAAAGAAATCGAAGCAAATTATCACTATCCGAAGGAAAGAATGATTATCGGCTGACACCGCTTTTCAGAAAGCGGTGTTTTTTATTGCCGTAAAATGGATGAGTGGAAACAGTTTCTCTGGAGATTCTACTTGTAAAGAGGTGACGTCATTGTTTGCCGTATTTTGGAAGTCGGTAGTTATGATAGCGGTCGGTACCTTTTTATTGCGGATTGCCGGACGGAAATCAATCAGCCAGCTGTCGGTGACCCAGACAGTCATCATGATTTCGATCGGCTCGATTATTATTCAGCCGTTTATTGAACATAATTTACGGGAAACCATTTTCGCGGCGGCGATTTTTATTGCGGTATTAATCCTGATGGAATATTTAGAAATCAAATCAAGCTTTTTTGAGTTTTTATTTTCAGGAAAAACCGTCGCCGTTGTCAGAAACGGAAAAATCATCCCGGAAAATTTAAAAAAAATGCGTTTTACCGAAGCTCAGCTGTCAATGAGGATCAGGCAGGAAGGCCTCGGAGACATTCAAGATTTTAAATATGTGCTGCTTGAGCCGAACGGACAGATCGGCTATGAACTCATTGATGAGGCCAAAAACGTGACAGTGCGCGACTTAAAAAAAATGCTTAATGAATTCAAAACAGATTTGCTGACAGAAGGAGGAAATCAAATGAAACGCAAAGCAGCAAAGAATGAAGCTTTGACCAACAACAACACACCGACTGAGAGCATGGACAAAGATGCATACAAAACACAATATGACGGTGATCCCGGACTGAGAGGCGCAAACCGCAAATCAAAACACGGCAAACAAGGAGGCGAGTAACATGAAGAAAAAAAACCGCCACAGCAAAGACATGCAAAACCATAAAAAGCCGATGGACCCTAAATTGCTTGAAGAAGAGTTTGCAAGCGAGCTCGGTGATTATAACGCCGGAAAATGGATTGAAACGCTTGAGCAGACGAAGCCAAAGAAAAAAGAAGACGGCAAACAATAAAAAATACCTCTTAGGCGGCAACGCTTAAGAGGTATTTTGCATTATTTCGAATAAACACCGTTTCTTGTTCCTTTCACCGCTTCAAGCAAGCCGGTTATCCGCAGCTCAATAAACGGCTGTGCGGCCGTTTTCACCGCATTGCTGGAGAGAATGGACGTAAGAGCGGCCGTTAAAATTAAGAGCATGACTAAATTCTGATAATCAGACAAGTGATCTTCAAGCCCGATCTGCCGCAGCGTTTTTATAATGAATCCATGCAGCAGATACACGTAAAACGTTCTCGTACCCCATTTCGTAAAGAAATAACGCCTTTGCGGAACGAGCGCCAAAAAGCTGAAAGTGGCGGCAAAGGCCAAAACATACCAGCCGATGCGCGACAGACCGCTCAACAGCGACACTGTGCCGAATGTGGAATAAGGCTCCGATCCGAACAGCCACGAGTAATCAAAATCAATACACCAGCATAACAGGAAAACAATCCCCAGTACGCCGGCGGCAATCTGCCTGCCTCTTTTAGCCCGAAGCAAATCAAAGTGCTGTTTCTTTAAATAAAACCCGACGAGAAACATCGGAAGAAAGACAAACGTCCGTGAAAGACTCAGCGTGCTGCTGATAAAATCAAGATACCCGATCATGACGGCAAGCCCGCAGCTCGCCCCAAGCGCCCACATCTTCGGCAGCTTTGTAAAAGGATAAAGCAGCAGATTCCAAAAGAATAAGCTGACTAAAAACCAGAGAGACCACTGCGGATCAATTGGATTGACGCTTGTCATGCTTTCATCCTGAATCAAATAGTAGAAAACCGAGTAAATGCCCTGAAAAATCAGGTACGGAATAATCAGCTTCACAGCCAGCTTCTTCACATAACCTTTCCGCTTAAAGTTTTTTGCGAAATAGCCGGAAACCAGGATAAAGGCCGGCATATGAAAAGTATAAATGAATTTGTAGAGATGGAGCATAAACTCATTTCCGTTAATAAATGACCGGAGGATATGGCCGAACACCACCAGAAAAATCAAGATAAACTTGGCGTTGTCAAAGTAACTGTCTCGCGATTTTGTCATAGCATCACCTTCTCTTCAAAAATCATCCACTGCATGATTATTTCCTGTTGTTGTTCATTTTAAAATAAAAAATAAAAAATTGAAGGAGGACAAAAGGGATTGTTAGGATGATGTAATGGGGAGGTAAGGATCGTAGAAAAAGACTTTAACTTGTCATATCATTGAAATTTTCTGAAATGTATAGGGCGAATGAAGGAAGATGAGGTATTTTGTAGAAATATTGAAGGATAGGTTTTTGAAGAAGGAGTGTACTGAATGGCTGAAACTCTGGATTTGCAAACAAAAGAGTCGCTGAAAGAGCAGCTGAAGCGGATGAAAGAGGAAAATGACCGCCTGAAGAGTGATTTGAACCGGTATCACGTGATTATGAATAACACGCTTGATGCCATTTTTATATGCCGTAAGGAAATGAAAATCGTCCAGGCGAACGAGGCTGCGGCCCGGATGATGCAGATTGAGGCAGAGAGCCTCATTAACCGCTCCGTCCTGGATTTTTTATATTCCGTGCCTCAGGAAGAACTGAATAAGGCCGTGAAAAAGTTTTTAAAAAAAGGCCATCTGTGGAAAGAGGTGCCGATTAAGCTTGACAGCGGCGCGACGAAATACATTGAATTCCTCGCCAGAGACGGAATTGGGGAGGATTATTTTTTTGTGGTGATGAGGGATATCTCCTCTAAAAAAATATTAGAGCGCGAATTCTCCATGAACGAGCAGCTGTTTAAAGATTTGTTTGACAGGGCTGTCGACGGCATCGTGCTGTTTGATAAGGACGGCGGGTTTATTGATGCGAACCTCTCTTTTTGCAAAAGCTTTGAGATCGGCCAGAATGAATTGTCCCATCTGTCGCTCCGCCATTTTACCGACGGAGAAAACAAAAAGCATCTGAAAGAAATCTGGGAAACCCTCCGCAGAAAAGGAAACGCCAAAGGAGAACTGCCTGTCAAGCTTCGGTCCGGCGAAGAGAAGCTGTTTGAATTTACGATTACGTCCAACTTAATCAGTGGGTTCTACATGTCTATTATGAGAGACATAACAGAGAAACGGTTGATGGAATTGAAACTCTTTAAAAGCGAAGAGCGATTCCGCGAAATTTTTGAAAACGCCATGGACGCGATTGTCATTTGGTCTGATGACGGAAAGATTGCCAAAGCAAACGAATCGGCGTGCCGCATTTTCGAACTGCCGATGGATAAGCTGGTGGAGCGGAATTTATGTACGTTTATCGTTGATCCGCAGAAAAAATATAAGCAGATTAAGAAAAAATATGAAAAATACGGAGAAATCCGTGAAGAGATGCTGTTTCAGATGGCAAACGGCCAATTTAAAGAGCTGGAATTCACATCAAAACGAACCATACTTGAAGGTCAGCATTTAACCATTTTAAGAAATGTCAGCGATCGTAAGCGGATGGAAAAAGAATTGCGGGAAAGCGAGCTGAAATTCAGAAAAGTATTCAACGGCTCAATGGACGGCAAGGTCTTATTTGACAACCAATTCCGCATTATTGACGCGAATCCTCTCGCAAGCCGTATACTCGGTATGCCGGATGAGGAGCTGAGAGCGTACACCGTTCCGGATATTCTTTCTTTATTTGATATTGAAAACGCGGGTGTTCCCGCCAGAAAGATTGATTTAGAAGGAATGGATAATGAAATCCCCTTCCTGTTAAGCAGCAGCGACAGCCGCAAACTGGAATTCTCCTTCAAAAGAAATATCATTCAAAATATGAATCTGGCCATCTTTAAAGATGTCACAGAGGCCAAAGAGCTTGAAGAGAGGCTGCGGAAATCCGATACTCTTCATGTTGTAGGGGAGCTGGCGGCGGGCATCGCCCACGAAATCAGAAACCCGATGACGGCGCTGAAAGGGTTCATTCAGCTTCTTCAAGGAAGCATTGAAGGCGAATATTCTCTGTACTTTAACGTCATTACCTCAGAATTAAAACGCATCGAGTCTATCATCACTGAATTTTTAATTTTAGCGAAACCCCAGGCGATATTATATGAAGAAAAAGACGTGACGCAGATTATGAAAGACACGGCTGATCTTTTGAATGCCCAGGCCAATCTTGTCAATGTGCAGATCCATCTGAACCTGACCGGAAACATCCCGCCGATTTACTGTGAACCGAATCAATTAAAACAGGTGTTTATCAATATTTTAAAAAACGCCATTGAAGTCATGCCGGGCGGCGGCAATATCTACGTGACCATTCAGTCTTCTGATCAAGACCACATTTTGATTTCTATTCAAGATGAAGGAACAGGCATTTCCGAAGACAAATTAAAACGTCTGGGTGAACCATTTTACACGACAAAAGACAGGGGAACGGGCCTCGGCCTCATGGTCAGTTATAAAATCATCGAAGAGCATCAGGGCCGCATTCATGTGGAAAGTGAAGAAGGGAAGGGCACGGTTTTTCATTTGACGCTTCCGGTCCGGCAGAATACCGAGGAAAGAAGGAGCGGGGAATGATCTGTTTTACAAGTGTGAAAGCGCCGTTTGGAACCGTCATCGTAACAGAGGAAGAGAGCTTTATTACCGGCCTGTTTCTCACCGGGGAAGATTTTGAGAAATGGCGGAAAGACGCGCCCGGCGTAAAGCCGTGCGAAACCGCTTTGCTGTCGGAGGCGAAACAGCAGCTGACATCCTATTTTTCAGGAGAAAGAAAGCAATTCTCTCTGCCTCTGAGACAAAAAGGCACACCCTTTCAGGAAAGGGTATGGAACGCGTTGACGATGATTCCTTACGGGGAATCCCGAAGCTACGGCGATATGGCTGAAGCGATCGGAAAACCGAAAGCGGTGCGCGCCATCGGACAAGCCAATAAACGAAACCGGCTGCCCATTTTGATCCCGTGCCATCGGGTAATCGGCAAAAACAGCGCCTTAACGGGATACGCGGGCACGAAGACGGATGTAAAAGCGGTGCTCCTGAACATCGAACAAATATCTTATAAAGAAAAATAGAGCGTATGGCACGTTCCGTTTTTTCACGTCCGACATATCATTTTATTAAGTGAAAAAAGTTGGTCTGATGAAAAAGGAGGACGAAGCCTGATGAAAATGAGCCGTCCGCAGAAGATAGCCGGTTATGCAGAGCTGTTTTTTAAAATGCATCTCATTACAGCCGTCCAAAAAGATGAAGTGATTACATTGTGCAGACAAAAAAACCGCTGACATTGCCTGAGGCAATATCATCAGCGGTTTTTCAGCTCAGCTGGCAGTCAGCGAATAATTGTTCAATTTCTTCCGTGTAAGAACCGGTCACAATTCCTTTCTCGGTTATAATGCCGGAAATCAGGCTGCCCGGTGTGATGTCAAAGGCCGGATTGAAGACCGGAACATCCTCGGGAGCGGTGCGTATGCCGGAGATCTGTCTGACTTCATCCGGATCTCTTTCTTCAATCGGAATCTGATCGCCGTTTTCAATCTGCAAGTCAAATGTCGAAAGCGGTGCGGCCACAAAAAACGGAATTTGAAAGGCGTTTGCCAAAATAGCGAGGCCGTACGTTCCGATTTTGTTGGCCGTATCACCGTTTTTTGCAATTCTGTCAGCGCCGACAATGACTGCAGAAATATGTTTTTCCTTCATTGTATGGGCGGCCATGCTGTCGGTAATGAGCGTGACATCAATTCCGCCCTGCATCAGCTCCCACGCCGTCAGCCGTGATCCTTGGAGAACGGGTCTTGTTTCACATGCGTAGATATGAAGGCCGAGGTCTTTTTGTTTCGCTAAGTAAAAGGGAGCAAGCGCCGTACCGTACCGGCTTGTGGCAATCGAGCCCGCATTGCAGATGGTCATGATCTGGTCGCCTTTTTTAAAAAGGTGCAGCGCATTTTGGCCGATCATACGGCATGTTTCTTCATCCTCAATCTGAATTTGAATGGCTTCATGAACGAGCGTTGTCTTCGCTTCATTGATTGAGATCGCATCCCTGATGGAATCCGTCAGTCTGTCAAGCGCCCACGCGAGGTTGACGGCAGTGGGCCTTGAACTGTTTAAATACGCTTTGACATCCGCGAACTGACGTCGGAAATCTGAAAGGTCGCGGGCTTCAAACGACTTGGCGGAGAGCGCGAGCCCGAACGCCGCGGTTATACCGATGGCCGGGGCGCCCCTTACTTTCAGCGTGACAATCGCGTCGAATACATCTTCCTTTGTTTCAAGTTCCGCATATTCAGTGACGTCGGGAAGCTTTTGCTGATTTAAAATGCGAATGTAGGTTTCTTTCCATTCTACAGAACGGGGGATGGCAAATTCATTGGTCATGCTGCATCATTCCTTTACACGGAGCTTAAATTGGTCCAGAACCTCGGTGATATGCTTCAGTTTTTTTCTGTTTTCGATATAATAGGCGCCGATCTCAAGCGCCAGCTTCTTCCGTTCGATTCGTTTGTCAAACGGAGTGATTTCATCTAAGTCAGCCACATGGGCGAGTCCGATCGTGCGCCGGATCAATTCGCATCCCGCAAAACCGACCGCTTCCTCAAACGCGTTTTTCAGTGTGTCTTCCAGCAGGTGTCTGCGGGAAGGCAGGCAGTCTTTCTCCCATGCTTCACTGAATGTTTTCACAAATGTATCCCATAAGGCGGCAGTATGGTCATATAACGGCTGTCTGTCGTCACCGTCGCGGCTAAGGGCGTTTAAGAGCAGATTGGCGATAAATTGGCCGATGTCAAACCCGATCGGTCCGAAGAAAGCAAACTCGGGATCAATCACCTTTGTTTCATGTTCATCTGCGAAGATGCTTCCCGTGTGCAGATCGCCGTGAACCAATGTTTCCGCGGAATTCAGAAAGATGGCTTTCAATTCGTCAGCGCCTTCTTTCAGCCGGGAATTGTTCCAAACTTTTTCTGCGTATGGGCGCAGTTCCTCTTCAAAATCGTTTGTCTCATGGTCGAGAAACGGTTCTGTAAACACAAGCCTTTCTGTAATATTGCAAAGCTCAGGATTTGTAAACTGCTTTGCGAGCTGCTGTTTTACTTTCGCATCAAGCGCATAATCGGATGAGTAAAAAAGCGTTTTCCCTAAAAATTCACCGATATGAACTGATAAGTTCGGATAATGCTGCCCTTCCAGCAGCCCTTTTCTTGAAATCCGCAAATGGGAGAGGTCTTCCATAACCGTGACGGCCATCTCAGTATCGGAATAGTAAACGGCCGGAACGAGGTGCGGCACGTGTTCGCCCTGGCGGATGAGGGCGCTGCTTTCGATTCTCGCCCGGTCAATGGTAAGCGGCCAGCTTTCACCGACGACTTTCGCGTAAGGGATTGCCTGTTTAATAATCAGTCCTTTTTTGTTTTCTTTATCGTAAACATGAAAGACATAATTTAAATTGCCGTCGCCGATTTCACGGCATGTCAGAGTGCTTTTGCTTTGGAATAAGCCGAGCTTGACGGCTAACGCGGCGGCGGAGCTTTCTGTTAATTGTTCATAAAGACTTGTTTTAGTTGCTGACATGGATTTACCCTCCAATTATGTAGTGGCAGTAAGAGATCGTGACGGAGAATACGCCCGAAAAAAAGCCTCCTTCTCTGAAAGAGAAGGAGGCTGAAACAGTGCAGTCCGCCTCTTATCTCTCAGATAACATCTGATGGAATTAGCACCGTGCCTTATGAGACAATCGTCTCGGCGCAAAATGTACGCGCCCCATTTCACAATGGAATTACGGTCGGTTGCTGTTGGGGTCAAAAGGCCAATCCCTCGCCCAACTCTCGATAAGAGAAAATATATTGATTTGTATCACAATTCGGATTAATCAGTTGATGAAAATATTAGCAGGTGCCGGATATTCTTGTCAACGTTTTTTTGAAAATTAATATAAATCACGCCGCAAGTCTTGGAAAACCGGAATGGTTCCGCGAACGGCCGCGCTTTCTGACACATCGATTTCCGCCCGGACTGCGCCTTCCGTCAGGTCTCCTTCGGCTAAAATCCGGCCCCACGGGTCAATAATCAGGCTGTGGCCGGCAAATTCATTATCGGGATTGGACCCCGTGCAGTTAGAGGCTGCGACAAAACATTGGTTTTCAATTGCTCTGGCGATAAGCAGGCTTCGCCAATGATCAAGGCGGGGCAGAGGCCATTCCGCAGAGATAAACAGGACATTCGCGCCCTGAGACGTATGCTTTCTGATCCATTCGGGGAAACGGATATCATAGCAGATCAGCCCGGCGCACTTGACACCGTCAAGCTCAAAGGAACCGTCGCTGTTTCCTGCTGCTAAGTAAAGGTGTTCATCCATCAGCTGAAACAGATGGGCTTTCTGATACCGCTTCACGATCTGTCCGCTGTTATCGGCGATGTACATGGTGTTATAGACATTTTCGCCTTCTTTGACCGCAAAAGATCCGGCAACGAGGTGTACGTTGTATGTTTTTGCCGTTTCTTTAAGCCATTGTTCCGAAACTTTGCCGTTTTCATCCGCCAGCTGGTCTAGCCGTGTGAGATCATAGCCGGTCGTCCACAACTCAGGAAGCACGATTACATCCGCATGGCGGCTTTCTTGCTCAATCAAAGATTCTGCTTTTTTAAAGTTTTCTGAAGGATTTCCGTATGAAATATCAAATTGCAAACAGGAAACGGTCCATTTCATTTTTTAACACCTCAAGTTTCTCTTTACTTTTTTTATTTAACCATATATGATGATGGACTATCATTTCAAGACATTTTTAGAAGGTGAAAATATGAACTTTGAAATCTCAGATGTACTCAAACAGCTGCCGGAACAATTTTTCGCATCATTGGTGCAAAAAGTGAATCAAAAGCTGAAAGAAGGCAGAGACGTCATCAACTTAGGGCAGGGAAACCCTGATCAGCCGACGCCTCAGCATATCGTTGAAGAAATGAAGCGCGCCGTCGAAAGGCCGGAAAATCATAAATACTCATCATTCCGGGGCGCTTACAGCTTCAAAAAAGCAGCCGCTGCATTTTATGAAAGGGAGTACGGGGTCACGCTTGATCCGGAAACGGAAGTCGCTGTGCTGTTCGGAGGCAAGGCGGGACTTGTTGAGCTTCCGCAATGTCTTTTAAACCCGGGAGATACCATTCTGGTGCCTGATCCCGGATATCCTGATTACTGGTCAGGCGTCGCCCTTGCGAAGGCGAAAATGGAAATGATGCCGCTGACAGAAGAAAGAGGGTTTCTCCCTGATTACAGCGTAATTCCTGAAAAGGTGCGGAGTGAGGCGAAGCTGCTGTATCTCAATTATCCGAATAATCCGACCGGCGCTGTGGCGACAGAGGCGTTTTTCGAGGAGACGGTCGGTTTTGCGGAGCAAAACGGCATTTGTGTCGTTCATGATTTCGCGTACGGAGCCGTCGGCTTTGACGGGCATAAACCGCTGAGCTTTTTGCAGACCGAAGGCGCAAAAGAGACGGGAATCGAAATCTATACCTTGTCCAAAACGTATAATATGGCGGGCTGGCGGGTCGGATTTGCCGTCGGAAACGCTTCTGTCATCGAAGCGATCAACCTTTATCAGGATCATATGTTTGTCAGCCTGTTTCCCGCGGCGCAGCAGGCGGCGGCAGCCGCTCTTTTAGCGGATCAGACATGCGTCGCAGCGCAAAATGACAGATATGAATCGAGACGCAATGCATGGATTGAAGCCTGCCGCGATATTGGCTGGGATGTGACGGCTCCGGCGGGCTCCTTTTTTGCATGGCTCCCTGTGCCTGACGGTTATACGTCACAGTCGTTTTCAGATCTGCTGCTCGAGAAAGCGGATGTCGCGGTCGCTGCCGGAAACGGGTTCGGAAAATGGGGGGAAGGCTATATAAGAGTCGGTCTTCTGACAAGTGAAGAAAGACTTAAAGAAGCTGCGGAACGGATCGGGAAACTGAATCTTTTCACCCGAAAAAGCATTGACATATCAGGATAACAATGCGATAATTCAAAATACTTTATAAAATCATTATTCTTATCAAGAGCAGGCAGAGGGACGAGCCCGATGAAGCCCGGCAACCGACTGATAAAGCACGGTGCTAATTCTTGCAGCAGGAGCTGAGAGATAAGATTCGGACATAACACGAAGCCTCTTTCTGCTCATACGGAAGAGGTTTTTTTATGTTTTGCGAAAGAAAGAGAGGCGTTCACGCATGAGCGAAGTATTGGCAACATATCTTCTGACAGACACAACGGACAGTGAAAAGCGGGCGGAGCAGATTGCGGCGGGGCTGACGGTAGGCTCCTGGACTGACCTGCCTCTGGTGAAGCAGGAACAGCTCAGAAAACATAAAGGGCGGGTCGTAAAAGTTGAGGAGATAGAAGGAACCTCAGAAAACGAAACACAATCCGTCATCACCATCGCCTATCCCGAGGCGAACTTTTCAAGAGATATTCCGGCCGTCCTGACGACGGTATTCGGAAAGCTGTCACTGGACGGAAAAATAAAATTGACTGATCTTGAATTTTCCGAAGGGTTTAAACGCTCCCTTCCCGGGCCGAAATTCGGTATATACGGCATCCGCAAACTGCTGGGCGAATTTGAAAGACCGCTTCTGATGAGCATATTTAAAGGCGTGATCGGACGGGATCTCGCCGACATTAAAGAACAGCTCAGACAGCAGGCGCTCGGCGGCGTGGATCTGATTAAAGATGACGAAATTTTCTTTGAAAATGAACTGGCTCCGTTTGAAACCCGCATTATCGAAGGAAAACAAGTCCTGAAGGAAACCCGGGAGGAGACGGGGCATAAAACGCTGTATGCCGTAAACCTTACGGGAAGGACCGCTGAATTGCGGGATAAAGCGAGGCGCGCGGCAGAACTCGGGGCGGACGCGCTTTTATTGAATGTGTTCGCTTACGGTTTAGATGTGATGCAGAGCCTTGCTGAAGACAGGGAAATCCCCCTTCCGATCATGGCGCATCCGGCAGTCAGCGGCGCGTTCACATCATCTCCCGTTTACGGCTTGTCGCATGCGCTTTTGCTCGGCAAGCTGAACCGCTATTGCGGCGCTGATTTCAGTTTATTTCCGTCACCTTACGGATCCGTTGCTCTTCCGAAGGAGTCCGCACTTGCAATCCATGATGAATGTGTAAAAGACGATGTCTTTCATCCGTCGTTTGCCGTCCCGTCAGCAGGCATTCACCCCGGTATGGTGCCATTATTGATGCGCGATTTCGGCATCGATCACATCATCAATGCCGGCGGAGGCATTCATGGCCATCCGAAAGGAGCCGAGGGCGGCGGAAGAGCGTTCCGCGCCATCATTGATGCGGTGCTTGAAGCGCAGCCGATTGAAGAAAAAGCCGCGTCGTGCAAAGATCTTCAGCTCGCATTAGACAAATGGGGAAGGGTGGAAGCCGTATGACCCGCACGCCGCTGATTATTTGTGATTTCGACGGAACGGTCACCATGAACGACAACATTGTCAGCATGATGAAAGAATTCGCGCCTCCTGAGTGGCTTGAAATAAAAGACGGTGTTCTGTCTAAAAGCATATCAATCCAAGAAGGAGTCGGCCGGATGTTCGGACTGCTGCCGAGCAGCTTAAAAGAAGAACTGACCGGCTTTATCCTGAAGGATGCGAAAATACGGGACGGCTTTTTGGATTTTGTCTCGTTTGTCCGGTCAAACGGCCTCCCGTTTTATATCGTAAGCGGGGGAATGGACTTTTTTGTGCATCCGCTTTTGGAAGGGATCGTAGAAAAGGAGCGGATTTTCTGCAATCATGCATCCTTTGTCAATGAATATATTCATATAGACTGGCCGCACGCCTGTGACGGAGACTGCACCAATCAATGCGGCTGCTGCAAACCGTCAGTCATCCGGAAGCTATCCGATCAGCAGAAATTTCTCGTTATGATCGGTGATTCGGTCACGGATGTCGAGGCTGCAAAGTTATCCGATATGTGTTTTGCGAGAGATTATCTTTTGACTGAATGCAAAGAACTCGGCCTCCGGCATCTGCCTTTTCAAGATTTTCATGAGGTGAAAACAGGCATTGAAAACATCGGGGAGGTGCAGGCATGGCTGCAAAAGAAGAACGCTGGCGCGAACTTGCCGAGGTAAAACGCGAGCTGGCCGAAAGAGACTGGTTCCCGGGAACGAGCGGGAATCTTTCCATCAAAGTATCCGACGGGCCGCTGACTTTTCTCGTTACGGCGAGCGGAAAAGACAAACGAAAAGAAACAGACGAAGATTTTCTCTTAATCGATGAATACGGGAAGCCCGCTGAGACCGGCCATTCTTTAAAACCCTCAGCGGAAACGCTTCTCCATACTTACTTATACCAAAAGACAGACGCCGGCTGCTGTCTGCATGTCCATACCGTCAATAATAATGTCATCTCAGAGCTTTACGGGGATGAAAAACAAATCACTTTTCAGGGGCAGGAGATGATTAAGGCGCTCGGATTATGGGAGGAAAACGCGTCCGTGACCGTTCCGATCATTGACAATCCGGCGCACATCCCGGCATTGGCCGAAAATTTCGCGCACCATGCGGACGCCGGCTCAGGCGCGGTGTTAATCCGCAATCACGGCATTACGGCATGGGGACGGACCGCATTTGAAGCGAAAAGAGTGCTGGAAGCCTATGAATTTTTATTCAGCTGTCACCTCAAGCTTCTGTCACTTCGTCCGCAGCTGGTAAAATAAAAGGAGGAATAGAAAATGGCGACCATCAGAATTCATGACGAAAAGAATACGATCATTGAACATCAGGAAGAAGTAGCGCGCTTCTTAGACGAACAAGAGGTGATCTATGAGCAGTGGAACATTGAAAAACTTCCGTCCGAGCTTTCGGAAAAATACGATCTAACCGAAGATGAAAAAGAACGGATTCTCGCGGCGTTTGACACGGAGATTCAGGACATTTCAGCCCGGCGCGGATATCAGTCTCAGGATGTCATTTCTTTATCAGATACCACGCCGAATCTTGATGAATTATTAAAAAATTTCCAAAGAGAACATCACCACACGGATGATGAAGTCCGCTTTATCGTCAGCGGACACGGCATCTTCGTCATTCAAGGCAAAGACGGCACATTTTTCGACGTCCGTTTAAATCCGGGAGATTTGATTTCAGTTCCGGAGAACATCCGCCACTACTTTACGCTTCAGGAAGACCGCCGGGTCGTCGCAATCCGAATCTTCGTGACGACTGAGGGCTGGGTGCCGATTTACGAGAATGAAAGTGTGCAAAACTGATAGACGTCCGAACCTCTCATGCCCCGCCGGCATGAGAGGTTTTTTATTGTAATGTAAAGTCAGCTGTGGCTGTTTTTTAAATCTTGAATATGCCGCATTCTGTTTATATCATTACCCGAATGGGTATTGTTCTCGTATTCATGCAAAGATTCCAATACGAAATGAAAAAATAAGTTATTTAGTAAAAAAATGTTTACAAATAAAGTATAATCTGTAATAATGCTCAATAACCCAATCAAACTTGTTTCCTATTCTTTTAGCGGTGAGGGGTGAAGTGAATGGGCAGTTATTCTGAACAAGAAAAATTGCTTGTATCTATTGATAAAAAAAGAAAAATGATGATAGATGCGGCTAACAGGCAAGGGTTTACAGGATATGACACGATCAGGCACAGCCAGGAACTGGACTGTCTGATGAACGCGTATCAGCAGCTGGTAAACCGTGATCGCACACATCACCAAGGAATACAGGGCCTTGTGAAGAAAATAGGCTTGTTCTCCCGCGGTGACGTCATGCCTGCATATGAAGCAAACAAATGATTGATGATAAAACAGATAACGAAGACTGAATGCGCTTCCTGATCAAGCGCCGCATCCGAAAGATGACCGCGTACAGTCAGCAGATTTTTTCGCTGGCACGGCTCACGAAGCGCCTCGTACTATCTGCCGGCTATGATGCCGTTCCTCTGGTACATCCTCTTACACATATTCTTCTTTAAATAAAAAACACCCCGACCCAGGGTGTTTTTTTCATCGAGAAGCGGCAGGGAGAGTGATGGTGACCTCTGTGCCCTTATCGACTTCGCTTTGAATGTCAATCGAACCGCCGTACATCAGCATGATTCGTTTACATACGACAAGGCCGAGGCCGGTGCCTTTTTCCTTTGACGTTACAAACGGAAGAAAAATGTGTTCAAGCATATCTTCAGAAATGCCCATTCCGTTGTCGGCCACCTTAATGACTGCTTTATGATCGCGGGCTTCTAAATAGATGGACAGCCGGCCGCCTTCCTGCATGGATTCCAAAGCGTTTTTCGCGACATTTAAAATCACCTGTTTAATATGGTCTTTCGTGCAGTTGACCTTGAGCGGCCGATTGACGAGAATCTCCACGTTCACTTCCACATTATACAGATTCCCTTCAGAATAAATAATCGGCATAATCTCATCAAGAATATCCTGCAGCGAGTTCACTTCCAACCGTTCAGCAGTGGGTTTTCCAAGCACTAAAAACTCACTGACAATCTGATTGATCCGTTTAATCTCCTGCTCAATAATTGAGAAATACAGCTGATCTTCCTCCGATTTGTATTTTTTCTGCAAAAGCTGAATGAAGCCGCTGATCCCTGTAAGCGGGTTGCGGATTTCATGGGCGGTGCTGGCGGCAAGCGTTCCGATCAGCTCCAATTTCTGCGCTTCATTTTGAGCGCGCTCCAGCTGGGTCTTGCGCTTAAGCAGATAATATTGAACGAGAATGAACAGAATATTCAGCAGCACGGCAATACTGGACATCGGCAGCAGCACGCTTTTGGTCAGCTCGTTCAGCTCAACCGGTTTCGGATAAACATTGATATTCCAATTAATATCATCCAGATAGCCGCTGACCGGTTTCACACCTTCTGATTGATCAGCCCGTCCGCTGGCAAATATCACTTTATTCTGATTGGTTGCCTTGACATAAACGTCAGGGCTCAGCATATTGATCATATTTCTCAAATAATCGACTTGTATGGCGGCTACTAAATAATCCGTGACTTCCCGTTTTGCGTCTAACACCGGCACGCAGATCGTGAAGATGCGCTGGCCTGTAATTCTGCTGGAGTAGTCATTTGTGATGACCGTTTTTTTCGTCTTTTTCGCCTTCGTAAAATACGGTCTGTCGGCCAAATTCACCTTTGATTTCAGATCAGTCGTGCTTGCGATGACATCACCTTTGGAATTCAGCATATACAGTCCGCTGAATCTGGGTTCATCCTCAAAAGCCTGATCGAGAATGTCAATGATCTTTTCTTCATTGACAGGCTTATCGACAGCGATCGCAAGTGTTGTCATCCGGGCTTTTGTTTCACCGATTAAATAATTGAGCTTATTGCGGTGAAGGTTGAGCATCATACTGGCTTCCTGTATGTGTTTATCGGCTATTTTCTGCTTTTCTTTTTCATAAATGAAAAAGCTGATAATAAGTGCCGGGATGATCACCAATATGAGATAAAGCTTGATCTTTCCCCGGGCACCTTTAAATGTATTCACTCTGCATCGCTCCAACATTACACTTGAATAGAGGTATTATATCATCTTTATACTTCTTTAATAAGAAAAAATAACCAAAATGATAGAAAAACAAATTATTTTATTAAGGTCAGACAAAAAGAAGAGAAATTTTGGAAACATTTTTGTTGACATTTTTCATTTTGTTTATTAATGTTTCTCTGTAACGGTTTCTTTTGTAAAAGGATGATTGAATGTATGACGGATAAAACAGAAAACTCATTGAAATTATTTATTGTACTGTCACGTGCGTACCGATCTATTAACGACCATATGAATAAACATATTCATAAGCACGGCCTGAACCCGACGGAATTTGCGGTGCTGGAGCTGCTGTACCACAAAGGCAACCAGCCGCTTCAGCAGATCGGTGACAAAATTTTATTAGCGAGCGGAAGTATTACATACGTTGTTGACAAATTAGAGAAAAAAGAACTTCTCATCAGAAAAGCCTCGCCGACTGACAGAAGAGTGACTTTCGCACAGATTTCCGAAAAGGGAATCCGTCTTTTGGACGGTATTTTCCCTGATCATGCTGAAGAAATTAAGGAAATGATCAGTGTGCTGAGTGATGAAGAGATAGAAATGTGTACGGAAATGCTGAAAAGAGTGGGGTTAAACGCTAAACATTTTCATCAGAAATAAAAAAGGAAGCCATTTGAAAGGCTTCCTTTTTTATATTACTGATTTTGGTCAGTCGCGGCGTTTCTAGGCTGTATCAGTACCTCGACGCGCCTGTTTTTGCTGCGCCCTTCAGCGGTTTTGTTCGACACGGCCGGTTTATACTCTCCGAAACCTTTGGCGCTGAATACTTTTGCGTCAAGTTTCGGGTTTTCTGTCAGAATAGCCATGAAGTTGACGGCCCGCATGACGCTTAAATGCCAGTTAGATTGATATTGTGAGTTTTTAATCGGCACATTGTCCGTATGTCCGCTGATGATAATGTTCCTCGGCGGATTCAGCACAAGGAGATTCGAGATTTCCTTGGCAAGCGGAATATCTTCCTGACGGATATCCGCCCGTCCGGAATCAAAAAAGATACTGTCTTTAATGGTAATTAAGAGTCCTTCTTTAGTCAGCTTTGTTTCCAGCTGAGTTTCAAGCTTTTTATTTTTTATAAATTGATTGACTTGCTTTTGCACGCCTTCAAGTTCTTCGCGGTCGGCTGCTTCTCTTTCTTTCTTTTTCTGTTCTTTATCTTTTTCCTTGTCTTTTTTTAACTGATCAACGCCGTCTTTTTCGTTTTCAGGAGGGGTGACGCTTGAATATTCAAGAACACCCGTGCCTCCGGTAAACACGGCGTTAAATGATTTAGACAGCATTTGGAATTTCGCCGCATCGACCGAGCTCATGGCGAACAATACAATGAACAGAGCCAAAAGAAGGGTGAGCAAATCCGCGTACGGGATCAGCCAAGACTCATCCACATGCTCGTCATCATGCTTCTTCTTCTTTTTTCTCGCCATTGTTTGCCTCTCCTTCTTGTTCAGCGACTTTTGCGCGTTCATTCGCAGGAAGATACATGAGAAGTTTTTGTTCGATCACTTTCGGGGCCTGTCCTTCAAGCACTGACAGAACGCCTTCGATCATGATTTCACGCAGTTTGACTTCCTGCTTTGATTTGCGTTTCAGTTTGTTGGCGAAGGGATGCCATAGTACATATCCTGTGAAAATCCCGAGAAGGGTGGCGACAAACGCCGCACTGATGGCATGTCCGAGCGCCTCGGTATTGTTCATGTTAGAAAGAGCGGCGATAAGGCCAATGACCGCACCCAAAACGCCGAGTGTCGGCGCATATGTGCCGGCTTGTGTAAAGATGGCTGCGCCGGCCTGGTGTCTGTCTTCCATCGCTTCAACTTCCTCAGTCATAATATCTCTGATAAATTCTGCGCTTTGTCCGTCAACCGCCATGCTCAGGCCGTTTTTTAAAAATGCGTCATCCACGTCTTCAATGCTTGCTTCCAATGCGAGCAGACCTTCACGTCTGGCGATTTGCGCCCATTGAGAGAACATAGGAATTAATTGCGCAATTGTCAGCTGTTTGTTTTCTTTAAACAGCACTTTAAAAAGGGCAGGCACTTTTTTGATTTCTTTTCCGGGGAATGCGATGATCACCGCAGAAATCGTACCGAACAAAATAATCAGAATAGCTGCCGGGTTAGCGAGTGCGCTTAAGCTGACCCCTTTCAGCACCATGCCCACGCTTAAAGCAATCAAGGCGAGGATGATACCGATAATCGATGTTTTATCCATAGTTTTCACCAAATCCTTTATACTAGCTTTCTATGGTTAATATCGGTGGCAGTGCATGGAACTTTAGGGTGATTGAGAAATTGTTCCCGAATTCTTCACAGTTTCTCCCTTCCGGCATGGAGAAAGAAACAAAAAAGCGGCTCCCCGCGAGGAGGGAACCGCTTTTTTCTTATTGTGCCCGGACTTTGAGTTCGTCCTCTTCCATTACGACATGGAAGGCTTTTATTTCGTTGTCATCCAATAAGAGATCTGTCATTTCGTCCTCGATCAATTCTTGGATCGTTCTTCTGAGCGGGCGTGCTCCGAAAGCTGGGTGGTAGCCGATTTCAGCGATTTTTTCTTTCGCATCATCGGTGACGTTCAGGCTGATGCCGCGCTCTTTTAATGTGTCTTCAAGCTCTGTGAGAAGCAGGCTGACGATTTTCACGAGATGTTCTTTTTTCAGGGATTGGAATTCAATAATGCTGTCAAACCGGTTTAAAAACTCCGGTTTGAAGAACGCGCTCAGTGAATCAATCAGCGTTTGTTCTTCCAGGACGCTCTCTTCAGATTGGAATCCGACTTTCACCTGTTTTTCGCCGGTTCCAGCGTTGCTTGTCATAATCAAAACGGTATCTTTGAAGCTGACCGTTCTGCCCTGGCTGTCTGTCAGACGGCCGTCCTCCATAATCTGCAGAAACATATGCTGGACATCAGGGTGGGCTTTTTCAATCTCATCGAGCAGCACGATGCTGTACGGATTGCGGCGCACTTTTTCCGTTAATTGACCGGCTTCATCGTGTCCGACATATCCCGGCGGTGAACCGATGATTTTTGATACGGCGTGTTTTTCCATGTATTCACTCATATCGAGACGGATAATGGAATCTTTTGTACCGAACAGTTCATCTGCGAGTGTCTTTGATAACTCGGTTTTTCCGACTCCGGTCGGTCCGACAAAGAGGAAGGAGCCGACAGGTCTGTTTTTGGATTTTAAGCCGGCGCGGCTTCGTCTGACCGCTTTCGCCACTTTTTTCACGGCTTTTTCCTGACCGATGACGCGCTGATGAAGATGCTCTTCAAGTTCCTTCATTTTGACTTGTTCATCAGCCTGGAGTTTTCCGACCGGAATGCCTGTTTTCTGTTCAATGATGGCTTGAATATGCTCCGCCCCGATTTCAGGTGAAGAGGCCGGTGTTTCATGCGCCAGCTGCTTTTCCAACGCCGCTTCTTCATCACGCAGTTTCGCGGCAAGCTCATAATTTTCTTCATGAAGCGCTTTTGTTTTCTCCGCGTCAATTGCTTTGAGTCTCTCAGCCGCATCTTCTTCATTTACGGTATCAAGCTCCAAGTTCGCCTTAGAGCCGGCTTCATCTAATAAGTCGATCGCTTTATCCGGCAGGTGGCGGTCCTGAATGTAACGGGATGAAAGCGTAACACAGGCGTTTATCGCTTCATTGCTGAATGTGACGCCGTGGTATTTCTCATATTTATCTTTAATGCCTTCCAGAATGCTGATGGCTTGTTCTATTGTAGGCTCGTGAACCATGACGGGCTGGAAGCGTCTTTCAAGCGCCGCATCTTTTTCAATCTGGCGGTACTCTTTCAGCGTTGTCGCCCCGATGACCTGCAGCTCGCCTCTGGCAAGCGCCGGTTTCAGGATGTTCCCGGCATCCATTGATCCCTCGGCAGAGCCGGCGCCTACAAGAAGATGAATCTCATCAATGAACAAGATGACGTTTTTCCGTTCTTTTAATTCGTTCATTAATTGTTTCATTCTTTCTTCAAACTGGCCTCTGATCCCTGTATTGGCGACGAGAGAAGCGACGTCAAGCAGGTAAAGCTCTTTGTTTTTCAATTTGTTCGGCACATCGCCTTCAGCGATTTTAAGCGCGAGGCCTTCTGCAATAGCCGTTTTACCGACGCCCGGCTCACCGATCAGCACCGGATTGTTTTTATTCCGGCGGTTCAAAATTTCAATTACGCGCGCCACTTCATTATCGCGGCCGATCACAGGGTCAATCAGACCTGCTTTTGCGCCGTTTGTGACGTTTTGAGCGAGCTCGTCGAGCAGGCCTTTTTCAGGGCCGGCCTGCTGTTTATTTTGATTGGGAGCGAAACCTTGCTCAAACGGGAATCCGAATGATTGCGGCCCCATGCTCATAGACGGTTTTCGGGTTAATTCTGTATAACATGTTTCACATAAAACGAATTGTTTTTGAATGGAATTGACTTGCATGTTCAGGCGAATCGTCGCCTCGTTTTTCTGACAATGTTGACAACGCATTTGCCAAAACCTCCTCGGAAAATGTTTGATCATCTTTGACCAAATGGATTAGAAAATAAGGTCTTAACTTTGACCTTCTTTGATTAATAGTATACTCTGACCTTCTTTGACTTTCAAGTGTTTTGTTTCAAACCCCGAAAAATAAATGTTTACAGCATTATAAGTGATATTTGTGAGGTTTGATTATTTTTGACCAATATAGTCAGAAAGGAAATGAAATGCTTTGACCTTTCTTGATGAAGAGTATACGCCGGCCCTTTTTTTCTTTCAATATTTTTGCTTAGAGGAGAGAGCTGAATCTGTTTTCTCCGGGGAAGGACGATTTGTTCGTCTTTTCGGGCGACTTGTCTCATAAGCATATATAAAGGCCTGGACAAATCTGCGCTTAGCCGGAGGGTGAAATGGGACAAACAAAAGGTTCTGCAAGTCAGCTTGCATTTGTATACGTAGGCACGGTTGTAGGAGCCGGTTTTGCCACGGGACGGGAAATCGTTGAGTTTTTTCTGAAGTTTGGCTGGATCGGTCTGTTCGGTATCGTGGTAAGCGGTCTGATGTTTACATATTTAGGCGCAAAAATCATGATCATTTCCAAACGGATTCACGCAGCGTCTTATCAGGAATTGAACACATATTTATTCGGCCAGTCCATCGGCCGTGCCGTAAACATGTTTATGATGTTTATATTGCTGGGAGTGACCTCTGTCATGCTGTCCGGAGCGGGGGCGCTGTTTCATGAACAGCTTGGATGGCCCGCACAAGCGGGGATCCTTTTGACGATCGTACTGAGCTTTGCCGTCATGACAAGCGGTGTTAAAGGTGTGTTCGGCGTCAATATATTGGTTGTGCCGCTTTTAATTTCTTTCTCTTTTATCGTGACAGCTGATTCATTTGTATTTACAAGCACGAGAAACGCGGACGAATGGGTATGGCCTGACAAGTGGAATTGGCTTTTGTCCGCCGTCTCTTACGGCGCGTTAAATTTATCACTCGCCCAAGCCGTCCTTGTGCCGCTTGCGAACGAAATGTCTTCAGAGAAGGTGATCAGAAGGGGGGCTTATTTAGGCGGCGTTCTGTTGACACTGGTGCTTGCCGCGAGCTTTTTATCATTATCGGTGCTGCCGGATGTGCTGGAGTTTGACATTCCGATGGCTCAAGTTGTCTATTCGTATTCGCGTTCGCTTCATATCATTTATTTGTTTATTATTTTCGGGGAAGTGTTTACGTCGGTCATCGGCAATTTATACGGATTGGAAAAACAATTAAACAGTTTTCTTCATATAAGAAGTACATATATTTACGGCGGCATTTTGGCGTTTGCTTTCATTATCAGCCAAATCGGCTACGGACAGCTGATTTCCACCGTTTATCCGGTGTTTGGATATGTGAGCCTCGCTTTCATCGGCGCATTGATTTGCAAAAAAATCCCGAAAGAAAAATAAGGATATAAAGAAAATGTCTGTATTTTTCGGGAATTCCCCTTCTTTTTTCCTGCCATTTCTGTATAATGAATTGGGAAATGATGGGGAGGAGTAAGAAATGAAAGCTCGACGTGTATTATTGGGATTTATTTTTATTTGTATCGGCATTGCGTTTTTTTTACAGAAGGCGGGAGTTTTTCATATATCCGCAGGTTCGGCGTGGCCGTTTCTTTTCATTATAATGTCCGCAGGGTTTCACGCCGGATTTATTTTTGCGAAAAAAACGCCTGAACAGGCGGGACTGCTCGTTCCGGGCGGTATGTTTCTTGTGCTGGGCTGCCTGTTTTGTTTTGAAACGGCAACGGGATGGACGTATTCAGGCGTGACGTGGCCTGTTTATATATGGGCGCCTGCTCTCGGTCTGTTTGAGCTGTGGTATTTCGGCGGGAGGAAGTTAGGTGTATTGATTCCTGCTTTCATCCTGACAGCCGTGGGAGCACTATGCTTTGCCGGTATGCTGATGACGGGGCTGTGGCCGCTTTTGATCATCGCAGCCGCGCTTTTGTTTCACGCCGCTGCCTTTATGCAGCCGAAAAAAAGATCGGGCCTTCTTATTCCGGGCGGCATTTTGCTTGTGACGGGCGGGTTGTTATGGTTTGAAACGCTGACGGATTGGACATACGCAAATGTGACATCGCCTGTCTACCTCTTTGCCGTTGCGTTCGGCCTGTTTGAAGCCTGGCTGTTCGGCAGAAGGCAAAGAGGGCTTTTGATTGCTGCTGCGGTTCTGTGCGCCGCGGGCATTTTCGGCATATTCACCAATGCAAATGAAGTCATCAGCGAACGCGGCTGGCCCGTTCTCATTCTTTTGCTGGGCGCCGCTTTTCACATTCCGATTTTCGGCCCGAAACCTGTCAAAAACGCGGGACTTCTCGTACCGGGCGGCATTTTATTGATTACGGGGATCTTGTTTGTCTTTGAAACGGCAACCAATTGGTCCTACTCCGGTGTGACATGGCCTGTTTATCTGCTTGCAACGGCATTCGGTTTATTTGAGCTGTGGCTGTTCGGCGGGAAAGAGAAGGCGCTGCTCATCCCGGTTGCGGTGCTGACCTTGACGGCACTTTCTTTTATGATGACGAATCAGCCGATCATTCCGGTTTCTGTTTTCTGGCCTGCTTTATTTGTTCTGATCGGGATTGCGCTGATGGTATTTCCGGGGAAAAAACGCGGGGCTTAAACCCGCTTTTGCAGCCTGACACAGGGTTCAGGCTGTTTTTTTATTGTCACGGGAAACAACATTATGGTATGATAGCAAAAGTGAAAAAAGAAGAAAATCCGTATTGATGCGGGAGAGGTTCTAGCTACACCCTCTATAAAAAACTAAGGACGAGCTGTATCCTTGGATACGGTTTTTTTATGTTTTTTAGGGCGCCTTCTCCGAAAAAGGCGCTTTTTTTATGGAATGATAGATAAGGGAGAGAAAGACATGAAAAAAGAAAAAGCAGTTGTGGTGTTCAGCGGAGGCCAAGACAGCACGACTTGTTTATTATGGGCTTTGCAAAACTTTGAAGAAGTGGAAACCGTTACATTCCATTATAATCAGCGTCACCAAGAAGAAATCGATGTGGCAAAATCGATTGCCGAAAAGCTCGGTGTCAAAAATCACTTGCTTGATATGTCTCTTTTAAATCAGCTCGCGCCGAATGCGCTGACAAGAGATGATATCGAAATTGAAGCGAAGGATGGGGAACTGCCGACAACCTTTGTACCGGGACGCAACCTTGTATTTTTATCCTTTGCATCGATTCTTGCATATCAAATCGGCGCGCGCCACATTATCACCGGTGTTTGCGAGACTGATTTCAGCGGCTACCCGGACTGCCGTGACGAGTTTGTCAAATCCTGCAACGTCACCGTCAACCTGGCGATGGAAAAGCCGTTCGTCATTCATACGCCGCTTATGTGGCTGAACAAAGCAGAAACGTGGAAACTTGCGGATGAGCTCGGCGCGCTTGATTTTGTAAAGAATAACACACTGACTTGCTATAACGGCATCATTGCGGACGGATGCGGCGAATGCCCGGCATGCCTGCTCCGCAATAAAGGATATGATGAATATATGAAAATGAAAGGAGAGCGGAACTAATTGCTTTCTCAAATTTACCCGCAGGTTCAGCATCCTTATTCGTTTGAGTTGAATAAGGATATGCACATTTCAGCCGCGCACTTTATTCCCCGCGATAGCGCCGGAGCGTGCAGCAGAGTCCACGGGCACACGTATACAGTAAATATTACAGTTGCGGGGGATGAACTGGACGATTCAGGCTTTCTCGTGAATTTCAGCGTGCTGAAGAAATTGGTGCATGGCGCTTATGACCATACATTGCTGAATGACCATGACGAATTTTCTGAAGATGACAGATATTCACTGCCGACGACCGAGGTCGTGGCCAAAACGATTTACGATAAGGTGCAGTCCTACCTTGAAACACTGGAGAATCAGCCGGTCTGCGTGCAGATTTTTGTCAGGGAAACCCCGACAAGCTATTGCGTATACCGCCCGAAAAAAGGTGATAGGAATGGCTAAAGGAATTCCGGTATTAGAAATTTTCGGACCGACGATACAAGGGGAGGGCATGGTTATCGGCCAGAAAACCATGTTCGTCCGCACGGCGGGCTGCGACTACTCCTGCAGCTGGTGCGACTCCGCTTTTACATGGGACGGCTCAGCCAAAAAAGATATCCGCTGGATGACGGCGGAAGACATTTACCGCGAGCTGAGAGAAATCGGCGGAGACGCCTTTTCCCATGTCACCATCTCAGGAGGAAACCCGGCGCTGTTAAAGCAGCTTGACGCGCTGATTCTGCTGCTGAAAGAGCACGGGGTGCGCGCCGCTTTAGAAACGCAGGGAACGGTCTATCAGGATTGGTTCACAATGATTAACGACCTGACGATTTCACCGAAGCCGCCAAGTTCGGGGATGACAACCGATTTTGCAAAGCTCGATCACATTGTGTCTTCGCTTGATGCGGCAGAAAGGCTTAACGCGGTCAGCTTAAAGGTCGTCATTTTTAATGATGAAGATCTGCAATTCGCGAAAACCGTGCACAAGCGGTATCCCAATATCCCGTTTTATCTTCAGGTCGGAAACGATAACGTCCATACGACGGACGACCGGGCATTGATCGCACATCTGCTCGGAAAATACGAAACACTCGTTGATAAGGTTTCAGCCGATTCGGATCTGAATCTCGTCAGAGTCCTGCCTCAGCTGCATACATTGCTTTGGGGCAATAAACGGGGAGTTTAATAGAAAGGGAGATTTATATGACAAGAAAAGAATCAGAATTAGAAGGAGTTACGCTCCTGGGAAATCAAGGGACAAACTATTTATTTGAATATGCGCCGGAGGTTTTGGAATCATTTCCGAATAAACACGTGAACCGTGATTATTTCGTTAAATTCAACTGTCCGGAATTTACATCGCTTTGCCCGAAAACGGGACAGCCGGACTTCGCAACCATCTACATCAGCTATATTCCGGACGAAAAAATGGTGGAAAGCAAATCGCTGAAGCTGTATCTTTTCAGCTTCCGCAACCACGGAGATTTCCACGAGGACTGCATGAACATCATCATGAATGATTTGATCGAATTAATGGACCCCCGCTACATTGAAGTATGGGGCAAATTCACGCCAAGAGGCGGAATCTCGATTGACCCGTATACAAACTACGGCAGACCGGGAACAAAATATGAAAAAATGGCCGAACATCGGATGATGAATCATGATATGTATCCGGAAACAATTGATAATCGGTAATTATTCCGTTGTGTGATACGGAGTGTGAAACGAAGTGACCGGAGTGTGACCTGCACTAAGCTCAATAAAAGTGTGACCTGGTGCAACCTGAACTGTGACTTTTATGCAGTGAAAAATTGATAGTACAGAAGCAGATTAAGGCGTACAATTTGTACGTCTTTTCTTCTTTATCCGAAAGAAAAAATGCCTATCTAGAGATCATAGGCATTAAATATTATTATCAATATCTTCATTTATTTTTTGGCTAAGTTTCTGAACCTTCTCTTTAACATTTGAAACAGCTCTTTTTTGAATTTCATCAAAGTTCTCCTGAATATAGTCCATGACACTTCTTATTAGAACTTCACTTTCAAAATTGAATATCTCATTTATTTCTGACTGTTCTTCATCTGTTAGGCGATGGTATTGAAGTTGTTTAGCATTTACTTCAGCAGCTACATCAATCCTAACGTACAATTTCATATTCACCTTCTGCATACTCTTGCTCCGCATAATGGCTTCCCCATTGACAGAGCTCCTGCAAGATAGGTTTAAGAGATTCTCCAAGTTCAGTGGATGAATATTCAACCTTCGGCGGTACTTGATTATACATCTTTCTGCTCACAAGTCCACTGGCTTCAAGCTCTCTAAGTGTTTGAATCAGCATTTTCTGAGTTATATTTGGGATAATGCGCTTTAATTCACTCGTTCTCTTTGGTCCATTCATTAAAAAGTATAATACAAGGCCTTTCCATTTTCCGCCAATGACTTCCTTTGTCACTTCAAACCCACAGCTAAATTTTTTCATGTCTAAAGCTCTCCATTCCACATTTATTACTTTTTAGTTACTATATCACAAAAAAGTGGGTACTTCCGATAATGTGCTTACTGAAGGATACTATATCTTGTAAGTTGTTCTTCAAGTACTTAAAGGTACTAGACATAAAATAAAATGAATTCTAAAGGAGTATTAAGTATGGGTAAATTTGAAGGTAAAATAGCGCTTGTAACGGGTGGAACAAGTGGGATTGGTCTTGCTACAGCACAAAAATTTGTAAACGAAGGTGCATATGTTTATATCACGGGACGCAGACAAAACGAACTTGATCAAGCTGTTAACCAAATTGGCAAGAATGTAACCGGTGTTCAAGGTGATATTTCTAAGCTTGAAGACTTAGACAAACTATATGACATTATAAAGCAGGAAAAAGGTAAGTTGGACATTCTTTTTGCTAATGCAGGCATCGGCAACTTCCTTCCATTAGGTGAAATTACTGAAGAGCAGGTTGATAGAACGTTCGACATTAACGTTAAAGGAACCATCTTTACTGTTCAAAAAGCGTTATCACTATTCCCGGACAAAGCAGGTTCTATTATTGTAACGGGCTCTACTGCTGGATCAATTGGCAACCCAGCGTTTAGTGTATATGGAGCATCTAAAGCAGCATTAAGAGCACTAGTTCGCAACTAGATTCTTGACCTAAAAGGTACTGAAATCCGTGTAAATGTGGTTAGTCCAGGAGCTATTCTTACACCTGCATACGATGAGCTTTTTGGTGATGCACTTGAAGGAGCAATGGAAAATACCAGAAATACTGTTCCAGCTGGAAAAGTTGGGACACCTGAAGAAGTAGCAAACGCTGTATCTTTCCTTGCTTCAGACGAAAGCAGTTACTTGACGGGTGTTGAATTGTTCGTAGATGGCGGGCTAGCACAGGTATAATTTCACTGCGCAGAGATTACAAATAGTCCCCAAAAAAGGTTAAAATCAATCGTTTGGTAAGGTGTGAAATTGGTGTGACTTCATGATTAATGTCTAGAGCAAGTACTTATGGGACAAGACTCTGACCTGCCTTTTCTTCCACGAGGACTGCATGAACATCATTATGAATGACTTGATCGAATTAATGGACCCCGCTACATTGAAGTATGGGGCAAATTCACGCCAAGAGGCGGAATCTCCATTGACCCCGTATACAAACTACGGCAGACCGGGAACAAAATATGAAAAAATGGCCGAACATCGGATGATGAATCATGATATGTATCGGGAGACGATTGACAACCGTTAATTTTCAGACGGAGTACAGTCTCGGAATATAACCTAAGTACCCCCGCCTTTTAAGCGGGGGTATTTTTCGTCTGTGCCGCGCAGCCAAAAAGGTGCATGATATTTGCACAGAACTTCTATAAGGAAAAGAGAGATTATTTGGAGAAAAGAAAAAGACGAGTAAACCCGGGGGGAGTGTACTCGCCGCTTCATTACGTGACGGGTGCTGGATGGCAGCTCGTCTGTTTCATTATAAAATAGGGAACGTATGTTTGTAAAGGCCTGCGCTGTTTTTTCTCATTCGGAGCGGATCAATTGTAAAGGAATGGTCAGCATGATAGCATGTCCTGTAAAAAGAAGGAGTGTTCGTTATGGAGCCGTTAGAGTTAAACGGTGTAAGGCTGAAAATGTATGATTGTAAAGAAAGTGCGGGTAAAAACGGCCGCATGATTTCATTTGTATTGAAGGTGACCTCTGAAACGTATCATGATATTGCCGTCCTTTTGTATGAAAAAACATTTGACATCAAGGCGCCCGAGCGCGGGCTTGAATTCCGCGGTAAAATAACCAACTACCATACATCCGTCACAAATCTTTACAATAAAGGCGAGACCGGTGATTTTTTTGTAGAAATGACCGAGATCTGAATTCATTTGAAAAAGCTGCCGGGCGGCAGCTTTTGTGCGGGATATGTAAATGGTTCGGATGTTCGGGGGGTTTAATAGGAGTCTCTGATGATTTTATAATTCTTATGGTTGACGACAGTGAGGGAATCTAATTCAAGGTCACGATAATTATCCATGATGGTTACATCAACGATGACGGAGTTTTCATTTACTTTTTCAACAATACCGGTTAATCCGTTTTTAAATTCAATGACGTTTCCAACCTTAGCAATTTTCACGAGCTTCCTCTCCTTTATCATAAATCCTGTTTGAAAATATTTTGCAGTATTTTCTTTAAGAAGTAAAGCGATATGGGTATCAGCCCGCTCAATCATTGTCCCGGCGGGGGAAAGATGGTATATTGATTTTCGGGAAAAAGCCGAGAAAAGGAGGCTGTGTTCGTTGCTGCCTGAGGAAATTTCAGAATCTATCAACCAAATGCGCACCGGTGAAATCAAAGAATTCAGGGTGCAGAAAGAACATTTTCTTGCATTTCGAGCAGTTTTATCGAAGCAGGAAGATTTTAAGCATTTCCGTGGTATTGCACAGCAGGGCGGAGATGTTATCTTCCAGTATTTAGAACAGCCAAGAAGCTGACGGCTCCTCGCACTTGAGGAGTCTTTTTTTGTTTTTTGGTTTCTCATTTCATCTTGCTGTAACAGATGTAAACAAAATGTAAAATCCCTCCGATGGATACTTTTACTGCTATTTGGTTAATGTTGTGAAAATGATGGCTGTTTTCCTGCCAATAACAAGGCTGTTAACGAACTTTTTCCATCATAAAAGCTGATTGGGAGCACTGGAAAATCTTTAACCGTGAATTTGCGCACAGCTCTTGTTAAGGTAGTGAAGTATTTAAGGAGGAAATCGTATGACGACAAAATTTGCTGCCTTGGCTGTCTTTTTTCTATGTTTTATGCCTGCATCAAAAATTGAACATACAGAAGCTCTGTTTACTTTTGCGAAGAAGCCAAAGCAAGAACCCAGCACACTGGTTGCTGATTTAAATAAAAAAAGCTCGGTTCCGAAGCTTTCAAAAACGGATCATAAGCATTCTATCCAACCGATAAAGCTGTCATCTCACCAAGAGAAGGAAGCCAAACCGGAGGAGACGGCTTATCAGCCGCCGAAAAAAACGTATTCCCGCGCTGACAGACAACTTCTGTCGCGTCTCGTTCACGCAGAAGCGAAGGGTGAGTCTTATAAAGGGAAGGTTGCGGTAGCCAGCGTAGTGCTGAACCGGACTGAAAAAAACGGCTTCCCGGATACCATTCGGGGTGTGATCTATCAAAGGAATGCATTTGAACCGGTAGCAAACGGAAGCATTAATCAAAAGCCGGATAAGGATTCCATCGCCGCCGCAAATGAGGCGCTTGACCATCCGGGCAGAGAAACGAACGCGTTGTTTTTCTACAATCCGAAAACGGCATCTGACCACTGGATTCGTTCCCGAAAAATTATCGAACGGATCGGCAGACACGTATTTGCGATGTAAGCATAGCGGGATCAAAAATATCCCGGCTATGCTTTTTTCAATTTTGAGAAATCGAAAATATTTTCAGAACTTGTCTCATATGATGATGGAAGAACGAGAGACAAGGAGAGACACCATGAATCGATTTGTGAAAGGGATCATTCTTTTATCCATCGCCGCCTTTTTCGCGGAATGTCTGGAATTTGTCGTGAATATGATACTGGCGCGGGAGCTTGGCGAGCATGGGATGGGACTTTACATGAGCATTCTGCCCACCATTTTTTTAATTATCGTCATCGCCAGTCTGGAGCTTCCGATCTCCATTTCAAAATTCATCGCGGAATCCAATCAGAAGCTGCATGAAAGCATGCTCCGGCATGCCTTCAGAATGACCGCCGTTTTTACCGCGTTTTCAACCGCGGCCGCAAGCATCGCGCTGCCGTTCATTCCTGTATTCGATACGTATCACCCGTTTATTAAAGGGATTGTCATCGGGCTGATTCCAGTCGTCGCTTTTACATCCATCGCCAGAGGTTATTTTATGGGTGTGCAGCAAATGGGAAAAATCGCGGTTGCGAATGTCATGAAAAAAATCATTCAAGTGCTTTGTCTGTTTATCTTTTTTCAATGGTACTCTTTTGAAATTGATATGGCCGTGCTCATTTCATTATTTGTGCTGGTCGCAAGCGATGTCGTGGTGTTCGTTTACTTGTATACGCAGTTTATTTTGGCGCGGAGGGCGCTTTCCGGCCATCAGCACATTCATCTTCGCGGGAAAGACGTGCGGAAACGCCTCCTGGCCGTATCCATCCCGACAACGGGACTTCGTATATTTCATGCGGTGACAAACGCAATTGAACCCTTCTTGGTTAAAGGAGCGCTGCTGGCATCCGGGGCAGCCGGGACAGCCGCGATTGATCAATACGGCATGCTTGCCGGTGTAGCGATGACAATCGGTTCGTTTCCCGCATTTATCGCCCATTCACTGATGGTCGTCATGATTCCCAGCATTTCAGAAGCGTATGCGCTGTCCCAATATGATATTGTGCTGAAACGGCTGAGACAAGCGATTTTTATTACATTCGGCTACGGCATTCCGGCAGTCTGGGTCATGTTTCAGTTCGCGGGCCCGCTGACCCATTTGTTTTTTCAGTCTCCGGAAGCGCAGTATTATTTGCAGCTTTTGTGGCCGTTTTTTCTTTTTCATCTGTTTGTGATGCCGCTTCAGGCCTGTCTGATCGGTATCGGCCACGTGAAAACGGCGTTTTATCATAACGTATGGAGCAGCATTGTGGGGCTTTCGATGATGTATGTGCTCGGTTCTATGCCGGAATTGCAAATGCTCGGCATTATACTCGGCATGAATACCGGCATGATTCTTCTGACAAGTTTACATTACGCGACGATCTGCAAAGACCTCGGTGTCTCCGTGTTTTTGACGGGCGGCGGAAGAACAGCGCCCCGGATCGAAAGCTGAAAAGGCTGATACATTTCAATAAGGAAGGGCAAGCTATCCGAAACGCGTGAAAGGAAGATCATATGCATAAAAACCGCCTAATTGTATGTGCAGTCCTTTTGATAGCTGCCGCCGTCTGGATGCCTGAAGCAAAAGCCTCATCAGAAAAACAGGCAGTTCCCGCCGTGTTTCTGATGAAGACGATTGAAGGAGACGAGATATCGATTCCGAATAAAGGGCGGAAAACGATATTGCATTTTTGGACATCGTGGTGTCCGCCGTGCAAAAAAGAACTGCCGCAGTTCCAAACGTATTTTGAACAGCATCAGTCCGATGATGTAAGCCTTGTAACGGTAAATTTGATGAATGCCGAGCGAAATAAAAATACCGTTCAAAACTTTGTCAGTCAGCACCATCTCACATTCCCGATTGTTCTTGACACGAAAGGCGAGCTTATGAAGGAATACGATGTCATGACGATTCCCACGTCATTTCTGCTGAATGAAAAAGGAGAAATCGAAAAAAAGATCGTCGGTCCGATGACCGCCTCACAATTAAAAGAATGGTCAGAGAAATAAAAAGGTGCGGGAGGAATTCCTCCCGCACCTTTTTTGCATATAATGAACAGCTGAAGAAACACTAATGATAATTATTATCAAAAAGAAATTAAAACAATTACAATTGAAATCTTCCGCCGGCATGCTATAATAAAGAAAACACTGCGATAACACTGTGAAAATGCTGCCTGTCAGGCGGCTGTTTTGCTTTTATCGGGGAATTGAAGATGATTTGCGTTCTCAATTAGAGAGGAGAATTCATAATGAATGAACAAGTGATGACACAAACCCATTCACAACAGCACATACAAGAAGAGCGGGCCGGAAAAAAGTGGCTCCAGCATGCAGAACTCATTGCGGCGCTCGTATCCGGCGTCCTTATTCTTGCGGCCTGGTTTTTTACCGAAACAAAAGGCCTGTCCGTCACTTTGTATATCCTTGCCTTCCTGATCGGGGGATTTGCAAAAGCGAAAGAGGGAATTGAGGATACCATTGAGACGAAGGCGTTAAATGTGGAACTGCTGATGATTTTTGCGGCTGTCGGCTCCGCCCTGATCGGTTATTGGGCTGAAGGCGCTGTTCTTATCTTTATTTTTTCGTTAAGCGGCGCGCTCGAAACATATACGATGAATAAAAGCAGCCGTGATTTAACATCTTTAATGAAACTGGAACCGGAGGAAGCGACACTGCTTGCGGACGGACGGGAAAAGCGGGTGCCGGCTGCTGAACTTAAGATCGGTGACATGATCGTCATTAAGCCGGGCGAACGCGTAGCAGCAGACGGGATCATTGAGTCTGGCGTGACGAGCCTCGATGAATCGGCGCTGACGGGTGAAGCGATGCCGGCGGAAAAAACAGCAGGAGATTCTGTGTTTACAGGAACGGTAAACGGAAACGGCTCCTTAACGGTCCGTGTGACGAAAACAAATGAACAGTCTTTATTCAGAAAAATCATCCGGCTGGTGGAATCAGCCCAAAACAGCGTGTCACCGGCTCAGGCATTTATTGAACGATTCGAAAGTGTCTATGTAAAAGGCGTGCTGTTAGCCGTGGCTTTGCTTTTATTCATTCCTCATTTCGCTTTAGGCTGGAGCTGGAGTGAAACCTTTTACAGGGCGATGGTGTTTATGGTGGTCGCCTCCCCGTGCGCGCTTGTCGCTTCTATTATGCCCGCTGCGCTTTCCCTTATCTCAAATGGGGCCCGCAACGGATTATTGGTTAAAGGAAGTGTGTTTTTAGAGCAGCTGGGAAGCGTTCGGATGATCGCTTTTGACAAAACCGGCACGGTCACAAAGGGACAGCCGGCAGTCGCGGCGTTTCAAGCTGCGGAACATGTGAGTGAAGATGAGATCATGCAGGCGGTGTATGCGATGGAAAAGCAATCAAGCCACCCGCTTGCAAAAGCGATAGCTGAATTTGCCGAAAGCCGGGGCGCCGCGCCCGCAGGACATCTATCGATTGACGAGACGTCCGGATTCGGTGTTCAGGCTGAAATAGAAGGCGTCAAATGGATGGTCGGAAAAGCGGGGTTTGCAGGTGAAGATGCGGCAGATGCTTTTTTGCAAACATCGGGAAAAGAATTAAAGGATAAAGGTTTTACACTGGTCTTTGTTAAAAAAAATGACCGGATTGCGGGCTGCTTCGCCTTAAAGGATCAAATCCGACCTGAAGCCAAAGCCGTGATGGCTGAGCTTGAATCACTGGGCATTCAAACAGCCATGCTCACCGGCGATCAGCCTGAAACTGCGGCTGCCATTGCAAAAGAGGCGGGCATGACGACGGTTGTTGCCGATTGTCTGCCGGACCAAAAGGCAAAAGAAGTGAAGAAGCTGAAAGAAACGTACGGCACAATCGCCATGGTGGGGGACGGCATTAATGACGCGCCCGCTCTGAAAACCGCTGACGTCGGTATTGCGATGGGCGGGGGAACGGACGTGGCCCTTGAAACGGCTGACTTAGTCCTTATGAAAAATGATCTTCACAAGCTTGTGAAAATGTGCAGACTCTCAAGGAAAATGAACCGGATTATTAAGCAGAATATTGTTTTCTCGCTCTCGGTCATCTGCCTTTTGATCTGCGCTAACTTTCTGCAGGTGATGGAACTGCCGTTTGGTGTGATCGGGCATGAGGGGAGCACGATTCTGGTCATACTGAACGGACTGAGATTATTAAAATAAACATGACAGCCGCACATCGGGCGGCTGTTTTTTTAATGTTCGTTCACAGCATAAACGCCGGAAAACTGATAGAATGAATAAAGAGTCACTTTGGTAAGGAGGAAAAGCAAAAAATGAACAGATTAGAACGTGTTTCATCTTGGCTGAAAAAAGAAGGACATGATGCGGCATTTATACATACAAAGGAAAACGTATTTTATTTAACTGATTTTTACACAGATCCGCATGAGCGGTTAATGGGATTGTTCCTGTTTCAGGAACAGGAGCCGTTTTTCGTTTGTCCGGGAATGGAAGCCGGACAAGCCCGCAGCACCGGGTGGGAGCATGGTATTATCGGCTACAGCGATCACGAAGATCCGTGGGAGCTGATCAAAGCCGAGCTCACAAAACGAAATGTGCGGCTTGATTCCATCGCGGTTGAAAAGGATTCGATCTCTCTTTCCCGCTCAGAACAGCTCAAACAAGCTTCAGGGGGCGCGGCATTTGTTTCGGCAGAAGAAACGCTAAACCAATTCCGTCTCGTGAAAGATGAGAAGGAAATCAGCATTCTCAGGGAAGCGGCAAAACTCGCGGATTACGGAGTTGAAGTCGGTGTCGCGGCGCTTAAAGAGGGTGTGAGTGAAACGGAAGTACTCGCGCAGATTGAGTTTGAGCTGAAGAAAAAAGGTGTGCAGGGCATGTCATTTTCAACGATGGTGCTGTTCGGGGAAAAATCAGGCCAGCCCCATGGGAATCCGGGTGCAGACCGGTTGAAAAAAGGCGATTTCGTTCTGTTTGATCTGGGCGTTATTCTTGACGGCTACTGTTCAGACATTACGAGAACATTCGCATACCAATCAATCAGCCCGAAGCAGGAAGAGATTTACGAAACGGTGCTTAAAGCTGAACAGGCGGCGCTTCAATTAAGCAAACCAGGTGTCAGAATCGGCGATCTTGATTTAAAAGCCCGCGGCATTATTGAAAAAGCCGGATACGGAGACTATTTCCCGCACCGCCTCGGCCACGGACTCGGGATTTCGGTTCACGAATATCCATCAATGAGCAGCGCGAACGACACACTCCTCAAAGAAGGCATGGTCTACACGATAGAACCGGGGATTTACGTGCCGGATGTCGGCGGCGTGCGCATTGAAGACGATGTGTTCGTCACAAAAGACGGCGCCGAAGCATTAACGCAGTATCCGAAAGAATTAACGATTCTGAAATAAAAAGCTTTGTGATAAAAAAGGACGGTTCTGGAACGCAGCGTCCTTTTTTATCACCTTTTAAATGAAAAAATCATCAAAATGCTGAAATGGTTTGATGTCATGCTTTTCATTCAGGGGCCGCAGGGCAAGGTAACTGCCGCCGACTATGGCCAGACACAAACCGATTAAGCAAAGAATCCCCATCGCTGTTCTTCTCCTTTCAAACGAATAGGATGTATCTGTTTCTAGCTTACTGTATGAAACGCATTCCAGATCAAGGGAAAAAAAGAAAGGGGGGACGCAATGGCTACGATCAGAGACATTGCCGGCGCTGCCGGGGTTTCTGTTACAACGGTATCAAGAGTTTTAAACGATCATCCTTATGTAAGTAAGGACAAAAGAGAAAGAGTGAAAAAAGCGATGCAATCGCTCGGATATACGCGCAACATTCATGCTGTGCATTTATCCAAAGGTTTTTCCGATATGATCGGCGTTGTGCTTCCGTCGGTGAATCTTCCGTATTTTGCAGACCTTGTTGCAGGTATTGCCGAGGCTGCCGAAGCGTCAGGCGTGCATCTTTCTTTATACCAGACAGATTATCAGCAGCAAAAAGAATGTTTTGCCTTATCACAATTACAGGAGCGCCAAGTGGACGGCCTGATTATCTGCTCCAAAGCAATTCCTGATGGGCATCTGCTTACCTTGAAAGAACCGCTCATCCTCTGCCAGTACACTGATGCGGCAGGGCTTTCCTCCATCAGTAATCCGCATCGGGAAGCATTTCGGCACGGTCTGGATTATCTGATAGAAAAGGGACACCGGAAAATAGCGATCAGCCTGGCCAGAAAAAAGGGAAAAAACAGTCAAGTCCGCATCGCCGCATACAAAGAGGCGCTGAATAAGACCGGGCAGCCTTACAGAGAAGAGCTGGTTGTGGAAAAGGCGCTGACGCTGCTTGACGGGAAAGCCCTTTTTCATAGATGGAAGAGCTGGGATGACAAACCGACTGCGCTGTTTGTGGCGAATGATCAAGTATCCGCAGGTCTTTACCTTGAAGCCAAGGCAAATGGGACGCGCATCCCGGAAGAGCTTGCGATTTTGAGCATCGACAATCATGATATCAGCAAGATGTTAGGTATTTCCACAATAGATATACAAACAAGAGAAATGGGAAAGCGGGCTTTTCACATGCTTGAGAACCGGATCAGCGGCGGGCCTCCGGCAAGGAAAGTTCTTGATTACCGCCTTATTGAACGATCAACCGTCTAAAAAAAGAATTGACGCGCTTTCCGTTCGTTTTGTACGATATGATGTATTGAATGACAAAGGAGCTGAGGATCATGAAGGGGTCCTTTACAGTTGAAAAGGTATTAAATAACAATGTGCTCATCGCAACACATGATAGATACAATGAGGTCGTCTTAATCGGAAAAGGGATCGGCTTTGGAAAAAAACAAGCGGATGTCATTGAAGATAAAGGGTATGACAAGATGTTCATCTTAAAGGATGAAAAAGAACAAAAACAATTTAAAAAGCTCCTCGGTTATGTGGACGAGACACTTGTCGACATCTCCAATGACGTCATTTATCATATCAAGAAGCGGACAAGCCAACCGTTAAATGAGCACATCCATATTGCGCTGACTGACCATATCGCCTTTGCGGTAAAGCGGCTGAAGCAGGGTTTTGACATTAAAAACCCGTTTCTCATGGAAACCGAAACGCTTTATCCGGAAGAATTCCAAATTGCCCGTGAAGTCGTCGGCATGATTAATGAAAAGACGGGAATCTGCCTTCCGGAAGGAGAGATCGGCTTTATCGCTCTGCATATCCACTCCGCCCTGAGTAATCGGCCCCTTTCAGAGGTCAATCAGCATTCACAGCTGATGTCCCGGCTCGTTCAGGTGATTGAGGAATCTTTCCAGATGAAAGTGAATAAAGAAAGCGTCCACTATTTGCGGCTGATCCGGCATATCAGATTTACCATAGACAGGATTAATCGGGAAGAGCAGACAAAAGAACCAGAAAAGTTAATGTTATTATTGAAAAATGAATACCCGCTATGCTACAATACTGCTTGGAAACTGATAAAAATCTTGCAGCAAATACTGAAAAAACCAGTTCATGAGGCGGAAGCGGTTTATCTCACGCTTCATTTGTACCGATTAACCAATAAAATTTCATAATTTCAGTTGAAACCTTAAAAACGTGTCACTGATTCGATCAGGCATGAGTGATTGAGGGTAAAAAACGGGAAGAACGATCCCGTTATTTTGCACACCCTTTTTACTCATGCCTTTTTTGTTGTGTAAAAGGGCAAATGTAAACGGTTAAACTGAAGACTTGCGCCAGTGAATTCGTTGTCATGAATTTTCGCTGTAAGGTCACACTAGCTAACAGAGGAGGTACATCTTTTATGTTTAAAGCATTATTCGGCGTTCTCCAGAAAATCGGCCGTGCTCTTATGCTTCCGGTTGCGATTTTACCGGCTGCGGGGATCTTGCTTGCGTTAGGGAATGCCATGCAGAACAAAGATATGATTCAAGTCATGCATTTCTTAAGCAATGATAACGTTCAGCTTGTGGCGAACGTCATGGAAAGCGCCGGCCAAATCGTATTTGACAACCTGCCGCTTCTTTTTGCAGTAGGAGTTGCGATCGGCCTTGCCAACGGAGACGGTGTTGCCGGAATCGCGGCTATTATCGGATACTTGGTCATGAACGTATCCATGAGCGCCGTGCTTATGGCAAACGGCAGTATTCCGTCTGACAAAATTGAACGGGCAAAGTTTTTTGCGGAAAACCATCCGGCCTATATTAACATGCTGGGGATACCCACTTTGGCGACGGGCGTGTTCGGCGGTATTATCGTCGGGGTTCTGGCCGCGTTATTGTTCAACAAGTTTTATAAAATTGAACTTCCGCAGTACCTCGGATTCTTTGCGGGTAAGCGGTTCGTCCCGATTATCACATCAATTTCCGCATTAATTCTCGGTCTTATTATGTTAGTGATCTGGCCTCCGATCCAGCACGGTCTGAATTCCTTCTCCACGGGTCTTGTGGAAGCGAATCCAACCTTGGCGGCCTTTATTTTCGGGATGATTGAGCGGTCATTGATTCCGTTCGGTCTTCATCACATTTTCTACTCGCCGTTCTGGTATGAATTTTTCAGTTATAAAGATGCCGCAGGAGACATCATCCGCGGAGATCAGCGGATTTTCATGGCTCAGATCAAAGACGGCGTACAGCTGACGGCGGGAACATTTATGACGGGGAAATATCCGTTTATGATGTTCGGTCTTCCGGCGGCAGCGCTTGCAATCTATCATGAAGCGAAGCCTGAAAAGAAAAAACTTGTAGCCGGAATCATGGGTTCTGCCGCTCTGACAAGTTTCTTAACGGGAATTACCGAGCCGCTTGAATTCTCATTCTTGTTTGTGGCTCCTATCCTGTTTGCGATTCACTGCGTATTCGCGGGACTTTCCTTTATGGTCATGCAGCTGCTGCATGTAAAAATCGGTATGACCTTCTCAGGCGGTCTGATTGACTACTTCCTGTTCGGAATTCTGCCTAACCGGACGGCTTGGTGGCTTGTCATTCCGGTCGGCTTAGGATTAGCCGTCATTTACTACTTCGGTTTCCGGTTTGCGATCAGAAAGTTCAATCTGAAAACGCCGGGCCGTGAAGAAGAGGCTGCGGATGAAGGTGCGGGCGCCTCAGGCGAAGCCGGCGACCTTCCTTATGAAATCCTGCAGGCAATGGGTGATCAGGAAAACATTAAGCACCTTGACGCTTGTATCACGAGACTCCGCGTTACGGTCAACGACCAGAAGAAAGTGGATAAGACTCGTTTGAAACAGCTTGGCGCCTCAGGCGTTCTTGAAGTCGGAAACAACATTCAGGCCATTTTCGGCCCGCGTTCTGACGGTTTAAAAACACAGATGCAGGATATTATCGCCGGACGCACGCCGCGCCCTGAACCGAAAGTATCCGCGCAAGAAGAAGTCAGCCAGCAGGTTGAAGAGGTTATCGCAGATCCGCTCCGAAACGAGCAGGGTGAAGAAGTGTTCGCTTCTCCGATCACCGGCGAAATCCATCCGATTACCGATGTGCCTGACCAGGTGTTCTCAGGAAAAATGATGGGTGACGGTTTTGCGATTCTTCCTGAAGAAGGAATCGTGGTATCGCCTGTCCGCGGAAAAGTGCTGAATGTTTTCCCGACAAAACATGCGATCGGCCTTCAGTCTGACGGCGGAAGAGAGATCCTCATTCATTTCGGAATCGACACAGTCAGCCTGAAAGGCGAAGGATTCACTTCTTTTGTTTCTGAGGGTGACCGGGTTGAACCGGGACAAAAGCTGCTTGAAGTTGATCTTGAAGCGGTTAAAGCTCATGTTCCTTCATTAATGACACCGATTGTCTTTACAAATCTTGCCGAGGGTGAAGCGATTTCCCTTTCGGCCGAAGGTACCGTAAAACGGGAACAAAAAGATATTGTGAAAATCGGAAAATAAGCATATAAATACGCCGTGCTTGTCAGATGACAAGTACGGCTGTATGATATAATATTGTGTAGTAAAATAGCTTTAATTTAAAGGAGAATGATAATCATGGCACAAAAAACATTTAAAGTAACAGCAGATTCCGGAATCCACGCTCGTCCTGCGACAGTTCTTGTACAGACTGCAAGCAAATACGATGCTGACGTAAACTTAGAATATAACGGCAAAACAGTAAACCTTAAGTCAATCATGGGCGTTATGTCTCTAGGTATCGCTAAAGGCGCTGAAATCACAATTTCCGCTTCAGGCGCTGACGAAAACGATGCTCTTAACGCTTTAGAAGAAACAATGAAAAGCGAAGGACTCGGCGAGTAATGCAAGAATTAAAAGGAATAGGCGCTTCAGCCGGAATTGCGATTGCGAAAGCATACCGGCTTGAAGAGCCGGACTTAACGGTTGAAAAGAAAAACATTGCTGATGCTGCGGCTGAAGTAAGCCGTTTTGATGAAGCGATTGTACGTTCTAAAGAAGAGCTTGAAAAAATTAAAGAGCATGCTTTAAAAGAACTGGGACAAGACAAAGCTGACATTTTCTCCGCGCACCTTTTAGTTCTGAGTGATCCTGAGCTGTTGAACCCGGTAAAGGAGAAAATCAGCACAGATTCAGTCAATGCTGAATTCGCTTTGAAAGAAACAGCTTCCATGTTCGTTACTATGTTTGAATCAATGGATAACGAGTACATGAAAGAGCGTGCGGCGGATATCCGTGACGTAACAAAACGTGTGACGGGGCACCTGCTGGGCGTGGAAATTCCGAACCCGAGCATGATCTCAGAAGAGGTTGTTATCGTGGCTGAAGATTTAACACCGTCTGATACGGCGCAATTAAATCGCCAGTTTGTAAAAGGTTTTACAACTGATATCGGCGGACGCACTTCACACTCCGCGATCATGGCCCGTTCGCTTGAAATTCCGGCTGTCGTCGGCACAAAAGCGGCTACAGGGACAATTGAAAACGGTGTTACGGTAATCGTAGACGGCATCGATGGTGATGTAATCATCGATCCTTCCAGTGAAACGTTAAAGAAATATGAAGAAAAGCACAGTGCTTACCTGGCGCAAAAAGCTGAGTGGGCGAAGCTCGTCAATGAACCGACTGTTTCAAAAGACGGCCATCATGTAGAGCTTGCCGCAAACATCGGCACCCCGGATGATGTAAAAGGCGTTCTTGAAAACGGAGGAGAAGCTGTAGGGCTTTACCGTACGGAATTCCTTTACATGGGACGCGACCAGCTTCCGACGGAAGACGAGCAGTTTGACGCTTATAAAACGGTTCTTGAGCGTATGGAAGGAAAATCAGTTGTCGTTCGGACATTGGATATCGGCGGCGACAAAGAGCTTCCTTACCTGCAGCTCCCTAAAGAAATGAACCCGTTCTTAGGCTACAGAGCCATCCGCCTTTGCCTTGAAGAGCAAGAAATCTTCAGAACTCAGCTTCGTGCGCTGCTTCGTGCAAGTACATACGGAAACTTAAAAATCATGTTCCCGATGATTGCGACAGTAAACGAGTTTAAACAGGCGAAAGCGATTCTTCTCGAAGAAAAAGAAAAACTCGTCGAAGCCGGCGTAGCGGTTTCTGACGATATTGAAGTCGGTATGATGGTAGAGATTCCGTCTACAGCCGTTATCGCAGATCAGTTTGCCGCAGAAGTAGACTTCTTCAGTATCGGAACAAATGACTTGATCCAATACACGATGGCTGCTGACCGCATGAACGAGCGCGTAGCTTATCTGTATCAGCCATACAATCCGGCGATTCTCCGTCTGGTCACCCTTGTTATTGAAGCCGCTCACAAAGAGGGCAAATGGGTCGGCATGTGCGGAGAAATGGCGGGAGACGAAATTGCGATTCCGATTCTTCTCGGCTTAGGCTTAGATGAGTTCTCGATGAGCGCTACATCCATCCTTCCGGCAAGAACGCAGATCAGCAAGCTTTCTAAAAAAGAAGCTGAATCATTCAAAGAAACAATCTTGTCTATGAGCACGACAGAAGAGGTTGTCGCATTCGTTAAAGAAACATTCAATAAGTAATACAACAGCCAGACGGTGTAAGCCGTCTGGTTTTTTTCATATTCGGAAAAAAGGGGGGAACAATAACTTTCAACAGGAGGGATTATCATGACAAAATCATTTGCGGCGGGGGATACGGTCTATGTGATTTACCGCAATCCGCATGCCGCCAATGTTGCCCATATTAAAGAGGCGGAGATCGTCCATCACCCGTATCATGAGGGAGAACTGTCTCTGTTTTTATACGAAACCTATCATCCGCTGGCCGAAGATGACGCGGTCTTTTCGACATATGAGGAAGCGGAAGCGCTTTACAGCGAGCTTTTTGAAGAAGACCGATATCATTGATCAAAGGAAATGTTTACAACGCATATTCACTCTCTTTTGAACGGAAAGTAACAACATGAGAATATGTAAAGGGAGTGTCTGTCTATGCTGAAGCCGTTTGTGCCCCAGCTTGTTTATATTGAACCGAGAGCGCTCGAATACCCGTTAGGACAAGAGCTGAAGAATAAGTTTGAAAACATGGGGCTTGAGATCAGAGAAACGACATCGCATAATCAAGTCCGGAATATTCCGGGGAAAAATCACTTGCAGCAATACCGGAACGCGAAATCAACATTGGTAATCGGCGTCCGGAAAACACTGAAATTCGATTCTTCAAAGCCGTCCGCCGAATATGCCATTCCGTTTGCGACGGGCTGTATGGGGCATTGCCACTATTGCTACCTGCAGACGACGATGGGGTCAAAGCCTTACATCCGGACATATGTCAATGTGGAAGAGATTCTGGATCAGGCTGATGAGTATATGAAAGAACGGGCGCCGGAATTTACAAGATTTGAAGCCTCTTGTACGTCTGATATCGTAGGAATCGATCATCTGACACATACATTAAAAAGAGCCATTGAACATTTCGGACAAAGCGAATTGGGACAGCTCAGATTCGTGACTAAATTTCACCACGTCGATCATTTGCTTGATGCAAAGCATAACGGAAAGACAAGGTTCAGATTCAGCATCAATGCGGACTATGTCATTAAAAACTTTGAACCGGGAACTTCTCCGCTCGACAAACGGGTAGAAGCCGCCGTCAAAGTCGCTAAAGCGGGCTATCCGCTCGGTTTCATCGTGGCGCCGATTTATATTCACGATGGCTGGGAGGAAGGCTATAAGGAACTGTTTGAGAAACTTGATGCGGCGCTTGATGAAGACGTTCGGCATGACATCACATTTGAACTGATCCAGCACCGTTTTACAAAACCGGCCAAACGGGTGATTGAGAAGAACTATCCGAAAACAAAGCTTGAGCTTGATGAAGAAAAGCGCAGATACAAATGGGGACGCTACGGAATCGGCAAGTATATATACCAAAAAGACGAAGAACATGACTTAAGGGAAACACTCGAATCTTATATCGAAACCTATTTTCCGAAAGCGAAAATCGAATATTTTACGTAAGGGGAGCTGTCAATACGACGGCTCTTTTTTTGCCGCTTCAAATGGCGGAAATGTTTGATATTTATTTCAAGGTTTATTCATTTTCTTGGCCGAAAGACCGATATAACTCTCAGGAGGGGATGGTTATGTTTAAAAAAATGCATATCAAAATTGCTGTGTTTGTATCGGCAATGCTTATTGTAACGGTTGTTTTTTTAACGGTTTCTTCATATTTGACATTAAAGCCGATGATGACGGAGGAAGCAAAACGTACGACAGAGGATGTCACCAATTCACTCGGTCAGAACATTGAGCTTCAGCTGAAAAATGATGAGACCGTATTAATGAGATTAGCAGGCGGTGAATTGTCCCGGTCTTTTCTATCAGATGGGAAGAAAGAAACCGCGCGGCTTTTTAACGATGAGTTAAAGCAGATCGGACAGAATGACAAATATGTCGCGCTTGCGTACGTCGGAACCGCAAACAAACAAATGTTTACATATCCAAAGGCCGATTTTGCCAAAGACTATGATCCGACAAATAGAACGTGGTATAAGATGGCGGCTGAAAAACCCGATAAGGTTGTCTGGACTGACCCTTATAAAGATGCAGTGACGGGAGACATGATCGTGACGGCGTCAAAAGCCATTCAAAACAGCGGAACCGTCGTCGGAGTGGCGAGCTTAGATCTGAAGCTGTCCTCCATTCAGAGCATGGTCAACGAGCAAAAGGTCCCGTATAAAGGATTTGCCTTTTTAGCGGATGAAAATGGCTCTCTTCTGGCGCATCCGGAAAAACAGGGAAAAAATATTTCGGAAGATCAGACGTTAAAAGACATCACTGCGGATAAAGAAGGTGTCAAAGAGCTGCAGGGGAACATGGTCGTCTACCAAACGGTAAAAGAAACAGGGTGGAAAGTCGGAACGCAGTTTGAAAAAGATCAGCTGATGGGAGTAGCCGACAAAATGAACACGGTGAGCATTTTTATGTCACTGATCGCCCTTGTGATTACGATCGGACTCAGCTATTTCCTCGCAAAAACGATAACCGGGCCGATTCAGCAGCTGATCGCCAAAACAAATTCAGTCTCAGCGGGAGATTTAACCGTCCGCGCCCAGACGAAATCAAAAGATGAAGTAGGCGAGTTAACAAAAGACTTTAACCAAATGGTTGAAAATATGAAAGAGATGGTCGAACAGGTCAAGGCCTCCTCGGAAAATGTATCCGATACATCTGACCAACTAACCGTCATTTCACAAGAAACAAATGAAACGAGCGGACAAATCGCAAAAGCGATAGAGGAAGTCGCCGCCGGAGCGACAGAGCAAGCGTCAGAGGTTGAGACGATCAACGAAAAATCAGAAAATCTCTCGGTCAAAATAAAAGGAATCGCAGATCGCGCGGGCAGCATAAAACAACTCTCAAAATCTTCAGAGGATGCCAGCTACAAAGGATTGGACGCGCTCGGGCAGCTGCTGATGAAGTCAAACGAAGCCAATTCAGAAACGAAAAAAGTAGAGGCAATGCTGAATGACCTGGAAGAACAAACGAAAAACATAGAAGAAGTCGTGACGGCAATATCCGCCATTTCAGACCAGACGAACCTCTTGGCGCTGAATGCGAGCATTGAAGCCGCAAGAGCGGGAGAAAGCGGCCGGGGCTTTGCCGTCGTCGCTGAAGAAGTCCGCAAGCTTGCTGAACAATCAGCTCTTTCTTCCGGCCATATCAGTGAGACGGTCCGTCTGATTCAATCTGAGACAAAAGAAGCGTCACACGCGATGATTGAGGCAAGCAGAATGAATGATGAACAAAACAGCGCCATTCATGAAACGGGTGAGGTCCTCAATCTGATTACGACGGAAATGCAGTCTCTCGTTCAAGGTATAGATCATATTTACAATGACATTCAAAAAATGAGTGAAGAACAAGCCGCGATTCAAGAAGCGATTCAAAGCATCTCCGCCATTTCTCAAGAATCTGCGGCAGCGGCGGAAGAAGTGAATGCTTCTACTGATGAACAGCTCGTTACGCTTGAAAAAGTAAAGCAATCGACTGACATGTTAAAGAGCGCGAGCAAAGATCTGATCAGCGCCATTTCTAAATTCACCTTGTAACGCGGTCTCTATCAGCCTATAATAAGGTAATATAGACATGAAAGAATGATATTATGAATCGCATCAGGGGAGGAAAGCGCAGTGAACAAAACGGTCGGATTTATCGGTTTGGGCGTCATGGGAAACAGTATGGCATCGCACATTTTAGAAGCGGGCTATCCGGTTTTAGTCTACACGCGGACGAAACAAAAAGCGGAAGAGATTCTGAATAAGGGAGCGGTCTGGCAGGAGACGGTCAAAGACCTTTCAGAGAAAGCAGACATCATTATTACCATGGTCGGCTATCCGAGTGATGTCGAGGAAATCTATCTCGGCGAAAACGGCATTCTTCGTCATGCAAAAGAAGGGGCGTTTGTCATTGACATGACGACATCAAAACCGTCTCTGGCGAAGAAGATAGCGGAGAAAGCCAAAGAAAAATCCATTCACGCCCTGGATGCACCCGTTTCCGGCGGAGACATCGGCGCGAGGAACGGAACGCTTGCCATTATGGCCGGAGGAGAAAAAGAAGCGTTTGAAGCATGCCTGCCGCTTTTCTCCGTTATGGGGGAAAACATTCAGTATCAAGGGCCGGCTGGGAGCGGCCAGCATACGAAAATGTGCAATCAGATCGCGATTGCAGCGGGAATGGTCGGAGTGGCTGAAGCGATGGCTTACGCTGAAAAATCCGGTCTGAACCCGGAACAAGTGCTGAAAAGCATTACAACCGGAGCGGCTGGCAGCTGGTCATTGTCCAACCTCGCTCCCCGTATGCTGAAAGGCGATTTTGCGCCGGGATTCTACGTGAAACACTTTATTAAAGACATGGGCATCGCCCTTGAAGAAGCGGAGCTCATGGGAGAAGAAATGCCCGGATTAGCGCTTGCCAAATCATTATACGACAAGCTTTCCGCGCAAGGAGAAGAAAACAGCGGGACTCAAAGTATTTATAAGCTTTGGGTGAAATAAAAAAGATTGCCCGAACGGACTATTTTATGGATGCCGAGGAAGAGAAGGCTTACGGTATTGTTGATGGTGTTTTGTAAACAATGATCTGCAAACCTTGTATTCTTAGAGCCTTTAATGAAGACAGGAACTTAGCAGGATAATGTATTAACGTGTATCCGTTTATAATGCTCTACTGTGAATAATTTGGAAAATCCCCCTCGTTTGTTTGACGCAGACTGTCTATTATAAATCAAAAGGGGGATTTCCGAATAATGATTAGGATTAATACAACTTTCCAACAGTAGGATGTATCATGTTTGATTCAACTATGAATTCGAGTAACCCAAATGTACATAGCAATAAATCGAGTTCGTATTCCCGCAATTCAAACCTAATAATTGGGCATCCGAAATTGAAACTCTACAGATTAGCCTTCTAGCAAAACTGAAAAATAAAAGAGGATGTATCGTAAAAAATTCAAGAGATTTACGAAAACATCCTCGATTCAGAGACTTCATCATTACATGTTGTTTTTTGAGAATTCCAGATGAAATCAACGTTAAACCCATTTGTTAATAATATGAATTTTAATGTTGTACAGTAATATAGTGTTTCAGTTCTCCTCTATGGGTTTGATTTCCCCAAGTCAATGCTACCACCACATCATACTTGCCTGCTGGAATATTTTTTGTCAAGAAGCTCACTTTAAAACTGCGAATATTACGGCCATTAACATATATGTCTTTGACTACATCTCTTTTTTTATTGACAAGAAGAACATTAACACCCTTGTTTACCTCAGCATATCTTGTAGACACAGTACCTGTTACGACAATAGAAGTAGCGTGTTTTGAGTAAGTATTAGCATCTGTTTGGAATTTAATTGCTCCTTTTGAAGTCATGGCTAACGCTTCTGAACTGTTTGAGAAAATCCCGAATGTCAATAGAGCAACTGTGAATAGTGTCATTACAATTTTTTTCAATTTAAACTTCCTCTCTCCATTCATTTAGAAACCCATTCAATATATTACTAAATTTTGAAAAATTATTCAACAGAAAATAGGTAAATTCTACTTTTTATTAAATAAAGTATTACTAAAGAAGCAAAGGCTAACAAAACCAATTTAATCATCACGTTTAAGATTTTACAAAAAAGCTCCCAGCACTTATGTGCCGGGAGCTTTAAAATTTATAAATTTATAAAGTGTCAGGCCCTTCTTCGCCCGTACGGATGTTGATTGTATTGGGAACTTCGAAAATTAAGATTTTGCCGTCACCGCGTTCACGGGTTTTGAGCACTTTTTGCGCCGTCTCAGCCACTTTTTCGACAGACAAAAGATTGCCCGCAGGGGCAATCTTTTTTATTATTTATTTTCCGATGAATTGCTGTGTCCAGATGTTTCCTGATTCTACGTAACCGACACCGATTTGAGTGAACTCAGGATTCATGATGTTCTTTCTGTGGCCTTCACTGTTCATCCAAGCTTTAACGACAGCTTCAGGAGTCGGCTGTCCTTTGGCGATATTTTCACCGGCAGTTTTATAAGTGATTCCGAAAGACTTCATCATATCGAAAGGTGAGCCGTAAGTAGGGCTTTGGTGATCGAAATAGTTTTTGTCTTTCATATCTTGTGATTTTGCGTGAGCTGATTTGCTTAATTTTTCATCAATCTGCAGAGGTTTTAAGCCTTGCTTTTGTCTCTCTGCATTTGTCAATTCAACGACTTTCTTTTCATACGCACTGACAGATGAAGGAGTTTTCTCGCTGCTGTTGTTTGTGTTATCTGTCTGCTTTGCATTGTCAGCCGTCTGGTTTTGATCGGCTTTCGGTTTTTCGGCAGCTGCCGGAGCCGTTTTTGCCGGTGTTTCTTTTTGAACGTCTTTAACTGTCATGTCAGAATGCTTTGCGTGTTTTTGCAGCAGCTGAGTCAGCTCTTTCTCATTTTTAACGTTCAGCTTTTTCACGCTCGTTTTCATATGTAGTTTTTCAACAGCCTCTTGAAGAGTCAGATGCTGTACAGTGTTTCCTTTTTTCACGGTAACGACGTGCTGGCATGACAGCTCTTTGGCAGATGCCTGCTGAATGCCTCCGAATGTAATCAAACTGACTGCCGCGGCGGCAGATAAGAGAAATGCTTTTTTCATAGTTAATAGCCTCCCAGAGAAGTTTTTTTCTACATGAAAAATCTTATCACAGCTTTTTTGTCATATTGCAGGCAGCCATTTCCTTTGACAACAAACTCTTGTCATAATTGTAATTGAGCGCAGAAAAATGGCTCTATACCGGGAAAAACGATCTGTATTTATTTTTTAAAACCCGTTACATCTCTTCAAATTATTTGAAGTGTTAGATATATTTTAAGATAATTTGATCTTGACAGTTTTTTTTACCCGTTTTCGCTGTAACAACTTTTACAAAAATGTTACAATTAAAATCTGTTTATGTAAATATATTCAATGATTTGAGAGGTGTAACAGAAAGTGGCTGAAGTTGCGCGCGAACCAAAGAAAAAAACGAAACGTTACAAAGCGCTGAGAATGAATCTCTATTTTTTGATTGTTTTTCTTCTCTTTACGGCACTGATTTTTAAACTCGGCATCGTCCAGATTGTCGAAGGGGATAAACACCGCCAGGATGCGGAGAAGGCAAATGCAAAAACCGCCTATTATCCGACACCGCGGGGAAAGATGTATGACAAGCGGAATAGGGTGGCGGTTGATAACCAGGCTGTGCCTGAAATTGTATATGTATCCACCTCAAAAACCTCGGCAAAGGACAAATTGAAAACGGCAAAAAATCTCGCCGCACTGATTCATATTGATACTGAATTTATGAAGGATCGAAATATCATTGATTACTGGCTTGCCGCACATCCGAAGAAGGCGGAAAAGCTTATGAAGGATTCAGAAAACAGCCTGAAACCGCAAGAAGTATACAAACGCCAGATTGAACGCGTCCCAAAGCAGGAGATTGACGCGATCAAAAAAAATAAAAAAGAGCTGGAAGTCGCGGCGATTTATACGCGTTTTTCAAGCGGCAACGCCTATCAGCCGCAAGTCGTCAAATCAATGGACCCGAATAAGCTGAACGGAAACGGAAACAGCGGTTCACTGCTTGACGAGCATGACAACAATAAGCAAAAACCAAAAAGCGACCTGACATATGAAGAAGTTTCCGTCGTATCCGAGCACCTGAAAGAGCTCCCCGGCATTGACGTGATCAATGACTGGACGCGTAAATATCCGTATGACAAAACGCTGTACTCTCTGTTCGGCGGTGTAACGACACCGGAACAGGGATTGTTAGGCGAACGGAAAGATTACTATGTCACAAGAGGCTACTCACTGAATGACCGGGTGGGAAAAAGCTACATTGAATATCAGTATGAAGACTATTTAAACGCACATAAAGAAAAAGTAGAGTATGTGGAAAACAGCAAAGGTGAAGTCGTCAGTCAAAAGCCCGTCGATGAAGGCAGCAGAGGCTACGATCTGCAGCTCTCGCTCGATATGGAATTACAGTCGAAAGTCGAAAAAGTCATTGAAAAAGAGCTGAGAAGAAGCCGCGCTGCAGGCAACTATATGGTTGACAGAGGATTTGCCGTCATGATGGATCCGAACAACGGGGATATTCTCTCAATGGCGGGGAAACGCATTGAGCTCGAAACGAATAAAACACAGGATTTTGCGATCGGAGCATTTACGACCCAATATGAGATGGGCTCTTCTGTTAAAGGAGCGACTGTTCTCGCAGGTTACCAAAGCGGCCTCCCGCATTATAAAACGTTTGTCGATGCACCGCTTGTATTTAAAGGCGACACGAAAAAACAATCGTGGACACAAATGGGAGCTATTACTGAGCTGACCGCGCTGCAAAGAAGTTCAAACGTATATATGTTTCATGTGGCCATGCATATTGCGGGCATTACTTACGTCCCGCACGGCACGCTGCCTGCCGGATTAGACGATATTAAAAAAATGCGCAACTACTACGCCCAATTCGGCCTGGGTGTGAAAACCGGGATTGATCTTCCGCAGGAATCAGCGGGCATGCAGTCAAATCCGCAAATGGTCGGGGGATTGCTGCTTGACTTTGCGATCGGACAGTTTGATACGTATACGCCGCTTCAAATGGCTCAATATATTTCAGCCATCGCAAACGGCGGGTATCGCGTCCAGCCGCGGATCGTCACAAGCATTCATGAACCGGACAGCAAAAACAAGATTGGAAAAGCGATTGAACAGCGAGATAGTAAAATTTTGAACAAAGTAAATAACAGCCCGAGCGATTTTGACCAAGTTCATAAAGGAATGAAGTTGGTCACAAGCTCACCTCAAGGAACGGCTTATTCAACATTCCAAGGTTCAGGCGCCGATGTTTCCGGTAAAACGGGAACCGCGCAGACGCGCTATTACGGCACGAACAAAAATTGGTGGGGGAAAGAGACGTATAACCTGACCTTTGTCGGTTACTATCCGTCAGAACATCCACGAGTGGCATTCAGCGTCGTCGTACCGACTGTTCAGGATGATCACGATCATGTCAGCAAAAACATTGCCAAAGGAGCAATTGACGCTTACAAAGAACTTGAAAAGAAATACAATAAAAAATAACAAATGAAAGGGCGGCCGAACATCTCGTGCGCCCTTTCTTTCATTCAGGAAAATTGACGTTCACAATAAGAATAGAAGGAGAATGCTCATTTTTTAGCGAATCAATCTAGTGGAATTTCTTTTTATATCAGTCCGTGTCCAGCCTGCAGTGCGAGTATAATGCAAAGGAGGGATTCTGTGGAACAGGATACTCAGCATGTCAAACAGTTTCAATCGAAAACCGATCTTCATGCCGTTTTGACGTCTAACGGGCGTATTATGTATATTTCTGCAAACTGCAAATCGTACTTCAGTTATTCTCAGGAAGAGATGATCGGATCATTTCTCAAAACGTTCCTGCATGAAGAAGATCAATTTTTGGTTGAAAGTTACTTCTACAATGAGCATCATTTAATGCCTTGCACCTTTCGTCTTATTAAAAAAGATCATACCATCGTATGGCTTGAAGCGGGTGTGGAAATTGTCACACCGCAAATGGAGGGGACGGATCGGGAAATCATCCTCAAAATCAAGGTGCTTGAGGAGAAGACGCCCCGCCGGCCTTATATGTATGAACAAAAGAAGCAAAAGGCAGAACAACAGTCGGAAGATGCGGTAGGAAACGGCGAATTCGAGCGTCTTGTTGAAATGCTGCCGAATCCTTTATATGTCAGCATCAACGGCACAATCGCCTACGCCAACAACGCGATGCTTGCCATGCTGGGAGCTGAAAGCAAAGACGAGGTAATCGGCAGGCGCTCTTATGAATTTATTGAAGAAGAGTATCACGACATTGTGAAAAACCGAATTGTGCGGATGCAAAAAGGAATGGAAGTCGGAATGATCGAACAGACGTGGAGAAGGCTCGACGGCACGCCCGTTCATTTAGAAGTAAAGGCGGCACCGACGACATATAAAAATCAGCGGGCGGAATTGCTGCTTCTGATTGATATTTCTTCACGGAAAAAATTCCAAACGATTCTGCAAAAAAGCAGAGAGCGTTATCAGCTCCTCATTCAGAATTCAATTGATACGATCGCCGTGATTCACAATGATAAATGGGTATTCATGAATGAGTCGGGCATTTCGCTGTTTGAGGCTGAAACATATGAAGATTTAATCGGGAAAAACGTCTATGATCAGCTTCATCCCTGTGATCATGACGGCGTGAAACAGCGGATCCAAAATATTATCAACCGAAAGACCGAGTCAGAAATTATTAAGCAATCATGGTTTACCTTTAAAAACCGGCTGATCTACACGGAAATGGTCTGCATTCCGACGACGTTTTTCGGAGAAACTGCCGTGCAGGTCATTCTGCGTGATATTTCTGAGCGGAAGCAGACGGAGGAATTAATGCTGAAGTCGGAAAAGCTGTCTATCGCAGGGCAGCTGGCGGCGGGAATCGCTCACGAAATCCGCAATCCGCTGACGGCGATCAAAGGATTTTTACAGCTCATGAAGCCGACGATGGAGGAAAACGAACATTACTTTGAAATTGTGTTTTCTGAACTGAGCAGAATTGAATTAATTTTAAGTGAGCTTTTAATGCTTGCCAAACCTCAGCAAAACGCCGTGAAAGAGCGTGTAAACTTAAAGAAAATTATAAGTGAAGTGACCGCTCTTTTAGAGACGCAGGCAAATCTTAAAGGGATTTTTATCAAAACGGATTACGAACATGACAGCATGTATATTAACGGTGATCAAAATCAGCTGAAACAGGTGTTTATCAATCTGATTAAAAATGCCGTTGAGTCGATGCCGGATGGGGGAACGGTTCACATCATCATGACAGAAGATGAGTATTCCGTTAATGTGACGGTGAAAGACGAGGGTGACGGGATACCGGAAGACGTGCTGAAACGAATAGGCGAACCGTTTTTGACAACGAAAGAAAAAGGAACCGGCCTAGGGCTGATGGTCACATTCAACCTTATTAAAAACCACCAGGGAGCTATCCAAGTAGACAGCAAACCGGATAGAGGCACCGCCTTTCATATTACATTCCCGAAACAATAAAAAACAACGGCGTTATGCCGTTGTTTAAATAGTCTGCATGGATTCTCTCGTTTTTAAAATAAATGCTTCCAGCCGGTCCAAGCCTTCTCTCAATGTATCCAGTGAATATGCGAATGACAGCCTCACATACCCTTCACCCAACTTTGAAAACGAGCTGCCGGGCACAAGAGCCACACCTGCATCCTCTAAAAGAGCCATACTAAAATCAAACGATGACATTCCGAATGACTTAATGGAAGGGAAGATATAAAATGCGCCTGACGGCTTTACGACGTCAAGCCCCATTGAAACTAGACGGTCATATACATAGTCAAGCCGCTTTTTATACTGTTCTCTCATAATAAGCGCATCATCAACACCGTTTGTCACCGCTTCAAGAGCCGCTTTCTGAGAGATTGAAGACGCGCATGTCACACTGTATTGGTGAACTTTTAAGATGTGCTTGGCAATTTCTTTCGGTGCGAAAATGAAACCGATTCTCCAGCCCGTCATGCTGTGTGATTTTGACAGGCCGTTGATGACGATCGTCTGGTCTCTCAAATAAGACGCGATCGAATAATGCGGTCTGTCATAGGTTAATTCGCTGTAAATCTCATCAGACAGGACAAAAACATTTCTGCCCTTCAGGACGGCCGCGATGTTTTGCAGCTCTTCCTCAGACAATGTCACTCCGGTCGGATTTGACGGATAAGGAAGAATGACGCATTTTGTTTTTGGTGTCAGCGATTCTTCAATGAGCCGCGCCGTCAGCTTAAATCCGTGTGTCGTCGTATCCACATGAACCGGAACGGCGCCCGACATGCGGATGATCGGTTCGTAGCCCGGATATATCGGTCCGGGGAGAATAACTTCATCGCCCGGAGATAAAATCGTCCGCAAAGACGCGTCAATCGCTTGGCTTGCCCCGGTTGTGACGATGATTTCAGTTTCAGCTTCATAATTCAAATCAGCTTTTTTCTTCATATAAAGCTGTACGGCCTGTCTCAGCTCAAGGCCGCCCGCATTCGGAGTATATGCCGTTGCGTTCTCGTCGATTGCCTTTTTGGCAGCCGCTTTGACATGGTGCGGCGTGAAGAAATCCGGCTGACCGATCGTAAGCGAAATGACATTGTCGTGCTGAGCTACAAGATTTGAGAATTTGCGAATTCCTGAAATTTCAATTTCTTTTACATTCGGATTAAGCAAATGTTCCATAATTCATCACCTTATACTATATATTGAGTTTATCCTATTTTACCACTAGCTGAGCATTTGTCATCTTTTTATTGAACTATCCCGAGTATATGTCCGATATGTGAAAACATACCTTCTTTCAGAAAAAAATAAGACAACCAGCTGAAATGATTGTCTTCATTGTATCATGATCTATCTATTGTGATATGTGGCGAATGTCATTAATACCCGTATTCAAAGCTGACGTCTTCCCGCCATAAGATGTATGGAGCGGGCTTGTCGGGACGCTCTTTCGCCTCTTTTTTCATTTGCAGGTAAGCCGTTTTGCTGATATCTTCTAACACCGTCATTTGATCTTGGTCGAATATGACTACTGTACCCATTTATTACACCCTTCTTCCTGAAAAATCCTTGACTATTTTACCACTCGATGTCAAAAAGTCAATGGGATATCAGAAAAAAGCATTTTTTTATAAAGAGTTCATGGCCAGTTGGACCGAATACATTCACTTTTTCCGTTTCCAGCCGATATATACAGTACAATACTGAATGCGGATAGCGAGGGATTGAATTGTCTTTACAACAATACGATATTTTATTGGATTCAGGCACAAACGAATTAGAAATCGTCAAATTTGAAGTAGGCGTCAATACATTTGGCATAAATGTGATGAAAGTCCGGGAAATCATTCAGCCGGTAGATGTCACATCTGTGCCTCAGTCTCATAAAGACGTAGAAGGGATGATTAAGCTGAGAGGCGAAATTCTTCCCGTCATCAGTCTGTATTCCTTTTTCGGCGTTGATGCCGAAGGAGCAAAAGACGATAAATATATCGTAACGGAATTCAACAAACGGAAAATCGTCTTTCACGTCGGTTCCGTTTCACAAATCCACAGGGTGTCCTGGGAGGCGATTGAAAAGCCGACTTCCCTGAACCAGGGCATGGAGCGGCATTTAACGGGAATCATCAAACTGGAAGACACGATGATCTTTCTGCCTGATTATGAAAAGATCATTTACGATATTGAATCGGCATCCGGAGTTGAGACTTATCATGTCCATCAGGAAGGATTTGATGAAAGACGGGCGGGTAAAAAACTGATCATCGTTGAAGATTCGCCGCTTCTGATGCGTCTTTTGACGGATGAGCTGACTGAGGCGGGGTACAGTGAAATCGTTACGTTTGAAAACGGAAAAGAAGCGTATGATTACGTCGTGGAATTGACGGATAACGGAGCAAACCTGTCAGACCATATTGACATGATTATCAGTGACATTGAGATGCCGAAAATGGACGGGCACCGTTTGACGAAGCTCCTTAAGGATAACCCGCAAAGCTCTGATGTGCCGATTATGATTTTCTCGTCTCTGATTACGGACGACCTGCGCCACCGGGGCGAAGTAGTCGGAGCGGATGAACAGATCAGCAAGCCTGAAATCAGCGAGCTCATTAAAAAAGTGGATACGTACGTGATTGAATAGAAAAAAGCCGATGCATGACGCATCGGCTTTTTTGCGGCGGAATTAAAAATAACTCTCACCAAGTTTTTTAAATACGGGTTTATGATAAACGGGCTGCTGCCTGTTGGCGGCAAGCGGTTTTTCCTTTAAGCCCACATATTTTTGCAATACGTTTTTCGCTTTTGTCAAAGACATTTGTGCTTTAGGATTGCGGTACGATTGATTTAACGTACCTAAATGCGGAAGATGCTGGAAGTCTTCTTTTGTTGGAGGCATGTGAAAATAGTAGTCTCCGATAGAGATAAGTACGTCTGACTGCTGTTGGCTAAACCTGGGATTATTTGAAAAGTGAAGCCCTATTTTTTTCCCTTTGCCTTCTTTCACAAGCTTTTGTAATGCCCGTTTTTTCAGCAGATAAAGGTATTTAGGGTTGGGGGCGGTTTTTGCATGGCGGTTCACAGTATAAACAGCTTTTGAAAGATTCTCGATGGTTGGCTGCAGCTCTTTCGAATAAGCGTGGTCGTCCATTATTTCTCTCCTTTGCATTGATCAAGTTCATATATAGATTATACTTTTTTAGCGTTGAAATGCAAATATTGATTATAAAAATACGCCTTTTTCTGATGAAAAGGGCGCATCTTTTTCCTTTATTAGACAGGATTCGCATGTTTTTCGGAATCAGCCTTTAATGATTGCTGCACATCGACCTCTGCTGCCTCGGCGCTGTATTTCGGAAGAGCGATAAAATAGAACACAAATACCGCTAAAATCACGATTCCCATGCCGTAATAAAGGTAATCAATATTGGTAACGAATTTCGGAAATAACAGGGCGACCAGTCCGAGTGTAATCGATTGGGCAAACATCATAAAAGGATCCTGCCAGCCGCTGACCCGGCCCATTATTTTCGGATGAACGATTTTCGGCATCCAGCCGCCGATGGCGATATTGACAGGGCCGATGCACATGCCGAGGACGAAAGCCGCCGCATAATAAATCCACAGCTTATCCGTATAGCCGAGGACAAAAATGAGCAGTCCGGCTGCCAAAATAGGAATCGACATCAAATGATGCGGTTTGACTTTTTTTGCGATCATCGTTCCGATTACACTTCCTGCAAGCAGGCCGAAGCCGAGTGCGACGGTGAAGATGGAAGTATGTGATTCGTAATGATCAGGCGCAAGTCCGTATTTCATCGTAAACATCGGCAGTACGGCAAAGCCGCCGTTGACAAAACCAAAGATAAAAAAGCCGAAAATAAGGGAAGCAAGCAATTTGTTTTTAACAATATATACGATCCCTTCCTTAAAATCAGCGACCGAGTCTTTCAGAAACGAATCTCCCCATTTAAAAGGGCCATTCGGCTGACGGGCTTCTTTCGGAATGCGGCAGGCGCGGATCAGAAAGCCTGATACAATAAAGCTGACAAAATCAAGGATAATGGCTCCGTGAATACCGATCGTTTTATACATAAACGCGCCTATACCGACGCCGAATACCATGAAGATGCTGAACAGGATCTGGTTAAGTCCCGCCGCTTTCGCGTAATGCTCCTTAGGCAGAATAGCTTGTACAAGGCTGGCTTCCGCCGGGAAAAAGAACTTGGTCACGGCGCTTCTGATGAACAAAATACAGAACACGAGAGGGATGCTCCCGGTGTATAATGCGGCAAACAATACGATCGTCAGTCCGGCTCTGATCCAGTCACAATTCTCTGCGACCTTTTTCCTGTCAAGCCTGTCAGCTGCGACACCGACAATCAGAAATACGAAAACTGTCGGCAGTGAATACATCAGCTCAGCCAAAGTCGTGTATGCCGGCTGGTTTGAAAAATGGTCCAGCAAGTAAAAAGCAAAAGCCATATTACCTACAGTCGTTCCCATTTGAGAAGCGAGTGCTGCGAAAAAGAGACGGACAAAATTGCGATTTTTAAATATATCCATAAACACGCTCCTTACCCTAAAGGTCCCACTGTAATATATTATCATCAGCTCGTTCCATTAACAAATAAGATCTTTCTATCTTATAATAGTCACCCTTGTTCCATTAGGAACGGTAGCGGCAAGTTCAGTGACGTCCTGATTATACATCCGGATGCATCCTTTTGATACCGCTTTGCCGATGGAGGAAGGATTATTTGTTCCGTGAATGCCGTAATGAATTTTAGAGAGGCTGAGCCAATAAGCGCCGAACGGGCCGCCGGGCTTAGGCTGGCGGTTCACGATGTAAAATTCTCCGGTCGGCGTGGTCGTCAATATTTTTCCGACTGCGATGGGGTACGTACGGATGAGCCTGCCAAGGCGGTATAACTCCAGTTTCTTCGCTCCGATATACACGATGATGGAGTAGGGAATGGTGGATGGATCGGGAAGATTCGGTATGATAATGTGCTGTCCCGCGTATATGACCGATTGGATTGAGGGATTTGCCTGAAGGAGAGCAGCAGTGCTTATTCTGAAGTCTTGCGCAATGCTTGAGATGGTTTCTCCTTGTTTCACTTGATATGTCAGCAGTTTCATCACCCTCCTTTTTGCTCTTTTCCATATACATATTACGGAGGGGGTGTCTGTGCATCAGGATAAAAGTCTTATTTTTGCTCGGTTTTCAATGTGAACAGCGTGATTTCCGGTCTGGATAAAAATCGATACGGCAGTCTTGTCGTACCGAGCCCGCGATTGACGTAAACGGCTGTGTCATGCAGCGTATACATGCCGTCGGTATACGTTTTTCCGTAAGGAGGCGTAATGAGAGGGCCGAAAAACGGGAGCTGGACCTGACCGCCGTGAGTATGTCCCGACAGCTGGAGGTTTACGGGATATCCGCCTATCTTGAGAGCGGCATCAGGCTCGTGGACGATTAAAATGGAAAATACATCTTCGGAAAGGCGGGACAGGGTGGCTTCATAATCGGGTTTTCCGAGCATTACATCATCCAAAAACGCGAGTTCAATCCGGCTTCCGTCTGTCAGCTGCACCTGACGATAGCCGTTTCGAAACACTTGAAAATCAGCCGCTTCCATCAGAGCCTTGTACGTGTTCGTACCGTAGCCTCCGTGGTCATGGTTTCCGTAAACACAAAGTTTGCCGAAGGGAGCTTCAAGATTTTGCAGCACGGCGAGTGCATGCTGGTGATCATTAAATAAATGCGGCTTATCAATTAAATCTCCCGTAAAGATGAGCAGATCGGGTTTCAGCTGATTGATCTTTTCCGCTGCTTTATTCAAGTCACCGGATGTAAACACATCACTGAGATGCGTATCGCTGAATTGAACGATTTTAAAATTGTCAAAGCCGCGGGGGATCAGGCGGTTGGTGATTGTATGCCGGGTGATCTCAATCATGCGCGGTTCAATATACCGGGCATAGCCGTAACCTCCGCAAGCCATTGCGAGAGTTGCACCCAAAATGCCGAATCCTCTTTTTAAAAATGTTCTTCTGGTCATTTTCTCCATATGTAAAACCAACCTTTGTCAGAGTTGTTCTATTATATCATCAGCTTGGCTGAAAAATCCCTTCTCAGCATGTAATGACGCGGAAAGACATCTGTGATAAAATTATGAATGATTATTCATTCAATAAAAGGGGTGGGTTTGTTATGGATAAGAAAGCGGTAATTATTACAGGCGGTTCAAGCGGCATGGGAAAAGCAATGGCGAAAAAACAGGCTGAATTAGGATGGCACGTCATGGTGACAGGGAGGAACCATGAAGCACTTGAGGAAACAAAAAAAGAAATTGAGACCTTTGAGGGGCAGGTCGCCTGTTTTCAAATGGATGTCCGTTCTGATTCCGCCGCTTCAGACATGATTACAGAAGCGAAAAAAGTCTTTGGCCGGCTCGATGCGCTGATTAACAATGCGGCCGGTAACTTTATTTGCCCGGCAGAGAAGCTGACGCCTAATGGATGGAAAGCTGTTATTGAGATTGTTTTAAACGGCACATTTTTCTGCAGCCAAGCCGCGGCAAGGCATTGGATCGAGCAGGAGCAGAAGGGCGTCATCTTAAATATGGCCGCTACATACGCATGGGGAGCGGGAGCGGGTGTCGTTCATTCCGCTGCAGCCAAAGCGGGGGTATTGTCACTGACAAGAACGCTGGCCGTTGAATGGGGGAGCAAATACGGCATCCGCACAAACGCGATAGCCCCAGGCCCGATTGAACGGACAGGCGGTGCGGAGAAGCTGTTTGAATCGGAAAAAGCGGTGTCCCGCACTATGAACAGTGTGCCGCTCGGCCGGCTGGGCACACCGGAAGAAATCGCCGCGTTGGCAGCGTTTTTGCTTTCTGATGAAGCGTCCTACATAAACGGGGATTGTATCACAATGGACGGAGGGCAATGGCTGAATCCTTATCCGTTTTAATTTTTCATATATTGATTATTTTGCAAAACAAGCGAACGTTAAAGCCGCCGTTCGCTTGTTTTATTTTCTATTCAAAATTATGATATAATTTTGAAAGATTAAGGGGCAGTTAATTGAAGAAATTATTAAAATGGTTCTTTGTACTATTTTTAAGCAGTTTCGTTATCATCTTTAATATTTGGTACTTTATTATTTGTGCTTTTACTCCGGAGTATTATCAAAATACCAATCTTACATCTGATGAAATAATCAGATTTGAAAAGCTATATCACATAGATTTTTCTGATGAAACGAAATTTATTAAAGCCAGGGAGTATTTGAGTGGGCTCGGAGGCGATACATCGGCTGTATTATATGTGTCTCTGCCAACCAAGCTGGCGGAAACAATTTTATCTGATTATACGTATATGCCAATAAATCATACTGATCATGCCGGTTCAATGTATGGAGTTGACGTTTCCAAGAGTGTTGGCGGGTTAACAACTCTTACATTTGGCACTTTAGATAAAAAAGGAACTTTCTTTCAGTTGGAACATGAGGATGATTGGATATATAACAGAACTGATTGGAGCCATTACTTTTGGACAGCTGCCGGTTATAATGCTCTTATATTTATCCTTTTATTTGTGATTGTGAAACAAAAGAACAACGTCCTTAATTAACCGGTCTAAAGAGTGATCTTAAAAATGTTCCCCTTTTATTTTAAGCTGCCGCCATACTGCCTCCTTTTCCCCTAATCTAAACATTTGTGGTGCTGATATAATTGTGTATAATCAGACAAAGATAGAGAAGCAGGTGATAACATGTTGGACCCACTTGATATACTGACGAATATTGATGATGTCATTCCGTATTACCAAGCGATTTTTAACGCTGAGGAACAAAGAGTCGTAGGCTACGAAGTGCTTGGCCGGATTTTGGCAGATGCGGAGATTGAGAGCCTCGGGCCGTTTTTCTTAGATTCCGGCATTCCGGAAGAATATAAGCTTGAGGTCGATGACAGAGTCATCAGGCAGGCGCTGGAGCGGTTTAAAGAAGCTGATCGTGATCTGTTGATTTTTATCAATCAGGATGCGAATGTATTGATGCTTGACCACGGCGAAAGCTTTCTTGAGCTTTTAAAAGAATACGAAGAGCAGGGCATTGAATTGAACCGTATTGTGCTTGAGATCACCGAGCACAATTTCGAAGGCGACATTGAACAGCTGTACCATATGCTTGCCTACTATCGTACATACGGCATTAAAATCGCGGTGGACAATATAGGTAAGGAGAGCAGCAACCTGGACAGAATCGCGCTCCTTTCACCGGACCTTCTGAAAATAGATTTGCAGGCGCTGAAGGTATCTCAGCCGTCACTATCATATGAGCATGTGCTGTACAGCATTTCATTGCTGGCGAGAAAAATCGGCGCCGCGCTGCTGTATGAAGATATAGAAGCTGATTTCCAGCTCCAGTACGCATGGAGAAACGGAGGCCGATTTTTTCAAGGCTATTATCTGCAGGCGCCGAGCGGCGATTTTATAGACCGGAGCCTGTTAAAAGCACGCTTGAAAACGGAGTTTCAGCAATTTATCACGAGAGAAAAAAAGAAGCTGGAAACGGTCTATGAACACTCTGAGAATTTTTATAAGCGGGTCAATCAGGCAGTTTCCGAGCTGAAGAAAACCCATCAGGCGGACGATGAGTTTATTAAAAAACTGGCGGAAAACCTGACCGACTGCTGCTTCAGAATTTATATGTGTGATGAAGAAGGCTATCAGCTGACGGGAAATGTGTTCAAGCAGTCCGGCGAATGGCTTTATCAGCCTGAATACATGGAGAAAAACTGGAGCTGGCGTCCGTACTTTTTAGAAAATATCATGAAGATGCGGAATTCAAGAAAAGGCTTTTTCAGTGACCTGTACAGTGATATTGAGACAGGTGAGATGATCAGAACCTTTTCATACCCGATGGATGACAATATGTATTTATTTATCGATCTGCCTTACTCTTATTTATATGAACAGGACGGATTACTTTAAAGCGGCTGCTGTATGCCGCTTTTTTTGTTCATTTGAAAAAAGTTTTAAAAAACGTTTGACAATGATACTGATAATCATTATCATTTAGTTATAGAGAGAAGTTACTCTCTGTTCCCCAACCCCTCTATCAGATCAAGATCCGAAAAAACTTGGCGCTACCCCCGCCAAGTTTTTTTATGCTGTTTCCTCATAAAAGGGCTTCTCCTCACATACATCTGACAATGGCGGCTCAAAAAGCGAAAAATTATTTTTGAAAGGTGTATGACATTCCGAAAAAAGCTTCAAACTATTCGAAAACACGGTTTTCCCGTTTATTTCTTTTTGAAAATCCAGCGGGAAAATGCCATCCCGGTCTACTTTATGGTATGATGCTCTGTAGAACTTGTATTATAATAAATACTTGTTGATTTGAAGTTGTTTTTTGAAAGGAGTCTTTTTTTAGAATGTCACAATTAATGGGTATCATCACGCGGCTGCAAAGTCTGCAAGAAACAGCGGAAGCGGCTAACGAGCCGATGCAGCGTTATTTTGAAGTTAACGGCGAAAAAATTTGCAGTGTTAAATATTTCGAAAAAAATCAAACGTTTGAACTGACGGTTTTCCAAAAAGGTGAAAAACCTAACACATATCCGTTTGATAACATTGACATGATTTCTATTGAAATTTTTGAGCTCCTTCAGTAATTTGATTTGATTTTTCAGGCTGACCAAGCTTCCGGTCTTCCGCAAGCGGAGCTTTATTAAATTATGCAAAGGAACGTGCTTGTTCGTTTGGTTGTAGACTCTGGAAAGAGGAGTGTCCGTACATGGCTGATTCTTTTCTGTTTTATAATCTTTCTGAGGCACAGATGACCTTTCAAGACGTGACGGAGCGGCTGAAACGCTTTGTCAATAAAGACCCCCGTTCAGCATACGTGCTGTCTGTAGGGACTGATTCACAAGTTTACCGCGACTTCACAAAGTTTATTACGGCTATACACTTGCACCGTACAGGCAAGGGAGCTTGGGGCTGTTTGAAAAATCATGATCTTGCAAGACCGATACATAGCCTTCGCGAAAAAATTTCGCTGGAAACCGCGTTCAGCCAGGAGATGGCTGCGCATATCCTCGACGGCCGTCTTATGGAACTGACAGATTTGCTCTTGCCTTTTACGGATGAAGGGGCGGATCTTTCATTTGAAGTGCATCTGGATATCGGTCAAAAAGGGCTGACAAAAGAATTGATACAAGAAATGACCGGCCGCATTACCTCGATGGGCATTGAAGCGAAAATCAAGCCTGATTCCTGCACAGCATTCAGTTATGCCAATCGTTACACAAAATAATATTTCATACAGAATCCGCAAAATGTCGAATTATGCGGTTGACGATTTTTTTCTGTTTACTTATTCTAGCGGTAGAGCTGAAAGCAAATTTCACATTGCTTTCAGAGGTATTCAGTTAAAAATAGGGGGCCTGATTACGTATGAGTCTTATCAGTGAACGATTTACGGAAGAAGAACAGAAACTTCTGCTGAATATCCTGATCAATCAAGAATATGCCATTGAGCTTTTGACCAGCGAAATCAACGATATAGAAGCAGGGTCAAAAAGCGTTGATGGAACCACTTATAAAAAACTCGTAACGCTCTATGACCGTTTTCGGAACGAAAATTAATCAGCGGCCTATAAATTGATACTCGATTGCAAAGAGTATCTTTTTTATTGACGGAAACTTTTCGACAAAAAATGATAATGTTTATATTATTGCAATATAGGGAATACATGCTTTGATGAAAAATGTAAAGGGGTCGAAGTGACATGATTAGCTTACAATCAGATCAGCTTCTTGATGCAACAGTCGGACAATTTATGATCGAGGCGGATAAAGTGGCGCACGTTCAAGTCGGAAACAACCTTGAGCATGCTCTATTAGTGCTGACGAAAACCGGCTATACCGCCATTCCCGTCCTTGACGCTTCGTACCGTCTGCACGGTTTGATCGGGACAAATATGATTATGAACAGCATTTTCGGACTTGAACGGATCGAGTTTGAGAAGCTGGATCAAATTACGGTTGAGGAAGTCATGCTGAAAGACATTCCCCGTCTCCACATCAATGATCCGATTATCAAAGGGTTCAGCATGGTCATTAATAACGGCTTTGTCTGCGTTGAAAATGATGAAGGCGTCTTTGAAGGCATTTTCACGAGAAGAGTCGTGTTAAAACAGTTGAGCAGCCATATCAGATCATTGAATAAGTAGGCTCGCACGATCAGCCTATTTGTTCTTTCGCATGCCGGAAAAAGAAAACGCATACATATGAGTGACGCTTGCCTCGGCAGCCTTTATTTTATTAGAATGGTAGATAAGAAATACGAAAAGGCATTGAAAAGGAGGACGACATGCAGCTTCAAGAGCTTCATATGCTCGTAGTTTTAGCTGAGGAATTAAACATGAGGAAGGCTGCCGAACGGTTATTCGTGTCACAGCCGGCTCTGTCCCAGCGATTGCAGACCATTGAAAAAGCCTGGGGAACAAAGATCTTTCTAAGATCTCAAAAAGGACTTACGGTAACGCCGGCAGGAGAAAAAATCATACAATTTGCAAATGACGTCACGGATCGGCAAGAAAGAATCAGAGAAAACATTGATGAACTTGAGGGTGAGATTCACGGCACATTAAAGCTTGCCGTCGCCTCCATTATCGGGCAGCACTGGCTTCCGAAAGTGTTAAAAACATATGTGGAACGATATCCGAATGCAAAGGTCTCTCTCATTACAGGGTGGAGCAGCGAAATGCTGAAAAGTCTGTATGAAGATCAGGTACATATCGGCATTATCCGGGGAAATCCGGAATGGAAAGGCCGGAAAGATTATTTAATGACCGATCATTTATATTTGGTTGATACGGAAATTTCCTGTATTGATGATATAGCCCATACCGATCGGCCGTTTATCCAATTCAAAAGTGACAGTACATATTTTCAGGAAATTCAGCATTGGTGGCATCAAAAATTCAAAACTTCGCCGAAACAGACCATCCTCGTCGATCAGATTGAAACGTGCAAGCAGATGGCGCTGCACGGGATCGGTTATGCCATTCTGCCGTCAGTCACCTTAGAAGAGGAAGATAAAGTAAATAAAATGCCCCTGCTTGATACAAAGGACCATCCGATCGGCCGTGACACATGGCTGCTCGGATATGAGCCGGCATTTGAATTAAAACAGGTGCAGGCTTTTGTTTCTGTCATTAAAGATATGCTGAAGCAGGAACGCCCATTTTAGAAAGACAGCAATCATGCTGTCTTTTTTTATTTTTTATTGACAATGAAAATCATTATCATTTAAAGTGTTATATATGTTAATGAAAATCATTATCAATTAAGGGGTGATCATATGCAGAAAGCATTAATGATATATGCAAGCATGTCGGGGAATACAGAGGATATTGCCGGCATTATAAAAGAAACACTGAGCGGGCATCAGATAGCAGTTGACTGTCTCGCCATGGACGAAGCAGATGCAGATTCTCTCGAAGCATATGATTATGTTTTTGTCGGCACGTACACATGGGGGGACGGTGATCTTCCTTACGAAGCGGAAGATTTTTACGAAGATATTCTGCACAGCCAGCTCAATGGCCTGAAAACGGTCTGTTTCGGTTCAGGCGATCACGCCTACCCGAAGTTTTGCGAAGCGGTCACGCTGTTTTGCGATGCGTTTGAACAGGCCGGAGCCAATTTATATCCGGAAACGCTGAAAATCGAGCTGGCGCCCGAGACGGCTGAAGATCAAGAATGCTGCAAAGAATTTGTCCGCGGTTTTCTTGCATGGGCCGCACACCACGGAGACCGGTGCCATGTTTCATAAAGGCGCGACGGCTGTCATGGCATCAGTGACCTCAGGATATATTGTCGCAGTGAAAGACGAAGGTATTTTTCATTTTTCCGCGGAAGAAGGCTGGAAAAGACTGTTCCGGGTGAAAAGCAGAATCCATGTGCTGACTTACATAGGGCCTTACATATTCGCGGCTGGAGAAAAAGGCGCCGTCCTCAGATCAGCCGATCAGGGAAAGACCTGGACGGCCTCTCGGTTTCCGACCAGCGCCTCCGTATGGGCCGTTGCCGGGCGGAATGACGGGTTTGTCTGTGCGCACGGCACATACTGCCTCTACTTATCTGATGATTTCGGCGTCACTTGGCATGTGGCTAAGCCCTTTTCACAATTAAAGGAGCCGCCTGTCATCCGTTCGCTTTGTTTACACGGTCAGACGATTTATATCGGCACCCGGATTCATATGAATCATGGCGGCATTTGGGCGTATGATCTTACGGAAGAACGCATCTGGCGTATAAGCCGCGAAAGGCAGCGCATGACGGCTTCAATGATGATGTATCAGAATGACTGGCTCATTGCAGCAAAGGGCGCGGCAAAGGGAGAACGGGGGGAGGTTGCCGTCCGAAACGTGCGGATGCAAGAGGAGTTTGCCATTACAGCCGGGCCCGCCGTACGGGAAAAATCATTTCTCGACGTTTCTGAGGATAACGGGATTATTTATGTCACATCGTCACAGGGCGAAAACGGATTTTCGCGTATTTATCAAGCTGATCTCGCCGCCGGTGAATTAAAGTGGTTTGATACGATCCGCGGTCACGGATGGCGGGTGGCCAACCGGGAAGAAAACTTTTTTTGCGCGGGCCTTTACGAAAGTAAGTTTGTCAGACCGTATGAGGCGGTTCGGCTCGCACATTAGTTTTTATGCATAAAGGAGAGACGAAGATGGGGAATGTATTGCTTGTTTACGCTACAATGTCAGGAAACACCGAGGCGATGGCGGATTTAATTGAAAAAGGGCTGATCGAAGCACAAGCATCCGTAGACAGATATGAAGCGATGGATATTCATGCCGAACTTTTTAATGATTACGAGTATATTTTATTAGGCACATATACGTGGGGAGACGGGGATCTTCCTGATGAAATGCTCGATATTGCTGAAGATATGGAAAACCTGGAGTTTACGGGAAAAACATTTGCTTTGTTCGGTTCCGGAGATACGTCCTATGAGTTTTTTTGCGGAGCGCTTGACGAATTGGAAAAAGTAATCACGGCCCGCGGCGGGCGGGTAGTGCTGCCGTCGGTCAAAATTGAAAACAACCCTGAGGGCAGTGAGGAAGAAGAGCTCCGGGAATTCGGAAGACAGTTTGCCGCGCTGTGCAGCCAGCCGGCAGAATAAAGGCTTGTTCCTTTTTTTCTTGTCTTTGTATCCTTCCTTTGTTACAGTAATGAGGTAGAAAATCAGAGGAGGACAATACATATGAAAATGATGGATGCAAATGAAATTATTTCATTTATTCAAAATAGTACAAAATCAACGCCTGTAAAAGTGTATGTAAAAGGCGATCTTGAAGGAATCAGCTTTGGCGATTCCGCTAAAACATTCCTGAACGGCCAATCCGGCGTCGTTTTTGGCGAGTGGGCTGAAATTAAAAGCGCAATCGAAGACAACAAAGACAAAATTGAGGATTATGTCATTGAAAATGACCGCCGCAACTCTGCGATCCCGATGCTTGATTTAAAAGATGTTAAAGCGAGAATCGAGCCCGGCGCTATTATCCGCGACCAAGTCGAAATCGGCGACAATGCCGTTATCATGATGGGTGCATCTATTAATATCGGTTCAGTCATCGGCGAAGGTACGATGATTGATATGAACGTTGTGCTCGGTGGACGCGCGACTGTCGGCAAAAACTGCCACATCGGAGCGGGTTCTGTATTAGCGGGCGTTATTGAGCCGCCTAGCGCTAAGCCTGTTGTCGTGGAAGACGACGTTGTGATCGGCGCAAATGCGGTTGTGCTTGAAGGCGTAACAATCGGTAAAGGCGCGGTTGTCGCTGCCGGAGCCATCGTTGTAAATGACGTCGAGCCATATACCGTTGTAGCGGGAACACCTGCGAAAAAAATCAAAGATATCGATGAAAAAACAAAAGGCAAAACAGAAATCAAACAGGAATTACGCCAGCTGTAAGGAATGGTTTGATAGAATGGGCGTGGATGATAAAATCCACGCCTTATTCTTATCTCAAGGAGGAATACATATGGAAAAAGAGCGGCTCATTGCCATCCGAAGAGATCTGCACCGCATTCCGGAGATCGGCTTTCAGGAATATAAAACCCAACAGTACCTGCTGAATCTATTGAACCAATATCCAGAGGAAAGAATTGAAATCGAAACTTGGAGAACCGGCATCTTTGTCAAAGTCAACGGCACGGCTCCGGAAAAAATGCTCGCCTACAGAGCGGATATAGACGCTCTGTCGATTGAAGAGCAGACGGGGCTTCCGTTTGCATCTGAACACCCCGGTTTTATGCACGCATGCGGCCACGATATGCACATGACCATCGCGCTCGGCATTATTGATCATTTTGTCCATCATCCCGTCAAACATGATCTGCTCTTTTTATTCCAGCCGGCTGAAGAAGGACCGGGCGGAGCGGAACCGATGCTTGAAAGCGATGTGCTGAAAAAATGGACACCGGATTTGATTACCGCTCTCCATATAGCACCTGAGCTTCCTGTAGGCACAATCTCCACCAAAAGCGGATTGCTGTTTGCCAATACGAGCGAACTCGTCATCGATCTCGAGGGGAAAGGCGGGCATGCGGCATATCCGCATACAGCAGACGACATGGTCGTCGCCGCGAGCACGCTTGTCACGCAGCTGCAGACGGTCATATCCAGAAATACGGATCCGCTTGACAGCGCTGTGATCACTGTCGGAACGATTACCGGGGGCACGGCGCAAAATATCATCGCAGAGCATGCTCATCTGGAGGGAACCATCCGGACGCTTTCCGAGGAATCAATGCGTATGGTGAAAAAGCGGGTTGAAGAGCTTGTCAAAGGAATTGAAATCGGCTTCCGATGCAAAGGAAAAGTTACATATCCGTCCGTTTATCATCAAGTTTATAATACAAGCGGCCTGACCGAAGAATTTATGCAATTTGTCAGCGATCAGCAGCTTGCTGACGTGAGAACGGCGAAAGAAGCGATGACCGGAGAAGATTTCGGGTATATGCTGAAAAAATATCCCGGCTTTATGTTCTGGCTGGGGGCCGATTCATCCCACGGGCTTCATCACGCAAAGCTGAACCCGGATGAAGATGCGATGGAAACCGCGGTAAATGTCATGGTCGGATATTTTTCGAAGTATGCCAATTAAATCCGAAAAGAAGAATAATCTAACAAAAATTGAGCATTCTACATAACGGAGGTGTTCAATATGACGAAAAAAATTGGAATTGAACAATCTTTATCGGATGTAGAACAGGCGTTAAAACAAAAAGGATATGACGTAGTGATGATGAAGACTCCTGAGGATGCGAAGAATTGTGACTGCTGTGTCGTAACCGGACTTGACAGCAATGTCCAAGGAATTGCCGATACGTCAACTCAGGCTCCCGTCATTACGGCTTCCGGAATGACCGCCGACGAAATCTGCAGCGAAGTGGAAAAAAAATTTCATTAAAAAGAAAAAACCGAAGCTTACGCTTCGGTTTTTCTATTCGGCGGAAGCGGCGTTTTTAAAACGGTCGAGCGCGATTTTCATTTCTCTCCGCAGTACGCGTTCAACCCGCCATTGCTCCATATTTTCAGTTTTGGCAATGATTCTGATCACCATTTCTGACGAGCTTAAATCCTGAACCCCGATGACGTCCGGCCCTTCCTTAATCTGCGGGAGCTCAGCGGCTGCTTTGTCACACGCGGTTTGCAGGATTTGAATGGTTTCATCAAGATTTCTTTCAAGCGGCACTTTGATATCGACAAGCGCCTGCATCGTTCCGCGGGAATGATTGCTCACATTCGTAATGCCCCGGTTGGGAAGATAGTGAAGCGTGCCGTCAAAGCTCCGGATTTGCGTCGTACGGAGACCGACCTGCTCGACAATGCCGCTGTAGCCGGCAACCGTAATATAATCGCCGACGTCGATCTGTTTTTCCAAAAGGATAAAAAATCCGGTGACGATGTCACTGACGAGCCCCTGAGCCCCGAAGCCGACTGCGAGACCGACCACGCCGGCGCCGGCAATGAGAGCGCTCGGATTGTAGTGAAATAAATCCAAAATCATTACGATAAAAACGAAAATCAGGATGTATCCATATACATTAAGCGCGAGGCTTCGCAAAGTATAAGCGCGGCCTTTGGAGAGGTTGTTTTGTTGCTCGAATTTCTGAAACAGATGCTTGATCAGCTTTTTTCCTGCCGTCCGGAAAATAAAGTACGCTAAAATAATGAGAGCGAGCTTTATGATGAAAATCCCGGCAGATGTGAGAAGCCCGGCCCAATCAAAGTGTTTTAAATCAATCATAGTGATGTCTTCCTTTCAAGTCTATTGCAGAAAAAGCTAAAAGTGATATACCCGTTTTTAAAATAAAATAAACCTTTTAATAGAAATCAGTTATTTCATTTATGATTTGTTCATATTGCCCGGTTTCAATATCATCATTTTTGTGAAGGTATGAACTAAGGAATCGCCACACTCATTTTAACATGGTGATTCAGCCAAATCATATCCTTTGGAGGGAAAACAGGAGTACGTTGCCCGGCGAAACTGAAAGCCCCGGCAAAAAACCTTTTTCATAAGGAGGGAAATAAGATGAAATTACGTCAGCAAATGCCTGAATTGACAGGCGCTAAAGCATGGATTAACAGAGAAGTCACGAAGGAACAGCTGGTCGGCGGAAAGCCGGCACTGATTCACTTCTGGTCCGCCAGCTGCCGCATGTGTAAAGAAGCGATGCCTGAGATGAACGAATTTCGCGATAAATATAAAGATCAGCTGAATGTGGTGGCCGTTCACATGCCCCGTTCCGAAGATGATCTTGACCTTGAGAAAATCAAAGAAACAGCGGCTGAACACGATATCTCTCAGCCGATTTACGTCGACAGCGATCATACGCTGACTGAAGCATTTGAAAATGAATATGTGCCGGCTTATTACGTTTTTGATAAAAGCGGACAGCTCCGCCATTTTCAAGCGGGAGGAAGCGGGATGAAAATGCTTGAAAAACGCGTCAGCCGAGTACTTTCAGAATCGGAGCAGGCTTCTGAGTAATCGGGACAATCTCCTTCGGACTATTGTCTCGGTTCCGCAAACCCTTTGCCGTTAGGTAACAGGGTTTTTTTGTGTCTGTTGGATAAAAAATTCCAATATGACATATGTGGCTTAAAAAATAAGAGAAACAGCCGTAAACACGCTGTACCGCTTGTTTTATCCATATCATTATCTTTTACATATTATAGTCGAAAATTGTAGATATCACGCTAATTTTCTCTAAACAAGTAATTTTAAGTTATATTTTGAAATGGTTGAATAAATTGGAACTTTGTCCAGAATCCCCTATATGATAAGGGATTTTTGTATATAAAGTACCATTTTCAGAAAATAAGCAATTTTTCATAGAGTAAATAAAATAGTAAAATGATAAAATAATAGTTGATAAAATTACTTTTGTAATCTAATATCTTAATAAAAGCGTTTAAATTTTTGACAGGGGGTTTTACACATGTTTAATGAAAGAGAAGCGCTGCGCTTACGTTTAGAACAATTGAACGAAGCAGAGGTAAAAGTCATTCGTGAATATCAAATAGAACGTGATAAAATATATGCAAAACTGAGAGAATTAGACAATACAGGCAGCCTGTCCGATACAAAAAAAGAGTTTCGTCCGGAGAAAAAAAGTGACTCTCTCCCGGTGCTTGCAGAGCTTGCAGCACAGGAAATGAGAAGCTATCAAAAGCCGCAGACACAGCCTCAATCCTCCCAGCCGCAGATGCAGTCTATTACGTCTCTTCCCGCCGGCATTCCAGACGGTTCTACAAGAAGAAGAAGAGGGACGGCGAGACCGGGATCAAAAGCGGCAAAACTGCGCGAAGCAGCGATTAAAACATTGAAACGCCACAATGCAGCGATCAAAAGTTCCGAACTGCAAAAGGAAATTGAAAAGGAAAGCGGCCTTGAAATCCCTAATATGACAACATTTATGCAAAGCTTAATTAAAATGTATCCGGAAGTGAAAAAACCATACCGCGGCCAATATATTCTTGAGGGAGAAATTTCTCAGGAAACAGCAGAAACGGCAAATGATACGGCTGCTGAATAATAAAACAGTAAAAACTGCTTGCGTTACTCAAGCAGTTTTTTTGCGTTTTCCCGCTTATTCTGCGGAAGTGACGCATCTTTTCCCGGCTTTTTTTCAAGCTTGACGACATATTTTTGGAAAGGCTTTTCGCCGTCAGCACGTTCTTTCAACGCATCCAGTTTTTCATCAAACGACTGATCGCGGGACTCTGATTGTACAAATTGTTTTTGCAGGGAGATGACTTGTTCGGTAACGGCTTTAAGCAAGTCTTCTGCCTGAACAGTCTCTTTGGAAACAGAAGGGATTTCCAGAGCTTGTTCCGCCGGTTCCGCCGTGCGGATGTCAATATCAGCAAAATGGCCGGCAATCCAAGCATCACTTTCGTCCAGCTGCCGTTTATACGAAAGAATGGTTTCTTGAAATAACTTTTCTTTCGTTTTTTCTATTTCTACAAGCCGTTCTTTTGTTTCTAGTATTCGATCTCTCATATGATTAATTTCTATTTTAATATGTTTAAGCTGGTATTCTTTTTCTATCATTTGTGTTTGGAGCCGGGTATTTTCGTCTGCAGCGGCATGATAACGCTGTTTCATATCTTCGTGAGAAGTCCGTTCAGTCTGAATGGCGGTCTCAAGTGAGCGGATGCGGGTATGTAAGTTTTTATTTTCTTCTTCAAATTTTACATTTGTAAGATGCAGACGGTGCTTTTCTTCCATCTCATTTTTCCGCCGAAACGTTTCCTGCTGAAGCAGTTCTTGCAGAATGACGATTTTATCGAGCAGCCCGGCTCTGATTTCATGCAAAGAACGTTCCGTGTCACTTGTCTGTTTGTGTTTTTGAGCCATGGCTTCCAATTCGTCAGAAAGCTTGTGAAGCCGCTCTTTAATATTGGCGTTTTCCTCCTGAAGCTTATTATTTTTTTGATGGAAGTAGCTTGCTTCAAATTCTGAAATTAATTTTCTGCATCTGGAAAGTTCAGATTTCAAGTAAAGGTTCTCTTGAGAAGTGTCGTGGAAAAACGGACCGGATATTTTCATAAGAACCATCTCCCTCATGATGTTAACACTACAATATGGGAAAGGAACAACGGCTATTCCTCTTATTTAAACAGACAAGCACCGTAATATTGTATTTCGGCTGAGGCGTTTGCTATGCTTTTATATAGAATGGGAGAGAGATGACATGAAACGGGTGAATGTAATATTAGCGGGGGGAGCTTCCCGAAGATTCGGAGAACCGAAAGCTTTTGCAAAGTGGAAGGGCGGCATGTTTTATGAACAGGCGAAAAAAGCCTTCGGCGGCGGAGAAACGGTAATTATCAGCCGCCCTGAGCATATAAAAAAGTTCTTATCAAACAGGGAGCGGCATGTTTTGGCCGATGAGCCGCGGTTTCGGGGAATGGGCCCGCTTGCCGGCATCTATACGGCAATGAAACAAACGGAAGGCGAAATATATACGGTCATATCCTGTGACACGCCGCTCGTGACAAGAAAAACGATGGCGGCGCTTGAAATGAAGCTGACCGGAAATCTGGACGCTGTCATACCGGTTTGTGAAAACAGAGAGCAGCCCCTCTTGGCGGTTTACCATAAACGGGTGCAGGATGTGCTTTTTGATCAGCTGACACAAAACAAACTGAAAATGACAGACACGCTGAAACGGCTGTCTGTCTGTTATTTGCAGGCTGAAGACATCAGCGCCGGGCCGGAGGAGTTCGCTAATATCAACACACAGGACGATTACACCAGACTTTTGGCGCATGTCGAGTCTTCAAATCAGGACTGATCGGGAAGAAACATGGTATGATGGAAATAAAAATGCAAGGGGACAACACAGATGGAAGAGCGCTATTCGCGGCAGACAAGATTTAAGCCGATAGGGGAAAAAGGGCAGCAGTCGCTGGCTGACAGCAGTGTCCTGATTGTCGGAGCCGGAGCCCTCGGAACAGCCGCGGCAGAGGGCCTGGCAAGAGCCGGAGCGGGCCGTATGACGATTATTGACCGGGATTATGTGGAATGGAGCAATTTACAAAGACAGCAGCTGTATACAGAAGAAGACGCGAGACAGCGCCTGCCGAAAGCAATGGCGGCCAAGGCGCGTCTTTTGGCGGTAAACAGTCATATACATATCGATGCTTACGCGGCGGAAGGTACGGCGGAAACGCTCGAACCGCTGATCGAACAAGCGGATTGCATCGTGGATGCGACAGATAATTTTGAAACGAGAATGGTTATCAATGATCTGGCGCTGAAAACGAAAACACCTTGGATTTACGGTGCCTGTGTCAGCAGTCAGGGAATGTGCATGACGATTATTCCGGGGGTTACGCCGTGTTTATCCTGCCTGTTTGAGCAAATGCCCGTGGGCGGAGCGACATGTGATACAGCAGGCATCATACCTCCGACGGTTCATATCGTCTCCGCTTATCAGCAGGCTGAGGCGCTGAAATTGCTGACAGGAAATCATGCGGCGGTAAATCGGCGCTTTTTCACGTTTGACGTGTGGAATAACACCAATATGAGCATAAATGTGGATCAGATCAAACGGGATCATTGCCCTTCCTGCGGCGCGGAGCCCGTATATCCGTATCTGCAGCCTGAAAACAGGCCGAAAGCAAGCGTGCTGTGCGGAAGAGACACCGTTCAAATCAGATCGGAAGCCTTAAAGAGGCTGGATAAAGAAGAGCTTGTCAAACGTCTGAAGCAGATCGGTAAAGTGGAAGCAAATGAATTTCTGCTGCACATGGCGTATGAGCGCTTCAGAATCGTTATTTTTCAGGACGGACGGGCTCTGATTCACGGTACAAACGATATAAAAGAAGCAAATTCAGTTCTGGCCAGGGTGATCGGACTGTAGGAAGGGGAGATATTGCTATGCTTGAAAAAAGAACGCCGATTCAGGTGGACGAAGCAGTCCGCCGGGTGAGCCGGTATAAAAAACAGGGGGATACCGAATGGGTGGCGCTTGAGGACAGTCTCCACCGCTATTTGGCGGAGGATGTTAAGGCGGATCATGATGTGCCGGCCTTTAACCGTTCCCCGTATGACGGGTTTGCCATCAGGGCGAGCGATTCAAAAACGGCTTCCCGTGACAATGCCGTCACCTTTGAAGTCATTGACCATATCGGAGCAGGCGCCGTGTCAGAAAAAGAACTCGGGCCTTATGAAGCGGTCCGCATTATGACGGGGGCGCAGATTCCAAAAGGTGCGGATGCCGTAGTGATGCTTGAGCTGACAAAAACGTTTTCTGAAAACGGGACGAATTACATGTCAGTGAAACGCCCTTTTCATGCGGGTGATAATATTTCATATCAAGGAGAAGATGCGAAAAAAGGCAGCTCGCTATTAAAAAAAGGGACGAAAATCACGCCGGGCGTAACCGCTCTTTTAGCAACCTTCGGCTATGCTTCCGTTCCCGTGGTCAGAAAGCCGGTTGTCGGCATTATCGCAACGGGAACCGAGCTTCTTCATGTCAGCGATCCGCTTGAGCCGGGGAAAATCCGCAACAGCAACGCTGCCATGGTGTATGCCCAGGTCATTGAAGCGGGCGCGGTACCGCTGAACTTAGGGAAAATTTCCGATGATTTTGATGACAGCTATGATGCGGTGAAGGAAGCTATGAAAAAAGTTGATTTTCTGATCACAACCGGCGGCGTGTCAGTCGGCGATTTTGATTTTCTTCCAGACATTTATAATAAGCTCGGAGCGGAAGTTCTTTTTAACAAAGTGGCAATGCGCCCGGGGAGCGTGACAACTGTCGCCCGGGCCGATGACATGCTGCTGTTCGGCCTTTCAGGCAATCCGTCCGCATGTTATGTCGGATTCACCCTGTTCGTCAAACCGATGATTCAGACATGGCTTCTGAATGAAAAACCTCATTCCGGATGGGCGGAAGCCGTGTTAACAAACGACTTTCCGAAACCGAATCCGTTTACGAGATTTGTGAGGGCATTTGTTTATCATAAGGACGGAAAGATGATGGCGTCACCGGTCGGTCTCGATAAATCAAGCTCAGTCACATCTCTAGCCGAAGCAAACGCGTTTATCCTTCTGCCGGGAGGAACGAGGGGGTATGAAGCGGGCCGGACGGTTCACGCGCTCCTCATCCGTGATGAGAATGGAAGTGAATGGCCGTGGTCAATTCTTTCCCGATCGTCCAGATCGTAGGTTTTCAAAACAGCGGTAAAACAACGTTTATTGAAAGTGTGCTGAAAGCGGCGCCGAAAGAGTGCGATATTGGATGTTTAAAACATCACGGACATGGCGGAGAACCGGAACCTTTTTCTGACGGAAAAGACTCGGAGCGTTTTTCAAAAGCCGGAGCCGCGGTTACGGCAGTAGAAGGGGACGGCGTCCTGCAGCTTACGGCGCGAAAAAAATGGGATCTGGCGGGTTTGATCAGTCTGTATGAATGTCTGGGAATTGACGGTCTTCTCATAGAGGGATTTAAACATGCGCCGCATCCGAAAATCATTATGATCAAAGACAGCGAAGATTGGCAAAAGCTGAAGCATTTGGAGCGCGTGATCGCGGTTGTCAGCAGAAATACGAAGCATATGCCGGCAGATGCAGGCATGCCCGTATTCCATGCGGACGATCCGGCTGCCATGATGTTTGTGCTTTCGCAGCTGAAAGGGGAATCTGCATAAATGGAACGTTTTCAAATTACAAGGGAACCTATCATTGCGGAAAATATCGTAAAAAAAGTTGAAAAGCGTGAAGCCGGTGCCATCACAACGTTTATCGGCACGGTCAGAGAGTGGACTGCAGGACGGCGGACGGTGCGTCTCGAATATGAAGCGTATGAACCGATGGCTGTTCAAATGCTTTCTCAAATCGGCGATGAAATCAGCGCGAAATGGGAAGGAGCCGAAGCTGCAATCACACACCGTGTCGGCGTCCTTGATATCGGAGAAGCTGCGGTCGTAATCGCCGTGTCTTCACCGCACAGAAAGGCGGCATATGAGGCGAATGAATATGCAATTGAACGGATAAAACAGATTGTGCCGATATGGAAAAAAGAAATCTGGGAAGACGGAGAAGAATGGATAGGCGATCAGCTGGAAACAACGCCCTATCCGAACGGAGAACCGGATTTGGATAAAGGGGAATCGCGATGATTAAAGTACTATTGTTTGCCGGGCTTGCGGAGCAGGCGGGAACACCGGTCATTGAACTTGACGAAAAAGAGACGGCGGCGTCTGCTGTAAAAACGCTGTTAAAGGAACGGTACGGCCTTCAGACGATTGACAATGCCATGATCGCAATCAATGAAACATATGTAAAAGACAACAGCATCGTAACAGAAGGTGATACCATTGCCTTTATCCCTCCTGTAAGCGGAGGGTGAAAAAAGAGCCGGATGTGCATCATTGCCATCCGGCTTTTTGTATATAGAAGCTGAATTCCGGAGAATATCCAAATGGGATTTAAAGGGATTTGTGATTGAGGCGGTTTTGATTACATGAATAGGCTGAAGACAGTGCCTTCACAAGGCTTTGAACCTCCCGTCATACCGGTCTGACAATGCTTTTTTTTACATAATTATGGAACGTAAAGCTGAGAATTTGTGTTACAATTTAGCATAAATACGCAAACGGCAAAAAAATTGAAACTTCTCTCAGCCTAAAGCGTACGTATAAACAGAATAATACATAGGAGGCATCAGCAATATGGAACCAAACCTGGAAAAAAGCAATACGGCAGTAACGGAAAAGCCGTCAATTTTCGGCGTCATTACAAGTCCTGTTGTGCAGTTTAAAAGATTAAAAGAAAAGCCGGTCATCGGCATTCCTCTCCTGATTGTCATCATTCTCATCGCGGCTGGCAGTATTTTGCGCGGATTGGGGATGAATTATGAAGAAGTGCTGAACAGCTCATCTCTTGACGGATTGTCGGATGATCAGATTGAAATGACCAAAACCATTGCTAAATTCGGCTCGATGTTCGGAGGAATCTTCGGGGGCATTATCGCTCTGTTTATCGTTCCGCTCATTTACTGGCTGTGCGTCAAAATTTCAGGCGGCGTGACAACTTACAAAAAAATGCTCTCACTCAGCCTGTTTACGGCATTTATTACCAATATCGGCTTAGTTATTAACGGTCTTGTTACTTATTTTACCGGTGCGGGCTCACTGTACGCCGTTACATCTTTGGCGAGTGTCATACCGGCCGGAGACGGCGTCGCGGTCTTTTTAAGCGCGTTTGACATTTTCAGCATCTGGAGCTATATTCTGCTCGCTTTGGGACTTCGCTATACAGGCGGCATTTCGAAAAAAGCGGCCTGGACTTCCGCGATTGTCCTGTTTGTTATTATGCTTTTGGTTTCGGCAGTCGGAGGACTGTTAAGTTCAGTGACAGCAGGTGTATAACATGAAAAAAATTTGGATCGGAATCGGCATCGCCGTAATTGTTGCAGTATTCATCGGTATCAATATTTATAAGTCTGCCGCTCCCGCGGGCGGCAGCGCCGGGAAAAAAATCGAAACCGGAACCATGGAAAACAGAGAAATCTCATCTACGGTTATGGTTCCGGGAACACTTAAATTCTCTAAAGAACAGTATGTTTTTTATGAAGCGGATAAAGGAACTCTTGATAAAGTGAAAGTAAAAGAAGGCGACAAAGTAAAAAAAGGGTCGTCGTTAGTCACGTATACAAATGAGCAGCTCAATCTTGATAAAGAACAAAATGAGTTGACAGAACAATCAAAACGTATGCAAATCGAACAAGTTGAAGAAAAACTCAGAGCATTAAACAGCAAGGAACAAGATCTGGAAAAACAAGTGGGAGAAGCGGAAGCCAAAAAACAAATTGAATCCGAACGGACTGATCTGCAGCTTCAGCAAAAAACGGCGGAAATCGAATTAAAGCAATCTGATTTGCAAAAGCAGTCTCTTGAAAATCAAGTGGCGAATCTCAATGTTAAGAGTGAGATGGACGGGACGGTTATCTCGGTAAATCAAGAAGCGGCTTCTAAAAAATCGGATATTCAAGAACCGGTTATACATATAGGAGACCCGGAACACCTGATCGTTGCCGGCAATTTGTCCGAATACGACACGCTGAAAGTGAAAAAGGGACAAAGCGTTACAATTACTTCAGACGCCATTCCAGGTAAAACGTGGAAAGGGAGAGTGGCGGCTGTCGGCCTCGTCCCTGATCAAAAGTCAAGCGCTGCTTCCGGGGAAAGTACGGAACAGGCCGTGCAGTATCCGTTCCAGGTTAAGCTGATCGGAAACCTTCCGGAGGGCAAGCCGGGGTTTAAATTAATTATGAACATTGAAACCGACAAACGGAAAGCCGATACACTGCCGTCCTCCGCAGTCAAAAAAGACGGAGATGAGCACTGGGTCTTTACGGTAAAAGACGGGAAGGCCAAACGCGTGAAAGTTAAAGTCGGCGATACCGCAAATCAGCTTACGGAGATAAAAGAGGGGCTTTCAAAGGATGATAAAGTCATTCTGAATCCGGCTGACGATTTGACTGACGGAACGGATGTGAAAGCATAGATGATTCAGCTTTCAAAGGTGAAAAAAAGCTATCAGATCGGCAAGGAGACGTTTGATGTTCTCCGTTCAATCGACTTGACGATTGAAGAAGGAGAATATGTGTCAATTATGGGACCGTCGGGATCGGGAAAATCTACGATCATGAATATCATCGGCTGTCTGGACAGACCGACGTCCGGCAGTTACAGGCTTGCGGGCGAAGATGTTTCTTCATGCACCGAAAAAGAGCTTGCGGCGGTCCGAAACAAATCAATCGGATTTGTCTTTCAGCAGTTTCAGCTGCTGCCGCGATTGAATGCAAGAAAAAATGTCGAACTCCCCATGATCTACGCCGGTATCGGCAAAAAAGAGCGTGAGGAACGGGCTGAGTATGCACTGGAAAAAGTCGGTTTGGCGGATCGGATGCGTCACATGCCGAATGAGCTGTCAGGCGGCCAGAAGCAGCGTGTCGCGATTGCAAGAGCCATCGTGAACGAACCGAAGCTCATTTTGGCTGATGAGCCGACCGGCGCGCTGGATACGAAAACAAGCATTTCCATTATGGAGCAGTTCACAGAGCTTAATGCAGAGGGCGTGACCGTGGTGCTTGTCACTCATGAGCCTGAAGTGGCGGACTGTACAAACAGAGTGATTTTCGTCCGTGACGGCATGATCGTTTCCCGCGATGCTGAGCAGAGGAGGGTGGGGGAATGAGCCTGTCAGAAAATCTCCGGATGGCCCTCAGTTCCGTAAGAGCTCACAAGCTGAGATCGATTCTGACAATGCTCGGAATCATTATCGGCGTCGGTTCAGTAATCGTTGTTGTGGCTGTCGGCCAGGGCGGAGAGCAAATGCTGAAGCAATCCATCAGCGGGCCGGGCAATACGATTGAATTGTTTTACCTTCCGAGTGATGAAGAATTAACAGCCAATCCGAACGCCTTACAGGAAGCGAGTTTTACAGAAGAAGATATTAATGGATTAAAAGGAGTGGACGGCGTAAAGCAGGTTGTCGCTTCCGCTGTAAAATCCATGACGGCCCGTTACCATGAAGAAGACACGGATATTACGCTGAACGGCATTAACAGCGGCTACATGGACGTAAAAAAGCTGGACGTTCAAGATGGACGGACATTTACGGACAATGATTTTCTTTCTGGGAAAAGAGCGGGAATCATCTCGAAAAAAATGGCTGAAAAGCTGTTCGGGAAAACGTCTCCGCTCGGAAAAATCGTCTGGGCCGGCGGACAGCCCGTTGAAGTAATCGGCGTACTGAAAGAAGAGAGCGGTTTTTTATCGTTAGGACTCAGTGAAATGTATGTGCCGTTCAACATGCTGAAAACGTCTTTCGGTACTAACGACTACAGCAACGTTTCCGTTCAGACGGAGTCCGCTGATCAAATCAAATCAACAGGAAAAGAAGCGGCCCGTCTCTTAAATGATAATCACGGTACAAAAGAGGCCTATCAAGTTATGAATATGGAAGAAATCGCGGCGGGAATCGGCCAGGTTACGACCGTCATGACGACGATCATCGGTTCGATCGCCGGTATTTCTCTCATTGTCGGCGGGATTGGGGTCATGAATATTATGCTCGTATCAGTGACGGAACGGACAAGAGAAATCGGCATCCGCAAATCGCTCGGTGCCACGAGAGGACAGATTCTGACACAATTCTTAATTGAATCTGTTGTGCTTACATTAATCGGCGGCTTAATCGGAATCGGTCTCGGCTACGGGGGAGCATCACTCGTTTCCCTTATCGCAGGCTGGCCGTCGCTCGTTTCTTGGCAGGTGGTTTGTATCGGCGTACTGTTCAGTATGCTGATCGGTGTCATTTTCGGCATGCTGCCCGCCAACAAAGCATCACGCTTAGATCCGATTGAAGCGTTAAGGTATGAATAACCGGCACCCCATGCAGTCTGCATGGGGTTTTTTGTGTGTTTTAATGATTGAATGAATATAATAGACTTCTTTCATTTATGATAAAAAGAAAATGTCATACAATTGTCCCCCTTTTTGTCGAATTTACAGTTTACAAACCCTATGTACATACGTTAATATGAACAAATGTGAAAGATTTTGATAGTTATTGAATGAATTTGAGTGATTTTAGTTGCTAGAAGTAAAAAAAGCGTTTACAATTATCTTGCAGCCGAAATGAATACGTTTCCAAAGGAGGCGGAATATGCTCACTCCTGAAAGGTATCAGCTGATTATTGATCAGATTGAAAAGCGTGATGTGGTGAAGATTCAAGAGCTGATAAGCATGACAAATGCTTCTGAATCAACGATCAGAAGAGATTTATCAACACTCGAAGAGCGCGGATTTTTAAAGCGCGTTCACGGCGGGGCGTCTAAACTTTCCAACAGCAGGCAAGAACCCGATATGCTTGAAAAATCCTCCAAAAACCTTCAAGATAAACTGAAGATCGCAGAAGAAGCGGCATCTTTATTAGAAGAAGGTGACTGTATTTACCTTGATGCGGGAACAACTACATTGCACATGATTGATTTTATAGATCATACAAAGGACATTGTGGTTGTCACAAACGGAGTTATGCATATCGACGCTTTAATAAGGAAAGGGATTCCTTTTTATCTTCTCGGAGGATATGTGAAGCATAGAACAGGTGCGATGATCGGCGGCGCCTCATTAACGGCGGTCAGCCAGTACCGGTTTGACAAAAGCTTTCTCGGGGTGAACGGCGTGCACATTGAAGCCGGCTTTACAACACCCGATCCGGATGAGGCTCTTCTGAAGACAAAGGCTGTGAGACAGGCGAAAAACGCGTATGTTTTAGCCGATCCTTCTAAATTCGGCGAGATTTCTTTCGCAGCGTTCGCCGCCTTGGGCGATGCAGCTATCATTACCACTGAAGCTGAAGAACTTGCATTCGATAATTACCAAGAAAAAACTGTCGTAAAGGTAGTGAAACCATGATTTACACTGTAACCCTCAATCCGTCTGTTGACTATATCGTTCACGTTGAAGATTTTGCCGTAGGCGGTTTAAACCGTTCCAGCTATGACACGAAGTATCCCGGCGGAAAAGGCATCAACGTTTCAAGATTACTGAAAAGACACCATGTGCCGTCAAAAGCATTGGGGTTTGTCGGCGGATTTACCGGAAATTATATCACGTCATTTTTGCAGCAGGAAGGTCTGGAAACGGCTTTTTCTGAGGTAGATGAAGACACGCGTATAAATGTAAAACTGAAAACGGGCGATGAAACGGAAATTAACGGACAGGGCCCGACGATTTCAGACGAAGTGTTCAATACCTTTTTAGAACAGTTCTCCGCTCTGGAAGAGGGAGACATCGTCGTTTTAGCGGGAAGCATTCCTTCTTCCCTGCCGCATAACACGTATGAAAAAATTGCTGAGGCATGCAGAAAGCAGAATGCCCGGGTAGTCGTGGACATCTCCGGTGAAGCGCTGATGAAAGCGACAGAAATGAAACCGTTTTTGATGAAGCCGAATCATCATGAGCTTGGGGAAATGTTCAATACGGTCATTGATTCAGCCGAAGCTGCCGTTCCTTACGGTAAAAAATTGATTGAACAAGGCGCTGAACACGCGATTGTTTCGATGGCTGGCGACGGTGCGCTTTTATTTACGAAAGAGGCGGTTTTCCTCGCCAATGTTCCTAAAGGAAAGCTTGTCAATTCGGTAGGCGCGGGTGATTCCGTCGTCGCGGGATTCCTTGCGGGAATTTCAAAACAGCTGCCTTTGGAAGATGCGTTCCGTTTAGGAGTTGCTTCCGGAAGCGCGACGGCATTTTCTGAAGAACTCGGAACTGAAGAGTTTGTACAGCAGCTTCTTCCTGAAGTTAAAGTCACACGTCTATAGAGGAGGAAAGAAAAGTGAAGATAACTGAGCTGTTAACAAGAGATACAATTCATCTCAATATAGAAAGCAAAGAGAAAGAAAACGTTATCGATGAAATGGTGACAGTGCTTGACAAAGCCGGCAGATTAAACGACAGAGAGGCTTACAAAGCAGCCATTTTAAATCGTGAAAGCCAAAGCTCAACGGGAATCGGCGAAGGCATTGCCATTCCTCATGCGAAGACGGCGAGCGTCATTAACCCGGCCATCGCATTCGGACGTTCAAAAGATGGTGTGGATTATGAATCATTAGACGGTCAGCCGGCACACCTGGTCTTTATGATTGCGGCAACCGAAGGAGCGAATAATACGCACCTTGAAGCATTATCAAGACTTTCAACGCTTCTCATGCGTGAGGAGATCCGCAAACAGCTTCTTGAAGCTGAATCAGAAGATGCGATCATTGACATCATCAATCAGCATGACAAAGATGACGATGAGGAAGAAGAAGAGCAGGAAGAACAGGCAGCGCCGTCAGGAAAAGGCAAAATCCTTGCCGTTACGGCATGTCCGACAGGTATCGCCCATACGTTCATGGCAGCTGACGCACTGAAGGAAAAAGCGAAAGAGCTCGGCGTTGACATTAAAGTAGAGACAAACGGCTCAAGCGGTATCAAACATAAGCTGACGGCTCAAGAAATTGAAGACGCGCCTGCGATCATCGTGGCGGCTGATAAACAGGTTGAAATGGAACGCTTTAAAGGCAAACATGTTCTTCAAGTGCCTGTGACGGCCGGTATCAGACGTCCTCAGGAACTGATTGAAAAAGCCGTTAACCAAGATGCGCCGATTTACGAGGGCAGCGGCGGAGGATCTTCCGCTTCAGATGAAGACGGCCCGAAACAGAAATCAGGCACAAGTATCGGAAGTACTTTCTATAAACACTTAATGAGCGGTGTCAGCAACATGCTGCCATTTGTCGTCGGCGGCGGAATTCTCGTTGCGATTTCATTCTTCTGGGGAATTCATTCAGCTGATCCGAAAGACCCGACATACAACACGTTTGCCGCAGCGCTGAACTTTATCGGCGGCGATAATGCGTTAAAACTGATTGTTGCCGTTCTTGCCGGATTCATCGCAATGAGTATTGCGGACCGTCCGGGATTTGCGCCGGGTATGGTCGGCGGATTTATGGCTACGCAGGCGAATGCCGGATTCTTGGGCGGACTGATTGCCGGATTCTTAGCCGGTTATGTCGTAGTCCTTTTGAAAAAGCTGTTTGTCTTTATTCCTCAGACTCTTGACGGATTAAAACCTGTATTGATTTATCCGCTGCTCGGTATTTTTATCACAGGGGTTCTGATGCAGTTTGTCATTAACACACCTGTAGCAGCGTTTATGAATTTCTTAACAAATTGGCTTGAAAGCCTTGGAACTGGAAACCTTGTCTTAATGGGTATTATTTTAGGCGGTATGATGGCTATCGACATGGGCGGCCCGCTCAATAAAGCGGCGTTCACTTTCGGTATCGCGATGATCGGGGCCGGAAACTATGCGCCGCATGCGGCCATCATGGCGGGCGGAATGGCTCCGCCGCTTGGAATCGCACTGGCGACAACATTCTTTAAACACAAATTCTCTAAACGTGACCGTGAAGCCGGTATTACGTGCTACTTCATGGGAGCAGCTTTCGTTACAGAAGGCGCCATCCCGTTTGCAGCGGCTGATCCGCTTCGCGTCATCCCTGCAGCCGTTGTCGGTTCTGCGGTAGCGGGCGGACTGACAGAGTTTTTCCGGGTAACGCTTCCTGCACCGCACGGAGGAATATTCGTTGCATTCATTACGAACCATCCGCTGCTTTACTTAATGAGCATCGTGATCGGAGCGGTTGTAACGGCGGTTATCTTGGGAATCGTCAAAAAACCGGTTGTAGAGAAATAAGCAAAAAGCGTCCTTTACGGGCGCTTTTTTCAATCATATGCGCATAGAAGCGTTATGTATTTTGTGATGAGTTGTGATAAAGTAAAGATAGTACATGAAACCGTAACAGTGATCGTCTAGGAGGAACCACGTTGACTGAAGAACAAAAACCTACTTCTGAAAAATCGGTAAAAAGAAAATCCAACACGTATTGGGAATGGGGAAAGGCCATCATTATAGCGGTCGCTCTTGCGCTTTTAATCCGCCATTTCCTATTTGAACCGTACTTAGTGGAAGGATCATCAATGTACCCGACATTACATGACGGTGAAAGGCTGTTTGTCAACAAAAGCGTCAATTATATCGGAGAAATCGAGCGGGGGGACATCGTCATTATTAACGGCGATACGTCGAAAGTCCATTATGTAAAGCGGCTCATCGGAAAACCGGGAGAAACGGTGGAAATGAAAAATGACACGCTTTATATAAACGGCAAAAAAATCGCAGAACCGTACCTCGCGAGCAATAAAAAAGAAGCGAAAAAACTGGGAGTCAACCTGACGGGAGATTTCGGCCCCGTAAAGGTTCCGAAAGGCAAATACTTCGTCATGGGCGACAATCGGCTGAACTCAATGGACAGCCGGAACGGACTCGGTTTAATTGCCGAAAACCGGATCGTCGGCACCTCGAAGTTTGTGTTCTTCCCGTTTCATGATATGCGTCAGACAAAATAAAAACGCCGCGCTGCCCGATTTGGACAGCAGGCGTTTTTTATTTGGCAAACGAGGCGGCGACGGCGATGAACAATACCGTGGCCAGCACTGATCCGACAATGGCCAGAACGCTGAAAAAAAGATTCACCTGCTTCTTCTCTTTGCCGCGTTTTTCAAGCATCCGTTTTGAGAAGAGATGCGAAAACGTATAAATGAGGGCGATTCCGACGTACAAGCCGATGTCACGTGCCGTAAAGCCTGTGACGGCCAGAAAAACCCCGGTGAAGAAAATCATAAGACAGTATTCTGTGAGTGTTAAAAGCTTCAACTTGTTCCTCCGTGATGAATATGTATATATATCTATTGTATCACAGCGCTCCGGGTTTGACGCCTGCATCTTTCAAACCCGTATATTCGCAGGGAAACATTTCTCTTCCCCTTTATTCATGGTATACTTTTAATGATGATAGACACGATGGAGGATTCTAAATGATTGCTGTAAATAATGTGAGCTTGCGTTTTGCGGATCGCAAGTTATTTGAAGATGTCAATATTAAATTTACGCCGGGCAACTGCTACGGATTAATAGGCGCAAACGGTGCCGGAAAATCAACATTTTTGAAAATTTTATCCGGTGAGCTGGAGCCGCAGACCGGCGATGTCCATATGAGCCCGGGCGAACGTCTTGCCATTCTGAAGCAGAACCACTTTGAATATGAAGAGTTCGAAGTGCTGAAAGTCGTCATTATGGGACATAAACGTTTATACGAAGTCATGCAGGAAAAAGACGCGATTTATATGAAGCCTGATTTTTCAGATGAAGACGGTATCCGCGCCGCTGAGCTTGAAGGAGAGTTTGCGGAATTAAACGGATGGGAAGCTGAAAGTGAAGCCGCTATTTTGTTAAAGGGTCTCGGCATCTCTGAAGACCTGCATACGAAGAAAATGGCGGACTTAGGCGGTTCAGAAAAGGTGAAAGTGCTTTTGGCACAGGCGCTGTTCGGCAAGCCGGACGTTCTGCTGCTTGATGAACCGACCAACCACTTGGATCTGAAAGCGATTCAGTGGCTGGAAGAGTTTTTAATCAACTTTGAGAACACAGTCATCGTCGTATCCCATGACCGTCACTTTTTAAATAAAGTGTGCACGCACATCGCGGATCTTGATTTTAATAAAATTCAAGTGTACGTCGGCAACTATGATTTCTGGTATGAATCTAGCCAGCTTGCTTTAAAGCTTTCTCAGGAAGCCAATAAGAAAAAAGAAGAGCAGATTAAACAGCTTCAGGAGTTCGTGGCCAGATTCAGCGCCAACGCCTCTAAATCAAAGCAGGCGACATCAAGAAAGAAACTCCTTGATAAAATCACGCTTGATGATATCAAACCGTCATCACGCCGTTATCCTTATGTCAATTTCACGCCGGAACGCGAGATCGGAAATGACGTTCTGCGGGTTGAAGGCTTAACAAAAACGATTGACGGGGTTAAGGTGCTTGATAACGTCAGCTTTATTATGAACAGAGAAGATAAAATCGCTTTTACGGGCCGCAACGAACTTGCCGTTACAACATTGTTTAAAATCATTTCCGGGGAAATGGAAGCAGACAGCGGCACATTTAAATGGGGCGTGACCACTTCTCAGGCGTACTTCCCTAAAGACAACAGCGAATACTTTGACGGCAGCGATGCGAACCTTGTTGACTGGCTACGCCAATACTCGCCGCATGACCAAAGCGAAAGCTTTCTGCGCGGTTTCTTAGGACGCATGCTGTTCTCAGGAGAAGAAGTCAACAAAAAATCAAACGTCCTTTCCGGAGGAGAAAAAGTGCGCTGCATGCTTTCAAAAGCGATGCTTTCCGGTGCGAATATCTTAATTCTGGATGAACCGACCAACCACTTAGATTTGGAATCCATTACGGCGCTTAACAACGGCTTAATCAGCTTTAAAGGCGCTATGCTGTTTTCATCTCATGACCATCAGTTTGTACAGACAATTGCCAACCGCATCATTGAATTAACGCCTAAAGGCATTGTTGACAAACAAATGTCTTATGACGAATTTCTTGAAAACGCGGATGTACAGAAAAAGCTTGAAGAGCTATACGCGTAATAAAGAAGCAGGGGAGACTCTGCTTTTTTATTTATGAAAAAAGTTTTCAATCTTCTGACTTCCCGTTACAATAAATGAATACATAACTTGAAAAGAGACGGAGGAATGCATCATGAAGTTTTTAGTTGTCGGAGCTGGAGGAGTGGGCGGTTATATCGGCGCACGTCTTGCAGAGAAGGGAAATGACGTTACGTTTCTCGTCCGCAAGAAACGGGCGGAACAATTACAAGAAACGGGTTTGACCGTCAAAAGTGCAAAAGGTGATGTTTCAATTAAGCCGAAATTAATGATGGCGGGCGAAGAAGGAGCATTTGACGCGGTTATCATCGCTTCAAAAGCGTATTCTTTGCAGGACGTCATTCGGGATGTCAAACCGTTTGTCAAACCTTCGTCGGTCATTATTCCTTTTTTAAACGGATACAGGCACTATAACCAGCTGTTTGAAACTTTTTCAAAACGGCAGGTGCTGGGCGGCCTCTGCTTTATTGAGAGCGCCCTTAACGATAAAGGGGAAATTCTTCATACGAGCGCTGCCCACCGCTTTGTTTTCGGTGAATGGAACGGGGAACGCACGGCACGTATGAATGAGCTGGAAAACGCCTTTGCAGGTGTGAAAGCGGATGTCATCATCAGCCAGGATATTGAAAAGGACATTTGGAAAAAATATATGTTTATTGCCGCGCAGGCGGGAGTGACCACTCTGTTTCAACAGCCGGTCGGACCGATTTTAGAAACAGAAGGCGGCCGCAAAACGGCAAAGCGCCTCTTTGCTGAAATCGGAGCCATTTTCAAGGCTGCCGGCATCCCGAAAGATCCTGGTCTGGAAGAAGAGAGTTATCGCACATTGACAAGCATGTCTTACCATATGAAATCGTCGATGCTGAGAGATATGGAAAAGGGCAGGGTGACGGAAGGTGATCATTTACACGGATTTTTGCTTGAGAAAGCGAAAGGCTTGTCAGTTGATACACCTGTTTTGGAAACCGTCTGCGCCAACTTGCAAATGTATGAAGCGAAATAAAAAAAGGAGGCCTAAGCGCCTCCTTTTTTATTAAAATGCCCAGTTTCCGTTTCTGAAGATCGGTTCTCTTTTGCCGTCCGCCGTAATGCCGTCGATATTCATATCTTTGGAACCGACCATAAAATCTACGTGTGTAATGCTTTCATTTAAGCCCTCTTTGACAAGCTCTTCCCGTGTCATTTGTTTGCCGCCCTCAATATTAAAGGCGTACGCACTGCCGATCGCCAAGTGGTTAGAGGCGTTTTCATCGTACAGTGTGTTGTAAAATAAAATATTTGATTGTGAAATCGGTGAATCGTACGGCACTAAGGCCACTTCTCCGAGATAGTGTGAGCCTTCATCGGTTTCGACGATGCCTTTTAAAATCTCCTCGCCTTTTTCAGCTTTCACATCGACAATGCGGCCGTTTTCAAAGGTAAGAGTGAAGTTATCAATAATGTTGCCGCCGTAGCTCAGCGGTTTCGTGCTGGAAACCGTGCCGTTCACCCCGTCACGCTGCGGAAGGGTGAAAACCTCTTCTGTCGGCATGTTGGCCATGAATTCGTGCCCGCTCTCATTCACGCTTCCCGCGCCTGCCCATACATGTTTTTTCGGCAGTTCAATGGTTAAGTCTGTTCCTTCAGCCTGATAATGCAGGGCGCTGTAATGTTTTCTGTTTAAGTGTTCCACTTTTTCATGAAGGTTTTGATCATGTTTTTTCCATGCTTCCACAGGGTTTTCTTCATTTACGCGGGTCGTTTTGAAAATTTCTTCCCATAAAAGCTGAACGGCTGTTTCTTCCGGCTGATCCGGGAACACTTTTTTCGCCCAGCCTGTTGAAGCGGCTCCGATCACCGTCCAGCTGACCTTATCTGATTGAATATATTGTCTGTATGTATGCAATGCTTTTCCGGCGGCTTTTTGGAACGCTGCAATCCGTTTGCCGTCAGTGCCTTTTAACAGGTCGGGATCGGATGAGACGACAGAAATAAACGCAGCCCCTTTTTTCGCGAGCTCTTCTTTGCCTTTTGCTTCCCATTCAGGATACTCTTCAAACGCTTCAAAAGGTGCCATCTCGTATTTTAATCTGGACAGTTCATCGTCCTGCCAATTTACGGTGACGTTTTTTGCGCCTTTTTCATAAGAATGTTTGGCAAGCAGTCTGACAAGTTCCCGGACATCAGTTGAGGCATTGATTACGACATGCTGTCCTTTTTGGACATTGACGCCGACTTCTACCGCCAGCTGAGCATATGTATGTAACTTTTCAGTAAACGAACTCATCGTTCATTCCTCCTCATCGGTTTTTCTCATCATATCAAATATCGCCTCATAAAGGAAAGAAAGGAGCACAAACGAAAAAGACACAGCTTTTGCTGCGTCTTTACGGGTGATTCAGTTTTACGGCGCCGCCGGCCGGAGAATGGGGCATATTGGCCAGTGAAATGCTCATACCCCCCAAAATAATTCCGCTTAAAATGACGGCTACTGCTACGCGTCTTCCCACATCTCTAAGCATATGCTTCCTCCTTAATGTTTCTCCAGTTCTCACAATATGAGCCGGCTGGAGAAAAAAGAAGCACAATCTTATTATTTAATTGCTTTTTGCAGCTTATCGATGACGTCTAATGAACGTCCCGTGCCGATAGCCACTGATTCAAGCGGATTTGCCGCCAAATGAACGGGAACGACGATTTCATCTGTCAGCCATTCTTTCATCCCGTTTAAAAGGGAGCCTCCGCCGGTTAACACGACGCCGCGGTCAACGATATCACCGCTGAGCTCCGGCGGACAATCTTCAAGTGTCGCTCTGATCGCTTCAAGAATATGCAGGAGCGACTCACGCATCGCGTGCTGAATTTCATTAGACTGCAGTCTGATTGTCTTCGGCAGACCGGTTACAAGGTCACGCCCGCGGATTTCCATCGTTTCCGGCACATGTTCGATCAATGCAAAACCGATTTCCATTTTCACTTGTTCTGCCGTACGTTCCCCGATCAGCAGGTTGTATTTTTTTCTGACGAACGAGGCGATATCTTCATCAAGCTGGTCGCCGCCGATTCTGATCGAATGGCAGGATACGACGCCACCGAATGAGATGATGGCGACTTCAGTCGTACCGCCGCCGATATCTACGACGACGTTTGCGACCGGCTCGTCAACAGGGAGGTCGGCTCCGATTGCAGCGGCTACGGGTTCTTCAATCAAGTGAACGTTTTTCGCTCCGCAGTTTTTGACAGCGTCACTGATGGCGCGGCGTTCAACGGCTGTTGAGCCTGAAGGCGTGCAGACGACGACATTCGGTTTGCGGAAGGTCATTCCGATTTTTTTTCCGGCTTTTTTCATAATGTGTTTTAATAAGTCAGTTGTCATATCATAATCAGCAATGACACCGTCTTTCATCGGCCGTACGGCGACGATTTTCCCCGGCGTCTTTCCGATCATGCTTTTGGCATCCGTTCCGATGGCAAGCACCGCTTTCGTTGTTGTATCTACAGCGACAACGGAAGGCTCGTTTAAAATAATTCCTTTATTTTTACTGTAAACAAGTATATTAGCGGTTCCTAAGTCGATTCCGATCTCAGTTGATTGAAACATGTTTTCACCCAATCCCTATCCTGATTTAATTGATTCTACATTTAAAGTTTCTGAGAAAAACCACGATTTTTGGGGGTTTCCGCCGGGAATGAAATGTTTTTGTAAAAAAGGAGGGAAAGTCTGTATCCCATATTTCAAAAGGATTTTCTTCTGTAAAAAAACATTCAGTTCCGGATGCTGAGAAACTTTTGCTCCGTTCCTTTCGTCTACGTTTATGAAGGATTTTCCTTGGACATAAAGAAGAGACATTAAAGGAAGTAGGGGATTTCTATGAAATCAATTGGTGTAGTAAGAAAAGTAGACGAACTCGGGCGTATTGTCATGCCGATTGAATTGAGAAGAGCATTGGATATCGCTATTAAAGATAGTATTGAATTTTTCGTTGACGGAGACAAAATTGTCTTAAAAAAATACAAGCCGCACGGCATTTGCTTAATGACGGGGGAAATTACTCCCGAAAATCAGGAGTACGGCAACGGCAAAATTATTTTAAGTCCTGAAGGAGCGAAAATGCTGCTTGAGGAAATCGAGGAAGCATTAAAAGATAGATCATAATCAGCAAAAAGGGCGGAGCATCATTCCGTCCTTTTATTATGAACTTGTGCAAAAACTCACGGGAAAAGTAAGCGAACCTGCTCAATTAATTGGGAATAGTTATCATTTTTTAGTCAATAATGCAGTCAACAATGTTACAATATATGTAGAAATGCTAGCGGCAGGTGGGACTATGGGAAAATATCAAGCGCGTATCATTTCCTTAATCTTGGCAATGATTTTTATTATGTTTTGGGATTATTTATTTTATATGATTGAACGGAATCCGATTAACTGGCCCGTTGACATCACCTTTACCGCCGTCACATTAATCAGCGTCTGGCTGCTGGCTTATTATGTGGATAATAAAAAGCAGCTGCTGGCGGAGCTGAAGGACAGCGAGCAGAAAGCAAAGGCGCTTTCAGATGAGAAAAACCGGATCATGGACAATCTGCAGGAAATCGTTTTTCAGACGGATGCACAAGGGAATATTACATATTTGAATCAGGCCTGGACGGCGATTACGGGCCACTCCATCAGCGAATGTATGGGCACGATGTATAATGATTATTTTATAAAAGAAAAACACATCATTGATTATATTATCTCCCAAATCAAGCAGCAGTCCCCGTCAGGAATGTTTACGGCCAAATATATTAAAAGAGACGGCACGATCTTTTGGGGAGAAGTCCATTATAAGCTGTATTATGACCGCAGACAGAAATTTGTCGGAAGCCTGGGGACGATGTCTGATATCAGTGAACGGAAAAAAGCGGTCGACGAGCTTCTGGAAACGAACGAACGCCTCGCCATGCAATCTCAAAAGCTGGCCATTGCCGGGGAGCTTGCGGCAGGAATCGCCCATGAAGTAAGAAATCCTTTAACGTCAGTCAGCGGCTTTCTCCAGCTGATGAAAGCCCAGTATCCGGAAAGAACGGATTATTTTGATATTATTTTTTCGGAGATTAAAAGAATTGACCTCGTGCTGGGGGAGCTGCTTCTGCTCGCCAAGCCGCAGACCGTGACGTTTACCGCTCATCATCTCAACCATATTTTGCGGCAGGTGGCGACGCTTCTTGACACGAACGCGGTGCTGTCGAACACTGTGATTGAGAAGGATTTCAGGCAGACTGAGTCCTGTATGGTCAACGGTGACGAAAACCAGCTGAAACAGGTATTTATCAATATTATTAAAAATGCGATTGAAGCGATGCCTGACGGCGGGAATATTCATATTTATACAAAACGGGATGAAGAATACGCGGTGATCAGCATACAGGATGAAGGAAACGGCATGTCGAAAGAAAAGCTTGAAAACATCGGGAAACCGTTTTTCTCAACAAAAGATCAGGGAACGGGTCTCGGTCTTCCGATTTGTTTACGAATTCTGAAGGAGCATAATGGTAAACTTAACATTAAGAGCAAAAATGGAGAAGGCAGTACGTTTCAGGTGATTCTGCCGTTAGAAGCGGCTGCTGTCCAAAAGGAGGAAAAATAACTTGCTTCTTTTTGTATACGGTTTGTTACGGAAGCGTGAAGAAAACCATGAACTGCTGAAAGGCGCTCCGTGTGTGTGCGAGCAGGCCGCGATAAACGGCGTGCTGTACGAAACGGATAAAGGTCAGCCTGCTGCGTCTTTAGCAGAAACAGCTTTTGTGTACGGGGAATTGTATGAAACAGATCATCAGATGATCCGTAAGCTGGATGCGTATTATGCTGATTTTGATCGGAAAGAGGTTGCCGTGACGACGGATGCCGGGAATAAAACCGCCTTCGCATATGTCGTAAAGCCCGACCAGTGTGCCTCATTCAGCCGGATCAAAAGCGGAGACTGGAAAGAATATCGTTTTATGAAACGGGAGGATGACAGCCCGGTTTATTATTTCGCTTACGGTTCCTGTATGGATAATGCCCGGTTTAAACAGGCGGGGGTCGATCACTTTTTTGCCGAGCCGGTCGGAGGGGCGGTTGTTGAAGGGTATTCGACGAGATTCACGTTAAGGCGTCCTGACGGTTCCAGAGCCGATCTTGTTGAAGACGGGGGACGAACTGAAGGCGTGCTGTACAAGCTCCCGTTTGAAGCGGCAACCTATCTGTACAAAAGAGAAGGTGTTGATAACCACACATACCGTCCCGCGTTCATAGAAGTGTGTGCCGGCGGCCGTGTATACAGAGGCGTTCTGACATTTCTCGTTCTTGATAAAGCTGAGGAAATTGCGCCTCCGGGTCACTATCAGGAAGAAATCGAACGCGGAGCGGATCTGTATTTATCGCCCGCCTTTTCAGAAAAGCTTAAACGCTATATGAACTCATTGCCGAAAATGTGATACTATTCCTATTAGAGATATTGTTTAAAGGAGTACTGTTATGAGAAAAGAGTTTGCCGTTATCGGTCTCGGACGCTTCGGCGGAAGTATTTGCAAAGCATTAAGTGAAGAAGGCCTTGAGGTCATGGCGATGGATATTGATGAAGATAAAGTAAATGAATACGCCAAAATCGCATCACACGCGGTCATCGGCGATTCAACCGATGAATCAGTGCTGAAAAACTTAGGGCTGCGCAACTTTGACCACGTCATTGTGGCAATCGGCGAAAATATACAGGCGAGCATTTTAACGACGCTGATCTTAAAGGAACTCGGCGTGAACACGATCACGGTTAAAGCGCAGAACGATTATCATGAGAAAGTGCTTGCGAAAATCGGGGCCGACCACATCGTCCACCCTGAACGTGACATGGCAAAACGCATCGCCCACAACATCGTATCAAATAATGTGCTAGATTATTTGGAGCTGTCCGACGAACACAGCATTGTGGAGATCGTGGCCAACAGCAGGCTTGCGGGCAACACACTGCTTGACCTGGACATCCGGGCGAAGTACGGCATTAACATCGTGGCCATCAAGAGAGAAAAAGAAGTGATCGTATCTCCCCTGGCGACTGAAATGATCCAAAAAGAAGATATTCTCATCGTTATCGGCTCTCTTACGGACATTTCCCGATTTGAAAAAAGAGTGCTTCACACAAAGTGAAAAGCCGTCCGTAAAAGGACGGTCTTTTATTATGTCAGAATAGAAAGACATTTATCATGTAAGCGGTATTTTCTGCAATTTTTATTGACTATGATCAGGCGATCCGATAGCATATTGTACCATATAAAGAAAAAGAGGAGGCCTCATTTTGAACAAAGAAACACTGGCTGAACGGCTGAATGCATCAGCCGGCAGACAAAAAGCCGATACCGTCATTAAAAACGGAAAAATCATGGATGTATTTAACCAGGAATGGATTTCTGCAGATATCGCCATTACGGGCGGAGTGATCGTCGGGCTGGGCGAATATGAAGGGGAAGAAGTCATTGATGCAGAAGGTCAAATGATCGTTCCGGGCTTTATTGACGGACATGTTCATATCGAGTCCTCTATGGTTACTCCGATTGAATTTGCTAAAGCCGTCCTCCCACATGGGGTGACTACTGTCATTACTGATCCTCACGAAATTGCGAACGTTTCCGGAGCAAAAGGCATTTCTTTTATGATAGAGCAGGCGAAAAAGGCGCCGCTGAACATCCGTTTCATGCTTCCTTCCTGTGTCCCCGCCGCTAGCTTTGAACGCTCAGGAGCCGTATTAAAAGCCGAGGATTTAAAGCCTTTTTATCAGGAGAAAGAGGTGCTCGGACTTGCGGAAGTAATGGATTATGTGTCTGTTGCGGAAGGTGAAGAGGATATGCTTCAGAAACTGCTTGATGCCAAGCGTCACGGAAAACGGATCGACGGGCATTTAGCCGGACTGTCTTCAGATATCATCAATATATACAGAACCGCAATGGTGTCAAATGATCATGAAGTGACGACAAAAGAAGAAGCGCTGGACAGAATCAGACGGGGAATGTATGTCATGCTGCGCGAAGGATCGGTGGCAAAAAATACGCTCAATGTGCTGCCGGCGGTGAATGAAAAAAACGCGCGGCGCTTTTTCTTTTGCACGGATGATAAGCATGTAGATGATCTGCTTTCAGAAGGAAGTGTGAACCACCAAGTCAAAATGGCGATAAAGGCGGGACTTGATCCATTCCTTGCGTATCAGCTCGCCAGCTTAAATGCGGCTGAGTGCTACGGCCTTGAAACAAAAGGGGCAGTAGCACCGGGTTTTGACGCAGATCTGCTGTTCATTTCAGATGTGCGGGAGGCTGCCGTCACGAAGACCATGGTCGCCGGCCGGACCGTTGCCGAGAACGGACGCACGGTTTATGAACAGTCTGCCGGTTCCTATTCGCCGGACCAGGCGCTGTTGGATACAGTGCGGCTGAAAGCGCCGCTGACTGAATCGGATTTTCATATACCGATTCAAGAGGGCAAGAAAATGAATGTAATCGAAATGATACCGAATCATTTGGAGACGAGAAAAAAAGAAGTGCCTGCACCGTCTGCTGACGCGTTTCGTCCTGATACAGAAAATGATTTATTAAAAATCGCCGTCGCAGAACGGCACAGCGGCGAAAAAATGATAGGACTCGGGATTGTACAAGGGTTCGGGTTAAAAGAAGGCGCCATCGCCACAACCATTTCTCACGATTCCCATAATATCATCGCCGTCGGTACAAACGATGCCGATTTGGCAAAAGCAATCAACAGGCTCCGTGACACCGGAGGAGGATTAACAGCCGTGAAAAACGGAGAATTGCTTCACTCCGTTCCGCTTCCGATCGCCGGGCTTTTGTCTGATAAGTCGGCGGAATGGGTCAATGACAGCTTGGGCGTGCTTCATGAAAAGCTTCCTCTGCTCGGATTCACCGGTGATTTCAATCCGTTTCTCACATTATCGTTTTTAGCGCTTCCGGTGATTCCGGATATTAAAATGACAGCGGCCGGTCTGTTTGATGTCAAAGCCTTTCAGCATATTCCGCTGCAATAAAAAAACTGCACTCGTAATGAGTGCAGTTTTTTTTTAGACCTCCATAATGATCGGAAGGATCATCGGGCGGCGTTTTGTTTTTTCGTATAGGAACGGAGCAAGTGTATCGGTAATTTCGTTTTTAATTTCGGACCACTGCGTTGTTTTCCGATCCATTACTTTCTCCAAATGGTTCGAAATGAGCTGCTGCGCGTCATTGATCAAATCACCGGATTCTCTCATGTATACAAAACCTCTTGAGATTAAATCAGGCCCCGCCGAAACCTTAAAGTCGTCCATATTGATGCTGACAACAACGATAACAAGGCCTTCTTCTGAAAGAATGCGGCGGTCGCGGAGCACGATATTGCCGATATCACCGATTCCGCTTCCGTCAATGTAAACGGAGCCGGACGGAATTTTGCCTGCCACAGCGGCTTCTTCGCCTTTGAGGGCCAGCACTTCGCCATTATCCATGATAAAGCAGTTTTCTTCAGGTATACCGCAATCAGTCGCGAGTTTGACGTGCATTTTCTGCATTCTGTACTCACCGTGAATCGGCATAAAGAACTTCGGTTTGATCAGGCGGAGCATTAACTTCTGCTCTTCCTGTCCGCCGTGTCCGGATGTATGAATGTCATTCAATGAACCGTGAATGACTTCTGCGCCCGCACGGTACAGCTGGTTGATGGTGCGGCTTACGCTGATTGTGTTTCCGGGAATCGGAGAGGAAGAAAAGACGACCGTATCTCCGGGATTAATGGAAATCTGCCGGTGCGTCCCGTTAGCGATGCGTGATAACGCCGCCATCGGTTCACCTTGGCTTCCCGTACATAAAATTGTTACTTTATTGGCAGGCAAACGATTGATTTCGTTATGCTCAATAAACGTATTTTTAGGACAGGTAATGTAGCCGAGATTTTGTCCGATTTCAATAGCCGATTCCATACTGCGTCCGAATACGGCAACTTTTCTGCCTTTTAAAACGGCTGCTTCAATCACCTGCTGAAGACGGTGTATATTCGAAGCAAATGTCGCAAATATAATTCTGCCGTCCACTTTTCGGAAAATATCGTGAATGCTTTCGCCTACGCGGCGTTCTGACATGGTGAAATCAGGAACCTCACTGTTTGTACTGTCAGAAAGCAGGCACAAAACGCCTTCTTTCCCGATTTCAGCCATTTTTGTTAAGTTTGCCGGTTCGCCTACCGGTGTGAAATCGAACTTAAAGTCCCCGGTATGTACGATATTGCCCGGCGGTGTTTTGACGACGATTCCGTATGAATCCGGAATGCTGTGTGTCGTTCTGAAGAAGGATACAGACGTCTTGCGGAACTTCACGATGTCGTCTTCACCGATGATGTTTAATTTGGTCTGTCTTAACAGCCCGTGCTCTTCAAGTTTATTCCGAAGTAAGCCGATCGCGAGTTTACCGCCGTAAACGGGAATATTTACTTGTCTGAGCAGGTACGGAATACCGCCGATATGGTCTTCGTGACCGTGGGTGATAAACAGACCTTTAATTTTATCTTCATTTTTTACTAAATACGTGTAATCGGGGATTACGTAATCAATGCCGAGAAGTTCATCTTCCGGGAACTTGATTCCCGCATCAATCAGTACAATTTCATCCTGAAACTGCACCCCGTACGTATTTTTTCCGATCTCGCCCAATCCGCCGAGGGCGAAAACGGCAGTCTGGTCATTTTTTACAAATTTCATTCCGCTCATAACTCCAATACTTTAAAATTTTCGCTCTGCTTCTCATATTCTAAAAAAGCACCGTCCACAGGCTGAACAAATTCAATGTTGTATTTCTGATCTTTCAGTTTCGTTCTGACGTCCCGTTCTGAAACGCCCTCAATGTAAAGTGAATCTGTTTTTTCCCGAACAGGTACTTCGTCAGCCTTCTCTTGATAAAATACCTTATAAATCATCCAAATCTCTCCTTAAATGCCGTATGTTAGACTCGCTTATTCTATTATATTCGAAAACGGATTATAAGGAAAGTCTCGAGCAAAAAAGGGACTTTCAAAAAACGAAAGATCCCTTCTACGCGATGACTTTTTTCCGGAGCATTCCGCCCCACTGTCTTCTGAGTTTCTTCCGTAATCGGCGCAGCATCGTATACCTCCTTTAAAGCCCTTTATAGAAGTAGTATGCGGAAAAAATGAATTTGTTTTCGTGGGTAAAACTGGAATTTCATCAAGGCGGTTTTCCGGAAGAAAAACTTTCTGTATGATGATATTGAAAAAGACACGACTGATAAACGGGAAAAAGGAGAAATTGACATGAATCCAAAACTGATCTTTTTTGATATTGACGGCACGATCTATGACCATGATAAACATATTCCCGATAGCGCAAGAAACGCCGTGAAGGCGCTTAAAGAGGCTGGCCATCACGTTTTTATCGCCAGCGGAAGGTCCCCGTTTATGGTAAAACCGATTCTGGAAGAGCTTGAGATTGAATCATTTATTTCATACAACGGCCAGTATGTCGTATTTGAAGGTGAGGTCATTTATAAAAATCCGCTTCCTGAAGATGCGGTTGCGCGTTTATTAAAGCAGGCGGCAGAAGGGGAGCACCCCGTCGTATTTATGTCGGAAGACACGATGAAAACGACCGTCCCCGGACATCCGCACGTCTCGGAAGGTATCGGCAGTCTGAAAGCGCCGTATCCCGAAGTTGATGAAACTTTTTATAAAGGAAAAGAAATTTATCAGCTGCTTTTATTCTGCCGCGGACATGAAGAAAAAGCATATGCCGCTTTTCCGGAGTTTGATTATGTCCGCTGGCACGAATTGTCAACGGATGTGCTTCCGAAAGGCGGTTCAAAAGCGGAAGGCATTAAAAGAGTGCTTGAGCGGCTTCCGTACGGCGTAAGTGACACTTATGCATTCGGCGACGGACTAAATGATCTTGAGATGATCCGTTTTGTCGGCACCGGGGTGGCGATGGGAAATGCGGTTCCGGAATTAAAAGGTGCCGCCGATTTCGTCACAAAGCCGGTGGATGAAGAGGGAATCAGCTGGGCCGTCAAAGAATTGGGCCTTTTGAAATAAAGAAAACCGGCACTTTGGGAAGTGCCGGTTATTTTTAACGGTCAATGGCAATGGCGTTTTCAGGTTCTTTGAACGGATTTTCTTTATCGATATGGTCGTAAAACATCACGCCGTTCAGATGATCGATTTCGTGCTGAAACACGATGGCCGGAAAACCTTTGAGGCGGATGTCAATCTGTTCTCCTTCAAGCGTCACCGCCTTTACGCGGATGCGGGCGTAGCGCGGCACATAGCCGGGAATGGGTTCGTCTACCGACAGGCAGCCTTCTCCGCTCGTCAAGTAGCTTTTTTCCACTGAGTGGCTGACGATCTTAGGGTTAAAAAGAGCATAGCTGTATAAAGTGCCTTTCGCATCTTCTGCATGGACGGCGATCATCCGTTTTTTTACGTCTGTTTGGGGAGCGGCAAGACCGACGCCCGGACGAAGCTTGTATTTCTCGGCTAATTCAGGATTTTGGCTGTTTTTCACAAACTCAATCATATCAGCAAGATGCTGTTTTTCTTCGTCAGAAGCGGGAAGCTGAACTTCTTCAGCGATCTCTCTGAGCGCGGGATGTCCGTCGCGTACAATATTTTCCATAGTAATCAAGAAACTTCACTCCTAAAGCTTAATATGTAAATTATAGCGAATTTCTTTATCGCGGCGCAACGAAACAATTGGCCGGCCATAGCAGGCCGGCCGATGTTCATGGTGTATAAGGTCAGCAGCCGCAGCCTAAATAAGCGGCACCGACGATGATTAATAAGATAAACAATACGACGATTAATGCGAATGTGCGGCCGTATCCGCCGCCGCATCCGTAACCGTAACCGCCGCCATAACCGCCGCCATAACCATATCCGCCGCCGCAGCAACCGCCGCCAAATCCGCCGCCAAATCCATATCCGTACATAAAAAAACCTCCTCTTTTAATTACGCTGACCCTCTGTCAGCAGGGCCGGCGTCTACTATAAACTATGTAAAAGCCAAAAAGATGTATGGTCATCCGCCCTGTTTTCTCAATTTTTTATGCAAGTAATCTTTGACAGCACCGTAAGCGTCTTTTTACCCGGTCATGCCAATTACAGCTCAGCTATTGTCAAAAAGCCTTCGGGCTTCTATAGTGGAAATTGTCAAGATTGGGGGATTTTAAGTGAATATGATTCAAAAAAAGGTATTAGCAGGAATCGGAGCGCTCGGCGCCGCAAGTATGCTGCTTGCCGGCTGCGGGGGAAAAGATCCGGTTGAATCGCTTCATGACTCGATGGAAAAAGCCGTTCAAGCGGAAAAACCTTTTCAAAAAGAGCAGAAAACATTAGAAAAATTGGAGAAAAAAGAGCATCAGCTATACGACAGCGCGGTTAAATTGAATATGGATGATTACCAGAAAATTGTCACACTGTCTGATCAGGCTCTGAGCAATGCAAATCAGCGAAAAAAACATCTGAAAGCAGAAAAAGACAGTATTGATGATTCAAAACAAGCGTTTGAATCCGCAAAAAAAACTTCTCAAGAAATAAAGGATAAGAAAGTAAAAGAAAAAGCCGGGCATGCTGTCGCTTTAATGGGGAAAAGGTATGCATCTTATGATCTTTTGTACAAAAAGTATGAAAAAGCCATTTCACTTGATAAGGATCTTTATAAACTGATTAAAGATAAAAAGCTCACATTAGCGCAGCTGGAAGAGCAAATCAGCAAAGTAAACTCAGTTTACGAAAAGGTGCATAAACAAGCAGATGAGTTCAATCAATTTACTAAAGACTACAACAAAGAGAAAGAACTATTATTCCGTAAATAGTATAGTGAAGGCATATCGGCATGGGCTGATGAACTGATAACAACCGAGTTCAGCCGCCTGTAAAAAGGCGGCTGAAGAATTGGTATATACGTGTGTTTCCCATTGACAACAAGTAAATCATGGTATAGTATTTATTTAGGGAAATATTCACATAAAACCAATCGTTGTTTCGGCACGTTGGAATGTTTTTATTATATTGATATATATAAAACAGAATGAAAATGTGATTTTAATTATCAGAAAATTCTATCTATTTATATTTACGGCAATATGATATTTGTACATGCTTTTTGCTTTTAAACCTTTATCCGGCATAAAGGTTTTTTTATTTTGCTTAGTAATGCTTATTAAGTAAGGGTGCTGAGAGTAAACGACAATTTTAAAATTGAAGTGAAAAAGTTAATCAAAATCGTAACGAAAAGAAACGGCAGAAATTCGGAACAGGAGGAAAACAAATGCTTGCTTACGTCTTTCCCGGACAGGGAGCGCAGTTTAAAGGAATGGGCAGAGACTTATTCGATGAATTCAGTGAGCTCATTAAAAAGGCAGATCATATTTTAGGATACTCCATAAAGGATTTATGCCTTTCAGATGAAAAAGAGAGGCTGACTGATACGAAGTATACACAACCTGCAATTTATACAGTGAGCGCACTGCAATATTTAAAGGGTTTAAAAGAAGGTCATACACGCCCTGATGCTGTTGCAGGACATAGTCTGGGTGAATATACTGCGCTTTTTGCGGCCGGGGTTTTTAATTTTGAAACAGGTCTCCGGCTGGTTGCTAAAAGAGGCGAGTTAATGAGTGAGGCTTCCGAGGGCGGAATGGCTGCCGTGATCGGACTGGATGAGCACCACATAAATAAAATACTTCAAAAGTATGAATTCGGCCAAATAGATATCGCCAATTACAATACATCTTCACAAATTGTGATAGCAGGGGCTGCAGATGAGATAAAGCGGGCAGCCTCTTTTTTTGAAAAAGAAGGGGCGAAAGCTTATATCGTATTGCAAGTCGGCGGAGCTTTTCATTCTCGTTTCATGGAAAGTGCACAGCGTGAATTTGCGGAATTTATCGAGGAGTTTCATTTTTCTGAATTGAATTTCCCGGTCATCTCTAACTATACGGCAAGACCTTATAAACAAGAAGATATCAAACGGAATTTAATTGAACAAATAACAAACTCGGTGAAATGGACTGAAAGCATCAGGTATCTAATGGGACAAGGCGTAACTGTGTTTGAAGAGATCGGTCCCGGCAACATTCTGACTAAATTAATTCACACCATACAAAGAGATGAGGAACCGCTTACTATCAGTGCGCCGGAAGACAGTCTCTTTTTTTCTGAAGGGAACAAGGACAATTCGGAAAGCGGGAAAGAGCATAGCCTCTTGGCCGAAAATATAGAGAGCGGTGCAGCTTCACCGGTGTCCCGATTGGGTGATCAATCTTTCAAAGAAGATTACGGTTTGACATACGCGTATTTGGCAGGTGCGATGCTTAGAGGGATCTCTTCTGCTGAAATGCTGATCCGCCTCGGGAAGAAAGGAATGCTGGGGTTCTTTGGCACAGCGGGTTTACCTATAAGGGAAATTGAACAGGCCCTTATTGCTATTAAGAAGACACTCAAAAATGGTCAGCCCTACGGAATGAATCTGCGATTTGAGCCGGATCATCAAGATAGAGAAAAGGAATTGATAGATTTATATATCAAGCATGACGTACGAGTAATAGAAGCGTCTTCGTATCTTTCCGTCAGCGCGCCATTAATTTATTACAAAGCGCATCAGTTGAAGATAGACAAAAGCGGCAGGGTTATACCTCATAATCGGATCATTGCCAAAGTTTCACGGCCGGAAGTTGCGGCCGCATTTCTGAGTCCGCCTCCTCAAAGTATCTTAAAGAGAATGTGTCAGCACGGTATGCTGACGGAAGAGCAGGCGGAGTGGCTCAGCCGTATTCCGGCAGCAGACGATATCATTATTGAAGCAGATTGCGGTAGTAATACTGAACAGGGCTCATTGACGGCGATGCTGCCGTTTTTTGTTAACCTGCGGGATGAGATGATGGTAACACACAAATACGCAAGGAAGATAAGGATCGGGGCTGCGGGAGGAATCGGGACTCCCGAGTCTGCGGCGTCTGCTTTTTTAATGGGCGCTGATTTTATTATGACGGGATCCATTAATCAATGTACAGTTGAAGCCGAAACAAGCGGTTTTGTTAAAGAAATGCTGAGTGAGACAGGAATATGCGATACTGCTTATGCGCCTTCGGAGACTCTGTTTGAGTTCGGAACAAAGGTTCAGGTGCTGAAAAAGGGCACGCTGTTTCCGGTCAGGGCAAATAAATTATTTCAAATCTACCAACAATACGAGTCTTTGAGTGAGATAGATGAAAAGACAAAGATTCAGCTCGAAAATGATTATTTTAACAAGACTTTTGATGAAATCTACGAAAGCATAATAGATAAACAGCCGAACCTGGCCCAAAAAGCTGAGCGCAATCAAAAATATAAGATGCTGTTACTATTTAAGTGGTATTTGCAAAGAGGATGTCTGCTTGCTTTGGAAGGGCAGGAAGAACAAAAGGTGAATTTCCAAGTTCATTGCGGCCCGTCTTTAGGCGCTTTTAATCATTGGGTAAAGGGCACGGATTTGGAATCATGGAGAAACAGACATGTCGATGACATTGGTGAAAAATTGATGAATGAGACCGAAAGTCTGCTAAGGCGCAGATTGGATACGTTATTTCTACACTAAAGAAGGAGCGGGTGGAGGCCAATGGTTCATTTGAATAAACAGAATGCGGATATCGCGATAATCGGGGTTGCTTGCAGATTCCCCGATGCAGATCATTATCATGAATTCTGGGAAAACATAAATAGCGGCAAAGATTCCATCCGGGAAGTGCCGATTGAACGGTGGGATCCCGAACTTTATTATTCAGCTGATATCAGTATACCGAATAAAACAATCAGCAAGTGGGGAGGTTTTATTCATAAAGCTGACCATTTCGACCATAAGTTTTTTAATATCTCTCCCCGGGAAGCGAAAAACATGGATCCTGAGCAAAGAATCCTTTTAGAAGAAACCTGGCGGTGCATCGAAGATTCCGGGGTTTCTTTGCAGGATCTCCAGCGTAAAACCACTTCTGTTTTTGCGGGTATTATGAATTCTGACTACCGGCAGACAGGTAAAGCTGAATCGGAAATCGACAGTTATGCCTGTTTAGGAAGTTTCGAAGCAATGCTTTCCAACCGGCTTTCATACACATTCGGTTTGACCGGAAAAAGCATGTCTGTAAACGCCGCTTGTGCATCGTCGCTTGTTGCTTTACATGAAGCGGTTAAGTCACTGCGGACAAAAGAAAGCGATTATGCAATCGCATCGGGAGTAAACTTGAATTTCCAACCCGGAAAATATATTTCTTTTTCTAAAGCCAGAATGCTGAGTCCTGACGGCAAATGTAAAACCTTTGACGCAGCGGCGAATGGGTACGTTCCCGGAGAAGGGGCAGGCGTTGTATTGCTGCAGCGCCTTGGTGATGCAGTAAAAGCCGGTCACCATATATACGGGATCATAAAAGGGACAGCTGTTAATCATGGCGGTAAATCCCGTTCCATAACCGCTCCCAGAGCAGAAGCGCAGTGCCGGGTCATCTCAGAAGCTTTACACAACGCTGCTGTCGATGCTGCGACGGTTTCTTATGTAGAAGCACATGGCACAGGAACATCTCTGGGCGATCCGATAGAAATAGAAGCATTGACAAAAGCGTATCGGCAATATACTGAGGATACTCAATATTGCAGGATCGGAAGTGTGAAAACAAATATCGGTCATACAGAAGCAGCGGCGGGAATGGCCGGATTGATAAAAGTTCTAATGATGATGAAACACCGGAGGGTGCCGAAAAGCCTGAATGTACATACGGTAAATCCAATTATACAGTTTGAAAAAACACCGTTTAGGCCGGCGCTTGATTCAAGTGATTGGAAGGCGGCAGACGGGGCTCCGCTCAGGGCGGGAATCAGCTCCTTCGGTTTTGGGGGTGTTAACTCTCACGTCATCATCGAAGAATTTATACATACAAAAGACGAATCTGACAGAAAAGGAAGGGTACCCTTCCTTTTTTCCGCTAAAAGTGAAGAAAGCATGAAACAAATGATACATCATTGGAGAACCTTTGCTGACGATTCTGAGGAATTTTGCAAAATATCAAATGAAGTGATCAGCAGCACCCTTTTAACGGGGAGGACATCGTTTGATTACAGGGCTGGTTTATTGGCAGGCAGCAAGGAGGAATTTAAAAATCAGCTTAAAGAGGGATTAAGTTTTCGGAGGAAACAAGATTCTGAATGGGCGCTTGCCATCGGTGACTTCAAATGGGAAAGTTATAAACAATTTGCCGTTTTGAAACGGGTATTCCCTGATTTAGAAAAGAACGTAAGGTCGGTGCTGAAAGATATACCAACATTGCACAGTTCATTTAAAAGAAAATGGACACCTGAGAAAATCCGCTTGTATTCTTTAGTTATCAATACGGAAATCATAAAAAGTATCCTGGCATCCGGTTTTAAGCCAAGCCTCATTACAGGCGCCGGAGACGGATATTACGTCGCTCTTGCAGCAGCGGATATCATCAAAATTGAAAAGGCCATTTCTGTAATCACAGGCGCTGAAAAACCTTCGCACATATCCTGTGAGCCGCCGTCCATTCCATTTGTCAATCCGTACACTTCAAAAACGTACCCGCCGGTTCGATTAAATGAAGATTATGTAAGGATGCTGCTGAACGGTCTGAGCTTCCCGGCTGATTTTACAGACCGCCTGTACGGGAAAACACGGCTGCTTCTTGAGCACCAATATACGTTTAAAGGGTTTTTAGAAGAGTGGGATAAAGCGGGGAAGACTCAGGAAATCGAGATTTTATCTTATATTGTGAATCGCGCGGCGGATAAAAGAAATGCATTGCCGGCTGATGAGGAAGCGGCGGTCATGGCTATCCTTGCCTCTATGAGAAGACTGTATAAGAGATGGGATTTAACAGATCATGATGGATTCTTTAATAATGATTATGTTCTGGAAATATTAAATTTACTTGATGAAGGAATCTTGTCTAAAGAACTTTTTCTGAGCATGTTATTGAAAAAGCAAGACGGAATTAAACAGGCTGTTGCTTGTATTAATGAGCAGCCGGCAGGTTTTTATGATAAAACTCGTTTTCCGTTGATGACAGAATACAATCAAATGGATGCCGTGTCTCAGGAGATAGCTGATCATATGCCGCATCACACGGAAGAAAAGGGAACGGAGCCGGATGTGGATATTTCTGATTTTTCAGTTTTTCAATTTGGATCGCTCCCTCCATCAGCAAAACTAAACAAAGCGGCTGCTTTTGAAACGGACAAAGCAGCTGATGAGGCTCTTTATCATTCATTTATGCAAATGTGGCTTTCAGGAGAAGAGATTGAATGGGCGAAACTAGGTGACTATCATAAAAGAAAAGCTCCGCTTCCGCCTTATCCGTTTGAACGCTGTCAATTTTCTTTAAACCCTCAGCAGGTAAAATCAGACGCGGCTTTTTCAGAAAAGAAGAATCAGGCACTTTATACGCCGGTATGGAAAGAAACCGCACTTGAGAATGAGGCGGGAAGCGGCAAAGCCTGTACTATTTTGTTGTTCTCCGGTAACAAAGACTATTTTGAAGAGCTGAAAAAAAGAGAGAATACGTCCGCATATCTTATTATGCCCGGTGACCGTTTAGAGCAGATAAGCGACAGTGTTTTCACGATCAACAGGCAGCGTCCCGATGATTATCAAAGTGTCATTCGTCTGTTAAAAGAAAAAGGCGCAGCGCCTGATGCAATTTTGCATACGTGGTCTGAAAAACGGCCTGAACTGGAAGAAACACTCGAATCAGGAATTTATTCCGTGTTTTATCTGACTAAGGCTTTAATCAGCGAGAACCTTATAAACAAAGTAACGTTCATTTATACATTCAGCGCAGATCAAAAAGAAAAATTGCCGTATTTTGAAGGTGTGAACGGTTTTTTTAAATCGGTAAAACAAGAATATCCGCAGCTGCATTGTAAGACGGTTTGCTTTGAACATGATTCTGCAACCGTTTCATTTTCAGAGAAGGCTGCCATTCTTTATAAAGAAATAAACACAGCACCTGATCGGCATATTCATATCACTTACAGAGGCTGCGTAAGATATGCACGGATGTTAGAGAAGCAGAGAGAAACATACACAAAGACCATTCAATACCCTGAAAAAGATAAAGTATATTTAATTACAGGGGGATTTGGGGGGATTGGCAGTAAAGTCGCTGAATATTGCGCGATAACTGAAAGATCCACCATTATTCTATCGGGGCGATCTGCTTTAACCGGAGATAAGCAGAAACATTTAGAATATCTGAACAGCTTTAAAGCCAAGGTTTATTATATACAGGCGAATATATCCGATAAAGAAGCGGTAAAAAAAATGATTGACGGTATTACCGATCAGCATGCAGGTCTTCATGGCGTCATTCATTGCGCAGGAGTTATCAAAGACTCGCTGCTTTTTCGAAAAACAAAGCAGGAACTTTCAGAGGTGATTGCTCCAAAAGTTCATGGCGCATTGAATCTTGATCATGCAACGAAGTCGCTGGAATTGGATTTTTTCGCCGTTTTTTCTTCAGTCGTCTCTATTGCAGGGAACGAAGGCCAATGTGATTATGCATATGCAAACGGCTTTTTAGATCATTTTGCCGAATATCGGGAACAGAAACGGCAAAATTCTCTGCGCAGCGGCCGCACGCTGACAATCAATTGGCCTTTATGGCAAGACATCGGAATGGGGGCGAACCTGTCAGGTCAAGGGCGGACGTCTCTTTTTCATGGTTCCGGGCTCGAAGAACTTCCTGCTGAAGACGGAACGCAATGGTTTTCGCGGATTGTGACTTCGGGTCAGCTGCATAATATTGCAGTCTGCGGTGATCATGAGCGCTTTGAACAATTTATGCGGCAGAGATTTTTGACGGACGAAACAGAGACAGTCAGTGTCATTCCTTTGGCTCAAGGCGATATTTTGGATCAGACAGTTTTGTTTTTAACCAATATCATCTCCTCTGAGATCGGTGCAGAACGGGAAGAGATTGATCAAGATGTGCATCTGGCTGAATATGGAATGGATTCGGTTATGATTCATCAATGCAACACAAAGCTGGAGCAGTCACTGGGAGCAATTTCGAAAACGCTTTTATTTGAATTTCATACAATCAGAGATTTAGCAGATCATCTTGTAAAGGAATATCCGGATCGGCTGGGGCGTTTATTTTCACGGGAGGAAAAAGGAAAACAGATTCAGAGCATTACCCCCGCCAGGCCGGAACAAAATATCACTGCACCTGCGGCGGAGGAAAAAGAACATCTTGACGGGATAGCGGTAATCGGTATCAGCGGCCGTTATCCCGGGGCTGAAAATATCGAAGAATTGTGGGAGCTTCTATCAAAAGAGAGAACCGCAATCACAGAAATTCCGAAAGAACGATGGAATTATGAGACCTACTATGATCCAGATCCCGCTAAAGCGCATGAGGGGAAAATTTATTGCAAATGGGGCGGATTTTTAAAGAATGCTGAATCATTTGATTCTTTGTTTTTCCAAATATCGCCGAGAGAAGCAGAAGCGATGGATCCACAAGAACGAATATTTCTTGAAACCGTGTGGAAAGCATTTGAAGATTCGGGATATACCATTGAAGGGTTGAGAAAGCAGACCGAAAAACATGTCGGTGTATTTGCGGGAGTGACGACCAATTCTTACAAGCTGCTCGGCGAAAGAATACCGACGGACAAAAACGATGTACTTCCAAATTCGTTCCCATGGTCTCTCGCGAACAGAGTGTCTTACACATTTGACTTTACAGGTCCCAGTGTCCCTGTAGATACGGCTTGCTCTTCATCCTTAACGGCAATTCACATGGCTTGCCAAAGTTTAACAAAGGGTGAGTGCTCGGTTGCGGTTGCGGGAGGAGTAAATTTGTATCTTCATCCTTCTGACTATTTATACCGATGTCAGATGGGGATGCTTTCAAAATCGGGAAAATGCAGAAGTTTTGGAGAAGGCGGCGACGGTTTCGTACCCGGGGAAGGTGTCGGGGCCGTTATTCTTAAACCGCTTAAAGATGCCATACGTGATAATGATACTGTGTACGCCGTCATTAAAGGAACGGCAATTAATCACGGCGGAAAGACGAATGGCTATACGGTGCCTAATCCTGCCGCACAGGCGGATTTAATTCAAGGAGCTCTTAAAGCGGCCGGTTGGAGCGCCAGAAGTGTCAGCTTTATTGAAGCCCACGGGACGGGAACGCCGCTGGGTGACCCGATTGAAGTCCGAGGCCTGACCAAGGCGTTTAGAGCTTATACCGAAGATGTTTCATATTGCTCTCTCGGATCGATTAAATCTAACATCGGTCATCTCGAAGCGGCTGCGGGTATTGCCGGCCTGACAAAGATTATCTTACAAATGAAGTATAAAAAAATAGCCGCAACACTGCATGCTGAACGGGTGCATCCGGATCTTTATCTGGAAGAGACACCTTTTTGTCTTCAGCAGGAAACCGCCGACTGGATAAAACCCGCGAATGAAAAACATTCTGACAGCAAATATCCGCGGCGCGCGGGATTAAGTTCTTTCGGAGCGGGCGGGGCAAATGCTCATATCCTTGTGGAAGAGTATGAGTCTGCTGCTGACTGTCATACGGATTGTGAGGAAAGTGAGGAACTTATCGTACTCTCAGCCAAGCATTCACTGAGTTTACGGGAATCGGCAAAACAGCTGGAGGAATATCTTCAAAAGGCCCGTCATAAGCAGGACGAGTTTTTGCAGCAAGCGGGAACAAACAAGCCGCTTCACCTTTCTGATATTGCGTATACCCTTCTTGAAGGGCGCGAAGCCATGCCGGAAAGGCTTGCTGTCATTTCAAATAATATCGATGATCTGATGTTGAAATTAAATCACTTTTATAATGGAATTGACGATCACGAAATATTTAGAGGGAAAAAACCGAATCATAAACGCAGACAGCAGCAATCGGATTCTCCGCTCAAATCCGGCAGAACCACATTAGCCGAAATGGCTGAATTCTGGGTATCAGGAGGGAATTTAAGCTGGGAAGATTTCCGCACCGGCAGAAAACCGGCGAAAATTGCGCTGCCGACTTACCCTTTCTTAAAAAACAGACTGTGGGTGTCAAATAAGGCGCAAACAAAATCAGCAGCCGGTACAGCTCCTTTATTTGATTTTTCTGCAGGTGAGTGCCGATTTTATAAAACGCTTTCTGATTCTGAATATTATTTAAAAGATCATGTTGTGCATGGGAATATGGTTTTGCCCGGAGCGGCAATCATCGAAGCGGCCAGAGAAGCGGGAGAGAGGCTGTACGGAAAATCAGTCATAAAACTGAGTCAGGTTGTATGGCCGGTTCCAATAACCGTTGAAAAAGAAAAGACGATAATGATAGATCTGCTGCCGAATCAAAAAGACGGCAGATTTGTGGTGAAAACCGATATGCAAACTGAAGCGGCAGTTCATTGCCAAGGAAACATTATCACATGCGGAGATCAAGATGCCTCTCAAACAGAGCGTTTTCAATTGGACAGCTGGTTAACCGGACAGAAAAGATTAATCAGCGGCGCTGAGTGTTATAGGACCTTCCGGCAGAGCGGTTTGGACTATGGAGCCAGTTTTCAGGTAATAAAACAGCTGTTTATCCATGAAAATGCTGTTCTTGCACGAATATCACTTCCTGAGAGCATTCATAAAAAATCCGGCACGCTGCTGGAACCGTGTTTATTGGATGGCATTTTTCAATCCACAACCGGGTTTATGTCCGGTCAAGAAGGGGATCACACCGCATATTTGCCTTTTGAATTAGGTGAGCTGGAGATTCTTCACGCACCTTTGGCAAACGGCTATGCTTACATTACAGCTGCCGATGAAAGACAACATGAGGATGTCAAAAGGTTTCATATACTATTTATGGATGAAAACGGATCTGTAAGTCTTAAAATAAAAAACTTAGCGTTGAAGGCATTAAGGGCTGCACCGCAGACTCAAGATGAGCGGCATTCAGTTAAGTATTACACTGATATGTGGAAGCGGGCCCCTATGCTTCATCAGCCTGAAGCCAGCGGTTTAAACAGCTGCCTTGTGATTTCACTCCGTCGGGATATATCAGAACCGCTGATCCGCCAGGCATATAAAGATATCGGCCTGAACATGATCTTTGTCCGCCATGGCGGCAGTTTTCAAGAAAAAAGAGCTGATTCCTTTGAATTGAACAGCGTCAAACTTGACAGCTATCAGAAATTGCTGGCGATTCTTAAAGAAAAACAAGTGACAATTGACCGTGTCATTTTAATCGGGATGAGCCCTGAAACGGGAATTGAGCAGAACATTCATGAAAAGCTGGAAGAGGCTGTTTTGCCGGTTTTCAATGTAACGAAAGCTCTGCTAGCAACAATCCCAAGACATAAAATCCTGATATCACATGTATTTTTCACAAGGGAAAATCAAATCTTACCTTATCAAATGGCAATCAGCGGCTTTTTTAGGTCGCTTCATTTAGAACATCCAATGTTGTCCGGTAAAAATATTGAAATACAAAGCGATGAAATTCAGTTACAGCTGAACGGCGGTCTGCCTGAATTAAAAAACCTTGTGAAAGAAACAATCATCAGCGATGATACTTCAGAAATCAGATACAGAGATGGAATCAGGCAGGTCAAACACTCTGCAGAAATTGAAAGTGCCGAGCCCCCCAAAAAGATGGAAGTAAAAGAAGGGGGAGTTTACCTCATTACAGGAGGAACGGGCGGTCTGGGACTGATTTTCGCCAGACATCTTGTGCGAAAAGGGAGAATAAAACTTGTCCTTATCGGCAGGTCAGAGCTTTCTGAGGAAGCCATAAGCAATGTGAAAGAGCTCGAAAAAAACGGATCAGAAGTTTTTTATGTAAGAACCGATATTTCTGATAAGGAAAATGTCAATAACCTGATAAAACTCGTCAAAAACAAATTAGGTCCTGTTAAAGGAATTATTCACAGCGCCGGTGTGATAAAAGATTCATTACTCATCAATAAGCGTGAAGAGGATCTCGATTCAGTCTTGGCCAGCAAGGTTTACGGAACGATATGGCTTGACCGGTATACAGACAGAGAACCTCTGGACTTTTTTGTAATGTTTTCATCTATCAGCGCAATAATGGGGAACGCGGGACAAACAGATTATGCTTATGCAAACCGGTTTATGGATTATTTTGCGGAAATAAGAGCGGCGGAAAATAAACCTGGAAAAACAGTCTCGATTAATTGGCCTTTATGGAAAGAAGGCGGTATGCAAATTGACATTCATTCAGAGAAGTTCCTTTATGACCGTTTCGGAATGCTGCCTCTGGAAAAACGGGAAGGCCTTGCAGCATTTGATCAAGCAATGACAGGGTGTGAACATCAAATAATGGTATTTAGCGGTAATGAATTAAAGCTGGAACGAATGATAACGATTGACAGCGGAAAAAGTGACCCGGCAATCGCCGACGAAAATCAAGAACTGAAAGAGCTGTCAATAACTGAATCTTTAAAAAGCACTTTGACGCGCATCATCACCGGCGTATTAAAAATTGAAGAACGGGAATTTGATTTTGAACTGCCGATAAGTGAATACGGATTTGATTCAATTATGTTTACAATGCTGGGCAACGAATTAAACGAGTCATTAGGAATATCAATGATGCCGTCAGATTTTTTCGGTCTTACTGATTTTAATGAACTTCTTGAGTTTTTAAAGAGTGAGTATTCCGAGGAGCTTCATCTCTGCGGTTCTTTTTCTTCAGATGAATCTGCGGCGAAAGACCGGAGAGAAAATCTGATTGAGGGCATCGCAAAGATGATGTCAAGTATTTTGAAGATTGACAGAAAGGAAATAGAAGAAGAGACTTCATTCGGCGAGTACGGATTTGATTCTATTACGTTTACCAGACTCGGAAATGAAATCAATCAACAATATGGTACGGAATTATTGCCGTCCATTTTCTTTGAATGCAATTCACTGGCTGAACTGACTGATTATGTAATCGAGCAATACGGAGAAATCCTTTTTGCTGAGACAGAATCTTTTTCTGCAGCTGACGAAAAAACATTGTACAGCACGCCTCCGCCGGAATCCTATGAACATTCCCCTGAGCCTGAAAACAAAACCAGGCAAGAGGAAAGACATATGAATGAGCCGGTTGCAATAGTGGGAATAAGCGGCCGTTTCCCCCAAACAGATACGCTGGATGACTTTTGGGAAGGAATTGAAAAAGGGCGGGATATGATTACAGACATTCCTGAAGACCGTTGGGACTGGAAAGAGTTTGACGGCGATCCGATCAGGGACGTCAATAGAACAAAAATAAAAAAAGGCGGATTTATCAAAGACGCGGACAGTTTTGATCCGTTGTTTTTCGGGATTTCTCCCGCCGAAGCAGAATTAATGGATCCCCAGCAAAGAATTTTTATGGAGACTGTATGGAAAACAATAGAAGATGCGGGCTATAAGCCATCTGATTTGGCAGGGACGAAAACCGCGGTGTTTGCAGGGGTCGCCACAACGGATTATGCTGAACGTCTGAATGAAAATGGCGTCTCTGTTCAGGCGCAGACCGCAACCGGTTTAAATCATTGTATATTGGCAAATCGTATTTCTTACCAGCTGAATCTGACGGGTCCGAGCGAACCGATTGACACTGCCTGTTCAAGTTCGTTAGTTGCGCTTCATCGTGCGGCTGAGGGGATTCAAAGAGGCGATTTTGAAATGGCGATTGCAGGCGGTGTGCATATTATGACAAGCCCTACTCTGTTTATAGCTTTTGATAAAGCAGGTATGCTTTCCAAAGACGGAAAGTGCAAAACGTTTGATAAAAGCGCTGACGGCTATGTAAGGAGTGAAGGGGCGGCTGCAGTATTGCTTAAGCCGCTCAGCAAAGCACAGGCAGACGGTGATCATATATATGGTTTGATTAAAGGGTCAGCTGTAAATCACGGCGGCCGCGCCAATTCTTTGACAGCTCCGAATCCGAACGCACAGGCGGACTTATTAACCGAAGCTTGGCGGAAGGCGGGGGTCAGCCCTGCCACTGCGGGATATATAGAAGCGCATGGCACAGGGACAAGTCTTGGCGATCCGATTGAAGTAAACAGCATCATAAAGGCATTTAAAACGTTATATCAAGAATGGGACATTCCTTTTGCGAAACAGAAATGCTGCGGAATCGGGTCTGTGAAAACAAACATCGGACATCTCGAAACCGCTGCCGGAATAGCCGGAGTGATGATAGTGTTACTGGCTTTTAAATATCGCAAACTTCCGGGACTCGCCCATTTTTCAGAACTCAATCCATACATCAAACTGGAAAATACGCCATTTTATATCACAGAAACCGCTCAAAAGTGGAATCCGATAAAAGATGAAGAGAACAACGATCTGCCGAGGAGAGCAGGTGTCAGCTCATTCGGATTCGGCGGTGTGAACGCGCATATTGTTTTAGAGGAATATAGGGAACCTCAAAAAGAAGTGCCGGAAAACAACGGTAACACACATATTTTTGTTTTATCTGCGAAAACCAAGGATCAATTACTTGAGTATATCCGGCTTATGGTTCAGTACTTGGATCGCGTGATTGCAGGTGACATGACCGTTAATGCCAGTGACATGGAATTTACATTGCAAAACGGTCGGGAAGCAATGAACGAAAGAATTGCCGTATGTGCAGCGAGTCTGACTGAGCTGAGAGATAAATACGTCAGCTTTCTTGATGACAGCAAGGTGCAAAAAGGCGTATTTATAAGCGAAAACACTGAAGAGCGCACAGCTGTTTCTGAATATATGATTCAGGAGGCTCTTCAAAGCGGAAAAGAGGAGCTGCTCGCACAATGGTGGGCCAATGGAGCCGAGTTTGAATGGAAGACAATCGGCAATAAGAAATTGAATAGAGTGCCGCTGCCAACTTATCCGTTTGCAAAAGAGAGTTATTGGTTCACCCCGAAAAAGAACAAAAGCGAGGTTAATAGCAAAAGTCTTCACCCATTAATCAGCGAGAATGTCTCAACATTAAAGAAACAAGCATTTAAAACTGTTATTTCCGGAACTGAATTTTTCGTCACTGATCATCTTGTTTCAGGAGACTATGTGCTGCCAGGAGCCGCTTCGCTTGAAATGGCTCTTGTTTGTGCGGAAATAAGCGGAGAAAGTAAAGTATATAAAATAAAAGACGTGATGTGGAACAGACCTATATTATATAAAGGAAAAACGCTGCACATTTATACCGACTTGGAAATGAAACAAGATAAGTTGAACGTAACGATATGTAAAGAGGGTCCGGATGGCGTGCAGCAAATCTGCACACAAAGTGAAACAGTATTCGGAGACATAAACAGCAATCCTGAGTATGTCGATATTGATCAGTTCATACGCAGCAGTGAGCAGGTCATAAGCCGGGAAGAGTGTTATCACCGCTTCAGCCGTATGGGCCTGACATATCATAGCAGTTTTCAAACATTGAAAGCCGTATATCGCGGTGATATGGAGTTAATGGCAGAATTGGAGCTTCCTGCTCATTTAGCGAACGGGTTTTCACATTTTACACTTCATCCTTCATTAATTGACGGCGGTTTTCAAGCGGCGGCATTTTTGTTAAGAGATAATGAGAAAGAGGGCTTATTTGTTCCATATTCACTTAGAGAGCTTCACATTAAGAGGGCGCTTACTGCCCGATGCCATGTTTCGGTGAAAGAAACCGGTTTTTATACGTATAACATTGATTTTATTAACGAGAGCGGCGAAATAGCCGTGAGCATGAAAGACTTTTCTGTCAGAAAAGTGACCGGGGGAGAATTAACCGCAGGACGTAAAAATGAAGATCAGGAAATTCTCTTCTTATTAGAACGATTGAAAAACGGTGAACTTTCTGCTGACCAAGTTTATCAGCTGCTGGAGGGAAAATAGTGCAGATCAAACAAATACTTTCCTTAATTGAAGAACAGCAAATGTCTCCTGATGCAGGACTGGAGCTAATTCGCACTTACAGAAAAGAACAAATGGAAAAAAAGGCGGAGCAAGCTCCGTCCCCAACCATTTTTTTTAAGAACGATTGGGTAAGAACAAATAAGATAGATATGTCGAATCAGCAGGCACCGGGGAATATGCTGATTTTTGATCAGGATAACCGTCTTTTTCAGCATGCCGAGATGATGAATGGAGATCATAACCGTGTCATTCTCGTAACGCCCGATTCTGATTATAGAATTGAACGGAATAGATGCACAATCAATCCTTCTGATGAAAGTCATGTCGAAATGCTGCTGTCTGATTTGGCTGAAAACGGATTTACACCTGATGTCGTGCTTTATTTATGGAACGGAGAAATCAGAGAATTCACTGAAGAATCCGTTAATGAAACTCTTTGCAGAGGGATAAACTCGCTCTTTTTATTATCAAAAGCTTTAATGCGGAGAAACGAACCTGTTACGTTATTGCATATTTATTGGACAAGCGGCCTGAATCAGCCGTTTCATGAAGCTGTCGGAGGTTTCATGAAAACGGTAAACATGGAAAGCTCCAAGCTTAAAGCGAAAACCATACAGGTTCGCCATGAGCATTCTGACTTAAATCCTCCGGTTTCCGAGATATGGGATGCTGCAATTAGTGAAATGCAGCGCATTCAAACGGATGAATGTGAGATTTTAATAGACTCACATACCCGTTTTGTGAAAGGGCTGCGGCCTATTGATAATCCGGAACACGATAACGGATCTGTAACGTATCAAAAAGGCGGCATATATATCATTACCGGAGGAGCCGGAAAACTCGGGCTGCTGTTTGCGGAACACATCGCTAAAGAAAACCAAGCCGTGATTATACTTACAGGCCGTTCTTTTTTAACAGCTGATCAAAAAGAACGGATCAGTAAGCTTAATGAGAGCGGCTCTATTGTTGAATATCAGCGGACGGACATAACAGATCGAACAGAGGCAGAGCGATTCATTTTCGGCGTTAAACAGCGGTACGGCAGCATAAACGGGATCATTCATGCTGCCGGAATCCTTCGTGACTCATTTCTTGTAAATAAAAGTCTCAGTGATTTTACGGACGTACTGAAACCGAAAGTTTACGGAACAATCTGGCTGGATGAGCTGACAAAAGACGAAGATCTTGATTTTTTTGTTCTCTTTTCTTCTTTTTCCGCTTACGGAAATGCCGGCCAAAGTGACTATGCGTACGCAAATCATTTTATGGACAGTTTTGCAGTGCTTCGATCTCAGCTCTCCCGAAACGGAAAAACCCTTTCAATCAATTGGCCGTTATTGAAAGATGGCGGGATGAATCTCGACAGCAATGGAATCAACCAAATAAAAGAAAAATACGGAATGACGCCGATGCGAACTTCCTCTGTTTTGGAAGCGTTTCTGAAAATGCTGCGGTCTTCATTTACCAGCTTAATGCCTGCAGAAGGAGAGCGGGATAAAATGATAAAAGCGCTTTCGATTCAAAGAAACACAGCTGCAGCAGATCAAGATACACTCACGGCGGAACACGATGAAGAAGAGGAATATGCTGCGAAAGAAAAAGTCAATGACTATTTAATCAAGATCATCAGCGGTGTCTTGAAAATCCAAGCTCATAAAATAAATGCGAAAGACTCTTTTGAGAAATTCGGAATCAACTCACTTATGATCATGTCACTTATTTCAAAGCTTGAAGATACTTTCGGGGATCTTCCAAAAACAATCTTTTTTGAATATCAGAACATTGAAGAGCTTTCAAACTTCTTCCTAACATCTTTTAAAGAAAAAGTGCTTAAGGCCGCAGGGGCAGCTCCGGTAACAAGAGTGCAGAAGAAAGGAGAAAATCCGAGTAAAAAACAGCACCGGCAGCAGAAGGATACACCTGCACCGAGCATGGTTCAGCCGGGTGAGGATATTGCCATTATCGGTGTGAGCGGAAGATATCCGAATTCCGATACTCTTGAGGAGTTCTGGGAAAACATTGCCGGAGGGAAAAACTGTATTATTGAAATCCCCGAGGAACGTTGGGATTTCAGATCGATTTACAGCCCCGACAGAATGGAGAAGGGGAAAATCAACAGTAAGTGGGGCGGTTTTATCAGCGGTGTTGATCAATTCGATCCGCTGTTTTTCCATATTTCTCATAAAGAAGCTGAGCTGATGGACCCTCAGGAGCGAATTTTTCTCGAAACCTCCTGGCATACGTTTGAAGATTCAGGATATACAAAAGAGAAGCTTAACGGTATGAAAGCCGGTGTGTTTGTCGGAGCCATGTACGGACAATATCAATTATTCGGCGCAGAAGAAACTGCGCGGGGCAATCCGATTGCGCTCAGTTCCTTCTTTTCATCTATTGCGAACAGGGTTTCATACTTTTTTAATCTCTCCGGCCCGAGCATTGCACTGGATACGATGTGTTCATCATCGCTGACGGCCATTCACTTGGCATGTGAGAGCATTAAAAGAGGGGAAAGTGAAATTGCGCTTGCGGGCGGCGTTAATGTGTCCATACACCCCAGCAAATACCTTTGGCTGAGTCAAGGTAATTTTGTTTCCACCGAAGGATTGTGCAGAAGTTTCGGAGAGGGCGGAGACGGCTATGTCCCGGGAGAAGGTTCGGGAGCCGTCCTGTTGAAACCTCTGGAAAAAGCAATTGCTGATCAGGATCATATATACGGAGTAATTAAAGGAACATCTGTAAATCATGGCGGAAAAACCAATGGATTTACGGTTCCGAATCCGAATGCACAAGCTGAGCTGATTGCTGAAAATTTCAAGAAATCGGGCATCAGTCCGCGATCCGTCAGCTACTTGGAAGCACACGGAACGGGTACTTCGCTCGGAGATCCGATTGAGATCGCAGGATTGACAAAAGCTTTTGAGAAATTTACGGACGATAAACAATTTTGTGCCATAGGTTCAGTGAAGTCTAATATCGGACATTTGGAGTCTGCTGCAGGTATAGCAGCCCTTACAAAAGTTCTTTTACAATTTAAGCACCAGAAATTGGCGCCATCCATTCACTCGGAACAGCTGAACCAAAATATCCGATTTGAAAAGACGCCTTTTTACGTTCAGCAGAAAGAAGAAGAGTGGCGGAAAGAATCAGGCGCCTCCAACAAGAGAGCAGCAATCAGTTCGTTCGGAGCGGGAGGAGCAAATGCCCATGTCATTGTGGAAGAATATCAAAACCATGCGGACACACAAACAATAAGCGGTCCGTTTGCCGCAGTTCTCTCTGCCAAAAATGAAGACAGACTGAAAGAATACGCTCGGCGCCTTCTGCAATTCACAGAGCGGGAGACAAAGGCCTCGGCAGCTGATATCGCTTTTACATTGCAGACATGCAGGGAACCGATGGAAGACAGACTTGCTGTTGTAGCTTCTGATTTGCCGGAACTTAAGGAGAAGCTGAGAACTTTCTGTACTGAAGGAACAATTGGAGAGGGCGTATACAAAGGCAATGTTACGAAAGATTTTGATAAAGTCTTTATCTTTCATGATCAAAAGGTGAAAGATAAATTCCTCGAGGCGATGATGGAGACAAAGGACTTGAATCTTCTTGCAAAATTATGGTCTTTCGGGGCTGATATTCAATGGAGAGAGTTATATGAAGAATATACCCCGCAAAAGGTCAAGCTTCCTTTATATCCATTTGCTGAGGAGTCTTACTGGGTGCCTGGAAGCCAAAGTGCAGTATTTCCGGAAATATTGCCGCAGCAGTCTTCACTGCACCCGCTTCTGGATTCGAATGAATCTACTCTGGAACAGCAGTTTTTTAAAACGACATTAAGAGACAAAGAGATTTGGTTAAAAGACCACATTGTAAAAAACAAGAGCATTCTCCCGGCAGCTGCTTTTCTTGAAATGGCATGCGCAGCGGGAACGCGGTCATATCGAAAGAAAAAGGTCACTCGTTTAAAAAACGTGATATTTGCCAGACCGGCCATGCTTTTGCAAGAGAGCCTGACCATTTACACTCATATTTCCGTAAAAGACGGCAGCATATTATTTAACATGTCACCTGACGAGGATGCTGCTGTAAGGACTGGATTTGTGACGGGGGAATTAGATTATGATCATCATTACAGTGATGATGATATAGAGAACATCGACAGAGAAGAGATGATAAACAGAAGTGCTTTTGTCCGTGAACAAGATGAATGTTACGAGTATTTTCGGGAAAACGGGTTCCTGTATGGGCGCGCTTTTCAGCCGATTCAACGTTTATGGGGCGGCGAAACGGAAGCGGTTGCACACTTATTGCTGCCAAAAGAAGCCTCATATGCTCTTGAAAATTATACATTGCATCCGTCTTTAATTGATGGGGCTCTGCAATCTTTGTTCGGCATTACGGACGGAAGAGAAGAGGCAACTGTTTATGTTCCTTTTTCAATAGGAGAGATTACGATTCGGAAAAAAGTTTCAGCAGAATGCTGGGCTTATGCGCGTAAAACAGGCCAAAAAGGTCAATCCGAGCTTATTTACGATATTCAGCTGCTTAATGAACACGGAGAGAGACTTGCAGGTTTAAAGGATGTAACCATTCGTAAAAAAGAAACGTTTTCCGCGGAGGCACAGAATCGTGCAACAGCGGATTCCAATGGAAAGAACGAGAGAGTAAAAGAGCTTCTCAGACAATTAAAAGCGGGCGAACTGACTGCGGAGGAAGCAGATTATGCGCTGGAGCGTATGCAGGATTAGTTTATCATTTTGCGGCAGTGCCATTTGTAAAGGGGATGAAGATTTTTATGAAAGAAGCCCGTCATATTAGAAAAAAAGTACTTTCTGACATAGAAAGCGGCATCATTTCTTTGGAAGAAGGAGTAAAGCGGATACAGCAGCTTGGTTCTCATTCCGCAGGGGTTAACGGACAGTCGATATATTATCAGACGGTCTGGCAGCGGACAGATCTCAATATTCATGTAAAAGGCGGCCGACATGAGGGCAGCCTTTTATTATTTGATAAAAATGAAGATGTGAGTAAAGAACTTGCTGCATTGCATGATACAAGGGTTATTTTGGTTAAGCCGGGGAAAGAGTTTCGAAAAACCGGGGACGGTGTATTTGAAATCGACCCCCGCTCTGAAAGAGATTACATAAACCTGTTAGGATGGCTTATAGAAGAAGAGAAGTCAGATATACGGGAAGCGGTGCATTTGTGGTCAGACATGCCGTTTGAAAAGACAGAGAGAGCAATTCGTGAACAATGCGACAGCGGAGTCTATTCTTTGTTTTTACTACAACAGGCGCTCTTCAAAAATAACTGCCGCAAACCGATCAAGCTGTTATATGGATATTTTTCGCATCTTTCTGGAGAACAGCCTCTTTACGCGGCGGCAAGCGGATTTTTGCGGACATTGCAGCTGGAAAATCCGTTAATCTCAGCAAAAAGCATTGAAATGGAGCAGTCAATAGCAGCCGTTCACGCAGCTGATATCATACGCAATGAGCTGAGTGATTTCCAGCCTTCAGATGTAGAGATCCGTTATAAAGACATGCAGCGTTATGTCAAACAGCTCAAAACGTATGAACCCGAAAAAAATTCCGGAAGCGGAGATGTGCCGCTGAGAGAAAATGGAGTATATATTATCGCAGGAGGCGCGGGCGGATTAGGATTTACCTTTGCAGAATATTTGGCTTTTCAAACAAAATGCTGCCTTGTTTTAACGGGGAGATCTCCGCTTTCAGATCATATAAGAAAACAGCTGAGACGATTAGAGGATGCCGGTTCTTCAGCTGTTTATGTTCAGGCTGATATTACCAATAAGGAAGAAGCCGAATATGTAGTCAAAAAAGCCAAAACTTCTTATGGAAAAGTAAACGGGGTCATTCAGGGCGCGGGAATCATCCGTGACTCTTTCCTTCTTAACAAGTCACGAGAGGAATTCGATCAGGTAATCAGACCGAAAGTATTGGGTACGATGTGGCTGAATGATGCTGTTGAGAAAGAAAATCCTGACTTTTTCATTTGCTTCTCCTCTACTTCCGCAGTGTTGGGAAATGTCGGGCAATCTGATTACGCGTTTGGAAACAGTTATATGGATCATTTCATGAATATGCGTTCTGCCCAGCATTCTGATACGATTTCTCTCTCTCTGAACTGGCCGCTGTGGAAAGAAGTCGGCATGCAAGTGGATGAGCGAACGGTAGAGACAATGAAAAAGGCGGGTTTTTATCCTTTAGAAAAAGAAGAAGGTAAAGAAGCGTTTGCAGTCGCATTGTCCTCCGGTTTTTCGCAATTTACTGTATTTTACGGAGATGAGCAAATTGACAATCATGTTCATCAATTATATGAACGAAAAGACAGCATTCAGGCAGATGAAGGAACAGGGAGAAATATCGAATCATTTGATTCAGAGAAACTGACAGCTGAAACATCTGATTTCATCATAAAAATGATTGCTGCAGAATTCAGGATGCCTGCGGACAAAATAGATGCAGAAGAGGCATTGGAAAAATACGGACTTGATTCCGTTATGATTATCAATATGACGAATGAGCTTGAAAAACATTTCGGCGCGCTCTCAAAAACGCTGTTATTCGAATATCAGACTGCGGCAGAATTGTCACAGTATTTCGTTGAGGAGCACAGGGATACTCTTCTTCATAAACTCCGGTTAGGAGAAAACGGGAGCAGCGCCCCATCTCAGAAGAAAAAAGATCATAAACAGACAGCCGATGTTAACGGGAAACAGAAAATCCAGATGAAAAATCAGGTGCAGCAGGAGAAGTATCATGACAATGATATCGCGATTATCGGTATCAGCGGACGTTACCCGATGGCAAATGATCTTGATACTCTGTGGGAAAACTTATTGAACGGTAAAGACTGTATAACTGAGATACCTAAGGATCGGTGGGATTCGGGGCTGCACTATCAGCCCGCAGCGGGCGATGAAGTAAAAAACCAAAGCAAATGGGGGGGATTTATTGACGATGTGTATCATTTTGATCCGTTGTTCTTTAATATTTCTCCTGCCGAAGCTGAATTAATTGATCCGCAGGAGAGACTGTTTTTAGAGACGGTTTGGCACACCATAGAAGATGCGGGGTACGCAAAGAAAACGCTTGAAAGAAAAAACGTCGGTGTTTTTGCAGGGGTTATGTACGGCCACTATCAGCTGTACAGCGTTGGTCACGAAGCGGCCGTTTCTTCCTCGTATGCATCAATCGCAAACCGGGTATCCTACTTCTTTAATTTCAGCGGGCCAAGTATTGCTTTGGACACGATGTGTTCCTCATCATTAACGGCTGTTCATTTTGCCTGTGAAAGTTTAATCAGGAATGAATGTGAAATTGCAATTGCAGGAGGCGTCAATTTATCCATTCATCCTCATAAATATGAACTCCTGACTCAAGGCGGATTTTTATCCAGTGATGGCCGGTGCAGAAGCTTCGGTTCCGGAGGAGACGGCTATGTGCCGGGAGAAGGGACAGGTGCCGTGCTGCTGAAACCTGTAAAAAAGGCTATTGCGGACGGTGATCAGATTTATTCAGTTATTAAGGCAACAGCCATCAACCACGGTGCTAAGACGAATGGATATACCGTGCCGAATCCCAAAGCTCAAAGTGAGGTCATTACGAGAGCCTTAAAAAAAGGGTTTATTGATCCAAAAAGCATCAGCTATATAGAAGCTCACGGAACAGGCACCGCGTTAGGAGATCCGATTGAAATCACCGGTCTGACCAGAGCATTTTCAGATGCCGAACGCGATAAGAAAACATGCGCGATCGGGTCGATTAAATCAAATATCGGACATCTTGAGGCTGCTGCAGGCATAGCGGGCATTACGAAAGTTATTCTTCAAATGAAACATAAAACGATTGTTCCGTCACTGACTCATTCTGCTGAATTGAATGAAAATATACCGTTTCAAAAAACACCTTTTTATGTACCGGACAGTGCCGAAAAATGGGAGTCATCCGTTCCCAGGCGTGCCGGAATCAGTTCTTTCGGGGCAGGAGGAGCTAATGCCCATGTTATTTTAGAAGAATTTGCGGATGAAGCTATCTCTCCTCTCGCGGCTGAAGAACCTGAACAGCTTTTATTTGTTTTTTCTGCAAAAAATGCCGACAGGCTGGCAGAATATGCAAAACGCGCAAAAGAACATATAGCAGCCAGAGATTATCCATTAGAAACACTTAGAAATACAGCATTTACTTTACAAACCGGCAGAGAAGAAATGCCGCACAGATTGGCTGTTATCGCCTCTACAAAAGATGAATTGCTTAAAGGACTGACAGATTATACTCTCGGAAACGCGATGGATCATATTTTTACAAGCGGCAAAGACACAACAGAAGCTCAAAGGATGAACAAAGCTGAGATTGAAGAAGCAGCCGCAAACAGGGATCTTGTGAAGATTGCTGAATACTGGGTTGGCGGTAACGGAGTAGATTGGCCGTCACTTTATAAAGATGTCACTTTGAGACGGATTTCAGCACCCGGATATCCATTTGCCAAAGAGCTATGCAGAATAGATGTGCAAAATACGGGAAGCCGCCGGATGAACGTAAATAACGATCTGCATCCTTACATTTCATGCAATATATCTGATTTTAAAGCACAGAAGTTTCTTATCAATGTAAGCGATACCGATTTGTATATAAAAACAAAGTATCAAGACAAGGAAATGTTTCCGTTTCTCAGCCAGATTGAAATGGCGAGAGCTGCCGGAGCGATGGCTTCAGGGAATCCGATTATTAAATTAACAGAGCTCTCCTTTAGAGAACCGATGTTACAAAGCGGAAGCAATGAGCAGATCCGGATTGTATTAACCCCGGATAATCAGGGTGCATCGTATTCTATAGAAAAACAGAGCGACTCATCCATTTATTCCTCAGGGCGGCTCGAATTAGAAGGCGGAGCGTACGAGAACGGAAATATTCATCTTGAGCCGTTCCTGTCTCAGCATGCAGACCGCATACCGTACGAAGCGTTTTATCAGCGGCTTGCCGAATTCGGATACAGCTGCAGTGACAGTCTGAAAGCGGCAGAGCACTGCGTCGGCAGGAACGGACAGATGCTTTTAAAGATAAAAGCAAAGGCCGGGCCGAAAGGGTGCATAATCAAACCGGAAGTTATTGAGAGCGTATATCAAGCCGTCATATACCTTGCGGGGGAAAATGCCGGAGAGCTCCCGGAAAACATTAAAGAATGTACGATTTTTGATCATGAGACTGAACCCGTTTATGTATATGCAGAACAAACTGAAGAAAGCGATTCGGCTTATGATGTGTATGTATTAGACAATGCCGGCGGGATTTTGATGGAACTGAGCGGGCTGGTTTTGGGCGAAAAGCCTAATAAAAATGTGCGTTTTTATGAGCATAAGTGGGATCAAAAAAACCCTCTGATTGAAATCGAAGATAGGGAGCCAAAAACAATTCTGGTCTTTGCAAAAGATGAAGCACTGGCTGGAGCTCTGAAAATTCAATCAGACAGCCGTGTCATTCTCGTCACGCCGGATCAGCGGCAGACCGATCAAAATCTGCTGACATTCTGTGTAAACCCGGAAGTGACGTCAGATTACATTCGTTTATTCGAAGAATTAGAGAAAAAGGGATGTTCTCCTGATGTCATCTTGCACACGGGAGAAACATTTTACGCGGGTGACCACCTTCTCAGCGGCCTGGAATCAATTTTTTATTTATTAAAAGCCCTGAGCGCCCGCAGTGACTCCTTTCTTTATCTTCATTCTTTGCTTCTTGTTCACTCTTTTAAAGAAGGCGTGAATGATCCGTACGCTCTTGCAGGCTGTTTAAAAACGGCAAATATGTTGGTGCCATCCGCAGAGAATGTGAAGTCAATCGGTTTTTCAGAACGTATATCAATTGAAAAAATGGCTGAATTTTGTCTTAACGAAATGGTTTCAGGCATGGAACGGCAGGCGGAAGAAGTTAAATATATAAAGAACAAGAGGTATATTAAGACATTAAAGGAGTATGTGTTCAATCATACAGAGCACTCTCATCAGCTGAAACAGAAAGGGGTTTACCTCATAACGGGAGGTTTGGGCGGTCTGGGCCTGATTTTCGCAAAATATTTAGCCTCTCAGTATCAAGCAAAATTAGTATTGACGGGAAGGTCACCGTTAACAGCTGATAAACGCCATAACATTGACCGGCTGCAGGCGCTTGGAGGAGATGCTGTATATTATCAAGCTGATGCCGCAGATCAAAAGACGATGGGACGGGTCATAGAAGAAACGAAACGGACTTGGGGCTCCATTCAAGGTGTTATTCATTCAGCTGGTCATGCCGATGATCGGTTATTTACAGAGATGAATCTGACTGATTTTTCAGAGGGCATGACTGCTAAAATTGAAGGAACGGTATGCTTAGATGAATTAACGAAAGATGAGCCGCTTGATTTCTTTATCGTATTTTCTTCTATTTCTTCGATCTTCGGAGATTTTGGACAGGTTAATTATGCGTTGGGCAATTATTTTCAAGATCAATATATAAATTGGAGATCCGAACAGAGCCGCCGGCAAGAGAGACAAGGCAAGAGCATTTCGATTAACTGGCCGTTGTGGCGTAAAGGCGGAATGCATTTAAACAAAGAAGCGGAAGAAGCTTATCTTTCCGCATCCGGGTTTGATTATTTGGAAACGGAAGAAGGGATAGCGGCTTTTGAGACGATTTTGGCAAATGACTGTCCGCAAATTTCGGTTGTTACCGGGGATGCCGGAACAACACCAGCAAAAAAAGATCTGCCGCATCAAAAAGTAAATACGCTTCCGGTTCGTCAAGAGGAAATTTCTTATACAGCACCGGCTTATACAGACAATGTCCTGGAAGAACTGAAGCAAATGGTATCGGAATTATTGAAAATTAACATTGAACAGCTGGATACGGCAGAGAATTTCGGCAATCTCGGCTTTGATTCTATCAGTTTGAAAACATTAGCTGTCCGACTGAATAAAAAATACAAGCTTAAGCTGACACCTGCCGTTTTCTTTACTTACAGCCATATTAAGTCTCTTTCAGAATTTCTAAACAGTGAACTGCGTACTGTTGCAAAAGGGAATACAGATGCAGAAAAAAACATTTCTGAAAAAAGGAAAGTAGTGCACGCTGGGAAAACCACCGGGAAAAACGTGAAGCCGCCGCGAAGTTTTCCGTTTGAAAAAAAGACAACAAGACAGGCTGACCATCATCCAGAGAAGCAGCCAGTTGCCATTATCGGGATGAGTTGTGTTTTTCCGGGAGCAAAAAATGCAGATGAGTTTTGGATCAATTTAATCAATGAAAAAGATTTGATTCAGGAAATTCCCCCGGATCGCTGGGATTGGAAAAAATACGCCGAAGGCAAAGGAAGCAGCGAAGTACATTCGAAATGGGGCGGCTTTATCACAGATGCCGATAAATTCGATGAGGCGTTTTTCAATATTAATCCGCGGGAAGCAGAACTCATGGATCCTCAGCACAGAATTTATTTGCAGGAAACCTGGAAAGCGATAGAAGATGCGGGTTACAAAGCTTCAAAGCTGTCTGGCAAAAATATCGGGGTGTTTACGGGCATTCAATTTAATGATTACCGCCAGCTGCTGATGAGGCATTCGGACGGGGCGCATGCGTTTGCGGGAACCGGAAACAGCCAGGCGCTCATCAGCAATCGTGTATCCCACTATTTTAATTTCAGAGGTCCGAGTGAGTCCATTGATACAGCCTGCTCAAGCAGTCTTGTAGCAATCCACAGAGCTGTGCGCTCGATTCAAAATGGCGAAAGTGAGCTGGCGGTAGCAGGCGGGGTTTCGCTGCTCTTAGATCCAGTCACGCATATGTATACTGATAAACTCGGTATTTTGTCTAGGGACGGCCGGTGTAAGACGTTTGATAAACTTGCTGACGGTTATGTCCGCGGTGAAGGTGCAGCTGTTCTGTTATTGAAACCATTGCAAGCGGCAATGAATGACAGAGACAATATTTACGGAGTTCTGAGAGGAACCGGAGAAAATCACGGAGGAAGATCTGCTTCATTGACCGCGCCGAACCCGGAAGCTCAGGCAGAACTGTTAACGTCTGTTTACAAAAATGCCGATATTCCTGTTGATACGATATCTTATATTGAAGCACACGGAACCGGGACAGAACTGGGAGATCCGATTGAGATTGAAGGCTTGAAAAAAGCGTTTGGATCTTTTGAACCGCATTCAGGAAAGAATCATGATCAATTTTGCGGCATCGGTTCAGTAAAAACGAATATCGGTCATTTAGAGCCCGCATCTGGAATGCCGGGGCTGATTAAAGTATTACTATCCATGAAGTATAAAACACTGCCTGCCACACTTCATGTCAAGGAGCTGAACCCTTACATTCAATTAAGCGGAACACCGTTTCATATTGTCAATAAAACAATGAAGTGGGCCAGATTAAAAGATGGACAAGGAAATGAAGTTCCGCGCCGTGCCGGAGTCAGTTCCTTTGGATTCGGCGGGGCAAATGCTCATGTCATCGTGGAAGAATTTGAATATGGACAAGATAAAGCAGTAACTGCCGAGCGGGATCAAATCATTGTTCTATCGGCCAAAACAAAGGAAAGGCTGATGGTTAAAGCCAAAGAGTTAACAACGTTTTTACATGAAGAACTATCAGTTCAATTCAGTCAGCAAGAGGTGCAGGAACGTGATTTGCAAGAGGCGGTTCGGGAAGCGGCAGCGGGTATCCTGCGTTTAGATACCGCAGATATAGATGCAAAGACACCTCTTTCTGAATTCGGATTTGATCCGTTGGCTTATTCCGAATTAATCTCTTATATAAACCAAATGTACGGCACAGAAATATCACTAGATATATTTCAGGAATTAATGACCCTGAGCGAGCTGTGCCGCTATATCAGCAGCGTCCGGAATCGATCAGCTGATAAACCGCATAACGGCAATTTTAGAGAAAAGTCCGGAATCAGTCTTGAAGAAATAGCATATACGCTGCAAACCGGAAGGGAACCATTTGAATGCCGCCTTGCGATCACTTGCTCGAATACCGGAGATCTTCTTGAAAAATTAAACGGTTACATCCAGGGGAGCAGGCTGCAAGGTGTTTATGAAGGAAATGTAACGGATTTTGATAGTCTGTACGCTCCTATATTCGGCGGCCCCGAAGGTCATGCATATGTTCAATCACTGATTCAGCAAAACAAGCCGGCCAAACTGGCTCAGTTGTGGACGATCGGTTGTGAAATCAGCTGGGAAGACTTGTATGAGGAGGAACTCAAACCGGTTAAACTGTCTCTTCCTCTCTATCCTTTCAGCAAGAACAGACATTGGATTCATTTAAATAAAGATGAAGCGCAGAAGGCTGAGGCTTTCTCGGGTACTGAGCTTCACAACTCAAATAAAGATACAGCAGATGGAACAATCATGTCGCTTCTTGAAAAAGCACAAACAGGTGAGATGAATACGAAAGAGACGTCAGAGCTGATAGAGGAGTTGCTTTTCCATGAATGAAAAAACGATGCAAATTGAGCAAATCGTGAAAAAGGTGAAAGAATGCAGCCTGACGCCTGAAGAAGGGCTGGAATTAATTAAGAGCTTGGGGAAAACCCATCTATATGAAATGGTATGGGATAGACATGAATTTAAAGGCAGTGGAAAATTCCCGCATACGAAAGAGCCAATTTTATTTTTTTGCGAAGACGACAGCATGTATACCGTAATGAAGAGGCAGCTTGAAGGCTATGAGGCACCTTTCATTTACGTGACTTCCGGCGAGCGTTTCGAAGATTGCCGGAACGGTCGTTTTAGAATGAACTTTGCAAAAGATGAGGATTATGATGCGTTATGCGGGGTTCTGCGTTCTCAAAATATAAGACCCCGTCATATTATTCATTTTTTGGCTGCCGGGCTCTTCAAAAATACAGAAGATGCAATGAGAAAGCAGCTCAATAAAAGTCTTTTTTCCTTGTTTCACATGTTTCAGGCCTTCATGGCGAACAAACTTTGTCCGAAAGCAGAAATTTTGTACCTGTATGAAAATACCGAGGGCGAGGTTCAGCCGATTTATAACGCGGTTGAAAGTTTTCTTAAGACCGTACAGACCGAAAATCCGAATTTCACATGTAAGGCTGCAGAGCTGAAATCAATGTTTGACGAGCCGTTTACAAAGCAGCATATTGCAGATGTCATCTCTTTTGAATGGAACAATCAATGTAAGACGGACCACTTTACCTGTTATGAGCCGAGGCATTATTATAAAAGGCAGCTTCAAAGAGTAAAAAAAGAAGATGGGGAGAAACATAGTTTCAGTGTAAAAAAGAACGGTGTGTATTTAATTACGGGAGGAACCGGCGGTCTCGGGTATCTGTTTGCGGAATATCTGGCGAAACAGGCAGAAGTCAAGCTGGTATTAACCGGCCGTTCCCCGGCCTCCCGTGAAACGGCGCAAAAATTGAGCGCTCTTGAAAATCTTGGCGCTGAAGCCTTATATGTCCCGGCAGATATTTCAAAGGAAAAAGAGACGGACGCTTTGATTAAGCACATTAAGCAGACATTCGGAGAATTAAACGGAATTTTGCACAGCGCCGGACTTGTTAAGGATGCATTTATCATAAAAAAAACGAAAGAAAGCATAGAAGAAGTTATAGCGCCTAAAGTATTCGGAACCGTTTGGCTGGATAAAGCAGCTGAAGAAGAGCCTCTTGATTTCTTCGTTATGTTTTCGTCCCTTTCGGCCGTTCTGCCTAATGCGGGTCAAAGCGACTACGCCTTCGCTAACGGATGTATGGACGGATTCACCCAGTATCGAAGCATTAAGGGACGTCCCGGGAAAACACTTTCTATTAATTGGCCGTTATGGGATGCGGGCAATATGACAGTCGGGCCGGGAGAGCTGCAGGCTTTAAGACATGCAGGGCTGGAACTTTTATCCGCCCAAGCAGGACTTGCCGCTTTTCAGGACAGTATGAGCCGCTCTGCTTCTCAGCTGGCTGTTATCAGCGGAGACAAAGATAGAATAAGTGAATTACTCTCAACGGATCATAAAGAAATAGAGACTGTGCCTGAAAACAACAGTAATCTGCCGCAATTAAATGAAAAAGATCTGAAAAAGCAAACGGTTCGTCTTTTGACAGAGATCGTCGGTGCGGAAACGGGAAGACCGGCGGACAGTATTTTACCCGAGGATACGTTTGACCGTTACGGAATTGACTCTCTAACGATTTTAGGTCTTAACTCCCGTCTGGAAAAATATTTTGGAAGAGTGTCTAAGACTCTTTTCTTTGAATACAGCAGTGTTGAAGAGCTGTCAGAGTATTTTCTTGAACACTATCATCATGAGTTGAAGAAGGCGTTTTTACCGGCAGCCGAACAGCGAATTGATCATTCGGCGCCGGCGAAACGAGAGAAGCTTTCCGTTTCTCGCATACCATCCGCACCTTCCGAGGAAGATATTGCAATTATCGGTATAGCCGGCCGCTACCCGATGGCGAAGGATGTGGAACAGTTTTGGGAAAATATTTCTTCCGGAAAAGATTGTATAACGGAAATACCGAAAGAGCGTTGGGATTTTCGGAAATATTATCACACAGGTGACAATGCCCGTCATGACAGCAAATGGGGGGGGTTTATAAAAGACGCTGATAAATTCGATCCGCTGTTCTTCTCAATTTCGCCCCGTGATGCCGAGTTAATTGATCCTCAGGAACGGTTATTTTTAGAGACAGCGTGGCACACGTTTGAAGATGCGGGTTACACAAAGAAAAAGTTGAAACGGCATAAGACAGGTGTATTTGTCGGTGTCACCTACAGCCACTATCAGTTATTTGCAGCCGGTGCTTCAGATGATGAGGAACGTCAGGCGCTCTTGTCTTCTTATTCGTCTATCGCAAACCGGGTGTCATATTTCTTTGACCTGCACGGACCCAGCCTTGCAATTGATACAATGTGCTCTTCTTCACTTTCTGCTGTTCATTTTGCATGTGAAAGTTTAAAAAGGGGAGAATCCACCCTCGCTATAGCCGGAGGAGTGAATTTATCCTTACACCCGGATAAATATACTTTACTTTCACAAAATCATTTTGTTTCAAGCGATGGGCGCTGCAGAAGCTTTGGAGCGGGAGGAGACGGATATGTGCCGGGAGAAGGAGTCGGGGCCGTTCTTTTGAAATCGCTTTCTGCCGCAAAGGCTGACGGGGACAGGATTTACGGTGTGATTAAGGGAACATCTGTAAATCACGGCGGAAAAACAAACGGATACACTGTGCCAAATCCGGGCGAGCAGGCAAACGTCATCAGTGAAACTCTTGATAAGGCGGGGATTGATGCAGACAGCATAAGTTATATTGAAGCGCATGGCACCGGAACATCTTTGGGAGACCCGATTGAAATTTCAGGTTTAACCAAAGCTTTGCACAGCTCGAAAAGCGATTATCGTTGTGCAATTGGTTCGGTTAAGTCAAATATCGGACACCTAGAGGCTGCGGCGGGAATTGCTTCTATCACAAAAGTGCTGATGCAAATGAAATATAAACAGCTTGCTCCTTCCCTTCATTCCGATAACTTAAATCCTAATATTGATTTTGGGGAAACACCGTTTTACGTGCAGTCTGAACTGACCGATTGGGAGACGCCGCAAAATCAAGCCAGAAGGTCAGGCATCAGTTCTTTCGGCGCTGGAGGATCTAATGCCCACATTATCATCGAAGAGTATAAGAATGAAGAAAAGATGGAAACGGTACAGAGCAACAAGACGCAAATTATTCTGCTTTCTGCCAAAAATGAAGAACGGCTCAGACTCTTGATTGATGCATATATAAAAGAACTGGAGGCAAAAACGTCACTAGCTGATGCTGCGTACACTTCGCAGACCGGGAGAAACGCTATGGAAGAGCGGCTCGCTGTTGAGGTTAGCAGCATTGACGATCTTCGCAATAAGCTGACGATGTATTTGCGGTCAGATCAGAAGGTAAACGGTTTATATAGGGGAAAGGCCCGCCGAGGCGCTGGTCAAAAGGGTGCTCTGTCAGCCGCTCACTGTGAAAATGCAAGAGATATGGCCATTCACTGGGTGAACGGAGGAGACGTTGAATGGGAAGAGATGTACACTGCGGAATTACCGAAGCTTATCTCTCTTCCTGTATATCCTTTTGAACGGAACAGATATTGGGTTCCTGCCGCAAAAGCAGCACAGAAACAGAAAAAAACAGGTGTACCGCAGCCCCATACACCGATTGACTTATCATTTGATGTATTAAAAAAATCGTGGAAAAAACAAAAGGCTGCGCCTTCCGCTTTTACGAAAGGACAGGTGATGATCCTGGCTAATAGTGAAAGTGAGCGGCTTGCATTCGAATTGTTTGATTCAGATCCTCTGATTGAACCCGCTGTCATTTGCGCAGATAACTGGGATCATTCAAATGGGGAAGCCAAAAAAACGGCTCTAGCAGTCATAGAAGAAAATCCGGAAATCATCGGCATGATTGACCTGTCAGATTTGCGGAGTGATCAAAACGGGGCACACACCGGCACAATCGGGAAGCTGACACTGCTGCAGGAAATCATAAACACACGTAAACAGCTTTTCGTTTTACATGTGACCAGAGGGCTGCAGACATTTCTGAATGACAAGCCGTCGTTAGCCGGAGCCGAAACAGCCGGACTATATAAAATACTGAGTGCGGAGTATCAAAAGATAAAATCAAAAACAATAGATGTAGACGGGCATGTCGGGACTGCGGCGGAATTGAGACAGGTAATCACAGATGAAGCTTGCGCTGACGGGCTGTATAGTGAAATCTGCTACCGGAACGGTGAACGTTATATTCCATACGTCGAGAAATTACATGCAGCGGAAATAAACCGGAAACTATCCGGCCTGCCGGTATGCCGTACGGATCAAACCCTGGTTATTACAGGGGGAACAAGAGGGATCGGAGCAGAACTTGCCAGACATTATGCCGGCAAGGGAGTCAAAAAACTTGTGTTGATGGGAGTAACCGACCTTCCGGAATCTGATAAAATAGCCGGCATGTTAAAAGACACCGATGAAAAGTCACCTCTTTATTCGAAATTACAACTGCTGCATGAGTTGGATCAAAAGGGAGTTCAGGTGGAAGTGTATTCCGGGCCGCTCACGGAAAAAGAAAAAATACAACGCTTCTTTTCAAAGGTGAGACTGAAGTTCGGCAAAATCGGCGGGGTCATTCATTGCGCTGGTGCAGCCAATCATTCGAATCCGGCTTTTATTCATAAATCTGATCAAGAAATAAGAGAAGTATTTGAGCCAAAGGTACAGGGGATGCAGGTACTTCATGACATTTTTATTGATGACAAACTTGATTTCTTCATTTTGTTTTCATCTGTTGCGAGCGCCTTTCCTTTATTAGGCGCCGGAACAAGTGACTATGCCGCAGCGAACGCTTTTATGGATTACTTTGCGGCGTATCAGCATGCAGCCGGCAGAACGTATTATCAATCAATTAACTGGCCGAGCTGGAAGGACATTGGGATGGGCGAGGTAACAAGTCCATCATATCAGGCACTTGGTTTACTTTCACACTCAACAGAAACAGGTATTGCCATGCTGGATGAAATGATGACGATAAACGGATACCCCTGCCTTATACCGGCAAAGACACATCCGGAGAAATTCAAGCTGGAGCAGCTGCTTCAGACAAGAATTCAAGCTGCTAAAAATAACCCGGATGCTGAAGAAAAAGAGATCTCTGGTCAGGGAGACAATGAAGCTATGATCAGGAAGTTAATGGAGATTTTTTCCGCGGAGCTGAAAATACCTTACGAGAATTTAGATCAGGATACGTCTTTTGCGGATTACGGAGTTGATTCAATCTTACTGGTTCAGCTTGTCAAAAAAGCGGAAGATGCATTTCAAATAAAAATTGAACCATCAGCTTTTCTGGAGTATCCGAGTTTTTCACAACTGGGCGTCTATTTAAACGAATTATTTGCAAGTGAAGGGATCAGTCCTCAAATTGATTCAGAAAACATTGAGATTCGGAAAAAAGAGCAACATATAAATCAAAATGCTTCCGAAGTACGGGACAGCGGATCTCAAATACAACAAACCAGTCTGAACCAAATCGCTATTATCGGAATGGGCTGTGAGTTTCCGGATGCTCCGGACACAGAAACGTTCTGGAGAAATTTGAAGAAAGGACAAAATAGTGTCCGCGAAGTCCCGGCGTCGCGATGGGATATTTCTTCATACTACTCTGACACCTATGAAAAGGGAAAAAGTATCAGTAAGTGGGGCGGATTTCTTCAAGATATTGAGTCTTTCGATCCCGCGTTTTTTAATATGAACAAAAGTGAGGCATCAGAGCTTGATCCGTTAATCAAAAAATGCCTTGAGGTCAGCGTCCAGACATTGAGAGACGGCGGCTATACAAAAGAAGAAGTATCAAACAAAGAAGTCGGCGTCTTCATCGGTTCGCGGACCGGGACGTTTATGTCCAAAATAGGTTCTCCTTCAAAAAATACGATCGTGGGTATAGGACAAAATTTCATAGGTGCGCATATCTCACACTTTTTTAATCTGAAAGGACCGAATCTGGTTGTAGACACGGCTTGTTCTTCTTCATTGGTCAGCGTCCATCTCGCTTGTCAAAGCCTGATGTCAAAAGAGTCAGATATGGCGATTGCGGGCGGAGTTGACATTTTGCTGGATCAAAAACCTTACGTCATGCTGAGTGAGGCTCGGGCGCTTTCACCTGAAGGAAAGTGTCATACATTTGATGAGAAGGCAGATGGATTTGTACCGGGAGAGGGATGCGGCGCAGTCCTTTTGAAAAGACTTGATGACGCCCTTGCCGAAGGTGACAGAATTTACGCGGTAATTGACTCATCCGCGGTTAATAATGACGGACAGACAATGGGAATGACAACACCTAATCCGAAAGCGCAAAGCGCAGTGATAAAAAAAGCTCTGAAAAAAGGCGGAATTGATGCAGATACTCTCAGTTATGTCGAGACGCATGGCACCGGTACGATGATAGGAGATCCGATTGAATTAAAAGCGCTGACAGAAGTGTTCCGGGAGGTTACGGAAGAAACGCAATTTTGCGGAGTGGGCAGCGTAAAAACGAATTTCGGACATTTAATGAGCGCAGCGGGGATAGCGAGTATTATAAAGGTTGCCTTATCCATAAAAAATCAGATGCTCCCGCCGACATTACATTGTAAAACGCCAAATCCGCGTTTTAAATTTGATCAGTCGCCATTCTTTCCGAACACGTCTTTAAAAGAATGGCGTCCCAGAAAAGGGGTTTTGAGAGCCGGAATCAGTTCTTTTGGATTCGGGGGCACGAACGCACATATGATATTGAGCGACAGCCATCTCACATTAGGATATGGAGAGACAAAAAGACACCCGCTTTCTCCGATTATATTCAATAAGGAACAATGCTGGATCGACAATGGAGAAACTCCAGAAAAGGAAGAGTCAGAATTGCTGATTCCTTTACTTGATTTCAAAGAATTATAAAGAAAAGAAAAGGAATGAGACAGGTGGCCAGTAATCAAAACTATCAGTTCACATTAACAATTAAACATACGGACTATATTGTCAGGGATCACCGGGTGCATGGCACCCGGATTATACCCGGTGTCACATTTTTAGATATGATATACCGTATGGCGCTGAGCAAAGGTTTGCCTATTGAAGAACTCGAGTGTCAGAATATTTTGTATTTGGAACCTGTAGCAACATCGGATACCTTTGACAGAGAAATCCGCATCCGTTTTCAGGGATTGGAACAGGGATGGGAAATTCAGGCGAAGAGCAGAAAGGTAAAAGATGACCGCATTCTGGATGAAAGCTGGGATGAGAATATGAACTGCAGGCTCATGCCGAAAATCCCGGAAAGCATGAGTTCAATCAATATTGATGAAATTAAACATGCCTCCGCCCGTGAAGCTGATATGGAGATATGTTATGACTATTTAAAAAAGGTTGATATAGAGCATTTTGAATTTATGAAGAGTCTGGGGAAGGTTTATGCGTCTGACCATTCTGTACTTGCAGAGTTGACGCTCAGCCAAATTGCCAATCAATATAACGGCTATTTTCAATTGCATCCCACTTTTCTTGATGCGTCTACCATCATATCGATCCTTTATCAGGCATGTCCCGAATATTTTACACAAGGATCTCCGGCAAGCCGGATGAAAACGTATATTCCCATTCATATTGAATCTTTCCGTATGACGAAGCGCCTGGAAGACAGGTGTTATGTGTACATAAAGAAGCAAGACCAAAATCATGATTCAGGGGATGTCATCCAAGTAAGTTACGGTTTGTACGATGCACACGGGGAGATGATCGCTTATTTTACGCGGCTGTCTGTGAAACATATTCGCTCAAAAGATTTAATTGAAAACCTGAAGCAGACTCGTTTGGAAACTGAAGCGGCTTCTCAGCCAAAAGACAGCCTGATCAGAAAAGATTCAATCATAAATCGAAGCGAAAGCATCGAGACACACCTTAAAGAATTAATATCCGGGGTTTCAAATATAGATCTGCGTGACATAAGGACAGACATTGGTTTTTATGAACAGGGCCTGGATTCAGCTTCTTTGCTTGCCATTGTCAAAGAACTTGAAAACAAAACAGGGGAACAGCTGTATCCTACACTCCTGTTTGAGCAGAAAACGATCCGGGAACTCGCCGCGTATATTAAAGAAAATCAAAAAATGTCCAGTTATTTCTTAACGCAAAATCAACCGGCTGAAAAGCCTGACATGAAAGAAAGTAAGAACGAAAATCTTTTCGCTCTTATAACAGAAGGAGACATTCAGCAGCTGATCGCAGATGTCAAAGGGACTGCCCCTGAAACACTCTCTGTGGTAAAAGGTTTTTATGAACAAGGCCTCGATTCCGTAACACTTATGCAAGCCGTAAAGGCATTGGAAGAGAAAACAGGCAGGGAACTGTACCCTACTTTATTGTTTGAGTATCCGACGATTCAAAAACTTGCAAACTATTTTGCAGAGAGCGGCGAAAAGACGTCCGTTGAAAAAGACCTCCCTCTTCATCATGGAGAGAATCATACGGCTCTGGCCTATTTAACGCCGCATTGGAGACAAAAGGCTGCCGCTTGGGACCCGAATTGCGGAAATAAAAAGAAAAGAACATGCCTGCTGTTTCAATATGACAGAGAGCTTTTTCATTTTATGCGGGAAAATGCTGAAAATGGATTCGAAAATACACAGATCATTCTCGTTTTATCAGGGAATCGTTTCTCCTATCACGGAGACGGTGTTTATGAGATAGATCACAGGGAGGAAGCTCACTTTGACAGGCTTGCAGCTGATCTGAAAAAAAGGGGGCAAATGCCCGACACCGTGGTTTACGGGTGGCCGGAAGGGTCATTTGCCGGCCCGGAAAAAATAAATGAACAGCTTTCTAAAGGGGCTTACCCGCTATTCTTTTTCAGCCGGGCATTGATGCGCAGCAAGGCGGAAAAAAAGGTTGTATCGCTTTTCCTTTATCCGTCGGACCATAAAAATGATCAGCCGCTTTACGCTTCAGTCCATGGCGCAGGGCAGTCTATTTTGCTTGAGAACCCGAAACTGGCCCTTAAGACAATCGGGATATCAGTTTCAGACAAGTCATCGTTGCCGGATCTCACAGCTGAAATCATCAGATGCGAATCAACTGAAGCGCATCCGGGAGAAACCGATCTTTATTATGAAGGAAATGTGCGCTGGGTCCGTGCCTTACGGGAAGCGGAACCGGCTCAAAACTCAGGTTTCTCCTTTAAAGAAAACGGAGTATACATGATTACAGGAGGGGCCGGCGGCTTAGGCCTTATATTTGCAGAACATATCGCAGCCCAAACGAAAGCCAATATTATTTTAGCGGGCCGTTCTGAACTTACGGAAGACAAAAAGAACAAAATCAGCCGAATGAAAGCAGGCGGTTCTTCGGTTCAATATATAAGAGGTGATTTTTCAGATAGCCGCGATGCAGAGCGAATCATAAAAACCATTAAAAGGCAATTCGGAGAAATCAACGGTGTGATACACAGTGCCGGTGTGACGCACGACGCTTTATTGATTCAAAAATCAAAAGATGAAATCCAGGAAGTGATCGCTCCGAAAATAAATGGGACGGTCTTATTGGACAGCTTGCTGCAAACCGAACCTTTGGACTTCTTTGTGATGTTTTCATCAAGCAGCTCGATGTACGGGAATATCGGTCAGACGGACTACGCATTGGCCAACCGGTTCATCGATCTTTTCGCTGAGTGGCGTGAAGGAATGAGGCGGAAAAAAGAACGCTCCGGCGTCTCAGTAGCCATCGGCTGGCCGCTATGGGAAGACGGCGGCATGAAAGTGGATAAACAAACTGAAAAATGGATGAAACAAAAAATCGGTATGGTTCCTCTTAGTAAAACCAATGGGATCAAAGCTTTTCAAGATTCACTCTCTCTGAACGCATCACAGCTGATCGTGTTTGAAGGTGACAAAGAAAAATTGAAATCTGCACTTCAAGATACCTTCATGGAGGATGAAAGCCGTGAGATCCAAATAAATGAAACAGCTGATACAAGGCATCAAGACATTGCCATTATCGGATTAAGCGGGAAGTATCCGATGGCTGAAGACTTACCTGAATTTTGGGAGAATTTAAAGAGCGGAAAAGATTGTATTACAGAAATCCCGCCTGACCGCTGGAATATGGATGATTTCTTCAGCGAAGACAGAGATATGAAAGGGAAGTCTTACAGCAAGTGGGGAGGTTTTATCAGCGGAGCCGATCAATTTGATCCGCTTTTCTTTCATATTTCCCCAAGGGAAGCAGAACTTATGGATCCCCAGGAAAGGCTCTTTTTAGAAACGGCCAAAAATTGTTTTGAAGACTCAGGATACCCGAGAAACATGCTGGAAAAGATGAAAGTCGGTGTATTTGTCGGTGCAATGTGGGGCCAATATCAACTATTTGAAGGAGAAGAAAATGGAGTGGCTTTCTCGCCGGCTTCCGTCTATTCTTCAATTGCCAATCGGGTGTCTTATTATTTTCATTTAAAAGGTCCGAGTTTGGCTCTGGATACAATGTGCTCTTCATCACTGACCTCTATTCATTACGCATGCCAAAGCATACATTGCGGAGAGAGCGATATGGCATTAGCCGGCGGAGTGAATTTGTCAATACATCCGAATAAATATAAGTTCCTCAGCATGGGACAGTTTCTATCAAGTGACGGCAGATGCCGGAGTTTTGGAAAAGACGGAAGCGGTTATGTTCCCGGTGAGGGAGTCGGAGCCGTATTGTTAAAACCATTGAAAAAAGCAATAGAAGATCAAGATCAAATATACGGTGTGATTAAGGGAAGCGCCGTTAATCACGGAGGAAAGACGAGCGGATATTCCATACCGAATCCGGATGCGCAGGCGGAGGTCATTTCAGAAGCGCTTCGTAAAGCTGACATTGATCCGAATACCGTCAATTATATTGAAGCGCATGGAACGGGTACGTCATTAGGCGATCCGATTGAAATTCAAGGACTGAAAGATTCCTATCAACTGAATCATCCTTGCGCCATCGGTTCGGTGAAATCAAATATCGGACATTTAGAATCTGCGGCAGGAATCGCTGCGGTAACGAAAGTGCTTCTCCAAATGAAGAATAAGCAGCTTGTTCCTTCTCTGCATTCCGATATTGTTAATCCGTTTATAGATTTTGAGCAGGTTCCTTTTCAAGTGCAGCGGAAAGCGGCTGAATGGAATATTCCGCAAAACAGCAATGCTGTTCATCCTTTGAGAGCCGGGGTAAGCGCTTTTGGGGCAGGAGGGACAAACGCGCATCTTATATTGGAAGCGTATGAGCCGCCAAAAGCTTTTGATCATCAAAGCGGCCGAGTGATCTTTGTTTTATCGGCTCAAGACAAACAACGGCTGATAAAGTATGCGAAGGTTATGGCTGATTTTCTATCAGAAAATGAATCGAAAGATAACAATCATAAACTGCGTCTTCAGGATATTGCCTATACACTTCAGACGGGACGCGATCATATGGAAGAACGGCTGGCGATAGTGGCAGATTCCGGGCAGGTCATTGCTGAAGAGCTCTCAGCTTATATCAGGGGTGAAAAAAGCAGCTTGAGCTATACCGGTAATACATTCGAATCAGAAGTTCACAATGAAATGCCTCACGTTTGTTCAGATTACGCCGAAGCAGCATCCAAATGGGTAAATGGAAGAAAGATAGATTGGGAGACTTTTGAGGTGAATCGGAATGCTCGCAGGATTTCTATTCCGGGACAACCGCTGATCAAACAGCGGTATTGGATAGCGGAAAAAGGGGAAACGCTTGTTTCAACAGATGTGAGTAAGCCGACTCACCCTTTCTTGGGGAGTAACACGTCCGATTTTAATCAGTTCAGTTTCACGAAAAAAATCAGCCGTAATCATCCGTTCGCACTAAGTCTGTCTGAAGGAAATGTGTCCTTTTTCCCTTATGCATCTTTGGCTGAAATGGCTATCGTCAATGCAGCGGCGGCATTTGGACAACCAGTTCATACATTAACTGATTTATTGTGGACCGAAAGCATGAACGGAATGACTGATATACGGGAACTGATGATTACGCTGACGCCTGAGCGCGGCTTTGCGCGGTTTGACATATATGCAAACACAAAAAATGAGAATAAAGTACGTCTTGCCAGGGGAAATGCGCATATTGTTAAGCCTGAAAGCGGTATGCTTCCTGAAGCGCTTGATATTGCTGAAGTCAAATCAGAAATGACTGAACATCCTGCTGAATCGCCTTTTGTCATTGAATCAGCGAAAAACAGTGACGGAATGCTGTCGTTTCATTCATTGCCGGATGAGCTTTATGCAAAAAGAGAGAATTTTACGATCTCTCCTGAAGCGCTTGAGTCCGCAATTCAAGCCAGTGCGTTTTTTGTCAGCGGAGAAACCTTCCCGGAATTGATCGGAATGGGAGCGGCGGATGTCTATCAGCCTCTCGCTCAAAATTTTTATGTCTATACTCAAAAAGAGAACCGGCAGAACAGCCGTGATGTAACGTGTCATATGACATTTACAGATGAAAACGGAAGCATTCTGGCAGAGTGCAGAGATGTGAGATTCAGATATGGTCATAAAAAAGGCACTGTTCAGACGGACGACGAACTCATTCGTCTCCTGCGTCAATTAGAAACCAATGATATTGATCAGAAGGCTGTATTGAAACAATTAATGGGGGAAGAATGATGAACGGAAAACGTGAACAAATCAGCGATATTCTTGATCTGATTCAATCAGGACAGATATCGGCTGACGAAGGCTATGCCCGTGTGACATCCATTCAGAATCAAAAATCACGGGCATCGAACCATCCGCTTTTTTATTACAAGCCGGAATGGACAGAATCGTTCATTCCGAATAAGAAGAGCGCACCCTTGACGGGATTGCTCCTGATTTTTGCAGAAAATGAACGGCAAATACAAGAATTGAGCGGTTTGTTTAAGGACTGTACTCTCTTGTTTGTTATCCGCGGAAAAGAATTTGCTGTTTTACATGATGATACGATTTGTATGAACCACGTGAAAAAAGACGATTATCTAAAGCTGTTCCGGTACATTCATGATCATTATCAGCTGCCCGAAAAGATTCTTCACTTGTGGTCTGATTCTCAGGCTGACATGAGTAAGGGAGGTATACAGAAACAATTGGAAAACGGATTGTTTTCTCTTCTGTTTATTACACAGGCGCTGATTGAACTAAAATGGAAAAAGATAATAAAACTGACGCATATTTTTCAAACTGAGAATAAAGAACAACTGCCGCTGCATCATGCTCTCGGCGGATTGGTGAAAACCGTTCACCAGGAACACCCCAATTTTCACTATCAGATTATCAATATCACGCAATCAGAGGGTACGGGAGCCGCTCTTCCAGCAATAGCGGATATATATCAGAGAGAGTGTGACGAAAAACGGGATATCCATTTTGAAGTGCGCTATGAAAACGGCAGACGTTTTACGAAAAGCTATAATAAAGCCGGCTCATTCGATTTAACCCAGCCGCTGAAACATCATGGGAATTATCTGATTACAGGAGGCCTGGGCGGTCTCGGTTATATATTGGCAAAACATCTGTCGGAAAAATGGAAAGCGAATCTCATATTGACGGGGCGCTCTGATTTAACTGAAGAGCAGGAGAAAAAGATCGAATATTTAAGAAGTTCAGGTTCAACAGTTGAATATATCCGATCTGATGTTTCAAAACAAAGTGATGCTGAACGGATGTTTGCTTTTGCAAAAGAGCAGTTCGGCACCTTACATGGAGTATTTCACAGTGCCGGCGTACTCCGTGACTCTTTTATCTTAAGAAAGACAAAAGAAGAAATTGATCAAGTCACAGGTTCGAAAGTTTTTGGCACGTTGTGGCTGGCGGAAGAAATCAAAAAAATGAAAGTTGAATTACTTGTCTTGTTTTCATCCACATCGGCAGTCTTCGGCTCAGCCGGCCAATGTGACTATGCTTTCGCCAATGCCTGTTTGGATCAGTATGCAGCAGTTATGACCGCAAAAGAGTCTGCCGGAAGGGTAGTGTCAGTCAATTGGCCGCTATGGACTTCCGGCGGGATGAATATTGACGATGAAGGAATATCCTACATGAAACAGGAACTCGGTCTTGACCCGTTAGATGACGGTGACGGAATACAGGCCCTGGAGAACAGCTTGTGTCAATCATCTGAACAGCTGATTGCCCTGAAAGGCCGAAAAGAAAAGATTGAGGATGTGCTGAAGCGTGCCGGTACAATCAGCTTACATTCAGACCAGCAGGAAGATGCCGATTTGAAAAACGATGAATTAAGACAAAATATCATCAGTTATCTGAAAAATATAATGTCCGAAGAATTGAAATTACCTGCCTCACTCATAGATGAAAAACAATACCTGGAGAAATACGGCATTGATTCAGTGATGATCATGCGTCTGACCAAAAAGCTGGAGCAAAGTATCGGCAGATTGTCGAAAACATTGTTTTTTGAATATCATTCAATATCGCAGTTAGCCGAATATTTCCTGAGTCATCACAGCGAACGAATGATGAAACTGCTGAACCCGGCCGGCACATCTGAACTTGTTTCATATCAAAAAAAGCAAAAAAGAAAACCAGTGGAAACAAAAGCGCCGGTACGCTCTGAAGAAGATTCAAAAGAGCACATTGCGGCCGATCCCCTTTCTGCTGATATAGCGATTATCGGTGTCAGCGGCAGATACCCGGGTGCGGAAAACATCAGGGAGTTCCAAAATGTGCTGATGAATGGACGGGATTGCGTAAGCGAAATTCCTGATGACCGGAAGGAAATGCTCGAGGGAAGCTGCTATAAGTGGGGAGGTTTTCTGAAAAATCCAGATCGGTTTGATCCTTTATTTTTCCGGATATCACCGAAAGAAGCGGCTTTTCTTGATCCTCAGGAACGTCTCTTTTTAGAGACAGTGTACAATACCATAGAGGATGCGGGTTATAAACCTTCAGATCTGACCCGCAAAAAGGTCGGAGTTTTTGCAGGCGTCACATATGGAAGCTATCAATTTTTCGGCGTTGAAGAATCACTTAAAGGAAATGAACTGGCCGTCGGGTCTCCATTTTCTGCAATAGCAAACAGAATATCGTATTTCTTTAACTTTAAGGGGCCGAGTATGGCGGTTGATACAATGTGTTCATCCTCTCTTAACGCCATTCACTTAGCCTGTGAAAGTATACGAAGAGGAGAAAGCACACTTGCTGTTGCGGGCGGGGTCAATCTTACGCTTCATCCGAATAAATATACATTATTAAATCAAAGCCGCTTCTTTGCAAGTGATGGCCGATGCCGTACATTCGGCGAGGGCGGTGACGGTTATGTACCGGGAGAAGGAGTGGGATCCGTACTTTTAAAGCCGGCGGCGGAAGCGGTAAGGGACGGAGATCATATTTATGCGCTGATTAAAGCGACAGCGGTCAATCACGGAGGGAGAACAAACGGTTTTACGGTTCCTAATCCGAATGGTCAGTCTGAACTGATACAGGACGCGCTTCAGAAAGCTTGTATTGACCCTCGTACAATTAGTTATATTGAAGCTCACGGAACGGGAACTGCTCTGGGAGACCCGATTGAGATCACCGGGTTAACAAAAGCGTTTCGGGAATTTACGGAGCACACTCAATATTGTTCCATCGGTTCTGTCAAATCAAATATCGGCCATCTTGAGGCCGCAGCGGGAATTGCCGGTTTGACAAAGGTTCTTTTGCAAATGAAACTGAAAAAACTGTTTCCTTCCATACATGCGGAGACGCTGAATCCAAATATTGATTTTAAAGCATCTCCTTTTTATGTACAGCGGTCATTGCAAGACTGGAAGAAACCGAAACTGCAGGAAAACGGAAAAACAGTAACTGTTCCGAGAAGAGCGGGGATCAGCTCATTCGGAGCGGGAGGAACGAATGTTCATATCATTATAGAAGAATATGAAGAAACAAACGCCTCAACAGAACATGTTGAGAACGAACCGCATATTGTCCTGTTATCTGCCAAAGACAATGAACGTCTTCTTGAGTATGCCGAAAACATGAGAGATTTTATCCAACGTTCACTAAGTCCTGAAGTAAAGGATAAACAGCCTGATATGGAAGAAAAGGTGAATGAAGTACTCAAACCGTTTGTTTCGGAATTGCTTCATATCCATCCGGAAGAAATTAATATTGCTGATCACCTGAGTGAATTTGGCGTAGGTCCTTTGGAATTAAGCCGGATGGCGGATTTTATTAACGAAATGTTTCATATTGAACTCACGATGTATGAATTAACTGATTGCCCCTCCATTCAAGCGGTTACTGAATACTTATTGAAGGAATATGCCGGAGCGATAAGAAACATGTTCCCGAATGAAGTGATGGAAGCCGGCCAATCGGAAAGCGTCGTTTTACGGGATCTGGCATACACTACACAATCGGGCAGAGAAGCGATGGAGGCCAGAGCGGCGATCACCGGTACCTCTCTTAAAGAAATTAAGGATAAATTATTTGAGTTTTGCCGCGGTGACAAGCAAGTTCCAGGCGTATATGTTAATCAGCAATCAGCAGATGCATTTGCTGAAAAAATGAAGGCGTTAACGGAAGGCAGAGCAGGTGAATTGTTTGTAAAGACCATTATTGAGAACGGTGAAGCGGAAAAGCTGGCTCAATTATGGGTTTGGGGGGCGGATATCGATTGGAAAACCGTTCATCAACATTTACAGCAGCCGGGTAAACGGATCTCAATTCCGACTTATCCGTTTGCGAAAGAACGTTATTGGGTTCCGTCCAGGACTGAGAAGACAGAGATCCCTCAGCATTCTTTTCAACATCACTTGCAAAAAAAATGGAGGGAGAATCCGTTTGTAAATCCATCCGAAACAAAAGAGTACGGACTGACAGTAGTATTTGTAAATCAAGACACAGAATCAATTGCCCGCACCATTTGTTCGGATATAGATCAGGAGAATCTGATTGTCATAAAACATCACTCTTCATTTATAAAACACTCTGATCAAATGTTTGAGTGTTCTTTATTAGATGAAAACCACGCATACGACGTTATCCGTGAGATCTTCTCGGGCGGTGAGCGGCAGGTCGAAAATATATTTGATTTCTCAGATATCGGAAACCAGAGTGAAAATCAGAACGGCATCCCATATGGTAAATTCTTATTTATACAAGAAATAATTAAGAGGAGTAAAAAGGAAACACCATTATCCATTTTACAAATCACCAATGGCTTGCAGGTATTTAAAGCGGAAAAACCAAAGCTGACGGGGGCAGAATCAGCGGCTTTTCTGAAAGCCCTTTCTGCGGAATACGGCTTTGTTCATGTGAAAACAATAGATATAGACAGCATGAAAGAAACGTATGAGCTGAAACAAATCTTTGAGAATGAAAGGGCGCAATGTACCGGAGAGAATGAAGTATGCTACCGCAGCGGCGTCAGATATGTTCCGTATTTTGAAGAAGAAAGAATCCATACTGGCGAGCCTGTTTCATTTCCTGCGGATAAAGCCATCGTGATTACCGGCGGGACAGGGGGCATTGGCAGAGCAATAGCTGAAGATTTGGTGAAACGGGGAGTGAAAAAACTCGTACTGACGGGTACGCGTCCATTACCTTTGCGAAGTGAATGGGATCATTTGCTGAAAGAGGGCAGACAGGACGAAAAGACAGTCAGCAATATCAAACTGTTTCAAAGTTTTGAAGAGAAAGGTGTCAACTATCTGTATTACAGCGGTTCTCTCACAAATGAAGAGAAGCTGCGTTCATTCTTTCACCAAGTAAGCCTTGAATTTAAAGATATAAGCGGTGTCATACACTGTGCCGGACTGCACAGCGGCGGAAATCCGGCCTTTATTCATAAAAGAATGAGTGAATTTAAGACGGTGTACGGGCCGAAAGTCACTGGACTTCAGAATTTGGAGCGGATTTTTAATAATAGGCCGCTGGATTTCTTTATTCTATTTTCATCAATTGCTGCACAGTCACCCAAACTGTCGAAAGGAATGACTGATTACGCGTCGGCAAACGCATATATGGACTATTTCGCGGCTTATCATTTTCAAAAGGGGAGAACGTATTTCACGTCCATCAATTGGCCGAGCTGGAAAGAAGTCGGAATGGGTACTGTGACGAGTCCTTTATATGATGAATTGGGATTGGACTCTCTTTCCACACGGGAAGGACTGGCGATTTTGTATCATGCACTGGAGAGAAAATCGGCCAATATCATTCCTATCGCGAAAAAAGGAACAGTGTTTCATGCAGACAGTCTCCTGAACATCAATAAAACCGGCGGAGCTTCGGTTCCAGTCCGAAGACAGGAGACTCCCGACACTTTTGAGCGTTCAGAAGGGCTTGTCAGTGAACTTTCTGCCGTATTTGCCGAGGAATTGAGCATTCCCCTTGAAAAGCTTAACCCAAATACGGATTTTCAGGAATACGGTGTGGATTCTATACTTCTTGTCAGCATAATACATCGTATAGAAGCAATGATTCAGAAAAAAATTGACCCTACTGTGCTTCTTGAACACAACACGATTCATGGTCTTGCGGAATATATCGGTAAGACGGCGCCGCCGTTGAAAAAACAAATCGAACAGACTGATTCTCAAAGCAGCAATCAGCAAGATATGCAGTCTGTGACGAGCCGAAATACAGAACTTCAGACGGCTTCCTCTGCAAAGATAGCTGTTATCGGAATCGGATGTAAGTTCCCTGGAGCGGCTGATAAAGAGGAATTTTGGGACAATCTGAGAAAAGGGAAGAATCATATTAAAGAAGTACCTGATTCCCGGTGGAATATAGAAGAAAATTACTCTCCGGTGCAGCAAAAGGGAAAAAGCATCAGCAAATGGGGAGGGTTTATCAATGGAATCGGCAGCTTCGATCCGGAGTATTTCCGCATGGAAGAGGAGAAAGCCATCCAAACGGACCCGCTGATAAGACATTTCTTAGAAACGAGTGTACAGACTGTACGGGATGCCGGTTATGAAGAAACGGAATTATCGGGAAAAAAAGTCGGCGTATTTGTCGGTTCCAGAATGGGCGGCTACGGTCACAAACTGCCGAAAGAAAGCAGCAGCCACATCGTCGGGCTTAGTCAAAACTTTATTGCTTCACATGTGTCGCATTTCTTTAATTTTCACGGTCCAAGCATGGTTTCTGATACCGCTTGTTCTTCTTCATTAGTCAGCATTCATTTAGCCTGCCAAAGCATAAAAAACGGTGATTCAGAGATGGCGCTGGCAGGAGGGGCGGATCTGCTTTTGGATGAAATTCCTTACCTGATGTTAACAGAAGGAGGAGCTCTTTCGCCGGACGGTCAGTGTTTTACTTTTGATGAAAGGGCAAACGGCTTTGTACCCGGAGAGGGTTTTGGCGCTGTTCTGTTAAAACCGCTGGAGAAAGCAAAAGCAGACGGAGATCGGATATACGGTATCATTGAAGCATCAGCTATTAATAACGACGGTGCGACAATGGGAATCACGACCCCGAATCCTAAGCTTCAAGAGCAGGTTATTCAAGATGCATTTGAAAAAGCCGATATCACTCCCGGATCAGTCAGCTACGTCGAAACTCACGGCACAGGCACGATGATTGGAGATCCGATTGAGCTTCAGGCTCTGACAAAAGTATTCCGAAGAGACACAAACAAAACGCAATTTTGCGGAGTAGGAAGTGTAAAAACCAATATCGGACACTTATTAAGCGCTGCCGGAGCGGCAAGTTTCATTAAAGTGATTTTATCAATATGGCATAAGGAAATTCCGCCTACATTGAATTGTGAAACGCCAAATCCCCGCTTTGAATTTGAAAAGTCGCCTTTTTATCCGAATACAGAACTGAGAAGCTGGAAGGATGGAAAACGGAGGGCGGGCATCAGCGCTTTCGGTTTTGGCGGAACAAACGCCCACCTTTTGGTAAGCGGCCTGGATGATTCATATCATTCCGTCAGAAATCCGCTGCCGCCTGCCGAGTTTGTCAGAAAAGAGTACTGGCCGGATTCAAATCGGAAAAAACAAATCAAACAAAATAAAAAACGGCTTCTTGAAATTATTGATGAAACAGAGTAGCACCTGCTCTGTTTCTTTACTTTGTAAAAGAAGAAAGGTTGTCGAGTTGCATGAGGTTCAGCGTATTAGTCAAACATGACGATTATATTGTTTCAGACCATGTCCTTCATCAAGTGCGTACGATACCCGGCGTAACGTATCTGGATTTAATAACCCGATTTTTAGCTGAGAAAGGGATATCCCCCCGAAGTTTTGAAATCAAACATGTTTTATTCCGTGAACCTGTTGCGACGTCAGTCCATTTTGATAAAAAAGTCAGCTTCCAGTTTACGCAACAAGAAAACGGCTGGCTTGTTGAAACAACAAGCAGGAAATGGGTCGCTGAAAAGGCGGAAGGTGAAGCGTCAGTCAACTTGCAGGCGGAAATCATAAGAAAAAATGCGATAAACGAAAAGACAATTTCAATCGAAGAATTAAAGAAAGGGGCCGTCCGGACTACGGATGCTGAATCCGCCTATCGTAATTTGCGCAGAGGCGGCCTGATTCATAAAGATTTTATGAAATTGGAAGGTACAGTATATGAAGGTGAAAATTATATTCTGGGAGAGGTCAGTTTAAGCGGACTTTCAAAAGAATATACGGATGACTTTTACATGCATCCCGCATTTTTGGATGGGTCTCTCAGCTTGTTGGGAATCCTTACATCAGACTTGCCGGATGAAGGAACAAATGCGTTTATCCCTATATATATTGAGACGTTCCGGGCACTGCATAAAACAACTGGGTCTTGTTTTGTGTATATTGATAAAAACAGTATAACGCAGCCGCCTTCTAAAGACATTTTATATGCGGACATAGAAGTATACAGGCCTGATGGAGAGCTTGCTTTTTATTATGAGCGATTCGGTGTGAAAAGAGTCAGAAATGAAAAATCAATACAAAGGCTGGAGCATTCCCAAAAAGCTAAAGAGATCGGCAGCGCAACGAACAATAAAGAAATGATCAGAAATAATTTGATCCAAGAGATAGCCGGCATGATTGAAAAACCTGCAGAAACAGTGAAGAATGATATTTCCTTTTACGAGATGGGCTTGGATTCTAAACAATTATTAGACTTATCCAAAAAATTAGAACTGATGTTAGATACAAAGCTGTACCCGACTTTATTATTTGATTACTCCACAATCGGTGAATTGACGGAATATCTGCAGGAGAAATACGGAGCCGACATTACAGACTCTATCTCTGTTACAGTTCAGCACCAAGACAGTCATAAAACATTAACAGATGAGCTGTCATCCATTATTGGAGAGGTTACAAACACACCGCCAAATAAAGCGGACAAACACCAATCTTTTTACGAACTGGGTCTTGACTCAAAACAGCTGCTGCATATATCGAAAATTCTCGAGGAAAGATTGGATACACAATTGTATCCGACATTGCTTTTTGATTATAACAATATTCATGATTTAGCGGCTTATTTAGAAGAAAAATATGATGTGCGTAATACGCCGGCCGCAGCTTTTAAAGAAAAAACGCAAACGAAAGAGCCGTCTGAAAAGCCGATGCTTGAATCTTTGTATTTACAAAAAGAATGGATAGAATCGCCATTAAAGTCCGGAGAAGTACCTAAGGAAAATACATTGATTTTCGATTTCGACAGTTCATTGAGTGATGAAATCCGAAAGTACATCGGCAGTGAAAATGTTATTTATGCGGAAGCCGCCGATGAATATGAAATGGTAAATGAAAAGCATTATAAATTTAATCCGGAGCAGTCTGCTCATTACACCAGACTGTTAGAAGATATGAAAAAGTCCGGAGCGTTTCCGGCGTCAATCATTCATTACCTGTCAAAAAAAGCTTATACTGAAGCAGCGTTAGATCTGACTCACAGCTTTTATTCAATTCTTTATTTGAGCAAAGCTTTGATCCATCAAAAAGTAAAAGAAAACATCAACATTCTGTACGTACATGACAAGGGTCAATATACAAATCCGGTTTACGCCGCGATTGGAGGCTTTTTTAAAACGCTGAATGCGGAGCAGCCGAATATAAAGTGTAAAACGGTTGAGATTTCTTCAAGACAAACCATTGAAAAAGCACCTTTGCTTCTCAATGAATTAAGTGCCGGACATCATCAGGCTGTGAAATATGACGGCGATCAAAAAAGGTGGGTGACAGCATATAAAGACGCTTCGCTGCAAACAGGACAAAAGGCCGCAAAGTTTGCAAAAAACGGGGTGTATCTCATCATCGGAGGGTTAAGCGGCATCGGCTGGATTATTTCAGCGTTTCTTTATGCAAATCACGAAGCCAGCGTTATCATTGCCGGGCGATCGAAAATGACAGCAGACATGGAAGAAAAATTAGACAGCATCCGCTATGACGGGGCAAGCATTTCTTACATTCAGGCTGACATGTCAGATAAGCAGCAGGTCATCAAGTTAGCGGAAAAAATTCATGCTGATTATTCCGAAATCAACGGGGTCATTTACAGTGCAGGCGTGTTAAAAGACTCTCTCATTATGAATAAAACAGACGCGGAAGCTCAAGCGGTGCTGCAATCAAAGGTCAATGGTGTGATTCATTTGGATGAAGCGCTCAGAGATATGCCTTTAGACTTTTTTGTTTTGTTTTCTTCCATCTCCTCAGAAATCGGAAGTCTGGGTCAAGCCGATTACGCCTACGCCAATCGTTTTCTGGAGCATTTTGCCGAGTGGAGGGAATGTATGAGAAAGGCGGGGGGGAGATCAGGAAAAACCATCGCTGTAAATTGGCCTTTCTGGAAAGACGGAGGCATGTCAGTTGATCCCGGCATTCAAGATATTATGAAAATGGAGTACGGACTTCACCCATTAGAAAATACTGCCGGAATCAAAGCATTTGAACACTCGCTTCTCGGCCAAGGCCACCAGCTGATCGTGTTATACGGAGAAAAAGAAAAAATACAAAACGATTTCAAGCCGTTATCCGCCCGTTCAGCACCGCCTCTAGTAAGAGATTCAGCGATTGCAGCCGATTTTGATGCTTCGTCAATCGTTACGGGAGAAGCTGAAAGTCCTTTCCGAATACTCGGCACGGCTTCCAATCGTCATCTCGACGATTATTTGCATTATTGGAGCAGACTGAAGAAAGGAGCCCTTCAGCACGATCAAAGCGATGCCGCAAAAAAACTCATCGCTTTTTACCAGACAGAAGAAACGGAAACCGTTCATTTTCTGGCAAACACAGAAAATGCCCGGCATATGGAAATATTGATGAGCGGTAAGGGCGAAACAATTTTACTGATTTGCGGTTTTGCTACCACTGCTTACATGTGGAAAGAACAAATGAAGGAATGGGCAGATCAATTTAATGTAATTGTCATACACACACCGGGTTACGGGCTGAGTGAGGGGAGCGCCGATTTTACACTGAGCGGGCTGGCTCAGACTTTTATCGAAGTGCTGAACGAGTTAGGGGTTGCTTGGCCGATCCACATTGCGGCAGCTTCTTGGGGAGGCATGATAGGGCAGAGGATAGCCTATGAATACCCCGAAAAAGTAAAAACACTCATTCTTTCCGGAAGTTACACCGAATACGAAGAAGACCCTGAAAGCAGTGTCGAGGAAAAACTGAAAAATGATTTTATAGCTATAGGAAAGTCGCATGAATATGAAAGTTTATACAGTAATCAATTCTTAAATGCTTCTATTGAACGTTTTATGAAGATACATCAACAAGAAGGCTATTCTACAATCGGCTTTTTAAAAGACATTCATACAAGAACGCTTATCCTTACGGGTGAGAAGGAAAGCGTAGTTGATCAGAAAGAAACAAAAAGGCTGCGGAAACTGCTGAGCAATGCAGAATTAAAGAAAATTAAGGGAGCGGGGCATCTTCCGAACATCACACATCCGGAAGAATTTAATAAAGCGGTCTCAGAATTCATCAAGAAATCGGTAAGTAAAGGATGAAAACGATACATACAGTACAGGGGGAGAAAACAATGAAACAAACAATAAGCAATCCGGCATTTGATATGAAACAAATTAACGCTCTTAACAGCCATTATCAGACGATGATAGACAATGGAGTTCTGCAATGTGCGAGTTATATGATGTCAAGAGGAGGTGAGGTTTTTGCAGCTGAGTCGTTAGGGGAATTTACCGGCGGACAAAACGAAAAGCAAACATTTCAGCTTGATACAATCAGAGAAATCGGTTCTTTGACAAAAGTGTTTACCGCTGTAGCCGTCATGCAGCTCGTCGAAAAAGGTTTGCTTGATCTGAAAATGCCGGTCAAGCTCATTTTGCCTGCGTTTGATAAACCGGGTTTCGGAGAAATTAAAATTTTGCACCTTTTGACTCATACGGCGGGATTAAGTTTTGAGCTGGATATTCAAAAGGCTGAAGGCATTGACTTAACGAATGAGGAAGAATGGATAAACTATCTCGTCAGTACGCCTTTGGAGTACGGAGCGGATGAAGCATGGAACTATTCCAGAACCGGTTTTGTTATACTTGGCATCATTATTTCAAAAGTAACAGGCGTATCCTACGAACAGTATGTAACAAAGCATATTATTGAAGCGCTAGGATTAGAAAGAACGTATTTTTATGTGCCTGATGCTTTAAAAGAAGAAGTTTGTGTGATCAATGAGCACGAGTGCGTACAGCTGGAAAAAAGTCATCACCCGTATTTTCCGAATAAAGCGACAAGCGGTCTGTACTCTTCGTTGCGAGATATTTGGAAGTTGGCTGAAATGTTTAGAAATAAAGGCAGATTGAAAGATAAGAAGCTGCTTGGAAGAAAAACAGTCGAAGCTATGCTGAGAAATCAAATAAAGCCGGGTCTTCCTTTTTACTTCTTCGGAGCGCCCAGGGAGGAAGGCGGCTTTGGTTTAGGCGTTAATTTGTGGCCGGCCGGTGACCATTATTTCATGACAGAAGGCACCTTTTCACATCTTGGAATGGGTTGGTGCGGCATGTTTTCTGATCCAGCCGAAGATTTTACGTATGTATTTTTCACTCCGATTTCCGAGTTTCATCCTCATGCCGTGCTGACGCCGCTGAATATCGTGTGGGCGGGTATTGAATAATTAGACAAAAGCATCGTCCCGTCTGTTCGGCAGGCGGGACGATTGCTAACTGCCCGTTTTTATTCCGCGGCATCTTTTCAAAGCCCGCCCCTAAGTTAAATAACTTAATTTACTCTTTGTAATTTTTTTTAATTATAGTACAGTAGAGCATTTTTATAATACAGTTTAAAGTCTTTTATAGTACAGTTTGGCGCAATATGATCTTAAGTTTTATAAGCGGTTTCAAAATGAGGTTATAAATGATTGACGGCTTTGTTTAATTACTGTAAACTATGGTTGTTGATCATATTGTACTAATAAAAAATCTTTTTTTATTAGTACAGTTTAAACGTCATTATCTTTGCTTAAGCGCTATGTGAATTTCTGAATGATTAATTTTAGAATTGCAGAGCATGATAAGACTGTTTTTAATACGGATGGCTAAACGGTATCCTAACCCTGTTAAATCAAAAGAAGAGGTGGTTTAAAAAATGGCTGCAAAGACAAAAACTTCAATTGTTGATAGCAAAAAACAATTTGATGCTATTCATAAGCAGTTTGAAACGTTCCAAATTTTAAATGCTGAAGGAGAAGTCGTAAATAAAGACGCAATGCCTGATCTTTCAGATGATCAGTTAAAGGAATTAATGAGAAGAATGGTGTATATCCGCATTTTAGACCAGCGTTCAATTTCTCTTTCCCGTCAAGGACGTTTAGGTTTCTATGCACCGACAGCGGGCCAGGAAGCTTCTCAAATTGCATCACACTTCGCGCTTGAACAGGACGACTTTATCCTTCCGGGTTATCGTGACGTTCCTCAGCTGATTTGGCACGGGCTTCCTTTACACCAGGCATTCCTGTTCTCAAGAGGCCATTTTAAAGGTAATCAGATGCCTGAGGGAGTAAATGCTTTATCACCTCAAATTATTATTGGTGCTCAAATTATTCAAACCGCAGGTGTAGCTTTAGGTCTTAAAAAGCGCGGTAAAAAAGCGGTAGCTATTACTTACACTGGTGACGGCGGAGCTTCTCAAGGTGACTTCTATGAAGGAATGAACTTTGCCGGAGCATTTAAAGCGCCAGCGATCTTCGTTGTTCAGAATAACCGCTATGCGATTTCAACTCCTGTAGAAAAGCAATCATCCGCACAGACAATTGCCCAAAAAGCAGTTGCCGTCGGTATTACAGGTGTTCAAGTAGACGGAATGGATGCACTAGCCGTTTATGCTGCAACCGCAGAAGCACGCCAGCGCGCAATTAACGGTGAAGGTCCGACTCTGATCGAAACTCTTACATTCCGTTACGGACCTCATACAATGTCCGGTGACGATCCGACTAAATACCGTACGAAAGAAATAGAAAATGAATGGGAGCAAAAAGACCCGCTCGTACGTTTCCGCAAGTTCTTGGAAAACAAAGGACTATGGTCTGAAGAAGAAGAGAACAAAGTGATTGAACAGGCCAAAGAAGAAATCAAACAAGCTATCAAAAAGGCTGACGGCGAATCAAAACCGAAAGTAACAGAGCTGATTGAGAATATGTTTGAAGAGCCGACGTTCAACTTGAAAGAACAACTTGAAATTTACAAAGCGAAGGAGTCGAAGTAAGCCATGGCGCAAATGACAATGATTCAAGCAATCACTGATGCGTTACGCACAGAACTGAAAAACAATGAAAACGTTCTGCTTTTCGGGGAAGATGTAGGCGTTGCCGGAGGCGTATTCCGTGCAACTGAAGGCCTTCAAAAAGAATTCGGTGAGGACCGCGTATTTGACACGCCACTTGCTGAATCCGGTATCGGCGGTCTCGCTCTCGGTTTAGGCCTGCAAGATTACCGTCCTGTTATGGAAATCCAATTCTTCGGATTCGTATATGAAGTAATGGATTCAATCTCAGGACAAATGGCTCGTCTCCGCTACCGTTCCGGCGGACGCTGGACTTCTCCGGTGACAATCCGTTCTCCATTCGGCGGAGGGGTTCATACACCTGAACTTCACGCTGACAGTTTGGAAGGCCTTATCGCTCAGCAGCCGGGTATTAAAGTTGTTATCCCTTCCACTCCTTACGATGCAAAAGGACTGCTGATTGCCTCTATCAGAGACAATGATCCGGTTGTTTTCTTAGAGCATATGAAACTTTACCGTTCTTTCCGTCAGGAAGTTCCTGAGGAGGAATACACAATCGAGCTTGGCAAAGCTGATGTGAAACGCGAAGGTACTGACCTTTCTATCATCACATACGGCGCGATGGTTCATGAGTCGCTTAAGGCTGCTGAAGAGCTTGAAAAAGAAGGCGTTTCTGCTGAAGTTATCGACCTTCGCACTGTAAGTCCGCTTGATATTGATACGATTATTGCTTCTGTTGAAAAAACAGGCCGCGCAATTGTCGTGCAAGAAGCTCAAAAACAAGCCGGCATCGCTGCCAACGTTGTAGCTGAAATCAATGACCGCGCGATTCTGAGCCTGGAAGCTCCGGTTCTGCGTGTTGCGGCGCCTGATACAGTATTTCCTTTCTCGCTTGCTGAGAGCGTATGGCTTCCAAACCATAAAGACGTTCTTGAAACTGCGAAAAAAGTTCTTGAATTTTAATCAGGCATCATAAAAGACGGTAAAGAGAGTCCTTTTCTCTATATGAAGGAGTCTGTTTACTAGGTTCAATGCTTGCGAATGCATAACTAAAATTTGCTTAATCAACTAGGAGGTCGAAAACTGTGGCATTTGAATTTAAACTTCCGGATATCGGGGAAGGTATCCACGAAGGCGAAATCGTAAAATGGTTTGTTAAGCCGAACGACGAGGTAGAAGAAGACGATGTTCTGGCTGAAGTGCAAAATGATAAAGCAGTGGTAGAAATTCCTTCACCTGTTAAAGGAAAAGTATTAGAATTAAAAGTTGAAGAGGGAACAGTTGCAACTGTTGGACAAACGATTATTACGTTTGACGCACCTGGTTACGAAGATCTTCAATTTAAAGGAAGCCATGATTCAGGAGATGCGAAAACTGAAGCTCAAGTTCAGTCGTCTGCTGAAGCAGGGCAGGATATCTCTAAAGAAGAGACTCCTAAAGAGCCTGCAAAAGAAACCGGCGCAGGACAGCAGGACCAAGCGGAAGCTGATCCGAACAAACGCGTGATCGCGATGCCTTCCGTACGCAAATATGCCCGTGAAAAAGGCGTGGATATCCGTAAAGTAACAGGTTCAGGCAATAACGGACGTGTTGTAAAAGAAGATATCGACAGCTTTGCAAATGGAGGAGCGGCTCAAGAAGCGGCACCGCAAGAAACAGCTGCACCTCAGGAAACAGCTAAACCTGCAGCGGCTCAGGCTCCTGAAGGCGAATTCCCTGAAACACGCGAAAAAATGAGCGGTATCCGTAAAGCGATCGCGAAAGCAATGGTGAACTCTAAGCATACTGCACCGCACGTAACTCTTATGGATGAAGTTGACGTAACAAATCTTGTTGCTCACCGCAAACAGTTCAAACAAGTTGCTGCTGATCAAGGCATCAAGCTGACTTATCTGCCTTACGTCGTCAAAGCATTAACATCCGCTTTGAAAAAATTCCCTGTTTTAAACACATCTATTGATGATAAAACAGATGAAGTGATCCAAAAACATTACTTCAACATCGGAATTGCAGCGGATACCGAAAAAGGCCTGCTTGTGCCGGTAGTGAAAAATGCCGACCGTAAAGCCGTTTTCGAAATCTCTGATGAAATCAACAGCCTTGCTACAAAAGCGCGTGAAGGCAAGCTTGCACCTGCGGAAATGAAAGGCGCTTCTTGCACGATCACAAATATCGGTTCTGCCGGAGGCCAATGGTTCACACCGGTTATCAACCACCCAGAGGTTGCGATTCTCGGCATCGGCCGTATTGCTGAAAAAGCGATCGTCCGTGACGGTGAAATTGTAGCTGCTCCTGTCTTAGCTCTTTCTCTCAGCTTTGACCACCGTATGATTGACGGAGCAACTGCACAAAATGCGTTAAACCACATCAAGCGTTTACTGAACGATCCACAACTTATTTTAATGGAGGCGTAATGTTATGGTAGTAGGAGATTTCCCTATTGAAACAGATACTCTTGTGATTGGTGCGGGACCCGGCGGCTATGTAGCTGCCATCCGCGCTGCTCAGCTTGGACAAAAAGTAACAGTCGTTGAAAAAGCAACTCTTGGAGGCGTTTGTCTGAACGTCGGCTGTATTCCTTCAAAAGCGCTCATCAATGCAGGCCATCGTTACGAGAATGCAAAACATTCAGATGACATCGGAATCACTGCTGAGAACGTAACGGTTGACTTTACAAAAGTCCAAGAATGGAAAGCTTCTGTTGTAAATAAGCTTACCGGCGGTGTTGCAGGTCTTTTAAAAGGAAATAAAGTGGACGTTATAAAAGGGGAAGCTTATTTCGTAGACAGCAACTCTGTCCGTGTAATGGATGAGAACTCTGCGCAAACATACACATTTAAAAACGCAATCATTGCTACCGGTTCTCGCCCTATCGAATTGCCAAACTTCAAATATAGCGAACGCGTTCTGAACTCTACAGGCGCACTTGCGCTTAAAGAAATTCCGAAAAAGCTCGTTGTTATCGGCGGCGGATATATCGGAACTGAGCTTGGAACAGCGTATGCGAACTTCGGAACTGAATTGGTTATTTTAGAAGGCGGAGATGAAATTCTTCCTGGCTTCGAAAAACAAATGAGTTCTCTCGTTACCCGCAGACTGAAGAAAAAAGGCAACGTTGAAATCCATACAAGCGCCATGGCTAAAGGCGTTGAGGAAAGACCTGACGGCGTAACAGTTACATTCGAAGTAAAAGGCGAAGAAAAAACGGTTGATGCTGATTACGTATTAATCACTGTCGGACGCCGTCCGAACACTGATGAGCTCGGCCTTGAGCAAGTCGGTATCGAAATGACTGACCGCGGTGTCATTAAAACAGACAAGCAGTGCCGCACAAACGTACCGAACATCTACGCAATCGGTGACATCATTGACGGACCTCCATTGGCTCACAAAGCGTCTTACGAAGGTAAAATCGCTGCGGAAGCTATTTCAGGAGAGCCGGCTGAAATCGATTACCTCGGTATTCCGGCGGTTGTATTCTCTGAGCCTGAACTGGCTTCTGTCGGTTACACTGAAGCACAGGCGAAAGAAGAAGGCATTGAAGTCGTTGCAGCTAAGTTCCCGTTTGCAGCCAACGGACGTGCGCTGTCTCTTAACGAAACTGACGGCTTCATGAAGCTGATCACTCGTAAAGAAGACGGTCTTGTAATCGGTGCGCAAATTGCCGGCGCAAGCGCTTCTGACATGATTTCTGAATTGAGTCTGGCGATCGAAGGCGGAATGACTGCTGAAGATATCGCAATGACAATTCACGCTCACCCGACATTGGGCGAAATCACTATGGAAGCTGCCGAAGTAGCAATCGGAAGCCCGATCCATATCGTCAAATAATAATGTAACAAAGAAACAGCCCCCGTTTGTAAAAGCGGGGGCTGTTTTTATTGTGCAAGCACATGCTGCATAGGTTTGATGATATCCTCTTTTTTCTTTACGGATCCCTCAATCTTCATGACCACATGCCGATGATTGATCACCATCAGCGCAGGGAACGTGTTGATTTCCTCTTCCCATCCCTTTCTGTTGTCATAAACCTTCATTTGATCGACATGATGGGGATATTTCTTTTCTAAATCAAGGATCGCATCGTAATAAGGCACTTCTTTATCTATATGATTTTCATCGGAAAAAAACAAGATTTGAGTGTGATGAATGCTGTCGATCCGGTTTTTTGTGAATGGACTGACAGTAGAAACCGAACAGCTTGACAGAACGAACAGCATCAAAAAAAAGGGAATCACCGTACGGTAGCGCATCTATCTTACTCCTCTGTTTTATATAATATATTGGTTCATCCATTTATAAGGACTATATCAAGTGTATCACGAGAGGTGAAAAACCTAAGGCTTGTTACTGAATTGTTATATAATTGAAACCGTTTTTAATGAAGAAATAATACGTGTGACAACTTGCGCAGCCGATGTGTAAAAAAGGCACATTGTTTTTCGTGAGAGCGCTGTTTTTTCGTTATACTGAGGGCAAAACCATATCAGGAGGGATTGTCATGTATAAAGCCGCTGCAGCCGTCATATGTATGTGCTTACTCGCCGGCTGCCAATCAAATGAAAAGATGCAAACAAACAAACCCCATTCTCAAGCCGCGGCCAATCACGCCAAACGGGAAAACCACCATACAAAAGAGGAAAAACAGAAAAAACAAAAGGCGGAGCCCCGTTACTATATCAATCCGAAAAGTTTTTCTGTGGAAAAAATGGATGAACAGAAAGAGAAAAAACCGATCGCATTGGTAACGATCGATGACGCGCCTGATCAGCATGCCGCTGAGATTGCGGACAAACTGCACGATCTCAATGCATCAGCGATCTTTTTTGTAAACGGACATTTTTTGAAAAAAGATGAAAATAAGAAAGCGCTTAAGCATATTCATGAGTTAGGTTTTATGATCGGAAATCATACAATGACTCATCAAAACTTAAAAGATCTTTCCGAACAAAAACAACGGGAAGAAATCATTGGCGTCAATAAAGCGGTTGAAAAGGTAATAGGAGAGAAGCCCGCATTTTTCAGGGCGCCTTTCGGAAGCAATACAGACTACAGTGACAGACTTATAAAAAAAGAAGGTATGGTGAAAATGAACTGGACCTTCGGGTATGATTGGGATCAGAAATATCAATCCAAAAAAGCGCTTACCGATATCACACTGAACAGTCCTTATCTGCGGGACGGGGCCAACATATTGATGCATGACCGGAAATGGACGGCGGAAGCCATGCCGGACATTGTAAAAGGATTGCGTCATAAAGGATATACTGTAATTGACCCTCGAGCTATAAAAAGACCGTAAAAAATAAATGTGTTATACAATTTATCGGTTGACATATTAAATGTGACATAATAATATAATAACAACAAGTGAAAATTAAGCGTTTTCAAATTCTGAGAAATGGGGAATGACAGATGGGTACAATTGTTTGCCAAGACTGTAACGAAGCGATTCATTACTTTGAGGATGAGAAGGTCACGACGTTATACGGAACATGCTGCGGACAATGCCAGTGTCATCTTGAAGAAGAGTAAAAAGCGTAAAAAGGCCCGAAACGATTTCGTTTCGGGCTTCTTTATGTTTATTGGATGGCTTTTTGCTCTTTGATGACTCTGATCATTTCAAGCGTTGCATCTTCGGGACCCTGCACAGGAAGGCCGGCGTCCAAGTTTTTAAAAATGTAGCTGATATTTTCTTCAGTAATGATCTCACCCGGAATAAAGATCGGAATTCCCGGCGGGTACACCATGACAAACTCTGCGATGATCCGTCCCGCGGATTCTTTTAACGGAATGACTTCTGTATTTGCGTAAAACGCGTCTCTTGGCGTCATCGCTAACAGAGGAATTTCAGGAAGCAGAACTTCGGTTTGCTGATGAGCATAGTCATTGTCGGAAGCCTGCTTTGAAATGTCTGTAAGCGCGCTTACAAGACGGTCGGCATCTCCCGCTCTGTCGCCGGGGGTGAAAATACATAAAATATTATACAAATCGGACAGCTCGACTTCGATATTATATGATTCGCGGAGCCATTTTTCAACGTCATGACCCGTCAGGCCGAGGTTTTTGACCGAAATGATTAATTTAGTCGGATCATAACTGAATGCAGCTTTAGACCCTGTGATTTCTTCGCCGACACAGCGGATGCCTTCAATTTGATTGAGACGTTCCCGCGTCTGATCCGCCAGCAGAATCGTATCTTCAAGAAGATCGCGGCCTTCTGTAGCGAGGCGTTTTCTTGCGACATCAAGTGAAGCGAGAAGCAGATAGGATGTTGACGTTGTCGTCAGCATGCTTAAAATCGACTGTACTCTTTCTTTGGAAACAAGACCTTCTCTCACATTTAAAATGGAGCTCTGCGTCAGGGAGCCTCCCAATTTGTGCACGCTTGTGGCTGCCATATCAGCGCCCGCCTGCATGGCGGACAGAGGAAGCTTATCATGAAAATGAATATGCACGCCGTGCGCTTCATCGACAAGCACAGGCACATCGAAAGAATGCGCGAGCTTTACAATGCTGCTCAAGTCCGCTGCCACACCGAAGTACGTCGGATTTATGACAAGCAGGCCTTTTGCGTCAGGGTGCTCCTTCAAAGCCCGCTCGGCGGACTCAAGCGTAATGCCGTGAGAAATTCCGAGCTCATCGTCAATTTCCGGGTGTATAAAAATCGGCACCGCTCCGGAAAATACAATGGCCGACATAATGGATTTATGAACGTTTCTCGGGATGATGATTTTATCTCCGGGTCCGCATACGGCCATGACCATCGTCATAATGGCGCCGCTCGTCCCTTGAACGGAAAAGAAGGTATGGTCTGCGCCGAATGCTTCCGCGGCCAGATCCTGGGCTTCTTTAATGATGCCTTTTGGCGCATGTAAATCATCCAGGGGTTCGATATTAATTAAATCTATACTTAACGCGTTTTCTCCGATAAATTGTCTGAATTCCGGATCCATTCCCGCGCCTTTTTTATGGCCCGGAATGTGGAATTGGACAGGCTGTCTGTCCGCGTGCTTTTTCAGTCCGCTGTACAGGGGTGTTTCATGTTGCGGCAATTGTTTTCCCACCTTTATCATAATACCTACGGATTAGTTTGTATTACATTCAGTTTTATTACCCGTTTTTTAAACGTAAAACAAATGAATTATATTATGAACTTGAAAGAAAGTAAAGAACAATTTATGATCTATGGAAGATGCTTATTTTGAGCATGATTATAAAGGAGTGAAGACATTTGGAATATCAATATCCGATGAATGAGGACTGGACGACAGAGGAGGCCGTGGATGTCATTGCTTTTTTTCAGCAGGTGGAAAACGCCTATGAAAAAGGAGCTGACCGGGACAGACTTCTGAATACGTACCGCCGCTTTAAAGAAATCGTTCCCGGGAAGGCGGAAGAAAAGAAAATCTGCAGCCAATTTGAAGCTGACAGCACCTATTCCCCGTATCGGACTGTGAAACAGGCGAAACAATCAGATCAAGCGATTATCAAAATGTAGACAAAGCGAGCCGGCAATCGGCCCGCTTTTTATGTTATGAGACTTTCTGAGTCAGTGTGTATAAAAAGGAAAGCTTCCTAAAAGCATCTTCAATGGTTTGCAGGAACTCATTGTTGTTCATGTTGATCACGTCTTCTTTTTGCAGCTGAATGCCGCACAAAAGCTCTGCTTTTTTCACTGTCTGCAGGCGTTCAAATAATGTTTTCAGCTGCTCCTGATCCATGTCGGACTGCTTGTACGCACCTGGCTTCGTATGATCCGGCGACCATACAAAATGACCGGGAATCTGTTTTGTGATGTCCTCCTGCTTCGCTTCCAGCAATCTGCCGTATTCCTCTTTTATCGGAGATTCATAAATGATGGCAAACCATACAAACATATGGGTGTCCCATAAACCGATCTGAAAGTGAGGGAGTTTCTTATACCCGCGTTTGCTGTTGGCAAAGGCAACCCAGCTGTCAGCCGGCGGGTTGACAGATCTTCTCGCGTGCTTGGCGACATGCGGGAACATTTCATCTCCTGTCAATGCTGACAATGTCGGTGCGAAATGCTCTCCTAACAAGGTCAGCTTTGGACGGACTTGTTCTTTTAACACCTCCATGCGCGGATCTAAACCTTCTATTGTAAATGTATCGAAGTCTTCTTTTGTAAAACGCATCTGAGTCATCTTTTTCCTCCTTATCGTAAGTATTCATATTTTACCACAGCCGCCGCCGGCCGCAAAAACATTGAGAACGTTTGAGCTGGGAGGATTGGTGGTAAAAAACGAATAGGTAAACACACAATTTTAAGAATGTTGTTACAGCCGAATATAAGTTTCCATACGATATAAGAAGTATCATTAATAAATTGGAAAAATGGGATGCTTTTTTAACAAATGATCTCTGGAAGGGGCGAAAGACAATGAGGCAAGTGGTGAAGGAAGGATTCAGGGAGGAAAAAAATAACCGTGTAGCTGTCTGGAGACTAGAGGTTGATTATGAATTGGCAACCCTGTATGAGGCCATGCAAAAAGAGAATGCAGATCAAATCGATCTCAGCAAAAGAAAACTGGAACGTCTCAGAAAAGAATGGATTCGGCTTAACGGATAAAGAATAGTAAAAACGAACCGCAGGAAATGGTTCGTTTTTACGTGAGAAGGCATTTTTTTCATTTTCCTTGCTTTTTCATCGCCTTTATCAGTATGCTATAGAATAAGCTATACATAGAAAAGAGGTACACGGTATGACAAATTGGACGGAAATTGATGATATCGCAAAAAAGTGGGTAAAAGAAGCCGGAACGAGAATCAGACAATCCATGCAGGAAAGCTTGACGATTGAAACAAAATCAAATCCGAATGATTTAGTCACAAATATTGATAAAGAGACGGAGCGCTTTTTCATTGACCGTATACAGGGAACTTTTCCCGGACACCGGATTCTCGGAGAAGAAGGGCAGGGAGATAAACTCCGCTCCCTTGACGGAATCGTCTGGATTATTGATCCGATCGACGGAACGATGAATTTTGTCCATCAAAAGCGGCATTTCGCGATCTCCATCGGCATCTTTGAAGACGGAAAAGGCAAAATCGGCTTAATTTATGATGTGATGCAGGACGAGCTGTATCACGCATTCAGCGGAAAAGGAGCTTATCTGAACAATACGCCGCTTGCTCCTTTAAAAGAAGCTTCCATTGAAGAAGCCATTATTGCAATCAATGCCACATGGGTGACGGAAAACAGAAGGATTGACCCGAGTATTTTAGCGCCGCTCGTAAAACGGGTCAGAGGAACGCGTTCCTACGGTTCGGCGGCACTTGAGCTGGCCAGTGTTGCGGCCGGCCGCATTGACGCATACATTACGATGAGGCTCGCGCCGTGGGATTACGCTGCCGGCTGCGTGCTGCTGAACGAAGTCGGGGGCATTTACACGACCACAGACGGCGAACCGTTTACGTTTTTAGACAACCACAGCGTGCTTGCGGGCAACCCGGCAATACATAAAATTATTTTTGACGACTATTTACATGCTGACAGGTAGAGATTTTGAAGAAGAAGATCTCGGGTTTCTGGAGCAGCTGGCGGCATCACACCCGGTGTGGAAAAACGAAGAGTTCGGAACAAAAAATGCGGCGGAGTTTATGCTTTCATACTCTATGTACAATGGAACGTGGCTCGTATGGGAGATTGACGGCGCTCCTGCCGCCGTCAGTTTTCATTTGGAATGGGCCCCTTCAAACGGAAAACCGTGGCTCGGAACCGTGGCCGTCGCTCCGGAGACAAAAGAGAAAGGAATCGGACGCGCGGTCATTGAAGAGATTGCGGGCCGGCTGAGAGGGGAGCATAAAGCAATGTTTTCAGCCGTTCCTCTGGACAGGCAGGGATGGGTTTTGTTTTTAAGCCAATGCGGCTTTGAACAGCTCAAGCTTGAAAAAGACGATCGGGAAAAGACATATATGATCATGGTGAAGCCATTGTGAAATGTTTCAGATATAAAAAAGAGACCGGATTTCTCCGGTCTCTTTTCTTGTTTACAAACCGACCGCATTCCAGGCCGCTTCTACGCTTGCAGCGTCTTGAGAGCCGTAAAGGTCCCGCGCTGATTGAATCAAAGCTGCTTTTGCATCTTTAAAGTTTGATGACGGAGTGAGATATACCGTTAGTGCGCGATAGTAAATCTGCTCCGCTTTTTTCACGCCGATTTTTGTAATCGTGTTGTAAGCGGCTTTGTTCGGAATTCCGCTGTTTGTATGCACGCCGCCGTAGTCGCCGGCATCAGTGTTCGGAAGGTTTCGATAATTTTTGTAATGGTCGGGCTGTCCGTATTTTGTCGGAGTGGATAAACTGCGGAGAGCCGGCTGGCTGACCGTAATATCTTCACCGATATCCCAGTCCTCAGTATCGTTGAAGTATCCGAATACATCAGAGAAGGATTCGTTTAAAGCGCCCGGCTGATTTTCATAGTTCAGGTTGGCTGTTTCCTGTGTAACACCGTGTGTCATTTCATGGGCCGTTACGTCCATTGAACCGGAAAGAGGCGAGAAGAATGAGCCGTCACCGTCACCGTAAATCATTTGGTCGCCGATCCAGGCCGCGTTATTGTATTTGCTGCCGTAATGAACGGAAGATACGATTTTGCCGCCTTTATTGTCGTAGCTGTTGCGTTTAAACGTCTGATAGAAATAATCGTATACTTTGCCGAGATTGTAATGCGCATCAACGGCAGCGCGCTGAGAAGAAGTTGTGAACTGGTTTGTAGTGCTTGATACGAGCGTGCCCGGCAGGTTATATTGTCGGTTTTGCAGATCGTACGTAATAATTTGCGTTCCGGTAGGTTTAGAAAGATCACGCATTACATATTTGCCGCTTTCAGAAGAAATATTTAATGAGACCGTTTTTCCTTTAAGAGTCGTACCTGTTCCGGTTGCAGCGGCATGCTCCACTTTGTTTTGCTTTTTCAGGACTTTCCCTGTTTCCGCATCAACGGTTACTTCCCAGTTAGCTGGTTCCGGTTCGATGTAGCGGATGGTTACATCATAGGCGAGGCGGTATTTACCGTCTTTTGTGGCCGCTGCTTTCAGCTCGGCTTTGTTTTTGTTTGCAACGTTGCCGTTAGAGACGGCTTCAGGTGATTTGCCGATTGCTTTAAAAGCATGATCCAGCGCCTGATTTGCAGATAATTTTTTGCTGTTTGCCGTTTTGGCAGAAGCATCGTTGTTTAATTCACCGTTAATCGCATAGACATTGTTGGATTTATCGACGTGAATAATGACTTGCGAGTCTTTCACAGGCACACCGTTAACGACAGGCACATAACGGAAGTGCTTGTAGCCGAGATCATCAGTCGTGTGGTCAATCAGCTTCAGTCTCTCAGAAGGGTTGCCTTTGAAGACTTTGCCGTTTTGTTTCAAGTATTGCTTAATTGCTTTGTCACTGACTGAAGGCAATTCAGATTGCACCAAAGAATGCTTCGGCACAAAGTTCGTCAGGTTTTCTTTAAGCTGAGGATTCTCAGCGGCCTGAACACCCGGAAGACTGATGGTTAAACTCATAAAGGAAGCGGCGACAGCAACAGACAATTTCTTACCTAAACCCACAATAAATCCCCCTTTTTGAAAATAATGAAAACTTATATTGTTATAATAAACCAGCATTCTCTCATTCTGCAATATAAAACTAGACTCCGCTGATGAATTGATAGAATCGTCCCGGAAAGGCTTCCGGCGGCCAGCATCGAGGGATAAGCCGAGAGGCACGTGTTGAATCAGACATGAGTCGAATGATGCGATTTATTCTGAAAAAAATGACAAATGAAGTCGGGAAAAATGATAGGGGAAAAATGTTCCGATCTGTAAAACTTTTTTTATAGCCGTTTGTCTAAACGGGTGAGGCCTTAATAAACGAAAAGGATTGTTTCAGATGTCAGAGATTTTCAGTCATTTTATTCAGCATTTCGACAAATATTTCAAGAGCTGTCTTACGAAGAGATTGCTGATGTTTTGGACTGGAGTCTTTCGAAGGTGAAGAGCACCCTGTACAGGGCAAGAATGCAGCTGAAACAGCACTTGGCGGAAAAAAGGAAGGACGGACAGATATGACTTGCTGTTTAGTGAGAGATTTACTCCCTTTATATATTGAAGGCGATTGTGAAACAGAAACGGAGCGGTTTATTTCCCGCCATCTTGAATCATGCGGTAAGTGCGGGAGTTTATATCATATGATGAAGGAGCCGCTTGACCTCGGCAGCCCTGAGATGAAGGCGCCAGCTTGTTATGCAGAAGAAGAAAGGCGGTTTAAGGAACGGTATTACGGGAAACTGCTGATAAAAGCAGCCTGTATGTTCGGCGCTGTTTTCTTTATCATGCTGATCCTTAAACTGCTGATTTAAAAAAACGCCCGGCTGAATGACCGGGCGTTTTATCCGTTTACTCAGCCGGATGAAAGGCTGTATAAATGCCTTCAAGTAATTCCTGGGGCAGTGAATTAAAGAATCCGGCACACAGCTTTGCTTCTTTTTTTCCTGCTCCTGCTTTTTCAGCAAGGTCCTGATCAAACGTATACACACCGTCTTCTTCAATCAGTGCAGATTGAAGGATATGAAGACTTTGGGAAAAAGCGGTGAACAGCTGATCAACGATAAGGGCCTCTTTTTCCGTAAAGCCGAGCTCCACCGCTTTTTCTTTATTAAATGTATATTCGCCGTCCGTTTTCTCAATACATTGGGAAAGAACGGTTAAAAATTCGGTTGAACTGTCCCACAGCTTTTGAATGATCTGGGCTTGTTCTTGATCTAATCCCAATTCAACCGCTTTTTCACCGTCAAAATAATAGACACCGTCTTTTTCGTAAATCGATTGGCTGATGATGTCAATGAGTTTTGCCGCGTTTTTCGGTGTTTTCTCTGCGGAAGTCTGCAGGACATGCGGTTCATTTGCCTGGATCGTTTTTGCACCGGCAGAATCAAGCGGACTGAATGCAAGCAAGGCGGCTGAGGCGGTTGCGGCGGCAGTTACAGCGGTTTTCTTCAAAAAAGATGTTTTCATTTCATTCTCTCCTTGTCATGTGTATTTGCTTACAGCCACAAGTATAAAAAGACAATGATGGAATTGATATAGGAGGTATGGTATTTTCTGCATAACGATGCCGGACTATTTCAGACTTCATTTTCTGAGGGAATCTGCTGATGTAACTAGAGTGGGGGCCGTCATTTCCGGCTTCCTGACTAGGCGGCGGGGGAGATAAGCCTTACATCTAAAGCCTGTTTTGAGGATGTAAAAAAGCCTGAATCTTTGATTCAGGCTTCATAAGATATTGTGCTTTCCATGTTTACGGAATTTTGCAAAGGGTCATGCTTTTAATCAAGCAGTCCCTGTTCGCGCATTTTTTTCTTTACGGTGAAACCGCTTCCCATCATGGCAATAACGAGAACAATGCTTCCGATGATGCCCCATGCGCTTTTCTCAGCGATTGATACGCCGATCAGCATCATGCTGAAGACTGCTGCGAATGCAAATAATAATAAGAGCCAATTCAATTTTTTCATATTTCCATCCCCTTTAACGTCATACTTTCAGTTTACAGAAAAACGTAACGCTTTTAAAGAGGATGTGTGGTATAATATGAAAGTTATCTAATTTTTTTAGGAGATGAAAATGTGAAACTTCGAAACGATCTTCGCAACATCGCGATTATTGCCCACGTTGACCATGGGAAAACGACTTTGGTAGACCAATTGCTTCACCAAGCCGGAACATTCCGTGCCAACGAAAATATTGCCGAACGCGCAATGGATTCAAACGATCTTGAACGTGAACGCGGTATTACAATTCTTGCGAAAAATACTGCGATTAACTATAAAGATACACGCATTAATATTTTGGACACTCCGGGACACGCCGACTTCGGCGGAGAGGTAGAACGGATTATGAAAATGGTTGACGGCGTTCTGTTAGTCGTTGACGCATATGAAGGCTGCATGCCGCAAACCCGTTTTGTACTGAAAAAAGCCCTTGAGCAGAACTTAAATCCGGTTGTCGTCGTAAACAAAATCGACCGTGATTTCGCCCGCCCGGAAGAAGTCATTGATGAAGTGCTTGATTTGTTCATCGAGCTTGACGCAAACGAACAACAGCTTGAGTTCCCTGTCGTCTACGCTTCTGCGATTAACGGAACGGCAAGTCTGGATCCGAAAAAGCAGGACGAAAATATGGAATCACTGTATGAAACGATTCTTGAACATGTCCCTGCCCCGGTAGATAACGCCGAAGAGCCTCTTCAATTCCAAGTGGCGCTGCTTGATTACAATGATTATGTCGGCCGTATCGGTATCGGACGCGTTTTCCGCGGCACGATGAAAGTGGGTCAGCAGGTTTCATTGATGAAACTTGATGGAACGGTAAAATCATTCCGCGTAACGAAAATCTTCGGTTTCCAAGGATTGAAACGCGTGGAAATTGAAGAAGCGAGAGCGGGAGACCTCGTTGCCGTTTCGGGCATGGAAGACATCAACGTCGGTGAAACGGTTTGTCCGGCTGACCACCATGAGCCGCTGCCGGTTCTGCGCATTGATGAGCCTACGCTCCAAATGACATTTGTTGTAAACAACAGCCCGTTTGCAGGCCGTGAAGGCAAATATGTCACAGCCCGCAAAATTGAAGAGCGTCTGAACGCCCAGCTTCAAACAGACGTCAGTCTTCGTGTCGAACCGACTGCATCACCTGACGCATGGGTTGTTTCAGGACGCGGTGAGCTTCACCTGTCCATTTTAATTGAAAACATGCGCCGTGAAGGCTATGAGCTTCAAGTGTCTAAACCTGAAGTTATCATTAAGGAAATCGACGGCGTAAGCTGTGAGCCTGTTGAGCGCGTACAGATTGACGTGCCTGAAGAGCATACCGGTTCTGTTATGGAATCAATGGGTGCGAGAAAAGGCGAAATGCTTGATATGATTAATAACGGAAACGGCCAGGTCCGCCTGATCTTTACCGTACCTTCACGCGGACTCATCGGCTATTCTACTGAGTTTCTGTCACTGACACGCGGGTTCGGTATCCTGAACCACACGTTTGACAGCTATCAGCCGATGCAAAAAGGCCAAGTCGGAGGCCGACGTCAGGGTGTGCTCGTTTCCATGGAAAACGGAAAAGCGACATCTTACGGAATTCAAGGTATTGAAGACCGCGGCGTCATCTTCGTTGAGCCTGGAACAGAAGTATATGAAGGCATGATTGTCGGCGAACATAACCGTGACAATGACCTTGTCGTCAATGTCAGCAAAATGAAACAGCAGACAAACGTCCGTTCCGCTACGAAGGATCAAACGACTACGATTAAGAAAGCGCGCATTATGTCGCTTGAAGAATCACTCGAGTACTTAAACGAAGATGAATACTGTGAAGTAACGCCGGAATCCATCCGTTTAAGAAAGAAAATCCTGAATAAAAACGAACGTGAAAAAGCGGCGAAAAAGAAAAAAACAGCAGGAATGTCTTAATCACTTGCAGAATTTGAAGAGGTAGAACCCGAACGGAAAAGGGGAGGGGGATCCTTTTGAATGAAGTAAGTGAACGGCTGTCGTTCTTTGCGGCTCTTTACCAAGTGGATGAGCATCCGCTGACGGGAATGTGGCTGTTATACGGAACGATCGTCGTGCTTTCGGTGATTGTATTTAAACTCGGCTTTGCCAAACGGCTGCCGATGTTGAAGGCTGCGGCAGTTTATCTCTTTCTCGTGCTCGGCTGCACCGTACTGACTTTTTTCGGTGTGTTTCTGCCGGTCGGAGAAGGGCTTGTTGTCGCCGCCTTGATTTTGATCATTTACAAAATCCGTCTGCACCAGTCCAAAAAAAGCCAGTCAGCTAAACCGCAATAAAAAAATGACCTTGCCTTCCGGCGGGTCATTTTTTATTCGGTTTATTTTTTTAGTTTATCTTTTTTCGCTTTTTGTCCGGGATGAAAGGAAAAGTGGCCGGTATTCAGCCGTGCCTCCGTTTTGACTTTGATTCGGTCATGGCATTCCCGGCACATATATGTATGAATCGGACGATTGCGGAGGCGTTTGGCTGTCAGTGTTTCATCATCAATTTGTTCGATTTTGTCGCAAATGGAACATTTTACTCTCATTGATTTTTCACCTCTTTCACTATGACAAGCATTATATCATGGATGCCCCTCCTGCCAAAGGGAAAGAAAGCAGCGCCCTTCCTTTGGAGCGGGCGCTGCTTTTTACCGGCGGTTTTTCATATGATGATCCGATTGATCGTTCTGTTCGTTCTGCAGCTTGTTCTGGTCTCTTTGGTTCAGCTGATCATCATTCGATTGAGTCGGTGATTCTTTTTCATTGTCGGTCACATCATTCGGGACTTCCGGCATGACACGACCGACGATGGCGGCAAGTTCGTCCAAAATGCCTGAAACGGGGCGGCCGGCCTTAATGTCGCTGCCCATGCCTCTCAGACGGGAAACCGTATCAGGATCAGCCACGACAACGGCATTGGCGCCGTAAGGATCGTTTTTTAACGCCTGGGCAACCGTGTATTTAATGCTCTCCACTTTGCTTCTTTCTAAATTGTCATCCACATCGATACCGACAACGGAGTATCTTCCGAGTACAACCGCGGTGGCATCTGAAATGCCGGGGATTTTTTCGGTTACCTCGACGAGATGCTTAGCGATGTCTGTCCGGCCGGGATTTTCAGCTGTCTCAGGAGCCGTATTTTTCACATGGATCGGTTTTGCATCGCGCTGATCGGCTGATTCGTTCTGAATATTACGGCCGCGGCCGTCCTGTACAGCAGTGCAGCCGGTAAGGATAAACAAGGCTTGTATGATAATGAAAAGAATTCGCACGTCAGATTTCCTCCTTGAATGCTTTCATTTATTTTATTGTTGAATTAACCTTCTATCTTTATTCACAAAATCATATATTTTAGCAGGCATCCCCGTTATTCGCGGAAAGAGAAGCACACGATGGGCTTTGATCCTTATTTCAGGAGGCTGAGACTTGAGTAAAATTTATGTGTTAGATACGAATGTACTTTTGCAGGATCCTAACGCCATTTTTTCCTTTGAAGAAAACGAAGTTGTCATCCCCGCCGTCGTGCTGGAAGAGGTCGATTCAAAAAAGCGGTATATGGACGAGGTCGGGAGAAATGCGAGGCACGTATCTAAGCTGATAGACGGGCTCAGGGAGAAAGGAAGGCTGCACGAGAAAGTTCCGCTTGAAAGCGGAGGAACGCTCAGAATTGAACTGAACCACCGGTCATTTCACCAGCTCCAAGAAATTTTTATCGAAAAAACGAATGATAACCGCATTTTGGCGGTGGCAAAAAATTTAAGCCTTGAGGAGGAAACGAAAGAAAACGGCCGCCTCGTCATCCTGGTCAGCAAAGATGTGCTTGTCAGGGTAAAGGCGGATGCCATCGGGCTTTTGGCGGAGGACTTTTTAAACGACAGAGTCGTTGACCATGATGAAATATATAGCGGGTACAAAGATATATTTATGAATAAAGAGCGGTTTGCCTCGTTTTATAAAAATAAACAAATTTCAGTCAAGGAGCTCCAGCAGCATCAGGTTTATCCGAATCAATTTGTGCTGATGAAAGATGAATTAGGAGGATCTTCGTCTGCGGTCGGCATGACAGATAAGAAAGGCGAGACCGTAAAAAGACTCGTTTTCGATGATGAGCACGTATGGGGTATCAGGCCGAAGAACGTTCAGCAGACAATGGCGCTTGAACTCCTGCTGAGGGAAGATATCCCGCTTGTCACCCTGATCGGAAAAGCGGGAACGGGAAAAACCTTGCTTGCTCTCGCGGCAGGGCTTCTGCAGACGGAGGATCTCGGGATTTATAAAAAACTGATCGTCGCGCGTCCCATCGTCCCGGTGGGAAAGGATATCGGATATTTGCCGGGCGAAAAAGAGGAAAAGCTCAAGCCGTGGATGCAGCCGATCTTTGATAATCTTGAATTTTTATTCAATGCGAAAAAGCCGGGTGAACTTGAAGCGATTTTGGCAGGAATCGGATCGATTCAGGTGGAGGCGCTGACATACATTCGGGGAAGAAGCATTCCGGATCAGTTTATTATTATTGATGAGGCTCAGAATTTGACGAGGCACGAGGTCAAAACGCTTTTGACACGGGTGGGAGAGGGCAGCAAAATTGTCTTGATGGGCGATCCGGAGCAAATAGATCACCCATACTTAGACAGTTTAAACAACGGACTTGCTTATGTTGTAGAACGGTTTAAAGAACAAACCGTCTCCGGCAGCGTGAAGCTTGTGAAAGGTGAGAGATCCGGCCTTGCACAGCTTGCCGCCGATTTGTTATAAAACTTCGATTTCTGTGACGCCCGTTATCGGTTTTTCAAAGTCTCCGTCCACGTAAAAATGGACCGGGCCGCCGTCTTGAAGGGGTTTCCCCGCATCGCTGAAATGCGCGATTGCGTCCATCGCCTTTTCGAGCGGCACTTCGGTTCTTTCTGATTTTGAAATAAATGCGCACAGGACAGCGCTTTCTTTCGGCTCGGCATTTGCTAAAACAGCGCCGAGCTTCATGGCGAAGCTGCCGTTCATCAGTCTTTCTTTTTCATAACGTTTTTCGCTTTTTAAAGTCGGCGGCGAAATGCGCCCTTCTCTGATCACCCGTTCCGGATCAAGCGTATGCTCCTGGGTTTCTGCAGAGCCGTCCGGATGAACGGGCTGATTTTTTTCAAACGGAAACTTGCGGTCATCGAAAATCCAGACACTCGGATCAATTGTAATCGGGTATGTAACATTGCCTTTTACTTGAATAACGCACATGGTGAAGCCCCCCTTTACTTAAAGTATAAAAGTTTTCGCATGAATTGTCACTTTGCGTCGCAAATTAGATGTATACAACGGCAGCGAAGTGAGGGTGATCGACATGGTATGCCGGCATTACCAAGAGCTGGACGCATTAGTTCAGGAAGCGAAAAAAAGAACCGAAGAAGGCAAAGTGGCAGACTATATTCCGGCTCTGGCTGAATCTGAACAAGACAGCCTTTCGGTCACGATTTATCATGCGGAAAATACATGTCTGACGGCAGGAGACGCCGACCGGACATTTACGCTGCAGAGCATTTCGAAAGTGCTTTCTCTGGCGCTCGTACTGATGGATTACGGAAAGGAAAAGGTGTTCAGCTGCGTGGGTCAGGAGCCGACCGGCGACCCGTTTAATTCCATGATTAAGCTTGAAACAGTGAATCCGGGCAAGCCTTTAAATCCGATGATTAATGCAGGGGCTCTCGTCGTTACGGGCTTAATTAAAGGGCATTCGCCGAAAGACCGCCTGGATTACCTGCTCGGATTCATCAGAAGACTTGCGAATAATCAGGACATTACATATTGCAGCCATGTCGCGGAATCGGAATTCAGTTCATCCATGATTAATCGGGCCATGTGTTATTACATGAAGCAGTATGACATTTTTAAAGGCGATGTTGAAGAGGTCATGGATTTGTATACAAAACAGTGCGCGATTAAGATGAGCAGTCTGGATTTAGCCAAAATCGGCTGTGTATTCGCCCTTGACGGCAAGCACCCGGAAACCGGGGAGCAGGTCATTAAAAAAGATGTGGCGAGAATCTGCAAGACGTTTATGGTGACATGCGGCATGTACAATGCGAGCGGGGAATTCGCAATCAAGGTTGGCATTCCCGCTAAAAGCGGCGTTTCGGGAGGAATCATGGGCATTTCGCCGTACAACTTCGGAATCGGTATATTCGGCCCGGCGCTTGATGAAAAAGGCAACAGCATCGCGGGTGTGAAGCTTTTGGAAATCATGTCTGAGAAATACAGGCTGAGTATTTTTTGAAACATTTTTTATCATAACATCTGCTTAAATCCTCTTGCAATTTCACCTGATACCCTTTATGATAAATAGAAGAATTAGGTACTCGCCTGGGGAACGGAGGGATACTTTTGGCTTCAGAGATTATAGTTGACCATCAGCAGAAAGCATTCGAGCTGTTGAAGTTAGATGCTGAGAAGATTTTGAAGCTGATCCGAGTACAAATGGATAACTTAACGATGCCTCAATGTCCTCTGTATGAAGAGGTCTTGGATACTCAGATGTTCGGACTGTCGAGGGAAATCGATTTTGCTGTCCGCCTGGGATTAGTTGACGAAAACGACGGCAAAGAGCTGCTGGACAGACTTGAAAGAGAACTGTCTGCTTTGCATGACGCGTTTACAGGAAAATAAATGATCAAACTCAAACTATTCAACGGTTTGGGTTTTTTTATAACCGTAAACCGTTTTTTTGCATCTTCTTTTCGTAAGACGGTCTCTTAATCTGCATTTCATCCGAAAAACTATAAAGAAACTGCGTAAATTGTTTATGAATTATAGTAAAATATAATACGCTATAGGTATTAAACGTAAGCTTTAAGCAGGAAAGAGGATGTTATGTTTAAAAGAATGTTAAAATCTTACGATTATTCATTGATATGCGCTATCATTCTGCTGTGCTGTTTCGGATTGGTAATGGTATACAGCTCAAGCATGATTACCGCCGTTATGCGTTACGGCGTGAGCAGCGACTATTTCTTTAAACGGCAGCTGTTCGCCGTCATCGCGGGGTTTGTGCTGTTTATCATCGCGGCCGTTTTTCCGTACAAAGTGTTCGCCCATCAAAAGATTCAGAAATTCATACTGCTTGCGTCAGTGGCTGCGCTTTGCGCGCTGTTTGTTTTCGGACATGTTGCCGGAAACGCGCAAAGCTGGTTTAAAATCGGCGGAATGGCCATTCAGCCGGGGGAATTTGTCAAGCTGACCCTGATACTGTACCTTGCCGCGGTATACGCAAAGAAACAAAGCTACATCGATCAGCTTTTGACGGGGGTTGCTCCGCCGGTGATCGTCACCGTAGTTATTTGTGCGCTTATCGCCATTCAGCCCGACTTCGGAACGGCGATGATTATCGGTCTGATCGCGTTTTGTGTCATTATGTGTTCGGGATTCAGCGGAAGGACCCTGCTCAGGCTGGTTCTCATGGCGGGAATCGTATTGCTCCTTGTCAGCCCGATCATCTATCTGAAATGGGACGATATTTTGACACCCGGTCGTATGAGCCGGTTTGAAAGCCTTGAAAATCCATTTAAATACGCCAGCACATCAGGCCTGCAGATTATAAATTCGTATTATGCGATCGGCTCAGGCGGTTTTTTCGGTCTCGGTCTTGGAGAAGGCATTCAAAAATACGGTTATCTGCCTGAATCGCATACAGACTTTATTATGGCGGTTATTTCAGAGGAGCTCGGCATTTTCGGCGTCCTGTTTGTCATTGTGCTGCTGGCTTTTGTCGTGTTAAAAGGTTTTTATATTGCGAGAAAATGTGAAGATCCGTTCGGGAGCCTTTTGGCAATCGGGATATCCAGCATGATTGCGATTCAGACTTTTATCAATCTCGGCGGTGTCAGCGGCTTAATTCCGATTACAGGTGTTCCGCTGCCGTTTATCAGCTACGGGGGCTCATCAATGTTGTTGTTATTAATGAGCGCCGGTATATTGGTGAATGTCAGCATGCATGTCAAGTACTCAGAAAAGAAGAAAAAGAGGGAGCCCGTTCCGTCTAAGGGGGTAAAAAGACGGCAGACGGAAAAATCTGTGTATCTCTAAAAAACAAGTGTATACACAGGACGGATATTCCTTTATTATAAACTACATATTTATTAGGCCAAGGGGGAGAAAAGTTTGTCACAACAATCCATCCAAAAAGTGTTAGTAGCAAACAGGGGAGAAATTGCGATTCGGATTTTCCGGGCGTGCACAGAATTGAACATCAGAACGGTAGCCGTTTATTCAAAAGAAGATTCGGGCTCCTATCATCGCTATAAAGCGGATGAAGCTTATCTTGTGGGAGAAGGCAAAAAACCGATTGATGCGTATCTTGATATTGAAGGGATTATTGAGATCGCCAAAAGAAACGGTGTTGATGCCATTCATCCGGGCTACGGATTTCTCTCTGAAAATATCCAATTTGCGAGACGCTGTGAAGAAGAGGGCATCGTATTTATCGGACCGACGTCAGCGCATTTGGATATGTTCGGAGATAAGGTAAAGGCGAGGGAGCAGGCAGAAAAAGCCGGCATCCCCGTTATTCCGGGGAGTGACGGACCGGCTGAAACATTAAAAGATGTCGAACAATTCGCAAAAGTCCACGGATTTCCGTTTATTATTAAAGCATCGCTCGGAGGCGGAGGCCGCGGAATGAGAATCGTCCGAAGCGAAAGCGAATTGAAAGAATCGTTTGAACGGGCCAAATCAGAAGCGAAAGCCGCATTCGGAAACGATGAAGTGTATGTTGAAAAACTGATCGAAAATCCTAAGCATATTGAAGTTCAGGTGATCGGAGATAAAGAAGGCAATGTCGTCCATCTGTATGAGCGGGACTGTTCCGTTCAGAGACGCCATCAAAAGGTCATTGAGGTGGCGCCGAGTGTATCTTTGCAGCCTGAATTAAGGGACGAAATCTGTGAAGCGGCTGTGGCGCTTGCGAAAAATGTCGGCTATATCAACGCGGGGACCGTGGAATTTCTCGTAGCGGGCGGTGAATTTTACTTTATTGAAGTGAACCCGCGTGTGCAAGTGGAGCATACGATTACGGAAATGATAACGGGGGTTGATATCGTTCAGACGCAAATCCTCGTGGCGCAGGGCCACGGACTGCACAGCCGTGCCGTCAATATCCCTGAGCAGAAAGACATTTTTACAAACGGGTATGCGATACAATCACGTGTGACCACTGAAGATCCGCTGAATGACTTTATGCCTGACACGGGTAAAATTATGGCTTACCGCTCAGGCGGCGGCTTCGGCGTCCGCCTTGATACGGGAAACAGCTTCCAGGGCGCCGTCATCACGCCTTACTATGATTCACTGCTCGTCAAGCTGTCGACATGGGCGCTGACGTTTGAACAGGCATCAGCAAAAATGGTCCGCAACCTGCAGGAATTCAGGATCAGGGGCATTAAGACCAATATTCCATTTCTTGAAAACGTGGCAAAGCATGAAAAATTCCTGACGGGCCAATATGACACATCGTTTATCGACACAACGCCTGAGCTGTTTGTTTTCCCAAAACAGAAGGACCGCGGAACAAAAATGCTTTCCTATATCGGCAATGTCACGGTGAACGGTTTTCCGGGAATCGGGAAAAAAGAAAAACCTGCATTTGATAAGCCTCAGACCGTTACGTTAGGTATCGAAGAAAAGCCGGCAAGCGGTACGAAACAGATCCTTGACGAAAGAGGCGCTGAGGGGCTTGCAGACTGGGTGAAAGAGCAAAAATCCGTGCTCCTGACCGATACAACGTTCAGGGATGCCCATCAGTCTCTGCTTGCAACCCGGATCAGATCCAATGATTTGAAAAAAATCGCGAATCCTACGGCTGCCCTGTGGCCTGAACTGTTCAGCCTTGAAATGTGGGGAGGCGCGACATTTGATGTAGCGTACCGTTTCTTAAAAGAAGACCCTTGGAAACGCCTTGAAGATCTTCGCAAAGAAGTGCCGAACACATTGTTCCAGATGCTGCTTCGTTCATCAAATGCCGTCGGTTATACAAACTATCCGGACAATGTCATCCAAAAATTTGTCCGGCAGTCAGCGGAGTCAGGTATTGACGTATTCCGGATCTTTGACAGCCTGAACTGGGTAAAAGGGATGACGCTGGCCATCGATGCCGTCCGTAAAACCGGAAAAGTGGCGGAGGCCGCGATTTGTTACACGGGAGATATTCTTGATAAGACCCGGACGAAATATGATTTGCAATATTATCTTTCTATGGCGAAAGAGCTTGAGGCGTCTGGTGCGCACATTCTCGGTATTAAAGACATGGCCGGTCTTTTGAAACCTCAAGCCGCATACGAACTTATCTCAGCGCTGAAGGAAACGATTGATATTCCCGTTCATCTTCACACGCATGATACGAGCGGCAATGGCGTCTTTCTCTATGCCAAAGCTGTTGAAGCGGGTGTGGACATCGTGGATGTCGCCGTCAGCTCAATGGCGGGTCTGACTTCACAGCCGAGCGCAAGCGGATTTTATCATGCCCTTGAAGGAAACAGCCGCCGTCCTGAAATGGATGTCCGGCAGGTGGAAAGACTGTCGCAATACTGGGAATCCGTTCGTCAGTATTACAGTGAATTTGAAAGCGGGATGAAGTCTCCGCATACTGAGATTTATAATCATGAAATGCCGGGCGGCCAGTACAGCAATCTTCAGCAGCAGGCAAAAGGAGTCGGCCTCGGTGATCGCTGGAATGAGGTGAAAGACATGTACAGCGTCGTCAACCGCATGTTCGGCGACGTCGTGAAAGTAACACCTTCTTCCAAAGTCGTCGGAGATATGGCGCTTTACATGGTGCAAAACAATTTAACAGAACAAGATGTTTATGATAAAGGCGAAACGCTTGATTTTCCGGATTCAGTCGTTGAGCTCTTTAAAGGGCAGATCGGCCAGCCGCACGGCGGATTTCCGGAAAAACTGCAAAAGCTCGTTCTGAAAGGACAGACGCCGATCACGGTAAGACCGGGTGAGCTGCTTGAACCGGTATCTTTTGAAGGCATTAAAGAAGAATGGAAAGAAACACATCAGATGGAATTGAGTGATCAGGACGCAATCGCGTATGCTCTTTATCCGAAGGTGTTTACTGAATATGTTAAAACGGCAGAACGCTTCGGTGATATTTCCGTATTAGACACACCGACTTTCTTCTATGGCATGACACTCGGTGAAGAAATCGAAGTGGAAATCGAGCGCGGAAAAACGCTGATCGTGAAGCTTGTATCTATCGGTGAACCGCAGCCAGATGCAACACGTGTCGTTTATTTCGAATTGAACGGCCAGCCGCGCGAGGTGGTCATTAAAGATGAAAGCATTAAATCGTCCGTACAGGAAAAATTAAAAGCAGATCGGACAAACCCAAGCCACATTGCGGCATCCATGCCGGGAACCGTCATTAAATTGTTAACGGAAACCGGGGCAAAGGTGAATAAAGGCGATCATCTGATGATTAATGAAGCGATGAAAATGGAGACGACGGTACAGGCGCCGTTCTCCGGGACGATACAGCAGATTCATGTGAAAAACGGTGAACCGATTCAGACAGGCGATTTACTGATCGAAATTGAAAAAGCGTAAAAAATGAACATAAAAAACCTGATCCGCCCCCGTGTGCGATCAGGTTTTTATATGTAAAAAGGCCGAAGCTCTAATGCTTCGGCCTTTTCATGTGCCTCAGATGTTCCGCTGTTTTGATTCATAGCGGAAGCGGGCGATTAATAATAAGAAATAGCATAAGACGCCGAACAGGCCGGCAATAAAGAGCGAATGGGCAAGTGCAAAGCCGGTGGCCATTTCTGAATAAACAACCATGATTCCGGAGAGCGCCTGTAATACAACAAAGGCAAGAGCCGCTATCCAGCCTCCAAGAATCTGTTTTTGGTCTTTGTAGGAGCGCACCGCATGTGCAAAAGCGACAAGAATCCATACGAACAGAAGCAGCGCTGCCGTTCTGTGGCCCATCTGCACCCATTCCTGAAAATGGGACGGAAGCCCGTGATTCAGCCTGCTGCAAAGCGGAACGTCAGGGCAGGCAAGGCTTGATTTCGTATGGCGCACATAAGCTCCCGTATAAACGACGATATACGTGTAAATCGAAAGGCCGATCATATGAAACTGCATTTTCCTGCCGATTCTCAGCGGCTTGACGAGCTTTTTGTCTGATTTATCAGCTTCGAATATGAGCAGCGTCAAAATCAGAACAGAAGCGAAAGAAATCAGCGATATGCCGAAATGAAGCGCCATAACGAGCGCATTTGATCCGAAAACAACCGCTAATGCGCCGAGAAGCGCCTGTAAAAATAAAAAGATAATGGACATAATGGCGAGAAAGGTTGTTTCACGGAAAACAGGCGTGACTTTTCTCCATGCCCAAAAAGCGAGACTCAGCACGAGAACGATTGAGACACCGCTTGCGAGTCTGTGGCTCCATTCAATGATAGAAGCGGCGTTAAGCTCCGGGAAAAACCGGCCGTGGCAAAGCGGCCACTGCCTTCCGCATCCGAGACCCGATCCTGTCTTTGTGACAAGAGCGCCGCCGATCAGCACGACGAGCATAACGAATGTCGTCAGCACGCCGAGCGCTTTCAAAGCTTTATTCATTTTACATTCACCTTCTTAACAAACTGGACAAAATGATATACGTACCAAGTGTAAGCGAATATGTGTTTTGTGGCAATTCTCAATTCTGTTTGTTCACAAAAATATAATAGAATCAGGACTTCTTAGATAATGGGGTTGATTATTCCAGATGGGTCTGATAGAAATAAAGTAACCGCTTTATTATGAAACCGGCGGATTTGGTAAAATTCATAAAAAGTTCACAAATAAATTCCTGTTTCTCGTTTAATATTTAAGAGGATGTTTTTTTACAGGTCATTATCTTGTATGATAGAGTTGCAGGTCTTAAAAAACCTGCTTTAGGTTTGTAAGGGAGGTTTACGTTATGGCTAATTCCAGAATTTTAAACGATACAGCTATAGACGGACAGATTGAAGAGACGACGGCATGGAAGGATTTCCTTTCGCTTATTAAAATAGGAATCGTCAATTCGAATTTAATTACGACTTTTACCGGCATGTGGCTTGCGTTACATATATCCGGTCTGAGTTTTTTAGGCAATTTAAACACCGTGCTTCTTACATTAATAGGATCTTCTTTGATCATCGCCGGTTCTTGTGCGGTTAACAACTATTACGACCGTGATATTGATCATTTAATGGAACGCACGAAAGTAAGACCGACGGTAACCGGAAAGATTCAGCCGAATCAAGCGCTGTGGTCAGGAATTTTACTCATTGCTTTAGGACTTATCATGCTTTTGATGACCACCGTGATGGCAGCAGTCATCGGTTTTATCGGCGTGTTTACGTACGTTGTTCTTTATACAATGTGGACGAAACGCCGTTATACGATTAATACGGTTGTCGGAAGTGTATCAGGCGCCGTGCCGCCGTTAATCGGCTGGACAGCGGTTGAAGGGCACATCGGTGTTGTCGCGTGGGTTTTATTCATGATTTTATTCATCTGGCAGATTCCGCACTTTTTAGCGCTTGCGATTAAAAAGACGGAAGATTACAGAGCAGCGAATATTCCGATGCTTCCGGTAGTGCACGGCTTTGAAGTGACGAAAAGACAGATTATCGTCTGGGTCGCATGCCTGCTGCCGCTGCCGTTTTTCCTCGGCAGTCTCGGTCTTCCGATCGTCATTCTTGGCACTTTGCTGAATGTCGGATGGCTTGTTCTCGGACTGATGGGATTCCGCATGAAAAACATCATGAAGTGGGCAACTCTTATGTTTGTCTATTCGCTTAATTACATGACCATTTATTTTGTAGCGATGGTGGTCTTCACGCTGTTTTAATTGAATAATGAGCTTGTTTGATCGCCAAAACAAACAATGACAACTAGTAAACGCCGCCTTGACCTTTTGTTTAATCAGGCGGCTTTGCTTTTATACATAGATGGAATTTTAAGTAAAAAATCTCATATTTTAAGAAATGAGGAAATGAAGTATTTCGGCTGGAAGCAGTTTTACTGCTTGTGCATCTCGTACTGATTCAAAAAAGGGGTTGGGTGAAATGTTAAAGCGTTGGCGTCTTTTATCATTATTAGCCTTAGTGCCGCTTTTATTGAGCGGCTGTGGAAAACCGTTTCTGTCCACACTCAAGCCTGCCGGCGAAGTGGCTGATAAACAATATGATCTGACGGTGCTCAGCACACTTATCATGGTTGTCGTCGTTGCGGTCGTAGCAGTTATTTTCTTTTACGTCATTGTGAGATTCAGACGGTCGCGTATAGGGGAAGACACGATACCGAAACAGGTGGAGGGGAACCGTTTTTTAGAAATCACTTGGACCGTTATTCCGATCCTGCTTCTGATTATTCTTGTCATTCCGGTTGTCATCGATACATTGGCGCTGGCGGATACGTCGCCGATGGATAAGAAAAACCGTAAAGCAGAGGATGCGCTCGTGATTAATGTAAGGGCGAATTTATACTGGTGGGAATTCGAGTATCCTGATTACGGGTTTGTGACAAGTCAGGAGCTGATCGTTCCCACAGATGAACGCGTTTATTTCAAGCTGAAGTCCTCAGATGTGAAACACTCTTTCTGGATTCCGTCAGCCGGGGGAAAAATCGATACGAATACGGATAATGACAATACTTTCTTTCTGACCTTCGATTCTAAACGAAGCAAAGAAGCGGGAGAATATTTCTTCGGGAAATGCGCAGAGCTGTGCGGACCTTCACATGCGCTGATGGATTTCAAAGTGAAACCGCTGCCGTCAAAAGAATTTAAACAATGGACGAAAGCGATGAAAAATTATAAGCATACAACAGATTCCGGTTTAGCCGCGCAAGGAGAAGAGCTGTTTAAGGAAAAAAACTGCCTAAGCTGTCATGCGGTTGAGCCCAATGATAAACGGGCTGAAGCGGCAAGAACGGCTCCGAACCTCGCTACCTTCGGTGAACGGGTCAAAGTGGCCGGTATTAAGGATGCGAATAAAGAGAATATAAAAGCCTGGCTGAAAAATCCGGACAGCATTAAACCGGGCAATAAAATGACAGGCACTTATCCGAAGCTCTCGGACGCTGAAACGGATGCGCTGTATGAATATTTAAAAGGGCTGAAAGCGGAGAACAAGTGAGGACAGGGAGATATCAGGGGGGAGGTCGTAAATGATGAATACGCTTACAGGACAGCAAAGAAAAAGCTCTTTGCTTTGGGATTATTTGACGACGGTTGACCATAAGAAAATCGCGATTTTATATATGATCGCCGGGGGATTTTTCTTCGTCGTCGGTGGACTTGAGGCCATGCTTATCAGGATTCAGCTCTTGAGGCCGGGGAACGATTTTATGGGTGCGCAGCAATTTAATGAAATTATGACGATGCACGGCACGACAATGATCTTCCTGGCGGCGATGCCGCTGTTATTCGGGCTGATGAACGCGGTTGTGCCGCTGCAGATCGGGGCGCGTGACGTATCATTCCCATTTTTGAATGCGCTCGGATTTTGGCTGTTTTTCTTCGGAGGCATCTTTTTGAATCTGAGCTGGTTTTTAGGAGGCGCTCCTGATGCAGGCTGGACGTCGTACGCGTCGCTTGCGCTTAATTCGAAAGGGCACGGCATAGACTTTTTCGTGCTCGGCCTGCAAATATCAGGCTTAGGTACGCTCATTGCGGGGATCAATTTTCTCGCCACGATTATTAATATGAGGGCGCCGGGTTTGACGTATATGAGACTGCCGCTGTTTACGTGGACGACATTTGTGGCGTCGGCACTCATTTTATTCGCATTTCCTCCGCTCACCGTCGGTTTGGCGCTGATGATGCTGGATCGTTTGTTCGGAACCAATTTCTTTAATCCTGAATTGGGAGGCAATACGATAATCTGGGAGCATCTGTTTTGGATTTTCGGGCATCCGGAAGTATACATTTTAATTCTTCCCGCCTTTGGGATTTTTTCAGAAATCATTCCCGTATTTGCGAGGAAACGTCTGTTCGGTTATTCGTCTATGGTCTTTGCGATCGTGCTGATCGGCTTTCTCGGGTTCATGGTTTGGGTTCACCACATGTTTACGACGGGACTCGGACCGATCGCTAATGCGATATTTGCGGTTGCGACGATGGCGATCGCGGTGCCTACCGGCATTAAAATTTTCAACTGGCTTTTGACCATCTGGGGAGGAAACGTCAAATTCACGACGCCTATGCTGTATGCCGTCGCCTTTATTCCTTCTTTCGTACTCGGAGGAGTCACGGGTGTCATGCTGGCGGCCGCAGCGGCAGATTATCAGTTCCATGATACGTATTTTGTCGTAGCGCATTTCCACTACGTCATTATCGGCGGCGTTGTGTTCGGCATCCTGGCGGGCGTGCATTTCTGGTGGCCGAAAATGTTCGGGAAGGTGCTTCATGAAACGATGGGGAAAATTTCGTTCGTCTTATTTTTTATCGGGTTTCATCTTACCTTCTTCATTCAGCATTTCCTCGGTTTGATGGGAATGCCGCGGCGCGTTTACACATATCTGCCCGGCCAGGGGCTTGATACCGGCAACCTGATCAGTTCAATCGGCGCGTTTTTCATGGCGGGCGCGGCTGCTTTACTCGTCGTCAATATTATTTATACCTCAATAAAGGGGAAATACGTCGGGAACGACCCGTGGCTGGACGGTCGTACGCTTGAATGGGCGGTCTCTTCGCCGCCGCCGGAATATAATTTTAAACAGCTTCCGTTTGTCCGGGGACTTGACCCGCTGTGGATTGAAAAGCAGGCCGGAAATGAAGGGATGGCGCCTGCAGAGCCTGTAGAGGACATTCATATGCCGAACGGCTCCATCATGCCGTTTATCATATCTTTCGGGCTGTTTGTCGCAGCGTTCGGGTTTCTATACCACTCCGATTATTCATGGGGGCTTCCGGTTATCTTCATAGGGCTCGGCATCACATTCTTTACCATGCTGCTTCGCTCTGTGGTCGATGATTACGGCTATCATATTCACAAAGAAGATCTGCCGAATGATGATAAAGGGGTGAAGGCGTAATGCAGCTGCAGGAAAAAATGACGGCTGAAACCTTTCCGGCTTCTCCTGAAAAAGCAACGCTGGAAGGGAAAAATAAGTTTTTGGGATTTTGGCTGTTTCTCGGCGGGGAAACGGTTCTGTTCGCCTCGCTATTTGCAACATTTCTTGCTTTACGGGAATCTAAAGCCGGAGGGCCGTCAACGGCTGAGATGTTTGAGCTGCCGATCGTATTTATCGCGACGATGCTTCTTTTAACGAGCAGCTTAACGAGTGTGTATGCGATGTATCATATGAAGAATTTCTCCTTTAAAAAAATGCAGGTGTGGCTTTTGGTTACCGTTTTATTGGGAGCAGGATTTTTAGGGGTGGAAATCTATGAATTTATGCATTACACTCACGAATTCGGCTTTACCATTACAAGCTCTGCGCTCGGCTCAGCGTTTTACACGCTCGTCGGCACACACGGAGCACACGTGGCGTTCGGGCTGTTGTGGATCAGCGCGCTGATGATCCGGAATGCGAAAAGAGGGCTCAGCCTTTATAATGCGCCGAAATATTATGTGGCCAGCTTATATTGGCATTTTATCGATGTCGTGTGGGTCTTTATCTTTACCGTTGTATATTTGATGGGGATGGTGGGATAACGATGGACGATAACAAAAACAGAGGGACTGTCAGTACGGATCTCGAATATCGGAAAAAGAAAAATGCCGAGGAGATGAAATATCAGGTCATATCCTTCGGTTTGATGATCGGCCTTACGCTTGTCGCGTTTTTGACAGTGGCTGCTGACGGCATTGCCGGATGGTTTACGATGCCGTTTCTGATCCTGCTTGCGGTCATCCAGGTCATCTTTCAGCTGTTTTACTTTATGCATATGAGCCAGAAGGGGCATGAAGCGCCGTCATTATTTCTGTATTCGGGAATATTTGTCGCGTTTATCACCGTGCTTGCATTTGTCACGATTATTTGGTGGTAATCGGGGCGGCGGGGAGTGAGAGATTTGATTAATTTGGAAATGTTCGGGTTTCGCGCAATGTGGAGCCCGTATCTGTTTTGTATAACTGCCGTGATAACAGGTGTTTACTTTTACTGGTGCAGCCGGCATAAAGGACGTGTGGCCGCTAAGGAGAAGGTGCTGTTTGTGCTTTCCGCGCTATTTTTTTACACGGCTGCGGGAAGTCCGGTTGATTTATTGGGCCATGTGATGTTCAGTGCTCATATGACGCAGATGGCGGTTCTGTTTTTAGTCGTACCGCCGCTGTTGATTTCCGGAATTCCCGGCTGGGCATGGAAGAAACTGATCTTCCGTCCTGTCGTAAAGCCGCTGTTTTCGTTCTTTTCAATGCCGCTTATCGCATTAGTGCTGTTTAACGGTATTTTTTCACTGTATCACATCCCGTTTATATTTGATTTCGTCAAAACGGATTCGCTGTATCACACGCTGATGAACGGACTCATCTTTGTAACGGCGTTTTTTATGTGGTGGCCGCTTGTGCATAAGGTGGACGGTCTGCCCCGTCTCAGCGGTTTAATGAAGCTGGGGTATATTATGGCAGACGGGATTCTGTTAACGCCGGCCTGCGCGCTCATTATGTTCAGTGGGGCGCCCATGTATGCCGCGTATACAGATCCGGCGGCTTGGGCCGAAGCAATGAAGCTTTGCGTTCCTTTAGATTTGCTGGAGGAGATCCCTTTATCCGGACCGGAGATGTTCAACACGCTGCCTCCTCTGGAAGATCAGCAGCTTGGGGCAGTACTGATGAAAATCATTCAAGAGGCGGTCTACGGAACATATTTGGCTGTCATCTTTTTTCAGTGGGTCAGAACGGAACGGGAAAAAGATACGCTGTCAGAGCCGCCGTATATCGAGCATACCGTCTCATGAAAAAAAGTACAGCAGAATATGCTGTACTTTTTTATTACATTTGCACTGTTTTTAATGACTCTTCCAATTCAAGCAGTAAAGCTTTGCTTTCAGCGACGACATGTTCCGGAAATTCTTCAGCGCTGCCGTATTCTACGCCGTGCGGATAATAATGCTTTCCTAAAAGAGGGGCCTTCAGCTGAATCACGGCCCGGCTGCCGCCGACATCGCCCTCTTTTGCCGTTCCTTGAATCCGCAGATAAAATGTCCCCTCAGGTACTGAAAACTTTTTGTCGTAAGTCACTCTTTCATAATCCCATTGTCCAGCCAGAATGAGCCCTTTACCTTCCATCAGATCATTCAAGCGGCTGAGCTCCGCTGTTACCCCTTCAAGACCGCTGTTTTCAAACTTCAAACCTTCCCCCTCCTTTTAAAAATGCCCTTTCCTGACAATCATAGTATGAAAGCGTTACACTTTCAATGATTCATACGGTGAAAGTATGCAAAAAGAAAAATTTGACGACAATAGTAGCAGAAAAAAGGAGGAATTCCGCAATGACAAAGATCAATAAGCTCATGACGTCAGACTTGCAATATTGTACAGTATTAGATAATGTATATGAAGCTGCGGTGAAGATGAAAGACGCGGATGTCGGCGCTATTCCGATAGTGGATGAAGACGGCGCCACCCTTGTCGGGATCGTGACAGACAGAGATCTCGTATTACGGGGAATTGCTTCAAAAAAGCCGAACTCTCAAAAAATAACCGACGCAATGACAGAGCGGGTTATCAGTGCAGAAGAAGACGCCTCTGTGGAGGAGGTGCTCCATTTGATGGCTGAACATCAGCTCAGAAGAATTCCCATCACAAAGGATAAAAAACTGGTCGGCATTGTTACGCTCGGCGATCTTTCGTTGGCCGAGCAATCAAATGAGCAAGCAGGCCGGGCGCTGTCTGACATTTCTGAAGACGGCGGTCCGGAGGGGTTTATCCATTAAACATAAATCACGGACGATGCAAATAGGCTGTACTGTATAAGAGTAAACAAAAACAGAACGGTTTGAACATATGGGGGTGAGAGGTTGAAAAATATCGCAAGGGCTCTCGTTATCCTTTTGCTTATTTACGGAGCGTATGTTCTGTTTATACAATATGGATCGGCTCCTCAGAAAAAGACGGATCAGGAGGAGCCTCAGGTTTCCAATGAAGAAGAGAGCGGAAAACGGCTGAAAATGCCGTCATCCGGACTGCTTTCTCTCATGGGGAAATCTGCCGCCGATGTGAAAAAGAAACTTGGGGAACCGTCTCGGAAAGATCCTTCTGCCTACGATTACGAGTGGTGGGTGTACAACCAGGGGAAAGACCAATACGTACAAGTCGGTATTTTGAATGATAAAGCCGTGACTTTATACGCTTCGGGAAGCGGCATCAACGCAAAACCGTTTAAGATCGGCGAATCGACGGGCGAAGTTTTTAAAACGACGCAGGTTTCTCCTTTTGTCAATGTGACTGACAAGGGAAACACGTATCGGTTCGAGTTTTCTGAAGAAGATATCAATACCCGTCCCACCGTCAAGATAGGCGGAATGTATGTTCAGCTGTACATGGACAAATTTGACGGGAATCTGTCAAGCATCAGGGCATTTGATGCGGAAACACTTGTGAAACAAAGGCCGTATGAAGTCATGTACAGAGGAAAGCTGACAGAACCCGAACCTGTTTCTGATGAAAAATGGAACGACATTGAGCGAGCGAGTGAGCAGCAGATTCTCGATATTACAAATGTCATCCGCGTGAAACATGGCCTTGCAAGGCTGAAATGGGACGAAGGCGCCGCAAAAGTGGCATTCGGCCACAGCAAGGACATGAAGGATAACAAGTATTTCTCTCACGTCTCAAAAAAATACGGGACTCTGAAGGATCGCTTGGAAAAAGGCGATGTGAAATACCGGGAGGCCGGTGAAAATATTGCCTACAACTATGTGGACGGTCCTGCAGCCGTGGAGGGCTGGCTGAACAGCGAAGGCCACAGAAAGGCGCTGTTAAGCCCGGATTATACGCACCTCGGTGTCGGCGTGGACCGGAAGTATTATACGCAAAACTTCATTAAGCCTTGGCAGTAAAAAACCGCAGAGGGGCGCGTCCCCCGCGGTTTTTTTATGTTTTTTCGCGAGCGGCGCTCCTGCTGAAAAAAATATACCTGCTTTTTTTCGCAATTTAGGCGAACATTAAGGCGCATGAACCGATACATTATAGCAGGCAAAACTTTTCGGAGGGGGTGAGAATTGTGGCGAATCAGCAATCACGGCAATCAATCGATGATTTTAAACAATTCGTAAAAAAGCATCCCAAACTGATCCAAAATGTTCGCAAGGAACAAAGAAGCTGGCAGGAAGTCTATGAAAATTGGGTGCTTCTGGGCGAGGATGATCCGATATGGAACCCTTTTAAAGACGAGGCCGTTCAGCCTTCTTCCGACGCGGAAACCAAACAGGAACCAGCTGAAAAAAACGATTTCGTTTCAAAAATGGTCACTGCCGTCAAAAAGATGGATATCAACCAAATGAATGAGCAGATCAATAAAATGAGCCAATCCATTTCATCATTGCAAAGCCTTTTAAGCCAATTTTCGGGGAGCAGCACGAAGCAGCCCCGGCAAGGCTCCGGACAACATCCTTTTTCGTTCAGGAAGGATTAAAGAAGGGGATCGTGTATGCGAAAAGAGGTTCAGGAATTCATATCCGCAGATGAGGAACGGAAACGGTTTATACGGCAGCGTCCCGTCTGGTACCGCAGACTTGCGAGAAAACCGGACGATCTCAATTCCTTTCAGCTTGACATGATGAATTTTTATGAAAAGACGATACCGCATCGGGTAAGCCAATTCTCAAACGGGATTCAAATGGCGCAGATGATGATGCAGATGGTTCACGCCATGCGTTCACAGGATTAAAAAGCGTTTAAACGCCGCATTTTCCAATTGGGTGGTTTCATGGTAAACTAGCAACTGGAGGTGCGTATTTATGTATGCAACAATTGAGTCCGTCAAGCTTCAAAGTGAAGCGGAGCAGCTTGCCGGCATGATTCTGCAGTCTGAGGCGGCTGAAAATTACCGCGATTGTTACAAGCGTCTCCGTGAAGATGAAGAGGCAGGGCGGATCATTCGTTCTTTTATGAGCGTTAAAGAGCAGTATGAGGATGTGCAGCGCTTTGGCAAATACCATCCTGATTATAGAGAGATTTCCCGCAAAATGAGAGAAATGAAGCGGGAACTGGATTTAAACGATAAGGTGGCCGAATTTAAAAAAGCGGAGACTGAGCTTCAGTCGCTGCTTGACGAGATCAGCATTGAACTCGGAACGGCCGTCTCGGAGCATGTAAAAGTGCCGACGGGGAATCCTTATTTTGACGGCCTGTCATCCTGCGGCGGCGGCTGCGGTTCCGGCGGCGGCTGCGGATGCAAAGTTTCCTGACGAGACGGCCGTCTCGTCTTTTACATAAAATGAACAGAAAGTCAGGCGGGTGATCATGATGGAAAATAAGCGCCAAGGCATAATCGTATATCTGCATTCCTTAAAACAAAGCAAAATGCTGAGAAAATTCGGCAACGTTCATTATGTTTCAAAGCGGCTGAAATACGTTGTGCTGTATTGCGATATGGATCTAATCGAAAAAACAATGGAAAAGATTTCTTCTTATTCTTATGTGAAGAAGGTAGAGCCTTCTTATAAACCTTTTTTAAAGCTGGAATTTGAATCAAAGCTTGATAAAGCGAAAGAGTACGATTATAAAATCGGTATATAAAAAAATCCCCGCAGATACCTGCGGGGTCCTTCTATTCCTTAACAAGTTAAGGAGAAGGAAAAGGGAGAGGAGAAACCGGAGGAAGAACTTATGGGGAAACGTAAGTCTTCTCCGCGGTTGGCAACAACATCATTCATTGATGCTGTTACACGTAGTCTTGACAGGAATGTGAATATGTATACACGTTTTTCACGTTCATTGTTTGAAAGAATGCTTTATGATAAGATAGGGATTGTTTTTATACATAACGGCTCAGCCGATGAGAAACATCAAAGTTTTCAGAAAAAGTGGTGTGAATAATGAGAGTAATTTCCGGTTCAAGAAAAGGACGAGCCTTAAAGGCTGTGCCGGGCACATCAACAAGGCCGACGACGGATAAAGTAAAAGAGTCTATTTTTAATATGATCGGCCCGTATTTTGACGGAGGAACGGGGCTGGATTTATTTGCGGGGAGCGGCGGTCTCGGGATTGAAGCGCTGTCGCGCGGATTTGACCGCTGTATCTTTGTGGATCGTGACTTCAAAGCCATCCAAACGGTAAAAGCGAATATCAAAGCGCTTGATCTGCTGTCTTCAGCGGAAGTATACCGCAATGATGCAGAGCGGGCCCTCTATGCCGCGGCGAAACGGGAAAAAGGTTTTGACGGAATTTTCTTAGATCCTCCGTATAAGGAACAAAAGCTGAAAGCGCTTATCGAAATGATTGATGAGCAGAACATGCTGAATGAAGACGGTTTTGTCGTAGCCGAGCATGATAAAGCCGTTGCGCTTCCTGAAGCCATCGGCGCGCTTTCTGTAACAAGAAGGGAAATTTACGGGCTTACAGGAGTGACGATATACCGAAATAGGGGGTAATGATGTGGCAAGTATAGCTGTATGTCCCGGAAGTTTTGATCCCGTTACCTACGGACATCTGGACATTATCAGACGGGGGGCAAACGTGTTTGAGCAGGTGTACGTATGCGTGCTCAATAATTCTTCTAAGCAGCCGCTGTTTACAGTTGAGGAACGATGTGAGCTGTTAAGAGAAGTGACAAAAGACATACCGAATGTTACGGTCGAGACGTCACAGGGACTGTTAATCGACTATGCGAAAAAAAAGCAGGCGAAGGCGATTATCAGGGGGCTCAGAGCCGTTTCTGACTTCGAATATGAGATGCAGGGGACTTCCGTCAACCGCGTGCTCGACGAATCAATAGAAACTTTTTTTATGATGACGAACAATCAGTACTCTTTTTTAAGTTCAAGCATCGTAAAAGAAGTCGCAAAATATAACGGGCCTGTTTCAGAGTTTGTTCCTCCGGAAGTTGAACAGGCGCTGAAGCAGAAATTTAAAGGATGAGAAGCGCTGATTGGCGTCTCATCCTTTTTTTGTCCGTGCTGACAGCCTGTAACAATAAATCAATGCGTATACGGCGAGAGCTGTCAGCGTGATAGCGGGCCCGGTTTCAACAAGCGTATTCCAACCGCTGACGGCAGCAGATACCGCTTCCTGATCGCGGAAAGGGAGGAATACGGACTGGTAAGGTTCGTCCAACGCAAGGTAAAGCGGCTTCCACAGTAAGAGAATAAAGAGTGCGGCATAAATGCCCTGAAGGATACGCGCCGCGAAAAACGGTTTAAAGCGGATATCTGTTTCCGATAAAATGCCGGCTACCTGGGCCTGTACGGAAAGGCCGCTGAACCCGAGAATAAAACTCACAATCATGGCTTTCGGCAGCAAGGCGGCATCAGCTTCACTGACCAGCTTGCTCCCAAGTGTAATTTCAAACATTCCGCTGATAAGAGGGATGTCCAGATTTGCCGGAAGATGAAAAAGCGAAAGCAGCGCATTTGTAAATACAGAAAGCACATCCATGACTTGTACGATTGATAATAACCGGCTGAAAACCGAAAACAATATAATAAAACCGCCCACCATCAGCAAGGTTTGTACAGAAGAGGTGACGGCGTCGCCCAAAATTTTTCCGAGCGGCCGCTTTTCCGAAAGCCGCGCCTTGTGGAGGGCCAGAAATGCTTCCTTCAGAGAAGGAAGAGCGATCGTCTTTTTACCGGTATACGCCGCTTCTTCTTTCCGTCCGTATGAACGCATCGTCAGGCCGACGGCGATGTTTCCGAGATAGTGAGCCGATGCCAGCAGAATGCCGAGAGACGCGTTATGAAAAAAGCCGACTGCCACAGCAGCGAATATAAATAACGGATTGGATGAATTGGTAAAAGAGACGAGGCGTTCAGCCTCTACTCTGGAGATTTGTTTATCCTGGCGCAGCCGTGCAGTCAGCTTCGCGCCGGCCGGATTGCCTGAAGCCATGCCCATAGCCAGTACAAATCCGCCGACCCCCGGCACTCTGAAAATGGGACGCATAAAGGGTTCGAGTAAAAGGCCGACAAACTTGACAATGCCGAATCCGATTAAAAGCTCAGATAGAATAAAAAACGGAAGCAATGAAGGAAAAACTACCTCCCACCACATGGAAAGACCGGTTTTGGAGGCTTCGAATGAGGCCTGAGGGTGTGAAATAACCGTCGCCGTCAAAAAAATGAAAAACAATGAAATCAAAAATGTATGAAACTTAGACAAATTCATTCTTACCTCCCCGATGCTAAAATTGCACACTGACATTTATATCATGATAAAATATAGAACAGACCTTAAAGGCGGCCGGGCAAGTACCTATTTGTCATCCTGTACTAATATACGAGCATAGGGGTTCAATTTAGACCATAGAATTCATGTATAGGATGTCTAATAGGGGGTTCGTCGCGTTGGCCAAACCTACAATCGGGTTAGCGTTAGGTTCGGGAGGGGCAAGAGGCATCGCTCATCTCGGAGTGTTATCCAGTTTACATAAGCATCAGATTCCAATTGATATGATTGCCGGCAGCAGCATGGGAGCATTAGTCGGAAGCTTTTATGCGGCCGGGCATGACGTGGCCAAGATGAAAAAAGTCGCCAAAGCATTTAAGCGGCGGCTGTACGCGGATTATACGATGCCGAGGCTCGGATTTTTAAAAGGGGACCGCATCAGGCAGCTCGTTCATGCCTATACGTACGGCAAGCCGATAGAAGAACTGCGGATCCCGCTCGGCATCGTGGCCTGCGACCTTCAGACCGGCGAAAAGCTTGTTTTTACGAAAGGTTCAGTATCCGAAGCCGTCCGAGCGAGCATCAGCATACCGGGCGTTTTCGTCCCGCAAAAAATGAACGGACGTATGTTAGTCGACGGCGCGGTGGTCGACAGAATACCGGTTTCCGCCGTAAAAGATATGGGTGCTGATATCGTCATCGCCTCTGACGTATCCCGGGTGAAAAAAACGGAAAAGGCGGCACATATTTTTGATGTAATCATGCAAAGTATGGATATACTGCAAAATGAATTGGTCCGTCACCAGACCATTGCCGCAGACGTCATGATCCGCCCTTCTCTTGAATCATTCAGCTCAAGTTCTTTTGCCAACATTGATCATATGATCACAGCGGGCGAAGAAGCCGCAGACCGGATGATCGGCCGGATTAAACAAGAAATAGAGAACTGGGAGGGCTAGCTCATATGAAAGCAAAACATTTTCGCTGGGTGTTTATCATCCTGATCTTATTAATCGCTGTTACATTTATTAAGCTTCCGTATTACATCACACAGCCGGGAGAAGCATCAGAGCTGAGACCGCTGATTAAGGTGGACGGAGGCTATCCTGAAAAAGGAAGCCTTTCCTTGATGACTGTCAAAGTAGGCCCCGCCAATCCGTATACATATCTTTGGGCGAAAGTGCATCCTTACGATGAAATCGTCTCTGATGAAAGCATAAAAGAAGAGGGCGAATCGGACTCGGATTATATGAAGCGCCAGCTGCAAATGATGAAAAGCTCCCAAGAAAACGCGGTCATTGCCGCTTATCAAAAAGCCGGGAAACAGGTGAAATACTCATTTAACGGGATTTTCGCCAGCTCAGTCGTCTCTGACATGCCGGCAAAAGGAAAAATAGAGGTCGGTGATAAAATCATCAGCGCGGACGGGAAAACATACGAATCCGCTGAAAAGCTGATTGATTATATCAGCAACAAAAAAGCGGGGGAAAAAGTAACGTTTCACATTGAACGGGACACGAAAGAAAAGACCGTTGACATTGTGCTGAAATCATTCCCGGACGACCCGAAAAGAGCGGGAATCGGCGTCGCATTATATACGGACCGGAACGTGAAAGTGAAGCCGGATCTTCATTTCAGCATTGAAAACATCGGCGGGCCTTCTGCGGGTCTCATGATGTCTTTAGAAATTTACAACCAGCTGACAAAACCTGACGAAACAAAAGGCTATAATATAGCCGGAACGGGGACAATCGACGTGGACGGCAAAGTCGGACCGATCGGCGGAATCGATCAGAAAGTCGTCGCCGCAGACAAAGCGGGAAAAGATATTTTCTTTGCGCCGAATCAAAACGGAGCTGAAAATTCTGATTACAAAAATGCGGTAAAAACGGCGAAAGCAATCAAGTCCGATATGAAGATCGTCCCTGTCGACACCATGCAGGACGCACTTGACTATTTGGATCAGCTGAAAGTAAAAAGCACCTGATACAGTCAGGTGCTTTTTTTACGCATTCAAAAAACGCTTTTTGTCTTCATCATAGCGGATCGGGGCTTGTGAAAATTCCTGTTTCTCAAACAATGTGCGTTCAGGTTCGTTTATCGGCAGGCTGTAAACCCGTCCCGCCAGTATGTCCAGATCCAGAGCGGGATGAGAGAAAGAAGAGAGCTTGCTGACGAGAGGTGCGGTAAGCTCTTTTTTCTTTGCCGACAGGTACGCCTGTCCTTTTTTCGTCATTCCGAGAAGACGGATATAAGGAGCGCTTGAAGGCTGTAAGAGCCGATGCATGTCTTCCTTTTTCGTCCGTGTCAGAATGTGCGTGTTCATCCGCTGCAGCCTCGTCCACGTGTATCGTTTTGTTTTCAATCGTTCCATCATTTCGCGATAGGATCGGGCTTGTCTGATGGTGCGCAGAATTCTGTGCTCAAGGCCTTCTTCCACTTCATAGATTCGGCTCAATTCTTCAGCGGAAAGAGTGCTGAGGCTGTATTTTACATATGAAAAATAGTCTTCCGTGCTGTGCCATATTCCGTATGAATTTCTGTATGCCTCCAGCTCACGCGCAGACGCTTCCGGGAGAAAGCTCCTTGCGGCCGCCGTTCCTTTTTCTATCAGCGCTTTCCGGATGCTTGTTGCGCTGGCTATCCGGCTGTTATCTCCGGGAAGCTCGGCGTCATGATACTGGGAAGCGATTCTGGCTGTCGTATAAGGCTTCATAGCGGAACCGGAGGTGTGTATCGCTCTAACGTAGTGAAAACCGAGAATATTGTTCGGCTTGGACAAATCGAGCATGTCCCGCCCTTTGAATATGTGTGAAAAAGCTTTTGAGGCGGCGGCCGGATAGCTGAGACCCTTTTTCAGCTCCTCTTTCAGAATCAGGCTGCAGTCATCTTCCTCTCGGCTGAACGCTTCAGACGCTTCAATAAAGGGTTCGATCCGCCCGTTTTCGCTGCCGAAAAACAAGCTGCTGCATCCTAAATGATGAAGAAGCGAAACGCTGCCGCGCGCGAATAATTCCGCTTTTTGTACGGCATATATATAAGGGAGCTCAATGACAATATCCACGCCGTTTTCCAGCGCCATTTTTGTCCGGGCCCACTTTGAGACGGCGGCCGGTTCCCCGCGCTGCAAAAAAGGGCCGCTCATCACCGCCGCCGCGACGCTGCTGTCCGTTTTGATTTTTGCTTGTTCCGCATGATAGCGGTGTCCGTTATGAAAGGGATTATATTCAACAACCAGGCCGACTGCTTTCATATTTGTCCCGCCTTTCTTGCTATGTTTTGCTTCGTGTGGTACATTTGCAAATGAAGTGCATATTTTAGTCCGTTTCGTTTAGTGTATGCATAGCCTATCCGGCTGTCAACGATTGCATGACGGCGGCATTATGCTGTAAAGAAAAAATATTGACAAAAACATTCTGAAAAGCTATAATCATGTTTGTTGCTTTCCTGAGGTGATACAAATGAAATGGACGATTTATCAGCTTCATCAAATGGCGAAAAAGAGCTTTGAATTTGATGAAACAGTTGAGTTAAATGAGCTGACAAAATTGAATTCTGACATCCGCCGCATTTCTCCTGTCCGGGTGAAGGGCCGCGCGGAGATTGAATCCAAGCAAGTTTCGTTTGACTTTACGATTTCAGGCGAAATGGTTTTGCCGTGCTCAAGAACTTTAGTTGATGTGCCGTATCCATTTACAATCGCGACAAAAGAACTGTTTAGATTTCATAAGTCGGATGATATAGAAGATGAGGACGTTCATATTGCTGAAGACGATATCGTCGACTTAACTCCGATCATAAAAGAAGAGATTCTTTTAGAAATTCCTATGCAAGTCTTTTGTGAAACTGAACAAAAAGAAGGAGCCGCTCCCCAAGTGGGGAAGGATTGGCAAGTGATTTCTGAGGAAGACAAGAAAAATCAAATCGACCCCAGACTTGCGGATCTGAAAAAGCTCTTAACACAAGATGATGAATCTTAACTCTTTAAGGAGGTGGGAATAATGGCTGTACCTTTTAGAAGAACTTCTAAAATGAAAAAAAGATTGCGCCGTACACATTTCAAACTAAATGTACCTGGTATGACAGAATGCCCGTCATGCGGAGAGATGAAATTGTCTCACCGTGTATGTAAAGCATGCGGATCATACAACGGCAAAGACATAAATGTTAAAAGCAATTAATGTATGAAGAAAAGCGCGGGAATCTCGGTTCCTGCGCTTTTCTTTTTTTTGCCCCTCCGGTCTGCTTCCGCCGAAAAAATTGTGAGCCCCAGTAGTCTATCTAATCTATCAGCGGCATATGTATGAGGTAAATGAGCAAATATGGAGGGAGATACGATTGACGATAACGAGACAAGACGCGTGGACGCAAGATGAAGATTTGCTGCTGGCCGAAGTGGTGCTCAGGCATATTCGGGAAGGCGGGACCCAGCTTTCCGCTTTTGAAGAAGTCGGCAGAGCGCTGACGAGAACGGCTGCCGCCTGCGGGTTCAGATGGAATTCTTATGTCAGAAAACAATATCAGTCAGGGATAGAACTGGCGAAAAAACAGCGGAAGGAATTAAGAAAGCAGATCGGGGTGCATTCCGCCAATCTGCCGGGAACCGTCAAACAGCCTCCGATCCGCAGGGCGGAAGGAGAAAAAGAGCTGTCCATTGATGATGTCATTTTGTTTCTGCAGCAATTTAAAGAGTCGCCGGCCGCAGCGGATGTGCGTCATGAAAAAGAAAAACTCACAGAACAGCTGACCGCGCTGCAAAAAGAAGTCGAGGATCTGCGTGAGGAAAATGAAAGCTTGAGAAACAAGCTGGAGATGACGGAAGAAGATTATAAAGCGCTAATTGACATTATGGACAGAGCGAGAAGGATGGTCAATTCAAAAGAAGACGACAGAAAATCGGCGCAGAGCCTGTAAATGAACCGGCCTGGGGGCGGCGCCCGGCCGGTTTTTTATTATGCCGTTTCTCCGGATGTCATTTCACCGTCCATATCGGGATGCCAGATATAAGGATTTTCTCCTTTATCACGCGCCATATCATATTTAACGGGCTCAAAATTCATCTTATCCCAGAAATCTGCTGATTTCATGCGTGAATTTGTCCTGATCGGCATTCTGAAGGATTTTGCAAAATCAACAAGCGCTTTTCCGTATCCGTTGTTTTGATAGCCCGGAAGAACCTCAAGCTTCCAAAGTTCCAAAAAGTCCTGACGCTGATCAAAATACGGATTCGCGCCTCCGTTTACCTGATATAAACTCATTCTCGCCACTAGTTTATCCCCGAAGTAAATCCCGTAAAAAGGCGAGGTGCTGTCATTTTCAATGATATTATCCTGAAGATCTTCAAGCATCGACAGCTCCTGCATCCCGTATTCCTTAAACCTTTTAAATTCTTCGAGTGTCTTAAAGTTGATGAGCAGTCGCTCTATTTTCAACACAAACTCCCCCTTTGTTGTGTTCTACCATTATTGTAAACGCTTTAATTGAAAATTCCAACTATAATATGCTTGCCAGTCTTTTTGCTCAAAACGAAATTGAAGTAATTTGCGGCGGCTTCTGCTATGATAATATGGAAAAATGCAGATATAGGGTGTGACAGTGTGAAAATCGGAATTATCGGCGGCGGAGCGGTAGGCCTTTTATGTGCTTACTACTTATCGTCCCGCCATCAGGTAACGGTCATTACGCGGCGGACGGAGCAGGCTGATGCGATTAACTCAGGCGGTATACGGCTTTTGAAAGACGGAATAGAATGTACGGCGGCATGCAGAGCGCAAACAGGCATCACTTCCGGATTCGACCTCTTAATCGCAGCCGTTAAACAGCACCAGCTAAGTGCTGTGTTGCGGGATCTTGAGACGATAAAAGGGACGAATGTGCTGTTTTTGCAAAACGGCATGGGACACATACACGACATTAAAGATTGGCATACGGATCATTCGCTTTATGTCGGCACTGTTGAGCACGGAGCAAAAAAGATTTCAGATCATGCCGTTGAACATACGGGAGCGGGAGCCGTAAGATGGAGTGTATTCAGCGCTTCCCGGCCGGAAACGCTCAAAAGCATCTTTTCCGGCATGCACCGGGATTTTCCCGTATATGATGAGAACGACTGGTATCGGCTATTAACGGGAAAACTGATCATAAATGTATGCATCAACCCGTTAACTGCATTGCTGCGCGTGAAAAACGGAGAGCTGGTAACAAATGACGCTTACAAAAAATATATGAGAAACGTGTTTGAAGAAGCGGAGACAATACTTGGCCTTGCAGATAGAGAAGAAGCGTGGAACAAGGTTTGCGAAGTTTGCAGACTGACGGAAAAAAATCATTCTTCCATGCTCGTTGATATCATGGCAGGCAGGCGGACAGAGGCCGATGCGATTATCGGCTACCTTGTAAAAGAAGCGGAAAGCCGCGGATTGCCGGCCGTTCATCTCACGTTTTTACACCGCAGCATAAAAGCGTTAGAAAGAAACTGAAACAAAGTCTTTTGAGGTTTTCCGGTAACATGCTATACTCATTTCGGAAACCTAACTATTTATTGGAGAAAGGAAGTTCCAGACAGATGCAGCTAACTGAACTTTCCATCAAAAGTCAAAATAAGTTTGTGCAGCACTATATAGATGGAGAAAACATGTCTTCATTTTTTGATTATGATATTCATTCAGAGGGCGTATGGCAAAAGCGGCTTCATGACCTGTCATCGCGGCCGTTTGCCAGAGAAGAATTAGCGGATTATTTATCCTCCTATCACGAAAAATTTCACTCCGCCGCCATGCAGGCCTCCATCGAAAAACTGAGAGATCCAAAAAGCGCAGCGGTTGTAGGCGGCCAGCAGGCCGGTCTTTTAACGGGGCCTCTTTACACCATACATAAAATTATCTCCATTATCGTACTTGCCAGACAGCAGGAAGAGGTGTTACAGATTCCTGTCGTTCCGATTTTCTGGGTGGCGGGTGAAGATCACGATCTGGAAGAAATCAATTTTGTGCATACGTCAGCAGAGAATAAAGGTCCGGTGAAACAGAAACTGCCGCAGTCGTACTGGAAAAAAACATCGGCGGCTAAAACCGAGCTTGATCAGGAAAAATGCGCGGCTTGGATTGATGAAGTGTTCGCTGCTTTTGAGGAAACGGATCACACAAACACACTCCTTCAAAACGTGAAGCGATGTTTACGCTCATCAGAGACATTCACGGACTTTTTTGAGCTGTTGATCGCCGACTTGTTTCAAGAAGAAGGCCTTATTCTGATGAATTCGGGAGATCCGGGGATTAAAAAGCTGGAAACGAGTATGTTTCAGCAGATTTTAAAACACAATCATGAGCTTGCCAAAGCCGTGTCAGACCAGCAGAGTCTTATGCGGGAAGCCGGTTATCACCCGATTATTGAATCGGACAAAGATCAGGCCAATCTGTTTTACGAACACGAGGGAGAGCGTTTCTTAATTGAAAAAGAAAACGGCGTTTTTGTCATTAAGGAGCTTGACCTGAAGTGGACGAACGACGAGCTTCATACCCATATGGAAGAAAAACCGGAATGTTTCAGCAATAACGTTGTGACAAGGCCGCTTATGCAGGAGTTTCTCATTCCGACTCTGGCGTTTATCGCGGGGCCGGGGGAGATCAATTATTGGGGTGAGCTGAAGCAGGCTTTCTCATTAATGGGCTTTCGCATGACGCCGGTAGTGCCGAGACTGAACATTACGATTCTTGAGCGCCATATTGAAAAGAAGCTTTCAGAACGGAATATCCCGCTTCAGGAAGCGATCGAACACGGCACCGGACACCTGAAAGACACTTATTTTGAAGAGCAGATTCCGGAAGAGTTTTCTTCTGTAATGGAACAGGCGAAGTCGCAGATTGAAGCTGTCCATAAACGCGCAAGGGACGAAGCGCTGAAAGTCGATTCAAGCCTTGAGCCGCTCTTACAGAAGAATGCCGCCTTCATTCAAGATCAGCTCTTGTTTTTAGAACGGACGGTAACGAAAAGAATTGAAGAAAAAGAAGGCTTTGTGCTGCGTGACTATGAAAGAATCCAAAACAGCATCAGACCGCTCGGCGCTCCGCAGGAACGGATTTGGAATGTGATGTATTATTTGAACCGCTACGGTCCAAAATTCTTCACAACCTTCAAACATCTGCCATTTTCTTTTCAAAACCAACATCAGATTGTCAAACTTTGAAATAAAGTTTTAAAGAACCCTGAATAGTTCAGGGTTTTTTTTTATGTGTAAACAGTGTAAAATGAGGTTGTGGAGAGAAGTGGCGGATAGTGGTGAGTTTAGGGGAGAAAGTGGGGGTCCTTATCATGTTTATGGGTGAATACCGGCATACTGTTGATGCAAAGGGCCGCATGATCGTACCCGCAAAATTCAGAGATGGCCTCGGTGAGCAGTTTGTGCTGACCAGAGGACTGGACCAATGCCTTTTCGGCTATCCGATGAATGAATGGAAGCTGATTGAAGAAAAGCTGAAGGCTCTGCCGCTCACCAAAAAAGACGCCCGCGCATTTACCCGATTCTTTTTTTCCGGTGCGACCGAATGCGAACTGGACAAGCAGGGAAGGGTTAATATTGCGTCATCTCTTCTGAATTACGCAAAACTGGAAAAAGAATGTGTTGTCATCGGGGTTTCCAATCGAATTGAATTGTGGAGTAAGGTAATATGGGAACAATACACAGAAGAGCAAGAAGATTCATTCGCTGAAATTGCTGAAAACATGATTGGATTTGATATATAATGGATCTTCGTGCATCACAACAACAACTGACAATTCAATTCATTCCTTATAAAGGTGGGACCGACACAAATGTTTCAGCATAAGACAGTACTTCTTCGTGAAACCGTCGACGGTTTGAATATCAAACCGGACGGAACCTATGTGGACTGCACCCTTGGCGGCGCCGGGCACAGTACATATTTATTGCAGCAATTATCGGAAAAAGGACGCTTGATCGCCTTTGACCAAGATGACACAGCACTTGAAAACGCAAAGAAAACATTGTCCGAATACAAAGGACAGCTTATTCTGGTAAAAAGCAACTTTCGTTATTTAAAAGAGTGTTTACATGAACACGGCATTACGAGTGTCGACGGAATTTTATTTGATTTAGGAGTATCCTCTCCGCAGCTTGATACACCGGAACGGGGATTCAGCTATCATCATGACGCACCGCTGGACATGAGGATGGACCAGTCGGCCGCCCTTACGGCGAAAGAAGTCGTAAATGAATGGCGGTATGAAGACCTTGTGAGGATTTTCTTTAAATACGGAGAAGAAAAATTCAGCAAGCAGATCGCCCGAAAAATTGAAGAGGCAAGAGAAAAATCGCCTATTCAAACAACCGGCCAACTGGTCGATCTAATAAAGGACGCGATACCGGCTCCGGCGAGAAGAAGCGGAGGTCATCCGGCCAAACGTGTATTCCAAGCCATTCGAATCGCCGTAAACGACGAGCTTCAAGTATTTGAAGAGGCCCTCTTGCAAGCGATAGAGGTGCTGAAGCCGGGCGGAAGGGTGTCTGTGATCACTTTTCACTCGCTGGAAGACAGAATGTGCAAGACGACATTCAAGGAAAAATCATCACTTCCCGAACTGCCTCCGGGTCTTCCCGTGATACCGGAAGAATTTGAACCGGAATTAAAACTGATTACGAGAAAGCCCATTACGGCATCAAAAGAGGAGCTTGAAGAAAATAACCGCGCCCGGTCAGCGAAGCTCCGCATTGCGGAGAAACGAAAATAACGGGCAGCAAATGACAACATTAAAGGAGGTCATCAGCCTATGAGCAACTTAGCTTACCAGCAGGAAAAACAACAACGGCCAGTGATAAGTCCCGAAAAAAAGGTGATTGTCAAAAAGAGGGCTTCCATTACACTCGGGGAAAAGGTGCTGCTCGTCCTGTTTGCCATTGCCGTTCTCTCCACATCAATGTTTATCGTATCAAAGGCATACGCGGCGTACCAATCCAATATTGAGGTGCAAAAACTGGAGGAGAAAGTATCTGAGAAGAATAAGCAGATCGGTGATCTCGAAAAGACGGCTGCTGACTTAAGCCAGCCGCAGCGCCTGATGGATATCGCTAAAAAGCACGGTTTGAATCTGAAAGATAAAAAAGTGAAAAACATACAGGAATGATAACCCATGCCGAAAAAAAATAAGTTTATGAACAGAGGAGCAGCGATACTCAGTATTTGTTTCGCTCTCTTTTTCTTTGTCATTCTCGGGAGAATGGCGTACATTCAATTAACCGGTAAAGCAAACGGTGTAGAACTTGCAACAAAAGCGACCGAGCAGCACGAAAAAAAGCGGACGATAGAAGCGAGCCGCGGCTCTATTCTTGACCGGAACGGCAAAGTGCTTGCAGAGGACACGGCGACATATAAGCTCATTGCCGTGCTTGATAAAAAAATGACGAGTGATCCGAAGCATCCTCAGCATGTCAAAGACAAAGAGAAAACGGCGGAAAAACTGGCGACCGTTATTAATCTTGATAAAAGCAAGATTCTGGACATCTTAAACAGGGATGGCGCGAAGCAGGTGGAATTCGGTTCAGCCGGCCGCGATATCTCTTATGCGAAAAAACAAAAGATCGAAAAAATGAATCTTCCGGGTATCTCTTTCTTAAGAGATACGAAGCGCTACTATCCGAACGGCATATTTTTGTCAAATGTTCTCGGCTATGCCGATGTGAATGAAAAAACAAACGAGATACAAGGCTCTTTAGGGCTTGAAAAAATACTGAACAACTATCTGACGGAACGCGACGGATCCGTCACTTACGAAAGTGATAAATCCGGCTGGAAACTTCCGAACAGCAACGAAAAAATCACCGCACCTAAAAACGGTGACAATGTATATTTAACCATTGATCAGAAAATTCAAACCTTTTTAGAAGACAGCATGACGAAAGTAGCGGAAAAATATAAACCGAAAAAAATTATGGCGGCTGTCGTAGAACCGAAAACAGGCAAAGTGCTTGCGATGGGGCAGCGTCCGAGTTTTGACCCGAATATCAGAAACGTCACCAATTATTACAACGACTTAGTGTCGTACGCATATGAACCGGGATCGACGATGAAGATCTTTACGCTTGCCGCGGCGATTCAGGAAAATGTGTTTTCTGCAAACGAGAAATATAAATCAGGAACATATAAAGTGGGAGGCGGACCTGTTAAAGATTGGAACGATGGCGCCGGCTGGGGCATGACAAGCTTCCATGACGGCCTTATGAGGTCTTCAAATGTTGCTTTTGCCAAACTGGCCAACGAAAAACTGGGGTTTGACCGGTTTAATGAGTACCTGCACAAATTCGGGCTCTATCAAAAAACAGGGGTTGATCTGCCCGGTGAAGTATCAAGTAAAATTAACTACAAATATGATTTTGACAAAGCGTCTACGGCTTACGGCCAAGCATCGGCGATAACGCCGATCCAGCAGCTGCAGGCGGTCACGGCGATTGCCAATAACGGCAAAATGATGAAACCTTACGTCATTGATCATATTGTCGACCCCGATACGAAAAAAGTCGTCAAGCAGACAAAACCAGAGCAAGTAGGCACGCCGATTTCGGCCGATACGGCGAAAAAAGTCCGGAATCTGCTCGGAGAAGTCGTGACGTCAGACATCGGAACGGGAAAACCTTATAAAATTGAAGGATTTGACGTCGCGGGTAAAACGGGAACCGCACAAATCGCCGGGACGGGCGGATATTTAAAGGGAACGAGCAACTATGTGTTTTCATTCATGGGCATGGCGCCGAAAAATGATCCTAAGCTCGTCATCTATGTAGCCGTGCAGCAGCCGCAATTAAAAGCGGGGCAAAGCAGCTCTGATCCTGTCGCGGAAATCTTTAACCCGACGATGAAAAACAGCCTCCACTACATGAATATCGAACCGACGGAAAAAACAGATTCCGGTCAGGAAGAAACGAAAAGCCAAAAGATGCCTGACCTGACAGATAAGACGGTCAAGAGCGCTGAGAAGGAAGCAAAAAATGAACATCTCACACCGATTGTCATCGGCAGCGATGTTGCCGTAAAAGAGCAGTATCCGACAGCCGGAGAAGATGTAATCACCAATCAGAAAATCTTCTTAAAAACAGACGGAAAGATGACGATGCCGGATATGTCCGGATGGTCGAGACGGGAAGTGCTTCAATTCAGCAAAGTATCAGGCATTCACATTGATGTGAGCGGTGAAGGTTACGCTTCAAGCCAAAGTGTGAAAAAAGGCAAAGAACTGAAAGAAAATACCGTGATCAAGGTGAAATTTAAAAATCCTGATTAACGGGACAGAGAAGTCCGCGGATGCCCGCGGGCTTCTTTTTTATGCGCCGCCGTTCTATGTGTCCAAGCTGAGGCATAAATTGAAACAAGCCTAAATAAGGAGTGGACGGTCCCTTGCGCGTTTCAAATGTAACGGTTCGAAAACGTTTATTACTGGTTTTGCTTTTTGGCGTAATCATTTTTTTGATCATTGACAGCAGATTAGGCTATGTCCAATTTGTGATGGGAGAAAAGCTGACTTCACTGGCTAAGGATTCCTGGAGCCGGAATTTGCCGTTTGAGCCTGAGCGGGGAGAGATCCTTGACCGAAACGGCGTGAAGCTGGCTACTAATAAAAGCGCGCCGACCGTCTTTGTCGTACCGCGCCAGATCCAAAATCCCATAAAAACGGGCAAACTTCTCGCGTCAGTTTTAAATATGTCGGAAGAGAAGGTCTACAAACACATTACTAAGAAAACCTCCATAGAAAAAATCTCACCCGAGGGGCGGAAAATTTCCAATAAAAAAGCGAAAGAAATCAAAGCGCTCGACTTAAAAGGGGTTTATGTGGCTGAAGACAGCATCCGCCATTATCCGTACGGAAGCTTTTTGTCCCATGTTCTCGGTTTTGCCGGTATTGATAACCAGGGCCTTCTCGGATTGGAGGCTTATTATGATGATGACTTAAAAGGTGTAAAGGGATCCGTGAAATTTTATACGGATGCCAAGGGGAAGAAAATGCCTGATGAAGCGGATGATTACACCCCTCCGAAAGACGGACTTGATATGAAATTGACGATTGACGCCAAGGTTCAGACGATTATAGAAAGGGAGCTCGACAATGCAGCGGCGAAATATAACCCGGACGGAATGATTGCGGTCGCAATGAATCCGAAAAACGGGGAAGTGCTCGGCATGTCAAGCCGTCCTGATTTTGATCCGGCTGACTATCAATCGGTGGATCCGTCCGTTTACAACCGAAACCTGCCGGTATGGAGCACATATGAACCGGGTTCGACCTTTAAGATTATTACGCTTGCGGCGGCGCTCCAAGAGCAAAAAGTAAACTTGCAAAGAGACCACTTTTATGACAAAGGATTTGCCGAGGTCGACGGCGCCCGCCTCCGATGCTGGAAAAAGGGCGGCCACGGTTCGCAATCTTATCTTGAAGTCGTTCAAAATTCCTGCAACCCCGGGTTTGTACAGCTCGGGGAACGACTCGGAAAACAAAAGCTGTTTCAATATATTAAGGACTTCGGCTTTGGAAAGAAAACGGGCATTGATCTGCAAGGGGAAGGAACGGGGATCTTATTTCCGCTTGACAGAGTCGGCCCGGTCGAACAGGCGACAACCGCTTTCGGACAAGGGGTTTCCGTCACGCCGATTCAGCAGGTGGCAGCCGTTTCCGCAGCAATAAACGGCGGAACGCTTTATACTCCGTTTATCGCCAAAGAGTGGGTTGATCCCGTTACGAAAAAAACTGTTAAGAAACAATCGCCGATTGCGAAAAGGCAAGTTATTTCCCAGGAAACGTCAAAGCAGATCAGATATGCTTTAGAAAGCGTCGTCGCTCAGGGAACGGGGCGGAATGCTTTTGTGGAAGGATATCGCGTCGGCGGAAAAACAGGTACCGCACAAAAGGTCAAAGACGGCAAATATCTCGAAAACAACCATATCGTCTCCTTTATCGGCTTTGCGCCGGCTGATGACCCGAGCCTTGTCGTGTATGTCGCGGTTGATAATCCGAAAGGCACGATTCAATTCGGGGGAACCGTCGCCGCGCCGATTGTCGGAAATATGATGAGAGACAGTCTGCCTGAGCTCGGCGTGAAACCGCGAAAAAATCAAATCGAGAAAAAATATCAATGGAACGACACAAAAACAATAGAGGTTCCGAATGTTGTAGGGATGTCTGTCTCTGATCTTGAGTCGCTGCTTGTCAATTTGAATATTGACTCCTCAGGAAAAGGAAGCAAAATTGTGAAACAATCACCTGCAGCCGGAACGAAAGTAAAAGAAGGCTCAAAGATCCGTGTTTACTTGAGTGAAGAATGAGTCTTTTTGAGGCAGCCGATTGTTTTCGGCTGCCTCTTATCGTAAAGAGAAAAAAAGAAGATAACTTTTAAGATTAACTGGATGTATCCTTTTATTTACGCTAAAATATGAACTGTATGTTTAAAAGCCATTCTGACTTTTATAAACGGTTATCATGATAAAAGAATGAATAGAATTTCTGAGAGGTTTGATACAATGAAACTTACAAAGCTGCTTACATATTTAATGGCCGAACCTGTTCAAAATGACTTTCATGACCCTGACATAACTTCAATTGAGATGGACTCCAGGGAAGTGAGAAAAGGGAGTCTTTTTGTGTGTATAAAAGGGTATACGGTAGACGGACATGATTTCGCCCAAAAAGCCGCAGAAAACGGCGCAGCGGCCATCGTTGCCGAGAAAGAGCTTGACGTCGATGTTCCTGTCATTATCGTCCGCCGGTCACAGCGGGCGCTCAGCGTTCTTTCTGACGCGTTTTACGGGCAGCCGACAAAGCAGCTTCAGCTTATCGGCATCACCGGAACAAACGGCAAAACATCAACGACGCACATGGTTGATGAGATTTTCAAAAAAGCGGGAAGACAGACCGGTTTAATCGGAACGATGTACATTAAAATCGGGGATGAGACATTCCCGGTCAAAAATACAACGCCCGAAAGCGTCACACTGCAAAAAACGTTCAAGAAAATGAATGATGAGCATGTTGACACAGCTATTATGGAAGTGTCTTCTCACGCTCTGTCACTCGGCAGGGTTCACGGCTGCGATTATGATATCGCCGTATTCACGAACCTGACGCAGGACCATTTAGACTATCACAAGACGATGGAAGACTACAGACAGGCTAAAAGCCTCCTGTTTTCCCAGCTGGGCGGCTCCTTTAACCATGAAAAGCCGAAGCGGGCCGTTTTAAACGCAGATGACAAAGCCAGTGCTTATTTTGAAAAAATGACGGCGGCGCACATCCTTACATACGGAATCGAGAATGATGCCGATGTCATGGCGAAACAAATCGCGATCTCTGCGCAAGGCACAAGCTTTGAACTTGTTACGCCAAAAGGAACAAAGCAGGTCACAGTTTCACTCGTCGGCCGCTTCAACGTGTATAACGTACTGGCTGCAGCGGCGACAGCGATCGCAGCGGGTCTGCCGTTTGATACGATCACAAGCGCTCTTGAAGAGCTGCAAGGTGTCAGAGGCCGGTTTGAACTGGTGAATCACAATCAGCCGTTTCCTGTGGTCGTCGATTACGCGCACACGCCTGACAGTCTGGAAAACGTTCTGAATACATGCAAAGACATGACAGAGGGCAAGCTTTTCGTCGTCGTCGGATGCGGCGGAGACCGGGACAAAACGAAACGCCCGAAAATGGCGGAAATTGCGGTGCGGATTGCCGACGAACCGATTTTCACTTCAGATAACCCGAGAAGCGAGGACCCGCTGGCCATATTAAGAGATATGGAAAGAGGGGTAGAAGGCACCTACTATCACAGTATCGCAAACCGCGAGCAGGCTATCTTTTTTGCCATTGCCAACGCGAAAAAGGGAGATGTGGTTCTGATTGCCGGGAAAGGGCATGAAACCTATCAGCAGATCGGCAATGAAACATTCGACTTTGATGACGCCGAAGTAGCAGGAAGAGCTATTGTTGAGCTGAATAAAAAGTAAAACAGGAAAGAGTGTTAGAATGAGGGAAATGAAAAGAATTACGGGGACACAATGTGAATATGATAAATACGTATGTCGTTTGAACGAAACGGGAGGAGAAAAGAGCAATGCTTGAGCAAGTGATTTTATTTACAATAATAATGGGATTTTTAATCAGTGTTCTGATATCTCCGATTCTTATCCCGTTTTTAAGACGTTTAAAATTCGGCCAAAGTATCAGGGAAGAGGGGCCGAAATCACATATGAAAAAATCAGGGACGCCGACGATGGGCGGGGTCATGATTATTGTATCCATCGCCATTACGGCGATTGTCATGACGCAGAAATTTTCGCATCTGAGCGCGGAAATGTTTCTTCTGCTGTTTGTCACGATCGGATACGGCCTGCTCGGCTTTCTGGATGACTATATTAAAGTAGTAATGAAACGGAATCTCGGATTGACGTCGAAGCAGAAATTGATCGGCCAGATCATTATAGCCATTGTATTTTACGGAGTATATCATTATTGCCATTTTTCAACCGGCATCAGGGTGCCGGGCACACATCTGTCAATCGATCTCGGCTGGGGATACTTTATCCTCGTTCTCTTTATGCTTGTCGGAGGTTCAAATGCCGTCAACCTGACAGACGGTCTGGACGGTCTCTTGTCCGGTACCGCGGCTATCGCATTCGGCGCTTTCGCCATCCTTGCGTGGAACCAGTCACAATATGACGTTGCGATTTTCTCGGTTGCCGTTGTCGGCGCCGTTCTCGGTTTTCTTGTATTCAACGCCCATCCCGCCAAGGTATTTATGGGGGATACCGGTTCGCTTGCGCTCGGAGGAGCGATCGTGACCGTTGCCATTTTGACGAAGCTTGAAATTCTGCTCGTCATTATCGGCGGAGTATTTGTTATTGAGACCTTATCTGTTATCTTACAAGTCATCAGCTTTAAAACGACAGGAAAACGAATCTTTAAGATGAGTCCGCTTCACCACCATTACGAATTGGTCGGATGGTCTGAATGGAGAGTTGTCGTCACATTCTGGACTGCGGGACTGCTGCTTGCCGTTTTAGGAATTTACATCGAGGTGTGGTTATAAGTGGAAAACGAACTTTTTTTGCAAAAACAAAACTTTCTGGTCCTCGGACTGGCGAAAAGCGGATATGCGGCTGCGTCGATTCTTCATGAAAAAGGCATTAACGTCGTCGTGAATGATCAAAAAGCCTTTGAAGAGAACGAACCTGCCCAAAGGCTTTCAGAAAGAGGAATTGAAGTCATCTGCGGTGAGCATCCGACGTCACTTTTTGATCAGCATCACATTACCATTCTGATCAAAAATCCCGGAATCCCGTATGAAAATATCATGGTGGAGGAAGCGCAAAGAAGAGGCATCCCGGTCTGGACGGAAATCGAGCTTGCGTATTATATCACCAATGCAAAATTCATCGGCATTACAGGTTCAAACGGGAAAACAACAACGACGACCCTGATTTATGAAATGCTGAAAGCTGATTCGATAAAGACGCTGATCGCAGGGAATATCGGCACTGTCGCCAGTGAAGTGGCTTATCATGCTGACGGTGATGAATGGATCGTCACAGAGCTTTCTTCGTTCCAGCTTATGGGGACTCATGCGTTCAGACCTGAAATCGGCCTGATTTTAAATGTGTTCGACGCTCATTTGGATTACCATCACAGCCGTGAAAACTATGAAAAAGCCAAGCAGAACGTGTATCTTCATCAGCTTGAGAGTGATACGGCCATCGTGAATCAAAGCGATGAAACAGTCGTGCGGCTTGCCGAAAGCGGAAAAGCCGGCATCGTTCCGTTTTCAGTTCATCAGGAACTGTCAAGCGGCGCATTCATTAAAGACGGAATGCTGATGTTCGGCGATGAAGCGATTCTGCCTGTTGATGACATCGTACTGCCGGGCGCGCACAATCTAGAAAATATATTGGCCGCTGTAGCCGCAGCCAAAACGGCGGGCGCATCTAATAAAGCGATTCAGAAGGTGCTGACAAGCTTTACCGGTGTCAAACACCGTCTGCAGTATGTAACAGCGATCCAGAATCGTAAATTTTATAATGACAGCAAAGCGACGAATATTTTGGCCACAAGCAAAGCGCTCTCCGCGTTCAAAGCTCCGGTTATTCTGCTTGCAGGCGGACTGGACCGCGGCAACGGTTTTGACGACCTGAAACCGTATATGGACAATGTCAAAGCGGTCCTGACGTTCGGACAGACAGCGCCGAAGATAGAAAAACTGGGCAATGAGCTGGGAATACAACATGTCAAACGTGTCGATAATGTTGAACAAGCAGTATCTGCGGCGTTTGCGCTCTCAAATGAAGGAGACGTCATCCTCTTGTCACCCGCGTGTGCAAGCTGGGATCAGTTCAAAACATTTGAAGAACGCGGTGACATGTTTATAGATGCCGTGCATATGCTTAAGTAAGGGCTTGTCTCTGTTCATCGGCAGCCCTAAATGACTTATGCTTGGGGTGTCGATTGCTTTGACTACTAAAAAAACAGCGCCTGATTTGTTATTAGTTATCATTACGTTATTGCTTTTAACAATAGGATTAATTATGGTCTACAGTGCAAGTGCGGTATGGGCGGATTATAAATTTGACGACTCGTTTTTCTTCGCGAAACGGCAGCTGCTGTTTGCGGGGATCGGCGTCATTGCCATGTTTTTCATTATGAATGTGGATTATTGGACATGGCGCACATGGTCGAAGCTGCTTCTGATCATTTGTTTTTTTCTGCTTGTGCTTGTGCTGATTCCGGGAGTCGGAATGGTGCGGAACGGTTCAAGAAGCTGGATCGGAGTGGGAGCGTTCAGCATTCAGCCTTCGGAGTTTATGAAACTCGCGATGATTGCGTTTCTGGCTAAATTTCTTTCTGAAAAACAGAAGAATATTACGTCATTCAGACGCGGATTCGTTCCCGCGCTCGGAATCGTGTTTTCTGCATTTATTATTATTATGTGCCAGCCGGACCTGGGAACAGGGACGGTAATGGTGGGCACGTGCATCGTGATGATTTTTGTTTCCGGTGCGCGAATCGCTCATTTTGCGTTTCTCGGACTCATCGGTTTAAGCGGATTTGCGGCGCTTGTTCTGTCCGCTCCTTATCGGATTAAACGGATTACCTCTTACTTAAATCCGTGGGAGGATCCGCTTGGAAGCGGATTTCAGATCATTCAGTCGCTCTATGCCGTAGGTCCGGGCGGACTGTTCGGGATGGGGCTCGGCCAAAGCCGGCAAAAGTTTTTTTACCTGCCGGAGCCGCAAACCGATTTCATTTTTGCTATTTTATCTGAGGAACTCGGCTTTATCGGCGGTTCGCTCATATTGCTGCTGTTCAGTATTTTATTATGGCGGGGCGTCAGGATTGCCCTCGGCGCGCCGGATTTATACGGAAGCTTTGTCGCCATCGGTATTATTTCTATGATAGCTATTCAAGTCATGATTAATATCGGCGTTGTGACGGGGCTGATCCCGGTAACAGGAATTACGCTGCCGTTTTTAAGCTACGGAGGCTCATCACTGACGCTGATGCTCGCAGCGGTCGGCGTGCTTTTAAATGTCAGCCGGTACTCGAGGTATTGATCTGTATCTTGCCTCATCACTCATGATTTATTCGTTATCTATAAAAAAACAGACAACATCAATAACCCTGTCCTAAAAAACAGGGTTATCGCTATGTGATTAAGGGGGACATACGAATGCGTATTGCAGTAAGCGGAGGCGGAACCGGAGGACATATTTATCCGGCCCTGGCCTTTATTAAAGAAGTTCAGCGCCGGCATCCGGATGTGGAATTTTTGTATATCGGAACAGAGAACGGTCTTGAGAAAAAAATTGTTGAACGGGAAAATATCCCGTTCCGCGCCATTGAAATTACAGGTTTCAAACGAAAACTTTCTTTTGAAAATGTAAAAACCGTCATGCGCTTCTTAAAAGGCGTGAAGAAAAGCAAATCATATTTAAAAGAGTTTAAACCAGATGCCGTTATCGGTACAGGCGGCTATGTATGCGGTCCGGTCGTATACGCGGCGGCAAAAATGGGAATTCCGACAATCATTCATGAGCAAAACAGCCTGCCCGGCATCACAAATAAGTTTCTCTCGAAATATGTTAATAAGGTGGCAATTTGCTTTGAAGAGGCAAAATCGCATTTTCCTGCTGAAAAAGTTGTGTTTACGGGAAACCCGAGAGCCTCTGAAGTCGTCTCAATTAAGACAGGCCGCTCATTAACTGAGTTCGGGCTGAAAGACAATCAAAAAACGGTGCTCATTTTCGGCGGAAGCAGAGGCGCGGCTCCCATTAACCGTGCCGTTATAGATATGCAGGAAGAATTGAAAACGAGACCTTACCAAGTGCTTTATATTACCGGGGAAGTGCATTACGAGAAGGTAACGGCTGAGCTGAAAGGCGGAAAAGCCGCTGATAATATGGTGACAAAACCGTTTTTGCACCAAATGCCGGAGTACTTACAATCCATTGATGTCATTGTGGCCAGAGCCGGAGCGACGACGATTGCGGAAATCACCGCTCTTGGCATTCCGAGTGTGCTTATTCCGAGCCCGTATGTGACAGCCAATCACCAGGAAGTCAATGCGAAGGCGCTCAGCCAGCATGACGCTGCAATCGTACTGAAGGAAACCGAGCTCAGCGGAGAAAAACTGATCGCTGCGCTGGACAAAATCGTCATGAATGAAGAAACCTTAAAAGACATGAGTGAGCGGACAAAATCACTCGGTGTTCCGGATGCGGCAGCCAGACTGTACAGTATCATGGAAGACATAAAAAAATAGAGCAAATGGAATGCGGAGGTTTATGATGGAGAACGTAATTCAGGAATTAAGAGACCGCGAAGTCGGCAAAGTGCTGGAACAAGAACCGCTCGCGAACCATACAACGATGAAAATCGGCGGTCCGGCGGACATTTTGATCATCCCCAACCGTGTGGAAGCGGTCAAAGATATTATGGATATTGTGAAAAAACATGATCTGCCATGGACGGTTATCGGCCGCGGTTCAAATCTGCTCGTGCTTGATGAAGGCATAAGAGGAGTTGTCATCAAACTGGGCGCGGGTCTGGATCATTTGGAGATTGACGGCGATCAGGTGACGGTCGGAGGCGGCTATTCGGTCGTCCGGCTTGCGACTTCCATGAGTAAAAAAGGAATGTCCGGTCTCGAATTTGCAGCGGGCATTCCCGGATCAATCGGCGGAGCCGTCTATATGAATGCCGGGGCGCACGGATCTGATATGAGTGAGATTCTTGTGAAAGCCCGTATCTTATTTGAAGACGGCACAATCGAATGGCTGACGAACGAAGAGATGGATTTCAGCTACAGAACGTCTGTTTTGCAGAAAAAACGTCCCGGCGTCTGTCTCGAGGCAGTTCTTCAGCTTGAGCAAAAGGAACGGGAAGCCATTACGGCACAAATGCAGCAGAACAAAGATTACAGAAAAAATACGCAGCCGTATTCAAGCCCATGCGCCGGAAGCATATTCAGAAATCCGCTGCCGAATCATGCCGGAAACCTCGTTGAAAAAGCGGGATTAAAAGGACATCAGATCGGCGGAGCAAAAGTGTCCGAAATGCACGGGAATTTTATCGTCAATTCCGGCGGAGCGACTGCCAAGGACGTTCTCGACCTGATTGAATATGTGAAAAAGACAATCCGTGAGCAGTATGATGTTGACATGCATACAGAAGTTGAAATCATCGGAGGGAATCGTTAAAAGGTTCTCTGATTACATGAGCTCATGTGATATACTTTTAACAAATGTCAAACGGCATCACAGCATGCCGTTTGTTTTTCAATCAGACGAATGTCAAGCTGTTTCATTCTTAGTGAGGTGGACAGGCAGTGAACCCAAATCATGAAAGAGAAAAAATCGTAAATATTGAAGAGCGGATTCCGAAAATCAAAGAGCAGCGGAAACAAAAAGCAAACCGCCGGCTGATTTCATTCATTGTGCTCTTTTTTATGATGGTGCTGATCATCGTGTACTTGCAGATGCCGATCAGCAAAGTGTCTTCTGTCACCGTTTCCGGAAATGAAAACGTGTCTGTAAAAGAGATCAACGCGCTTTCTGATATACATAACGGACAAACCGAGTTCTGGAGTCTGAACAAGAAACAAACAGAAGAAAAGATTGAGCAGAATAAGCTGGTGAAAAAGGCGGAACTTTCAAAAGTATTTCCTAACAAAGTCAGCATTCACATTGAAGAATACAAGACGATCGCGTATCTGCAGCGACATGATGTGTATTATGAAGTGCTCGAAAACGGCACTGTGCTGCCGAACGAAGTCACGCCGGATGACGCGGGCCCGATTTTGGTTGACTGGACAAACGCGAAAAAGCGGGTCAAAATGGCGGAGCAGCTTGATAAGCTTTCCGGTTCGCTTAAGCAGTCGATTTCTGAAATCTATTATACACCGGTAAAAATGGATCAGGACCGGATCAAGCTGTATATGAACGACGGGTATGTAGTTACCGCTTCTATTAAAACGTTTGCCGGCCGGATGAAGACCTATCCTTCTATCGTTTCCCAGCTGGAAGGCGGGAAAAAGGGGATTATCCACTTAGAAGTCGCTACGTATTTTGAAGAATTTAACAAAGGTAAATCCGGCAAGAAAAAAGAAAATGATTAATAGTTCTAAAGAACTAATTTAAAGGCGGTTCAAAAGAATCTATTACAATCAGCGGGGCAGCCGATATAACCGATAGCGGAATCATTATGACTATGTTTGTTTTTGCCCGGGATATGGCTGCCGGACAAGCGGAAAATTCTCAATGCAATGGGCGTGTCTTCTGCAGTGAGCACTGCATTTGGAATTTTCCTCCTGTTTCTTCTTTTTTCGGATGTTTCTGGCAATATCTATAGCTTTTCTGGAGGTTCATCTTAGTGTAGACTAAGGGAAAGCGGATATATTTGCATCTGGATTGCACAGTATGACACCGTGACAAGAAATCTTACGGTAAGGTGGGCCGTCTCTAAAAAAAATAAAAAAAATGCGATATAAAAGAGGATATACATAGAATATAACGAATAGTTTCATTAAACATAAATTGTGAGAAATCAGATAAGAATTTGTTGATGCTGTTGTTTTTGTTACACACTTGTAAAGCCACATTCATTGTATTGTTGTTCCGCAAATAATAGAATAGAATTTGATCGAAATGTGAGGAGGTGCCATAGAATGAACAACAATGAACTTTACGTCAGTCTTGACATCGGTACGTCCAATACAAAAGTGATCGTCGGAGAAATGACAGATGATTCCCTTAACATTATCGGAGTGGGAAATGTACCGTCTGAAGGGTTGAAAAAAGGCTCAATCGTTGATATAGATGAAACCGTTCATTCTATAAGAAAAGCGTTTGACCAAGCTGAAAGAATGGTAGGTTTTCCGCTGAAAAAAGCCATTGTCGGCGTTAATGGAAATTATATTCATATTCAAGATACGAACGGCGTTGTCGCTGTTTCCAGTGAAAACAAAGAAATTCACGTTGAAGACGTCCGCAGGGTAATGGAAGCGGCACAGGTCGTGTCAGTTCCGCATGAGCAGCTGATCGTTGACGTCGTTCCGAAACAGTTTATCGTTGACGGAAGAGACGAAATTACCGATCCGAAAAAAATGCTCGGCGTGCGCCTGGAAGTAGAAGGCACGCTGATTACCGGCTCCAAAACGATCTTACATAATTTACTTCGCTGTGTGGAGAGAGCGGGCGTTGAAATTACTGATATCTGCCTGCAGCCGCTTGCGGCCGGTTCGGCGGCTTTGTCAAAAGACGAAAAAAACCTCGGAGTCGCCATGATTGATATCGGCGGCGGCTCGACGACGGTGGCGGTATTTGAACAGGGGCACCTGAAGGAGACAGCCGTCATTCCGCTCGGAGGCGAAAACATCACGAAAGATGTATCGATCGGATTGCGCACTTCCACCGAAGAGGCTGAAAGAGTAAAAAAACAATTCGGACATGCATTCTACGATGAGGCTTCAGAAGATGAAGTATTTGAAGTCACCGTCATAGGAACGAATCAAAAGCAATCTTTTACACAGCAGGAAATTGCCAATATTATTGAAGCAAGAGTGGAAGAGATTCTTGAGATTGCCGCAGCCGAAATTGAGCATATGGGAATTACAGATCTGCCCGGCGGCTTTGTGCTGACCGGCGGACAGGCCGCAATGCCCGGAGTGCTTTCATTGGCACAGGAAGTGCTGAGGCACAATGTAAGGGTCGCAAGCCCGAATTATATCGGTGTAAGAGACCCTCAGTATATGACGGGTGTCGGCTTGATACAATTTGCCTGCCGAAATGCCAGAATTCAGGGAAGAAAAATAGGCTTTCATATGCCGGAAGAAGCCGTGCAGGAAATCGCGGTCTCTCACGAAGAAGAACATCATCAGCGGCCAGAGGCGCAGCAGCGTCCAAAAGCAAAACAAAAAACACAAGCCGAACACAACAAACCGAGCAAAATGAAAAAACTATTAAGCATGTTTTGGGAATAGATTGATAGTCATTCGGCAGATTAGGAGGATTTAGCATGTTGGATTTCGAAACAAACATAGACGGCTTAGCATCAATTAAAGTAATCGGAGTAGGAGGCGGCGGTAATAACGCGGTCAACCGAATGATTGAAAATGAAGTACAGGGTGTAGAGTACATTGCGGTAAACACGGACGCGCAAGCTCTTAACCTGTCAAAAGCGGAAGTGAAAATGCAGATCGGGGAAAAGCTGACCCGCGGTCTCGGAGCGGGAGCGAATCCGGAAGTCGGCAAAAAAGCCGCTGAAGAAAGTAAGGAACAAATCGAAGAAGCGCTGAAAGGCGCTGACATGGTGTTCGTTACAGCCGGAATGGGAGGCGGTACCGGAACGGGAGCCGCACCGGTTATCGCGCAAATCGCAAAGGACTTAGGCGCTTTGACTGTCGGTGTCGTAACAAGACCGTTTACATTTGAAGGAAGAAAACGCCAGCTGCAGGCTGCAGGCGGTATCACGGCAATGAAAGAAGCCGTTGACACACTGATCGTTATTCCGAATGACCGCATTCTTGAAATTGTCGATAAAAACACACCGATGCTTGAAGCATTCCGTGAAGCTGATAACGTGCTTCGCCAAGGGGTGCAAGGTATCTCTGACCTCATCGCGACGCCTGGTTTAATCAACTTGGACTTTGCCGATGTCAAAACCATCATGTCCAACAAAGGTTCAGCATTGATGGGTATCGGGATCGCTACGGGCGAAAGCCGTGCTGCTGAAGCCGCCAAAAAGGCGATCTCCAGTCCGTTACTGGAAGCGGCAATCGACGGAGCACAAGGTGTTTTGATGAACATCACGGGAGGTACAAACCTGAGCCTCTACGAAGTGCAGGAAGCAGCCGACATCGTCGCTTCTGCATCTGACCCTGATGTCAACATGATTTTCGGTTCAGTTATCAATGAAAATCTGAAAGATGAAATCGTCGTCACCGTTATTGCGACCGGTTTTATCGAACAGGAAAAAGATGACTCAAAACCGCAGCGTCCGACTTTAAACCAAGGATTGAAATCTCAAGGCCAAAACGCTGCGAAACGTGAGCCGAAACGAGAAGAAACACAGCATCAAAACACGGTGAACCGCCATACATCACAGCCGGCGGATGATGCCCTCGACATTCCTACATTTTTAAGAAACCGCAACAAACGCGGCTGATGTAAAAAAGGACAAGACCACATGGTTTTGTCCTTTTTCTTTTGTGCACAGTCTTCCTTCCTATCCCCGTAATCTATACAGTGAAAAAAGAAACTTTATACCTATGACGAATTGATTGTTTTTTAGTTTCATACGGTTTTCTACAGAATGTGACAATATCTGGATGGAAGATTGTCTACATTTAACGTACAGCATCGAAAATGACAAACGATTCCAATTATGAAGGAGGGATACACATTTTATAGGGCGTTACCAAATAAGGGGGGATACGATTGAAGAAAAAAACGAGAAACAGATGGACAGGCTCCGTTTTAAGCGCGATTGTCGTCAGTTCCCTGTTTTTTCCGGGTGCAGCCGGAGCGAACAGCACACCGGGGGCAGTTTCTTTCACCAAAGATCTTTCTTCCTCTAAGAGCATTCAGCATAAGATTTCCGATTCAGTCAAGAAGCGTTTTGAAAAAAATGATAAAGTCACGTTTCTTATCAAATTTAAAGAGAAAGCCAATACGAAAAAAGCGGTCAAAGAAGCAGAAAAAAACGCCAAGTCTCAATCGCTTTCCGCAGCAAAAACCGAATATCAAAAGCGGTCAGCCGTCGTTTCTTCTTTAAAACTGGCGGCTCATGAAGCGCAGCAGAATCTGAAAACATATTTGGAAAAACAAAAAAAGAAAGGCAAGGCTGATCACATCCATTCCTATTATATTGTCAACGGAATGGCAGTCACTGCTTCGAAAGAGGTAATGGAAAAAGCCGCCTCATTTCCTGAAGTAGAAAAAGTTCTTCCGAATGAAAAACGTCAGCTTACTCAACGACAATCAAAAGCTCCTTTTCAAATGAAGAAAAAACAAAAAGAGATCAAAGCAAAGGAAGGCATCGAATGGAATATCAGCCAAATTGATGCGCCGCAGGCCTGGGCCTCAGGATACGACGGAACCGGCACGGTTGTCGCCTCCATTGATACGGGAGTTCAGTGGGATCATCCGGCGCTTAAAGAAAAATACCGGGGTTACGATCCTGAAAATCCCGCAGCGCCGAATCATGAAATGAACTGGTATGATGCCGTGTCCCATAAAGACGCTCCCTACGATGATCTTGAACACGGCACTCATGTAACAGGGACCATGACGGGTTCAGAACCTGACGGCTCAAATCAAATCGGTGTGGCTCCGGGGGCGAAATGGATCGCAGTAAAAGCATTTTCAGATGACGGAGGAACTGATGCCGATATTTTGGATGCTGGTGAATGGGTGCTCGCGCCTAAAGATAAAAACGGCACGCCCCATCCCGAGATGGCGCCGGATGTTGTTAATAATTCCTGGGCAGGCGGTTCGGGAATGGACGAGTGGTACCGCGATATGGTGAATGCGTGGAGAGCGGCTGGGATTTTTCCGGAATTCTCTGCGGGAAATGAAGACTTATTTACACCGGGAGGACCGGGTTCAATCGCAAATCCGGCCAATTATCCTGAAGCATTTGCGACAGGTGCGACTGACATCGACAAGAAACTCGCTGATTTCTCACTTCAAGGCCCCTCACCGTATCATGAAACAAAACCGGACATTTCGGCTCCGGGAGTGAATATCCGTTCTTCGATTCCTGGAGGAACATACGAAGGCGGCTGGGATGGAACTTCAATGGCCGGGCCGCATGTGGCAGCGACGGCGGCTTTGTTAAGGCAGGCGAACGCCTCTATTACGGTCGATGAAATGGAAGACGTTTTGACGCGCACCGCGGAAAAGCTGACAGATTCCGTTTTTCCGGAATCACCGAATAACGGTTACGGCCACGGTCTCGTTAACGCTTTTGATGCCGTTTCTGCCGTAACGGACGGAATCGGGAGCGTAGAAGGCAAGGTCTCTTCTGCGGGCGAAGATCACAATCCGCCCAGCTTTCACCATGAACCGGTCTCAGTGGCTTACAAAGGGGCAAACCTTCCGTTGACGGTCACAGCAGAAGACGATGTAAGCGTAACTGAAGTCACCCTTTCCTATCAGTTTGATGAAGGAGAGTGGAAAACGACAGCCGCCGTTCAAAAAAGCGGTGATGAAAAAAAGGGAACATACCAGGCGGAAATTCCGGATGTAACGGGAAGCAAGATAAGTTATAAATGGACCATAAAAGATTTCGGAGATCACTCTGTAGAATCTGATACGTACCGGGCTGACGTGAAACCGAGCATTACGGCGGGATACAAAGAGGATTTTGAATCACAGCCGGCGGGCTGGTCCAGTTACGGGACACATGACCAATGGGAATGGGGGGTCCCGGGTTCAGGGCCCGGCGCCGCATTTTCCGGAGATAAAGTGTATGCGACGAATCTGTCCGGCCCTTATGCAGATTCAGCCAACATGAATTTGGTGATGCCTCCGATTCAAGTTCCGGAAACAGGACGGCTGTTTTTACAATTTAAAAGCTGGCACAAGCTCGAAGAATTTTTTGATTACGGGTATGTGTTCGTTCTTCCGGAAGGAAAATCAAATTGGGAGCAGGCGGCCGTTTACAATGGTGACTCCGCAGGATGGAACGATGAAGAGGCAGATTTATCTGCGTATAAAGGCCAAAACATAAAGCTCATGTTTAATATGCAGTCAGACGAAGTACTGAATGAAGACGGATGGTATATCGATGATGTCCGGCTTTCAAGCAGCTCTCTCGGCAAGGCGGCTAAAAAAAGTAAACACAATAGACAAACACCTCCCGGCCACCTGAAGAAAAAAGCCATCAGTCCAAAGCAGGCCAAACCGGCAGTGAAATCACCCGGAAAAAGAGTAAAACGTGAAACAAACCTCCTGCCGCTCAGAGCGCAAATCAGTGTCGCCGAGACGGGGAAATCCGTATATTCTGACCCTGCAAGCGGAAGCTACAGCCTGTCGCATAAGGCGGGAAGCTATACGCTGAAAGCCGAGGCTTACGGATTTAAGTCCGCTTCGAAACAAGTTTCTATTCAATCAGACAAAACCGCACAGGCAGACTTTACACTGGAGCAAATGCCGTCCGGCACGCTAAAAGGAACCATCACCAATCAGTCAACAGGCAAACCGGTAAAAGGGGCTGCGCTTTATGTGGCCGAGGATGCCGCAATTGAACCGGCGGTGACAAACGATAAAGGGGAATATTCGCTTAAGGCGTACGAAGGCTCCTACACAATCAAAGTAGCGGCAAAAGGCTATTACAATAGCGAATTTTCTGTTGACATCAAAGGGGATGCTGAAAAAAACGTCAAGCTTAAGCCGTATATCGGTTATGAAGGGGAAATTGCCTATGATAACGGGATGGAAGAAGCCGCGCTGTCATATTTTAAAGCCGGCAGCAAATCTGCCGTTAAGATGACGCTTAAAGACGGAAAAGAACACGGTATGCTGACGGGAGGCCTTTTTAAATTTTGGGGTGCAGACTGGCCTGATCCGGGAGGTACCGAATTTCAAGCAGAAGTATATGATGCATCCGGCCCTGATGGAGCTCCGGGCAGCAAAATTGCCGGCCCGTTCCAAGCTGAAGCGCTTCGAAACGGAGAATGGACCAAAGTGGATCTCAGCTCAAAAGGAATCGCGGTCGGAAAGGATTTTTATCTTGTGTTCCGCCAGACGAAACCTGACCCTTATACACCTGCCCTGTCATCTGATGACGGCAGTCCGTACTCGAACAGAAACTGGCAATACCTCGACGGCCGCTGGTCTAAAACCGATAAATCAGACGGAAACTTTATGATCAGGGCTTTGGTCGACTACGAAGCTTCTGTGCCTGACATAACGTCGCCTGAAGACCGGTCATTTACAAACAAGAAGTCAATCACGGTGAAAGGAACGGCTTCACCAAAAACCGCTGTCCGTCTTACCAATAACGGTAAAACCGCCGCAGAAACGAAAGCAGATGCAGACGGCAATTTCCAGGCCGGCGTCACACTCACTAAAGATGCCAATCGGCTGACGGCAGCATCTGTGACAGACAGCGGGTCAACCGATGAGTCACGCCCTGTCACGGTCATACTGGATGAGGATAAGCCGGATGTGACGATTGACAGTCCGGCAAACGGTGATAAAACAAATAAAGAAACAGTGACCGTAAAAGGAAAAGTGCACGACGCCCATTTAAAATGGGTAAAGGTGAACGGAAAAAAAGCTGAAGTAAATAACGGTTCTTATCAAGCGAGAACCCTCCTGGAAAACGGCAGCAATGAGATCAAGGTCACGGCCTCAGATGAAGCGGGTAACAAAACAACGAAAAAGACGGTGATCGATGTCAATTACAATGCTCCCATCATTTCCGGATTGGTTCCCGGAGCGGATAAGGGATTAAAAGCCGGAGAATCAGTGAAAATCGCTTTTTCAAGCGGAAAGAAATTAGACGCTTCCTTCGTTATCCGTCTGCCTCTGACAAACGCCCGGGCAGGGAGCCAAAACGCAACAGAGCTTCCGCTGAGAGAAATTTCTCCGGGACGATATGAGGGTTACTGGACGGCGACTTCTTCCATCAAAGCAAGCGGAGCAAAAATTGACGTTATCGCTAGAGATGACTACGGAAATGAAACGAGACAGACGGCTAAAGGAAAACTTTATATCAATGAGTAAAAACAGAGCGCTGCCAGATCACGGCAGCGCTTTTTTAGTTGAAGCGGACAATAGGAAAGCAACCCTTTCGGCCCTCGACAAATAAAACGGTTATCCCTTAAAAATTGTACTTTACCCTCAACATTAATTGACAGACTTTCCCACAGAGCTTGCTTTATACTTATGAAACAAGAGAGAGAAACAGATAAGTAAGACAAAAGAGGAAAGGGGTCAGATGTGAAAATCTATCTGGATGTCATTTGGCTGTTGAACTTTTGTTTTGATTCTCTTTTGCTTTTATTGACCGCCTTTATTTTAAAACGCCAGGTGAAAAAAAGAAGAGTGGCCGCCGGCGGTTTCATCGGGTCAGCCATTGTGCTTCTGATGTTTACGCCTGTTTCTCCCTTTGTGGAGCATCCGGCGGGAAAAATGGCGTTTTCAGTAGTCATCGTGCTTGCGGCTTTTGGCTTTAAACGGTTCCGATACTTTTTTCAAAATTTGTTCGCCTTTTATTTCGCGACTTTTCTCGTCGGCGGGGGAATGATCGGCGTACATTCCCTGCTGCAGACAGAATCAATTGTGCAGCAAGGCGTAATGGTCACAAGCCAGACCGGATTCGGCGACCCGATCAGCTGGATGTTTGTAGTTATCGGATTTCCGGCCATATGGTTTTTTTCGAAAAAGAGAATTGAAGACATCGAGACGAAGTCCATTCAGTACGATGAACTTGTCATGGTGCAGGCGGAATTCAGCGGACAGACAATCCGCACGAAAGGATTGGTGGATTCCGGGAATCAGCTGTATGATCCGCTGACGAAAACGCCGGTCATGATTCTTCACATTGACAAATTCGCTCCGATTCTCAGCGAAAAGGAAACGGACCTCATCAAATCCGCCAGTCCGCTTGAAGTGATAGAGCGGCTTGATGATTCGTTCCGCCATGCGGATAAGCTGAGGCTGATTCCATACAGGGGCGTCGGCCAGGACAATCAATTTTTACTCTGTTTAAAGCCGGATTACGTCACGATTTTAACAAAAGACGAAATGATCGCTTGTGAAAAATGCCTGATCGGCATCAGCACGAAACCATTATCCGCGGACGGTGAATTTGACGGAATCGTTCATCCGAAGATGCTGACAGGGAAGGCTGTAAAACATGTTTCCTGACGAAAAGTCTGTTATTCATCATACTCAAAACGCGTTGTATTTAGAAGGGGGAGGAAGATGAAAAAACTTAAGCTGCGTCTGACATATTTGTGGTATAAATGGCTGATGAAACTCGGACTGAAAAGCGATGAAGTGTATTACATAGGAGGAAGCGAGGCGCTGCCGCCGCCTTTGTCTAAAGAAGAGGAGCAGGTGCTCTTATTAAAGCTGCCGAGCGGGGATCAGGCGGCGCGGGCCATTCTGATTGAGAGAAACTTACGTCTTGTCGTTTACATTGCCCGCAAATTCGAAAATACCGGCATCAATATCGAGGACTTAATCAGCATCGGCACCATCGGTTTGATCAAAGCGGTAAACACTTTTAATCCGGAAAAGAAAATCAAACTCGCCACCTACGCGTCGCGATGTATCGAAAACGAAATTTTAATGTACTTGCGCCGAAACAACAAAATCCGTTCAGAGGTGTCCTTTGATGAACCGCTGAATATTGATTGGGACGGAAACGAGCTGCTGCTTTCGGATGTGCTCGGCACAGATGATGATATTATTACAAAAGACATTGAAGCCAATGTGGATAAAAAACTTTTGAAAAAAGCGCTTGAGCAATTAAACGAAAGAGAAAAGCAGATTATGGAACTGCGTTTCGGGCTTGTCGGAGAAGAAGAAAAAACACAAAAAGATGTAGCCGACATGATGGGGATTTCACAATCTTATATCTCCCGGCTCGAAAAGCGGATTATCAAAAGACTGAGAAAAGAGTTTAACAAAATGGTGTAAATTTTTTTCCATCTTACAGCCCTTACTGCTGCAAGGATTGCCGCCGCCGGATGTTTATTTCTGTAAAATGACGGTGCATATTTTTCCCACCCGAGGAGATACTTAACGTTGTACAGCAGCTCCTAGTGGGAGGGAAAAACGTGTCAAGAAATAAAGTCGAAATTTGCGGGGTGGACACCTCCAAATTACCGGTGCTCAAGAATGAAGAGATGAGAAAGCTGTTTAGGCAATTACAGGATGAGGGCGATGATTCAGCGAGGGAAAAGCTTGTAAACGGCAATCTGCGCCTTGTCTTAAGCGTCATTCAGAGGTTTAACAACAGAGGAGAGTATGTTGATGACTTATTTCAGGTCGGCTGCATCGGACTAATGAAATCCATTGATAATTTTGACCTAAGCCATAATGTTAAGTTTTCAACATACGCTGTACCGATGATCATCGGAGAAATCCGCAGATATTTGCGGGATAACAATCCGATCCGCGTCTCGAGGTCGCTTCGCGATATCGCATATAAAGCGCTTCAAGTAAGAGAGCGGTTAATCAGTGAGACAAGCAGGGAGCCGACAGCAGAGGAAATCGCCAAAGTTCTTGAAGTGCCCCATGAAGAAATTGTGTTTGCCCTTGACGCCATCCAGGATCCGGTTTCACTGTTTGAGCCGATTTATAATGACGGCGGCGATCCGATTTACGTGATGGACCAGATCAGCGATGAGCGCAACAAGGATACACAATGGATTGAGGAGCTGGCTCTGAAAGAAGGCATGAGAAGACTGAACGAACGGGAAAAAATGATTTTGCGAAAGCGCTTTTTCCAAGGGAAAACCCAAATGGAAGTCGCTGAAGAAATCGGCATATCCCAAGCTCAGGTCTCAAGGCTTGAAAAGGCAGCCATTAAACAAATGAATAAGAATATCCATCAATAACGAAAAAAGCCTTTAAACCTTGTTTAAAGGCTTTTTTCAATCGATGGTTTACGTTTGCAAAAAAGTAATGTATTCTAATGTGTAAAAGTTTTTAGAAAATTTAAACAAAGCAAACGGGGGAAACGGCAATGATTTTACAGCTGGACAGTGTGTCATTAAAAAGAAACGGGAAATGGATTTTGAAAGATATTAACTGGCACGTCGAGAAAAACGAAAATTGGGTGCTGTACGGATTAAACGGAGCCGGAAAAACGGCTTTGCTGAATATGTTATGCTCTTATTATTTCCCCACTTCAGGAGAGATGCAGGTGCTCGGCCATCAATTCGGCAAAACAGAGCTCGGTGACAGGCTCAGAAGGAAAATCGGTCTTGTTTCGGCAGGTCTTCAGCACAAATTATATGCCGCGGACTCCGCTTTTGAAATCGCCCTCAGCGGCGCGTACGCCTCAATCGGGCTGTACGAAACTCCGAGTGAGCAGGTAAGGGAAAAAGCGATCGGTCTTCTGAAGGATTTGGGCGCCATCGGTTACGCCGACAGACGGTATGAAACATTATCACAAGGGGAAAGACAAAGAGCGCTGATTGCGCGGGCGCTTATGGCTGATCCGGAACTGCTGATTTTGGACGAACCCGTGACGGGTCTTGATTTTATGGCAAGGGAGCAGCTGCTGGACACGATTACGTCGATCGCCGAAAAAGAAAATGCGCCGTCCATCCTTTATGTCACCCATCACGCTGAAGAAATTCTGCCGGTGTTTGATCAGGCGCTGCTTTTAAAACAGGGCGAGGTGTTCGCCTCCGGGAAAATCAGGGACATGCTTTCTGACGAGCGGCTTACAGCGTTTTTCGATATGCCTGTCAATGTCTTGTGGAACAATGGCCGTCCGTTTTTAACGCGTGCAAAAGAGGCATCATCCGTAAAATAACATAAATTCACCCTGGGGGTGCTGCCATGCGGCTGAGAGAGACGTTTGTCTCAACCCTTAACGGACCTGATCCGGATCATGCCGGCGGAGGGAAGCGGTGAAAAAAGCGGAGGAAGATCCGTTTTTTACCCGTTTCATTTCATGAATGAACGGGTTTTTTGATACAGCCAAAGGGGAGATTTCCAATGCATCAGATTGATATGCTTTTACATCAGGCGGAGAAACGGCGGCACGACTTCATACATATTGCTGAAAGACTGATAGCCTTTCCCACTCCGGCCCCGCCGGCAAGAAATACGGCAGAAGCCCAAAAGTGGGTGGCCGGCTTTTTAAAAGAAACCGGCTGCTCGGTCGATATGTGGGATGTGTATCCGGAAGACCCGAATGTAGTCGGTGTTTTAAAAGGGACAGATTCAAGCAGGCATCAAAGCCTGATTTTAAACGGACACATTGATGTGGCAGAAGCCGGGGGCGAAGACTGGCACTCTGACCCGTTTCAGCCGCTCGTAAAAGACGGCATGCTGATCGGAAGGGGCGCCGCTGATATGAAAGGGGGGTTGGCGTGTGTTCTTTTCTCTCTGAAGCTGATTCATGATGCCGGCATTAAGCTTCCGGGCGACCTCATTGTACAGTCTGTAATCGGAGAAGAAGTCGGTGAGGCGGGGACGCTGGAATGCTGCAAACGCGGCTATCACGCGGATTTTGCGGTTGTCGCGGATACGAGCAGCCTGCATATTCAAGGGCAGGGCGGAGTCATCACCGGCTGGATAGAATTGAAAAGCAAACAAACATTTCATGACGGCATGAGGCGCAATATGATTCATGCGGGCGGAGGCACATTCGGAGCGAGCGCCATTGAAAAAATGGCGAAAATCATCGCTGCCTTGGGAGAGCTGGAGCGCCACTGGGCGGTAACGAAAAGCTATCCCGGCTTTGCGCCCGGCACCAATACGATCAACCCCGCCGTCATTGAAGGCGGAAGACACGCAGCGTTTGTCGCCGATGAATGCCGTTTATGGATCACCGTCCACTTTTATCCGAACGAAACGCACGAACAAGCAGCCGCAGAAATCGAAGACTATATTAATCGTGTCGCTGACAGTGATCTGTGGCTCAAAGAAAACAGGCCGGTGTTCAAATGGGGCGGATCTTCGATGATTGAAGACAGAGGAGAGGTATTCCCGGCGCTGGAAATCGACCCGGACCATCCGGCAGTTTCTGTCTTGGCTGCATCACACTCAGCCGTCAAAAAACAGGAGCCCGTCATTGATGTTTCCCAAACCGTAACTGACGGAGGGTGGCTTTATCATGCCGGGATTCCGAGCGTCATATACGGTCCCGGCGATTTAAAAAACGCCCACTCCGTAAACGAGGAAGTGTCTGTTGATGAGCTTATGGACTATACGAAAATCATGCTGAGATTTATCCTCGGCTGGTGCAGCCGCAAAAAAGATTGCCCGATGTGACAAGGTTCAGCCCGGCCGTTCATATAATAGGAAAAAGAATGGGCAAAGGGCGTGATACGGATGATCAGCATATCTGAATTTCAAATAAAAGATGTGGTAAACGTGTCGAACGGAAAAAAACTCGGAAGCATCGGTGATATTGATATTAACGTGACAACGGGAAAAATTCAGGCGATTATTTTAGGCGGCAGCGGAAAAGTTCTCGGTTTTTTCGGAAAAGAAGAGGAAATGATCATTCCTTGGCGAAATATAGTTAAAATTGGGGAAGATGTCATCTTAGTGCGTGTAAACGAACCAAAGGGGGGAGCGTAATCCTCCCTTTACTTGTAAAATGCCGGAAATCTCAATGTTTCCGGCACATTTATTTATCTCATTTTTCAATCAGCCGCTAAACGTATGCTCAAAATTGTGTTAAAATGATTGGGAAATTACGCTTTTTTAATGTTTGTCGAAAGGTTGGATCTCCATGAATACATATCACCCGTTTAGTCTTACCACCCCCTCGGCACTCATGATAGAAGACTGGAACTGTGTGAATCAGCTTAACACAAAGGTCATCGCCGGATTCACAACGAAAAACGGCGGGGTCAGCAATCCTCCGTATGAGTCATTAAATACCGGTTTGCACGTCCGGGACGAAGCTCATGATGTTGTGACAAACCGTGAAGTCATAGCGTCCTTATGCGGTACTGATCTGGATTCCTGGGTGTTCGCCGACCAGACACATGAAAACCGCGTCCGGCGCGTGACAGCCGGGGATAAAGGAAAAGGAGCGAGAGACTATTCTTCCGCATTCCGCGGGACGGACGGGCTCTACACGAAAGATGCGAATCTTTTTTTGGCCCTTTGTTTTGCGGACTGTGTGCCCTTGTATTTTTATGACCCGGTAAAATCCATTATCGGTGCTGCCCATGCCGGATGGAAGGGGACGGTCAAACAAATCGGACGCATCATGACGGAACGCTGGGTAAACGAAGAAGGCTCCCGTTTAACAGATATTCAGGCTGTCATCGGTCCGTCCATCAGCGCGGGAAGCTATAAAGTCGACGATCGCGTCATCAATGAAGTGCGGGCGCTGCCTTTTACGGCTGAATCCGCCATATGCGAAACGGAAAAAGGCCAGTATCAGCTTGATTTAAAAGAGGTCAACCGTCTTCTTCTGATACATTGCGGCATTCCGGAAGAAAACATTTCAGTCAGCGGTTTATGCACTGAACGAGAGCGTGAACTATTCTTTTCACACCGCCGCGACAAAGGGAAAACGGGACGCATGATGTCCTTTATCGGAATGAAGGAGGCGTAAGATCTTGCGTGTTGCTGATCAATTACGACATATAAACGAAAGAATAAACGAAGCATGTAACAGATCGGGCCGAAGCCCCGAAGATGTTACCGTCATCGCGGTTACAAAATACGTATCAGCCGAAAGGGCTCAAGAGGCCGTTGATGCCGGTATTACAAGTCTGGGAGAAAACCGGGATGCCGAGCTTATCCATAAGCAGGAAGTCATCAAAGGCAGCCCGGAGTGGCACTTTATCGGCAGTCTTCAGTCCAGAAAGGTGAAGGCCGTCGTTGACCGTGTATCTTATATTCATTCCTTAGACAGACTGTCATTGGCAAAAGAGATTGAAAAACGGGCGCAGCATACGGTTCGCTGTTTTGTGCAGGTGAATACTTCGCTTGAGCCGTCTAAGCACGGTTTGAAAACAGAGGAGGTCATCCCCTTTATCAGAGAGCTTTCTGAGTTTAGAAACATTTCTGTAGAGGGCCTGATGACGATGGCTCCCCTGACAGACGATACAGAAACGATCAGAGCCTGCTTCCGGCAATTGCGTGATCTGAGGGATCAGGTGCAAAAACTGAATCAGACAAACGCACCGTGCCGGGAACTGTCAATGGGCATGTCAAATGATTATGAAATCGCTGTTGAAGAGGGCGCAACTTTTATCAGAATCGGCTCTTCATTAGTCGGAAATGAACCGGGGGGTGTAAACAAATGAGCATGAAAAATAAACTGAAAAACTTTTTCTCAATGGATGAGGAGGAGTACGAGTACGAATACATTGAAACAGAGCAGGATCATCAGGAAGAGCATGAACAGCAGAAAGATAAACAGCCTGCTTACGCTCAGAAGCCGCAGGGCAAGCAGAACGTAGTAAGCTTGCAAAGTGTTCAGAAATCCTCTAAAGTGGTCTTGAGTGAACCGCGTGTATATGCGGAAGCGCAGGAAATCGCCGATCATTTAAAGAACAGGCGGGCGGTTGTCGTCAATCTGCAGCGCATCCAGCATGATCAGGCGAAAAGAATCGTCGACTTTTTAAGCGGTACCGTCTACGCCATCGGCGGCGACATTCAGAGAATCGGTTCAGATATTTTTCTGTGCACGCCTGATAATGTCGACGTTTCCGGCACGATTTCGGAGCTTATAAATGAAGACGAACATCAGAGGTGGTAAAGCAGGATGATTCTTTATCAAATTTTTTCCGTTCTGAGTTATTTAATTTACATCTACTCGTTTGCCCTGATCATCTATATCTTTATGTCATGGGTGCCGAGTACGAGAGAAACGGCGGTCGGACGGTTTCTCGCAGCGATTTGCGAACCGTATTTAGAGCCGTTCAGAAGGATCATTCCGCCCATTGCCATGCTGGATATATCCCCGATTGTAGCGATTATCGTGCTTCGGTTTGCCACGACGGGACTTTGGGGCCTATACCGCATGATCGCAATGTATACTTGAATGCGACAGTTTGATACGGGCTTGGCACCAGCCAAGCCTCTTTACATAGAAAGGAAAGAACATGAGCGATATTTACCAGCACTTCAGACAAGACGAGCGGCCTTTTATTGATCAGGCGCTTGAATGGAAACAGATTGTCCTGGACCAGTATCGGATGAAGCTGACTGATTTCTTAGATCCCAGAGAACAGGTCATTGTAAAGGCCGTTATCGGCGACGCCTGCGGTCTTGCGTTTTTCGGAGGATATGACAGAGCTGAGCGCAAGCGCGCGATTTTATACCCTGAATATATGGAACCTGAACAGGATGATTTTGAGCTTCGGGCTTTTGACGTTCAATACGCTGAAAAATTCGTCAGCATTGACCACCGCTCTCTTCTCGGATCATTAATGGGGATCGGCTTAAAGCGGCAGAAATACGGCGATCTGATTTTCTCAGAGGAAGCCGTGCAGCTGATCGTCTCCGGTGAAATCGCCGATTTTGTCAGCACTCAGCTGACCAAGGCGGGCAAAGCGCCGGTAAAGCTTGAGAAAATCGAGCTTTCCGCTCTTCACATTCCCGCTTCAGATGTCGAAATAAGGGATGACACGGTTTCTTCATTGCGTCTCGACGCCGTCTGCGCTTCAATGAGCAGGCAATCCCGTCAGAAAGCGCAGGCGCTTGTGAAAAACGGGCTCGTTAAGGTGAATTGGAAAGCCATTGAAGATCCGTCTTATCAGGTTGCTGAAGGGGACATGCTCTCGATTCGCGGCTTCGGACGATGCAGTTTGGCAAAAGTTGACGGAAAAACGAAAAAAGACAAATGGAAAGTTACATTTGAACGGCAAAAATGAGTCGTTTTTTCAGTTTTTTTCTCCATCTGTGCCGTATTTGTTTTATAATGTGAACTAGATAACCGTACTGAAATGTAAAAATGGAGGTGGCAATATGCCATTAACGCCGAATGATATCCATAACAAAACGTTTACAAAAGGTTTTCGCGGATATGATGAAGATGAAGTAAATGAATTTTTAATGCAGGTCAGAAAAGATTACGAAATCGCACTCCGTAAAAAAACGGAGCTTGAGGCGAAAGTGAACGAGCTGGACGAAAAAATCGGCCACTTTGCCAATATCGAAGAAACGCTGAATAAATCAATTCTCGTAGCCCAGGAAGCCGCAGAAGACGTAAAGCGTAACTCGCAGAAGGAAGCGAAGCTGATCGTCCGTGAAGCAGAAAAAAATGCCGATCGCATCATCAATGAGTCGCTTTCCAAATCAAGAAAAATCGCAATGGAAATTGAAGAGCTGAAAAAACAGTCTAAAGTCTTCAGAACACGTTTCCAAATGCTGATTGAGGCGCAGCTCGACCTGCTGAAGAACGATGATTGGGATCATCTGCTGGAATATGAAGTCGACGCGGTTTTTGAGGAAAAAGAATAATTTTCTGATTTTCTTGACATTCTCCGGCCCGTTCGAATATAATACGTTCATAAATTCAGATGAAAAGACGATTGAAAGGGACCGGCATGACTCAAAACAGGCTATAAAGCGACCCGGGGAAGGTGAAAGCCCGGGATGGCCGGAATCATGCAGATCAGCCCTTTAGTTTCCTTTCTGAACCGAGAGTAGGATAGGACGTTCCATCACGTTACGATGTTCGAGAGGAAAAGACGGATGATCCGTTTTTTCTAAAAGGGTGGTACCGCGAGATAAGCTTTCTCGTCCCTTATGGGATGAGAGGGCTTTTTTTATTTTCTGAAAAATGTTGTGGAGGAATGAAAATGGATTACAAAGATACGCTGTTAATGCCGAAAACAGATTTTCCGATGCGGGGAAATCTGCCGAATCGTGAGCCGGACATGCAAAAAGACTGGGAGGAGCAGGACATTTACCGTCTTGTTCAAGAACGGACGAAAGACCGCCCGAAATTCGTGCTGCATGACGGACCTCCTTATGCAAACGGAGACATCCACATGGGCCATGCCCTGAACAAAATCCTGAAAGACTTCATCGTCCGCTATAAATCAATGAGCGGCTACAACGCACCGTACGTGCCGGGCTGGGATACGCACGGACTGCCGATTGAAACGGCGCTGACGAAAAACAAAAAAGTAAACCGGAAAGAAATGTCCGTCGCTGATTTCCGCAAGCTTTGCGAAGATTATGCATGGCAGCAGATCGAAAGACAGCGCGAACAATTCAAGCGTCTCGGCGTCAGAGGCGATTGGGAAAACCCGTATGTTACGCTTCAGCCTGAATTTGAAGCGCAGCAGATCCGCGTTTTCGGCGAGATGGCGAAAAGAGGCTATATTTATAAAGGTCTGAAGCCGGTCAACTGGTCGCCTTCAAGTGAATCTGCCTTAGCAGAAGCGGAAATTGAATATCAGGACAAACGTTCCGCGTCTATTTATGTTGCGTTTAAGGTGAAAGACGGGAAAGGCGTTCTGGAAAACGGAGAAAGCTTCATCATCTGGACGACGACGCCGTGGACGATGCCTGCCAACCTCGGAATTTCCGTTCATCCTGATCTTGAGTACAATGTCATCAAGGTTGGAGACAAGCGTTATGTAGTGGCGGCTGAACTGATCGAAAACGTAGCGGAGGCATGCGGCTTTGAAAATCCTGAAGTTGTCGCATCATATAAAGGCAGAGAATTAGAATATATCACTGCAGAACATCCGCTGTACGGCAGAGATTCACTCGTCATGCTCGGTGACCACGTCACAACCGATGCCGGAACAGGCTGTGTTCATACTGCTCCGGGCCACGGGGAAGATGACTTTATCGTCGGCCAAAAGTACGGCTTAGAAGTACTGTGCCCTGTTGATGAAAAAGGAAACATGACCGACGAAGCGCCGGGCTTTGAAGGAATGTTTTACGATAAAGCCAATAAACCGATCACGGAGAAGCTTGAAGAAAACGGCGCGCTCTTGAAACTCGATTTTATTACACACTCCTATCCGCATGACTGGAGAACGAAAAAACCGACCATCTTCAGAGCGACGGCGCAATGGTTTGCGTCAATTAAAGATTTCAGATCTGATCTGCTTGATGCCATCAAACAAACGAAGTGGGTGCCGGAGTGGGGCGAACAGCGCCTTTACAACATGGTGCGCGACCGCGGTGACTGGTGTATCTCAAGGCAGCGCGTCTGGGGCGTTCCGATCCCGGTATTTTATGCAGAAAACGGTGAGCCGGTCATCACTGACGAAACGATTGAACACGTGTCTGAGCTGTTCAAACAGCACGGCTCAAACGTCTGGTTTGAAAGAGAGGCAAAAGACCTTCTGCCGGAAGGATTTACACATCCGGGAAGCCCGAATGGAATCTTCACGAAAGAGCAAGACATTATGGATGTATGGTTTGATTCAGGTTCTTCCCATCAGGCTGTTCTTGAAGAACGTGATGATCTTGTCCGTCCGGCTGATTTATACCTTGAAGGCTCTGACCAATACCGCGGCTGGTTTAACTCATCTCTTTCCACCGCTGTTGCAGTCACCGGCAAAGCGCCGTATAAAGGCGTATTAAGCCACGGATTTACACTTGATGCAAACGGCCGTAAAATGAGTAAATCACTCGGCAATACGATTGACCCGACAAAAATCGCAAAACAGCTTGGAGCTGAAATTCTGCGTTTATGGGTATCTTCCGTAAACTATCAGGCCGATCACCCGGTTTCTGAAGATATTCTGAAGCAGGTCGCGGAAGTATACCGGAAAGTCCGCAACACGTTCCGCTTCCTTCACGGCAACCTGTTCGATTTCAATCCAAGCGTCAATGCCGTGGATGTAAAAGATCTCCGCGAAGTGGATCAATATATGCTGATCAAGCTGAATAAGCTGATCGATAAGGTGAAAAAAGCGTACGATGAATACGAATTTGCGGTTGTTTATCACAGCATTCACAATTTCTGTACGATCGAGCTCAGCTCCTTCTATCTTGATTTTGCAAAAGATGTTGTGTACATCGAGCATGCGGATCATCCGGACCGCCGCAGCATGCAGACCGTCTTTTATGAAACGCTGCTGGCGTTAGTGAAGCTGACGGCGCCGATTCTCCCGCACACGGCGGATGAAATGTGGTCTCACTTATCATTTGTTGAAGAAGCGAGCGTGCAGCTGACAGATATGCCGGAAACCATTGCTGTTCCGGACAGTCAAGCGACAGAAGAAAAGTTCGACCGCTTCATGGAGCTTCGAAACGACGTGCTGAAAGCTTTGGAAACAGCCCGTAACGAAAAAATTATCGGAAGATCATTGGAAGCGAGCCTGACTTTGTATCCGAACAAAGAAAACCGCGACCTCTTGTCATCCATTAAAGAAAACATCGCGCAGCTGTTTATCGTCTCAGAACTGACAGTAAAAGACGAAAGTGAAGCGCCGGAAAACGCGCAAAGCTTCACAACAGGAAAAATGACCGTAGAAAAAGCGGAAGGCCAGATGTGTGAACGTTCCCGCGTAATTTCTAAAGATGTCGGAGCCAATCCGAAATATCCGACATTATCACTGCGCAATGCGGAAATCGTTGAAAAATATTATCAAAAATAATAAATGAGAAAGCGCCCGGTGCCAGCCGGGCGCTTTTTTACATGCCAGCAATGTCATCGATTAGAACGACAGGAAAAATCTTATGGGCTTCAAATGGCGCTCTGGGGGCAACAATAAAGCTATAACATCAAGAGCAGGAGTTGTGATGAATGAATGATCAACTGACCGCAATCCACACGGAGCTTCTCATGATGAAAGAAGAACTTCAATCAAGATTATTCGAATATTCTTGCTTTCAAATGTCAGCATCTGTTGAACCTTCAATGAACGACCAAGAAGCAACTCTGATCTATCATATAAAAGAAGAACTTCAGGACGTTCTTCTTGCCCTGTCTAAGTTTGAAAACAATACGTACGGTTATTGTGAAAAAACAGGCGACCCCATTCCGATTGCAAAACTTGCGGTGTTGCCTACGGCCAGAACCGCTGATGATTTTTATTATCCCGCTCAATTTGAAAAGAAAACCCTTCCATATTGGGAACCCGGAGATTATGCATATGATCAGGCGCTGTATGAGTGACAGCGTCTGTTTGCATGCGCTTATGATCTGCCTTTACTCTGGCATCTTTTACTGATAAAATTCATAAAGGATAAAAGTAACTGTATACTGGAGGAACGTGTGTGCTTTATTATCTTATCGCTCTTTTTATTATTATTGCCGACCAATTGACCAAATGGCTTGTCGTCAGCCATATGGAATTGGGACAAAGCATACCTGTCATCGATCAGGTGCTTTATATCACATCTCATCGCAACACGGGGGCGGCGTGGGGTATTTTAGCCGGCCAAATGTGGTTTTTCTACGTCATTACCATCGCCGTGATTATCGGAATCGTTTATTACATACAGCGTTATGCAAAAGGGCAGATGTTACTCGGAATTTCTCTCGGCTTAATGCTGGGCGGTGCGGCCGGAAACTTTATTGACAGGGCGGCGCGCCAGGAAGTGGTGGATTTTATTCATGTCATCATCGTGAATTATCACTATCCTATTTTTAATATCGCGGACTCCTCACTGTGCGTCGGTGTAATACTTTTATTTATTCATATGCTGTTTGACAGCGGGAAAAAGAAGGAGCAATAACATGAATCAATTTGAGATAACCGTTCAGCCTGAACAAAAGAGCGAACGGATTGATAAATTTTTGGCTTCAACGGGAGAAAACTGGTCACGCACTCAAGTGCAGCAGTGGGTAAAAGAGGGACTGGTATCCGTTAACGGCAAATCCGTAAAAGCGAATTATAAAATGCAGCCCGGCGATCAGGTAAACGTCACCATTCCTGAACCGGAAGAACTGGACGTGCTTGCAGAACCGATGGATTTGGACATTTACTATGAAGACCAGGATGTTTTGGTTGTGAACAAACCGCGGGGCATGGTTGTACACCCGGCGCCCGGCCATGTGACAGGGACCCTTGTAAACGGACTGATGGCTCACTGCAACGACCTTTCCGGCATTAACGGCGTCATGCGTCCGGGAATCGTCCACCGGATTGATAAAGATACTTCCGGTCTGTTAATGGTCGCTAAAAACGATATGGCGCATGAATCACTCGTTAATCAGCTCGTCAATAAAACCGTGACCAGAAAGTACACAGCGGTTGTCCACGGGGTGATTTCACATGATGACGGAACGATTGACGCTCCGATCGGGAGAGATAAAAAAGACCGTCAAAGCATGACCGTAACAAGAGAAAGCAGCAAAAACGCCGTCACGCATTTCCACGTGCTTGAGCGTTTTCAAGATTTCACGCTCGTAGAGTGCCGTCTTGAGACCGGAAGAACGCATCAGATCCGTGTTCATATGAAATATATCGGGTTTCCTTTGGCAGGCGATCCGAAATACGGACCGAGAAAAACCATTGATTTCAATGGTCAGGCGCTTCATGCCGGAATATTAGGTTTTGATCATCCGCGCACGGGCGAATACATGGAGTTTGAAGCGCCCCTTCCTGAAGATATGAAAAAACTCATTGAAGATTTAAGAAATAGCCATTGACAGCGAGTTTCTTTTCTGAAATAATAAAAACAAGCTGAATAGATTCTTTAACACAGTCCAGAGAGGCTGAGAAGGATAACGGATAGGACAGAAGAGATACACGTGTGTCTTCGTCCTGGAAAGGAACCCCTCTATGCTCTGGCAGGAGGGGTTTTTTCTTCTTATATACGAATGGAGAGGTGTCACGAGTGAATCAAAAAGCTGTTATTCTCGACGAACAGGCGATCAGGCGGGCGCTGACAAGGATAGCCCATGAAATGATCGAACGGAATAAAGGAATGAATGACTGCATTCTTGTAGGGATTAAAACAAGAGGCATTTATTTAGCGAAGCGGCTGGCCGAGCGGATCGAACAGATTGAAGGAAATCCGGTCACCGTCGGGGAAATTGATATCACCCTTTACCGTGACGATCTCACGAAAAAAACGAGCAATGAAGAGCCGCTTGTAAAAGGCGCGGACATTCCGGCCGATATCACAGACCAAAAGGTCATTGTGGTTGATGATGTGCTTTATACCGGCCGGACGGTGAGAGCTGCGATGGATGCCCTCGTTGATGTCGGGCGGCCGTCATCGATACAGCTTGCCGTGCTTGTCGACAGAGGGCACCGGGAGCTGCCGATCAGAGCGGACTATATCGGGAAAAACATTCCGACCTCAAAAGCTGAAAAAGTGATGGTTCAGCTGAGCGAAGTTGATCAGACTGATATGGTCGCCATTTACGAAAATGAATAATCACCCTTTTTAAATGCATTCCAGAGAGTTTGCAAAGAGGATTTTAAAACACAGAGCCGGGCGGATCGACGCGGCCGGGTTTTGTATGCCTCTTTGCGCAAAAAGCAAAGAGGTTTTTTTATACCATTTGAAAGTCAACCGGGAGGAAAACGCCATGAGTAAGAAAAAAGTAAACCTGGGAGTCAGGGACGTCCCCAATCCATTGTCCTGGCTGTCATTCAGCCTGCAGCATTTATTCGCCATGTTCGGTTCAACCATACTCGTGCCGAAACTGGTCGGAATGAGCCCGGCAGTGGCGCTTGTCACGAGCGGAATCGGGACACTCGCCTATCTCTTGGTGACAAAAGGCCAGATTCCCGCTTATCTCGGCTCATCATTCGCCTTTATATCACCGATTATCTTGGTGAAGGCGACGGGAGGGCCGGGGGCTGCCATGGTCGGCGCTTTCCTGGCGGGAATTGTGTACGGCCTGATCGCACTTCTCATCAGGCAGCTTGGAACGGGGTGGCTGATGAAGCTGCTGCCCCCGGTGGTCGTCGGGCCGGTCATCATCGTCATCGGCCTCGGACTGGCAAGCACAGCCGTCAATATGGCAATGTATGCTGATCCGAATGCGAAGGAACTCGTCTACAGCTTGAAACATTTCAGTGTAGCCGGCGTCACTTTGGCAATCACCATTATCTGCGCCATCTTTTTACGGGGATTTTTAAGCCTGATTCCGGTATTGATCGGCATTATAGGCGGATATCTGTTTGCGCTGACACAGGGCATCGTCAATTTTCAGCCGGTCATTGATGCAAAGTGGTTCGCCGTTCCTGAATTTATCATCCCTTTCAAAGACTATACGCCGTCAGTGACATTGGGCATTGCGGCTGCGATGGTGCCGGTCGCTTTCGTGACGATGTCAGAACATATCGGCCACCAAATGGTGCTGAGTAAAGTCGTCGGACAGGATTTCATTAAAAAGCCGGGACTGCACCGCTCCATAATGGGGGACAGCGTAGCGACGATCATTGCTTCGTTAATCGGCGGCCCGCCCACGACAACATATGGCGAAAACATCGGTGTACTGGCAATTACGAGAGTTTTCAGCGTCTTTGTCATCGGCGGCGCGGGAGTGATTGCGCTGTGCTTCGGATTTATCGGAAAAGTATCAGCGCTGATCAGCTCTGTTCCGTCCGCAGTTATGGGAGGCGTTTCCTTCCTGCTCTTCGGAATTATCGCCTCCAGCGGTTTAAGAATGCTGATTGACAACAACATTGATTATGAAAACAAGCGAAATTTAATTATCACATCCGTCATCCTCGTGATCGGCGTCGGAGGGGCTTTTATTCAAGTATCAAAAGGCGGGTTCCAAATATCCGGCATGGCGCTTGCGGCAATTGTCGGAGTCATCCTAAACCTTATCCTGCCGCATGCAAATGAAGAAGACGCGATGGCATCAGAAAAACAAAATCATATGTAAAACCTTTTAAAGAAAGTCCAGAGAGGCTTGGAAGGGTTATAACGGGAAGAAGCTGTACGCTGCTTCTCTCTTTAACCGCACCCCGAGTCTATAGACCGGGGTGTTTTTTTACGGCCTTCAAGCGGAAACGGAGGAGAAAAACATGAATCATTTAACGGCGATGTCTGAACTGAGCACTGCTGAAATTACAGAACTGCTGCGTGAGGCAAAAGCGATAAAAGAGGGTACAGTCCGTCCCGATCTCGCGGGAAAATTCGTTGCGAATCTGTTTTTTGAACCGAGCACGAGGACGCGGTTCAGCTTTGAAGTGGCGGAAAAGAAACTCGGGATGAACGTGCTCAGCTTAGACGGCACGAGCACAAGCGTTCAAAAAGGCGAGTCCTTATACGACACGGTCAAAACACTGGAATCAATCGGAGCGGACGCCTGCGTCATCAGGCACAGCACGGATGAATATTACAAAGATCTGACCGGCAGAGTCAATATTCCGATCTTAAACGCCGGCGACGGCTGCGGCCAGCACCCGACCCAGTCGTTGCTTGATTTAATGACGATTCAAGAGGAATTTGAGACCTTTCAGGGCCTGACGGTTTCCATTCATGGCGATATCAAACACAGCAGGGTGGCAAGGTCGAATGCCGAAGTGCTGACAAGGCTCGGCGCACGTGTGCTGTTTTCTGGTCCGCCGCAATGGCAGGATGAGAAAAACGCCTTCGGCACCTGTGTTCAGACGGATGAAGCCATACAAGCTTCAGATGTCGTCATGCTGCTCCGCATCCAAAATGAAAGGCATCAGACAGAAGCCGACCAAAAAGGCTACCTGGAAGCATACGGGCTGACCGCAAAGCGGGCGGAGAGCATGAAGCGGCATGCCATCATCATGCATCCCGCACCGGTGAACAGAGGAGTCGAAATTGACACAACATTAGTGGAATGCGGAAAATCAAGAATCTTTAAACAAATGGAAAATGGTGTGTATATCAGAATGGCAGTCTTAAAAAGAGCACTGCAAACCAATGTGAAAAGGGGAGAAGCGGCTTATGTCTTATCTCATTAAAAACGGCTGGATGTTAAATGAACAAGGAGAAAAAGTGGCACAGGATATCCGGGTAACGGGTGAATTCATTTCGGAAACCGGGCTTCTGACAGCGAAAGACGGAGAAACGGTGATCGACGCTGGGGGACTGTTCGTTTCACCGGGACTCGTAGACCTTCATGTCCACTTCAGAGAACCGGGCGGCGAGAAAAAAGAAACCATTGAGACGGGCTCTAAAGCCGCGGCGCGGGGCGGCTTTACCACAGTCGCAGCTATGCCGAATACAAGACCGGTGCCGGATACGAAAGAGCAGATGGAATGGCTGCAAAACCGGATCAAAGAAACCTCATCTGTCAGAGTTCTTCCTTACGCATCGATTACGATCAGACAAACCGGCGAAGAAATGACAGATTTTGAAGCGCTTCATGAAGCCGGCGCATTCGCCTTCACCGATGACGGCGTCGGCGTTCAGACTGCCGGAATGATGTATGAAGCCATGAAACGGGCGGCTTCAATAAATAAAGCGATTGTCGCTCATTGTGAGGATAACTCGCTTATTTACGGAGGGAGCGTGCATGAAGGTTCTTTTTCAAAAGCGAACGGCCTGAACGGCATACCTTCCATTTGTGAAGCGGTACATATCGCCCGTGACGTGCTGCTGGCGGAAGCGGCGGGCTGCCATTACCATGTGTGTCATATCAGCACGAAAGAATCCGTCAGAGCCGTAAGAGACGCAAAAAAAGCGGGAATCCGCGTGACGGCGGAAGTGTCGCCGCACCACCTGCTGCTTTGTGACGAAGATATCCCGGGACTTGATACCAATTTTAAAATGAATCCGCCCCTTCGCAGCAAAGAGGACAGAGAGGCGCTGATTGAAGGGCTTTTAGACGGCACGATTGATTTCATCGCCACTGACCATGCGCCGCATACAGAAGAAGAGAAAAACACGGACATGAAGCTTGCGCCTTTCGGTATCGTCGGTTTAGAAACAGCCTTTCCGCTTCTGTACACACATTTTGTGAAAAACGGGGCGTGGACGCTGAAGCAGCTGGTTGATTTCATGACGGCAAAACCTTGCGAGGCATTCGGTCTTCCGTACGGAACGCTTGCACCGGGCGCGCCGGCTGACATCACCCTGATTGATCTGGAAAAAGAAGCGGCCATTGACAAAGATACATTTTTATCTAAAGGAAAAAATACGCCATTCAACAAGATGAAGTGCTTCGGCTGGCCTGTTGCAACGATGGCTGCCGGTAAGCTTGCATACGAAGAAGGGAGACTCGTCAAATGAAAAGAAGACTAGTGCTGGAAAATGGAGCGGTATTTGAGGGTGAAGCATTCGGGAGCCTGGAACATACAGCAGGTGAAGTCGTATTCAACACGGGAATGACCGGTTATCAGGAAATTTTATCAGACCCTTCTTACTGCGGGCAGATCGTGACGCTGACGTATCCACTGATCGGCAACTACGGAATTAACAGAGATGACTTTGAATCCATCACTCCTTTTGTAAAAGGGCTGATCGTAAAAGAACTGTGCGAGCTGCCTTCCAACTGGCGTTCGGCTTACACGCTTGACGAGTATTTGAAAATGAAAAATATCCCCGGCTTACAAGGGATTGACACGAGAAAGCTCACAAGAATGATCCGCACGGCCGGCGCATTAAAAGGAACGTTTGCTTCAAGTGAGGAGAATGTCGGAGAGGTTCTTGCAAGGCTGAAAGAAACGGAACTGCCGAGAAATCAAGTCGCTCAAGTATCTGCGAAAACGGCATATCCGAGTCCGGGCCGCGGCAAACGCATCGTACTCGTCGATTTCGGTATGAAGCACGGCATTTTAAGAGAGTTAAACAAAAGAAAATGCGATGTCATCGTTGTGCCGTACAATGTAACGGCGGAAGAAGTGCTTCAGCTCAAGCCGGACGGCATCATGCTTTCTAACGGACCCGGAGATCCGAAAGATGTGCCGGAAGCCATTGAAATGATAAAAGGCATACTCGGGAAGGTGCCGTTATTCGGAATCTGCCTCGGCCACCAATTATTTGCGCTGGCATCCGGAGCGGAAACGGAAAAAATGAAATTCGGACACAGGGGTTCCAATCATCCGGTTAAAGAGCTTGCGACAGGGAAAGTCGCTTTAACCGCCCAAAACCACGGGTATACAGTTTCTTCAATAGATGAGACAGAGCTTGAAGTGACGCACATTGCGATCAATGATCAAACGATCGAAGGACTCAAGCATAAAACATTGCCGGCATTTACGGTTCAGTACCACCCTGAAGCTTCACCGGGGCCGGAAGACGCCAATCATTTATTTGACAGATTCATTGACTTGATCGAAACAACTGAGAAAGAAGGGGAAGCGGTATGCCAAAACGCGTAGATATTAAAAAGATTTTAGTGATCGGATCTGGCCCGATTATTATCGGACAGGCGGCGGAATTTGATTATGCGGGCACACAGGCGTGTCTCGCTTTAAAGGAAGAAGGCTATGAAGTCATTCTCGTCAACTCGAATCCGGCAACGATTATGACGGATACGGAAATGGCTGATCGGGTATACATAGAACCGCTGACGCCGGAGTTTCTCACGCGTATTATCAGAAAAGAACGGCCGGACGCCATCCTGCCGACTCTGGGAGGACAGACCGGACTGAATCTTGCCGTCGAGCTGTCTGAACTTGGGGTTCTTGAGGAATGCGGAGTGGAAGTGCTCGGCACAAAGCTGTCCGCCATCCAGCAGGCGGAAGATCGCGACTTATTCCGTACGCTGATGAATGAGCTGAATGAACCGGTGCCGGAAAGTGAGATCATCCGCACTTTACAGGAAGCCGAGGAATTTGTCGGCCGGATCGGGTTTCCGGTTATCGTGCGCCCTGCTTACACATTAGGCGGAACGGGCGGCGGCATCTGCTCGAATGAAGCGGAACTGAAAGAGATCGTCGAAAACGGATTAAAACTCAGCCCCGTCCATCAGTGCCTTCTGGAAAAAAGCATTGCCGGTTACAAAGAGATCGAATATGAAGTCATGAGAGACAGCAGAGATCACGCGATCGTCGTCTGCAACATGGAAAATATCGATCCGGTCGGCATCCATACGGGTGACAGCATCGTCGTTGCCCCGAGCCAGACTTTGAGCGACCGGGAATACCAGCTTTTGCGCAATGTTTCATTAAAGCTGATCCGCGCGCTCGGCATTGAAGGCGGCTGTAATGTTCAGCTCGCGCTCGATCCCGACAGCTTCCAATATTACATTATCGAAGTGAATCCGCGGGTGAGCCGCTCATCTGCCCTCGCCTCAAAAGCGACGGGTTACCCGATCGCAAAGCTTGCGGCGAAAATCGCAGTCGGGCTTTCTCTTGATGAAATGATGAATCCCGTAACGGGAAAAACATATGCGGCTTTTGAGCCCGCGCTGGACTATGTTGTTTCTAAAATCCCGCGCTGGCCGTTCGACAAATTTGAGTCGGCAAACCGCAGGCTCGGGACGCAGATGAAAGCCACCGGAGAGGTCATGGCCATCGGACGCACCCTTGAAGAATCGCTGTTAAAGGCGGTCCGCTCACTGGAAGCCGATGTCTATCACCTGGAACTGAAGGATGCGGAAGAGATTTCGGACGGACTTTTGGAAAAACGGATCAGAAAAGCCGGGGATGAACGCCTGTTTTATCTTGCTGAAGCGTTCAGAAGAGGCTATACAGTGGAGCAGCTTCATGAGTTTTCCGCAATTGACGTATTCTTTTTGCACAAGCTCTGGAAGCTGGTCGCTTTTGAAACAGAGCTGAAAGCGGAAAAAGGCAGCCTCGCCGTCCTTCAAACAGCGAAGGAACTCGGTTTCTCCGACAAATATATCAGCCGGGAATGGAATATGCCGGAACAAGAGCTGGTACAAATGCGTAAAGAAGCCGACATCAAGCCTGTATATAAAATGGTGGATACATGCGCGGCGGAATTCGAATCAGAAACCCCGTACTTTTACAGCACATATGAGGAAGAGAACGAGTCTGAGGTTACATCAAGAAAAAGCGTCGTCGTCCTCGGTTCCGGTCCGATCCGCATCGGACAGGGCGTGGAATTTGACTATGCGACCGTTCATTCTGTCTGGGCGATCAAGCAGGCAGGCTATGAAGCGATTATTATCAACAACAATCCTGAGACGGTCTCCACTGATTTCAGCATATCAGACAAACTGTATTTTGAACCGCTGACGGTTGAAGATGTCATGCACATCATCGATTTGGAACAGCCGGAAGGCGTTGTTGTCCAATTCGGCGGCCAGACGGCGATCAACCTTGCGGAAGAATTGAGCGCCCGCGGCGTCAAAATTCTCGGTACATCACTTGAAGATTTAGACCGTGCGGAAGACCGGGATAAGTTCGAGCAGGCGCTTGAGGCGCTGAATGTGCCGCAGCCGCTTGGAAAAACCGCCGTATCGGTGAACGAAGCGGTCAAAATCGCCGCATCCATCGGCTATCCGGTACTTGTCCGCCCTTCGTATGTGCTCGGCGGCCGGGCGATGGAAATCGTCTATCACGAAGAAGAGCTGCTTCACTATATGAAAAATGCGGTCAAAATCAACCCGCAGCATCCGGTGTTAATCGACCGTTATCTGACGGGGAAAGAAATCGAAGTCGATGCCGTATCTGACGGCGAAACAGTCGTTATTCCGGGAATTATGGAGCATATTGAGCGGGCCGGCGTCCATTCAGGGGATTCAATCGCCGTCTATCCGCCTCAGTCTTTAAGCGAAGACATAAAGAAAAAAATCGAACAATACACTGTAGCCTTGGCAAAAGGCCTTAACATCATCGGGTTGCTGAACATCCAGTTCGTCCTGTCGAAAGGTGAGGTGTATGTGCTTGAGGTAAATCCGCGGTCAAGCAGAACCGTGCCGTTCTTAAGCAAAATCACAAAAATCCCGATGGCGAACCTGGCGACAAAGGTCATCCTCGGTCAAAAGCTTGCTGATTTCGGCTATCAAGAGGGGCTGCAGCCTGAACAGCAGGGGGTATTCGTGAAAGCGCCTGTCTTCTCATTCGCGAAGCTGAGAAGAGTGGATATTACGTTAGGCCCTGAAATGAAGTCGACGGGAGAGGTCATGGGCAAAGATTCAACCCTGGAAAAAGCGCTCTATAAAGCGCTGATTGCTTCTGGCATTCAAATCCCGAACTACGGCTCAGTGCTGTTGACTGTTGCCGATAAAGATAAAGAAGAAGGATTGCTGATCGCCAAGCGGTTCCACGCCATCGGCTATAAAATCTTGGCAACGGAAGGAACGGCGGCTTATTTGAAAGACGCTCAGATTCCGGCTCAAGTCGTCGGAAAAATCGGCGAAGAAGGGAAAAATCTGCTCGATGTTATCAGAAACGGCGAAGCGCAATTTGTCATCAATACGCTGACAAAGGGCAAACAGCCGGCCAGAGACGGCTTCAGAATCCGCCGCGAATCCGTTGAGAACGGAGTCGCCTGCCTGACATCTTTAGATACGGCCGAAGCCATTTTGCGGGTACTGGAAAGCATGACATTCCGGGCGGATCATATGCCTGCATCCGAAACCAATCAAAAGGCGGCAGTCACGATATGAAAAAAGCGCATTTGACTGTTCAATCCAACTTAGAGATTGCCGACCGGATTTATAAGATGGTGCTGAAAGGAGAGCTTGTCCGGCACCTTACCGAGCCGGGTCAATTTCTTCATCTGAAGGTGAGTGACGCGGTCACGCCGCTATTAAGAAGACCGCTCAGCATTGCGGACGTCAATTTCGCTGCGAATGAAGTATCCGTTATCTACAGAGCTGACGGTGAGGGAACGCGTCTTTTGGCCGAGAAAAAAGAGGGCGGCAGGATAGACGTTCTCGGCCCTCTCGGGAACGGGTTCCCCGTCCGGCGGATTGAACCCGGCAAAACCGCGCTGTTAGTCGGAGGCGGAGTCGGGGTTCCGCCCTTGCAGGAACTGTCAAAGCGCCTGACGGAAAAAGGCATAAACGTCATTCATGTGCTTGGATTTCAATCAGCAAAGGATGTTTTTTACGAACAGGAATGTCGTGCGTACGGAGACACCTATGTGGCGACGGCTGACGGAACATATGGAGAGAAAGGGTTTGTCACCGATGTCATCCGTGAAAAGCAGCTCGAATTCGATGTCCTGCTAAGCTGCGGACCGACACCGATGCTGAAAGCTCTGAAGCAGCAGTACAGCCATAAAGAGGTTTATCTTTCGATGGAAGAGCGGATGGGCTGCGGCATCGGGGCCTGCTTCGCCTGCGTGTGCCGCACGGGTGAAAGCGATACATCCTATGTAAAGGTCTGCCTTGACGGGCCGGTATTTAAAGCTGAGGAGGTGGCGCTGTAATGTTAGAAGTGAATCTGCCGGGTCTCCAATTGAAAAATCCGATCATCCCCGCTTCCGGATGTTTCGGTTTCGGGAAAGAATATGCCGGGTTTTACGATTTATCATGCCTCGGAGGCATTATGATTAAAGCCACGACGAACGAAGCCCGCTTCGGAAATCCGACACCGAGAGTGGCGGAGACAAGCGCGGGAATGCTGAATGCCATCGGACTGCAAAATCCCGGCCTTGAGCATGTGCTCAATCATGAGCTGCCTTGGCTCGAACAATTTGACACGCCGATTATCGCAAATGTCGCCGGTTCTCAGGTGGACGACTATAAAGAAGTGGCCGAGCACATCAGCCAAGCGCCGAATGTGCATGCGCTTGAGCTTAACATTTCATGTCCGAATGTCAAAACGGGGGGGATTGCTTTTGGTACTGATCCCGTCATGGCGGCCGAACTGACAAAAGCGGTGAAAGAAGTTTCCGCAGTGCCTGTGTATGTGAAGCTTTCGCCTAATGTCGCAAACATAACCGAAATTGCCAAAGCGATTGAAGCGGCCGGTGCTGACGGTCTGACGATGATTAATACACTCATCGGGATGAGGCTCGATCTCAAGACGGGACGGCCGATCTTAGCAAATAAAACGGGCGGACTGTCAGGCCCGGCGATCAAACCGGTCGCCATCAGGATGGTATACGAAGTCAGCCAGGCCGTTCAAATTCCGATTATCGGGATGGGAGGCGTTCAGACCGCAGAGGATGCATTAGAATTTCTTCTTGCGGGAGCGAGTGCGGTTGCCGTCGGCACGGCAAACTTCGTCAATCCGTTCGTCTGCCCGGAAATCATAGAACAGCTCCCCCGTGTGCTGCGCCAACACGGCTTTCAATCTGTAAGTGAATGCATCGGAAGGAGCTGGAAACATGAAAAACAACCTGCCCATCATCGCGCTTGATTTTGCATCAGGGGAAGAGACTTTAACGTTTTTAGACTTGTTTGAAAAGGAAAGGCTTTTTGTCAAAACGGGGATGGAGCTTTTTTATCAGGAAGGCCCCGCCATCATTCACCAATTAAAAGAACGGAACTGTGATATATTTTTAGATTTAAAGCTTCATGATATCCCGACTACGGTCAATAAAGCGATGAAGCGGCTGGCCGGCCTCGGCGTTGATCTCGTCAATGTGCATGCAGCAGGGGGCGCACGCATGATGCGCGCGGCCCTTGAGGGGCTTGAAGAAGGCACGCCGGCAGGCAGAAAACGCCCGTCTTTAATCGCGGTGACTCAGCTGACCAGCACTTCAGAGCAGGTGGCGAAGGAAGAGCTTCTGCTGCATAAGCCGCTGTTAGAAACGGTTGTGCATTACGGCAAAATGGCGGAAGAGTGCGGGCTGGACGGAGTGGTATGTTCGGTGCATGAAACAAAAGCCATTTATGAAGCGGTCCGGCCTTCATTTCTGACAGTCACGCCGGGCATCCGCACGGCCAGTGACGCAGCTGACGATCAAGTCCGGACGGCGACTCCGTCATTTGCGAAAGAAAACGGTTCGTCAGCCATCGTCGTGGGCCGCTCAATTACAAAAGCGGAAAACCCCGTTGAAGCATATGAAGCAATTAAACTGGAATGGGAGGGCGTTCGCCGATGAAACAGGCTATCGCAAAACATCTATTACACATTGAAGCTGTCTTTTTACGCCCGAATGAGCCGTTTACGTGGGCGAGCGGCATTTTATCACCGATCTATTGTGACAACCGTCTGACATTGTCGTATCCAAAAGTGAGAAATGATGTGGCGGACGGGCTCGGCAAACTGCTGAAAGAGCATTTTCCCGAGGCAGAGATGATCGCGGGCACTGCAACGGCGGGCATTCCGCATGCTGCGCTTCTCGCAGACCGTACAGGCGCGCCGATGTGCTACGTCAGAAGCAAACCGAAAGCGCACGGCAAAGGAAATCAAATAGAAGGCGCCATTAAGAAAGGACAAAAAACAGTCGTGATTGAAGACTTGATTTCTACCGGGGGCAGCGTGCTTGAAGCTGCGGCGGCCCTTCAAAGAGAGGGCGCGGAAGTCCTCGGCGTCATTTCCATTTTTACATACGGACTGCCGAAAGCAAAAGAAGCCTTTAAAAAAGCGGGTCTTCCTTATTACTCGTTAACGGATTATGACACGCTGATTGAAGTCGCGCTTGAAAACGGAACGATTCATTCAGCTGACATTGAAAAACTGAAATCATGGAAATTGAATCCCGAGTCAAAAGATTGGTTTAAAAAATAATGACAATAAAAACAGGCCTCAGGGCCTGTTTTATTATTCCTATCAAAAAACTCGGGTTGACTTCTGTTAGAATTGTGCTAAAATTTAGTACAAATCTAAAAAGCTTATCAAGAGCGGCTGAGGGACTGGACCGATGACGCCCGGCAACCTGCGTGTCATGCAAGGTGCCGCATCCAGAAAAATGCACAGCATTTTGAAGATAAGGGCTATACCGGGTCACTGTCTTTCATTCCGCTGGATTGAAAGTTTTTTATATGAAAAAAGATTGAGGGATAAGACAACCGGCAGAAAACAACAGCTGTTTGATTGTCTCCGGGAGGAGGAAAGGAAAAATGCTAACGTATGACACATGGGAAGAGCCGGCGATTACATTTCCGGAAGACGATTCCTATAAAGGGGCGCTGTCCGTTTTAAAATGGGCATACGGCCACTACGGAGACCAGCTTGTTTACGCGTGCAGCTTCGGGATTGAAGGCATCGTCCTGATCGATTTAATTTCTAAAGTAAAGAAAGACGCGGAAATCGTGTTTCTCGATACGGGTCTTCACTTTAAAGAAACATATGAAACGATCGAAAAAGTGAAAGAGCGTTACCCGGGACTGAACATTATCCTGAAAAAGCCAAGCCTTACTCTTGAAGAACAGGCCGAGGCTCACGGAGATAAACTGTGGGAAAGAGAACCGAACCAGTGCTGCTACATCAGAAAAATTCTGCCGTTAAGAGAAGCGCTCGCAGGGCATCCGGCATGGCTGTCCGGTCTTCGCCGGGATCAAGGGCCGAGCCGGGAGAACACGAATTTCCTGAATAAAGACGACAAGTTTCAATCGATTAAAGTATGCCCGCTGATCCATTGGACATGGAAAGACATCTGGAGATATACTTCCAAGCATGAGCTGGATTACAATATCCTCCACGATCAGGGGTATCCGAGCATCGGCTGTGAACCGTGCACTTCACCTGCGTTTACCGCGGAAGATTTGCGGAGCGGCAGATGGAACGGCATGGCGAAAACAGAATGCGGACTGCATGAATAAAGGAGCTCCACGATGGAATTAGCCGCTATTTTATTCTGCCTGTTTTTTGCCATGAATATCGGAGCCAGCGGGGCCGCGGCATCAATGGGAGTCGCTTACGGGTCCGGTGCCGTCAAAAAGAAAACGTATGCGCTGATCATCTGCGCGGCCGGAGTCCTGTCAGGGGCGGTTATCGGCGGCGGTGAAGTCGTTAAGACGATCAGCGGCGGAATCATTCCCGAACAAACTATTACGCTCACCATTGTCTGCATTATTATCGGATCGGCGGCGCTATCGTTATTCACGGCGAATGTGCTCGGCATTCCGCTGTCGACGAGTGAGGTCACTGTCGGGGCGATTGTCGGTGTCGGCGTCGCGTACAAAGTATTGTTTTTACAGCATCTTTTGGTCATCGTGAGTTTTTGGGTGCTCGTACCGTTCGTTGCGTTCTGTTTCACGTTTCTCGTCTCGAAGGTATTCAGTTCTCTGAATATTCGAGTCATTTCGAATCGGAAACAGAAGATTTTAGGGATTGTGCTGCTGATTGCGGGGTTTTGGGAAGCTTTTTCAGCCGGAATGAACAATGTCGCAAATGCGGTGGGCCCTTTGGTTGCTGCGGGCGTGCTCAGCGTGTCCAAAGGAACGCTGTACGGAGGCATCTTTGTCGCTCTCGGCGCTCTGCTTTTAGGACGTAAAGTGCTTGAAACCAACGGGAAAAAGATTACGAGCTTTTCAGCCGGAGAAGGTATACTGCTTTCAGGAACCGGTGCGGGGCTTGTCATTATCAGTTCCGTCTTCGGTCTGCCGGTCCCATTGGCGCAAGTCACATCATCATCAATTATCGGCATCGGAATGGCCAAAAACGGGCCGAACGTTTTTCATAAAGAAGTCGTGAAAACGATGCTCAAAGTATGGGTCGTTTCGCCGTTTTTGTCACTATCGATTTCGTATCTGCTTGTCTCCCTGCTGTTAAAAGGAGATTACTATTCCATCTTCATGATGGCCAGCGTGCTTTTGGCAGCTGGCGGAGCCGCCAGTCTGATGAAAGCCATCAGAAAAGAGAAACGCTCTGTCCATGAACAAGGCGGAGGCATTTAACTATTAATCTGAGTTTATTTATCTGTTAACTGGGAGGAATTATGTATTATGAGTTTAGCACCGCACGGAGGAACATTAATTAATCGGGTGAATGAGCAGTATGATCTTACATCCGTCCAAAAAGAAATTGAGCTTGATTTGATTTCGTTCGCTGATTTAGAGCTGATCGGGATCGGGGGGTACAGCCCGATTGAAGGATTTTTCACAGAAAAAGATTACGTGTCAGTCGTTGAAAATATGCGTTTGGCATCCGGGGTTGTCTGGTCCCTGCCGATCACGCTTCCGGTCGATTCAGAAAAAGCGGCTGAGCTTGCCGTCGGCGACACGGTGAAACTGACTTACGGCGGAGAAACATACGGCGTAGTCGACATCGAAGATATTTATACGCCGGATAAACAAAAAGAAGCTGTTCACGTATATAAAACCGATGATGCCGCGCATCCGGGCGTGAAAAAATTATTTTCACGCGGCGATACGTATGTCGGCGGGCCGATCACATTAGTTAAAAAAGCGTCAAAGCAGTTTCCCGAGTTTACATTTGAACCTGCCGATACAAGACGAAGCTTCGAAGAAAAGGGCTGGAAAACCATTGTCGGTTTCCAAACGAGAAATCCGGTCCACCGCGCCCACGAATATATCCAAAAAACCGCGCTTGAGACGGTAGACGGCCTGTTTTTGAACCCGCTCGTCGGTGAAACAAAATCAGATGATATTCCGGCGGATGTCAGAATGGAAAGCTACCAGGTGCTGCTCGATCATTATTATCCGAAAGACCGCGTTTTCCTCGGCGTATTTTTGGCGGCTATGCGGTATGCGGGGCCGAGAGAAGCCATTTTCCACGCGCTTGTCCGCAAAAACTACGGCTGCACGCATTTCATCGTCGGCCGCGATCATGCCGGCGTCGGTGATTACTACGGCACATATGAAGCGCAAGAGCTGTTTGATCAATTTACAGCGGATGAACTCGGGATTACACCGATGAAATTCGAGCACAGCTTTTTCTGTCAGAAATGCGGCAACATGGGAACGGCCAAAACATGCCCGCATGACAGAGAAGACCACGTCATTCTGTCAGGAACAAAGGTCAGAGAAATGCTGCGAAGCGGCGTCATGCCGCCGGCGGAATTCAGCCGTCCTGAAGTTGTCGAGGTGTTGATTAAAGGGCTGAAAACGAAAGAAGAAGCAGGCGTTTCTTAAGGAGGAAAATAGAGTGACAAATCGTGATATCGTGTGGCATGAAGCCTCAATAACGAAAGAAGAATACCAGCAGAAAAACAAGCATAAAAGCTCTATCCTCTGGCTGACGGGGTTAAGCGGTTCAGGGAAATCCACGATTGCAAACGCCGCAGCGCGCGAGCTGTTTGAACAAGGCTATCAAGTCATCGTGCTTGATGGTGATAACATCCGCCACGGCTTAAACAAGGACTTAGGTTTTTCCGATGATGACCGCAAGGAAAATATACGCCGCATCGGGGAAGTGGCGAAGCTTTTCGTTCAGCAGGGAACCATCGTCATCACGGCTTTTATTTCTCCGTTCCGTGAGGACAGAGATCAGGTGAGAGAGCTTGTGGCAGAGGGCGAATTTAATGAAATCTATGTTAAATGCGACCTCGATATATGTGAAAAGCGCGATCCGAAAGGTTTATATAAAAAAGCAAGAAATGGTGAAATTCCGTTCTTTACGGGGATCGACTCACCGTATGAAGAGCCGAAAGCGCCTGAGCTCGTACTTGATTCAGGCAAATGTGAACGCGAAGAATGCACCGGAAGACTGGTTGACTTTGTGAAAAACAGCTTAGCATAATAGGTCCAAAAAGGCCGCGCAATCAGCCGGATATCCCCCGCAATGGCGGGATATGGTAAAATAGCTGAAGTGCGGCCTCGCGGCTGTTCTGGGAAGATTTCAAAACGGATCGGGGAGACATGCTATGGGGAAAGTATTTATCGTTGGAGCCGGTCCGGGAGATCCGGACTTATTAACGGTGAAGGCAATGAAAGCCATACAGAAAGCGGACGTTATATTATATGACAGATTGGTAAGCAAAGAGATTTTACAGTATGCCGGAGAAGAGGCGGATCTGATTTACTGCGGCAAGCTCCCGGATTTTCACATTATGAAACAGGATACGATCAACCGTTTCCTTGTGAAGTATGCGAAAAAGGGGAAAACCGTTGTAAGGCTCAAGGGAGGCGACCCGTTTGTTTTCGGCCGCGGAGGCGAAGAAGCGGAGGCTCTCGCGCAAAACGCCATTCCGTTTGAGATCGTTCCCGGCATTACATCAGGAATCGCGGCTGCTGCTTATGCCGGCATTCCCGTGACGCACAGAGAGGCGAGCTCCAATGTCGCATTCGTTACGGGGCATTATAAACAAGAAGACGACTTTGAAGAAAAATGGAAAGCGCTGGCGACGGGCATTGATACGCTGGTGATTTATATGGGAATTAAAAATATCCGGCAGATTGAAAGAATGCTGCTGGAAAACGGCAGAGACGCCGGCACTCCGGCAGCCTTTATTCATTGGGGAACGACGGCCAGGCAAAAAACAGTCGTCTGCACCGTCGGCACGCTTTCAGACACCGTGATAAAAGAAGAAATCAAAAACCCGAGCTTAATTGTTATCGGTGATGTCGTCAATTATCACTGCAAACTGGACTGGTATGCATCTGATCAGAAAAATCTGGATTTGAGCGAGGCGTTGTAAATGAAGCAGGCGATTTTATACATCGGGCACGGAAGCAGGCTGAAAAAAGCGCAGACAGAGTCGGCGGCGTTTTTAAAAGGGTGCATGCCGCACGCTGACGCTCCCATTCAAGAAATCTGTTTTTTAGAACTGCAGGAACCGTCTATTGAAGCGGGATTTGAAGCATGTGTCAGACAAGGCGCCACTCATATTGCGGCCGTGCCTTTACTGCTGTTGACCGCTGCCCACGCAAAACATGACATTCCGGCTGAAATCGCCCGTGCGGCGGCCCTGCATCCCGATATAAAAGTGACATATGGTGTTCCGATCGGAGTGAACGATGAAGTCGTAAAAGCGGTGCATCATCGCATTGAAGATACCGGAGTGCCCATTGAGCAGGCGAAAGTGGTGCTGATCGGAAGAGGAAGCACAGATCCGGCAGTTAAAAACGCAGTCAGTGAGATTGCCGGAAAACTTGAGGCGATTACACCTGTTAAAGAAGTCATCCCTTGTTTTTTAACAGCATGTGACCCGCACTATAAAGAAGTGTTTGCCGGCCTTGAAGAGGATGACGGAGCACCCGTTTTTATCGTTCCATATCTTCTGTTTACCGGGCTTTTAATGACTGAGATTGAACGGGAAGTTCAAAAGCTTCAAACGATCAATCAATATGTTCATCTCGCTTCATACTTAGGTTTTCACCCGCATATTAAGCAGGCGTTTTTGAACCGTGTGTCAGAAGCTGTTCGAAACCCCGGCGGTCAGTTTGATTTTAAGGGGGGACAGTATGCTGCCTCTGCACATTAATTTAAGCGGAAAAAGAATTATCATCGCGGGCGGAGGCAATGTTGCCTTAAGAAGGCTCAAAACGGTGCTTCTGGAAGGCGCGGATATAACTGTAATCAGTCCCGATGCCCTGCCTGAAATTAAACAGCTGGCGGATGAAGGACGTATCCGCTGGGTTTCCCGTAAAATTGAAATGAAGGATCTCGCGCCCGCTTTTTTCATCATTGCCGCGACAAATGACCGCAGCGTGAATCAGGAGATAGCCGCGAGCGCTTCTGAAACGCAGCTGGTCAATTGTGTAAGCGATGCTGAACAGGGCAGCGTGTATATGCCGAAGATCATCCGCAAAGGGCGCATTCAAGTATCCGTATCAACAAGCGGCGCAAGCCCGGTACATACGAAAAGACTGGCTGAGGACATAGAGCCTCTCATTACTGCTGATTTGGCTGAAGAAGTGGATCGATTATTTGAGAAAAGAAGAAGACCATAAAAACACCTTGTCTGTCATCAGGCAGGGTGTTTTTTATACTGTCCTGACAGTCCGTCGAATGTGAACAATTCAAAACGAAAGCGGGCAGTTTGAACGGTATATGCCGACAAGCGGTCAGGATTGCGAAGTGATGCGGAATATGTATCTGATCCCAATGCCGCCTGGATTCCGCCCGCATTCAAGGAAAGATCAGAGACCCGCCCGGATGTGCTCAGGTGCGGCGAGGGAAGTTGACAGTATCCGCCGCCAAATCAAGGTGTGACCGCTTTAATCAGAGACGGCCCCGGCGGATCAGGCAGACATGACGGGAACTGATCAGATATTGTAAAGATCGGTTCTGACGGCTGGTAGAGTTTCGTCTCCGTTTATACGTAATAAAAAACACCTCCAAGCTGAGTGTGGATTTCAGCTTGGAGGTGCGTTTATTTTTTCAGCCGTATGACAAGGTCGGCATCAGGTGTGACAAATACGGTGTGCTGGCTGTCATAGGTGACAAATCCGGGCTTTGCGCCGTTTGGCTTTTTCACGTGTCTGATTTTTGTATAATCAACCGGAACGGAGCCGGAATCTTTCGCTTTGGAAAAATAAGCGGCGATCGCAGCCGCCTCCAGTATGGATTGTTCATCCGGATCGCTGCTTTTAATCACAACGTGGGAACCCGGAATGTCTTTCGTGTGGAACCATAAATCATCCCTTGCGGCAGCTTTTGTCGTTAAGTACTCATTTTGTTTATTGTTTTTGCCGACAAGAATCGTCAATCCCCGTGAAGATTCATATTGCTCCAAAACAGGAACGTGCTGCTTCTGTTTTTTCTGTCCTCGCTGCTGTTTCGGTCGCAGATATTTGCCTTCGACAAGCTCTTCCCTTATTTCGTGAATATCCTTTGTGGAGGCGGAGGAGAGCTGCTGGATCAGCTGATCGAAATAAGCGATTTCCTCCTCGGCCAGACGGATCTGTTCTTTTACCACCTCGACGGAATTCTTCGCCTTTTGATACTTTGTAAAATACATCTGCGCGTTTTCTGACGGTGTTTTGTTCGGATTTAAAGGGATGGTCACTGTCTTACTTTCTTCATCATAATAATTGATGACTTCCGCTTCTTTGTCACCTTTTTTCAGCATATACAAATTTGCCGTCAGCAGTTCGCCGTATAGCTGGAATTCCTTCGCATTCTCTGAGTAGTCGAGCGTCTTTCCCAGCTTTTTTATCTTATTGGCGTTCTTTTTCCGTTCATTTGCGACAAACCGCTCGAGATCCTGAGCCTGCTGTTTGACGCGGTCGCGTTCCGCCTTGCCGAAATAAAACCGGTCCAACAGCTCACTCAGTGAGTGAAAGGTGCGCTCCTCTCCGTTTACATGTGTGAGAGACAGGAGATAAAAGTATTCCTTTCCGCCGGCTGTTGTAATGTTCGGTGTAAACCTGCAATCTTTCACAGCATGGAACATTTCAATCAGCGTCTTCGGCAGCGTTATTTTGTTAGCGAGACCCGCTCTGTGCACGGCTTCTTTTGCAAACAGCGGAGAAACACCGGAGAAATGTCTGACGATTTGCTGGTCAAGCCGTCCTTCCTGGAAACTGAGATAACGCAAAATGTCTTCTTCATCCGCGGCCAGCGGCGAAATTTTTTCCTGAGCGGGGGGAAGCTTGTAATCATAGCCCGGCAGAACGGTCCGGTAGCTGTTCATCGACGGAGATAAATGCTTCAGTCCGTCGATGATGGCTCCTTCTCCGTCAGTCAGAATAATATTGCTGTGCCGCCCCATAATTTCAACATACAGCGTTCTGACGGTTTCGTCGCCGATTTCATTTCTGCTTTTTATGCGGAATATCATAATCCGGTCTAATCCGGCCTGTTCTATTTTTTCAATAAATCCGCCTTCTATATGCTTTCTGAGCAGCGTACAAAACATCGGCGGCTCGCTCGGATTTTCATAGGCCTGGTTTGTCATGTGCATCCGTGAATAGCTCGGATGCGCCGATAATAATAATTTATGGTTTTTTCCGTTAGCGCGGATATGGAATATCACATCGTGCTTAAAAGGCTGATGGACTCTCGTAATCCGGCCTCCGGTGATCCGGCTGTTTAATTCATGTGTCATTCCGTATGTAAACATGCCATCAAAAGACATATAAAACACCCTTTCCTTCTTCCTGCATTCGATAATTATAGCATGAAAAGGGACGAGTCAGAATAAGCTTGTTTACAGAGTGACATCTCTAAAGCGAGGCAGGGGAGTGGACGAGAAGAATGAAGTTTCATGAAATGGGACAAACCGATTTGCTGAAAGCAACAAATACGTCCATTAAACAGGGGTTGACCGAAAAAGAGGTGAAAAAACGCCTTGAAAAGCACGGACCGAACGAGCTTCAGGAGGGCAAGAGGACACCGGCGATCGCCGTGTTTTTCGCCCAATTTAAAGATTTTATGGTGCTCGTGCTGCTGGCAGCAACCTTAATATCCGGGTTTTTAGGCGAATATGTAGATGCCGTAGCGATTATGGCGATTGTGTTTGTCAATGGGGTTCTCGGTTTTTTTCAAGAGCGGCGTGCGGAAAAGTCTTTACATGCATTAAAAGAGCTGTCAACGCCGTATGTGTCAGCGTTGCGGGACGGGAGCTGGAAGAAAATTCAGTCCAAGGAGCTCGTTCCCGGCGATATTATGAAATTTTCAAGCGGCGACCGGATTGGTGCGGATGTGCGGATCGTTGAAGCGAAAAGCCTTGAAATTGAGGAATCGGCGCTGACCGGGGAATCAATTCCGGTGGTTAAACAAGCTGATAAACTGAGAAAGCCGGATGTTTCGTTAGGCGACATCAGCAATATGGCGTTTATGGGTACGATCGTAACGCGCGGCAGCGGTGTCGGCGTCGTCGTCGGTACAGGAATGAATACGGCAATGGGGAAAATCGCCGATATGCTGGAATCCGCCGGCAGCCTTTCAACACCGCTGCAGCGAAGACTTGAAGAGCTCGGCAAAATTTTAATTATCGTCGCGCTCCTTTTAACGGTATTGGTCGTTGCAGTCGGCGTCTTACAGGGACATGAGCTTTACAGCATGTTTTTGGCCGGGGTGTCATTGGCCGTCGCCGCGATTCCGGAAGGGCTTCCCGCCATTGTTACGGTGGCATTATCAATCGGCGTCCAGCGCATGATCAAACAAAAATCAATTGTCAGAAAGCTCCCGGCGGTTGAAACATTGGGCTGCGCCTCTGTCATTTGTTCTGATAAAACCGGCACGCTGACACAAAACAAAATGACCGTCACCCATATGTGGTCAGGGGGAAAAACATTTAAAGTGTCAGGCATCGGCTATGAGCCGGAGGGCGTTTTCACCCGAGATGAGCGGGAAATCAAGCCGAAAGATGAAAAGATTCTTGAACAGATGCTGGTTTTCGGCGCGTTGTGCAACACATCCGAAATCGCACTGAAAGACGGCCATTATGTACTCGACGGCGATCCGACAGAAGGAGCGCTGCTGACGGCTGCAAGAAAGGGCGGCTATTCAAACGATTGGCTCAGCGCGCAATACCGCGTGGTTGCCGAGTTTCCGTTTGACTCCGTCCGCAAAATGATGACCGTCATTGTAGAGGATAAGGAAAAAAAGCAGTTCGTCATCACTAAAGGAGCGCCCGATGTGCTGATTGACCGCTCGTCACATCTGATGTACGACGCAAGAAGCGCGCCATTTTCAGGAGAAAAGAAAGCAGAAACGGAAGCGGTTCTGAAAGAGCTGGCGTCGCAAGCTTTGCGTACGATCGCGATTGCTTATAAACCGCTTAAGCCCGGAGAAAAGCCGACAATGGAGCAGGCGGAAAAAAATCTGACGATGCTCGGCTTGTCAGGCATAATTGATCCGCCCCGTCCGGAGGTCAGACAGGCGATTAAAGAATGCCGTGAAGCCGGCATTAAAACGGTTATGATCACAGGGGATCACGTTGAAACGGCAAAGGCCATTGCGAAAGATTTGCGTCTTCTTCCGAAAAAGGGGCGTGTGATGGACGGCAAGACGCTGAATGAGCTTACGGAGAAAGAACTTATCGAAACGGTCGATGATGTCTACGTCTTCGCACGCGTGTCGCCTGAACATAAATTGAAAATCGTCAAAGCGTTCCAGGAAAACGGACACGTCGTCGCCATGACGGGAGACGGGGTTAATGACGCGCCGGCCATAAAGCAGGCAGATATCGGTGTTGCCATGGGCGTGACGGGAACGGATGTGGCAAAGGAAGCCTCTTCTCTCATTCTGGTAGATGATAACTTTGCTACGATTAAATCAGCCATAAAAGAGGGACGGAATATCTATGAAAATATAAGAAAATTCGTCCGGTATTTGCTCGCCTCCAACGTCGGTGAAATTTTAGTGATGCTGTTTGCGATGCTTCTCGCTCTGCCGCTGCCGCTCGTTCCGATTCAGATATTGTGGGTGAACTTAGTCACTGACGGGCTGCCGGCGATGGCCCTCGGTATGGATCAGCCGGAAGGAGATCTGATGAGGCGGAAGCCGCGGCATCCGAAAGAAGGAGTGTTTGCGAGAAAACTCGGCTGGAAAGTCGTATCAAGAGGGTTTTTAATCGGAGCTGCAACCATTTTAGCGTTTATCATCGTCTATCACCGCAATCCTGAAAATCTGCCCTACGCACAGACCGTTGCATTCGCGACTCTTGTCCTGGCTCAGCTTATACACGTGTTTGACTGCCGGAGCGAAACGTCTGTTTTCTCCCGGAATCCGTTTGAAAATATCTATCTGCTCGGCGCCATCATTTCTTCTATCTTCCTGATGGTGATCGTCATCTATTATCCGCCGCTGCAGCCGATTTTCAAAACAGTGCCGATTACGCCGGGCGATTGGATGCTGATTATCGGTATGTCGGGCATACCTACTTTTTTGCTGGCGGGTTCACTTTTGACAAGAAAAAAATAATTCCATATGATATAATCTTAGGGGTAATAGCATGTCTATTGCCCTTTTATTTTGATAACGGGAAAGAATTGGGTGTTTCATATGATACGGAGTATGACAGGCTTCGGCAACGCAAGCAGCACAAAAGGCGATCTCTCGGCAACCGTTGAATTGAAATCCGTCAATTACCGGTTCAAAGAAGTGAACGCCCGCCTGCCACGGCCTTTGCTATATGTAGAGGATAAGCTGAAACAAACGATATTGCAGCATATACAGCGCGGAAGAGTAGAGCTGTTTCTCACTGTAAACAGTGACGCGCTCATAAAAAGAAGCCTGAACATCGATTGGGAGCTCCTTGATGAATATGTGAGCGCCGCACGCGTCATGAAAGAGCGCTACAGCCTGGCCGCAGAACCCGATGCAATGGATTTCTTTAAATTTGAACATATTGCGCAGATACACGAAGAACAGATGCGTGATGACAAGCTTGAAGAAGTCATCAGGGAAGCCGCTGAGCTGGCTGTAAAGGAACTTTGTGACATGAGGGAAAAAGAAGGACGGCTTTTGGCGGCAGACTGCTTTCTGCACATTGAGCGGCTTGAGACGCTGTCCGAACAGGTGAAAGAGCGCGCTTCGGCCGTTGTTATTCAATACCGCGAGCGTCTTTACGCCCGAATGAAGGAATGGACGGAGGACGCGCTCGACGAAAGCAGGCTGATCACGGAATGCGCCATTTTCGCCGACCGTTCTGATATCACGGAAGAAATTACCAGATTGAAGAGCCATTTTGTTCAATTCCGTGATATATTAAAAGAAGGCGGGGCAGTCGGCCGCAAACTTGATTTCCTTGTTCAGGAGCTTAACCGGGAAGCGAACACGATCGGCTCAAAAGCCAATGATCATCAAATCACAAAGCTTGTCGTTGAAATGAAAAGTTCTATTGAAAAATTGAAGGAACAAGTGCAAAATATAGAATAGCGACTGTGCGTATTGTTTACAGACGGTCTCTTCAGGTTACACTAGAGACGTCTATTTTACAGGGGGAACGTAGAAGATGACGATTAAACTGATTAATATCGGATTTGGCAATATCATCTCCGCCAATCGGATGATTTCGATTGTCAGCCCGGAGTCTGCGCCAATAAAGCGAATGATCCAGGATGCAAGAGACCGCGGAATGCTAATAGACGCTACATACGGACGAAGAACCCGTGCAGTTGTCGTCATGGATAGTGATCACATTATCTTATCTGCCGTCCAGCCTGAGACAGTTGCACACAGACTTTCTGTGAAAGAAGAAATTATGGATGAAGGGCAGGGGTAATTGCCGCATGAAAGAAAGAGGGTTATTAATCGTTCTCTCAGGTCCCTCCGGAGTTGGAAAAGGAACGGTTCGGCAAGCAATATTTTCACAACAGGACACGAAATTTGAATACTCAATTTCAGTCACGACGAGAAACCCGAGAGAGGGCGAGGTCGACGGCGTCGATTATTTCTTTAAATCTAGAGATGAATTCGAACGCATGATTGAAAACAACAAACTGCTTGAGTGGGCGGAATATGTCGGCAACTATTACGGAACGCCCGTTGATTATGTCGAACAGACGCTTCAAGAAGGAAAAGACGTCTTCTTAGAGATTGAAGTGCAGGGCGCGCTCCAAGTGCGGAATGCATTTCCGGAAGGCCTGTTTATCTTCTTAGCGCCGCCGAGTCTTTCTGAGCTGAAAAACAGAATCGTAACAAGAGGGACTGAAACCGACGATTTAATCGAAAACAGAATGAATGCCGCAAAAGCTGAAATCGAAATGATGGACGCGTATGATTATGTCGTTGAAAACGACGATATCCAAACGGCTTGTGATAAGATTAACGCAATCGTTCTCGCCGAGCACTTAAAACGTGAACGCGTCGCTCCGAGATATAAGAAAATGCTGGAGGTAGAATAACTTATGTTAGATCCGTCAATTGACTCTTTAATGAATAAATTAGATTCTAAATATACGCTGGTGACCGTGTCTGCAAGACGCGCGCGTGAAATGCAGATCAAAAAAGACCAGCAGATTGAACATACCATTTCTCACAAATATGTAGGCAAAGCTTTAGAAGAAATTGACGCGGGCCTGCTTTCGTTTGAAAGAGAAGACAGCGAATAACAAGCACACGTAGCAACCTATCTCTACATAGGTTGTTATTTTTTTCCGTTTGGGATTTGTCCAATGCTTTCATAAAGGGGAGAAGACTTCATGAAAAACCGAAACATTTTGCTATGCGTAAGCGGAGGAATTGCCGTTTATAAAGCTTCCGCACTCACGAGCAAGCTGGTTCAGGCCGGCGCAAACGTCAAAGTAATTATGACTGAGTCTGCGCGTGAGTTTGTTTCTCCGCTGACATTTCAGGCGCTGAGCCGGAATGAAGTGTATACAGATACATTTAATGAACAAAATCCGAAGGTGATTTCTCATATTGATGCCGCTGACTGGGCGGATTTAATTATTGTCGCGCCCGCTACGGCAAATATCATCGGCAAGCTTGCCAACGGAATTGCTGACGATATGCTCACAACGACGGTGCTGGCGGCTGAGGCCCCGGTCTGGGTGGCGCCTGCGATGAATGTCCATATGTATGATCATCCGGCGGTGAAACGGAACATCTCTGTGCTTTATCAGGACGGGGTCCGCTTTATCGAACCGAGTGAAGGCTATTTGGCATGCGGATATGTCGGCAAAGGAAGGCTGGAGGAGCCGGAGCTTATTGTTGAGCGTGTCAGAGAGCATTTTAAGGAGCCTGAAGACGATGCGCCGCTGAAAGGAAAACATATTGTCATTACGTCCGGTCCGACGCGCGAAGCCGTGGACCCTGTCCGCTTCTTCACAAATAAATCCACCGGCAAAATGGGCTACGCCGCTGCTGAAGCCGCCGTCCGTCTCGGGGCGCGGGTGACGCTGATTTCCGGCCCGGTGTCAATAGAGCCGCCAGTCGGGCTGTATCAGTTTCTTCCTGTGCAATCGGCAGCCGATATGAGAGAAGCCGTGCTTTCTGTGTTTGATTCATGCGACATGGTGATTAAGACGGCGGCCGTGGCCGATTTTACGCCGGCGGCTGTTTCTGATCACAAAATGAAGAAGAAAGACGGTTCGCTCGTGATCGAATTCAACCGTACGGCAGACATACTGAAAGAACTCGGCGAACGGAAAACACACCAGCTGCTGGTCGGATTTGCGGCTGAAACGCAAGACGTCGAACGCTATGCGCGCAGAAAACTCGAACAGAAAAACCTTGATATGATCGTTGCGAATGATGTGAAAGCAGAAGGGGCCGGATTTGGCACGGATACGAATGTCGTCACCTTCTATTTCCGGGACGGAAGAAAACGGGAGCTTGCGCTTATGTCTAAACTTGACGTTTCCTTTGAAATGCTGAAGGAAATGACCGCTTTGAAAACCGAGGACCGAAAACCCGTATGAATGTAGCAGAAGTCATTGTCGATGTAAGCTCCAAAAACATTGACAGACCCTTTGATTACAAAATTCCCGATCATTTAAAAGGGATGATCGAAGTCGGCATGCGGGTGATTGTCCCGTTTGGCCCGCGCAAGCTTCAAGGATTTGTGACCGGTTTGAAAGATTCGTCTGAATTAAACGGCGGCTCAATGAAGGAAGTCGAGAAGCTTCTTGATTTGACGCCCGTTCTGACTGAGGAACTGATGCAGCTGTCTTCATGGCTTTCTGACAAAACGCTGTCGTTTAAAATCACGGCGCTTCAGGCAATGCTGCCCGCCGCACTGAAGGCGAAGTACGAGAAAGAGCTGAAAGTCGTTGACGAAGAAGCGCTGACACCGGACATCAAACAGCTTTTCAGGAATCAAAAAAGTCTTCTGTACTCGGATATTACCGATGAAAGCATTCTTTCGTCACTTCAAAAATTCGTGCGCAAAGGAAGCATTGATGTCACATATAAAGTCGCCCAAAAAACGAATAAAAAAATGATCCGCATGATCGAAGCGGGGGCAGACAAAGAAGAACTCGCCCGGCACGCAGATTCATTGACAAAGCAGGCTTCTAAACAGCTCGCCGTGCTTACTTATTTTATCGGCGGGGGAGCAAAGATTTCCGCGGCCGAACTTTGCAAAAAGACCGATTCCAGTTCAGCGACGCTGAAAACGCTTCTTAAAAAGGGGCTTCTTACGGAAAGCTTTGAGGAGGTTTACCGCGATCCTTATCAGGACAGAATGTTCAAAAAAACAGAGCCGCTCTCTCTTACAGAAGAGCAGCGGGCCGCTTTTGAGCCGATTAAACAAGCTGTAGCCGACCATGTCCATCACGTCTTTCTGCTTCACGGCGTCACGGGAAGCGGCAAGACGGAAATTTACCTGCAATCCATTGAAAAAGTGCTGGCAAAAGGACAAGAAGCCATCGTGCTCGTTCCGGAAATCTCGTTGACACCGCAAATGGTCAACCGTTTTAAAGGCCGCTTCGGCTCACAGGTTGCGGTTATGCATAGCGGATTATCCACAGGTGAAAAATACGATGAATGGCGGAAGATTCAGCGCAAGGAAGTCCGGCTTGTCGTCGGAGCCAGATCGGCCATCTTTGCCCCGTTTGAAAATCTCGGCATGATCATTATTGATGAAGAGCACGAATCTTCCTATAAGCAGGAGGAAATGCCGCGGTATCATGCAAAGGACGTAGCCATCCGCCGGGCCGAGCATCACAGCTGTCCAGTCGTCCTCGGGAGCGCCACGCCGACATTGGAATCATTTGCGCGGGCGAAAAAAGGCGTTTATGAGCTGCTTCCGTTAAAACATCGCGTAAATCGCCAGCTCATGCCTGACGTTTCTCTTGTTGATATGAGAGAAGAACTGAGAAACGGCAACAGATCAATGTTTTCAAGAGAGCTGATGGAACAGCTGGAAGAGAAGCTTGCAAAAAAAGAGCAGGCCGTCCTTTTTCTGAATAAACGGGGGTATTCCTCGTTTGTGATGTGCCGGGACTGCGGTTATGTGCCGCAATGTCCGCATTGCGACATTTCAATGACTTATCACCGCTACGGACAAAGGCTGAAATGCCATTACTGCGGCCATGAGGAACCTGTACCGGGAACATGCCCGGAATGCGGCAGCGAACATATCCGCTTTTTCGGCACGGGAACGCAGCGTGTGGAGGAGGAGCTTACCAAAGTGCTGCCTCAGGCGCGCGTGATCAGGATGGATGTGGACACCACTTCAAGAAAAGGCGCCCATGAAAAACTGTTGTCAGCGTTCGGTGAAGGGAAGGCGGATATCCTGCTCGGTACGCAAATGATCGCAAAAGGGCTTGATTTTCCGAACGTGACGCTCGTCGGAGTATTAAGCGCAGATACGACGCTTCACATCCCTGATTTCAGGGCCGCGGAGAAGACATTCCAGCTGCTGACGCAGGTAAGCGGACGGGCCGGGCGGCATGAAAAGCCGGGAACGGTGGTCATTCAAACGTATACACCGTCTCATTACAGCATTCAGCTGACGAAAACGCACGACTATGAAACTTTTTTTCAGCAGGAAATGGCGCACAGACGGGCCCAGTCATACCCGCCTTATTATTACGTGGCGCTGGTGACTGTTTCTCATGAAGAAGCGCCAAAAGCCGCGGTCACCGCAGAAAAGATTACAAACTATTTAAGAGCGGGATGCGGGCCTGATACGAAAATTCTCGGGCCGGCGGCTTCCCCGATCGCCAGGATCAAAGATAGATATCGCTATCAATGCGTGATAAAATACAGACAGGAAAACGAGTTGCAGATTCAGTTGAAAAAGATACTGGAGCACTATAAACGCGACATTGCGCAAAAGCATGTAATGATTTCAATCGATATGAATCCGTACATGCTGATGTAACATTAGTTTTTGGAGGGCAAAATTTTGGCTGTGAAAAAAATCGTCACACACCCGGCGGAGGTCCTGGAAACACCTGCCGATGAAGTGACAGTGTTTGATAAAAAATTAAAAAAACTGCTTGACGATATGTACGATACGATGCTTGAAATGGATGGCGTCGGCCTCGCCGCGCCGCAAATCGGCATTTTAAAAAGAGCGGCCGTCGTGGACATCGGTGAAGAAAGCGGCCGGATCGACCTTGTAAATCCGGTTATTCTTGAAAAGAGCGGTGAACAGACCGGAGTCGAGGGCTGCTTAAGCTTTCCCGGGGTTTACGGCGATGTCACCCGCCCGGATTACGTAAAGGTAAAAGCCCACGACCGTAAAGGAAAACCGTTTATTTTAGAAGCGGAGGGTTTTTTGGCCAGAGCCGTTCAGCATGAAATGGATCATTTAGACGGCATTTTATTCACATCAAAAATTACGGCTTACTACACTGAAGAAGAACTGGCAGAAATGGAAGGATGATTGGATGACAAGGATCGTTTTTATGGGAACGCCCGACTTTTCAGTTCCCGTCCTGCGCACGCTTATTGAAGACGGGTATGAAGTAGTTGGCGTCGTTACGCAGCCTGACCGCCCGAAAGGCAGAAAAAAAATCATGACGCCCCCTCCTGTAAAGGCTGAAGCTGAACGTTACGGCATTCCCGTGCTTCAGCCCGAAAAAGTAAGGCTCGAAGAAGAAATAGAAAAAGTGCTCAGCCTGAAGCCGGACCTGATTGTTACGGCGGCATTCGGACAGATCCTGCCCAAGCAGCTGCTGGACGGCCCGAAATACGGCTGTATCAACGTACACGCGTCACTATTGCCTGAATTAAGAGGCGGAGCGCCGATACATTATTCGATTCTCCAAGGAAAGAAGAAAACGGGCGTAACGATCATGTATATGGTTGAAAAACTTGATGCGGGCGATATGATTTCTAAAATCGAAGTGGAAATTGATGAAACGGATAACGTCGGCACGCTACACGACAAATTAAGCATAGCGGGGGCAAAGCTTTTGTCAGAGACCGTTCCGAACGTCATTTCCGGAAATATAAAACCGATCAAACAGGACGAATCAAAAGCGACTTACGCGCCTAACATTAAGCGTGAGCAGGAGCGGATTGATTGGGCAAAGCCCGGAGAAGAGATTTACAACCAGATCAGAGGTTTAAACCCTTGGCCTGTCGCCTATACAACTTTGAACGGTCAAAATATTAAAGTATGGGCTTCTGAAAAAGTTGCGGCAAAAACTGAAGCTACGCCCGGAACAGTCATCCGCACGGAGCACAACGGCATTGTCGTCGCAGCAGGAAACAGCACCGCCCTTTTAATCACAGAGCTGCAGCCGGCGGGAAAAAAACGGATGAAGGGCGAAGATTTTGTAAGGGGCAAAAATGTGCAGCCCGGTGACGTGTTAGGAGAAGCAAATGAAGAAAATTAATGTCCGGGAGCTCGCTCTTGAAGCGCTTGAGAAGCTTGAGCAAAATCAGGCATACAGCAACCTGCTTCTTACATCGGTTATCAAAACGAACACGCTCAGCGATCAGGACAGAGGACTCCTGACAGAGCTTGTCTACGGAACGCTGCAAAATAAAATCGCCTTAGACTATATGCTGAAGCCTTTTATCCGCAAGCCGAATAAGGTGAAGCCGTGGGTGATTCAGCTGCTTCGTCTGTCCGCGTATCAAATGGAGTATTTAGAAAAAATACCGGATCGCGCCGCCATTCATGAAGCGGTTGAGATCGCCAAAAAACGCGGGCATAAGGGCATTGCGTCCTTTGTCAACGGCATCCTCCGCTCCCTGCAGCGTGAAGGGGCGCCGTCATTCGCTGAAATTGAAGACCCGGTTCTCCGTCTTTCCACAGAGACAAGCCATCCCGAATGGCTCGTAAAAGAGTGGGTCGAGGCGTACGGCTTTGAGGCAGCTGAAAAGATCTGCCGGATTCATCTCATTCCGCCGAAGCAGACGCTCCGTGTCAATCACATAAAGAGCGACAGGGAAACGGTGCTGAATGAGATGGAGAAAGCCGGTCTGGAAGCGGAAGCCGGAGACCTTTCTCCTGATGCGATTAAGCTTTTAAAAGGAAGCATCGCGAACACGGCATTTTTCCAAAACGGCCGGGTATCCATACAGGATGAAAGCTCAATGCTTGTCGCGCGGGCGCTGGACCCGAAGCCGGGCGAAACCGTTTTAGACGCATGCGCCGCACCGGGCGGAAAGTCGGCTCACATTGCGGAACTGATGGAGAACGAGGGGAGCCTCACATCGCTTGATCTTCACCGCCATAAAGTGAAGCTGATTAAAGAGGGCGCAGAACGGCTCGGACTTACGATCATCGACGCACAAACGATGGATGCGCGAAAAGCGGGAGAGGCCTTTGGCGCAGAACGGTTTGACCGTATTCTCGTTGATGCCCCTTGCTCAGGTTTTGGCGTCATCAGAAGAAAACCCGATATGAAATATACGAAGACGCCGGAGGACAGCAGGCGGCTGTCAGAAATCCAGCTCGGCATTTTAAGGGAAATCGCCCCATTAGTAAAAAAAGGTGGCACACTCGTATACAGTACGTGTACAATGGACCGGACAGAAAATGAAGAAGTTATGCATGCGTTTATACAAGAACACCCTGAGTTTGAACCCGATTTGTCTCTTGAAAAGCGGCTGCCTGAAAAGGCGAGACCCTTTGTTCAGGATGGAAGCCTTCAAATTCTTCCGCATTATTTCGGAACAGACGGTTTCTTTATTAGCAGCATGAGAAAGAAGGGATAAAAAATGACACAATTAAAAAAGACAAGCGTACGGAAAGAGCTGCGGACTGAGCAGCCGTCCATTTACTCTTTTGAATTAGATGAAATCAAACAATGGCTGACCGAGAATGGCGAAAAGCCGTTCCGCGCAGCACAGATTTTTGAATGGCTCTATGAAAAGCGGGTTTCTTCATTTGATGAAATGACAAACCTCTCAAAAAGCCTGCGTGAAAAACTCGAGAGCAATTTTGTGCTGACAACGCTGAAAACGGCTGTAAAACAGACATCTCAAGACGGCACGATGAAATTTTTATTTGAGCTTCATGACGGTTATACGATCGAAACGGTTTTAATGAGACACGAGTATGGTAATTCTGTATGTGTAACGACACAGGTCGGCTGCCGGATCGGCTGCACATTTTGCGCGTCAACGCTCGGCGGACTGAAACGGAATCTTGAAGCGGGAGAAATCGTCGCTCAAGTCGTGAAAGTGCAAAAGGCGCTTGATGAAACGGATGAACGCGTCAGCTCAGTCGTCATCATGGGAATCGGAGAGCCGTTTGATAATTTCAATGAAATGCTCGCTTTCTTAAAAATCATTAACCACGATAAAGGGCTGAACATCGGAGCGCGTCATATCACAGTTTCCACCAGCGGAATCATTCCGAAGATTTACGATTTCGCGGATCAAAAAATGCAGATCAATTTCGCGATTTCTCTGCATGCTCCGAATACAGAAATCAGAAGCCGTCTGATGCCGATTAACAAAGCCTATAAGCTTCCTGACCTTATGGAGGCCGTCAAATATTACATCGAGAAAACAGGCAGACGGATCAGCTTTGAATACGGGCTGTTCGGCGGCGTAAATGACCAGGTCGAACATGCAGAAGAGCTTGCAGAACTGTTAAAAGACGTGAAATGCCATGTCAATTTAATTCCGGTAAACTATGTGCCTGAACGGGATTACGTCCGCACACCGAGAGATCAGATTTTCGCATTTGAAAAAACGTTAAAATCCCGCGGTGTAAATGTCACGATCAGAAGAGAGCAAGGCCATGACATTGACGCGGCCTGCGGTCAGCTTCGCGCGAAGGAGCGTCAAGACGAGACGAGGTGAAGAGGTTGATTACAGCCTTGAAAACAGATACAGGTAAAGTCCGCCGGCATAATGAAGATGCGGCGGGCATTTTCAAAAAAGAAGACGCGGTGCTTGCGGTTGTCGCCGACGGCATGGGCGGTCATCTTGCCGGAGATGTAGCGAGCAGGATGGCGATTGCGGCGATGGAAGAGCAGTGGAACCGGACCGAAACGGTTCCTTCTCTGCCGTCTGCTTGCGAGGATTGGCTGAAAGACCGGATTCATGAGGCGAATCTCAAAGTACATGACCACGCTAAAGCGAATGAAGAATGCCGGGGAATGGGCACCACTGTTGTTTGCGCCTTATTCACCGGGAAGTTTGTCACTGTGGCTCATATCGGTGACAGCCGGTGCTACCTGCTTCAAGAGGGGGAATTCACTCAGCTGACTGAGGACCATTCGCTTGTGAATGAGCTGGTCAAGACGGGGGAAATTTCGAAAGAGGACGCCGAGCACCATCCGCGGAAAAATGTATTGACGAGAGCGCTGGGGACAGATGAAACCATCAGTCCCGACGCCCGTTCTTTTGAACTGTCTGACGGCGATCAGCTGCTTTTATGCTCTGACGGGCTGTCAAATAAAATAGAAGATCACGAGATCAAACAAATGCTTCAAGCCGAATCTGATCCTCAGGAAAAAGTAGACCTTCTCATCAGCAAAGCGAATCAAAACGGCGGCGAAGATAACATCACGGCTGTGTTGATTGAGTTTTCCGCAGATGCAAAAGAGGGTGAAGACAAGTGCTAACCGGCAAGCGGATCAGCGGGCGTTATCATATCCTCCGGCCCATTGGCGGCGGCGGAATGGCAAACGTTTTTTTAGCTGAGGACATCATTCTCGAACGTGAAGTCGCAATTAAAATTCTGCGGTTTGACTTTGTGAATGACATTGATTTTATCAGGCGTTTCAGAAGAGAAGCACAGTCGGCATCAAGCCTCGATCATCCGAATATCGTCAGTATTTACGATATCGGGGAGGAAGGCGATATTTATTACATTGTCATGGAATATGTGGAAGGCATGACATTAAAGGAATACATAAACGCACACGGGCCGCTCCATCCGAAAGAAGCGCTGTCCGTTATGGAGCAGATCGTCTCGGCCATCGCTCATGCCCATCAAAACCATATCGTGCACCGGGATATTAAACCGCACAATATATTGATAGATCATTTAGGGCATATCAAGGTGACGGATTTCGGCATCGCCACAGCGCTTACGTCTACAACAATCACACATACGAATTCTGTGCTGGGCTCGGTTCATTATTTGTCTCCGGAGCAGGCGAGAGGCGGTCTGGCAACGAAAAAATCAGATATTTACGCGCTCGGCATCGTGCTGTTTGAGCTTTTAACAGGTAAAATTCCTTTTGACGGAGAATCAGCCGTCAGCATAGCGCTAAAGCATCTGCAAACAGAAACGCCTTCCGTCAGAAAGTGGAACCCTTCCATTCCGCAGAGCGTTGAAAACATTATTTTAAAGGCAACCGCTAAAGACCCGTTTCACCGCTATGAAAGCGCCGAGGACATGGAAGCGGACATCAGAACGGCTTTTGACGCCGGCAGGCTGAATGAACAAAAGTTTTCCGTGCAGGATGATGAGGAAATGACAAAAGCCATTCCCGTTATTACTGACGGCGCAAAAGCCGTGCCTCAGGCGGAAACGCCGGGGGAGACGGATGATAAGGAACAGCAGCCCGCCAAAAAGAAAAAACGGAAATGGCCGTGGGTTTTGCTGGCCGTCTGTTTCATTTTCATTATGGCGGCTGTTCTTGCGGTCACCGTGTTTCCGTCTTTATTTATGCCTAAAGATGTAAGCGTCCCCGACGTACGGGGCATGAAGTACGAAAAAGCGGAAGCCCTGCTTGAAAAGAACGGACTCCGGGCGGATCCTGATATAACGGACATTGAAGATGAAAAAATAGAAGAGGAATTAATGGTCAAAACGGACCCAAAAGCGGGGTCTACCGTTAAAGAAGGCTCTTCTGTAAAACTGTATAAAAGCATCGGAAAACCGAAAACCCAGCTGATCGACGTGAAAGGGCGGCAGATCGGCGACGCAAAAAAAGCGCTGAAGGAAAAAGGCTTCAAACATGTCAATGTCAAAGAAGAGAACGATGACAGCGAGGCCGGCACCGTAATTGATCAGAACCCGTCAGCCGGCACCGACATGGTCGCAAGCGACGATGAAGTCAATCTAACGGTCAGCCTCGGCCCGGCGGACGTTACGCTGAGGGACTTAAAGACTTACAGCAAAGAAGCGGCTTCAGGGTATCTTGAAGATAACGGCCTGCAGCTTGTTGAAAAACAAGCCCATTCAGATGACGTGCCGGAAGGACAAGTCATGAAACAAGAGCCGTCAGCCGGTACTGCGGTTAAGCCGGGAAGTAATGTTGAAGTGACGTTCTCGCTCGGACCTGAAGAAAAACCGGCGAAAACGGTAAAAGAAAAAATCAGCATTCCTTACGAACCCGAACATGAAGGGGACGAGCTTGAAGTGCAAATCGCCATCGATGATAAAGACCACAGCATCTCTGATACGTATGACTCATTTAAAATAAAAGAGCCGACTGAAAAAACAATTGAACTGAAGATTGATCAGGGACAGAAGGGGTATTATCAAGTGATGGTCGATCATAAAGTTGTCAGCTACAAAACGATTGAATACCCGAAAGATAATGACTGACAAGGAGGGACCCTATGCCTGAGGGCAAAATTATAAAAGCGTTAAGCGGATTCTATTATGTCTTGGATGAATCACAGGACAAGATCATTCAATGCAGGGGCCGGGGCATTTTCAGAAAAAATAAAATAACGCCCCTGGTCGGCGATTATGCCGTTTATCAGGCTGAAAATGATAAAGAAGGCTACCTGCTGGAAATCAAAGAACGAACAAACGAGCTGATCAGGCCGCCGATTTCAAATGTCGATCAGGCCGTTCTTGTCTTTTCTGCCGTTCAGCCGGCGTTCAGCACGTCCTTATTGGACCGTTTTCTCGTCCTTGTGGAAGCCAACGGCATTCACCCGATCATCTGCATAACCAAAATGGACTTAGCTGCAGACGGGGAATCGAAAGAGGCGATACTTTCTTATGTGAAAGACTATCAGGCGATCGGTTATGACGTATATGTGACGTCATCAAAAGAAAACAGCGGTTTAACAGGCATTGTGAAACACTTCGAGAACAAAACAACGGTGTTTGCCGGTCAGTCGGGAGTCGGAAAATCTTCGCTTTTAAATGCGATCAGCCCGGAGCTTGAGCTGAAAACAAACGAGATTTCCGCGCATTTGGGACGCGGAAAACATACGACGCGCCATGTGGAGCTCATTCATACATCAGGCGGTCTTGTGGCGGATACTCCGGGATTCAGTTCGCTTGAATTTACCGGCATTGAGGAAGAAGAGCTGGGCAGCACGTTCCCTGAGATCAGAGAAATAAGCGCCTCTTGCAAATTCAGAGGCTGTCTGCATCTTAAGGAGCCGAAATGCGCGGTAAAGCAAGCGGTGGAAGAAGGAGAGATTCAGCCGTACCGCTATGAGCATTACAAAGAATTTATGCAGGAAATAAAAGAGAGAAAGCCGAGGTATTAATATGATTAAGGTTGCGCCATCAATTCTTTCCGCCGATTTTGCTTCACTGGGCGAGGAAATTAAAGACGTGGAAAAAGGAGGGGCGGACTATATCCATATTGATGTCATGGATGGCCATTTCGTCCCTAACATTACAATCGGGCCGCTTATCGTTGAAGCCGTCCGTCCGGTGACTGATCTGCCGCTGGATGTCCATCTTATGATTGAAAACCCGGACCGCTACATCCCGGCATTCGCAAAAGCCGGTGCGGACATCCTTTCTGTTCATGCTGAAGCGTGTCCGCATCTTCACAGGACCATTCAATTGATAAAAGAGCAGGGGGTAAAAGCGGGAGTTGTGCTCAATCCGCATACGCCCGTCCACATGATTGAACATGTGATCGAGGAGCTTGACCTTGTGCTGTTAATGACGGTTAACCCCGGTTTTGGCGGACAGTGCTTCATTCATTCGGTTCTGCCGAAAATCCGTCAGGTCAAACAGCTGGCTGAGGAGAAAGGCCTGTCTGAGCTTTTAATCGAGGTGGACGGAGGCGTTAATAAAGAAACAGCCCCTTTATGCGCTGAAGCGGGCGCCAATCTGCTTGTTGCCGGGTCTGCCGTATATAATCAGCCGGATCGGAAAAAAGCCATCGCTGACATCCGAAACGCGTAATAAACATGCTGAAAAAGAGCCCGGTAGAAAGCCGCCGGCTCTTTTCGCGTCTAAGAGAGAGGAAAACATATGAAGACAATCAATATCGTTGCGGGCGGCCCGCGGGAGCTTATTCCCGATCTATCCGAATACACAGGCGGAGATACGACGTGGGTCGGAGTCGATAAAGGGACGATTGCTCTTTTGGAGGCCGGAATCATTCCGCAGGAAGCTTTCGGTGATTTTGACAGCATTACGGAAGAGGAGCTCATGCAGATTCAAAAAGCGGCGCCGGCCCTCCATGTATATCAGGCGGAAAAAGATTATACCGATCTTGAACTCGCCCTTGACTGGGCTTTACAACTAGAACCGAAGACCATTCGGATATTCGGTGTGACGGGCGGAAGAGCCGATCACTTTTTAGGGAACATCCAGCTGCTGTATAAAGCCTTACATAAGAATACCGATGTCGAGCTGATCGACCGGCAGAATGACATTCAGATGTTCGGGCCCGGCCGTTATACAATTGAAGAAAAAGCAAGCAGACGCTATATTTCTTTCATTCCGTTTACGGAAGCGGCAGACGGCCTGACGCTCGACGGTTTTAAATATCCCCTTGATAATTGTCATATTCCTCTGGGTTCCACACTATGTATTAGTAACGAACTCATTCATTCACGAGGTACTTTTTCGTTTGCAAAAGGCATATTAATAATGGTAAGGAGCGCGGATTAGAAAAGCGGCTTCTGCCATATGCGGAAAAAACCATGAATCCTAAAGTGATGAACGCAGCGGATACGGGACTTATAGGAGGGGACAAAATGAAATTTTATACCATTAAATTGCCGAAGTTTTTAGGAGGAATTGTCCGGGCGATGCTGGGCTCATTTAGAAAAGAGTAAGCCCAAGAAGCTGAAATTGCCCTCTTTGAACGCATAAAAAACGCCTGCCGCATAAAAGGGCAGGCGTTCATTTTTGCTTATACACGCTCAACTTTACCGGATTTTAAAGCCCGGGCAGATACATACACTTTTTTAGGTTTGCCGTCAACAAGGATGCGGACCTTTTGAAGGTTGGCGCCCCAAGTACGCTTAGAAGCGTTCATTGCGTGAGAACGGTTGTTTCCGGCTTTTGTTTTTTTACCTGTAATAAAACATTTACGTGCCATTTGTTTCCCTCCTAACTGCGCGAAACATCTTTTCAAACATAGTTTCTCAGATGCTTTCGTTATACAATACTTTAAATAATTTACCACAGCTAAAAACCGTTTGCAACTATTGTTTCCCTTACTTTCAAGAAAAATCACTTGACATGTAAAACCAATCACATTTCCGCGCTGAAGGCCGCTGTCTGTATCTTTTCTTTTCATAATGGGATACATATAGTAGAATAATGATAACTCTATGCACCTGAAGGAGGAACCTGTGTGTCCATTGAAATGAAGACAAAATACGGACAGATTGATATATCCAACGAAGTCATCGCAATGGTTGCCGGAGGCGCTGCCATTGACTGTTACGGAATAGTGGGGATGGCCTCAAAAAACCAGATTAAAGACGGTTTGTCTGAAATCCTCCGGAGAGAGAACTTCGCAAAAGGCGTACATGTCCGTCAGGAAGCCGAACAAATACATATCGACATGTACATTATTGTCAGCTACGGCACTAAAATATCCGAAGTAGCCCACAATGTTCAGACGAAGGTAAAATACACAGTAAATCAAACAATCGGACTTGCAGTTGATTCTGTAAATATTTATGTCCAAGGCGTACGAGTAACGAACCCGTAGTGAGGAGGATGAGTATTGTCTAGACGAAACTTAGATGGGAGAGCTTTTGCGGCAATGATTCTGGCGGGGGCTGAGACATTGTCTCAAAACGCATCCGCGGTGGATGCGCTGAACGTGTTTCCCGTGCCTGACGGCGATACCGGAACAAATATGAATTTATCGATGTCATCCGGTGCAAGAGAGGTAGAGCACATTGACTCACCCGACATCGGCAAAGTCGGCATCGCCCTGTCAAAAGGCCTGCTTATGGGGGCGAGAGGAAACTCAGGGGTGATCTTGTCCCAATTGTTCAGAGGTTTCACAAAGAGCATTGAAAACAAAAACCAAATAGACGCCCAAGAATTTGCCGCAGCACTCCAAGCGGGAGTGGATATGGCATATAAGGCGGTCATGAAACCGGTTGAAGGAACGATTTTAACCGTGGCCAAGGATGCGGCTAAAAAAGCGGTCGCCTCGGCTAAAGAAGAAACCGATATCATTGCTCTCATGGAGGCCGTTATTGAAGAAGCGGAAGCGTCGCTGAACCGCACGCCGGATCTGCTTCCTGTTTTAAAGGACGTCGGTGTCGTTGACAGCGGCGGAAAAGGTCTGCTTTGTGTATATGAAGGCTTTTTGTCTGCTTTAAAAGGAGAGGCCGTACCGAAAAAAGCGGTTCTTCCGGCACTCGATGATATGGTGAATGCCGAGCATCATAAAAGCGCGCAGAGCATGCTGAGTACAGAAGATATTGAATTCGGATTTTGTACGGAAGTGATGGTAAGGCTGGATCAAGATAAACGGACGTTCAAGGAAGAGACGTTTAGAAATGAACTGAGCCGTTTCGGCGATTCATTGCTGGTCGTGGCTGATGATACGCTGGCGAAAGTCCATATTCATGCCGAAGAACCAGGGAACGTACTCAATCTCGCACAGCGTTACGGCGATTTGATTAAAATTAAAATTGAAAACATGAGGGAACAGCATACTTCAATCATCAGCCAAGAACATGATGAAAAAAAGCCGGCCGGCGTTATGAAAGAAGCCCGCAAGCCTTTTGGCATCGTGACTGTGGCAATGGGAGAGGGCATTTCTGAATTGTTTACGAGCATCGGCGCTTCACACGTAATCGAAGGCGGCCAGACAATGAATCCGAGCACGGAAGATATTGTTGAAGCCGTTCAGTCTGTCAATGCGGAGACGGTTTTCATTCTTCCGAACAATTCCAATATTGTGATGGCTGCCAATCAGGCGGCGAGCGTGGCTGAAGAAAATGTCATTGTCATTCCGGCAAAAACGGTCCCTCAAGGCATGACCGCCCTGCTTGCGTTTAACCCTGACCAGCCGGCTGACGTAAATGAAGCCAATATGCTTGAGGCCATCCGGAATGTGAAAAGCGGACAGGTGACATATTCAGTCAGAGACACCCATATTGACGGCAAAGATATTAAAAAAGGTGATTTTATCGGCATTTTAAACAGTTCAATTATCGGCAGCGCCGAAGATCGGATGAGTGCGGCGAAATTGCTGCTGGATGAAATGATCGGGGAAGAAGATGAAATCGTCACCATCCTGTACGGAGAGGACGCGCCGGAAGAAGAAGCTGAGAAACTTGCTGAGTATATTGCAAGCGTCTGTGAAGATATCGAGGTTGAAATCCATAACGGCAGACAGCCTCTGTATCCATATATATTTGCGGCAGAGTAGAAGGGCTTATCAGGCCCTTCTATTCTTATGCCTTTATTTACCTGCGGCAGTGCGGCAGTGTGCCTGCTTGCCAATTGAGAAATGTTCAATTAGTCTAAAGAAAAGCGCTGAATAGAGTGATGTTAAGGAGGAACAAACCAGCATGAAGTATAGAAGCGTTTTTGATATTATCGGCCCGGTAATGATCGGTCCGTCCAGTTCACATACCGCAGGCGCCGCCCGGATCGGCAGAGTGGCCAGAAGCCTATTCAGGCGGGAGCCCCGCCGGATCGTTGTGTCTTTTTACGGATCATTTGCGGAGACATATAAGGGTCACGGCACTGATGTCGCGATTATCGGCGGCCTGCTTGATTTTGATACATTTGATGAACGGATTAAAACAGCGATTCAAATTGCGGAAGAGAAGGGCATATATGTAGAGTTCCGTACAGAGGATGCCGTGCCTGTTCATCCGAATACAGCGCGTATCGTCATTTCTGATGATGAGGGAGAGCTTGCCCTTACCGGTATTTCCATCGGCGGCGGAAAAATAGAAATCACGGAGCTCAACGGCTTTGAGCTGCGTCTTTCCGGAAACCATCCGGCTATTTTAGTCGTTCACAATGATAAATTCGGCACGATTGCAGGCGTTGCCAATGTGCTTGCGAAATTCTCTATCAACGTCGGACATATGGAAGTGGCGCGTAAGGACGTCGGCCAGCTTGCGCTGATGACGATTGAGGTCGATCAGAATATTGAAGAAGAAGTGCTTGACGAGCTTTCAACACTTCCTAATATTATACAGGTTACTAAGATAGCTGACTAAAAAGTCAGGAGGAAAATGACATGTTTCGTAATGTAAAAGAATTAATAGAAATCACTCAAGAAAAACAAATTCCGATTTCGGAAGTGATGATCACCCAAGAGATGGAAGTAACGCAAAAAACGCGGGAAGAAATCTTTCAAGGAATGGAGCGCAATCTCTCCGTCATGGAAGCAGCTGTTGAAAAAGGGCTGAAGGGCGTCACGAGTCAGACCGGTTTAACAGGCGGAGATGCCGTGAAACTTCAGGCATACATCCAATCGGGAAGAAGCCTGTCGGGCAATCTGATTTTAGACGCCGTTTCTAAAGCTGTCGCGACAAATGAAGTCAATGCGGCCATGGGAACGATCTGCGCTACACCGACCGCCGGTTCTGCCGGGGTTGTGCCGGGAACGTTATTCGCCGTAAAGCATAAGCTGAACCCTACGACAGAACAAATGATCCGTTTTCTGTTTACAGCCGGCGCGTTCGGTTTTGTCGTAGCAAATAATGCGAGTATTTCAGGAGCGGCAGGAGGCTGTCAGGCGGAAGTCGGGTCAGCATCAGGCATGGCAGCGGCTGCGATTGTGGAAATGGCGGGCGGAACGCCTCAGCAATCAGCGGAAGCAATGGCGATTACACTGAAAAATATGCTCGGTCTCGTATGTGACCCGGTCGCCGGATTGGTAGAAGTGCCGTGTGTCAAACGAAACGCAATGGGAGCATCCAACGCAATGATCGCGGCGGATATGGCGCTGGCCGGGATTACAAGCCGCATTCCTTGCGATGAGGTGATTGACGCGATGTACAAAATCGGCCAGACAATGCCGACAGCACTGCGTGAAACGGGACAAGGCGGTTTAGCCGCGACACCGACGGGAAGAGAATTAGAGAAAAAAATTTTCGGAGGAGCGCTGAAATCAAGTGACACACCATCAGCAAACTAGTATAGCGGAAATTAAGGGCATTGGGCCGGAAACAGAAAAAACATTGCACGAACTTGGTATCTATGACATTTCTGATCTTCTGAATTATTTCCCTTACCGTTATGACGACTATGAGCTGAGGGACTTAGAAGAAGTAAAACATGAAGAAAGAGTGACGGTAGAAGGGAAGGTTCATTCAGAACCTTCTCTTACCTATTACGGCAAAAAACGAAACAGGCTGACATTCAGGGTGCTTGTCGGCAATTATTTAATTACCGCGGTCTGCTTTAACCGTCCCTACTTAAAAAAGAAACTGACGTTAGGTTCTGTCGTCACAATATCCGGGAAATGGGATAAACACAGACAGACCGTTTCCGTGCAGGAATTAAAAAACGGTCCTCATCAAGAAGATAAAAGCATTGAGCCTGTTTATTCCGTTAAAGAAAACGTCACCGTAAAAATGATGAGACGGTTTATTAAGGAAGCGCTGGAGCATCATTTGGACAGTGCGGCCGATCCGCTTCCTGAAAAATTGAGAATCCGCTACAAGCTGCCTGATTACAAACATGCCCTGCAGACGATGCATCAGCCTGAAACGAGGGAATCGTTACAGCAGGCAAGACGCCGGTTTGTTTACGAGGAATTCTTATTATTTCAGCTGAAAATGCAGGCGTTCCGTAAAGCGGAAAGGGAACAGTCAAAAGGCATCAGCCATGTGTTTCCTGCTGAAAAGCTCGCCGCTTTCACAGACAGCCTGCCGTTTTCGCTCACAACCGCACAGACGCGCGTGCTTCGGGAAATTACCGCTGATATGACATCCCCTTACCGAATGAACCGTCTGCTGCAAGGTGATGTCGGTTCAGGGAAAACGGCCGTCGCCGCCATCGCTTTGTACGCTGCGATTCTGTCGGGGTATCAGGGGGCATTAATGGTGCCGACTGAAATTCTGGCCGAACAGCATGCAGATTCTCTCGTATCGTTGTTTGCAAATGAAGATGTGAATATCGCGCTCTTGACGAGTTCTGTTAAAGGAAAGCGGCGCAGGGAGCTTTTGGAGCGGCTTGCTCTCGGAGAGATTGATATTTTAGTAGGGACCCATGCTTTAATCCAGGACGAAGTGGAATTTAAAGCGCTGAGCCTTGTTATTACGGACGAGCAGCACAGGTTCGGAGTCGAACAGCGCAAAAAACTCAAGAATAAAGGCCAGGATCCGGATGTGCTGTTTATGACAGCCACCCCGATTCCGAGAACGTTGGCCATTACCGTCTTCGGAGAAATGGATGTTTCCGTGATAGATGAAATGCCCGCGGGGCGAAAACAAATCGAAACGTATTGGGTGAAACACGACATGCTGGAGCGGATTTTGGCTTTTATAGAAAAAGAGCTGAAACAGGGAAGGCAAGCCTATATTATCTGCCCGCTCATTGAAGAGTCGGATAAACTGGATGTACAGAATGCGATTGACGTATATAACATGCTGTCTGACGTTTACCGCGGGAAATGGAATGTCGGCCTGATGCACGGGAAGCTCCATTCTGATGAAAAAGATCAGGTGATGAGAGAATTCAGTGCCAATCAATGTCAGGTACTTGTGTCAACAACCGTCGTAGAAGTCGGGGTGAACGTGCCGAATGCGACGATTATGGTCATCTATGACGCCGACCGTTTCGGATTATCTCAGCTCCACCAGCTCCGCGGCCGGGTCGGGCGGGGAGACCACCAATCTTTCTGCATCTTGATGGCAGATCCGAAATCCGAAACCGGGAAGGAACGGATGAGAATCATGTCGGAGACAAACGACGGCTTCGAGCTGTCTGAAAAGGACCTTGAACTGCGCGGTCCCGGGGATTTCTTCGGGAAAAAACAGAGCGGTATGCCCGAGTTCAAGGTGGCGGATATGGTTCATGACTACAGAGCTTTGGAGACGGCCCGCCAGGATGCGGCCAATCTGGTGTCTTCAGAGGCTTTTTGGAAAGATGACGAATACCGCATGCTGCGCGGTCAATTACTTTCAAGCGGCGTCCTGGAAGGGGAGAAATTAAGCTGATTCTGTAAAATTCGGCGGCTTTCAAAAAACAATCATTGCATTCCAATCTATGAGATTATATACTACTATTAGTACCTAGTCTTAATTGTCCGGATGGTGTTTACAGATGAGAAGAAGCAAAAAAGAACGCCAAAAACTATTGCAGCAGACGATCAAATCGACACCCTTCATCACAGATGAAGAATTAGCGGGGAAGTTCGGCGTCAGCATTCAGACGATCCGTTTAGACCGCTTAGAGCTCTCAATACCGGAGCTGAGGGAAAGAATTAAAAACGTGGCAGAACAAACGCTTGATGATGAAGTGAAATCACTGTCTTTAGACGAAGTGATCGGTGAAATTATTGATCTGGAGCTTGACGGCCAGGCCATTTCCATATTAGAAGTAAGACGCGAACATGTCTTCAGCCGCAATCAAATTGCGCGGGGGCATCATTTGTTTGCGCAGGCGAACTCACTCGCCGTAGCCGTCATTGATGATGAGCTGGCGCTGACCGCAAGCGCAAATATCCGCTTTACAAGACAGGTGAAAGAAGGCGAGCGCGTCGTTGCGAAAGCCAAAGTGACGGCAGTCGAAAAAGAAAAAGGCAGAACGGTAGTTGAAGTCAACAGCTATGTGGGAGAAGAAGTCGTGTTCTCCGGCAGCTTTGACATGTACCGTTCAAAACAATCATAAAGGTGGAGCATGCATGAGAATAGCTGTAGATGCAATGGGAGGCGACAACGCACCCAAAGCTGTTATTGACGGAGTAATGAAGAGTATTGAGGCATTTGACGATCTTCATATTACGCTGGTCGGTGACAAGACAACGATAGAATCACACTTGCCAACAACATCAGACCGCATCACTGTGTTGCACGCCGATGAAGTGATTGAACCGACGGATGAACCGGTCCGCGCCGTACGCAGAAAGAAAAACTCTTCTATGGTGCTGATGGCGCAGGAAGTGGCTGAAAACAGAGCGGACGCCTGCATCTCAGCGGGGAATACAGGCGCACTCATGACAGCGGGACTGTTTATCGTCGGCAGAATTAAAGGAATCGACCGGCCTGCGCTTGCGCCGACGCTTCCGACCGTTTCAGGCGACGGTTTCCTTCTTTTGGACGTGGGAGCCAATGTCGATGCCAAACCGGAGCATCTCGTCCAGTACGGAATTATGGGATCTGTATATGCCCGGCAGGTTCTCGGAATCAGCTCGCCCCGCGTCGGCTTGTTAAATGTCGGCACGGAAGAAAAGAAAGGAAACGACCTGACAAAAAAGACGTTTGAATTATTAAAAGAAACAAACGTGAATTTTGTCGGAAACGTAGAGGCGAGAGACTTGCTCGAAGGCGCTGCTGACGTCATCGTCACAGACGGCTTTACGGGCAACGTCACGTTGAAAACATTGGAAGGTTCAGCGTTATCGATTTTTAAAATGCTGAAAGATACACTGACTTCAAGTTTTGTTTCTAAGCTCGCAGCGGGAGTGCTGAAGCCGAAGCTGATGGAAATGAAACTGAAAATGGACTATTCTGAGTACGGCGGGGCGAGTCTTTTCGGTTTGAAAGCGCCCGTCGTTAAAGCGCACGGCTCTTCTGACGCACGCGCTGTTTACCATGCGCTGCGCCAGGCGAGAGAAATGGTCAGCCAAAACGTGGCCGCATTTATAGAAGAAGAAGTAAAAGAAGAAAAAACAGATGAGTAGTCTGGAGGTTACCGCATCATGAGTAAGATTGCATTTTTATTTCCCGGACAGGGATCACAATATATCGGTATGGGAAAAGACCTGTACGAACGCGAAGAAGCGTCAAAACGTATTTTTGATGAAGCGGATGAAACGCTTGAAACAAAGCTGAGCTCGCTCATTTTTGAAGGTGACGCCGAAGAATTGACCCTTACATACAATGCGCAGCCCGCGCTGTTGACAACAAGCATCGCCGTATTGGAAAAGTTTAAAGAATCCGGCATCACCCCTGATTTCACCGCCGGCCACAGCCTCGGAGAATATTCGGCGCTTGTTGCGGCGGGAGCGATGACATTTAAAGATGCCGTTTACACGGTAAGAAAACGGGGAGAATTCATGAATGAAGCCGTGCCGGCCGGAGAAGGCGCCATGGCAGCGATTCTCGGAATGGATGCGGAGTCCTTGAAAAAGGTGACGGATCAAGTGACGGAAAACGGTCATCTCGTACAGCTTGCAAACCTGAACTGCCCCGGCCAGATCGTCATTTCCGGAACGGCAAAAGGCGTGGAGCTGGCTTCAGAAGAAGCGAAAAACAACGGAGCCAAACGGGCAATCCCATTAGAAGTAAGCGGACCGTTCCATTCTGAATTAATGAAGCCGGCAGCGCAAAAACTCGAGGAGGTGCTCAGCGCCTGTGAGTTAAAAAATGCGGCTGTTCCCGTGATTTCAAACGTTTCGGCTGACGTTATGACAGAAAAAGACGATATCAAGAAAAAACTGATCGAACAGCTGTATTCACCTGTTCGCTTTGAAGAAACCATTAACAAACTGATTGACGAAGGCGTCACGACGTTTGTTGAAATCGGGCCCGGAAAAGTGCTTTCAGGCCTTGTGAAAAAAGTGAACCGCCGCCTTAAAACAATCTCGGTTTCTGACCATGAAACCATCGAACTGGCGATTCAAACGCTGAAGGAGGAGAATCAGGATGCTTAATGAAAAAACAGCAGTGGTAACGGGAGCGTCCCGCGGAATCGGGCGGGCGATCGCGCTTGATCTTGCGAAAAACGGCTGTAACGTAGTAGTCAACTACTCCGGGAATGAAGCGAAAGCGAACGAAGTCGTAGATGAAATCAAATCTTTGGGCCGAAACGCGATCGCGGTAAAAGCCGATGTATCAAATTCCGAAGAAGTACAAAACATGATGAAAGAGGCTGTCGCTGCATTTTCTTCAATCGACATTCTCGTGAACAATGCGGGGATCACAAAAGACAATCTTCTGATGAGAATGAAAGAAAATGAATGGGATGATGTCATTAACATTAACCTGAAAGGTGTATTCAACTGCACGAAAGCCGTGACAAGACAGATGATGAAACAGCGCTCCGGCCGGATTATCAACGTATCATCAATCGTCGGCGTCAGCGGAAACCCTGGGCAGGCGAACTATGTGGCGGCAAAAGCCGGTGTAATCGGCTTAACGAAGTCATCAGCCAAAGAGCTTGCGAGCCGAAATATTACGGTCAATGCCATTGCTCCGGGCTTTATTTCTACAGATATGACGGACAAGCTTTCTAAAGAAGTCCAAGATGAAATGCTGAAGCAGATTCCGCTCGCGCGTTTCGGTGATCCTTCCGATATCAGCAGCGTTGTTACGTTCCTTGCGTCTGAAGGATCGCGTTATATGACGGGCCAAACCCTTCATATTGACGGCGGAATGGTGATGTAAAGATTTGTTTTTAAAATTTCATCCTAGTTTCTCTAGTTTTTTAAAAACGAATCCTCTATAATACTTGAGGGGAGGTGAATTGCTATGGCAGATACATTAGAGCGTGTAACGAAAATCATCGTAGACCGCCTTGGCGTTGATGAAGCTGACGTCAAACTTGAAGCTTCTTTCAAGGAAGACTTAGGTGCTGATTCCCTAGATGTAGTTGAGCTTGTTATGGAACTTGAAGACGAGTTTGATATGGAGATTTCTGACGAAGATGCTGAAAAGATTGCAACAGTCGGCGACGCTGTGAACTACATACAAAACCAGCAATAAGCTGATGCTAAAAGTCCCGCCTGACAGCGGGGCTTTAGCCCTTTAATCGTTCGGTTACCGGCGTCTGACGCTGTACGCGCTGCCGATTCCGTTTACGGCGGGGAGCGCAGTGAACCTGATGTGCCTATGGAGGTTACTATGTCAAAACACTCACATTTTAAAGATAAAAAAAAGTTCTATAAAAAAATAGAGCAATTTAAAGAGTTCCAAGAACGGATTTCGGTTCATTTTCAAAACGAGAAACTTTTGTATCAAGCATTTACACATTCATCTTATGTGAATGAGCATCGGAAAAAGCCGTATGAAGACAATGAAAGGCTTGAATTTTTAGGTGACGCTGTTTTGGAACTGACGATCTCCCAATTCTTATTTGCCAAATATCCGGCCATGAGTGAAGGAGATTTGACGAAGCTGAGAGCCGCTATCGTATGCGAGCCGTCACTCGTCTCACTTGCCCATGAATTGTCATTCGGCGATCTTGTTCTCTTGGGAAAAGGAGAAGAAATGACGGGCGGCAGAAAGCGTCCTGCGCTTTTAGCGGATGTGTTTGAAGCGTTTATCGGCGCACTGTATCTGGATCAGGGCCTTGAGCCGGTTCAGCAATTCCTGAAAGTGTACGTGTTCCCTAAAATAAACGATGGTGCTTTTTCTCATGTGATGGATTTCAAAAGCCAGCTTCAAGAATTTGTACAGCGGGACGGAAAAGGATCGCTTGAGTACAAAATTCTCAATGAAAAAGGGCCTGCCCACAACCGGGAATTCGAGGCGCTTGTCTCTCTTAAAGGTGAGGCGCTCGGTATCGGGAACGGACGTTCCAAAAAAGAAGCCGAGCAGCATGCGGCACAGGAAGCTCTTGCAAAAATGCAAAAACATCATACGAAACAATAAAATCCCCCTGTTTCCCTAGGGGGATTTCAGTATGTCTGCGCCTGATATAAGCGGGTGATTATGATAATATTGAGATACTTATACGATAAGGAGGATCTGGGATGTTCCTCAAACGTTTAGACGTTATAGGATTTAAATCATTTGCAGAACGGATATCCGTTGACTTTGTAAAAGGCGTCACGGCCGTTGTCGGTCCGAACGGCAGCGGAAAGAGCAACATTACCGAAGCCATCCGCTGGGTGCTCGGCGAACAATCAGCCCGCTCGCTTCGGGGCGGAAAAATGGAAGATATCATTTTTGCGGGAAGTGATTCGCGCAAGCGGCTGAACCTTGCCGAAGTCACGTTAACGCTTGATAATGAAGATCATTTTCTCCCGATCGATTACCACGAAGTCAGCGTGACGAGACGGGTGTACCGTTCCGGAGAAAGTGAATTTCTCATCAACAATCAGCAGTGCCGCCTGAAAGACATCATTGACTTATTTATGGACTCCGGGCTCGGAAAAGAAGCATTCTCTATTATCAGCCAGGGGAAAGTCGAAGAGATTCTCAGCAGCAAAGCGGAAGACCGCCGCAGTATTTTTGAAGAAGCGGCCGGCGTGCTGAAATACAAAACAAGAAAGAAAAAAGCGGAAAACAAACTGTTTGAGACGCAGGATAACTTAAACAGGGTGGAAGATATTCTCCACGAGCTTGAAGATCAGGTCGAACCGCTGAAAATCCAGGCATCAATCGCCAAAGACTACTTAGAAAAAAAGAAAGAGCTTGAGCATGTCGAAATCGCCCTTACCGCCTTTGACATCGAAGAACTGCATGGCAGATGGTCGGGTTTAAAAGACAAGGTGCAGGCTGCTAAAGAAGAAGAATTGGCGGAATCATCGGCTCTGTCCGCAAAAGAAGCAGTGATAGAAGAGACGAGAGATAAAATCCACGCGCTTGATGAATCCGTCAACGAACTGCAGCAGGTTCTGCTCGTGACAAGTGAAGAGCTGGAAAAGCTGGAAGGCCGGAAAGAAGTGCTGAAAGAGCGCAAAAAAAACGCCGCGCAAAACCGGGAACAGCTTGAGGAATCCGTTACACATTACACGAACAAAGAAGCCGAACTGAAAGCGGACATTGAAAAACAGTCTGCCGTCTATGATAAGCTGCGTGCGGAAGTGAAGCAGTTAAACGCCCAGGTGAAAGAAAAGCAGCAGGCACTCAGTCTGCATAATGAAAATGTAGAAGACAAAATCGAACAATTAAAAAGCGATTACTTTGAATTGTTAAACAGCCAGGCGTCGATTCGCAACGAGCTGCAGCTTTTAGATGACCAGATGTCCCAATCTGCGATCCAGCAGGCGAGACTGACCGCAAACAATGAAAAATACCTTGAAGAACGAAACGATATTGCAGTCCGCAAAGCGGCGTGCGAAGAAGAATTGGCCGCCGTTGAAGAGGATATTCACAATCAGGTCGTCCGCTTTCGCGAAGTCCAGACAGCATATGAACAGAAAAAACGACAATATGAAAAGAAAGAATCTGCGCTGTATCAGGCATATCAATTCGTCCAGCAGGCCAGATCCAAAAAAGATATGCTTGAAACGATGCAAGGCGATTTTTCAGGATTTTACCAAGGCGTAAAAGAAGTGCTGAAGCAGAAAGAGCAGCTTGGCGGCATCCGCGGCGCCGTTCTCGAACTGATTGCTACCGAACAAAAGTATGAAACGGCGATCGAGATTGCACTCGGCGCAGCGGCGCAGCACGTTGTCACAGACGACGAGCAGGCGGCGCGGAAAGCGATTCAATATTTAAAACAGAATTCATTCGGCCGCGCGACGTTCCTGCCGCTTACGGTTATGAAACCGCGCCAGCTCCAAACCCGTGATGAACAGACGGCTCAGAAGCATCCATCTTTCCTCGGCACAGCGAGCGGGCTTGTCACATATGATGCCGCGTATCGGAATGTCATTCAAAACCTTCTCGGCACCGTGCTGATCACTGAAGATTTAAAAGGCGCAAATGAACTGGCCAAGCTTCTCGGGCACCGCTACCGCATCGTGACGCTTGAGGGCGATGTCGTCAATCCAGGCGGATCAATGACAGGCGGCGCGGTCAAAAAGAAAAACAATTCGCTGCTCGGCAGAAGCCGTGAGCTTGAGACGGTGACTGCGCGGCTTGCCGAAATGGAAGAAAAAACAGCTCTGCTCGAAAAAGAGGTCAAAACGCTGAAGCAGGCCATTCAAGAGCATGAACATACGCTGAGCGGTCTCCGTGAAGACGGTGAAGCTTTCAGAACAAAGCAGCAGGATGTAAAAGGCAGGCTGTATGAACTCGAAGTCGCTGAAAAGAACATCAATACCCATCTGGAGCTTTACGATCAGGAGAAAGCATCGCTGACGGAAAGCAGCCGGGAAAAAGAGACGCGCAAATCAGCTCTGGAAGAACAGCTGAGTGAGGCATCCGGCCAGCTGAAAGAGCTTGAGGAAGAGATGGAAAGGCTGACAAAACAAAAGCAGACCCTATCCTCAACAAAAGAAACGCTCTCTCATGAACTGACGGAATGTAAAGTGGCCGCTGCGAAAAAAGAACAGGCGTGCTCGAGTGAGGAAGACAACCTCAAAAGGCTGAAAAAAGAGCTTGAAGAAACGCAGCTCGCTCTGAAAGAAACACGGGAAGATTTAAGCCTCCTGACCTCAGAGATGACGTCCAGCACAAGCGGTGAGGAGCAGCTTGAAGAAGCAGCCCATCATAAGCTTCACGATAAAACGAGAACGATCGAATTGATCGCCAGCCGGCGCGACCAGCGGGTGAAGCTTCAGAGGGCGCTTGATACGAACGAGCTTGAGCTGAAAGAGATGAAGCGTCTGTACAAGCAAAAAACGGACATTCTGAAAGATGAAGAGGTAAAACTCGGCCGGATGGAAGTCGAGCTTGATAATCTCTTGCAGTATTTACGCGAGGAGTACAGCCTATCCTTTGAAGGGGCAAAAGAACAATATCAGCTCGAACTCGAGCCTGAAGAGGCGAGAAAACGGGTCAAACTGATCAAGCTTTCAATTGAAGAGCTCGGAACGGTCAATCTCGGCAGCATCGATGAATTTGAAAGAGTAAACGAACGGTATCAGTTTTTAACAGAGCAGAAAAATGACCTGACGGAAGCGAAAAACACACTGTTTCAAGTCATTGAAGAAATGGATTCTGAAATGACGAAGCGATTCCATGAAACGTTTGTCCAGATCCGTTCTCAATTCAATGACGTGTTCCGTTCTTTATTCGGAGGAGGACGGGCTGAACTGAAGCTGACTGATCCGAATGATCTTCTTAATTCCGGGGTGGACATTATCGCGCAGCCTCCGGGCAAAAAACTGCAAAACTTAAATCTTTTGTCAGGGGGAGAACGGGCGCTGACTGCCATTGCCCTTTTATTCTCCATTCTGAAAGTAAGGCCCGTGCCGTTCTGCGTCCTTGATGAGGTGGAAGCTGCGCTTGATGAAGCCAATGTATTCAGGTTTGCGCAATATTTAAAAAAATACAGCGGCGACAGCCAGTTTATCGTTATCACCCACAGAAAAGGCACCATGGAAGAAGCGGATGTCCTCTACGGTGTTACGATGCAGGAATCCGGCGTTTCCCGAATGGTTTCGGTCAAACTGGAAGAAACAAAAGAATTCGTTCAGTAACGAGGAAAGAGGTTGAAAGATGAGCTTTTTTAAAAAATTAAAAGAGAAAATCACGAAACAGACAGACTCCGTCTCTGAAAAATTTAAAGATGGTCTTGAAAAAACAAGAAATTCCTTCTCAAATAAAGTGAACGAACTCGTCTCCCGCTACCGGAAGGTCGACGAGGATTTCTTCGAGGAGCTTGAGGAAGTGCTGATTGGCGCTGACGTCGGTTTTACAACCGTTATGGAGCTGATTGATGAGCTCAAAAATGAAGTGAAGCTGAAAAACATCCAGGATCCTCAGGAAGTGCAGTCCGTCATTTCTGAAAAGCTTGTCGACATTTATAACAGCGGCGACGAACAGATTTCTGAATTAAATATTCAGGACGGGCGCCTGAACGTTATTCTGCTTGTCGGGGTAAACGGCGTCGGAAAAACGACAACGATCGGAAAACTTGCCCATAAGCTGAAAAATGAAGGCAAATCCGTTGTGCTCGCTGCCGGAGACACCTTCAGAGCCGGGGCGATTGAACAGCTTGAAGTGTGGGGGGAGCGTACAGGCGTGCCTGTCATTAAACAGGCTGCCGGAAGCGACCCTGCTGCGGTTATTTATGATGCCGTACACGCGGCTAAAGCAAGAGGAGCGGATGTGCTGATTTGTGATACGGCCGGCCGCCTTCAGAATAAAGTAAACTTAATGAAAGAGCTTGAAAAAGTCAAACGCGTCATCGAACGCGAAGTGCCTGAGGCTCCGCATGAGGTTCTCCTTGCGCTGGACGCGACGACAGGCCAAAATGCGATGGCGCAGGCGAAAGAATTCTCCAAAGCGACGAATGTGACGGGTATCGCGTTAACGAAGCTTGACGGCACCGCAAAAGGCGGTATCGTCCTGGCGATCCGCAATGAGCTTCACATCCCCGTGAAACTGGTCGGCCTCGGAGAAAAGGTTGACGATCTCCAGCGGTTTGATGCAGAATCTTACGTATACGGTCTCTTTTCTGATTTAGTTGAAAAAGCCGAGGATTAATGAATAAAAAACGAGTATAAAATGGACGGTTTTATACTCGTTTTTTTATACGCATTGATAGATCGGAATGGAGGGGGCAATTGTTGGACAAATGGCTGAAAGCTGAATTGGAAAGTAAGATTGGCTCGATAAACCATATGTCGCTGTTGGATGAACAGGGAGGCACTTCAACCGTTCGAAAAATAGTGACCGGCCAAGACGCATTTCTGCTGAAAAGTTCTTTTCAACAGAAGTATCGGGAATGGTTAATGAGAGAAGCCTTCATTTTACAAAAACTGACGGAAACTCGTCGTCTGCCTGTTCCTATTTATTATGGGATGATACAGGAACAGCATGCCAGCCATATCCTAATGTCATTTGAGGATGGAATCACCCTGACTTCGGCTTTAAGAAAAGCAAAAGGGGATACTGAAAAGAAAAAGCTGATCAAAAGTTTCGGCCAGTTTCTGCAGCGGCTGCATGAAACCGAAATGGTCTCTGGTTTACAGCCGGAAACAGACTGGCTCGATCTGCAAATCAAACGAGCCGGAGAATATGTCAAAAAAGGACAGGCTGAAGGAAGTGCAGAGCTTTTGAAGGAATTGGACAGGTACAGGCCTGTTCCTGTTCAGCAGACAATGATTCACGGTGACTGCACGACTGATAATGTGCTGGTGAAAGACGGAGAGGTCTATCTGTTTATCGATGCTGCGGGAATATCGGCGGGAGATCCGCGATATGATGAATCATTAGCGATCAGTCATTTTGTCACAAATGAAGCATGCCTCAATGCTTTTTACGAAGGCTATTGCCGCTATCGTGTATCAAAACAAGAATTCGAGTATTTTAACGACGGTCTATATGAATTTTTTTTAAAAAACTTATGATGTAAAAAGAGCATCATGCTTTGACAAGATAAAAACTTGACACATGCTCTGAAACCATGTAAACTAAGTTTTTGTAAAGGGATTTGACTTAACAAAGGGGAGAGCTCAAATGTCGCTCGAAAAAACGACGAGAATGAACTATTTATTTGACTTCTATCAGTCGTTGCTGACGTCAAAACAAAAGAGCTATATGTCGCTTTATTATCTGGACGATTTCTCCCTTGGTGAAATAGCCGAAGAGTATGACGTTTCAAGGCAAGCCGTTTACGATAACATCAAACGGACTGAAGCGATGCTTGAACAATATGAAGAAAAACTGCTCCTTTTTAAAAAGTTTCAGGAGCGTAAAGAAATGTTTACAAAGCTGAAAGAGCTTGCTTCCGGGTTGCAGGAAGAGGAAAAAATGACGGCTCTGATTGAAGCGCTTGAGAAATTAGATTAGGAGGCGGCAAACAATGGCATTTGAAGGATTAGCCGACCGACTGCAAAAGACGATTTCAAAAATCCGCGGAAAAGGAAAAGTCAGCGAACAAGACGTAAAAGAGATGATGCGTGAAGTTCGTCTTGCGCTTCTTGAGGCTGACGTTAACTTTAAAGTCGTAAAGGATTTTGTGAAAAAAGTAAGTGAACGGGCTGTCGGACAGGACGTTATGCAGAGTCTGACACCCGGTCAGCAGGTTATTAAAGTCGTAAAAGAAGAGCTTACCGAGCTGATGGGCGGCGAAGAAAGCAAAATTGCCGTCGCCAAACGCCCGCCGACCGTTATTATGATGGTCGGGCTCCAAGGTGCCGGTAAAACGACAACCACGGGGAAGCTTGCCAACCTGCTGCGCAAAAAACATAACCGCAAACCGCTGCTCGTGGCTGCGGATATTTACCGCCCCGCCGCGATTAAACAGCTGGAAACACTGGGGAAACAGCTTGATATGCCGGTCTTTTCGCTTGGCGATCAGGTCAGCCCGGTGGAAATTGCCAGACAGGCGATTGAAAAAGCGAAGGAAGAGCATCATGATTATGTGATTTTAGATACCGCCGGACGGCTGCACATCGATCATGAACTGATGGATGAGCTCTCCGGCGTAAAGGAAGTCGCAAATCCTGAGGAAATTTTCCTTGTCGTCGACTCAATGACCGGCCAGGATGCGGTAAACGTCGCCAAAAGCTTTAATGACCAGCTCGGTTTAACGGGCGTCATTTTAACAAAGCTTGACGGGGATACCCGCGGAGGTGCGGCGCTTTCTATCCGCGCGGTCACCGAAACGCCGATTAAATTCGCCGGAATGGGAGAAAAGCTCGATGCTCTTGAAGCATTCCATCCTGAACGGATGGCATCCCGGATTCTCGGAATGGGTGACGTGCTGACGCTGATTGAAAAAGCTCAGGCGACCGTTGATGAAGACAAAGCCAAAGAGCTTGAGCAGAAAATGAGAACGATGAGCTTCACATTGGATGATTTTCTGGAGCAGCTCGGCCAGGTCCGAAACATGGGGCCTCTTGACGAACTGCTGCAAATGATGCCCGGCGCAGGCAAAATGAAAGGCTTAAAAAACATCCAAGTCGATGAAAAACAGCTGAATCATGTGGAAGCGATCATTAAATCAATGACTGTTCTTGAAAAAGAACAGCCGGATATCATTAACGCCAGCCGGCGGAAGCGGATTGCCAAAGGAAGCGGAACATCCGTTCAGGAAGTCAACCGTCTTTTAAAGCAGTTTGAGGAAATGAAAAAAATGATGAAGCAGATGACCAACATGACAAAAGGGAAGAAAAAAGGCTTTAAATTACCTTTTATGTAATCGGTTATACATGATAAAACCGTTGTTAAGAAAAAACACTTTACAAACACTTTTATCATTGTTAATATACTATCTTGTTGAAATATTTTCGGAGGTGCTAGTAAAATGGCAGTAAAAATTCGTTTAAAACGTATGGGAGCAAAAAAATCTCCTTTCTATCGTATTGTTGTAGCAGATTCTCGTTCACCGCGTGACGGCCGTTTCATCGAAACAGTCGGCACATACAACCCGGTTGCAAAGCCGGCTGAAGTGAAAATCAACGAAGAGCTTGCTCTTAAATGGCTTCAAACAGGAGCTAAACCTTCTGATACAGTCCGCAACTTGTTCTCAAGCCAAGGAATTATGGAAAAATTCCACAACGCTAAACAAAGCAAGTAATGACTGATCAGAACTTGGAAGATTTGATTGTCAGCATTGTGGCTCCGCTTGTCGACCATCCGGAAGACATAACGGTCACAAAGGAAGAGACTGATCAAAAGATTGCGCTGCGCTTATCTGTCAATAAGTCAGATACCGGTAAGATTATCGGAAAGCAAGGCCGGACTGCAAGAGCGATTCGAACCGTCGTTTTTGCAGCTGGCGCACAGTCTTCTAAGAAAGTTCAATTTGAAATATTTGACTGAAAAAGGGAGAGGGCCGGCACCTCCCCTTTTTTTACACGTAAAAAAGGCAAATGAACAGAAATATGTTGGAAGAGTGGGGAGTCTGGTCCTATGCAGATTATTCACAGGGTAACCGTTATGCAGGTTCTGACCGAGCAAAGCAAGGAAAAGCTTTTGGCCTCTTTTGCAGAAAAAAAGCAAACGCTTGAACGAGAATGCAGCCAGCTCTATTTTCAGCTTAGAAAACATGAAAAAGATCAGCAGAATCCCGATGTAGCGGAATCTTTTAAAAAAGCCATTGAAAAAAGACAAGACAAAATCAAAATGATCGATTTCCAAATAAGCCAGACAGAGTCGCTCCCGCTTGGAAGCGAAGTGAAGGAAAAGGAGATCGATGCGCTGCTTTCAATCAACGTCGGTGATAACTGGCATGAAAAAACAGCGGCAAATACCATCGTCATAAAAGACGGGGTAGTAATTGAAATCCGCCCGAGGTGATAATATGACAAACAGATGGTTTAATGTAGGCAAAATTGTAAATACCCACGGCATTAAAGGCGAAGTGCGGGTCATTTCTAAAACGGACTTTGCCGAAGAACGGTACAAGCCCGGCAATACGCTTTATTTGTTTGCGGAAGGGGCTGCGGAGCCAATCAAAGTAACGGTCAGCGCCCACAGGCTTCACAAGCAGTTTCACCTGCTGCAATTCAAAGAAATGCCGAGTCTCAATGAAGTCGAACACCTAAGAAACATGGTGATCAAAGTCCCTGAAGAAGACTTGGGAGAGCTTGAAGAAGATGAGTTTTATTTTCATGAAATCATCGGCTGCGAGGTTGTGTCAGAAGACGGGGAACTGATCGGCACAGTGAAGGAAATCTTGACGCCCGGGGCTAATGACGTATGGGTGGTTGCAAGAAAAGGCAAAAAAGATGCGCTCATTCCGTATATTGCTTCTGTGGTAAAGGATATTAATATAAATGAGAAGAAAATTAAGATTCATGTAATGGAAGGGTTAATAGACGAATGAAAATCGACTTTTTAACACTGTTTCCCGAAATGTTTCAAGGGGTGCTCGGCTCATCCATTCTGCAAAAAGCACAGGAAAAAGAGGCTGTCCGTTTTGACGTCATCAATTTCCGCACTTTTTCGGATAATAAACACCAAACGGTTGATGATTACCCGTACGGCGGGGGAGCCGGGATGGTGTTAAAGCCGCAGCCTGTATTTGATGCGGTTGAAAAGCTGACAGCCGGTACGGACGCCAAGCCGCGCATTATCCTCGTCTGCCCGCAAGGTGAGCGTTATACGCAGAAGAAAGCCGAGGAGCTGGCGGAAGAGGAGCATCTCATGTTTATTTGCGGACATTATGAAGGGTATGATGAACGGATTCGGGAACATCTTGTCACTGATGAAATCTCCATCGGGGATTTTGTGCTGACCGGGGGAGAGCTCCCTGCCATGATGATCGCTGACAGCGTTGTCAGGCTTTTGCCGGGCGTCCTCGGAAAAGAAGCATCCCACGTGGAGGATTCCTTCAGCACGGGGCTTTTAGAGCATCCGCACTATACGAGGCCAGCAGATTATAAAGGCTTAAAAGTGCCTGAGACCCTTCTGTCCGGCAACCATGCCAAAATACAAGAATGGCGCAATAAAGAATCAATCAGAAGAACCTTTTTAAGACGTCCGGATCTTCTTGAAAACTATCCTCTCACTGATGAGCAAAGAAAATGGATTTCCGAGTGGGAAAACGAATAGATTCTATTGCGCAGGCGATGAAGATATGATAAGATACTACTTGTGGCTTAAGGAGGCTTATCCTTCAGAAGCTTGAAAACGATGTTCCGCTGTGCCTTGCAGTTGTGGCCAAGAGCATCTGTTGGAAGGAGTTGAAAACGATGCAAAAACTAATTCAAGATATCACAAAAGAACAGCTTCGCACTGATCTTCCTGCGTTCCGTCCTGGTGACACTTTACGTGTACACGTAAAAGTTGTTGAGGGTAACCGTGAGCGTATCCAGATCTTCGAAGGTGTTGTGATCAAGCGTCGTGGTGGTGGAATCAGCGAAACGTTCACAGTTCGTAAGATTTCTTACGGTGTTGGCGTTGAACGTACATTCCCTGTACACACACCAAAAATCGCGAAAATCGAAGTTGTACGTTACGGTAAAGTACGTCGCGCTAAGCTTTACTACCTGCGTGAACTTCGCGGAAAAGCGGCTCGTATTAAAGAAATCAGACGATAATGATAACGAACGAAAAGAGCTTGTTACCCGTAACAGGCTCTTTTTTTATATGAAATTTGTAAAAGCAGAACAAGCAACGTAAAATACATAAGAGATCATCGGAACATCCGGTTCCGGTAAATAAGGCAGGTGTCGAAGTCACATGACCATTCAATGGTTCCCAGGCCATATGGCTAAAGCGAGACGGGAAGTAACAGAAAAACTGAAATTAATTGATATCGTATACGAATTGGTGGATGCGAGAATCCCGATGTCATCGAGAAATCCGATGATTGAGGAGATTTTAAAAAATAAGCCGCGCATTATGCTTTTAAATAAAGCCGATAAGGCGGATGCGGCTGTGACTGCCCAGTGGAAGGACCACTTTCAGGAACAGGGCATTCCCTCTCTTTCAATAAACTCCGTTAACGGGCAGGGACTGCATCAAATCGTGCCGTCCTCAAAAGAGCTGCTGAAAGATAAGTTCGATAAAATGAAAGCAAAAGGCATTAGGCCAAGAGCAATCCGCGCATTAATCATCGGCATTCCGAATGTCGGCAAGTCTACTCTCATTAACCGGCTGGCCAAGAAAAACATTGCCAAGACGGGAGACAGGCCCGGCATTACCACTTCACAGCAGTGGGTAAAGGTAGGCAAGGAATTAGAGCTGCTCGATACACCGGGAATTTTATGGCCTAAATTTGAAGATGAGCTTGTCGGCTTGCGCCTGGCGATCACCGGGGCGATTAAAGATACGATTATCAACCTGCAGGATGTGGCCGTCTTCGGGCTGCGCTTTCTGGAAGAGCATTATCCCGACCGCTTGAAGGAGCGCTACGGACTTCAGGAAATCCCTGAGGATATCGCCGCTCTTTTCGACGCGATCGGTGAAAAACGCGGCTGTTTGATGGGCGGCGGAATGGTTGACTATGATAAAACAACGGAAGTCATCATTCGGGACATCCGGACGGAAAAATTCGGCAGGCTTTCATTTGAAACACCATCAGAATAAAGACGCGCAGCGATGCGGGTCTTTATTTTTTCCGCAGAATACCGATATACATAATGTAAGGGAGAAGAGAACGTGAATACATTAACCGTAAAAAGCGTAAAAGAACGCCTGCAAGAGGTCAGGGACGAAAGCGACCCCTTCCTTGCCCAATGTGAGAAAGACCCGAGAAAAAGCGTACAGACGCTTTTAGAGCAATGGCTGAAAAAGCACGCGAAGGAAAAAGCTCTTAAAGAGCAATGGCTGAACATGACGGCATACGAAAGACTGTCATCCAAAAAGGGCTTCCGCCTGATTGCGGGTGTTGACGAAGCCGGAAGAGGGCCGCTTGCCGGACCGGTTGTCGCCGGCGCCGTCATTTTGCCGGCAGAATGCGAGATTCTCGGTCTCACGGACTCGAAGAAATTGTCGGAAAAGAAGCTCGAGGAGTATTACAGCCGGATCACGGAAGAAGCGGCGGCTGTAGGAGTCGGCATTGTCCATGCGGACGTCATTGACCGGATCAACATTTATGAGGCTGCGAGACTGGCGATGGTAAAAGCCGTCAATGCTTTAACGGAAACACCTGATTATCTGCTTGTTGATGCCATGACCCTTCCGCTTGACATTCCGCAGTCATCAGTTATAAAAGGGGATGCCAAAAGCGTGTCAATTGCCGCCGGAGCCTGCATAGCAAAAGTAACGCGGGACCGTCTCATGGCTGAGTACGCCAAAACCTATCCCATGTACGGCTTTGAAAAAAATAAAGGCTACGGAACGAAAGAACATCTTGAAGCTCTTCAGGCATACGGACCGACAACTATTCACCGAAAAACGTTCGCTCCCGTTCAATCTTATTGTTAGAAAAGAGGCTTAAGACATGAACATAAGCGGCGAAATCCAAGCGGCTTTCAGACAGCTGACGGCGGAAATCCCTCAGGACCGGCAAGACGGCGGTAAAGACAGCGGCGCTCAAAGGCTGCTGTTAGGGAAGGTTCTCCGTTTGCTGGACGATCAAAGCGCTCTTATCCAAATCGGCGGCCGGACGATGCAGGGAAAACTTGAAACCGCCCTTCGTCCGCAGGCGTATTACTGGTTTTCTTATGACAAACAGCCGGCGGAAAAAACGGGCCGGCTTCATGTCATCGACCAATTCGAAGGAAGCCCGAAAACCGTTCAGGAAGCGGCGGGAAGACTGTTAAACGCTCTTTCCGTCAAACCAGGCCCTGTGTCTCTGAAGATTGCCGAAACATTTATGCAGCAGAAGCTGCCCATGACGGAAAACAGCCTCAAAGCCTGTATCCGCTGGGCTGAATCGCTTCCGGCCGCCGAATTGAAAAAAGCGGCGGAAACAATCGTATTTGCGCTGAAACGGGAACTGCCCGCACATCCGGAAGTCTTGTCAGCCATTCATGCCGTTAAATATCCGGTTCCGACCCGGCGCCTCCTCTCAGGACTGCTTCAGGCAATCAATCAGGCTCCGCAATCGGCAAAAGAGCTGTCTGTGCTCAAAGAGGCGGTTTCTGACGTGTTAAACGCGGAAACGGATCTACATGCAGAACGTCTCTTGAAGAAGCTTGCCGAGGCTGCACGCATGCCGATCTCAGAAACAGGGCTGATGGATGAAGGAGAACGGACGGAATCAAAACAATCACCATTTGTCCGAGAGACTCGTGAAAACGAAAAGGCAGTCTCAAGCCAACCTTCTCCTCCGAGTGCACGGACAAATCCGGAACTGCCTGAAAAAACGGCAAAACAGATTATAGAGAAATTAATGACATCGGCAGAAGAAACTGAAAACCGTCCCGTAAAAGTAACGGCGGAGATCATTAAGGCTTTCATTTCTCAAGAAAGAACATTGAAAACAACACCTGTTCTTCAAAACGCACATCTGACAGAACAGGAGGCGGCTGTTTTCGAAAAAGCCGTTCAGCTCACCGAATTGAAATATGCGGAAAAACATGATGTATTAAGCCTTTTGCAGAAAATCAAAAAAGGACTGGGCACCCGTGATGAATTATCATTCATTACAGCGCTTGAAAAAGGCGTGTCTCCGCAGCCGGAGAAACAAGCGCTGAAAACAGCCCTCCAAGCCGTCCGGACGCTTCAAGAAGCGCCCCAATCCGTTAAACAAGAGGCGGAACCGCTTATTCATAAATTAAACGGCCAGCTGTTTATTGAGCAGCATAACCCTTCTTTTACGCAGATGGTGCTGTCATTTCCGCTGGGAGCGTCCGCGTATGAGAATGATATCACAGTTCTCTTTAAAGGACGGAAGAAGCCGGACGGAAAACTCGATCCGTCACATTGCAGGCTCCTGTTTTTGCTGCATCTTGAAACACTGCAAGAAACCGTTGTGGACTGCATGATTCAGCAAAATGTAATGACCATTACGGTTGAGACTGATTTTGAGCTTCAGGCGGCCATCGACCCTCTCGTACCGGCTTTAAAAGAAGCCGTAAAAGAAACAGGCTTCAGCCTGTCAGGCGTCACGTCTAAAAAACGGCGCCCGAAAGACCAGAGCGCTCTTGTGGAAGAGTTTATAGAAAAAGACGGCGGAAGAAAAGTGGATGTGAAAATATGAAAGAGCAAACGCCGTTAAGAAGAGCTGTCGCCCTGCATTACGACCGGCAGAAAGACCAAGTCCCGAAGGTTGTCGCAACAGGCAGGGGGCACGTGGCGGAAAATATTATAAAAGAAGCTGAGAAGGCTGGGGTCCCCATTCAGGAAGACAGAACCCTTGTCGAATTAATGCGCCATTTGACGGTTGACGATCAGATACCGGAGGCGCTTTATGAAACCGTTGCCGAAATTTTTTCATTTGTTTACAGACTGGACGAAACCCTGAAAAACGAAAAATAAGGACCATTCATTTCCCGGACTCCGTTTAAATTTATATTTTCAATAAAATAAAAGTTAGAATGTTTGGAAGGATATAAAGATTTTGTTTTGAACCCTAGACAATTCTTCCAGTATTATATAGAATGAAAGCGCAGTCTATTTTTAGTTTTGCTACATAAGTTAGGAGGATGGGAAATGAATATCCATGAGTACCAGGGAAAAGAAGTCCTCAGAAAATACGGGGTGTCTGTTCCTGAAGGTAAAGTGGCTTTTACAGCAGAGGAAGCAGTTGAAAAAGCAGAGAGCCTGTCAAGCTCGGTTTATGTCGTAAAGGCGCAAATCCATGCTGGCGGCCGCGGCAAAGCTGGTGGGGTAAAGATTGCAAAAACAAAAGATGAAGTGAAAGAGTATGCCGAAGAACTGTTAGGCAAGACGCTCGTCACACATCAAACGGGTCCGGACGGACAAGTAATAAAACGCTTACTTATTGAAGAAGGCTGCGATATTAAAAAGGAATACTATGTCGGGCTTGTACTTGACCGCGCTACTTCAAGAATCGTTTTAATGGCGTCTGAAGAAGGCGGAACGGAGATTGAAGAAGTAGCGGAAAAAACACCTGAAAAAATCAAAAAAGCGGTAATTGATCCGGCTGTCGGCCTTCAGGGCTATCAGGCCAGGGAAATTGCATTCGCAATTAACATCCCGAAAGAGCTTGTCGGCAAAGCCGCTAAATTTATGCTCGGTTTATATAAAGCATTTGTTGAGAAGGACTGCTCCATCGCCGAGATCAACCCTCTCGTCGTTACGGGGGATGGAAACGTCATGGCGCTGGATGCTAAGCTGAACTTCGACAGCAATGCGTTATACAGACAAAAAGACATTATGGAATACAGAGATTTAGATGAAGAAGATCCGAAAGAAATCGAAGCGTCAAAATACGATTTAAGCTACATTTCCCTTGATGGAAATATCGGCTGTATGGTAAACGGCGCGGGTCTTGCAATGTCTACAATGGATATCATTAAACACTACGGCGGAGAACCTGCAAACTTCCTTGATGTCGGGGGCGGCGCAACCGCAGAAAAAGTTACGGAAGCTTTTAAAATCATTCTTTCCGATCAAAACGTAAAAGGAATTTTCGTTAATATTTTCGGAGGCATCATGAAGTGTGATGTCATCGCCGAGGGCGTTGTTGAAGCGACGAGACAAGTCGGATTGACATTGCCGCTGGTCGTGCGCCTTGAAGGGACAAACGTAGATTTAGGAAAGAAAATCCTGAATGAATCAGGCTTAAACATCACATCTGCGGAATCAATGGCAGACGGCGCACAGAAAATCGTATCCTTAGTTTAGGAAAGAATGAAAGGCAGGGGACCAGATAATGAGTGTTTTTATCAATAAAGATACAAGAGTTATTGTACAGGGGATTACAGGTTCTACCGCTTTATTTCATACAAAGCAGATGCTGGAATACGGCACGAATATCGTTGGCGGTGTAACACCTGGAAAAGGCGGAACGGAAGCGGAAGGCGTACCGGTATTCAATACGGTCGCAGAAGCGGTTCATACAACGGGCGCTGATGCGTCAGTTATTTACGTTCCGGCTCCGTTTGCGGCGGACGCAATTATGGAAGCGGTTGACGCGGAAATTGATCTTGTCATTTGTATCACTGAGCACATTCCGGTTTTGGACATGGTGAAAGTGAAGCGCTTTATGGAAGGCAAGAAAACGAGATTAATAGGGCCGAACTGCCCGGGTGTTATTACACCTGAAGAATGCAAGATCGGCATTATGCCGGGATACATTCATAAAAAGGGTCATGTAGGCGTTGTATCCCGTTCAGGAACATTAACATACGAGGCCGTCCATCAGCTTTCAGAAGCCGGCGTAGGCCAATCTACCGCTGTAGGGATCGGCGGCGATCCGGTCAACGGCACGAACTTTATTGACGTGTTAAAAGCGTTCAATGAAGATCCAGAAACACATGCCGTCATCATGATCGGAGAAATCGGCGGCACAGCTGAAGAAGAAGCGGCTGAGTGGGTGAAAGCGAACATGACGAAGCCTGTTGTCGGCTTTATCGGCGGTAAAACCGCGCCTCCGGGAAAACGCATGGGCCATGCGGGCGCCATCATCTCCGGAGGAAAAGGCACGGCAGAAGAAAAAGTCAAAACGATGAACGCCTGCGGAATTGAAGTCGCGGAAACCCCTTCTGTAATGGGTGAAACGCTGATTAAGGTGTTAAAAGAAAAAGGCTTATTTGAAACGTGCAAAACGCACTGATCGAAGCAGGGGCAGCCGTAACGGCTGTTCCTGTTTTTGCTGAAAAAAAGAGGAGGTTTCCAGATTTGGATCAAGCATCGCGCTGTTTAATGGTCTGCAGTATTAATCAAATCATTTCCCCGTCTCTTCTATTAAAATGGTGGAAAGCTGATCACTCTCTGTCTTTTTTACCGGATCCGCATCCATTAACTGTTTTATCAGAAGGGAAAACAGCCCCGGAAGCAATTTTTCGGGAAATAAAGCGCAAGAATTCGGAACTTGATGAAGTTCTGTCCGATTACCGCCGCGAAGGCATTACTGTCATTCCGATTTCATCAAGCCGCTATCCAACATGGCTTAAAGCGATTTATGATCCGCCGGCTGTCTTGTATGCAAAAGGGAACACGCTGCTTCTTGAAAAAGGCAGAAAAATCGGGATTGTAGGAACGCGGAAACCGACGGAAGACGGAATAAAAGCGGTTGGGCATCTTTCCGCCGAACTCTCAAAAAAAGGCTGGGTCATTGTAAGCGGGCTTGCATCCGGTATAGACGGATTGTCTCATAAGGCGAGCATCAGGGCAAAAGGGCTTACGATCGGCGTGATAGCCGGCGGATTCCATCACATCTATCCCCGGGAAAATCTCCTGTTAGCAGAATACATGGCTGAACACCATCTCCTACTCTCAGAACATCCTCCTGAAACAAAGCCGAAAAAATGGCACTTTCCGATGAGAAACCGCATAATCAGCGGACTAAGTGAAGGGATTGTGGTCGTGCAGGGAAAAGAAAAAAGCGGTTCATTAATCACAGCTTACCAGGCTCTCGATCAAGGCAGAGAGGTATTTGCCGTTCCGGGTTCCATATTTAATCCATATTCCGGAGGACCTATAAAACTCATTCAAGAAGGGGCGAAAGCTGTATTATGCGCAGAGGATATTGACGGAGAGCTGACCGCCCGATGCGTTCAGTATACGGAACCCTTTTGAAATATCGTTTGACAAACGGTATTGTAATATTTAATAATAGTGAGGATTTAAAGTTGCACATTATTTTCATGTATAAAATGACGTTCATCATAAAGAATGGAATGTTGAAAGCCATAAAAAGGCAGCTCTAAAATAAATTGATACTTGAAAAGAGAGAGAACACCTCTTGAGGGGGATGAAAATGTCTGATTATCTAGTCATCGTGGAATCGCCGGCAAAGGCGAAAACGATTGAACGTTATTTAGGGAAGAAATATAAAGTCAAAGCTTCAATGGGACATGTCCGGGATCTTCCGAAAAGTCAAATGGGAGTTGACATCGAACAGAACTTTGAACCGAAATATATTACGATCCGCGGAAAAGGCCCTGTTTTAAAAGAATTAAAAACAGCGGCAAAGAAAGCAAAAAAAGTCTATCTCGCGGCCGACCCCGACAGAGAAGGGGAAGCGATTGCATGGCATCTCGCACACAGCCTTGATCTGGATCTCAGCTCGGACTGCCGGGTCGTCTTTAATGAAATAACGAAAGACGCCATTAAAGAATCATTTAAACATCCGCGCATGATTAATATGGATCTTGTCGATGCGCAGCAGGCGCGCCGCATATTAGACAGACTTGTCGGATACAAAATCAGCCCGATTCTTTGGAAAAAAGTAAAAAAAGGCCTCAGTGCGGGCCGTGTGCAATCCGTTGCGCTCCGGCTGATCATCGACCGGGAAAAGGAAATCAATGACTTTAAACCTGAAGAGTACTGGACGATTACCGGCTCATTTTTAAAAGGAAAAGAGACGTTTGAAGCCGGATTTTTCGGAAAAAACGGCAAAAAGCTTCCTTTAAAAAGCGAAGAAGACGTAAAAGCCATCCTTGCTCAGCTGAAAGGCAATAAGTATACAGTTGACAAGGTTACGAAAAAAGAGCGCAAACGAAATCCCGCTCTGCCGTTTACAACGTCCACTCTGCAGCAGGAGGCTGCAAGAAAGCTGAATTTCAGGGCGAAGAAAACGATGATGATCGCGCAGCAATTATATGAAGGAATTGATCTCGGCAAAGAAGGGACAGTCGGGCTCATCACGTATATGAGAACGGACTCAACGCGGATTTCCAATACAGCCGTTGAAGAAGCGTCAGCTTTTATTGATCAGGCGTACGGAAAAGAGTACTTAGCGGGAAAACGGAAACCGGCAAAGAAAAATGAAAACGCTCAAGATGCCCACGAAGCGATCCGCCCGACTTCGGTGCTCAGAAAACCTGCCGACTTAAAAGCGGTGCTTGGAAGAGACCAGCTCAGATTATATAAGCTGATTTGGGAGCGCTTTGTTGCAAGCCAGATGGCGCCTGCCGTCCTTGATACGATGAGCGTCGATCTCAGCAATAACGGATTGACATTCCGGGCAAACGGAAGTAAAGTCAAATTCGCCGGCTTCATGAAAGTCTATGTAGAGGGTAAAGACGATCAGCTGGAAGAAAAAGACCGCATGCTTCCGGACCTTAAAGAGGGAGACACGGTTTTATCGAAAGATATTGAGCCTGAGCAGCACTTTACTCAGCCGCCTCCGCGTTATACAGAGGCGCGCCTGGTTAAAACGCTTGAAGAACTGGGGATCGGCCGTCCTTCGACATATGCGCCGACTCTTGACACCATCCAGCGCCGCGGTTACGTGGGATTAGACAATAAACGGTTTGTGCCGACTGAGCTTGGGCAGATCGTGCTGGATCTTATCATGGAGTTTTTCCCGGAAATCATTAACGTTGAATTCACGGCTAAGATGGAAAGAGACCTTGACCATGTTGAAGATGGCCAGACAGAATGGGTTCAAATCATTGACAGCTTCTATACTGATTTCGAAAAACGCGTGAAAAAAGCGGAAGCCGAAATGAAAGAAGTGGAAATTGAACCTGAATACGCCGATGAAGATTGTGAGTTATGCGGCTCCCGGATGGTTTATAAAATGGGCCGATACGGCAAATTTATGGCGTGCTCCAACTTCCCTGACTGCCGGAATACAAAACCGATTGTCAAACAAATCGGCGTAAAATGCCCTAAGTGCCATGAAGGAAACATTGTCGAACGAAAATCAAAAAAGAAACGCGTCTTTTACGGCTGTGACCGTTATCCTGAATGCGACTTCGTATCTTGGGACAAACCGATTGAACGAAAATGCCCGAAATGTGAAAATATGCTCGTAGAGAAAAAGCTTAAAAAAGGGATACAAGTCCAATGCGTCGAATGCGATTATAAGGAAGAACCACAGAAGTAGCGGTGAGCAGAGCCTTGCTCACCTTCTTTGTGTGGAAGGGACAAACAACAGGAGATGAAAAGAAATGAACCAGCAAACAGTTAATGTAATCGGAGCAGGCCTTGCCGGAAGTGAAGCGGCATGGCAGCTTGCAAAACGAGGAATTCAAGTGAAACTATATGAAATGCGGCCTGTCAGGCAGACGGCAGCCCATCATACTGATAAATTCGCCGAACTGGTATGCAGCAACTCCCTCCGTTCAAATACACTCGCCAATGCGGTAGGCGTATTAAAGGAAGAAATGCGGGCGCTTGACTCGGCAATCATTCAATCTGCTGATAAATGCTCGGTTCCGGCCGGAGGAGCGCTTGCCGTTGACCGTCATGAATTTGCGCAAAGCGTGACGGATCTCGTGAAAAACCATCCGAACGTAACGGTTCTTACTGAGGAAGTAACAGAGATTCCGGAAGGCCCGACTGTTATCGCGACCGGACCGCTTACGTCAGAATCGCTTTCACAGCAGCTGAAAGAGCTCACGGGAGAAGAGTATCTGTATTTTTATGACGCGGCGGCGCCGATTGTCGAAAAAGACAGCCTTGATATGGAGAAAGTGTACTTAAAATCCCGTTATGACAAGGGAGAAGCGGCGTACTTAAACTGCCCGATGACAGAGGAAGAGTTCGACCGTTTCTATGAAGCATTGACGACGGCTGAGACGGTACCTTTAAAAGAATTCGAAAAAGAAATCTTCTTTGAAGGCTGCATGCCGATTGAAGTCATGGCGAAAAGAGGCAAGAAAACGATGCTGTTCGGACCGATGAAACCGGTCGGACTGGAAGATCCGAAAACAGGCAAGCGCCCTTATGCAGTCGTTCAGCTCAGACAGGATGATGCGGCGGGAACGCTTTATAATATTGTAGGTTTTCAGACACATTTAAAATGGGGAGACCAAAAAGAAGTGCTTAAACTGATCCCCGGCCTTGAAAATGTTGATATCGTCAGATACGGCGTCATGCACAGAAACACATTTATCAACTCGCCGAGCCTTTTGAACCCGACATATCAATTTAAACAGCGGAACGATCTGTTTTTCGCGGGCCAAATGACCGGCGTAGAGGGTTATGTTGAATCTGCCGCTTCAGGTCTTGTAGCGGGAATCAATGCCGCCAAACTTGTGCTCGGTCAGGATCTTGTGACATTCCCGCAGGAGACGGCGATCGGAAGCATGGCTCACTACATTACGACGACAAATCAGAAGAACTTCCAGCCGATGAATGCAAACTTCGGCCTCTTAAAAGAATTGCCTGTAAAAATTAAAAACAAAAAAGAACGAAATGAAGAATACGCTAAACGCGCAATTGGAACTATTCAAACTATTTCGAAAACGATATAGCTTTTCATTGCAACTTCGATGCATTATATGATACCATTTAAAAGCCCTTCGGAGAGGGAGGTCTTCATAATGACTGAGAATGTTAACTTTTTTTTAAAGTTATTCGTTGAATATTTACAAATTGAAAAAAATTATTCACAATATACTATTGTGAATTATGTTAATTCGATTGAAGAATTTGGGATGTTTCTGCATGCTCAAAATATAAATGGAATGAAAGAAGCTGCATATCATGATGTGAGAATATTTTTGACAGAGGCTTATGAAAAAGGCCTGTCAAGAAAAACAATCAGCAAGAAAATTTCAGCTTTGAGAAGCTTCTATAAATTTTTAATGAGGGAAAAGCTTGTTGAAGAGAATCCGTTTCAGCTTGTTCATCTGCCGAAACAAGAGAAACGGATTCCGAAGTTTCTTTATGAAAAAGAACTTGAGGAACTATTCGCTGTTTCAGACAGAAGTCAGCCGTCAGGGATGCGCGATCAGGCCCTGCTTGAGCTTCTTTATGCGACCGGAATGAGGGTCAGTGAGTGCTGTACGCTCACTGTCGGCGATCTTGACCTGTTCATGGATACGGTGCTCGTTCACGGGAAAGGCAAGAAGCAGCGCTATATCCCGTTCGGCTCATATGCCCGTGATGCGCTGGAGCTGTATATCAACAGCGGAAGGCAGTGCCTGCTTGAAAAAGCAAAAGAGCCTCATGATGTGCTGTTTGTCAATCAAAGAGGCGGCCCGCTGACCGCCAGAGGAATCCGGTATATTTTAAGCGGGCTTGTAAAAAAAGCATCCGGCACTTTACATATACACCCGCATATGCTTCGGCACACGTTTGCGACTCATCTGCTGAATGAAGGGGCTGATTTAAGAAGCGTCCAGGAGCTTTTGGGCCATTCCAATCTGTCTTCTACGCAGATATACACGCATGTATCGAAGGAAATGCTGAGAAACACATATATGTCCCACCACCCGAGAGCTTTTAAAGAAAATTAAAAGGAGGCCCTTCTCATGTCATCTTTTCATGCGACAACGATTTTTGCCGTCCGGCATAACGGGAAAAGCGCTATGTCAGGAGACGGCCAGGTCACATTCGGTCAGGCTGTAGTCATGAAACATACCGCGAGAAAAGTGAGAAAGCTGTTTAACGGAAAGGTTCTGGCCGGATTTGCGGGATCTGTTGCAGACGCTTTCACACTTTTTGAAATGTTTGAGGCGAAGCTTGAAGAATACAACGGCAATTTAAAACGTGCGTCGGTTGAGCTTGCGAAAGAATGGCGCAGCGATAAAGTGCTGCGCAAGCTGGAAGCCATGCTGATTGTCATGAACCAGGATACCTTGCTTCTCGTATCGGGAACAGGTGAAGTGATTGAGCCGGATGACGGCATTTTGGCAATCGGCTCCGGCGGAAACTACGCCCTGTCAGCAGGAAGAGCGCTGAAAACCTATGCCGGAGAGAATCTGTCCGCCAAAGATATTGCAAAAGCCGCTTTGAAAATCGCGGGCGAGATTTGTGTGTACACAAACGATCAGATCATTTTGGAAGAACTTGAATAGAAAGGACTTGAGGCGCATGGAAAACAAACCGTTAACACCGAGACAAATCGTAGATCGGTTGGATCAATACATTGTAGGACAGCAGGATGCGAAAAAAGCTGTCGCCGTGGCATTAAGAAACCGCTATCGCAGAAGTCTTCTTGATGAAAAACTGAGAGACGAGATCGTTCCCAAAAACATCCTGATGATGGGCCCGACCGGGGTGGGGAAAACAGAGATCGCCAGACGGATCGCCAAGCTTACCGGTGCGCCATTTATAAAAATTGAAGCGACAAAATTTACAGAAGTCGGCTATGTAGGCAGAGATGTCGAATCAATGGTCAGAGACCTCGTTGAGACATCCGTTCGGCTCATTAAAGAAGAAAAAATCAGCGAAGTGAAAGAACAGGCTGAAGAAAATGCAAACAAACGTATAGTGCGGCTTCTCGTTCCGGGCAAGAAAAAACAAGCGGGTGTGAAAAATCCGTTTGAAATGCTTTTCGGAGGAAGCCAGGCGGCAAATGATGATGAAGCCGACCAGCAGGAAGAAGCAAGCCTTGAAGAGAAAAGAAAGCGCATGGCGCATCAGCTCGCATTGGGAGAGCTCGAAGACCATTACGTCTCCGTAGAGGTGGAAGAGCAGCAGCCGTCGATGTTTGACATGCTGCAAGGCTCCGGGATGGAGCAGATGGGCATGAATATGCAGGATGCGCTGAGCAATCTGGTGCCAAAAAAGAAAAAACGCCGCAAAATGACGGTCAGAGAAGCAAGGAAGGTTCTGACCAATGAAGAGGCAGGCAAATTAATCGATATGGATGAAGTCGGCCAAGAGGCCGTGTTAAGAGCTGAAGAGGGCGGCATTATCTTTATTGACGAAATAGATAAAATCGCAAAAAACGGAGGGGCTTCTTCCTCAGCAGATGTATCGAGAGAAGGCGTTCAAAGAGATATCCTTCCGATTGTCGAAGGATCTACCGTCGTCACGAAATACGGCTCCGTCAAAACAGATCACGTGCTGTTTATCGCAGCCGGGGCATTCCATATGGCCAAACCGTCTGATCTGATTCCGGAGCTGCAGGGCCGCTTTCCGATTCGTGTAGAATTGAGCAAGCTGACAGTAGATGATTTTGTGAAGATTCTCGTCGAACCCGATAACGCGCTGTTAAAACAATATCAGGCTTTATTGCAGACAGAAGGTATATCTCTTGAATTTTCTGACGAAGCTATTCGTAAGATCGCCGAAGTAGCTTATCATGTGAATCAGGATACGGACAACATCGGAGCGAGAAGGCTTCACACGATATTGGAACGTCTCTTGGAAGACCTGTCGTTTGAAGCGCCGGACGTGACGATGGAAAAAGTCGCTATCACGCCGCAATACGTTGAAGAAAAGCTCGGAACGATTGCAAACAACAAAGATCTAAGTCAATTTATATTGTGAAAATTTAATAAGAGGAATTCTAGGAGGATTATTTATCATGGCTTTACTACAAAAAACACGAATTATTAACAGCATGCTGCAGGCTGCGGCAGGCAAACCCGTAAACTTTAAAGAAATGGCTGAAACGCTTCGTGACGTCATTGATTCTAATATTTTCGTCGTCAGCCGCAGAGGAAAGCTTTTGGGCTACTCTATTAATCAGCAGATTGAAAATGACCGCATGAAAAAAATGCTTGAAGACCGCCAGTTCCCGGAAGAGTACACGAGAAATCTGTTCAATGTTCCGGAGACGTCTTCAAACCTTGATATCAACAGCGAATACACGGCGTTTCCTGTAGAAAACAGAGACCTGTTCCAAGCGGGCTTAACAACGATCGTGCCGATCATCGGCGGAGGAGAGAGACTGGGCACGCTGATTCTGTCCCGTCTGCAGGATCAATTTGAAGATGATGATCTCATTCTTGCTGAATACGGAGCAACCGTTGTAGGAATGGAGATTTTAAGAGAAAAAGCGGAAGAAATCGAAGAAGAGGCGCGAAGCAAAGCGGTTGTTCAAATGGCGATCAGTTCTCTGTCTTACAGTGAACTTGAAGCGATTGAGCATATCTTTGAAGAGCTTGACGGAAACGAAGGCTTGCTTGTGGCAAGTAAGATTGCGGACCGTGTCGGCATTACGCGTTCAGTAATCGTTAACGCGCTGAGAAAACTGGAAAGCGCAGGCGTCATTGAATCCAGATCACTGGGAATGAAGGGGACGTACATTAAAGTTCTGAACAACAAATTCCTTATTGAATTGGAAAACCTTAAATCTCATTAAGACAAAAGCAGGATCCCTGAAAATGGGGGTCCTGCTTTTTTTATGAACAATAGGTGAAAAGTTGCAGTTTAAAGTTGCTTATTGGAATCTGATCTGAGATAATCCATCTTGCTGTGTGAAAAAAGGAGGAAGATACAGAAATTCCGCTATTTTCAGTCTAATATTAAACAAACCCTTGTAGTACAAATATTCTAGGACTTAATACCCACATGCAAAATAGATACAATTGAGCACTTTTTTTTAGCCTAACTTCATAGACTTTAAGCCTGTTATTTCTTACAATAAGCATATGGTTTTACAATTCTCGACAAGGATTTTTAGGAGAAAAATATCTGAAATGGAGGTAAGTGGATTTGGACTTATTTTCTGGAACTATACAAAATCTTGAGAATGCCTTGGGGAGAGCGGACATTAAGCAAAAAGTCTTAACTAATAATATCGCCAATATAGATACACCGAACTACAAGGCAAAAAAAGTCTCTTTCCGAAATTTGTTAGATCAGGAAACATCCAATCTTGAGGCTGTAAAAACCGACTATCGGCACGTTGACTTTACGGGTTCGGGGGACGATTATTCTATCGTGTCCAGCAGTGATACATCGTACCAGCAAAACGGAAACAATGTCGATATCGACAAAGAAATGACAGATTTAGCCGAAAACCAAATTAATTATCAGGCTTTGGTTGAAAGAATGAGCGGCAAATTCAATTCTCTGAAAACCGTCTTGACAGGAGGAAAATAATGAGTGGCTTTCAAAGCTTAAATATTTCGGGTTCCGCTTTAACTGCACAGCGTGTCCGGATGGACGTCGTATCGTCCAACCTGGCCAATATGGATACAACGAGAGCGAAGCAGGTAAATGGCGAATGGGTGCCTTACAGAAGAAAGCTGGTATCTCTCCAATCCGGAGGCGAATCATTTTCGTCCCTTTTACATTCCAAGATGAACGGAACAGGAAGCGCGGGAAGTGGCGTAAAGGTATCTGGTGTTACGGAAGACCCGTCCGCTTTTAATCTCGTTTATGATCCGGAGAATCCTGATGCGAATAAAGACGGATATGTACAAAAACCAAATGTAGATCCATTAAAGGAAATGGTGGATCTTGTCAGCAGCTCGAGATCATATGAAGCAAACGTAACTGCATTAAACGCCTCCAAAGGCATGCTTTTGAAGGCTTTAGAAATCGGAAAGTAAGGTGATGTAAGTGGTTAACGCTATTACTCCTTTTCAGCTTCAACAAACCCAAAACACTCAAAACGTAACGAATCAATTAAACCAAACTCAAAAAACTGATTCTTCAAACCAAACAAGCTTTTCGGAGCTTTTAAAAAACTCTATTGATTCGTTAAATGAGTCACAAGTAAAATCTGACCAAATAACGAACGAACTGGCTGCAGGAAAGGATGTAAACCTTGACGAGGTCATGATCGCTGCCCAAAAAGCAAATATTTCTCTGACGGCCGCTACCGAATTCCGCAATAAAGCCGTGGAAGCCTATCAGGAAATCATGAGAATGCAGATGTAGTGGTCAGATTGAAGAGAATGACTGGAATGACCGGGGGTTAACATGAATCGTACTCTAATGCAAATGAAAACCAAAACGGCAGCGTTTTGGAACAACAGATCAAAAACACAGAAGATACTCATGGTAAGCGGCTTGGCCGCATTCATTATTTTACTCATCGTCGTTATTATTTTTACTTCGTCTGAAAAGATGGTGCCTCTTTATAAAGATTTGTCCGCGGAAGAAGCGGGGAAGATTAAAGAAGAGCTCGATACGAAAAAGGTGTCTTCTGAACTTGCTGACGGCGGCACGGTCATTAAGGTTCCTGAGAGCCAAGTGGATTCGCTTAAAGTCCAGCTTGCCGCAGAAGGCCTGCCGAAAACGGGATCAATTGATTATTCGTTCTTCGGACAAAATGCGGGCTTCGGCCTGACAGATAATGAGTTTGACGTTTTAAAGGTTGAGGCGACTCAGACCGAATTGTCAAACCTGATAAATGAAATGGACGGTATTAAAAGCTCGAAGGTCATGATCAATATGCCGAAAGAAGCCGTGTTCGTCGGTGAAGATCAGCCGGCAGCATCCGCTTCAATCGTTTTGCAGATTAAACCGGGCTACTCGCTTGATCAAAACCAGATCAACGGGCTGTACCATCTCGTTTCTAAAAGTGTTCCGAACTTAAAAGAAGATAATATCGTCATAATGGATCAAAATTCTACATATTATGACAAAAGTGACGGCGGTGCAGGGGCCGTTTCTGACAGTTATGCTTCTCAGCAAGGTATTAAGTCGCAGGTCGAAAAGGACGTTCAAAAACATGTTCAGTCACTGCTCGGCACAATGATGGGGCAAGATAAGGTCGTTGTTTCCGTAACGGCGGATATTGACTTCACGAAGGAAAAACGCACTGAAGACACTGTCGAACCTGTCGATAAAGATAACATGGAAGGCATAGCGGTAAGCGCCGAAAAAGTTGCGGAAACGTACAAAGGCGACGGCGCGGCCAACGGCGGCACGGCCGGAACGGGAAGCAATGACACCGCGAACTATGCCGAGACAAACGGCGGTTCAAACAGCGGGGACTACGAAAAAAGCAGCAATAAAATCAACTATGAAGTCAACCGCATTCATAAAGAAATCGCTGAAAGCCCGTATAAAGTGCGTGATTTAGGCATTCAGGTCATGGTGGAGCCGCCTAATCCGAAAAATGCCGCTTCCTTATCAGCACAGAGACAGGCTGATATACAGAAGATTTTAGGAACGGTCGTCAGAACGTCTCTTGATAAAAACGAAACGCAAAATCAAAACCTGACAGACAATGATATCAACAATAAAATCGTTGTATCCGTTCAGCCGTTTGACGGAAAAACAAGCTTGAACACAGATTCGGCACAATCTTCAGGTCTTCCGATCTGGGTATACATTACAGGCGGCGTACTGCTTGCGGCCATTATTCTGCTTATTATTCTCCTCATCAGAAAGAAACGCTCACAAGAGGATGAATACGAAGAATATGAATATGAAACACCGCCGGAGCCGGTTCGATTGCCTGATATCAACGAAGAGAAAATTGAAACGGAAGAAACAGTCAGACGAAAACAGCTTGAAAAAATGGCTAAAGAAAAACCGGAAGACTTTGCTAAATTGCTTCGAAGCTGGCTGGACGAGGATTAGGGGGAATGGAAAATGGCGAAACGTGATCAGAACAAGCTTACAGGAAAACAAAAAGCAGCCATCCTCATGATTTCCTTAGGCCTTGATGTATCAGCTTCTGTATACAAGCATTTGTCTGAAGAAGAAATTGAAAGATTGACACTCGAGATTTCGGGAGTCAGAAGCGTCGATCATCAAAGAAAAGATGAAATCATTGAAGAGTTTCATAATATCGCAATCGCTCAGGACTATATTTCACAAGGCGGTTTAAATTACGCCCGCCAAGTGCTTGAAAAAGCGCTCGGAGAAGACAAAGCGGTAAGCATTTTAAACAGGCTCACCTCTTCTTTGCAGGTAAAGCCGTTTGATTTTGCGAGAAAAGCGGAACCCGAACAGATTTTAAATTTCATTCAGCAGGAACATCCGCAAACGATGGCGCTGATTTTATCCTACCTTGACCCGGTGCAGGCCGGACAGATTTTGTCTGAGCTGAACCCGGACGTTCAGGCTGAGGTGGCAAGAAGGATTGCGGTTATGGACAGAACGTCTCCTGAAATCATAAATGAAGTGGAGCGGGTCCTTGAACAAAAGCTGTCCTCCTCCTTTACGCAGGATTATACGCAGACCGGCGGCATAGAAGCCGTTGTTGAAGTGTTAAACGGCGTAGACAGAGGAACGGAAAAAACGATCCTTGATTCATTAGAAATCCAAGATCCTGAGTTGGCGGATGAAATCAAAAAACGGATGTTTGTCTTTGAAGATATTGTCACCCTTGATAACCGTGCGATTCAGCGCGTGATCAGAGACGTTGAAAACGACGACCTCCTGCTTTCATTGAAGGTTGCGAGCGAGGAAGTCAAAGAAATCGTCTTCAGCAATATGTCACAGCGTATGGTTGAAACGTTTAAAGAGGAAATGGAAATTATGGGGCCTGTGCGTTTGCGTGATGTGGAAGAGGCGCAATCAAGAATCGTGGGCGTCGTCCGCAAGCTGGAAGAAGCCGGTGAAATTGTAATCGCGCGAGGCGGAGGAGACGATATTATTGTCTAATATCATTAAACAGCAATCATCATTTTCTCCTGAACAAAAACGGCGCAAGCTTTCCTTGCAGGAAGTCAGGAAAACACATTCCCAGCCAGACCGGGAGGAACCCGAAAATCCAGAGGCTCTCATGGCTTTTGCCAAAGCAGAAGCCGACAGGGTGTCTGAAGAAGCGAAAAATCAATTTGAGCACACTCTTCGGCAGATTGAAGAAGAGAAAAACCGCTGGGCGGAAGAAAAACAAAGATTGATAGAAGAAGCAAAGGCAGAAGGATATGAAGAAGGCATGGCATTGGGAAAAGCCGAGGCTCAAGCTGAATACGCTAATCTCATCAGCCGGGCCAATGCCGTTATGGAAATGGCGAGACAGTCAGTCGAGGAAAAACTGGAAAGCGCTGAGGAAGAAATTATTGAGCTTTCCGTTGCGCTCGCTAAAAAAGTATGGCGGCAAAAAAGTGATGATAAAGAGGCTTTCCTTCTGCTGGTCAAACAGGTAGTAGCCGAAGTAAAAGATTATGATGACATCTCCATCTATGTGGACCCTGAATATTATGAGACGGTTCATCAGCATATGGACGAAATTCAGCAGCTGTTATACAAAGAATGCAGATTAAGCTTATATGCCGATGAAAAAGCCGCGAAGGGAACGTGCTCGATAGAAACTCCGTTCGGACGTGTTGATGCAGGCGTAGACACCCAGCTGATGCAATTAAAGCAAAAACTTTTAACGGCGCTTGAGGCGGGAGCGGAGCAATGAAGACACAGTATTTAATAGACTCAATTGAAACAGCGGATCCGTACAAACGCTACGGCAAGGTTAAACGGGTCATCGGGCTGATGATTGAATCAAAAGGGCCCGAAAGCTCAATCGGAGATGTTTGTCTCATTTATCCGAAAGGCCATACGAAAAAAGCAATTAAAGCTGAGGTTGTAGGCTTCCAGGATGAAAACATTCTGCTAATGCCTTATCTGGAAGCGGCCAGCATCGCGCCGGGCAGCATTGTGGAGGCCACTGGCGAGTCGCTCCGCATCAAAGTAGGCGCGGGTTTAATCGGACAGGTTGTCGACGCGTTCGGCGAACCTCTTGACGGCCGGGCGCTTCCGAAAGGTTTGTCCCCCGTTTCGACGGAACAGCCGCCGCCAAACCCGATGAAACGCCCGCCGATACGGGAAAAGATGGGTGTCGGCGTCAGATCGATTGACAGTCTGCTGACGGTAGGAAAAGGGCAGAGAATCGGGATTTTTGCCGGAAGCGGAGTCGGAAAAAGCACCCTGATGGGAATGATCGCGAAGCAGACTGAAGCTGATTTAAACATTATCGCACTCGTCGGTGAACGGGGGCGCGAGGTGCGTGAATTCATCGAGAAGGATTTAGGCGAAGAAGGACTGAAACGCTCGATAGTCGTAGTCGCGACCTCTGATCAGCCTGCCTTAATGCGTTTGAAAGCGGCGTATACGGCCACCGCCATTGCAGAGTACTTCCGCGATAAAGGCCGGAATGTGATGTTCATGATGGACTCTGTCACGAGGGTCGCGATGGCTCAGCGGGAAATCGGCCTGGCAGCGGGAGAACCGCCGACAACAAAAGGATATACACCTTCTGTGTTCGCTATTTTGCCCCGTTTGCTGGAAAGAACGGGCGCGAATGAACAAGGAACGATAACCGCTTTTTATACGGTTCTCGTAGACGGAGATGACATGAACGAACCGATTGCCGATACGGTGCGCGGAATATTAGACGGGCATATCGTTCTCGATCGGGCGCTTGCCAACAAAGGGCAGTTCCCGGCCGTGAACATCCTGAAAAGCATCAGCAGGGTCATGTCTAATATTTCAGACACATCGCATATAGAGGCGGCCAACAAATTCCGCGATCTTCTGTCAACTTATCAAAACTCTGAAGATCTCATTAATATCGGAGCTTACAAAAGAGGATCATCAAGAGAAATTGATGAAGCGATTCAGTTTTATCCGCAGCTTATTCAATTTTTAAAACAAGGAACGGAAGAACCCGCTCAATTGGAAGACAGCATTGCGGCATTGACGAGTCTGACAGGAAAAGAGGAATAAACATCGTGGCATACCAATTCAGATTTCAAAAGCTGCTGGAATTAAAAGAAAATGAAAAAGACCAAACATTGACTGAATACAGACAATCGGTTTCTGAATTTGAGACAGTGGCTGAAAAACTATATGAAAATATGAGCAAAAAAGAATTGCTCGAAAAAGACAAAGAATCAAAGCTGAAATGCGGGATGAGCGTTCAGGAAATGAGACATTATCAGCACTTCGTTTCCAATCTTGAGAACACCATCTATCATTATCAAAAGCTTGTCATCATGAAACGAAATGAAATGAATGAGAAGCAGGAACAGCTCACCGAAAAAAACATTGAAGTAAAGAAATTTGAAAAAATGCGGGAAAAACAATTTAATATGTTCGCACTTGAAGACAAAGCTGCAGAGATGAGGGAAATGGACGACATTTCAATCAAGCAGTTTATGATTCAGGGGCATTAGGAGCGAATGAAATGGCCGATAAAGAAAAGAGATCTGGAAAGTTCGGTTCAATCCTGCTTTTTATCATGATCCCGCTGATTTTTCTGATCATCGTCGCAAGCATCATCCTTTGGGCTGCCGGCGTTGATGTGATGAAGCCGATTCAGGAAACAGCCGCTAAAACGCCTGTTTTAAAAGAATTGGTTCCCGAAACGAAAGAAATGAAAAGCGCGGCGGAAAAGCAGAAGGAAGACAGAACGGCTTCTCTTGAAAAGACCATAAAGGAACAAAAAAGTGAAATTAACATTTTGAATAAAGATTTAGACACAAGCAAGTCCGAAATCGATAATCTGAATCAGAAAATCCGTTCACTGAAACAGGAAGCTGAACAGCAGCAGAAAACGAAGACGGATGAAACGAAAAAAGACGCTTCGGATTCAGCCGGAAAAGATAAGATGATCAACATCTATAAAAGTATGGACAGCGGTAAAGCGGCAAGCATTATCGTAAAGCTGAAAGAAAAAGAAGCCCTCGATATTTTAAACGGATTAAGTAAAAAGCAGCTTGCTGAAATCTTGACGAAAATGACTCCTGAACAAGCGGCTAAATATACAGAAAAACTATCCGCTGACGGAAATAAGGAGTGATGTAAGTTGAGGCTGCTTGAATTAACGGGTAATCGTACGCAGGCTGCGCAAAACAGCAATGTGAAGATGAATGTAAACAGCTTAGGTCTATTTCATAACTGGCTCCTGTCGGAAATCACTTCTCCCCGGCAGCCCGGAGATGAAACAAAAACAAGTGACGCAGAGCTGAATGATGCTCTATCGAAAATCGGTGATTGGCTGAAAGCCGGCCCGGAAGATAAAGAATTGCAGCTAAAACAGCTGCTTGAGGCGGTAAAAGCTCTTGAAGGAAAGCAGACGGCTGAAACAGCTCTTCCTTTATTGAAACAGCTTGCCGAATCTGTTGAAGACATGTTAGCGGGAAAACAGCATGGGGCGAAGCCCGAAACGGATGAGCCGGATTCTTCCGCAAAAGACGGGGATTCCGTCAAGGATGCGCTTGAGAAGGGTCTGCTTTTCATTCATGAAGCCGTATCCCAGCTCTTCACATCTCAGCAGGAACTGCCTGACAGCGCGCAGGCAAAGGCGGTTTACCAGGAAGGCGCCCGTTTATTAGAGGCATTGAAAAAACAAGGCGTTCCGGACCGCGTGATTCAAGACCTGCGGCAGACATTTTTTCCGAAAAACGAATCTGCATCTAAACTTTACTCCATGACAGCCGCTGAGCTGAAGAGCTTTCAAAGCGTCGCGGAGCAGCTTGCGGGCCTTTCTCAAAAGGGAACAAAGGAATGGGATATGGCTGAAACTGAGCTGAAAGCTTTTGTGTTATCTCAATCATCTGAATCATCCCAAGAGTCAGCCGGAAAAACAGAACAGCAAAACGGCGGCACGGTTTCTCACGCAAAGGCGCCTGACAGCAAATTGTCTGCACATATCCTGTTTTCGGGAACGAGAAGCCTTGCCGGCATTCAGCAAACGTCCGCAGGAGCTGAACAGCAGCCGGCAGAAAATAAACCGTTAACGGATCAGGTCATCAGCGGCTGGAAACAGATGAAATACACGCCTTTCGGGAAAACAACCGGAAGCTTTACGATTCGTCTTAATCCCGAGAACCTCGGATTTGTCACAATTAAGGTGACAAACGAAAACGGGATGTTTCAAAGCAAAATAATCGCATCCAGCCAGTCCGCGAAAGAGCTGCTGGAACAGCATCTTCCTCAGCTGAAACAGTCGCTTCCGAATATGTCGGTCCAGGTCGACCGTTTTACAGTCCCGCTTCAAAGCGGGGATCAGCAGCCTGTTTACGGGCAGACGGCCGATCACAATAAACAGCAGCATCAGGGACAGAGAGAGCAGAAGAACCAGCAGCAGTCAGGCGATTTCGGAGATATGCTGGAGGAGCTTTCTCTCAATGAAATGGAGGAAGAATAGTTGACATCAGTAAACTCGGATTATGCCGCGGCGGGCGCTTCAACCACTTCAAGCGCGAAGAGCACCTCCGCAGTAAACAGCAGCACGAATTTAGGAAAAGACGAATTTCTTAAGATCTTAATGACACAGGTTCAAAACCAGGACCCGCTCAATCCGGTTGATGACAAAGAATTCATCAGCCAGATGGCGACATTTTCTTCATTGGAGCAAATGATGAATATGAATACGACGATGACTAAATTTGTAGAAAATCAAGATCCGTTTACGATGTATGTGAACTGGATCGGTAAAAATGTCACATTCAGCGACAGCGACGGGAAGGATCAGACAAGCCCGGTCAATTCAGTCAAGCATTCAAACGGCAATTACGTGCTCGTGCTTGAAAATGGCAAAGAGGTCAGTCCGTGGAATGTCACGGCCGTCAGCGAAACATCTAAATAAAAAGAAACCCAGGGGGAATTTAACATGTTACGTTCATTATATTCCGGTATCAGCGGCATGAAAAACTTTCAGACAAAACTAGATGTAATCGGCAATAACATCGCCAACGTCAACACAGTGGGATTTAAGAAAAGCCGCGTTACATTTAAAGATATGATCAGCCAGACAGTCGCCGGCGGTTCAAACGTGACCAATTCAAAACAAATCGGCTTAGGTGCCGCGACTTCTTCCATTGATGTCGTTCATTCAACCGGCGCCCCGCAGGCTACACAGAATAAAACCGACCTAGCCATTGACGGAGACGGATACTTTCAGATTAATACAGGCGCGGGAATTGTTTACACACGTGCGGGGAATTTCGGAAAGGACAATCAAGGGAACCTTGTTACGACTGACGGGTACTACCTTGAAAAAATCGGCGGCGGCAAAATCAATATTCCGACTGATGCGAAAGATTACAGCATCGGTGCAGACGGAACGGTTACATACACTGATGCAGGGGATGAGGTTCATGATGCCGGACAAATCGGTCTGGTCACGTTCCCTAACAGCGCCGGTCTGGAAAAAATCGGAGGCAACCTTTACAGAGAATCATTAAGTTCAGGAGCTGCGAGCGCAGTCACCACTCCGGGCGAAAACGGAACGGGTAAGCTTTTGGCAGGCTATCTTGAAATGTCAAACGTAGATCTGACAGATGAATTTACCGAAATGATCGTTGCTCAGCGCGGTTTCCAATCAAACTCAAAAATCATTACGACTTCAGATGAAATCCTTCAGGAGCTGGTTAATCTGAAACGGTAAGGAGGGAGGAGAGGCGGTTAGGCCGCTTCTCCGGATTGCATGATTCAAGTCACCCGTTTAAACGGCCAGCCTTTTACGCTGAACGCGCTGTTTATCGAACAGATTGAGTGCTTCCCCGACACGACGATTACACTGTCCAACGGCAAAAAGTTCGTAGTGAAAGAACCGGAAGAAGCAGTTCTCAAAAAAGTCATATCGTTTTACCATAGCATACAAATATTTTCACTGGATCAGGGAATAGAGGAAGAAGAATGAAGAAAAAATTAGTCATCATTTTGCTGATTATTTTAATTGTCATCGCCGGCCTCGGAACGGCAGCATATTTTGTCGTCAGCGGAAATTCCGACAAAGATAAAAAGCCGACAATTGACGAAGTCGTTGCAGCCACTGTGTCTGTCGACGATATCACGACAAACTTAAAGTCTGACAGCATCATCCGTATCGGCATCAAGCTTGAAACCGACTCGGCTAAAGCGAAGGAAGAACTTGAAAAACGCGATTTTCAGGTGAAAGACAACATCATTTCCATTTTAGCTGACACAAGCGCCGGAGAGATTGAGGGAGATAAAGGAAGAGAAGCGTTTAAACAATCATTAAAAGAGAAAGTAAACAGCTATCTCCAAGAAGGAAAAGTTCAGAAAGTGTACATTACCTCCTTTAATCTGCAATAAAAACAAATTTGACAGAATACGGAGGTGAAGAAAATGTCAGGAGAAGTTCTCTCCCAAAATGAAATAGACGCACTGCTTTCCGCCATTTCCACGGGTGAGGCGGATGCGGAAGAGCTGAAAAAGGAAGTTAAAGAGAAAAAAGTAAAGGTATATGATTTTAAACGGGCTCTCAGATTCTCGAAAGATCAGATACGCAGTTTAACCCGGATACATGATAACTTTGCGAGGCTTCTCACAACACACTTTTCCGCCAAGCTCAGAACGTATATTCATATATCCGTCAGCTCAGTTGACCAGGTGCCGTATGAAGAATTTATCCGTTCCATACCGAACATGACGATTTTAAATTTATTCGATGTTCATCCGATGGAAGGCAGAATCATGATGGAGGTTAATCCCACCATCGCATACGCAATGCTTGACCGCGTCATGGGAGGCATCGGCATCACTCATAACAAAGCTGACAGCCTTACGGAAATTGAAACGAATATTATTTCTAACTTATTTGAAAATGCACTGGGCAACTACAAAGAAGCTTGGCAATCGATTGCTGATATTGACCCTGAAATGACTGAATTTGAAGTGAATCCTCAGTTTGTACAGATGGTTTCCCCAAATGAAACAGTCGTTGTCATTTCTCTCAATACACAGATAGGTGAAATCAGCGGTGTCATTAATCTTTGTATTCCCCATGTCGTACTTGAGCCGATTATCCCTAAGCTTTCCGTACATTATTGGATGCAATCAGACCGGAATGAAGCGAAGCCCGAAGAAACGAAGTTGCTTGAAAAGCGCATCATGACGGCTCAAATTCCCGTTGTGGCTCTCTTGGGCGCTTCTGAACTGACAATAGAAGAATTTTTAAGTTTGGAAGTCGGGGACTGTATAACTCTGGACAAATCAGTGACTGATCCTCTTACTGTATTGGTCGGAAACAAACCGAAGTTTTTAGGGCAGGCCGGCCGGGTGAATCGAAGACAGGCAGTGCAAATTTTAGATCACGACATAAGAGGTGAACAAGATGAACAATAGATTATCTCAAGATGAAATCGATGCTCTTCTTAACGGCACAAACAGTCAATCAGAGGATACAGAACAGCCTCAAGGGGCGAACTTGTCTGAACTTGAGCGCGATGCGATCGGAGAAATCGGGAATATTTCGTTCGGCAGCTCGGCTACGGCGCTGTCCACTCTTTTAAATCAAAAAGTGGACATTACGACGCCGAGTGTGACCGTCATTTCAAAAAGCAAAATCAGTGATGAATTTCCTCATCCGTATGTTGCCATTGAAGTGAACTACACAGAAGGCTTTGACGGCAGCAATTTGCTCGTCGTCGAACAAAGCGACGCGGCCATCATCGCGGATTTGATGATCGGCGGGGACGGCCGGGGCGCCGATCCGTCACTCGGTGAAATCCACCTGAGCGCCGTGCAGGAAGCAATGAATCAAATGATGGGCTCGGCTGCTACGTCAATGTCGACCGTATTCAGTAAAAAGATTGACATTTCTCCGCCAAGGGTTGAACTTCTGGATGTGACGGAAGAAAAAGGGACCGACAGAATACCTGAGGATGACCTGCTCGTAAAAGTGTCATTCCGTCTGAAAGTCGGCGAATTAATCGATTCGAGCATCATGCAGCTTTATCCGATTACGTTTGCGAAAGATCTGATCGCAGACCTGATGACTGCAGACCAGCATGAGTCAGAGGCCGCAGAAACCGTATCAGAACCTCAGCAAACATACGAAACGCCGCAGCTGGAACCTGCCATGCAGCCGGAGCCGCAGGCAAAACCTGAGCTTCCGAAGAGACAGGGAACCGCCAAAAAAGCTGCTCCTGTTCAAGTCGCTCCGGTAGAATTCCAGGCGTTTGATCATAACGAAGCGGCGCAAGGATCAAGGAATAACCTTGATATGCTGATGGATATTCCGCTTTCCGTTACGGTTGAGCTCGGCAGAACGAAGAGAAGCGTCAAAGAAATCCTTGAACTTTCTGCGGGAAGCATTATTGAGCTTGACAAGCTGGCTGGTGAACCTGTTGACATCCTGGTCAACCAGCGGATCGTGGCAAAGGGCGAGGTCGTTGTCATAGAAGAAAACTTCGGCGTGAGAGTCACTGATATTTTAAGTCAGGCAGACCGCCTTAACAATTTAAAATAAGCGAACATAGAGGAGAGAAACAGATTATGGCACACAGAATTTTAATTGTAGACGATGCAGCATTTATGAGAATGATGATCAAAGATATTTTAGTGAAGAACGGTTTTGACGTTGTAGCTGAAGCTTCAGACGGAGCGCAGGCAGTCGAAAAATTCAAAGAGCATTCCCCCGACCTTGTGACAATGGATATTACAATGCCTGAAATGGATGGGATTACAGCTTTAAAGGAAATTAAACAAATCGATCCGCAGGCGAAAATCATCATGTGTTCGGCTATGGGCCAGCAGTCAATGGTTATTGACGCGATTCAAGCCGGCGCAAAAGACTTTATCGTGAAACCGTTCCAAGCGGACCGCGTGCTTGAAGCCATTAATAAAACATTAAGCTAAAGGGTGTACGACTGTTGAAAAAGAGTCATGGTTTACTAGCTTTGATTTGTTGTTTCGTTTTACTCAATGTACATCCGTTCCCTGCTTTTGCGGCGGAGTCTGACAATTCCACCGTCAACGAATGGTTTGACAAACAATCAACAAACAAAACAGAGAAAAAAAGCGATACATCGAAACAAACGGCTGATCAAGAGATAGGGGATGCTTCTGCATCTTCTGTCTCCGCTTTTGATTTTGTAAAGATGATTGGGGCGTTATTATTCGTCATTCTGCTGATCTATGGATTTGTCAAACTGATGAATAGAAGAAACCGTCTGCTGAAGCCGTTTCAATATGTAGAAAATATCGGCGGAACGTCAGTCGGCCAAAACCGTTCCGTGCAGCTGATTAAAGTGGGAAACAGCGTTCTCGTAGTCGGTGTGGGCGAAACGATACAGCTTTTAAAAGAAATTGAAGATGAAAAAGAGCGCGAGGCGATTCTGAGCCAATACGAAGAGTCGATGTCTTCAAAAGTGGAATGGACCAAGCTCGTAAATCCGCGTAAGGATGGAGAAAAAAAGCCGCAAACGATGCTTCCGTCGTTTTCGAAAGCGCTGAAAGAACAGCTGAACGAGCTGAAACAAAGCCGTTCTGAAGGAAAGAAGAAAGGCCCTTATCATCATGAATGAATTTATTAATCTTTTTAATTCAAACAGTCCGACCGAAGTCAGCTCCACTGTTAAATTACTGCTGCTTTTGACTGTCTTTTCAGTGGCGCCGGGGATTCTGATTTTGATGACCTGCTTTACGAGAATCGTCATCGTCCTGTCTTTTGTAAGAACCTCACTGGCGACGCAGAACATGCCTCCCAATCAGGTTTTAATCGGCCTTGCGCTGTTCTTGACGTTTTTTATTATGGCGCCGACTTTTTCAGAGATTAATAAGGAAGCCTTAACGCCGCTGATGGACAACAAAATCAGTCTCGATGAAGCATATACAAAAGCCGAGAAGCCGATTAAAGAGTATATGAGCAAGCATACAAGGCAGAAGGATCTGGCGCTGTTTATGAACTATGCCAAAATGAAAAAACCTGAATCGATTCAGGATATTCCTTTGACGACGATGGTGCCCGCTTATGCGATATCAGAACTCAAAACCGCTTTTCAAATGGGCTTTATGATTTTTATTCCGTTTTTAATTATCGATATGGTCGTGGCGAGCGTCTTAATGTCAATGGGAATGATGATGCTACCGCCGGTTATGATCTCTCTGCCCTTTAAAATATTGCTTTTCGTTTTGGTCGATGGATGGTATTTAATCGTGAAATCTTTGCTTGACAGCTTTTAGGGTAGGTGCTAATTGTGAGTTCAGAATTTGTAATTTCCATGGCGGAAAAAGCCGTATATGTAACACTAATGATCAGCGGGCCGCTGCTTGCGATCGCGCTGATCGTCGGTTTGCTCGTCAGTATCTTTCAAGCGACAACTCAAATCCAGGAACAGACGCTTGCGTTCATTCCGAAAATCGTGGCGGTGATGCTTGGACTGATCTTTTTCGGTCCTTGGATGCTGTCGACGATTCTTTCGTTCACAACTGATCTGTTCTCTCATCTGAACCGATTTGCAGGGTAGAATCAAATGAATTCCATCATTGATTTATTTCCCGCTTTTTTATTGGTCTTTATCAGAATCTCTGCTTTTTTTGTAACGGTGCCGGTGTTCGGGCATCGGAATCTGCCGGCGGTTCACCGAATCGGCTTTGCTTTTTTTCTTTCGGTGATCTGCTTCAGCACGCTGAAACATGCGCCGGAAATAGAAATAGGGGAACAGTATATGCTGCTTGTCATAAAAGAGGCCGTTGTGGGCTTGAGCCTCGGGCTGATTGCTTTCATGATGATGACAGCCATTCAGATAGCGGGTTCCTTTATTGATTTTCAGATGGGCTTTTCCATCGCCAATGTCATTGATCCGCAATCAGGAACGCAAAGCCCGCTGATCGGACAATTCGTTTATACGCTGGCGCTGTTATTTATGCTCAGCGTAAACGCCCATTATCTTTTATTGGACGGGATTTATTACAGCTTTCAGTATATCCCGCTTGATCAGGCATTTCCGTCGTTTGGAAATGATCACTTTGGACTTTTTATCGCAAAAAGCTTCAATGCCATGTTTATTATCGCTTTTCAAATGTCTGCGCCGGTTGTGGCCAGTCTGTTTTTAGTTGATTTGGCGCTCGGCATTGTGGCGAGAACGGTGCCGCAGCTGAATGTTTTCGTTGTCGGGCTTCCTCTGAAAATAGCCGTGAGCTTTATTATGCTGATCGTTTGTATGTCGGTGATGTTTGTCGTCGTCCGCAACATCTTCAGCCTTACCGTTGAAACCATGCGGAATCTATTGGCATTGGTCGGTGTGACATGATGAGACTCAGACTGAATCTGCAATTCTTTGCCGGTGAAAAAACGGAGAAAGCCACTCCGAAAAAACGGAAGGATACAAGAAAGAAAGGACAGGTCGCGAAAAGTACGGATGTGAATACAGCCGTTTCCTTACTGATTATCTTTCTATCGCTGATCGCGCTCGGTCCTTATATGCGGGACAGGCTGCTGTCCTTTATTAAAACGTTTTATACGAAATCGATAACATTACATCTGTCAGCATCTGCCGTGCATGAACTGTTCGTGGATACGGTGAAAGATATCAGCCTTATCCTCGCGCCGGTTATGCTGGTCGCACTTGTGGCAGGTGTCGTGAGCAATTACATGCAGGTGGGTTTTCTGTTTTCTGCGGAAGTCCTCAAGCCTGACTTGAATAAGCTCAGCCCGCTGAAAGGATTTAAGCGGATTTACAGCATGAGGGCGATTGTTGAACTGGTCAAATCCATTTTGAAGATTACCGTGGTCGGTTTTGCCGCCTTTATGGTGCTCTGGCTTCATTATGGCGATATTCTCCGCCTTCCGCTTTTAACGCCTGCGGAAGTGCTCACTTTCGTTTCTAAGCTCACGCTTTGGATGGGGCTTGCGGGATCAGGGGCTTTAATGCTCCTGGCCGGGCTTGATTATTTATATCAGCGTTTTGACTATGAGAAAAATATCAGAATGTCAAAGCAGGATATAAAAGATGAATACAAAAAATCGGAGGGTGATCCGATTATCAAGTCCAAAATTAAGCAGAAGCAGCGGGAAATGGCGATGAGGCGGATGATGCAGGAAGTGCCGAAAGCGGATGTCATCATTACCAACCCGACCCATTATGCGATAGCTTTAAAATATGATGAAAAGAAAATGGACGCTCCTTACATTGTTGCAAAAGGGGTCGACCATCTCGCATTAAAAATCAGGCAGATCGCCAAAGAACACGATGTCATGACGATTGAAAACAGACCGCTCGCGCGTGCGTTATATGATCAGGTTGACATTGATCAGGCTGTGCCGGAAGAGTTTTTTAAAGTCATTGCGGAAATTTTGGCTTATGTATATAAAACGAAACAAAAAGTATAGTGAATTTCAGATTCAAAAGGAGAGAAAAACAGCATGTCAACAAGAGATTTATCGGTTTTAATAAGTGTTGTCCTCATTGTGGCAATGCTGGTGATTCCATTCCCTCCATGGTTGTTAAGTATTTTGATCATCATTAATATCTCTCTTGCGTTGATCGTGCTTCTCACCACAATGAATATGCAAGAACCGCTGCAATTCTCGATATTCCCGTCATTGCTGCTGTTATTGACGCTGTTTCGGCTTTCGCTCAATGTGTCGACGACACGTTCGATTCTTTCTCACGGAGAAGGGGGAAAGGTTGTTGAGACATTCGGGAATTTCGTTGTTGGCGGAAATGTGCTGGTAGGGCTTGTTGTCTTCATTATCTTGATTATTATTCAGTTTATCGTCATTACAAAAGGCGCCGAGCGGGTATCGGAAGTGGCGGCGAGATTTACGCTCGATGCGATGCCCGGAAAGCAAATGAGTATTGACGCGGATTTAAATGCCGGCATGATTACGGAGCAGGATGCAAAGCACAGACGTGAAAAAGTCGCCCGGGAAGCGGATTTTTACGGCGCCATGGACGGTGCGAGCAAATTCGTCAAAGGGGATGCCATCGCGGGTATCATCATCGTGATGATCAATATTATTTTCGGAATTGTAATCGGCATGCTGCAGCAGGGGATGAGCATACAAGAAGCTGCGTCTCACTTTACAATGCTGACGGTCGGTGACGGTATCGTTTCTCAAATGCCGGCCTTGCTCATTTCAACGGCTACGGGGATTGTCGTGACGAGAGCGGCATCTGAAGGAAACCTCGGTCATGATATTACAGGCCAGCTGTTTGCTTATCCGAAGCTCTTATATGTAGCCGCGGGAACTGTACTTTTGCTCGGTCTTCTTACACCGATCGGCATTCTGCTGACGGGGCCGATCGCCGGTCTGCTTGCATTCGGCGCTTATACGCTGTCCAAAACGGATAAGCCGAGCGAAGAAGAGGAAGAAATTCTTGAAGAAGAGGCTCAGGCGGATGAACTGAAAAGCCCGGAAAGCGTCGTGCAGCTTTTACATATTGATCCGATTGAATTTGAGTTCGGATACGGACTCGTGCCGCTTGCAGACGCGGGGCAGGGCGGTGATCTTCTTGACCGCATCGTCATGATCAGACGTCAGCTTGCGCTTGAATTGGGACTTGTCATTCCGGTTGTGCGCATCAGGGATAACATCGCGCTCCAGCCGAATGAATACAGATTGAAAATTAAAGGCAATGAAGTCGCTAAAGGAGAGCTCCTGCTGGATCATTACTTAGCGATGTCACCGACGCCTGAAGATGACGTCATTGAAGGAATTGAAACGATAGAGCCGTCGTTCGGACTTCCCGCAAAATGGATCAGCGAAGCTGCAAAAGATGAAGCGGACATGCTGGGGTATACAGTTGTTGATCCGGCGTCAGTCGTATCTACGCATATTACAGAAAAAATTAAGCAGCATGCCCATGAACTGGTCGGCAGACAGGAAACAAAGCAGCTGATCGATCATCTGAAGGAAAATTATCCTGTGCTTGTTGAGGAAGTCACGCCAAACCCTCTTTCTGTCGGCGATATTCAAAAAGTGCTTGCCAAATTGCTGAGAGAAAAAGTTTCAATCAGAAACTTGGTGACCATTTTTGAAACTCTTGCCGATTACGGAAGATTAACGACAGATTCAGATCTTTTGACAGAATACGCGAGACAGTCGCTTGCCAAACAAATCACGGCACAATATGCGAGAGAGCATGAAACGCTGAAGGTCATCACATGCTCAGGCCGGGTGGAAAAAGCGATTGCAGACGGGGTTCAGCAGACTGAACAGGGCAATTACCTGTCACTCGACCCTGAGGTTTCAGACAGCATCATCCGTTCTGTCGCTAAAGAAGCCGAGCAGCTTTCCATCCGACAGGAGTCGGCGATTCTTCTTTGCTCGCCTGCTGTCAGAATGTATGTAAAACAGCTGTTAGAACGGTATTTCCCTGATCTTCCGGTTCTTTCTTATAATGAGCTGGAAGCAAATGTTGAAGTACAGAGCATTGGAGTGGTGGATATTTAATGAAAATAAAAAAATTTACAGCCGCTTCAATGCAGGATGCCGCGAAGCAAATCAAAAAGGAACTCGGCAATGATGCCGTTATTTTACATTCCAAACAAGTAAAGAAACGAAAATGGCTGGGGCTGCGGTCGCAGCAGGCCGTCGAAGTGATAGCGGTTTTAGATCGTGACGTCAGGAAAGCGAGAAAAACGCCGCCGGCTGCCGCTGAAGAAATGAAAAAGACGGAAACGGCGGAGAAAGCTGAGCCTGTTCAGCCGCCGCGTCTTCCGGATCAAAGCATTTCCGGCGAACTGGCGCATTTTAAAGAAGTGCTCCCTGAACCATTAAAAAAAGCCGAGAGACTATTGAAGCAAGCCGGGCTTCCTGATCATACGCAAAACGCCGTACTCAGTGAATTGCTCCGTTCTTCAATTGTTTCCGGAGATTTAACTGAAGATAATGTCAGCTCAAAACTGCAGGATTTGTTAGTGAAAAAACTCCCTTCGGCAGACAGGTGGCAGGAAGGGATTCAATCAAAATACGTCGTGCTTTTCGGTTCAACCGGGGCCGGCAAAACGACTACACTTGCGAAACTCGCGGCCTCATCAATGCTGACAGAGCATAAAAAAATTGCCTTTATGACGACGGATACTTACCGGATTGCCGCGGTCGAGCAGCTGAAGACATATGCGGAGCTGCTGCAGGCTCCTCTTGAAGTATGCTATTCAAAGGAAGAATGTCTGAAGGCACTGGAAAAATTCGCTGAATATGACCACGTTTTCATTGATACAGCCGGTAGAAACTTTAAAGAAGAGCAGTATATTACGGAATTACAAGAGATGATTCCGTTTGAATCAGGCTTACAATCCTTTCTCGTATTATCGGCATCTGCAAAATATGAAGATATGAAACAGGTGCTGAAACAGTTTTCAGGTGTGCCGGTCAATCAATTCATTTTCACGAAAACGGATGAAACCGCCTCACTCGGCTCCGTGTTTCAAGTGCTGTCGGAATCAAGAATCGGCGCCGCCTATTTGACAAATGGACAGGATGTGCCTGAAGACATCCTATCGGCTTCACCAAAAGAGTTTGTAAGGATGCTTTTGACATGAAACCCGATCAGGCAGAGTCATTAAGAAAGAAAATGAGAGAGCGGCAAATGATCAAGCCGGAGCTTTATGAGAAAAAAGCGAAGACATTAGCCGTCATCAGCGGTAAAGGCGGCGTCGGAAAATCTAATTTAACATTAAACATGGCAGTTGCCCTGCAGGAAAAAGGAAAAAAAGCACTCATCATTGATCTTGACATCGGAATGGGCAACATTGGTGTGCTGATCGGCGCTGCTTCTTCCCGCACCATTATTGATGTGATGGAGAATCGGCACGCGTTGGCTCAATCACTTTCCTCCGGTCCGAAAGGCCTTCGCTACATATCCGGCGGAACGGGGCTTGAGGCGATCTATCAAGCAGACGGAGAGAAGTGGACGGCTTTTATGAATGGTCTTTCCGCTGTATTAAACGATTTTGATTACGTTCTGTTTGATATGGGAGCGGGACTTTCAAAAGAACAGCTGCCGTTTATTTTATCGGCGGAAGACATTCTCGCCGTGACAACGCCTGAGCCGACGGCCATTATGGATGCCTACAGCGCGATCAAACATCTTTTGCTCGCGGATGAACGGCTGACCGTAAACATTGCCGTCAATCGCGCCCGCGCCCAAAAACAGGCGCTGGACACGTACAACCGCCTTTCTCATGCGATTCACACGTTTTTAGGCGCAGGGGTGCGTTTCGCCGGCTCCATACCCGATGACCCGCTAGTAAGTCAAGCCGTCATTGACCAGGTGCCTTTTTTAATAAAAAGTCCTCAAGCAAAAGCCAGCAGGTCCGTCCGTCTTCTGACGGATGTCTTGTTTCAAACGGAAGAAAACAAACCAAGAGAAGAGAAACCGGCATTTATTGAGAGATTATCTTCTTTTTTATTGAGGAGGACTTTACAGTGATTCGTGTGCTTGTCGTTGATGACTCAGCTTTTATGAGAAAGATGATTACCGATTTTCTGGCTGCGGAAGTGCAGATAGAAGTCATCGGGACAGCCAGAAACGGGGAAGAGGCGCTGAAGAAAATAGAGCTCCTTAAACCGGATGTTGTCACGCTTGATATTGAAATGCCGGTCATGAACGGAACGGATACATTGCGGAAGATCATCAGCATATATAAACTTCCCGTAATCATGGTATCGAGCCAGACACAGCAAGGGAAGGACCGAACGATCAACTGTCTGGAAATGGGCGCTTTTGATTTTATCACCAAGCCTTCCGGAGCGATTTCACTTGATCTTTATAAAATTAAAGAGCAGCTGATTGAGAGGGTGATTGCAGCCGGGCTGTCCCGCGCACAAAAACCTGAGGCGGCAGTGAAAGAGTCTTCTATCCCGGAACGTCCGGCTTTGGCGGGATTTGAAAGACCGAAAGCAAAATCCGCCAAGCAGGCCGTATTCATCGCGACCTCTACTGGCGGACCGCGGGCTCTGCAAAAGGTGATTCCGAAACTGCCGAAGGATTTAAAGGCGCCTGTATTTGTCGTTCAGCACATGCCTGAAGGCTTCACCGCTTCACTTGCAGACAGACTCAACCATTTGTCAGATATTCAGGTCAAAGAAGCGGAAAACGGTGAAGAAGCGAAAGACGGATGGGTGTACATCGCGCCCGGCGGAAAAAATATGACGGTTGCAGAGGAAGGCGGAAGGCTCCGCATCATTCTTGACGTTCATGATACGGAAAGCCGGCATAAACCGTCAGCCGATTATTTGTTTCGGTCGGCAAGCCGCTTATCCGATTACGAAAAGGTGGCCGTCATTATGACAGGCATGGGCAGCGACGGAACCGAGGGCTTAAAAGAAATGCTCAGAACAGGCGGCGTTAAAACGATTGCGGAATCGGACGAATCCTGTGTTGTGTTCGGAATGCCGAAGTCAGCGATAAAGGCGGGCCTCATTCATGAGATTAAACATGTGGAAGATATCGCGGCATCCATCACCGGATGTGTGAAAAAAGAGAGGGTGTGAATCAATTGGATATGAATCAATATTTAGATGTCTTTATTGATGAAAGTAAAGAGCACTTACAGACATGTAACGAAAAGCTGCTGCTGTTGGAAAAAGATCCGGCAGACCTTCAGCTTGTGCATGACATCTTCAGAGCTGCCCATACGCTGAAAGGCATGAGCGCAACGATGGGATATACAGATCTGGCGCATTTAACCCACCTGATGGAAAATGTGCTGGACGCTATCCGCAATGGAGAAATGCCCGTTACATCGGATTGGCTGGACGTGCTGTTTGAAGCGCTTGATCATCTTGAAGAGATGGTGCAGTCCATTATTGACGGAGGAGACGGCAAACGTGATATTTCTGAAGTGAGTGCGAAGCTCGACGTAAATGCGGTGGTGCATGAGACTGCGGCTTCAGCCGAAACAGCAGAACCGCCGGCTTCAAAACAACAGGCTTCAACTGAATGGAATTATGATGAGTTCGAACGGACTGTTATTGAAGAGGCGGAAGAGCAAGGATTCAGCCGCTATGAAATAACGGTTTCCCTGAATGAAAGCTGTATGCTCAAAGCCGTGCGCGTGTACATGATATTTGAAAAGCTGAATGAAGCCGGGGAAGTCGCAAAAACGATACCCGCCGCGGAAGTGCTTGAGACGGAAGATTTCGGAACGGATTTTCATGTGTGTTTCTTGACAAAGCAGCCTGCTGAAGAAATTAAAGAACTCATCAGCGGCATTTCAGAAGTGGAGAATGTCGAAATTTCTGCCGGTGCGCCGTTAAAAACGGCCGAAAAACCGCAAGCTGCTGAACCGGTGAAGGAAGATCCGGTTAAAAAGGCTGAAAAACAGCCTAAGCCGCAAGCGAAAACGGAAGAACAGCCGAAGCATCACAGCGGCTCGAAAACGATTCGCGTCAACATTGAAAGACTGGATTCTTCAATGAACCTTTTTGAAGAACTTGTCATTGACCGCGGACGTCTTGAGCAGATCGCCAAGGAGCTTGACCACAATGAGCTGACTGAAACCGTTGAACGCCTGACCAGAATCTCGGGCGACCTTCAGTCTATTATTCTTAATATGCGGATGGTGCCGGTAGAAACCGTCTTTAATCGTTTCCCGAGAATGATCCGCCAGCTTCAAAAGGAATTAAACAAGAAGATCGAATTGTCCATCATCGGAGCTGAAACGGAGCTGGACCGCACGGTGATTGATGAAATCGGCGATCCGCTTGTCCATTTAATCAGAAACAGCATCGATCACGGCATTGAATCGCCTGAAGTGCGGGTGAATAAAGGAAAACCGGAATCTGGCCATGTCGTGCTTAAGGCATATCACAGCGGCAACCACGTCTTTATTGAGGTTGAAGATGACGGGGCCGGCCTGAACAGAAAGAAAATTCTTGAAAAAGCGCTCGAGCGGAGTGTAATCACCGAACGTGATGCTGAAACGCTTGAAGATAATGAGATTTACGAGCTTATTTTTGCTCCGGGCTTCTCGACTGCCGATCAAATTTCTGACATTTCAGGGCGGGGCGTCGGCCTGGATGTCGTAAAAAATAAACTCGAATCACTCGGCGGCTCTGTCAGTGTCAAATCCGCGGAAGGTCAAGGTTCTCTTTTCAGTATCCAGCTTCCGCTGACACTTTCAATTATATCCGTTCTTCTCATTAAACTGGAAGAAGAGACGTTTGCGATACCGATTTCTTCTATTATAGAGACGGCTGTTATTGATAAGAAAGATATCCTGCAGACGCATGACAGAGAAGTGATTGATTTCAGAGGCCAAATCGTTCCGATCGTCTATCTGAAAAAAGAATTCGGCATTACGGATTCAAAACAGGATGCCGATCAGTTCCATGTAATCGTTGTGAAAAAGGGCGATAAATCCACTGCTTTTGTCGTGGACTCTTTTATCGGACAGCAGGAAGTCGTACTGAAATCACTCGGCGACTATTTAACGAACGTCTTTGCGATTTCCGGCGCTACGATTCTCGGAAACGGAGAAGTGGCGCTGATTATTGATTGCAATGCGCTGATCTACTAAAACGACACGAGGAGGTGCCCGCATGACTGCTGAAATCAAAACAGGTGAAAAAATGATTGTGTTTATGATAAACGGGAAAGAATACGCTATCTCAGTTTCCCAGGTGAAATCAATTGAAAAGTGGCAAAAACCGACGAGGGTCCCGGGTGTGGAATCTTATATCCGCGGCGTTATCAATCTGCGCGGAGTGATTACCCCGGTTCTTGATTTAAGAAAACGTCTGAATCAGCCTGAACAGGACATCACAGAAGAGACTCGGATTATCATCATTTCTTACCGTGACGCTGATGTCGGATGGGTCGTGGATGAGGCCAATGACGTCATCACCGTGCATGAAAATGAAATCGAATCCGCGCCTGAAAGCCAGACAAAGGAAACGGATGTGTGGATTAAACAGATCGTCAAGCAAGATAACAGGCTCCTCAATATTATCGATGCGCATGCGGTGCTGGATAAAGGTGCTTCGGCATCTGCGTCCGGAGAGCCTAATGCTTAAAGGGGAAAAGACAACATGAGTAAGTTTGAAGCGATCAAAGAAGAGCAGATGGATATTTTGCGGGAAGTCGGAAATATCGGGGCGGGTCACTCGGCTTCTGCAATGGCTCAGCTGCTGAACAGAAAGATAGACATGGAAGTGCCGTTTGCGACTTTATTGACATTTGATGAGCTCGCTGATTTTTTCGGCGGGGCTGAAACGCCGGTCGCCAGTATCTTTTTAAGAATGGAAGGCGACATGACCGGCTCTATCTTTCTCATCATGCCTTTTGATCAGGCGGAACAGTTTATCAGAGAGCTGATCGGAAATCCGGATTTTGATATTGACCAGTTGGGCGAAGATCATTTGAGTTCTTCTGCTTTACATGAGTTCGGCAATATTTTAGCAGGTTCCTATTTAACGGCATTGGCTGATTTGACAAAGCTTGAGATTTACCCGAGCGTGCCGGAAATCTCGCTTGATATGTTCGGCGCGGTTATCAGTGAAGGGCTGATGGAGCTCAGCCAAGTCGGAGAGCATGCCATTGTCGTGGATACTTCTATTTTTGACCAAGGCAGCAGGCAGGAGCTCAAAGCCCATATGTTTATGCTCCCGGACTATGATTCTTTTGAAAAGCTCTTCGTCTCATTGGGTGCGGCTTTATGAGCCGTGCGGAAGCCGCAGTTGTTAAAGTGGGGATTGCTGATGTTCAAATCGCGCGTTATCCGGATAAAATCCGGACTTCGGGACTCGGTTCATGCGTGGGACTGGTTTTATACGATAAAGACAAACAAACGGCGGGACTCGTTCACGTCATGCTGCCGGATTCCGGTTTATCGAAAACAGCGGAACTGAACCGCGCAAAATACGCGGACACCGCCGTAAAGACGACGATTGATATGCTTTTGAAAGCCGGCTGCCGCAAGTTTGCCCTGAAGGCAAAACTCGCCGGGGGAGCGGAGATGTTTAAGTTTAAAATGACAAATGACCTGATGAAAATCGGTCCGAGGAATGTAGCGGCCATCAAAGAGCAGCTTTCATTGTATAACATTCCGGTCATCAGTGAAGATACGGGCGGCTCAAGCGGCCGGACGATTGAATTTGAGCCAAAGTCCTGCATGCTGCACATTCGAACTGTTAAACAAGGTGAAACAACGATTTAATAAAGGTATGAGGTAGGGGGATAACAATGCAATCCTTGAATTATGAAGATCAGGTGCTTTGGTCGCGCTGGAAAGAGTGGAAAGATCCTAAAGCCGGTGATGATTTAATGCGCCGTTACATGCCGCTGGTCACATATCATGTCGGCAGAATTTCCGTCGGACTGCCGAAATCGGTGCATAAAGACGATCTAATGAGCCTTGGTATGCTTGGTTTATATGATGCCCTGGAAAAATTTGACCCCGGCCGGGATTTAAAATTTGATACCTATGCCTCGTTTAGAATTCGCGGTGCAATCATCGACGGGCTGCGTAAAGAAGATTGGCTGCCCAGAACTTCACGGGAGAAGACAAAAAAAGTCGAAGCGGCGATCGAAAAACTTGAACAGCGCTACCTTCGGAATGTGACGCCTTCAGAGATCGCAGAAGAGCTGGGGATGACGGAGCAGGACGTAGTATCAACGATGAATGAAGGGTTTTTTGCCAATCTCTTATCCATTGATGAAAAGCTTCACGACCAGGATGACGGTGAGAATATTCAAGTGATGATCAGAGATGACAAAAATGTGCCGCCGGAAGAAAAAATCATGAAGGACGAGCTGATCGCTCAGCTTGCGGGCAAAATTCACGAGCTCTCTGAAAAAGAGCAGCTTGTCGTCAGTTTATTCTATAAAGAAGAACTGACTTTGACCGAAATCGGACAAGTCCTGAACCTTTCGACGTCGCGGATTTCACAGATTCATTCAAAGGCGCTGTTTAAATTAAAGCATCTGCTTGAAAAAGTAATTCAATAATGAACTCATGGTTAGCGAGTGAAAAACATGTCAACACTATTATGGCTTTTAAGCTTTGTTCTTCACGGCGTACTGCTTTATGCCGTCATTATTCTGTACACGAGGTTTTCAGCCCTCAAGGAGACGGAGCGCCAGCAGAAGAAGATTCTTGAAGAGACGGAAAACACCCTTGCAGCGTTTCTGCTTGAGCTGAAAGAAGAAAATGAAAGACTCGAAGACGCAAAAAGCCGTCAAGCGCCGGCCGCAGAAGACGCCGAACCCCGGCCGGAACCGAAAGAAGAGCCTGATATTCCGGACCACATGGAAAAGCTTATCAGTGCAACGGAACGGGCTGAAAGTGACGAAAACAGCGGTGCGCATTCGTTTGAAGAACGTGTTTCAGAATTATATGAACAAGGGCTCACCCCCGCGGAAATCGCCAAACGGATGCAGAGCGGAAAGACAGAAATCGAGCTGTTTTTAAAATTTCGCGGCAAAGCTGTAAAGGATTCTTGATTGTCGCATAAAGCTGTGTTATATTATGTCTTGGTGTTAAATACACACGCTTAACGATTTATGCAGAGGGTGCTGCAAACGGCAGTTCTGCACAAAAATGACCTAAGCGGAGGAAAAAAACCATTTTATTAGGAGGAAATCACATGTCAGTTATTTCTATGAAACAATTGCTTGAAGCTGGTGTTCACTTCGGCCACCAAACACGCCGCTGGAACCCAAAAATGAAGCGTTACATTTTCACGGAGCGTAACGGAATCTACATCATTGACCTTCAAAAAACAGTGAAAAAAGTAGAGGAAGCTTACAACTTCACGAAAAACCTTGCTGCTGAAGGCGGAAAAATCCTTTTCGTCGGCACAAAAAAACAAGCTCAGGATTCTGTTAAAGAAGAAGCTGTACGCTCTGGCATGTACTATGTCAACCAACGCTGGTTGGGCGGTACACTGACAAACTTCGAAACAATCCAAAAACGCATTAAGCGTCTGAAAGACATCGAGAAAATGCAAGAAAACGGTACATTTGAAGTACTTCCGAAAAAAGAAGTTGTTCAATTGAAAAAAGAATTAGAGCGTCTTGAAAAATTCCTCGGCGGAATTAAAGACATGAAGGATCTTCCTGATGCATTATTCATCATCGATCCTCGCAAAGAGCGCATCGCTGTTGCGGAAGCTCACAAATTGAACATTCCTATCATCGGAATCGTAGATACAAACTGTGATCCTGATGAAATTGATGTCGTAATCCCTGCAAACGATGACGCAATCCGCGCTGTCAAACTTCTTACTTCTAAAATGGCAGATGCTATTCTTGAAGCGAAGCAAGGCGAAGAAGAAGCGGAAGCTGCTGAAGAGACTGCACCTGAAACAGAAACGACAACTGCGTAACCTAATCAAAAGGTGATAAGAGGGACTGCCTTTTATCACCTTTTTTCAAGAAAAATGTATCTATACATATCTTGTTTACACATATAAGGAGGAATTCAAATGGCTATTACTGCACAGCAGGTAAAAGAACTGCGTCAAAAAACAGGCGCTGGTATGATGGACTGTAAAAAAGCATTGACTGAAACTGACGGAGATATGGACAAAGCAATCGACCTTCTGAGAGAAAAAGGAATTGCGAAAGCGGCTAAAAAAGCTGACCGTATCGCTGCTGAAGGTTCTACTCTTATTAAAACTGACGGCAACAAAGGCGTTATCTTAGAAGTGAACTCTGAAACTGATTTCGTTGCGAAAAACGAAGGCTTCAAAGAGCTTCTGAACACGCTTGCTGACCACCTTCTTGCAAATGCTCCTGCTGATCTTGAAGAAGCAATGGGTCAAAAGATGGAAAACGGTTCTACTGTTGAAGAATACATCACAAGCAACGTTGCTAAAATCGGAGAGAAAATCACTCTTCGCCGTTTTGCTGTTATTTCAAAAGAAGACAGCGAAGCGTTCGGTGCTTACCTTCACATGGGAGGCCGCATCGGCGTATTATCCGTTCTTAGCGGAACAACTGACGAAGATCTTGCAAAAGACATCGCGATGCATGTTGCAGCGGTAAATCCTCGTTACATTTCCCGCGACCAAGTGTCTGAAGAAGAAGCAAACCATGAGCGTCAGATCCTGACTCAGCAAGCTCTTCAAGAAGGCAAACCGGAAAACATCGTAGCTAAAATGGTTGAAGGCCGTCTGAACAAATTCTTCGAAGAAATTTGCTTATTAGACCAAGCTTTCGTTAAAAACCCAGACGAAAAAGTGAAACAAGTTGTGGCTGCGAAAAACGCATCTGTTAAAACTTACGTCCGCTACGAAGTTGGAGAAGGTATTGAAAAACGCCAAGAAAACTTTGCTGAAGAAGTTATGAACCAAGTGAAAAAATAATGGCGGAAAGCCTTGGCGAATCTTTCGCGGCTTTTCAGGCAGTATAGGGGACACTACTTGTGTTCCCTATTTTTAAAACTATATTTACAAACCTTTTTTTCTCTTGCATAATAGGAAACGGCAATGTTTACACTTGGAGGTTATTATGGAAAAACCAAAATACAATCGTATCGTTTTAAAGCTTAGCGGAGAAGCATTGGCAGGAGAGCAGGGAAACGGCATTAATCCGACTGTCATCCAATCCATCGCTAAACAGGTAAAAGAAATCGCTGAGCTTGACGTCGAAGTGGCCGTAGTCGTAGGCGGCGGCAACTTATGGCGCGGAAAAACGGGCAGTGACTTAGGAATGGACCGTGCGACGGCCGATTATATGGGTATGCTTGCTACTGTCATGAACTCACTTGCCCTGCAGGACAGCCTGGAAACGCTCGGAATTCAGTCCAGAGTGCAGACATCAATTGAAATGCGTCAGGTCGCTGAGCCTTACATCAGAAGAAAAGCCATCCGCCACCTGGAGAAAAAACGCGTTGTTATTTTTGCCGCGGGAACAGGAAACCCTTATTTCTCTACGGACACAACCGCAGCGCTGCGTGCCGCTGAAATCGAAGCGGACGTGATCTTAATGGCGAAAAATAATGTCGACGGTGTGTATAATGCTGATCCGAGAAAAGATGAGTCAGCCGTTAAATACGAAAAATTATCTTATCTCGATGTGTTAAAAGACGGGCTGGAAGTCATGGATTCTACGGCTTCTTCACTATGTATGGATAATGATATTCCGCTGATCGTCTTTTCTATTATGGAAGAAGGAAATATTAAGCGTGCCGTAATCGGCGAATCAATCGGAACGATCGTAAGGGGGAAATAACGTTGTCAAACGAAGTATTAACACAAACAAAAGAACGCATGGAAAAAGCGGTTGCCGCTTATTCACGTGAATTGGCGTCAGTCCGCGCAGGACGTGCCAACCCATCTCTATTGGATAAAGTGACAGTAGAATACTATGGTGCCCAAACACCTTTAAACCAGCTGTCTTCCATCAATGTGCCTGAAGCGCGTATGCTTGTTGTCACACCGTATGACAAAACGGCAATCGGCGATATTGAAAAAGCGATTCTGAAAGCTGATCTTGGGGTAACGCCGACAAGTGACGGCACAATTATCCGCATCGCGATCCCGGCTCTGACGGAAGAAAGACGTAAAGAACTTGTCAAAGTCGTGAAAAAATACGCGGAAGAAGCGAAAGTAGCAGTCCGTAATGTCCGCCGTGACAGCAACGATGACCTCAAAAAACTTGAGAAAAACGGAGACATTACAGAAGACGAGCTTCGTGCTTCCAGTGAAGACGTTCAAAAGCTGACAGATGAATATGTGTCAAAAATTGACAGCGTCACAAAGGACAAAGAAAAAGAAATCATGGAAGTTTAATGAAAAACTATGTACAATAGATAATGTGAAAAGACCCTCTCATGTTTACAGGGGGTTTTTTTGTTAATACTGTTGATTACATTGATCATCAGCAACGCAACCTTTTTGGGTGACGGAGGAATCTCATGCTCAACATACTCAAAAATTGGAAGAATCAGCAGAATGCGGCTTCCAACTTAGAACGGTATACAAAAGAAGACATACTGAAGGGTGAAATTCCCGCACACATTGCCATTATTATGGACGGAAACGGACGCTGGGCGAAGAAGCGCTCACTCCCTCGGATTGCAGGACATCATGAAGGAATGAAAGTGGTAAAAAGGGTGACAAAGCTCGCAAGTCAGCTCGGCGTTAAAGTTCTGACTCTTTATGCGTTTTCAACGGAGAACTGGAAGCGCCCGAAGATGGAAGTCGACTTTTTGATGAAGCTTCCGGAAGAGTTCCTGAATACGTATCTTCCTGAATTAATAGAGGAAAATGTACAGGTGAAAATTATCGGAGATGAATCCGCGCTCCCTTCTCATACGTACAGGGCGATTGAGAAGGCCGTAAAAGATACAGAACAAAATGACGGGCTGATTCTCAATTTCGCTTTGAACTACGGCGGACGCACGGAAATCGTCAATGCGGCAAAAGCCCTGGCTGAACAGGTGAAAAGCGGCACGCTGAATATCGAAGACATTGATGAAGCGCTCTTTTCCGGGCATTTAATGACAGAATCACTCCAGGACCCGGAGCTGCTCATCAGAACGAGCGGAGAAATCAGATTGAGCAACTTTATGCTTTGGCAGGTGGCTTACAGTGAATTTGTTTTTACAGATGTCCTGTGGCCCGATTTTAAAGAAGATCACTTTCTGCAGGCAGTGGGAGAATTTCAGCAGCGGGGCCGGAGGTTTGGCGGAATTTAGAGGATGGTGGAAATGAAACAAAGATTGTTAACAGGTGTTCTGGCAGCGGCACTATTTTTATTTTTGGTTATTTTCGGAGGATTGCCGTTCACCGTATTTGTTTACGTGATGGGAAGTATAGCGCTTTTTGAGCTTTTGCGGATGAAAAAGCTCAGATTTTTTTCTTTTCCGGGTCTGATCAGCCTCTTGTTGTTATGGCTGTATATGATGCCGGACAAGTATCATTTTTTCGATGCGAAAATGGAAGTAACGATTTTCGCCGTATTGATTCTGCTCAGCTATACGGTGCTCGTGAAAAACACCTTTACGTTTGACGAAGTCGGGTTTATCGTTCTCGCGACGGTATATATCGGACTGTGTTTTCATTATTTTATTGAAATCAGAAACATTGAAACAAACGGGCTTTTGTATATCTTTTATGCCTGCGTTGTCATATGGTCAACGGACTCAGGCGCATATTTCGTCGGAAAGTCGCTCGGGAAGCGGAAGCTGTGGCCCGAAATCAGTCCCAACAAAACAGTGGAAGGGTTTCTCGGCGGTATTGTCATCGCCCTTATTTTTACGGCTGTTTTTCAGCTGTTTGCGCACCTTCCGATTTCATACCCGGTTCTTTTGGTCATCACGCTTGTTCTGTCTGTGTTCGGACAGATCGGGGATTTGGTTGAATCAGCGCTTAAGCGGCACTATGATGTGAAGGATTCGGGAAAAATCCTTCCCGGGCACGGCGGCATTTTAGATCGATTTGACAGCTTTTTGTTTGTCATGCCGTTTCTATACTTTCTGCTTGCGCTTTTTTCATGAGAAAGGCTAATATGAAAATAAGACCGATCTGGACGCATAGAATGGGAGTGGCATTTTGAAGAATATTTGTCTTTTAGGAGCAACAGGATCAATAGGGGAGCAGACGTTAGACGTATTGCGCATGCATCAAGATCAGTTCCGTCTCGTCTCGATGACTTTCGGTAAAAACGCCGAGAAAGCGATCCCGTTGATCAGAACGTTTCAGCCGAAATATGTAGCAGTCGGCGACATCGATACATACCAAAAAGTGAAAGAAGCGTCTTTTTCTCATGAATGTCAAATCGGCATCGGAGAAGAAGGCCTGATTGAAGCGGCAGTCATGGACGAAGTGGATATCGTGGTCAATGCGCTGCTTGGAAGCGTCGGTTTAATCCCGACTTTGAAAGCGATTGAACAGAAAAAAACAATTGCGCTTGCAAATAAGGAAACTCTCGTCACTGCCGGGCATATAGTGAAAGGACACGCAAAACGATACGGCGTTCCTCTTCTTCCGGTCGACAGCGAACATTCCGCTATTTTTCAGGCGCTGCAAGGCGAACAGAGCAAAAATATCGAGCGCCTGATCATTACGGCATCCGGCGGCAGTTTCAGAGATAAAACGCGGCAGGAGCTTGAGTCTGTAACGATTGCCGACGCCCTTAACCACCCGAACTGGTCGATGGGCGCAAAAATTACGATTGACTCAGCTACAATGATGAATAAAGGACTTGAAGTCATTGAGGCGCATTGGCTGTTTGACATTCCGTATGAACAGATTGACGTTGTATTACATAAGGAGAGCATCATTCATTCGATGGTTGAATTTCACGACAGAAGCGTCATCGCCCAGCTCGGAAATCCGGACATGAGGGTGCCGATTCAATATGCGCTGACATATCCGGACCGGCTGCCTCTGCCTGAAACAAAAAGGCTTGAATTATGGGAGATCGGAAGCCTCCATTTTGCGAAAGCTGACTTTGAAAGGTTCCGCTGCTTACAATTTGCCTTTGAATCAGGTAAAATAGGGGGAACGATGCCGACGGTTTTAAATGCGGCCAACGAAGAAGCCGTTGCCGCTTTTCTTGCCGGACGGATTTCCTTCTTATCGATTGAGGACCTGATTGAAAAAGCATTGGACCGCCACAGCGTAATTCAGGATCCGAGTCTTGCGGATATCCAAGAAGTGGACAAAGACACCCGGGGATACGTTAATTCAATACTCACATAAGGTGGTATGTTCGTGAATACAGTTATCGCGTTTATTATTATTTTCGGAACGCTCGTTTTTTTCCATGAGCTGGGGCATTTATTGCTCGCCCAAAGAGCGGGAATCCTTTGCCGTGAATTTGCGATCGGCTTTGGCCCTAAAATCTTTTCATTTAAAAAGAATGAAACCGTGTATACGATCAGACTCCTTCCGGTCGGCGGGTTCGTCCGCATGGCCGGTGAAGACCCGGAGATGATCGAAGTCAAACCCGGTTATACTGTCGGGCTTCTTTTTAATAAAGATGACGAAGTGGAAAAAGTCATCATTAATCAAAAGGAAAAATATCCCGACGCTTTAATTATCGAGGTGGAGACGGCTGATCTTGAGCACGAAATGAAGATTACCGGGTACGAGCAGGGGAAAGAAGATGAACTGGCGGGCTTTACTGTCAGTCAGACCTCCTTTTTTATCGTAGACGGAGAAGAAGTGCAGATTGCGCCTTACAATCGACAATTCGGGTCTAAACCCGTATGGAAGCGGATTAAAGCGATTGCTGCCGGTCCGATAATGAACTTCATCTTAGCGTATGTCATTCTCGTCATGCTTGGATTCATTCAAGGCGTGCCTTCGAATCAGCCTGAGCTCGGGAAGCTGACAGACAATGGACGCGCAGCGGCTGCCGGTTTAAAAGAAGGCGACTATATCCAGAGCATTAACGGTGAAAAAATGAGGTCATGGACAGACATCGTGACAGCGGTAAAAGAAAATCCCGGAAAAAAAATCGATGTCGCCGTCAAACGGGATGGCAAATCGTTTCATATCTCGGTTACACCTGAAGCTGTAAAAGATGAAAATAAAAAAACAATCGGCCGCTTCGGCTCTTATGCGCCGACTGAAAAAGGCGCGCTTGCAGCGATTGCCTACGGCGCGACCTCTACCGTTGATGTCACAAAAGCGATCCTGACCAATCTGAGCAAACTTGTGACAGGCCAGTTTAAGCTTGATATGCTTTCGGGTCCTGTCGGCATTTATGATATGACGGATCAAGTTGCAAAAACTGGTATTATCAACCTATTCCAGTTTGCGGCGTTTTTAAGCATCAACCTGGGAATTGTCAACCTGCTGCCGATACCGGCGCTTGACGGCGGGCGGCTGCTGTTTTTATTCATTGAAGCAATACGCGGCAAGCCGATAAACCGTGACAAGGAAGCATTTGTCGTATTTATCGGCGTAGCTTTCTTAATGCTTCTTATGCTGGTTGTCACATGGAACGATATCCAGCGTTTATTCTTATAATTGACTAGTAAAAAATCAGAGGTGCGAAGACATGAGACAAAGTTTGACGCTTATTCCGACCCTGAGAGAAGTGCCGGCTGATGCTGAAGCAAAAAGCCATAAGCTTCTGCTGAGAGCGGGATTTATCAGACAAAATACGAGCGGGGTTTACAGCTACATGCCCCTGGCTTACAGGGTCATTCAAAACATTCAGAAGATCGTGCGTGAAGAAATGGAAAAAATCAACGCGGTGGAAATGCTGATGCCGGCCCTTCAGCAGGCTGAAACATGGCAGGAATCAGGCAGGTGGTATACGTACGGGCCTGAATTAATGCGTCTGAAAGACCGCCACGGCCGTGAATTTGCTTTAGGCGCGACACATGAAGAAGTCATTACTTCTCTCGTGCGCGATGAGGTGAAATCTTATAAGCGTCTGCCGCTCACTCTTTACCAGATCCAGTCTAAATTCAGAGATGAAAAACGCCCGCGTTTCGGGTTATTGCGCGGACGCGAATTCATCATGAAAGATGCGTATTCTTTCCATGCTTCTGAAGAAAGTCTGGAGGAAACATACCAAAACATGTACGGCGCATACAGCAGCATTTTCGCACGCTGTGAATTAAACGTCCGTCCCGTTATTGCCGACTCGGGCGCGATGGGCGGAAAAGACACGCATGAATTTATGGCTCTTTCTGAAATAGGGGAAGATACCATCGCTTATTCCGATGGATCCTCTTACGCAGCCAATACGGAAATGGCGGAAGTTGTCATGAACAGCGAGCCGTCAGATGAAACACCCGAGGCATTGGAGAAAATTGATACGCCGAATGTCAAAAGCATTGAAGAGCTCGCTTCGTTCTTGCAGATCGAGCCGAGCGCCTGCATCAAATCAATGCTGTTTAAAGCGGATGACCGATTTGTTCTCGTGTTAGTAAGAGGCGATCATGAGGTCAATGACGTGAAAGTGAAAAACCTTCTGAACGCGGAAGTGGTTGAGCTTGCGTCTCATGAAGAAGTAGCCGAGAAACTTGGCACGGAGCCGGGATTTGCGGGGCCGATCGGCGCTGCCGGCGACATTGAGATTTATGCCGACCAAGCCGTAAAAGTAATGGTAAACGCCGTTAGCGGTGCGAATGAAAAAGACCGTCATTACCGAAACGTAAACATCGAACGTGACGCGTCAGTAAAAGCATATGCCGATCTTCGAATCATTCAGGAAGGCGATCCGTCACCTGACGGAAAAGGCACGATCCGTTTCGCTGAAGGGATTGAGGTCGGACAAGTCTTTAAACTCGGCACGCGTTACTCTGAAGCGATGAATGCGACATACCTTGATGAAAACGGGCGTGCGCAGCCGATGCTGATGGGATGTTACGGAATCGGCGTGTCCAGAACGCTTTCAGCCATCGCTGAACAGCATCACGACGAAAAAGGCTTGATCTGGCCGAAAAGCGTTGCTCCGTATGACCTTCATATTTTGGCGCTGAATATGAAAAACGAAGCGCAAAAAGAGCTTGCTGAACAGCTTTACGGCAAATTCCAGGCGGAAGGTTATGAGGTATTATACGATGACCGTGCTGAACGCGCAGGCGTGAAGTTTGCTGATTCTGATCTGATCGGCCTTCCGATCCGTATCACTGTCGGAAAACGTGCCGATGAAGGCATCGTAGAAGTGAAAATCCGCAAAACCGGTGAATCTGCCGAAGTTTCAGTGGATGAGCTTTCTGAATTTATCAAGACGAAGTAATCACCATAACGAATCATACAAAATCATGTTAAAATAGAGAAAAAAGAAGGTACCTCATCACCTGCGGAGGTACCTTCACTTATGATGTTTTAAGGGAGGGATACTGTCTGAATGGAACAGTTATCAGTAAACAGAAGACAGTTTCAGATTCTTCTGCAGCAGCTTAATATGACAGATGATACCTTCATGACATACTTTGAAGACGGAGAGATTGATAAACTGACAATCCATAAAGCAGAAAAGGCCTGGCATTTCCAATTTCGCTTTAAGGCTCTTCTGCCGTATCAAATATATGATTCATTCATGATGAGGTTAACACAATCGTTTGCTCACATCGCCCGTGTCACATCGTCTGTTCAGGTCATCGACCCTACAGTGACAGAGGAGCTTGTACAGGATTATTGGACACGCTGTATTGAAGAGCTTGAAGGAACCTCGCCGCCGATGGTGGCTCTTTTGAATCAGCAGAAGCCGAAGCTCAAGGGAAACAAACTGATCGTGAAAACAAAAACAGATACAGAAGCATCTGCGCTCAAAAATAAATACAGCGCGCTGATTCAGCACAGCTACCGCCAATTCGGCTTTCCGGAACTGCAGCTGGATACCGAAATTTTCGTATCTGACCAAGAAGTCCAGAAATTCCGCGAGCAAAAGCTTGCTGAAGATCAGGAGCGGGCGATGCAGGCGCTTATCGAGATGGAGAAGAAGGAAAAAGAGGGCGATGAGGATCAGGCACCGTCCGGACCGCTTGTCATCGGCTATCAAATTAAAGAGAACGAAGAAATCCGGACGCTTGACAGCATCATGGATGAAGAAAGAAGAATTACGGTGCAGGGGTTTGTGTTTGATGCTGAAACACGCGAGCTGAAAAGCGGACGCACGCTCTGCATTTTCAAAATCACGGACTATACAAACAGCATTTTAGTAAAAATGTTCGCCAGAGAAAAAGAAGACGCCGCTTTGATGAAAACGCTGAAAAAAGGCATGTGGGTGAAGGCGCGGGGAAGCATTCAAAACGATACATTCGTCAGAGACCTCGTCATGATTGCAAATGACGTGAATGAAATAAAAGCCAAAACCCGTGAAGACACCGCTCCTGAAGGCGAAAAACGGGTTGAGCTTCATCTGCATTCTCCGATGAGCCAAATGGATGCTGTAACGGGCATCGGAAAGCTTGTCGAACAGGCGAAAAAATGGGGACATGAAGCGATTGCGTTAACTGATCATGCCGTTGTGCAGTCTTTCCCGGATGCCTATTCCGCCGCGAAAAAACACGGCATTAAAATGATTTACGGAATGGAAGCCAATATCGTAGATGACGGCGTTCCGATCGCATACAATCCAGCTCACCGTCTACTGGAAGAAGACACATACGTCGTCTTTGACGTTGAAACGACAGGTCTGTCCGCAGTGTATGACACCATCATTGAGCTTGCCGCAGTCAAAATAAGAGGCGGAGAAATCATCGATAAATTCGAAGCGTTCGCCAATCCGCACCATCCGCTGTCAGCAACGACGATCGAGCTTACCGGGATTACGGATGACATGGTCCGCGACGCTCCCGATGTCGTTGACGTCGTACGGGATTTTAAAGAATGGATCGGCGATGACGTGCTTGTGGCTCATAACGCCAGCTTTGATATGGGATTTTTAAATGTGGCGTACAAGCGTCTTTTGAAAACGGAAAAAGCGAAAAATCCGGTCATTGATACGCTGGAACTCGCGCGTTTCCTGTATCCTGAGTTTAAAAATCACCGCTTAAATACGTTATGTAAGAAGTTTGATATCGAATTAACCCAGCATCACCGAGCGGTCTTTGACGCTGAAGCAACGGGCTACCTGCTGTTGAAAATGCTCAAAGATGCCGCTGAAAAAGACATTTTTTATCATGATCAGCTGAATGAGAATATGGGACAATCCAATGCTTATCAGAGATCAAGGCCTTATCACGCTACATTGCTTGCCGTGAATGAGACCGGCCTTAAAAATCTGTTTAAGCTCGTGTCCATTTCTCATATTCAATATTTCTACAGAGTGCCGCGCATTCCGAGGTCGCAGCTTAATAAATACAGAGAAGGTCTGTTAATCGGTTCTGCCTGTGACAGGGGAGAGGTCTTTGAAGGCATGATGCAAAAATCTCCTGAAGAGGTTGAAGATATCGCATCCTTCTATGATTATCTTGAAGTGCAGCCGCCGGAAGTATACAGACACCTTCTGCAGCTTGAGCTCGTCCGGGATGAAAAAGCGCTGAAAGAAATCATCGCCAACATTACAAAGCTCGGAGAAAAATTGAATAAGCCGGTCGTGGCTACGGGAAATGTCCACTATTTAAACGATGAGGATAAAATTTACCGGAAGATCTTAATATCTTCCCAAGGCGGCGCCAACCCGTTAAACAGACACGAACTGCCTAAAGTGCACTTCAGAACGACAGATGAAATGCTGGAGGCTTTCTCCTTCCTCGGTGCGGAAAAAGCGAAAGAAATCGTGGTTGACAATACGCAGAAAGTCGCTTCGATGATCGATGAGATCAAACCGATCAAAGACGATCTGTACACGCCGAAAATTGACGGAGCCGATGAAGAGATCCGTGAAATGAGCTATCAGCGCGCCAGAAGCATTTACGGTGAAGAGCTTCCCGAAATTGTGGAAGCGAGAATAGAAAAAGAATTAAAAAGTATCATCGGTCATGGATTCGCCGTTATTTATCTCATCTCTCATAAGCTTGTAAAACGGTCTCTGGATGACGGTTATCTCGTCGGCTCCCGGGGGTCCGTCGGTTCATCGCTTGTGGCGACCTTAACGGAAATTACTGAAGTGAACCCGCTCGCTCCGCACTACGTGTGCCCGAGCTGCCGATATTCCGAATTCTTTAATGACGGATCAGTCGGTTCCGGTTTTGACCTTCCGGATAAAAGCTGCCCGTCTTGCGGCACCCCTTTGAAAAAGGACGGACATGATATCCCGTTTGAAACGTTCTTAGGCTTTAAAGGTGACAAAGTACCCGATATCGACTTGAACTTCTCAGGTGAGTATCAGCCCCATGCCCATAACTACACGAAAGTATTGTTCGGTGAAGATAACGTGTATCGCGCGGGAACGATCGGCACCGTCGCGGAAAAGACGGCTTACGGATATGTGAAAGGCTATGCGGGTGATCACAACCTACACATGCGCGGCGCGGAGATCGACCGTCTGGTGCAAGGCTGTACCGGCGTTAAGAGAACGACCGGCCAGCATCCGGGGGGGATTATCGTTGTCCCGGATTACATGGATATTTACGATTTTTCACCGATACAATTCCCGGCAGATGCGACGGGGTCTGAATGGAAAACGACTCATTTTGACTTCCACTCCATTCATGACAACCTGCTGAAGCTTGATATATTAGGGCACGATGATCCGACCGTCATCCGGATGCTCCAGGATTTAAGCGGAATTGATCCGAAGACGATTCCGACAGATGATCCGGAAGTTATGAAGATTTTCCAAGGCACAGAATCGCTCGGCGTTACTGAAGAGCAGATTGGCTGTAAAACGGGGACGCTCGGCATTCCTGAATTCGGGACGCGATTTGTGCGGCAGATGCTTGAGGATACGAAGCCGACGACGTTCTCCGAGCTTGTCCAGATTTCCGGGCTTTCTCACGGAACGGACGTATGGCTCGGCAATGCGCAGGAACTGATACACAACAATACGTGTGAACTGAGCGAAGTGATCGGCTGCCGTGATGACATTATGGTTTACTTGATCTATCAGGGCCTTGAGCCTTCACTGGCCTTTAAAATCATGGAATTCGTCCGTAAAGGCAAAGGCCTGACGCCGGAATGGGAAGAAGAAATGAAAAAGAACAATGTGCCGAACTGGTATATTGATTCATGCAAAAAAATCAAATACATGTTCCCGAAAGCCCACGCCGCCGCATACGTGCTGATGGCGGTGCGGATTGCCTATTTTAAAGTGCATCACGCGCTTTTATATTATGCTGCGTATTTTACCGTCCGCGCAGATGACTTTGACATTGATACAATGATTAAAGGCTCGACCGCCATCAGAGCGGTGATGGATGATATCAGCTCTAAAGGGCTTGATGCTTCGCCGAAGGAGAAAAACCTTCTTACCGTGTTAGAGCTTGCGCTTGAAATGTGTGAGCGCGGCTATTCCTTCCAGAAGGTCGATCTATACCGTTCGAGCGCTTCGGAATTTATCATTGACGGCAACAGTCTCATCCCGCCGTTCAACTCAATTCCGGGACTCGGAACCAACGCCGCTCTCAATATTGTGAAAGCGCGGAAAGAAGGGGAGTTCCTTTCAAAAGAGGATCTTCAAAAACGCGGAAAAGTGTCAAAAACCATTTTAGAGTATTTAGACCGTCACGGCTGTCTTGAGTCGCTTCCGGACCAAAATCAGCTGTCTCTGTTTTAAGCTTTGTGCACAGCCTCCGAGCGGAGTTTGATTTGCATTAAATATATGGTTATGGTATAGTTTTATTGGAAATGCTAACGATTACTGAGGCAAAGAGTGGGGAAACCCGCTCTTTTGTATTGAACAGGCAATTTTGCCTCGACATGTCCATCGTTTTCTCAATGCCCCTGCTCTTTAGAAGCAGGGTTTTTATGCAGAGGAACGGCTGATATGATATCGACAGCACAAGGAGGAAAAACATGAGCAAAAAAGTGACTGATACCGTTCAAGTAATGGCTCAGCCCATACTGGATGACCTTCAGCTTGAACTCGTAGACATTGAATTTGTCAAAGAGGGTCAAAACTGGTTCCTTCGCGTGTTTATTGATTCCGAGAACGGTGTTGATATTGAGGAGTGCGCCAAAGTCAGCGAAGCGTTAAGCGAAAAGCTGGATGAGGCCGATCCGATCACCCAGAACTACTTTCTTGAAGTATCTTCTCCTGGAGCCGAGCGTCCATTAAAGAAAAAAGCCGACTTCGAAAAATCACTGGGCAAAAATGTGTACATGAAAACGTACGAACCGATTGACGGTTTAAAAGTGTTTGAAGGCAAATTGGCTGAATTCGATGGACAAACTGTTACAATAGAGATGACGGTCAAAACAAGAAAGAAACGGGTCAATATTCCGTATGAAAAAATAGCTAACGCAAGATTAGCTGTAACATTTTAATGAATGAAGTATTAGTGTTTAAGGGGGGAGACCGCTAACATGAGCAGTGAACTATTAGATGCTCTCACTATTCTTGAAAAAGAAAAAGGCATCAGTAAAGACATTATCATCGAAGCAATTGAAGCTGCCTTAATTTCCGCGTACAAGCGAAATTTTAACCAGGCGCAAAACGTACGGGTCGATCTGAACCGTGAGACGGGCACGATCCGCGTGTTCGCAAGAAAGGATGTCGTAGACGAGGTATACGATTCAAGACTTGAAATCTCGCTTGACGACGCCCAGCACATCCATCCGAACTACCTTGTCGGAGATGTCGTTGAAATAGAAGTAACGCCGAAAGACTTCGGCCGCATTGCTGCGCAGACGGCGAAACAAGTGGTGACGCAGCGTGTCCGTGAAGCTGAGCGCGGCGTGATTTACTCAGAATTTATCGATCGTGAAGAAGACATCATGACGGGAATTGTACAGCGCTTAGACAGCAAGTTTATTTACGTGTCTCTCGGCAAGATTGAAGCGCTGCTGCCCGTCAATGAACAAATGCCGAATGAGAGCTATAAACCGCACGATCGGATTAAAGTATTTATCACAAAAGTCGAAAAAACGACAAAAGGGCCGCAGATCTATGTATCAAGAACGCATCCTGGTCTGTTGAAGCGTCTTTTTGAAATCGAAGTGCCGGAAATTTATGACGGAACGGTCGAACTGAAATCCGTTGCCAGAGAAGCGGGCGACCGCTCTAAAATCTCCGTCCGCACTGATGACCCTGACGTTGATCCGGTCGGTTCATGCGTCGGTCCTAAAGGCCAGCGCGTGCAGGCGATCGTCAATGAACTGAAAGGCGAAAAAATTGATATCGTTAACTGGTCTGATGATCCGGTTGAATTTGTTGCCAATGCGCTCAGCCCGTCTAAAGTGCTGGATGTCATCGTCAGCGAAGAAGAAAAAGCCACGACTGTCATCGTTCCTGATTACCAGCTTTCTCTGGCAATCGGAAAAAGAGGGCAAAACGCCCGCTTAGCCGCGAAACTGACAGGCTGGAAAATCGATATCAAAAGTGAAACGGATGCAAGAGACCTTGGCATCTATCCGAGAGAGCATGAAGAAGATGACGATTTAGAGCCGCTCTTTATGGAGCCTGAAACAGCCGAATCGGATGAATAAGAGGTGACTTTAGGTGAATAAGCGAAAAAAAATTCCTCTGCGCAAATGCGTGGTAACGGGGGAAATGAAGCCTAAAAAGGAACTGATCCGAATTGTCCGTTCTAAAGAAGGAGAGATTTCAGTCGATTCGACCGGAAAGAAGAACGGACGGGGTGCCTATATCACCCTTGAGAAAGAATGCATCTTAGCTGCGAAAAAGAAAAACACATTGCAAAATCAATTTCAATCACAAATCGATGACCAGATTTTCGAAGAATTGCTGGAACTGGCGGAAAAGGTGAAAAAATAACATGTCTGGAATGGAATGGTTTCCCTTGCTGGGTCTGGCCAATCGAGCTCGTAAGGTCGTGTCGGGCGAGGACTTGGTTATAAAAGAAATTAGAAATGCGCGTGCAAAACTTGTTCTGCTGACAGAAGATGCATCTGCGAATACTGCAAAAAAAGTATCCGATAAATGCAATTATTATAAAGTGCCTTATAAAAAAGTCGAAAGCCGCGCGGATCTCGGCCGCTCTATCGGCAAGGAATCACGTGTCGTTGTCGCCGTCACTGACCAAGGTTTTGCGAATAAGCTGATCAGCTTGCTCGATTAATATTTTTGGGGGTGAACGAATGGCTAAAATGAGAGTTTACGAATATGCAAAAGCCATCAATGTTTCAAGCAAGGAAATTTTGACTGCGCTGAAAAACATGGATATAGTAGTAAATAACCATATGGCAATGCTTGAAGAAAAGACCATTAAGCAGCTTGATGCGAAATTTAAAAAAGGCGGCGCCGGCGTTACATCTCAGAAGCCTGCGGAAACGAACAAAAACAAGCCGCAAGGGATTAATCAGCAGCCTGCTGGGAATCAACCAAACAAAATTCGAGACGGAAAGAAGAATGACGTGCAGAATAATCAATTTAACAAAAACAAGAAGAATAACAACAACAACAAAAACAAAAACAAACGCAATCATAACAACAAAAATCAGTATCAGCAAAAACCGATGAAGCCGAAAAAAGAGCTTCCTGAGAAAATTACGTTTTCCGGCTCTTTAACAGTCGGAGCTTTAGCCGAGGAACTGGGCAAAGAGCCGTCTGAACTCATTAAAAAACTGATGCTTCTGGGCGTAATGGCTACGATTAACCAGGAGCTTGACAAAGACACAATCGAACTGATCGCATCTGAATACGGTGTAGAAACAGAAGAAGTGATTGTGCTTGAAGAAACTGAGCTTGAAAAATATGAAGAGGCTGACAAAGAAGAAGATCTTCAAATCCGTCCGCCTGTCGTGACGATCATGGGCCACGTTGACCACGGGAAAACGACCCTCCTTGACAGCATCAGAAAGACAAAAGTTGTTGAAGGTGAAGCCGGCGGAATCACCCAGCATATCGGGGCTTACCAGATCGAAGAAAACGGCAAAAAAATCACGTTCTTAGATACTCCGGGACACGCGGCGTTCACAACAATGCGCGCGCGCGGTGCGGAAGTAACTGATATTACCATTTTAGTCGTAGCGGCTGATGACGGCGTTATGCCGCAGACAGTCGAAGCCATCAACCATGCGAAAGCGGCTGAGGTTCCGATTATCGTTGCCGTGAATAAAGTGGATAAAGAAAGCGCGAACCCTGACCGTGTCATGCAGGAGCTGACTGAATACGGACTCGTTCCTGAAGCATGGGGAGGAGAAACGATTTTCGTTCCTCTGTCCGCTCTTACAGGCAAGGGAATTGACGAGCTTGTCGAAATGATTCTGCTTGTCAGTGAAGTGGAAGAGCTGAAAGCCAATCCGAACCGTCAGGCAAAAGGAACGGTTATTGAAGCTGAGCTCGATAAAGGAAGAGGATCTGTCGCGACACTTCTCGTTCAAACGGGAACATTGAATGTCGGAGATCCGATCGTTGTCGGAAATACATTCGGCCGCGTGCGGGCCATGGTCAATGATCTCGGCCGCCGCGTGAAAACAGCCGGACCGTCCACACCTGTAGAAATTACGGGCTTAAACGACGTACCGCAGGCTGGCGATCAATTCCTCGTCTTTAAAGACGAAAAAACAGCCCGTTCTGTCGGTGAAGCACGTGCTTCCAAGCAACTGGAAGAACAGCGCAGCGACAAAGCGAAGCTGAGCCTCGATGATCTGTTTGAACAAATTAAACAAGGCGATGTTAAAGACATCAATTTAATCGTAAAAGCTGACGTTCAAGGTTCAGCCGAAGCGTTAACAGCCGCTCTTCAAAAAATTGAAGTAGAAGGCGTAAAAGTGAAAATCATTCACACAGGTGTCGGTGCGATTACGGAATCAGACATCATTCTCGCATCTGCTTCAAATGCAATCGTTATCGGGTTTAATGTACGCCCAGACGGAAATGCTAAGAGCACGGCTGAAGCTGAAAATGTAGATATCCGTCTTCACCGTATCATTTACAAAGTCATCGAAGAAATTGAAGCGGCGATGAAAGGAATGCTTGATCCTGAATACGAAGAAAAAGTCATCGGTCAGGTTGAAGTGCGCCAAACATTCAAAGTGTCGAAAATCGGCACGATTGCCGGCGGATATGTAACAGACGGCCACATTACACGTGACAGCGGACTCCGCCTGATCCGTGACGGCGTGGTCATCTTCGAAGGGGAAGTAGACGTTCTGAAACGCTTCAAAGATGATGTGAAAGAAGTTTCACAAGGATATGAATGTGGTATTACAATTAAGAAATACAATGACATTCGCGAAGGTGACATCATTGAAGCGTATGTCATGCAGGAAATCGAAAGAAAGTGATCGGATTTGCGGAATGTGAATGCATCATTTATGATGCGGGATCATTAAAGGAGAAACGAGCCGTTCTGAAGCGGATTATAACGAGGGTTCAGAATAAGTTCAACGTGTCGGCCGCAGAAATCGGCTATCAGGACACTTGGCAGCGGACCAGCTTCGGAATCGCCGTCGTCTCCTCCTCTCACGTTCAGGCGGAAAAGGAGATCCAGCGTGTACTCGCGTTTATTGACTCCTTTCCCGAAATAGAACGGACGATCACTAGAACAGAGTGGTTTTAACTTAGAGGTGATTGAATTGAGTATGAGAGCAAACCGTGTCGGCGAGCAGATGAAAAAAGAGCTCGGGGATATTATCAGCCGAAAGCTGAAAGACCCGAGAATCGGATTTCTCACTGTAACAGACGTACGTGTTTCAGGTGATTTACAAATAGCGAAGGTGTATATCTCCGTTCTCGGCGGAGAGAAAAAGAAAGAGGAGGCGCTGAAAGGGCTTGAGAAAGCGAAAGGATTTATCCGTTCCGAAATCGGCAGCCGAATCAGACTCCGCAAAACGCCTGAGCTTGAATTTGAATTTGATGAATCAATTGAGTACGGCAATCGTATTGAAACATTGATTCACGAACTGCATTCAGATAAACCGTCTGAATAACAAGGAAAGAGGATGGGCGAGTGTCGTCTGTCCTCTTTTCTGCGTTTTACGGGATAAAATTGATAACAAAGGAGCGAAAGACAGATGGTTAACGGAGTTCTCCTTTTACATAAGCCGGTCGGCATGACTTCTCACGACTGTGTAATGAAAATAAGAAAACTGTTAAAAACAAAGAAAGTCGGACATACGGGAACGCTTGATCCGGAAGTGTCAGGCGTACTGCCGATCTGTGTCGGACGGGCCACAAAGATTGTTGAGTACGTCACCGACAAGTCAAAAACGTACGATGCTGAGATCACTCTCGGCTTCTCCACATCGACCGAAGACCAGACTGGAGAAACGGTCAGCGTAAAACCTGTCAAGGAGCCGCTGAAAGAAGCGGATATCAAAGCCGTTTTAGACGAACTGAAGGGACCGCAGGAGCAAGTGCCGCCGATGTATTCCGCTGTAAAGGTCAACGGAAAAAAGCTCTATGAATACGCCAGGGCGGGTATTGAAGTGGAGCGGCCGAAGCGGAATATTACGATTGAAGATATCGCGCTCACTTCCCCTGTCACTTATAACGAAGACACAGCATCATTCCGCTTTACAGTCACGTGCTCAAAGGGCACTTACGTGAGAACATTGGCGGTGACAATCGGTGAAAAACTCGGCTATCCCGCGCATATGTCGCATCTCATCCGCACCGCTTCCGGCGATTTCAGCCTTGATGAGTGTTTCACGTTTGAGGAACTTGAACAGCAGGTTTCAGACGGCATGGTTGCAGAGCATGCCGTGCCGATTGAAAGAGCGCTCAATCATTTGCCGAAATGGGTCATAAGTGATACATTAGCTAAGAAAGCTGAAAACGGGTCGGTGTTTGACATCCCGGCGGAATTTTCTGCAATGACAGCTGACGCCCGTATAGCGGTCTGTACTGAAGACGGAGAATGTGTGGCCATTTATATGCCGCATCCTTCAAAAAAAGGACTGCTGAAACCGGCTAAAGTGCTCATGCAAAAAAGCGAACAATAAGAAAAAAGGTGACCGTTCTGTGAAGACGATACATATTTCTCATCCGCATCATTTACAAAAAGAAGAGCAGCCGGCGTCTGTCATGGCGCTCGGCTACTTTGACGGCGTTCATTTGGGACACCGGAAAGTAATCGGAACAGCCAGACAAATTGCCGAAGAAAAAGGCCTGTCGCTGGCCGTTATGACATTTCATCCCCACCCTTCCCATGTGTTGGGCAGGGACAAAGAGCCAAAGGATCTGATTACGCCGCTTGAAGATAAAATCAGCCAGATCGGGCGTTTAGGCGCTGATGTGCTGTATGTCGTAAAGTTTGATGAAGCGTTTGCGTCTCTGTCTCCAAAACAGTTTGCCGAGGAGTATATTATAGGATTAAACGCGCGGCACGCTGTGGGAGGCTTCGATTTTACGTACGGAAAATACGGAAAAGGCACGATGGAGACGCTGCCGGACGATTTAAACGGCAAGGCCGGATGCACGACTGTCGAGAAACAGACCGAGCAGGACAGAAAGATCAGCTCTACTTATATCCGGTCAGCGCTGCAGGATGGTGACGTTGAACTTGCGCACACTCTTCTCGGTCAGCCGTATTTTATCCGGGGCACTGTGATTCACGGAGACAAAAGAGGCCGCACCATCGGTTTTCCGACCGCGAATGTCGGCCTGCACAACAGTTATATCGTGCCGCCGACAGGCGTGTATGCAGTGAAAGCCGAAATAAAAGGCGAGGTGTATGAAGGCGTCTGCAACATCGGCTACAAACCGACCTTTTATGAAAAGCGTCCCGATCAGCCGTCAATTGAAGTACATTTGTTTAATTTTCAACAGGATGTATACGGAGAAGACGTTAAAATCGAGTGGTACAAACGAATCCGAAGCGAACGGAAGTTTAACGGCATAGATGAACTGACGGCTCAGATCGGGAAAGACAAACAAGAAGCGATCCGTTTTTTCAGCAAATAACGGAAAAAACATCAAAAGTACACAAATTTTCTTCTAAAAGATTTGCATATGGGCGCGATTTTTAGTATCATATGTTTCGTAGTCTTAAAACCATTGCTTGGCAATCCGAAGTCACCGACGGTTGCTAGGTAACTGGGGCTAATTATGATATGGAGGTGAAACAGGATGGCAATTACTCAAGAGCGTAAAAATCAACTCATCAGCGAGTTCAAAACACACGAATCTGATACTGGATCTCCAGAAGTTCAGATCGCTATCCTAACAGACTCAATTAACAACTTGAACGAGCATTTGCGTACTCACAAGAAAGATCACCACTCACGTCGCGGTCTTCTTAAAATGGTAGGTAAACGTCGTAATCTTCTTACGTATCTGCGTAATAAAGACGTAACTCGTTACCGTGAGTTAATTAACAAACTAGGCTTACGTCGATAATCGTAAAAAGCGGGAGGATTCCCGCTTTTTTATCGTATTAAAGCGAAAAAAATAATGATAAAAAAACAATGAAATCCTTTTACATACTACTTTGACATTGATATGTTCAATTCATTTCGTTCATAATAGGAGTAATTGATTATTTCACACATTAAGAGAGGAGCTCGTAATCGAATGGGACAAGAGAAACATGTCTTTACCATAGATTGGGCCGGCAGACAGCTTACAGTAGAAGCCGGCCAGCTTGCCAAACAGGCAAACGGCGCTGTCATGGTCCGCTACGGCGATACTGCAGTGCTCAGCACAGCAACCGCATCAAAAGAACCGAAACCGCTAGATTTTTTCCCGCTTACCGTTAACTATGAAGAAAGATTATACGCAGTAGGTAAAATTCCGGGCGGTTTTATTAAAAGAGAAGGCCGTCCAAGTGAAAAGGCCGTTTTAGCCAGCCGTCTGATCGACCGTCCGATCCGCCCGCTTTTCGCAGACGGATTCCGTAACGAAGTACAGGTCATCAGCATTGTCATGAGTGTTGATCAGGACTGCTCATCTGAAATGGCTGCAATGTTTGGTTCATCACTCGCTCTTTGCGTTTCCGATATTCCGTTTGAAGGCCCGATCGCGGGTGTGACGGTAGGCCGCATTGATGGAAAATTCGTCATCAATCCGACGGTTGACCAGCTTGAAAAAAGTGATATCAACCTCATCGTTGCAGGCACAAAAGACGCCATCAACATGGTGGAAGCCGGAGCGGATGAAGTTCCTGAAGAAATCATGCTTGAGGCGATTATGTTCGGTCACGAAGAAATTAAGCGCCTGATCGCATTCCAAGAAGAAATCGTCGCAGCAGTCGGCAAAGAAAAAACAGAAATCGAACTGTATGAAATTGACGAAGAGCTCAGCGAAAAAGTAAAAAGCCTTGCGGAGCCGGATCTTCTCAGCGCCATTCAGGTTCACGAAAAACATGCTCGCGAAGCCGCGATCAATGAAGTGAAAAATGCAGTTGTCGCGAAATTCGAAGAAGAAGAGCATGATGAAGATACGATTAAAAAAGTGAAACAGACACTGTCTAAACTCGTGAAAAACGAAGTGCGCCGTTTGATCACAGAAGAAAAAGTCCGTCCGGACGGCCGCGGCGTTGATCAGATCCGCCCGCTTTCTTCAGAAGTCGGCCTTCTGCCGAGAACACACGGCTCCGGGCTGTTTACGAGAGGACAGACGCAGGCGCTCAGCGTATGTACATTAGGCGCCCTTGGGGACGTTCAGATTCTTGACGGTTTAGGCGTGGAAGAATCAAAACGCTTTATGCATCATTATAACTTCCCGCAGTTCAGCGTAGGGGAGACAGGCCCGATGCGCGGACCGGGACGCCGTGAGATCGGTCACGGTGCTCTTGGAGAGCGTGCGCTTGAGCCGGTCATTCCGAATGAAAAAGACTTCCCGTATACGGTCCGCCTCGTATCCGAAGTGCTTGAATCAAACGGTTCCACTTCACAGGCCAGCATTTGCGCGAGCACGCTTGCCATGATGGACGCAGGTGTTCCGATTAAAGCCCCTGTTGCGGGTATTGCGATGGGACTTGTGAAATCAGGCGAGTACTATACGGTATTAACGGATATTCAAGGGATGGAAGACGCCCTCGGTGACATGGACTTTAAAGTAGCCGGCACGGAAAAAGGCGTGACAGCGCTGCAAATGGACATTAAAATTGAAGGCCTTTCAAGAGAAATTCTTGAAGAAGCGCTTCAGCAGGCGAAAAAAGGAAGAATGGAAATCTTGAACAGCATGCTCAGCACGCTTGGTGAATCAAGAAAAGAACTTTCTCAATATGCGCCGAAAATTTTAACGATGAACATTAATCCGGATAAAATCCGTGACGTTATCGGACCGAGCGGTAAACAAATCAACAAAATCATTGAAGATACCGGTGTTAAAATTGACATTGAACAAGACGGCACCATCTTTATTTCTTCTACTGATGAAAGCAGCAACCAAAAAGCGAAAAAAATCATCGAAGATCTTGTCAGAGAAGTCGAAGTCGGCCAGCTTTACCTCGGTAAAGTCAAACGGATTGAGAAATTCGGCGCTTTCGTTGAAATCTTCAGCGGAAAAGACGGTCTCGTTCACATCTCTGAACTAGCGCTCGAACGGGTCGGCAAGGTTGAGGATGTTGTGAAAATCGGTGACGAAATCCTTGTGAAGGTAACTGAAATTGACAAACAGGGACGAGTGAATCTGTCGCGTAAAGCAGTGCTGCGCGAAGAGAAAGAAAAAGAACAGGAACAACAACAATCTTAAATGAAAACCTAACAAGGAGCCTGGGAGACCCGGCTTCTTTATTTTGAGAAAGACAACAGACGGGTTCTACCTTGTCCTCCTCATACATAATGTGTGATGAGGGGGGAAGGACATGTTGAAAAAATTCGTGCCGTTTGCCGTTTTTTTATTTCTTTTTTTTGTTTCGTTTGAAATGTTAAAAAACCCGTATACAGTTGATTACATAGACGCAATGAAAAAAGACGCGGTAACTGTGTCAGCATCAAAAGATCCGCTCTATGAAGAATTACTGCAAAAAGCGTCAGAGTATGAAGTGAAGCCGCAAGACGCGCGGATTGATAAAATATGGAAGAGTATACCGGGATATAACGGTTTAAAAGTCAATGTGGAAAAATCCTATAAGCAAATGAAAAAGGACGGAGAATTTCACGAAGACGGCCTTGTCTATGAGCAGGTAAAACCGAAAGTCCATCTTGATTCTCTCGCGCCCGAACCCATTTATAAAGGAAATCCCGACAAACCGATGGTCGCTTTCCTGATAAATGTCGCCTGGGGAAATGAATACGTGGAGCAAATGCTGCCTATTCTGAAGCAGCACCAGGTCAAAGCAACTTTCTTCCTTGAAGGGAAATGGCTGAAAAACAATCAGGAGCTGGGGAAAAAAATAGCGGCAGACGGACATGAAATCGGAAATCATTCATACAATCACCCTGATATGAGCAAACTGACTTCAGGAAGCATTTCCGAACAGCTTGACAAAACCAATGCACAAATCAGCGAGACGCTCGGCATAAAGCCAAAATGGTTTGCGCCGCCAAGCGGCAGCTTCAGAAAAGCTGTGGTCGACCTTGCGGCGGAAAAAGGAATGGGCACCATCATGTGGACCGTTGACACCATTGACTGGCAAAAACCGTCTCCGGCTGTTTTACAAACAAGGGTGTTGAGCAAAATACATAACGGAGCCATGATTTTAATGCATCCGACTGATCCGACTGCGAAAAGCCTGGATACACTGATTGCAAAAATCAAAGAAAAAGGCTACGCGCTCGGCTCAGTGTCTGACTTAATGGATGAAAACAGGCTGATGAAGTAGCAGGCGGTAGTTTGCCTGTCTTTGAATAGGAGGAACAGACTTGATAAAACGCTATACATGCCAAAACGGTGTAAGAGTTGTGCTTGAGAATAATCCAACGGTGCGGTCTGTGGCAATCGGCGTCTGGATCGGGACGGGATCACGCCATGAAACGCCGGAGACAAACGGTATTTCGCACTTTCTTGAGCATATGTTTTTTAAAGGAACAAATACCAGGTCCGCACGGGAAATCGCAGAATCCTTCGATCGGATAGGCGGCCAAGTGAATGCCTTCACTTCAAAAGAATATACGTGCTATTACGCCAAAGTGCTGGATGAGCATGCAAACTACGCACTTGATGTGCTGGCTGATATGTTCTTTCATTCTGCTTTTGACGAAGATGAGCTCAAAAAAGAAAAGAATGTCGTATATGAAGAAATCAAAATGTATGAAGACGCGCCGGATGACATTGTCCACGATCTGCTGAGCAAAGCGACATACGGCAATCATTCGCTCGGCTACCCGATTCTCGGGACGGAGGAAACGCTTTCGTCCTTTAACGGCGATTCTCTCAGACAGCATATGGATGACTTTTACACGCCGGACCGCGTCGTCATTTCTGTCGCCGGAAATGTAACGGAACAATTCATTAAAGACGTGGAGAAATGGTTCGGTACATACGAAGCGAAGGGCAAAGCAAGCGGCATCAGCGAGCCTGAGTTTCATTATGAAAAGCTGACCAGAAAAAAAGACACCGAACAGGCGCATCTCTGTCTCGGTTTCAAAGGCCTGAAAGTCGGAGATCCGGACATTTACGATTTGATCGTCTTAAACAACGTGCTGGGCGGAAGCATGAGCAGCCGTCTTTTCCAGGATGTGCGCGAAGATAAAGGACTGGCCTATTCTGTATACAGCTATCACAGTTCCTATGAAGACAGCGGTATGCTGACGATTTACGGAGGCACCGGCGCGAATCAGCTCGGACTTCTGTCTGAAACCATTCAGGAAACGTTATCGGTTCTAAAACGTGACGGTATCACCCCGAAAGAGCTGGAAAACAGCAAAGAGCAAATGAAGGGGAGCTTAATGCTCAGCTTAGAGAGCACAAACAGCAAAATGAGCCGGAACGGAAAAAACGAACTCCTGCTCGGAAAGCATAAGACCATGGATGAAATTATCACTGAATTAAATGCGGTCAGCCTGGAAAGCGTCAACGGCCTCAGCCGCCGCTTATTTACGGATGATTACGCACTATCGCTCATCAGCCCGACCGGCAATATGCCGGCCTCGTCTTAATCGGCAAAGCAGTCTGCCTCTATACGGGGCAGGCATTTTTTTTTGCTCCGGGTCATATAGTACAAGGGGGTGGCTATCATGAGGCTCAGTGAACTGTCAGGTAAAGAAATTGTGGACATTAAACGGGCAGAGCGGCTCGGCGTGCTCGGCCAGACCGATTTGGAAATTAATGAACAGGACGGACAAATTACCGCGCTGTTGATTCCGACGGTAAAATGGTTCGGATTGCGAAAACAAGGCCACGACATCCGCGTCCCCTGGAACCATATCCAAAAAATCGGGTCAGACATGATCATTTTAGACGTTCCGGGGGAGATCACGCCTCCCGAAGAGTAGATCTTATTCATTTTTTGCAAGCACCGGCTCATACAGCCGGTGCTTTTTTCATGAAAAAGACGCTGTACATTCACCGCCCTTTCTCTTTGCACATACGATGAAGATGAGGATGACACTTAAAAGATCCAGTAACTGTAAAGAAGGTGAACGTTTCAGATGTTAACCGGATTGACAATTGCGATCATTGGCGGTGACGCAAGACAGCTTGAGATTATAAGAAAGCTGACAGAACAGCATGCCGATATTTATCTTGCAGGGTTTGACCAATTGGATGACGGTTTTACAGGTACCGTCAAATGCAAAATCGATGAGATTCCCTTTCAAAAAATAGACAGTATCATCCTGCCCGTATCGGCAACGACCGGAGAAGGCGTTGTTTCCACGGTTTTTTCAAATGAAGAAGTGGTATTAAAGCAGAGCTATCTTGAGCGGACACCGGAGCATTGCGTCATTTATTCAGGCATCTCCAACGCGTATCTTGAGGGGATCGCCAGCGAAGCCGGCCGCAAGCTTGTGAAATTATTTGAGCGGGACGACATCGCGATATTCAACTCGATTCCCACTGTTGAAGGAACAATCATGATGGCGATTCAGCATACGGATTATACCATTCACGGATCAAATGTCGCCGTTCTCGGCATGGGGCGCACCGGTATGACGATCGCCCGGACGTTTGCGGCGTTAGGGGCGAAGGTGAAAGTGGGCGCGCGGAGTTCGGCTCATTTGGCCCGTATAATGGAAATGGGGCTTTCTCCTTTTCAACTTGAAGAGCTTACTGAACATGTAAATGATATTGATATCTGCATTAACACCGTACCGAGCTTGATTCTGAATCAAAGCGTTTTATCGCGCATGACGCCGAAGACCTTGATTTTGGATTTAGCATCCCGTCCGGGCGGAACGGATTTCAAATATGCTGAAAAACAAGGCATTAAAGCGCTGCTTGCTCCGGGTCTTCCGGGAATTGTGGCCCCGAAAACAGCCGGACAGATTATTGCGAACGTATTGAGCAAGCTTTTGGCAGACTTAAAGAAAGAGGGGAAATAACCATGTCTCTGAAAGGGAAAAGAATCGGATTCGGATTAACCGGCTCGCATTGCACATATGAGGAAGTTTTTCCGCAAATAGAGGCGCTTATCAGTCAAGGAGCTGAAGTCCGGCCGGTCGTGACGTCAACCGTTCAATCGACCGATACCCGCTTTGGGGAGGGGGGAGATTGGGTCAGAAAAATTGAAGAAGCAACAGGCTTTGAGGTGATTGATTCCATCGTAAAAGCGGAGCCTCTCGGGCCGAAACTTCCGCTCGACTGCATGGTCATCGCCCCCTTAACCGGAAATTCAATGAGCAAACTCGCAAATGCGATGACTGACAGCCCTGTCCTTATGGCTGCGAAAGCCACGATCCGCAACGGCCGCCCGGTCGTGCTCGGAATTTCGACAAACGACGGACTCGGTTTAAACGGAACGAATTTAATGAGGCTGATGTCCGCAAAAAACATATATTTCATCCCGTTCGGCCAGGACGACCACGTGAAAAAACCGACATCGCTCGTCGCCAGAATGGATCTCCTTCCGATTACGGTAGAAAAAGCTCTTTTGCACCAGCAGGTTCAGCCGGTGCTCGTACACCATCATGAATAAAATATCAAGATGACAGAAAATCATTCCGGAATAAAAAAATTCGGTCAATCCGTGACTATTCTATGGTAAAATAAAACGTAAAATGCAAAGTCAATTCAACAAATGATGCTTAATTGGCGGAAGGAGTTTTACAGATGGGAAGAGGATTACACGTAGCAGTTGTCGGAGCGACGGGAGCCGTAGGACAGCAAATGCTGAAAACACTGGAAGACAGAAACTTTGAAATCGAAACACTCACACTACTATCCTCAAAGCGTTCTGCTGGTACGAAAGTAACGTTTAAAGGCGAAGAATATACAGTGCAGGAAGCTGTTCCGGAAAGCTTCGAAGGCGTTCATATCGCGTTATTCAGCGCCGGCGGAAGCGTATCACAAAGCTTGGCGCCGGAGGCTGTAAAACGGGGAGCCATCGTGATTGACAATACCAGCGCATTCCGGATGGACGAAAATACACCGCTCGTGGTGCCTGAGGTGAACGAAGGTGATCTGCACAAACATAACGGCATTATCGCCAACCCTAACTGTTCAACGATTCAGATGGTGGCTGCGCTTGAACCGATCCGCAAAGCGTACGGTTTGAATAAAGTCATTGTATCTACTTACCAAGCTGTGTCCGGGGCCGGCAATGAAGCGGCGAAGGAATTGTACAGCCAGACAAAGGCGATTTTAAACAATGAACCCGCAGAACCGTCCATTATGCCGGTTAAAGGCGACAAAAAGCATTATCAAATCGCATTTAACGCCATTCCGCAAATTGATAAATTCCAAGACAACGGCTATACGTTTGAGGAAATGAAAATGATTAATGAAACGAAAAAAATCATGCATATGCCGAAGCTGGAAGTGGCTGCGACATGTGTCAGACTGCCGATTGAAACAGGGCACTCAGAATCTGTTTACATTGAGCTTGACCGTGATGACGCAACCGTTGAAGATATTAAACAGCTTTTAAAAGAAGCTCCGGGTGTTACGCTTCAGGATGATCCGGCGGAGCAGCTTTACCCGATGCCTGCTGATTGCGTCGGCAAACGCGATGTATTTGTAGGAAGAATCCGTAAAGATTTGGACAGAGCAAACGGTTTTCATTTGTGGGTTGTTTCTGATAACCTGTTAAAAGGCGCCGCTTGGAACTCAGTCCAAATCGCGGAAAGCCTGCAAAAACTGAACCTCGTATAAAACAAACGTATTTTCTATAGGCGAACAGAAGAGAGTAAGGCTCTGCCTGCTCTCTTCTGTTACGTCAGACTAATTTGGAGTGAAAATAGTGAAGATCATTGTTCAAAAATTCGGCGGAACATCCGTAAAAGATGACAAAGGCCGCAAGCTTGCGCTAGCACACATTAAAGATGCCATCAGTGAAGGTTATAAAGTTGTCGTTGTCGTATCGGCGATGGGAAGAAAAGGAGACCCGTACGCGACAGATTCTTTAATCGGGCTCCTTTACGGCAGCCAGTCCGACATTTCTCCGAGAGAGCAGGATATGCTTCTGTCTTGCGGAGAAACGATTTCGTCCGTTGTTTTTTCCAGCATGCTGAAGGAAAACGGCATAAAAGCCGCAGCTTTAACAGGAGCCCAGGCCGGCTTTTTAACCAATGCCCAGCATACTGACGCCAAAATTATAGAAATGAGAACAGAGCGGCTTTTCGCTGCACTCGCCAGCCATGACGCTGTCGTTGTCGCAGGATTTCAGGGAGCGACTGAAAAAGGCGACACGACGACGATCGGCAGAGGAGGAAGCGATACTTCAGCAGCGGCGCTCGGCGCGGCGGTAGATGCTGAGTTTATCGACATTTTTACGGACGTGGAAGGCGTTATGACAGCCGATCCGAGAATCGTGGAAAATGCTAAGCCGCTTCCGAACGTCACATATACGGAAATCTGCAACCTTGCCTATCAAGGCGCGAAAGTCATTCATCCGCGCGCGGTGGAAATCGCCATGCAGGCAAAGGTGCCCATTCGCGTGCGCTCCACTTATTCAAAAGACAAAGGCACTTTGGTGACGTCCCATCATTCGTCTAACATCGGCAGCGATGTATTCGAACGGCTGATTACAGGGATCGCCCATGTGAAAGATGTGACGCAATTTAAGGTTCCCGCCAAAATGGGGCAATACAACGTTCAGACTGAAGTCTTTAAAGCAATGGCAAATGCCGGAATCAGCGTAGATTTCTTTAACATTACGCCGAGTGAAATCGTATATACCGTGGCCGGCAGTAAAACGGAAGCCGCGCGCAGCATTTTGGCTGAATTAGGATATGAGCCGACAGTGACGGAGAGCTGTGCGAAAGTGTCAGCGGTCGGCGCCGGGATAATGGGTGTTCCGGGTGTCACGTCAAAAATCGTCTCCGCACTTTCTGATAAAGGCATTCCGATTCTGCAATCTGCGGACAGCCATACGACGATCTGGGTGCTCGTTCATGAAAAAGATATGGTAACGGCCGTAAATGCGCTGCATGAAGTGTTTGAACTTTCAAAGTAAATGTGATTGAATCATGATGAGGTGAAAAAAATGAATGTCGGAAATATATCTACAGCGATGATTACCCCCTTTGACAGTAAAGGGAATGTAGACTTTCAAAAACTGTCTACATTAATCGACTATTTGTTGAAAAACGGTACGGATTCTTTAGTCGTCGCAGGCACGACCGGCGAATCTCCGACACTTTCAACGGAAGAAAAAATTGCACTCTTTGAATTTACAGTCAAAGAAGTGAACGGACGCGTGCCTGTTATTGCGGGTACGGGAAGCAACAATACGAAAGACTCCATTAAACTGACAAAAAAAGCTGAAGAAGCCGGTGTCGATTGCGTTATGCTTGTCACGCCGTATTATAATAAGCCTTCCCAAGAGGGTATGTACCGTCATTTTAAAGCCATTGCGGAAGAAACGTCTCTTCCTGTGATGCTTTACAACGTGCCGGGCAGAACGGTCGCTTCGCTTGCGCCGGAAACGGCCATCAGACTTGCGGAGATTCCGAATATCTCTGCGATTAAAGAAGCGAGCGGCGATCTTGATGCCATTACGAAAATCATTGCCGAAACACCGGAAGATTTTTACGTCTATTCAGGTGATGACGGGTTAACGCTTCCTATTCTCGCAGTCGGCGGAAGAGGAGTCGTGTCAGTGGCCAGCCATATCGTAGGTTCTGACATGCAGCAGATGATTAAAAACTATACAAACGGGCAGACGGCAACCGCAGCGCTGATTCATCAGAAGCTTCTGCCGATCATGAAGGAGCTCTTTAAAGCGCCTAATCCGGCTCCGGTCAAAACGGCGCTACAGCTGAAAGGCCTTGATGTCGGATCTGTGCGTCTTCCTCTTATCCCGCTGAATGAAGATGAACGTCTGAGCCTGAGCAGCGTCATCAGCGAACTGTAAGAAAAAATTTATACAGTTAAAATACGCGGTCATTCTCATTTTTATCGTGAGTTTGACCGTTTTGTATACATATTGGTTTTCCCTAAACCTTCCGCTTCTTCTTGTTTTCTAAAATTGATATCAGTTATAATAGGAACAAGTGATGATGGACGGGTATGAGACTAGGAGGATACAGATTTTGAAAAAGAAAAATACAGAAAACGTCAGAATTATCGCCCTTGGCGGCGTTGGAGAAATTGGGAAGAACCTATATGTCATTGAAATTGACTCAGACATATTTGTAGTGGATGCAGGGCTGATGCACCCTGAAAATGAAATGCTCGGTATTGATGTCGTCATTCCGGATATTTCCTACTTAGTAGAACGGGCTGACCGCGTGAAGGCCATCTTTCTGACACACGGGCACGATGAAAACATCGGGGGCGTCTTTTATTTATTGAACAAGCTGTCGGTGCCGGTATACGGAACGAAGCTTACGCTTGCATTACTGAGAGAAAAACTCAAGCAGTACGGGCATAATCGAAAAGCTGATTTGCGTGAAGTTCACTCTAAATCAGTCATTACATTTGAAACAACGAAAGTATCGTTCTTTAAAACGATTCACAGTATTCCGGATTCAGTGGGAGTCAGCTTCAAAACATCACTTGGCTCTATTGTATGCACGGGAGACTTCAAATTTGACCAGACGCCTGCTTATCACCAATCATGTGATATTGGCGAAATTGCCAAAATCGGAAACAGCGGCGTGCTCGCCCTGCTTTCTGACAGCGCCAATGCGGAGCGCCCGGGATATACTCCGTCAGAAGCATATGTAAGCGGTGAAATTGCCGATGCGATGAACAATTCAGAAAACCGGGTCATCATTGCTGTATTCGCGTCTAATATCAATCGGATCCAGCAAGTGATACAGGCTGCCGTCCAGAACGGCCGCAAACTTGCAATCGCCGGAAAAAATCTGCAAAACGTGCTTCAGCTGGGGCGCAAGCTCGGCTATATTGAAGCCGAAGATGAAATGTTTATTCCTGTGCAGGATGTGAAAAAATATCCGAAGCGGGAAGTGGCAATTGTTACAGCCGGAAGCCATGGTGAGCCGCTGGCCGCTCTTACGCGGATGGCCAAGCAGGCGCACAAGCAGCTTAACATTGAAGAAGGAGACACCGTTGTCATTGCATCAACACCGATTCCGGGGCATGAATTGATATATTCCAAAACCGTCAACCTGCTTGCCCGCGCCGGCGCTCAAGTCATTTTCGCCCAAAAACGCGTGCATGTGTCCGGTCACGGTTCGCAGGAAGAATTGAAACTCATGCTTAATTTGCTGAAACCGAAATATTTAATTCCGGTTAACGGTGAATTCAGAATGCAAAAAGCGCATTCCAAAATCGCAGAAGAGATCGGCATGAAACGCAGCGACATTTTCTTGATTGAAAAAGGTGACGTCGTTGAATTCCGCGGACAGAATGTAAAAATCGGGGATAAAGTCACGTACGGAAACGTTCTGATTGACGGCCTCGGTGTCGGCGACATCGGCAACATCGTGCTGAGAGACCGCCGCTTATTATCACAAGACGGCATTCTCATCGTCGTAATTTCACTCGATAAGCAGAAAAAGAACCTCGTATCAGGTCCTGAGATCATTACGCGCGGTTTCGTATATGTCAGAGAATCAGAAGGTTTAATTGTACAAGCTACTGAGCTCGTCCGCTCTATCGTGACTGAAGCGACGGAAACATCTGCCGTAGAATGGTCCACGCTGAAACAGGCAATGCGTGATGCGCTGAATCAATTCCTTTATGAAAAAACAAAACGCAAGCCGATGATCATTCCGATCATTATGGAAGTATAATGTATACACAGCCGGAGCGCATGATGCTCCGGCTGTGTTTTTGTTCATGTCCCGGATGGAAATCATCATCTTTGTTCATAATACAAAGAGACATTCGGAAAGGGTGAAAGATAAAATGGATCATCGTATGGAAAACACCGAAGAACAGCAGCCCGAAAAATCAGATGCGAAAGACAGCATTATGAGCAAAATTCAGCAGCTGGGAGAGACATCTCTGCCGCAAATGTCCCAAGATACTAATATTCACTGCCTGACGATCATCGGCCAAATTGAGGGGCACGTCCAGCTCCCGCCGCAAAATAAAACAACCAAATATGAACACGTCATTCCGCAAATCGTCGCGATTGAGCAAAATCCGAAAATCGAAGGACTTCTGATCATCTTAAACACCGTCGGAGGCGATGTGGAAGCGGGGCTTGCGATTGCGGAAATGCTCGCATCCTTATCAAAACCGACCGTCTCAATCGTACTCGGCGGGGGACACTCGATAGGTGTGCCGATCGCCGTGTCATGTGATCATAGTTTTATCGCGGAAACAGCGACTATGACCATACACCCCGTTCGGCTTACAGGTCTGGTTATCGGCGTTCCGCAAACATTTGAATACCTGGATAAAATGCAGGAGCGGGTCGTCAACTTTGTGACCCATCATTCAAATATTTCCGAAGAAAAATTCAAAGAGCTGATGTTTTCAAAAGGAAACTTAACCAGGGACATCGGAACGAACGTAGTCGGCAAAGATGCGGCTGATTACGGATTAATTGATGCCGTGGGCGGCGTCGGACAGGCGATAAAAAAGCTGAATCAGCTGATTGAGGAACGAAAGGGCGAGGAAGGAAGGATGATTCAATGATCCTTTATACCGTCATGCCCCAAGAAGTCGTTTACGGTCAGGATATAGAGCAAAGCGTGCATGAACAGGTAGATTACGCCGGTGTGCCGCTGCTAGTTGAGATGAAGGGAAATGAAGCCGAAGTCGTACAGATTTTAAGTACGAACCCGATGGATTTTCTGAATCCGGACATCGCTCCGGGACAAAAAATCAAGCTGAAAATCTAACCGGCATTCAGTCCGTTTCTCGGGGGCAAAATATGCTATAATAGGGGAATCCTACAGAAAAATGCAGCCGGTAAAAGGCTGCTTTTCTTCATGATGTATGATTTTACATTTTTTAACGCAGTAAGGTGATGAGTGTGGCAAAGAAAAAACGGAAATCTAAAAAGAAACAAGAGAGTAAGCTCAATCTAAAATACGAACTAAGCGGACTGCTCTGTGTTGCAATCTCAATTATTGCTGTTTTGCAGCTCGGCGTTGTGGGACAGACATTTGTGTACTTGTTCCGTTTTTTTGCCGGAGAGTGGTTTATTTTATGCTTAATTGCGCTCTTCCTTCTCGGAATTTCGCTGTTTTGGAAAAAGAAGAGTCCAAGCCTTTTAACGAGAAGAAAGGCAGGGTTGTACTGTATTATCGCCAGTATATTGCTGCTGTCTCACGTGCAGCTCTTTAAAAATCTGTCTCATCACGGGTCGATTCGGTCGGCAAGTGTCATCGGCAACACGTGGGAGCTGTTTATGATTGACATGAAACAGCAGGCTGCTTCCCCTGATTTGGGCGGCGGCATGATCGGCGCGGTACTGTTTGCCGCTTCCCACTTTCTATTTGCATCAACGGGTTCACAAATCATGGCGATCGTGCTGATCTTAATGGGGCTGATTCTTGTAACAGGGCGTTCACTGCAGGAAACGCTCAAAAAGTGGACGAGCCCCGTCGGCCGGTTTATCCGCGGCCAGTGGCAGGCATTTCTTGAGGATATGAAGACGGTCAGAACGAATATGTCTTCGCCGAAAACAAAAACAAAATCGGGCAAAAAACAAAAACGGGTTCAAAAGAAAAAAGAAGAGCCTGAACCGGAGGAAGAGGATGAGGAAATTATTTCGCCGATCATCCATTCAGAGCCGATTATTTCAAGCTTTTCAGACCGTCAGGAAGAGCCCGCCGAACCGCTGATTCCGGAAAAAACGCAGGAGACGGCACAAGCGCCAAAAGATGAGCCTTCCGGCGGCGCTCAAGACAGTGCCGAAACGGCTGCGGCTCCGCCGATGACGTTTACAGAGCTTGAAAATAAAGATTATCAAATGCCTTCATTGGACATACTGGCTGACCCGAAACATACCGGCCAGCAGACCGATAAGAAAAACATTTACGAGAATGCAAGAAAACTCGAACGGACTTTTCAAAGTTTCGGCGTAAAGGCGAAAGTGACGCAGGTTCATCTCGGTCCGGCGGTCACAAAATATGAAGTGTATCCGGACGTCGGGGTCAAAGTCAGTAAAATCGTGAATCTGAGCGATGACCTCGCGCTCGCGCTTGCCGCGAAGGATATCCGGATCGAAGCGCCGATTCCGGGTAAATCGGCAATCGGCATCGAGGTGCCCAATGCTGAAGTTGCGATGGTTTCGTTAAAAGAGGTGCTTGAATCCAAGCTCAATGACAAGCCGGACGCGAAGCTTCTGATCGGCTTGGGACGAAATATTTCCGGGGAAGCCGTGCTTGCCGAACTGAACAAAATGCCCCACCTGCTCGTAGCGGGGGCAACGGGAAGCGGAAAAAGCGTCTGTGTCAACGGTATTATTACGAGCATTCTGATGAGGGCCAAACCGCATGAAGTGAAGATGATGATGATTGACCCGAAAATGGTTGAACTGAATGTGTATAACGGCATTCCTCATCTGCTTGCGCCGGTCGTGACAGATCCGAAAAAGGCCTCGCAGGCTTTGAAAAAGGTCGTCAATGAGATGGAGCGCCGCTATGAGCTGTTCTCCCATACGGGTACGAGAAATATAGAAGGCTATAACGATCATATTAAGCGGTCAAATGCCGAAGAAGAAGTCAAGCAGCCTGAGCTGCCGTACATCGTCGTCATCGTTGACGAGCTTGCCGATCTGATGATGGTCGCTTCTTCCGACGTGGAAGATTCAATTACGAGACTTTCACAGATGGCGCGGGCGGCGGGAATTCATTTGATTATCGCGACACAGAGGCCTTCAGTTGACGTTATTACCGGTGTTATTAAAGCCAACATTCCATCAAGAATTGCCTTCAGTGTCTCATCTCAGACCGATTCACGGACAATTTTAGACATGGGCGGCGCTGAAAAGCTTCTGGGGCGCGGAGACATGCTGTTTCTGCCTGTAGGCGCAAATAAGCCGGTGCGTGTGCAAGGGGCATTCTTATCCGATGAAGAGGTTGAGCATGTCGTCGATCATGTCATTACGCAGCAAAAAGCGCAGTATCAAGAAGAGATGATTCCGGAAGAAGTTTCGGAAACACACAGTGAAGTAACGGATGATCTCTATGACGAAGCGGTCGATTTGATTATCGGCATGCAGACGGCATCAGTCTCCATGCTTCAAAGGCGGTTCAGAATCGGATATACGAGAGCTGCCCGTCTGATTGACGCAATGGAGGAACGGGGCGTCGTCGGGCCGTATGAAGGAAGCAAACCGAGGGAAGTACTATTATCTAAGGAACAATATGATGAGCTCTCTTCTTAAAAAGGAGAGAGTTTTCACTGAAAATGATATCACCAAAATCATTCCTATTTATTTTTTTATTAAAACATGATATAGTTGTCCCAATTGTTCAATAATTTATGAAAGTGGTTTACGGAGGGGAAACATGTCTACAAAAGCTGACAATCGTCACTTGTATCTAAAAGTGATTGAGCGAATCAAAGAGGATATACAAAACGGAATTTACACCGAAAAGGAAAAGCTTCCTTCTGAATTTGAGCTTTCAAAATCAATGGGTGTCAGCCGGGCAACTCTGCGTGAAGCTTTGCGTATCCTTGAAGAGGAGCATGTGATTATCAGAAGGCACGGTGTGGGCACTTTCGTCCATACAAAACCGCTGTTTCTTTCAGGTATTGAACAGCTCAACAGCGTGACGAAAACGATTCAGCAGGCGAACATGGTGCCGGGTACAATTTTTTTGTCGTCTCAGGTCATCACGCCGTCTGATGAAGATATCGCTAGATTCCGGCTTGAGCCTGAGCAGGAGCTTTTTTATTTGGAACGCGTGAGAACGGCAAGCGGCACTCCGGTCGTTTACTGTTTAGATACGATTCCGATGCACATTCTGCCGAATTCTTTCTGTCATGAACAGGAGTCTATTTTTGATCTTTTGGAAAAAAACTCCGGGTCTGTGATCAGCTATGCCGTTGCTGATATCGAACCGATCGGATATCACGATACGATTTCACCGGTTTTGGAATGCGAGCCGGAGACGGCGCTTTTATTGCTGAAGCAAACCCACTATAATCAGAATGATGAACCTGTGCTGTATTCATTAAATTATTTCCGGGCTGATAAGTTCAGTTTTCATGTTGTAAGAAAACGTTTTTAAGACAGACGCGTCATGTGTCTGTTTTTTTATTTGCCGTTTCAGTACATACTTTGTTTTCTGCAAGGCACAATAAAACAGGAAACAACCAAGTATAGTGAATGGGTGAATAAGTTGAGTAAGAAGAAAAATGGAACGAAAAATATCATTGCTCTGGCTTCTGTACCGCTCGTGATGACACTCGGGAATTCCATGCTGATTCCTGTGCTTCCGATGATTGAAAAGAAGCTGTCCATATCGTCTTTTCAAGTGTCGTTAATTATAACGGTCTATTCGATTGTGGCGATTATTTGTATTCCGATTGCCGGATATTTGTCCGATAAATTCGGAAGAAAAAAGGTTCTTCTGCCTTGTCTTCTCATAGCCGGTGCGGGCGGAGCGCTTGCTGCGATAGCTTCCACCGCGTTCAAGCATCCTTATCCCATTATCTTGGCGGGACGGGTGCTGCAGGGAATCGGTTCGGCAGGGGCGGCTCCTGTAGTGATGCCGTTTATCGGTGATTTATTCAAAGGGGATGATGAGCGGATTACCGCGGGGCTCGGCGACATTGAGACGTCTAACACTGCCGGGAAAGTAATAAGCCCGATTCTCGGGTCGCTCTTGGCTGCATGGTTTTGGTTTATGCCGTTTTGGTTCATTCCGTTTTTTTCGCTCATCAGTTTTTTTCTCGTATTGTTTTTGGTGGCAAAGCCGGAGGAACAAAAAGAAGCGCCTTCTATTTCCGAATTTGTGAAAAATGTCGGCCGCATATTTAAGCGTGACGGACGCTGGCTCTTTACGGTTTTTATCATCGGCTGCGTGATTATGTTTTTGCTGTTCGGGGTTCTTTTTTATTTATCAGACTCACTCGAGAAGAAATACGGAATTGACGGTGTGGCTAAAGGAGCGCTTTTGGCAATCCCGCTTTTATTTCTATCCGTCAGTTCATATATATCAGGCAGAAAAATCGGAAAAGACCAAGGCAAAATGAAGTTTTGCATCGTTTTCGGAATGAGTGCCGTGACACTGTCGTTTATCGGCCTATGGTGGAATCACAGTTTTTATTTATTATTTATCTTTTTGTGTGTCAGCGGTATCGGTATCGGAATGGCATTGCCGGCTTTAGACGCTGTCATCACAGAAGGCGTAGACAACGAGGAATCGGGAACCATCACCTCATTTTATAACAGCATGCGGTTTATCGGAGTAGCGGCGGGACCGCCGATCTTTGCTGCGCTGATGTCAAATGCAGGCTGGCTGATTTTTATTTTATCCGCTTTTTGCGGCATTGTGTCTGTATTTTTAGCGCTGTTAAATATCTCATCACAAGCAAAAGAAAAAAAGGAATCATTAAAGACGGTGTAATCTGCACTGTCTTTTTTTATTTTATTATGAAGATTGACATGATACCGTCAAGTCGTTATCCTTTTTAATAGTTAAACATTTTAACTATCGGAAGGAGGGGGAAAAGGTGCATGAAGAAAAAGTAAAGCAGCTGATTCAGCGTTATTCCGATGTATACCTGCACGTCTTAAAAAAAATTGACAGCATTATCGCTGAAAAAGTGAACAAAGAGCTGACATTGGATCAATATTACATCCTCCGCTATATTATGCTCAATCCGGATTGCAAATCAATTGAACTGGCCGCGGTGTGCCACGTCAATAAAAGCGCCATTACATCGATGACGAACCGCCTGTATGAAAAAGGCTACATCAATAGAGAACGCAGCCAAAGCGACCGCCGGAGCATACTTTTAAATGTCACGGAAAAGGGGACGGAAGTATTTCACCGTGTGGAGCGGCGGATTGAGGAACTCGTCCGTTCATATATTATGTATTTTGATGAAGACGAGGCGGAGATGTTTGTTAATACATATGAAAAATTATATCGATTGATGATGACAGAGGAGGATCAGCAGACATAATGAAAAACATTATCCGAGCTCGCTGGATCATCGCCGCGGTATGGGTCGCCGCAACGGTGATATTTATGCTTACAGCGCCTGATATGGCTGAATTGACACGGGAGAAAGGGCAGATTTCCGTACCGGACGGGTATTCCTCTTCTTACGCCCATGAATTGCTTGATGAAATGTCTGATTCAGATGCACCGTCTTCTTCTGCCGTCATCGTATTTCACGAAAAAGGCTTAATGACAGACAAAAAAGATCGTCTGGAAGAAGCCGTCAGCACTTTGTCTGAACAGAAAAAAGCGCTTCAGATTAAAACGGTGACTTCATACTTCGGGGAGAAAAATGACGACATCAAAAAACAGCTGCTGTCAAAAGACAGACAAACGATGCTCGTTCAGCTGCAGCTTGATACATCCAAAAACGATATCCTCGAAATAAAAAATAAAATTGATAAAGAGCTGAAACCGTACGGCGTATCATACGGCATTACAGGCCAGTCGCTGATCGACGAAGATGTGCTGAAAAGCTCGCAGGACGGCTTAAAAAAGACTGAATATATAACGGTTGCCTTTATCCTGATCGTGCTGATTCTTGTATTCCGGTCAGTGGTCGCTCCGTTTGTACCGCTTTTATCAGTATTGATATCTTATTTAGTCAGCCAGTCGATTGTCGCATTTTTAGTCGATCAGCTGAATTTTCCGCTCTCAACTTTTACTCAGATTTTTATGGTTGCGATTATGTTCGGGATCGGCACAGACTACTGCATCCTGCTTCTCAGCAGATTTAAAGAAGAACTGTCGCATGGCGCTGATATAAGAGAAGCGATCGTCGTCACCTACAAAACGGCCGGAAAGACGGTTTTGTACAGCGGCGGTGCGGTGCTGATCGGATTTGCCTGCATCGGATTTGCGACATTTAAGCTGTATCAGTCGGCAGCGGCCGTTGCGGTCGGTGTCGCGGTGCTGCTGCTTGCGCTCATGACGATCGTGCCGTTTTTTATGGCTGTTTTAGGAAAAAGATTGTTTTGGCCTGTTAAGGGCGATATTTCCCATCCTCAAAGCAAAGCATGGGAAACGTCAGGACGGTTTTCATTTAAAAGGCCGCTCATCAGTCTTGCAATCGTTGCGGTATTCACCGTCCCGCCTATCCTTCTTTACAAAGGGTCGCTATCTTACAACAGTCTTGACGAAATCGGGGATAAATATGAATCCGTCCGCGCGTTTAATACGATTTCAGACGCATTCGGCCCGGGAGAACTTCTTCCGGCCACAGTCGTCATCAAAAATGATGAGACATTAAATACCGAAAAACACCTGATTGATATCGAAAAAATCAGCAGAGAACTTGAAAAAACAGAGGGTGTAAAAACGGTCAGAAGCGCCACGCGCCCTGCTGGAAACGGATTGAATCAATTATTTGTCACAAATCAGGCAAAGCAGCTTCAAGAAGGACTTGATAAGGGCAATACGGGACTTGAAAAAATCACGGACGGATTAGGGCATGCCGCAAAGTCGTTAGCTGATTCACAGCCGCAGATCGAAGAGTCGGGGAAAAGCGTCAATCAGCTTATTGACGGAACATTGTCTCTGAAATCCGGGCTTTCTGATATAGGAGAAAACCTGAATAAACTGCAGGCTGGCGTGAACGAGAATAAAGCCGGCGTCGCCCAGATGAGAAAGCAGATTGAAGAGCAAAAACAAATGCTGACTTCACAGCTCAAACAAAACAGCGGTCTCGCTTCAGAAACGCAAAACGCTTTAAAATTGGTAAAAACCGTCCTGCCGATGAAAGATGAAGCCAGCAGACAGCTTGCCGATTTGAACAAGCAGCTTGCCCGGCTGCCGTTTGCAAAATTGGAAGCGTCAATACCGTCAGTCAAAACCGATCCCTCTTACCAAGAAATCAAATCGGCCTTTACAGGTGTACAGTCAGCCGTTTCCAAGGCAAACGCGGATGCAGAAGCTTTTTCTGAACAGGTCGACAGTCAAAAGGCTCATCTGCAGCAAGCGGAAAAACAATTTGCCCGGCTGGCAGCCGCTCAGAAGAAGATTGACACTCAAATTAACGCAATGATCAACGGTCTGACCAGTATTGAAAACGGTCTGCAGCAAGTGTCAGACGGACAGGGGGCTCTCGCAGGACAAATGCCGCGCCTTGAATCGGCGGCAGGACAGCTCGCGGAGGGCCAGAAAAAAATGAAGAGCGGTCTCGGTGATTTTTCTTCCCGGCTCAGCGATCTTTCTTCAGGCCTTAACGACAGTGTAAAAGGGCTTAAGAAAGTATCAAGCGGCATGATGGGGGCGAATGATTACCTGGGTGAGCTTCACAAGGCGTCAGACAAAGAAATGACAGGCTGGTTTGTGCCGAAAGACGCGTTGACAAACAGTGATTTTACAAGCGTGTTTAATACGTACATGTCAGATGACAGAAAAACGACAGAATTGACCGTCGTTCTTGATAACAATCCTTACTCAAATACGGCCATTCAAGATATTCAAGCGATCAAAGCGAGCGTAAAAAGGGCCATTCCGAACACGGATCTGAAGAATGCTTCCTTCGGCGTTTCGGGAGTCTCCAGCATGAATGCCGATCTGAAGGAAGTATCGGATTCAGACTTCAAACGGACGGCAATGTTTATGCTGGCGGGAATTTTTCTGATTCTCATCGTGATGCTGCGCTCCCTCATTATGCCTGTTTATTTAGTGGCGTCGCTCGTACTGACGTATTTCGCATCCATCGGCGTGACGGAATACATCTTTACACACTTCTTCGGGTATCCGGGCGTAAACTGGGCCGTGCCGTTCTTCGGCTTTGTCATTTTGATGGCTCTTGGCGTGGATTATTCCATCTTTTTAATGGACCGTTTTAATGAGCTTAAAAAAGAAGGAACGGAACCCGCAATGATCCGCAGTATGAAAAATATGGGTTCCGTCATCATTTCTGCGGCGATTATTTTAGCGGGAACCTTTGCGGCCATGCTGCCGTCAGGCGTTCTTTCCTTATTACAGATTGCAACCGTGGTATTAACAGGCCTTCTCATGTACGCAATTGTCGTCCTTCCGTTTTTTGTACCTGTCATGGTGAAAATATTCGGAAGAGCCAACTGGTGGCCTTTCAATTTGAAAAAATAACGTTCAATACCTCTGCCTGTTTTCGGGCAGAGGTTTTTTGTTTCCTTATAAATCCTCCAGTTGATATAATTACATCTGCGTACTCTTTTTTGCGAATGCTGAAATTTGGTCATAATACATACTATGAAAGAATGAACGAAGGAGGTTTCACATGACTTACGTAAATGAAATGAAGTCAAAGCACGGCGGGATCACCACCCACATCGTAAAGACCGAGAAATTTAAAACCGTTTCGCTGACGTTTAAAATGCTGGCTCCTTTAACGAAAGAGCTCGTAACAAAAAGAGCGCTGTTTCCGCATGTGCTTCTGCGCGGAACAGAAAGCCGCCCGAAAACCGCTGATCTGCGGTCTTATTTTGATGAGCTGTACGGCACATCCGTTTCAGCTGATCTGACAAAAAAGGGAGAACGTCATGTCATTACGTTCAGGCTTGAGATTCCTAATGAAAAGTATCTGAAGGACCGCACACCGTTATTGGAAAAAGGCCTTCAGCTTTTATCAGAGCTTGTCTTTTCGCCCGCTTTGGAAAACGGCGCCTTCCTGCCCCTTTATGTCACGCAGGAAAAACGGACGCTGAAACAGCGGATTCAAGCCGTATATGATGATAAGATGAGATATTCTAATCTGCGTCTCGTTCAGGAAATGTGCAAAAGCGAACCGTATGCCCTTCACGTCAACGGCGAATTCGATGATGTTGAACACATTACACCGCAAGATTTGTATGAAGCCTATCAAAAAGCCATACGCGAAGATCAGCTGGACCTGTACGTCATCGGCGATGTTGATACAGATCAGGTGAAAACGGCCGTTGATACGTATTTTAAAACGGAAGAACGGGAGCTGCAGCCTTTTGAAAGAAGCGCGGCGAATGAACAGCCCGATCCGAAGGAAGTCATTGATGAAGAGGACGTCAAGCAGGGCAAGCTGAATATCGGATTCCGGACCAATACGACATATACAGATCCGGATTATCCTGCATTGCAGGTGTTTAACGGGCTGTTCGGAGGTTTCTCTCATTCAAAGCTGTTTATAAATGTCCGTGAAAAAGCGAGCCTCGCCTATTATGCAGCCTCAAGGGTGGAAAGCTTCAAAGGGCTTTTGATGGTCATGTCGGGCATTGAGGTGAAAAATTACAAGCAGGCCGTCACCATCATTGAAGAACAGTTTCAGGCTATGCAAAACGGTGACTTTTCAGAAGATGATATCGCCCAAACGAAAGCCGTTATTAAAAATCAAGTATTAGAAACCATTGATACGGCATACGGTTTAGCGGAATTTCTGTATCAGCAGGCCTCAGCCCAAGTAGAGATACCGATCGAAAGATTCCTTGACAATATCGAGAAAGTGACAAAAGAGGACATTATCAATGTCGGAAAGAACATTAAGCTGGATACGACTTATTTCTTAAAAGGGACGGGGGGAGCATCTTGACTAAACCGATAAACTTCGAACAGCTTCAGGAAACGCTGTATCATGAAAAAATGGCAAACGGCCTTGATGTCTATGTGCTGCCGAAACAGGGCTTTAATAAAACATACGCCGTGTTTACGACAAAGTACGGTTCCATTGACAATCAATTCGTTCCTTTAAATAAGGAAGAAATGGTACACGTCCCTGACGGAATCGCGCATTTTCTGGAGCATAAACTGTTTGAAAAAGCGGACGGCGACGTGTTTCAGGACTTCAGTAAGCAGGGGGCGTCGGCAAATGCCTTTACATCATTTACACGAACCGCTTATCTGTTCTCCAGCACTTCTAATGTGGAGAAAAACCTGGAAACACTCGTGGATTTTGTTCAGGACCCGTATTTCACGGAAAAATCAGTTGAAAAAGAAAAAGGCATCATCGGCCAGGAAATCAATATGTATGATGATAATCCGGATTGGCGGCTGTTTTTCGGCCTTATCGAAAATATGTATAAAGACCACCCCGTGAAAATTGACATTGCCGGAACGGTGGAGAGCATCTCACATATTACGAAAGATCTGCTGTATGAGTGCTACGAAACGTTTTATCACCCGAGCAATATGCTGCTCTTTATCGTCGGCCCCGTAGATCCTGAAGCGGTCATCAGCCAGGTGCGGAAAAACCAGGAGAAAAAGCCGTTTACAGACCAGCCTGAAATCAAACGTGAAGAAGTTCAGGAGCAGGAAGCGGTTTTCCGCCGGGAGCAGGAGTTAAAAATGAACGTGCAAGGCTCAAAATGTCTTGTCGGCTTAAAGGCGAAAGACCCTTATAAAACGGGGCAGGAGCTGTTGAAGCACGAGCTCAGCATGAACCTCATGCTTGAATGTCTTTTCGGAAAAAGCTCACCGCATTACGGCGACTTGTACGACAAAGGCTACATTGATGAAACTTTCAGCTTTGATTACACGGCTGAATACGGATTCGGTTTTGCCTCTGTCGGAGGAGATACACCGGAGGCGGATAAGCTCGCTGACGAATTAAAACACATGTTGCTTGATGCGGAATCAGCCGTGACTGCGGAAAAACTTGACCTTGCGAGAAAAAAGAAGATCGGGTCATTCTTAAAAGCGCTCAATTCGCCTGAATATATCGCCAACCAATTCACACGCTACGCCTTTTTAGATATGAGTCTGTTTGATGTCGTAACCGTACTGGAGCAGATTACGCTGGAAGACGTAAAGCGGGTTATTAAAGAAGAAATATCAGAAGAAAGGCTGACAGTCTGCAAAGTCGTGCCAAAATCATAACAAAAACATCCCTCACGCCCTGAGGGATGTTTTTCTGGGGAAAGAAGGAGTATTGATTGATGAAACAGACAGCGCTCGTAACCGGAGCAAGCGGCGGAATCGGACAAAGTATAAGTGAAGTCCTCGCAAAAAACGGGTATGACGTCCTTTTGCATTATCATTCTAATAAGGAAGCCGCACACAGGCTTGCGGAAAGGCTGGGCGCATCATTCGGCATAAAAGCCTCCGTTATTCAGGCGGATCTGTCCTCACCGGATGGCGCGGAGACACTCAGCCGTTCCGTTAAGCAGCCTGTGGACGCTCTGATATTAAACAGCGGCAAAAGTCATTTCGGCCTGATTACGGACGTTACGGATGACACGGCGCTGGAGATGGTGCAGCTGCATGTGACGAGTCCGTTTCTTTTGGCGCGTAATCTGGTGCCCGGCATGATCCGGAAAAAAAGCGGGGGCATCGTCGCGATCGGTTCCGTCTGGGGAGAAACAGGCGCATCGTGCGAGGTATTATACAGCATGGTCAAGGGAGCGCAGCATTCGTTCGTCAAAGCGCTTGCCAAAGAGCTTGCTCCGAGCGGCGTCCGGGTGAATGCAGTCTCGCCGGGTGCCGTTGATACAAATATGCTTGATCAGTTCACGTCTGATGAAAAAGAAGCGTTGGCAGAGGAAATTCCCGCGGGCCGGCTGGCAAAGCCGGAGGAAATCGCCGAAGCGGCGGCCTTTTTATTATCGGACAAGGCTTCCTATATTACGGGGCATATATTATCGGTAAACGGCGGCTGGCACTGCTGAAAAAAATGTGTGTATAGTTTGCATCTGTACGGACAAAATAATTTTGTAACAACAGATGAAATGGAGGAACCCAACATGTCAGTATTAGAAAACTGGGATAATTGGAAGAATTTCCTTGGAGACAGATTGAACTATGCGCAGGAAAAAGGGATGAGTGATGAAACGATCACTGACCTCGCTACAGAAATCGGCGGTTACCTTGCGAACGAAGTCGACTCGAAAAACCATCAGGAAAAAGTGCTTGCTGATCTTTGGAGCGTTGCTTCTGAAGATGAACAGCGCGCCATCGCAAATATGATGGTGAAGCTTGTTGAAAATAACAGCACTCATTAAGAGGGGGGATTTCTCCTCTCTTTTTTTATGTTTTCCTCTATAGAGCAACATTCTTCTTTCTAATTAGAGAAAAATGTTTTATGATAAAGGAAGGTAAAAATTTGCCACAATGGAGGGGGTATATCATTTGGCAAAGCTCGAATGGTATTTTGAATATGAAATTCAAGTGAACCGCCCCGGCCTGCTCGGGGATATTTCATCTCTTCTCGGGATGCTGTCAATTAATATTGTCACAATTAACGGTGTCGACCTTTCCAGAAGGGGAATGCTGCTCAGATGCCGGCATATAGATCAAATTAAACGATTGGAATCAATTTTAAAAACAATGGAGACCATTAAAGTAACGAAGCTGAGAGAACCGAGGCTTCGCGACCGTCTCGCAGTCCGCCACGGAAGATACATTCAGCGTGATGCCGATGACAAAAAAACCTTCCGTTTTGAAAGGGACGAGCTCGGTCTTTTGGTTGACTTTATGGCCGAGCTGTTTAAAAAAGAAGGGCACAAACTGATCGGAATCCGGGGAATGCCGAGGGTCGGGAAAACGGAGTCCATCGTCGCGTCAAGCGTTTGTGCCAGCAAAAGATGGCTTTTCGTATCATCAACGCTGCTAAAACAAACGATCCGGAGCCAGCTGGTTGCCGATGAATACAGCACGGAAAACGTGTTTATCCTCGACGGCATCGTTTCGACAAGACGGGGATCTGAGCGCCATCTTCAGCTCGTCAGTGAAATTATGCGGCTTCCGGCGACAAAGGTCGTGGAGCACCCCGATATTTTTGTTCAAAATTCGGAGTATACGCTCGATGATTTCGATTATATTATCGAACTCAGAAATGATCCTGACGAAGTCATTACATATGAACATGCAGAAGAACCGCAAATGTTTGATCAGACCGGTTTTTCAAGCTTTGATTTTTAATATTGGAAGGTGTTTGTTGTGACAGAATTAGCAATCCGGCTTAAAGAAGCCAGAGAGGAAAAAGGGATGTCGTTGGATGAACTTCAGGCGGCGACGAAAATTCAGAAAAGATACTTAACCGCTCTGGAAGAAGGCAATTATGACGTCATTCCCGGCAATTTTTATGTGCGGGCGTTTATCAAGCAATACGCTGAAGCTGTCGGGCTTGATTCAGATCAGTTATTTGAAGAATATAAAAAAGACATCCCTAACACGTACCATGACGATGTGTCGGAAAAAATCTCCGGTCTCGCCATGCAAAGGGAGCTTCCTAAGTCCGCTTCAAAGGCGGCGGAATGGCTTCCGACCGTCCTTGTCGTCATCGGTGTCATTATCGTCATTGCGATCATTTATGCGATTATTCAGCTCGGAATGAGCAAATCCGGGCAGACAGACGGAGATAAAGCCGTCACCCAAAGTGAGAGCAAGTATGAGATTCCTAAGGATTCTGCGCTGAAAAACGACGGCAATACAAATGACGAAGCGCAATCTGACAGCAAAAAAGACAAAAAGGACACAAAAGCGTCAGAGCAGAAAAAGAAAGAAAAAAGCAGTGAAAAGACGGAGATCAAAGCGGCCGGAACGGAAGGCTCGGCTTCTTCATACAACGTCTCCGGGGCAGATAAGTATAAGCTTGAACTGATTGCTTCTGACAGCGCATGGATCCGCGTCCGTGATGACAGCGGCGGTTCTTTAAAAGAAGGAACGCTGCAAAAAGGCGAAACCTTTAAAAAAGACGTCACGGATCAAAAGCAGATTGAAATCCGCACGGGCTATGCCCCTAACCTGAAAATTAAAATCAACGGAGAGGTTCTGTCCTATGAACTCAATCCGCATGATGTGATGGCGCAGACCATCACAATCAAGATGAAAAAATAAAAGGGGAAAAAGTCATCTGAACGATTAAGATGACTTTTTCTTCACGTCCGAGTACATATTATTGGAGGGGCTTTATGTTTAACTTACCGAATAAAATCACACTGGCAAGAATCGCTTTAATTCCTGTATTTATGATTATCATGCTTGTTCCTTTTCAGTGGGGCAGCGTTCATATAGGGGATGAATCGATTCCGGTCGCGCATCTTACGGGAGCTGTTTTATTCATTATCGCATCAACGACTGACTGGGTGGATGGCTACTACGCCAGAAAACTGAACCTCGTGACAAACTTCGGGAAATTTTTAGATCCGCTGGCTGACAAACTGCTGGTATCCGCGGCATTAATTACGCTTGTGCAGTTTGACCTTGCGCCGGCGTGGATGGTCATCATCATCATCAGCCGCGAATTTGCCGTAACGGGATTAAGACTTGTGCTGGCGGGAACGGGGGAAGTTGTAGCCGCCAATATGCTGGGGAAAATTAAAACATGGGCTCAGATCATCGCTGTTGCCGCGCTATTGCTGCATAATCTTCCGTTTGAGCTCGTTTCTTTCCCGTTCGGCGATATCGCTTTATGGGTGGCCGTGCTGTTCACAGTCATTTCCGGCTGGGATTATTTTGCGAAGAACTGGGATGCGTTAAAAACATCTAACTAAGAAAGAAGGACTTAAAGATGGAAATAGCAAAAAAAGCAGAAATCATTGCAGTCGGCTCGGAGCTTCTGCTAGGCCAGATCGCCAATACGAACGCGCAGTTTATCAGTAAAGAGCTGGCGGAAATCGGTGTAAACGTGTTTTATCATACCGCTGTCGGTGACAATCCGGAGCGGCTTAAGCAAGTCATCCGCATTGCCGAAGAGCGCTCAGACCTGATTATTTTTTCAGGCGGCCTCGGACCGACCAAGGACGATTTGACGAAAGAAACCATTGCAAACACACTGGGGCGCCCGCTCGTTCTGAATGACGAAGCGTTCCGGTCGATCGAAGAATATTTCGCGAAAACAAAACGGACCATGTCGCCGAATAACCGCAAACAGGCGCTCGTCATTGAGGGCTCAGACGTTTTGGCGAATCATTTCGGCATGGCGCCGGGAATGCTTGCGGAGCACGGCTCAAGGCTTTATATGCTGCTTCCCGGGCCGCCGAGCGAGCTGCGTCCGATGTTTGAAAATGAAGCGAAGCCGCTGCTTCTTAAAAAGCTCGGTTCTAATGAGAAAATCGTTTCAACCGTGCTACGGTTTTTCGGAATCGGTGAATCCCAGCTTGAAGCTGATTTAGAAGATATCATTGATGCGCAGACGAACCCGACGATTGCGCCGCTCGCTGCTGACGGCGAGGTCACGCTGCGTTTAACGGCGAAACATGCTGACGAAAAAGAAACAGAACGGCTTTTAAAAGAAACGGAAGCCGCCATTTTAGAACGTGTCGGTGAATTTTTCTACGGATATGATGATACGTCTCTGGTGAAGGAGCTTTCAAAAGCATGCAGACAAAACAAAATCACGATTTCTTCTGCCGAAAGCTTTACAGGCGGCCTGTTTTCAGAGTGGGTGACTGATTTAAGCGGTGCGTCTCAACTATTTGCAGGAGGCGTTGTCTGCTATTCCGACAGCGTGAAACAGCATGTGCTCGGCGTGAAAGCTGAGACACTCGCAGAAAGCGGAGCGGTCAGCAAAGAGTGTGCGAAAGAGCTTGCAGCCGGTGTGAGAAAGCTGACCGGAAGCGATATCGGCATCAGCTTTACCGGGGTTGCGGGTCCCGACCCGCAGGAAGGGCATGCGCCGGGCCGCGTCTTTATCGGCATTTCGGCGGAAGGAAAAGAAGAGGTGCACGAATTTAACTTTGCCGGCTCAAGAACCGGAATCAGAAAGCGCGCAGCTAAATACGGCTGCCATCTCATTTTGAAAATGCTGGATCAAAAATAAAGTTTTAAAGAGGCGTTTTCTCTGATTTTTAAGTTTTACAAGGGAAATTATGCTCTTTTGCAGAAAAGCGAACGCGGAAAAAATCCGAATATGCGTTCGCTTTTTTCTTGGCAAATGCCAGTAAACAAGGTATAGTATATGTAGTGGCAAGATAAAGGAGGAAAAAATAAATGAGTGATCGTCAGGCAGCCTTAGATATGGCTCTTAAGCAAATAGAAAAACAATTCGGCAAAGGTTCCATCATGAAGCTCGGAGAAAAAACAGATACAAGAATTTCAACGGTGCCAAGCGGTTCCCTTGCACTTGATACCGCTCTCGGAATAGGCGGATACCCGCGCGGACGGATTATTGAAGTATACGGACCTGAAAGCTCAGGTAAAACGACTGTAGCGCTTCACGCAATCGCTGAGGTTCAGGAAAAAGGCGGACAGGCAGCATTTATTGATGCTGAGCATGCTCTTGATCCTGTTTACGCGCAAAAGCTCGGTGTCAATATCGAAGAGCTTCTGCTTTCTCAGCCGGATACGGGAGAGCAGGCGCTAGAGATTGCTGAAGCGCTGGTGCGAAGCGGAGCTGTTGATATCGTAGTCGTTGACTCTGTTGCGGCGCTTGTTCCAAAAGCTGAAATTGAAGGTGACATGGGTGATTCACACGTCGGTTTACAGGCGCGTCTCATGTCTCAGGCGCTCCGTAAGCTTTCCGGCGCCATCAATAAATCTAAAACAATCGCAATCTTTATTAACCAGATTCGTGAAAAAGTCGGCGTTATGTTCGGAAATCCGGAGACGACACCGGGCGGCCGCGCGCTGAAATTCTATTCTTCCGTGCGCCTTGAAGTGCGCCGTGCCGAGCAATTAAAGCAGGGCAACGACGTGATGGGGAATAAAACGAGAATTAAAGTCGTAAAAAACAAAGTCGCTCCTCCGTTCCGTACGGCTGAAGTGGACATTATGTACGGTGAAGGAATCTCCAAAGAAGGGGAAATCATCGACCTTGGAACTGAACTGGATATCGTGCAAAAAAGCGGTTCGTGGTATTCTTATGAAGAAGAACGCCTCGGTCAGGGCCGTGAAAACGCCAAGCAGTTCTTAAAAGAAAATAAAGACATCATGCTGATGATTCAGGAACAAATCCGTGAATATTACGGTTTAGACAATAACGGTGTAACGGACAAAGCGGAAGAAGTTCAGGAAGAGATGGAATTAGAAGAATAAAACACGATCAAAAGAGCGGAATAAGCAATTTCCGCTCTTTTTTTTGTGTGTTTCAAAAAAACACTGGCTGTTTCGGAAAATTTTATCTGGAATGTTACAACTTTTTTCACCCTTCACTCGTCTAACATCATGGCGAAAGTTGAAATTATATCTGAGGAGGAAAAAAGATGACGAGCCCCCGCCGCACAAGAATAAATAAAAAAAGAAAGAAAAAGCTGATGAAAACGGGAGGGCTGTTTCTTTTTCTGCTGCTTGTTACTGTTTTTATTATGATCTGGACCGTCACGGCGCATCATCGGGAGAAGGAATCCGTTAAAAACGCTCCCGCCGCTCAATCTGATACTTCAAAAGACCAGACTCAACAGAAAAAAGAAAAGACGCAAAAAGAGAAAACACCTAAATCAATCGATCACAATAAACAGATCAGCAATTACTTGCAACAGATCGGGTTCAGCGGCACAGCAATGATCGTAAAAGATGGAAAAGTTGTGCTGAAAAAAGGCTTTGGTTATGCGGACCGAAAACAAAAAATGAAAAACAATCCGGAGACATCATATTATATCGGTTCTTCACAAAAAGCGTTAATCGCGACGGCTGTCCTGCAGCTTGAAGAAAAAGGGATGCTGCAGACGAGTGACCCCGTCAGTACATACTTGCCGAATTTTCCTAACGGCACGCGCATTACACTGAAAAACCTGCTCAATCATACGTCCGGCATAAACGGGCATATTGAGGGGCAGGGACCGATTTCTCCAATTGATTTAATCAAGGATATAGAATACCGCGGAATTAAACGGCAGCCCGGGGTTTGGGATTACAGGGATTCCAACTATACAGTGCTTGCTTATATCGTATCTCAGGTCAGCGGGGAGTCTTATGAACAATATATAAAAGAACACGTGTTCAAACCGGCCGGAATGAAGCATGCCGGATTTTACAAAACATTTGCCAAAGCCAAATATCCTGCCGTCGGCTACAAAGTCGATGAGAGCGGCAGTCTTGTAACGCCGCACCTTTTGGACTTATCGCAGCTGTACGGGGCGGGCGACATGTATATGAGCGCTGAAGATCTCTATAAATTTGATAAAGCGATCGTAAACGGCACGCTCCTTTCAAAAGAAAGCTTCACAAAAATGTTTACAGCAGGAAGCAGTGCCGCTTACGGCATGGGGTTTTACATTGATCCGGGAAGCTATTCCAATCACGGTGTTATGCCCGGTTACAACATTTTGAACAGCTTCAGCCATTCGGCAAGCAAATATGTCATATTACTGTCAAACATTCAGAATAACGCCAAATTAGGACAGGTGAACAATAGAATTTACCAATTGCTTAACCAGGCGGACTGACAGAGCCGTCATTCACGAAAAGCGGATGAAGATATGGTATGATATATACATGGCGAAGATTCAAAGCTGGAGGCGAATCGTTAAGCTGGCAAGCTTGACAAGTATTTCCGACACAATTACAATGAAGTTGTAACATTTGTTTTTTTAACATGATTGTTAAACCATTTAAACTTGACAAGGGCATGAGAGACTCATTCCCTGTGAAGGTTCTGTATGTTGAGAAAATCAGACAATGTACATGCCGGCACTTATTTAAGCAAAAACCAAGTTCATAGCAAGAGGAGGTGAAAGTATGACCCCAATGACGGTTCTCATCTCCATTTTGCTGACTCTGCTCGGTTTAGTTGTTGGCTACTATGTTCGTAAAACCATTGCCGAAGCAAAGATTGCGGGCGCACGCGGTGCTGCCGAGCAAATCCTTGAAGATGCAAAGCGTGATGCTGAAGCACTGAAAAAAGAAGCTCTGCTTGAAGCAAAGGACGAAATCCATACACTTCGAATAGATGCTGAACAGGAAGTTCGTGAAAGACGAAATGAGCTTCAAAAACAAGAAAACCGTTTACTTCAAAAAGAAGAAAATCTTGACCGTAAACATGAAGGAATTGATAAACGGGAAGCGATGTTGGAGAAGAAAGATCATTCTCTGAATGAACGACAACAACATATTGAAGAGATGGAAAGCAAAGTGGATGAGATGATTCGTATGCAGCAGTCAGAACTCGAACGCATTTCGAGCCTGACACGGGATGAAGCGAAACAAATCATTCTTGACCGGGTTGAAAATGAGCTTTCACATGACATCGCCATCATGACAAAAGAAACCGAAAACCGTGCGAAAGAAGAGGCAGATAAAAAGGCGAAAAACATTCTGTCGCTTGCTTTGCAGCGCTGTGCAGCAGATCATGTTGCCGAAACGACGGTATCGGTCGTCAATCTTCCGAATGATGAGATGAAAGGACGTATCATCGGCCGTGAAGGGCGTAACATTCGTACGCTTGAAACGCTTACAGGTATTGACCTGATTATTGATGACACACCTGAAGCAGTCATTCTTTCCGGATTTGATCCGATCAGACGGGAGACGGCAAGAATCGCTCTTGATAAACTCGTTCAGGATGGCCGTATTCACCCGGCGCGCATTGAAGAAATGGTTGAAAAATCCCGCCGTGAGGTTGATGACTATATCCGGGAAATGGGTGAGCAGACGACGTTTGAAGTCGGCGTTCACGGACTCCACCCGGATCTGATCAAGATCCTCGGCCGGTTGAAATTCCGTACAAGCTACGGGCAGAACGTACTGAAACATTCTATGGAAGTTGCATTTTTAGCCGGTTTAATGGCTTCCGAGCTTGGAGAAGATGCAAAGCTTGCCAAGCGGGCCGGTCTTCTGCATGACATCGGAAAAGCAATTGACCATGAAGTGGAAGGAAGCCACGTGGAAATCGGAGTGGAGCTTGCGACCAAATATAAAGAGCATCCAGTCGTCATTAACAGTATTGCGTCACACCACGGAGACGAAGAGCCGACTTCCATTATCGCCGTTCTGGTCGCTGCCGCTGATGCATTGTCAGCCGCAAGACCGGGCGCGAGAAGTGAAACGCTCGAAAACTATATCCGCAGACTTGAAAAGCTTGAAGAAATCTCCGAGTCTTACGAAGGTGTTGAAAAATCATTTGCGATTCAGGCCGGCCGTGAAGTTCGCATCATGGTAAAACCGGACTCCATTAATGATTTAGAAGCCCATCGTTTGGCACGTGATATCCGTAAACGAATTGAGGACGAGCTTGATTATCCGGGCCACATTAAAGTGACCGTAATCAGAGAAACTCGAGCCGTAGAGTATGCAAAATAAAGTGATGCTTAGCGCATCACTTTATTTTTTTGAGTCCCTGAAAAGGAAGGAATGGAATGTATGAGAATTTTATTTATCGGAGATGTTGTCGGTTCCCCGGGCCGCGACATGGTAAAAGAATATGTCCCGAAACTGAAAGCGAAACATAAACCGCATTTTACAATTATTAACGGAGAAAATGCAGCACACGGAAAAGGCCTGACGGAAAAGATCTACCACAGCCTGATGGAAGCGGGAGCAGATGCCATTACAATGGGAAACCATACGTGGGATAAAAGAGAGATCTTCGACTTTATTGATGATGTGCCGCATCTTGTCCGGCCGGCGAATTTCCCGGAAGGTACGCCGGGCAAAGGCATTACCTATATTAAATCGAACGGAAAAGAGCTTGCCGTCATTAACTTACAGGGGCGGACGTTTCTTCCGCCGCTTGATGATCCGTTTGCTAAAGCGGATGAATTAATAGAAGAAGCGAAAAAGCGCACGCCGTACATTTTTATTGATTTTCACGCCGAAGCGACAAGCGAAAAAATTGCGATCGGCTGGTACACAGACGGAAGAGCCTCTGCCGTGGTAGGCACCCATACACACGTGCAAACGGCAGATAACCGCATTTTACCGAAAGGAACGGCATATATTACTGATGTAGGCATGACGGGTCCGTACGACGGAATTCTCGGTATGGACAGAGAAACGGTCATCAAGCGGTTTAAAACCAATCTTCCCGTCCGGTTTACGGTGGCGGAAGGTAAAACTACGCTGAGCGGAGTGCTCATTGACATCGACGATCAAACGAAAAAGGCCGTAAATATCGAACGGATATTAATCAATGATGACCATATGTTCTTTGAATAGGTGATCATGTGTTTATTTTATAAAAATATTAAAAGGAAAAGCAGGAATATAGCAACTTCTTAGTGAATATAGTAGAAATGGAAGGTAGCCCGCTATTTTTGAAAAGCATTGTGGGGATGGCTTTTTGGATAGCAACATCTAATAATGATTGTTCTAATGAACACTCACTTATCCATTGTAAAACTAAGGGGGAGCAGAAATGGAAATCTTAAAAGTTTCAGCAAAATCAAGTCCAAATTCAGTAGCAGGCGCGCTTGCCGGTGTATTGAGGGAACGCGGAGCCGCCGAAATTCAAGCAATTGGGGCGGGTGCCTTAAACCAGGCTGTTAAAGCGGTTGCGATTGCCAGAGGCTTTGTCGCGCCAAGCGGCGTAGATTTGATTTGTATTCCGGCTTTTACAGATATACAGATTGACGGAGAAGAAAGAACGGCGATTAAGTTAATCGTCGAACCCCGTTAAAAACAAAAACATGACATTCTCAACCTGCTTGCGTAAGGCGAGCGGGTTGTTTTTATTGTTGTCATATTTTCTCACAATATTATATTGATAGTACGAAGAGATGATAAATGGCTTTATTCATATAATATTCAAAAAAAATCCCGCCCATTTTTCCGGACGGAAGCAGTTGTTTTCTTGGAGTGGACACTGGTATTTACCTCCTTTTTATCTCATGTTACAATCCAGTTATTACAGTGTTTTTTCGAGGAGGAGTGTACATGTTGGGAGGAAAGATGAAAGCTATCGTCAAAAATGAAAACGCTTTCGGAGCAACTCTGAAAGAAATTCCCATACCTTCCATTAATGAGAATGAAGTTCTCATTAAAGTACAGGCCGCATCTATATGCGGTACAGATGTGCATATTTATAATTGGGATCAATGGGCGCAGAAACGAATCAAAACACCTCAAGTATTCGGACATGAATTCAGCGGTATCGTAGCGGAAACGGGCAAGCACGTCACAAATGTCAAAATAGGTGATTACGTTTCGGCTGAAACCCACTTCGTCTGCGGTACTTGTGTCCCTTGTTTAACAGGAAAACATCATGTGTGCACCCATACAAAGATCCTCGGCGTAGACACAGCCGGTTCCTTCGCTGAATATGTCAAAGTGCCGGCTCGAAATGTTTGGAAAAATCCCGCTGATATGGACCCCGCCGTCGCTTCTGTTCAAGAGCCGCTTGGCAACGCGGTGCATACGGTGCTGGAAAGCAGCCGGCTTGCGGGCGGTTCCGCTGCAATTATCGGCTGCGGACCGATCGGGCTGATGGCGGTGGCAGTGGCTAAAGCGGCCGGTGCATCCCGTATTGCGGCCATTGATAAAAATGATTACAGGCTGGCACTTGCGAAGAAATTGGGAGCTACGATCACCATTTCAGCTGATAAGGAAGATCCGCTTGAGGTGATCGACACCTTAACAGGCGGAGAAGGGATCGACCTTGTCTGCGAAATGTCAGGCCACCCGGCAGCTATAGCACAAGGATTAAAGATGGCGGCCAACGGGGGAAGGTTCCATATGCTGAGTCTGCCGGAACGTCCGGTGACGGTTGACCTGACAAATGACGTGGTGTTTAAAGGACTTACCGTCCAAGGCATCACAGGCAGAAAAATGTTTGAAACATGGCGGCAGGTATCGCACCTGCTTGAATCCGGCCTTGTTGATCTGACGCCGGTGATCACGCATCAGTTTCCGCTTGAAGACTTTGAAAAAGGATTTGACCTGATGAGAAAGGGCCAGTGCGGCAAAGTCATTTTGATTCCATAAGGGGAGGGTTCTATAATGAAAGAATTTGAATTTCTAAAAGCCGAGCTTGATAAAATGAAAGAAAATAAAACGTGGCAGCAAATGAAACAAATTGAAACGAAGCAGGGTCCGTCGGTGGAAGTCAAAGGGGAAAACGTGATACAGCTTTCATCGAACAATTATCTCGGTTTGACGTCGCATCCAAAACTTGTCGAAGCGGCCAAACGCGCCGCGGAAGAATTCGGAGCGGGTACCGGGTCCGTCCGGACAATTGCCGGAACATTCACAATGCACAATGAGCTGGAGAAGAAATTGGCAAACTTTAAAAAAACAGAAGCGGCACTTGTTTTTCAATCGGGGTTCACAACGAATCAGGGCGTCTTATCAAGCATTCTTACAAAAGAAGATATCGTGATCTCTGACGAACTGAACCATGCTTCCATCATTGACGGGATCAGGCTGACGAAAGCAGATAAAAAGGTGTACCGCCATGTTGATATGGACGATTTGGAAAGGGTGCTGAAAAAATCAATGAATTACCGCATGCGCCTGATCGTCACTGACGGCGTATTCTCAATGGACGGCAACATCGCTCCTTTGCCTGACATCGTCAAACTTGCAGAGGCGTACGATGCCTTTGTGATGGTCGACGACGCGCATGCTTCCGGCGTACTCGGAAAAAACGGAAGGGGAACGGTTAATCACTTCGGGCTTGACGGAAGAGTCCACATACAGGTGGGCACATTAAGCAAAGCCATCGGAGTGCTTGGCGGTTACGCCGCGGGATCGCAGGTTCTGATCGATTACCTGCGCCATAAAGGGCGTCCTTTCTTATTCAGCACTTCTCATCCGCCTGCGGTAACGGCCGCATGCATAGAAGCCATTGACGTCCTGCTGGAAGAGCCTGAGCATATGGAAAAGCTATGGGAGAACACGGCGTATTTCAAAGACAAACTGGTTCAAATGGGGCTGACCCTCACAAAAAGCGAAACACCGATCGTGCCGATATTAATAGGGGAGGAAGAAAAAGCCCAAGCATTATCAGACCTTTTATTGACCCGCGGCGTCTTTGCACAAAGCATCGTGTATCCGACGGTCGCCCAAGGAAAAGCGAGAATCCGCACCATTATTACGGCGGAGCATACAAAAGAGGAGCTTGACCGGGCGCTGGAAGTAATCCATTCAGCCGCAAAAGAGCTGCAGCTTGTGTAAGGGGGAAATGATTCCCTCTTTTTTATTTCTTATTGATTCTTATTCTCAATAAGGTGTACAATAATAGGCTGGCGGTTGTGCCAAACGCTTTTAACCAGTATACTTGAGGGTGGAAGTTTCGGTTGAAAGGAGACATTCGAACATGAATGAAAAGCAAAAGCAGGAAAGCGGACAAGTGAATCCGGCGGACAAAAAATCCGAAAAGGATTACAGCAAGTATTTTGAAGCCGTATATATTCCGCCTTCTTTAAAAGATGCGAAAAAACGGGGCAAAGAATCCGTTCAATATCATAACGATTTTAAAATCTCAGAAGAATTTAAAGGCCTCGGTGAAGGCAGGAAATTTTATATCCGCACGTACGGATGCCAAATGAACGAGCATGATACGGAAGTCATGGCGGGTATTTTTATGGCGCTCGGTTATGAAGCGACAAATTCGGTTGATGACGCGAACGTTATTTTATTAAACACTTGCGCTATCCGGGAAAATGCTGAAAACAAAGTGTTCGGAGAGCTCGGCCATTTAAAGGCGCTCAAAAAAAATAACCCGGACCTGATTCTCGGCGTCTGCGGCTGCATGTCACAGGAAGAATCAGTCGTAAACCGCATCCTTAAGAAGCACCCGTTTGTCGATATGATTTTCGGCACGCACAACATTCACCGTCTGCCGGAACTGTTATCAGAGGCATATTTATCAAAAGAGATGGTTATTGAAGTGTGGTCGAAGGAAGGGGATGTCATTGAAAACCTTCCGAAAGTCCGCAACGGAAAAATTAAAGGCTGGGTCAACATTATGTACGGCTGTGACAAGTTCTGCACATACTGCATCGTACCGTATACCCGCGGAAAAGAACGAAGCCGCCGTCCTGAGGAAATTATTCAGGAAGTCAGAAGACTTGCAAGCGAAGGCTATAAAGAAATCACGCTGCTCGGTCAAAACGTGAATGCGTACGGAAAAGATTTTGAGGATATGACGTACGGTCTCGGTGATTTAATGGACGAACTGCGTAAAATTGATATTCCGAGAATCCGATTCACGACGAGTCATCCGCGTGACTTTGATGATCATCTGATCGAGGTGCTCGCCAAAGGCGGCAACCTTCTTGACCATATCCATCTTCCGGTTCAATCAGGAAGCTCAGCGATGTTAAAAATGATGGCGCGCAAATATGACAGAGAACGCTATCTGGAGCTTGTCGGAAAAATTAAAGCGGCGATGCCGAACGCTTCACTGACGACCGATATTATTGTCGGTTTTCCGAATGAAACCGATGAACAATTTGAAGAAACGCTTTCGTTATATCGCGAAGTGGAATTTGACAGCGCATATACGTTTATTTACTCTCCTCGTGAAGGCACGCCGGCAGCGAAGATGAAAGACAATGTTCCGATGAGGGTCAAGAAAGAACGTCTTCAGCGCCTCAATGATTTGGTGAAAGAAATTTCAGCCAAAAAAATGAAGGAATATGAAGGCAGGACTGTCGAAGTATTAGTTGAGGGAGAAAGCAAAAATAACCCTGACATTCTTGCCGGCTATACGGAAAAAAGCAAGCTCGTCAACTTCAAAGGGCCGAAAGACGCCATCGGCAAGATTGTACGCGTCAAAATCGAACAGGCGAAAACATGGTCGCTTGACGGTGTGATGGCAGGAGAAGCAATCGAGGTGAAATAATAATGACGCTTTACTCTAAGAAAGACATTGTACAGCAGGCTAGGAACCTTGCGAAAATGATTTCTGAAACAGAAGAAGTCGATTTTTTCAAACGCGCTGAGGCGCAGATTAACGAAAATGAAAAAGTCTCTGCGATTATTAATCAGATTAAAACCCTGCAAAAGCAAGCCGTTAACCTGAAGCACTACGAAAAGCTTGAAGCGCTGAAACAAGTGGAAAGTAAAATTGACGCCCTGCAGGAAGAGCTTGAAGGGATTCCGATCATTCAGGAATTCAGAGATTCCCAGATTGAGGTCAATGACCTTCTTCAGCTTGTCGCACATACGATCTCAAATCAGGTGACAAACGAAATCATTACATCTACCGGAGGCAACCTGCTGACGGGAGAAACCGGTTCAAAAGTAAAACATTCGAATAACAGCTGTTCTATTTAAACACGGGGCCTTCTTCGGCCCGTGTTTTTTTGCTGTTTTAGAACTAATTGTAATATGTACTAAATTTTCATCGATTCACCGTTTTGTCCCATTTTACTGGAAAGTTTTATCATACTTAAAAGTAAAGTTTCTGGGCAGGGCTGCATACAATGAAACAGAAACTTTGTATTTTTATATTTTTATTATAAAAATGCACATGAGACAAATGCCCAGCATAAGATAACACGAAGAAGAACAAGGAGGCCTGCCGGAATGTCTGAATACAGGGAAATTATTACGAAAGCGGTAGTTGCGAAAGGAAGAAAATTCACCCAATGCACCAACACGATCTCACCTGGAGAAAAACCGTCAAGTATATTGGGCGGCTGGATTATCAACCACAAGTACGATGCCGAAAAGATCGGGAAGACTGTAGAAATTGAAGGGTATTATGATATAAACGTCTGGTACTCTTACGCCGATAATACAAAAACGGAAGTTGTAACCGAGAGAGTAAAGTATGTCGATGTGATTAAACTCAGATACAGAGACACAAATTACTTAGATGACGAACACGAAGTCATTGCCAAAGTGCTGCAGCAGCCGAATTGTCTTGAAGTCACCATTTCTCCTAACGGAAATAAAATCGTGGTTCAGGCAGAGAGAGAATTTTTAGCAGAAGTGGTCGGTGAAACGAAAGTCGTCGTCGAAGTCAATCCTGACTGGGAAGAAGACGATGATGATGATTGGGAAGACGATCTTGATGAAGAATTAGAGGACATTAACCCTGAATTTTTAGTCGGAGATCCTGAAGAATAAGTTGAGGCTAGGGGAGTTTAACACCCCAAGTCTCTTTTTTATATATAAAGATATCACTCTTTTGTTTATGTTATAATGGGATTCGGATAAGAGAAGATACATAGTGAGGGATTAAATGATGGCTAGTTATACGCCTATGATACAGCAATACTTGAAGATAAAGGCAGAGCACCAAGATGCCTTTTTATTTTTTCGGCTTGGTGACTTTTATGAAATGTTTTTTGAAGATGCAAAAAAAGCGTCACAAGAGCTTGAAATTACACTGACAAGCAGAGACGGAGGTTCGGCTGATAAAATTCCGATGTGCGGCGTGCCGTATCATTCCGCGGCGGCTTATATTGAACAGCTGATTAAAAAGGGCTATAAAGTGGCGATCTGTGAGCAGACGGAAGATCCGAAGGCGGCTAAAGGCGTTGTGAAAAGAGAAGTCGTCCAGTTGATCACACCGGGAACCGTGATGGATGGAAAAGGCATCCACGAGTCGGAAAACAACTTTATCGCTTCCGTTTCCGAATTCCGTGACGGATACGGTCTCGCTTTATCGGACTTAACGACCGGAGAAAACCTGGCCGTATTTATTGAGCGGATTGAAGATGTCATGTCAGAAATTTACTCAGTCGGCGCAAAGGAAATTGTCGTATCAAGCAAGTTTAACGAACATACAGCTGCTCAGCTGAAAGAACGGTGCGGCGCAACGATTTCCATCGAAGACGGGGAAATAACAGAACGCATTGAAATCGCAAAGCACTTGCCGGGCGAAGAGCTGACAGAGACGTTTATGCGTTTATATACGTATTTGCAGAAAACGCAAAAACGGAGCCTGGATCACCTGCAGCCGGTTCAAGTATATGAATTGGAAGAAGCGATGAAAATTGACCTGTATTCAAAACGGAATCTTGAGCTGACGGAAACGATCCGTTCGAAAAGCAAAAAAGGGTCATTGCTTTGGCTTTTAGACGAGACGAAAACAGCGATGGGCGGCCGGCTTCTCAAACAATGGATTGACCGCCCGCTGATCAGGGCATCCCAAATCGAAGAACGCCAGGAAATGGTCGAGACGCTGATCAATCATCTGTTTGAGCGTGAAGATCTGCGAGAGCGCCTGAAGGAAGTATACGATTTAGAACGTCTGGCGGGCCGGGTCGCATTCGGAAACGTCAACGCAAGAGATTTAATCCAGCTGAAAGAATCTTTAAAACAAGTGCCGAGCATCAAAGAGCTTGTAGGGTCTCTTAACCATAAAAAAGCAAAAGAACGCGCCGGCTTGATTGATCCGTGCGGAGATTTGCTTGACCTGTTAGAAGAAGCCCTTCATGAAAACCCGCCGTTATCATTAAAAGAAGGCAATTTAATTAAAGACGGCTATCATCAGAAGCTCGATGAGTACCGTGACGCCAGCAAAAACGGTAAAGACTGGATTGCCAGACTGGAGCAGCAGGAACGCGCTTATACGGGCATCCGTTCATTAAAGGTCGGTTTCAATAAAGTGTTCGGCTATTATATTGAAGTCACAAAAGCAAACCTTCATCTGCTTGAAGACGGACGGTATGAGCGGAAGCAGACCCTCACAAACGCCGAACGGTACATTACGCCGGAATTGAAGGAAAAAGAAGCGCTTATTTTAGAAGCGGAAAACAACATCTGCGAGCTGGAATATGAGCTTTTTGCCGGGCTGCGTGAAAAGGTGAAACAATTTATTCCGCGCTTGCAGCGTCTTGCCAAACAAATGAGTGAGCTGGACGCACTGCAATGCTTTGCTACGATCAGTGAAAACAGGCATTACACAAAGCCCGTCTTTTCTGATAATGAAGTAAAAGTCATTGAAGGGAGACACCCCGTCGTTGAAAAGGTGATGGACAGTCAAGAATACGTGCCGAACAACTGCCTGATGGGCGATTCGCGGGAAATGCTCCTGATTACGGGTCCGAATATGTCAGGTAAAAGCACGTATATGAGACAGATTGCACTTCTATCGATCATGGCCCAGATCGGCTGTTTTGTGCCCGCAAAAGAAGCGGTTCTGCCGATTTTTGATCAAATCTTCACGAGAATCGGGGCAGCGGATGATTTGATTTCCGGACAAAGCACCTTTATGGTGGAAATGCTGGAAGCGAAAAACGCGATTGTGAACGCCACAAAAGACAGCCTGATCCTGTTTGATGAAATCGGCCGCGGGACATCAACGTACGACGGAATGGCGCTGGCACAGGCGATTATTGAATATGTCCATGATCATATCGGCGCTAAAACACTGTTCAGCACGCATTATCATGAGCTGACGGTGCTTGAAGATAAGCTTCCTCAGCTGAAAAATGTTCATGTGCGCGCAGAGGAATATAACGGAACGGTCGTGTTTCTCCATCAAATCAAAGAAGGAGCCGCAGATAAAAGTTACGGCATTCATGTCGCCCAGCTTGCCGAGCTCCCGGACGATCTGATCAGCCGCGCGCAGGAGATTTTGAAACAGCTTGAGCAGACGGGAGATAAACCGGAGCTTCCGGCGGTATCTGAGAAAAAGTCCGCCGTCAGAGAAGAACCGGCACAGCTGTCCTTTTTTGCTGACGGTGAAAAAGAACAGAAGGCACCGGCTGTTTCTAATAAAGAAAAACAAGTGCTTGAAGCCTTTAAGTCAATCAATATTCTCGATATGACGCCGCTTGAAGCGATGAATGAAATGTACAAGCTGCAAAAAAAATTAAAATAGAAAGAGGTGACGGACTTGGCAAAAGTCATCCAGCTGTCAGATGAACTTTCAAATAAAATAGCGGCCGGCGAGGTGGTCGAACGGCCTGCCTCAGTCGTTAAAGAATTGGTGGAAAACGCCATCGACGCAAACAGCACAGTCATTGAAATCGACATAGAGGAAGCGGGGCTTTCGTCGATTCGGGTGCTCGATAACGGCGAAGGGATGGAAACCGATGATTGCAAGCGGGCTTTCCGCCGCCACGCGACCAGTAAAATCAAAGATGAAAACGACCTGTTCCGGGTGAGAACACTCGGTTTCCGTGGAGAAGCTTTGCCAAGTATCGCGTCTGTTTCTCATCTGGAAATTAAAACGAGCATCGGCGAGGGAGCGGGAACCCATCTCATTCTTCAGGGCGGGAATATCATTTCTGAACAGAAATCCTCCAGCAGAAAAGGAACGGAGATTATCGTTACCAACCTGTTTTTCAATACACCCGCCAGATTGAAATATATGAAAACCGTGCATACGGAGCTCGGCAATATTACGGATGTTGTCAACCGGATCGCTCTTGCGCATCCGGAAGTATCCATCCGTCTCCGCCATCAGGGGAAAAATCTGCTGCAGACAAACGGTAACGGGGACGTGCGCCATGTGCTGGCCGCAATTTACGGGACGGCGGTTGCGAAAAAAATGATACCGCTCCATGTCAGCTCGCTTGATTTTGAAGTCAAGGGCTACATTGCGCTTCCGGAAATCACGCGTGCATCCAGAAACTACATGTCATCTGTCATTAACGGAAGATACATTAAGAATTTCCCGCTTGTAAAAGCGGTGCATGAGGGCTATCACACACTTCTGCCGATCGGCCGCCATCCGATTACGTTTATCGAAATTACGATGGACCCGATTTTGGTTGATGTCAATGTCCATCCGTCGAAGCTTGAAGTCCGCCTCAGCAAAGAGACGGAGCTGCATGAGCTGATCCGTGACGGGATAAAGGAAGTGTTTCAAAAGCAGCGGCTTATTCCGAGCGCCCAGCTCCCGAAAAAATCAGCGCCGGCACCGGCCAAAAACGAACAGCAATTTATGACATTCGAGGAAAGCGCGCCTGAGCGGAAACTTCCTGAAAAAACGCCGGAGCCGTCTTACTCACCAATGAAGCTGAGTTCGGTCGTAAAAGAGCCTGAGCCGGTAATAATAGAAGAAGAGATCCTCCCGAATGAAGCGGATCACGGAGTGCCACCGGAGCTCGGTATGCCCGAAACGGCAGCGCCTGTTTCAGATATTCCGGAACCGGAAGCTGTCTCTGAAGAAATACGGGAAGAAAGAGTTCCGGTGATGTATCCGATCGGCCAAATGCACGGGACATATATTTTAGCCCAAAACGAAAACGGCTTGTATATCATTGACCAGCATGCGGCACAAGAACGGATTAAATACGAATATTTCCGGGAGAAAGTCGGGCAGGTCGAGCCTGAAGTGCAGGATATGATCGTGCCGCTCACCTTTCATTACGCGGCAAATGAAGCGCTGATCATTGACCAGCATCAGCATGAGCTTGAAAGCGTCGGAGTATTTTTAGAAGCATTCGGCACGAACAGCTACATCGTCCGCTGCCATCCTGCCTGGTTTCCAAAAGGGGAAGAAGCTGAACTGATTGAAGAAATCATTCAGCAGGTGCTTGACGCCAAACAGATCGATATTAAAAAACTGCGGGAGGAAGCGGCCATTATGATGAGCTGCAAAGGCTCAATCAAAGCGAACCGCCATTTGCGAAACGACGAAATCAAAGCGCTCTTGGACGACCTGCGCCGAACGACAGACCCGTTCACATGCCCGCACGGCCGGCCGATCATTATCCACCACAGTACGTATGAGATGGAGAAGATGTTTAAGCGTGTGATGTAATAACAACGTTTATGTGAGACTAAACCGTTATTTGCCCACAAGCAGCCTTACTAGTTTGAATGACCCAGCCTTTCAGAGATAACTTTTGAGTTTTTTAATTTCTGGCATAATTGGTGCATTGGTATGCCGTCAATCATGAAAATGATTTGTTTAACATCCAGCTGCTTTTCTGTCATATAAAAATTGTTTTTGGAGAGTATTTGGGGTTGGCGATGTAGTATCCTGTGATTGGTGTAACCGTCTATATCGTCCATTGACTGCATTAATAGTGAAATAATTGGAGAAAACGGTTCCTGAAAAATCTCATGTTATTTGTGAAGAATTTAAATAAAATTGGAATTTGGCGGGTTATACTATCCGCAAGTTAGTCAAGGGGGACTAGTAATTAGCCCCCCTTACATTTAGTTCTTCCTGCGGTTTTTTCTATTTTTGATCAAACTGAAAACCACTAAGAGAACCACACCGACAGCAACGATATAAAATGAAATTTCTGCTGTTGCGGTATTAATATTCTTAAGAACAAGGATAAGTCCTATTAAAACTATAGGAATGATGTAAGTTAGAATTCTTATAGCTTTTGGGCTCGGTTCAGCGTTACTTTTATCTTCCATAGTTACCTCCGATCTTAACACGTTAGAAAATAATCACTTTAAAGCTTAACACAGGATAAATTTGTTAAACACCAACAATAGCCCCGTTTAAATGAAAAGCCTAAGAGTTTTAGTAATCCACCAAGCGGCTGTTGGGTTGCCAGTTCTTTTAGAGCATCGCATAGCACGCATCTTCAACTGTACCAGTAAAATTGTCGATCGTATTAAGAATTATTTCAAAACGCCAATTCCACCCATAGCAGCTTTAACTTTAGCAGGTATTGCATCCCAATCTGCTCTTAGTGCTTTTGCATCCCAGGGCAATTTACCTTGAGCGGTAAACTCCGACCCATATAACATAGTCTATTTGTCTAATGTTTAATATTTACTTTTTACACTTAATGATTTTATGTTAGTTTTGTTTTTGCACAGTAAAAAGCTGAGCGGCGCTTTCGTGAATTGTTGCAGCTAGGGCTGATTTGAAAAGAGTGTAAATCACGCCGTACTTTTCTAAGTTCAATTATGTTAATGTCAACATAATGTTGCAATTCGGTATTATCTTGAAGAAAAGGATTAAAATAATAATCTTGATTGCGGATCATTTCTAAAAACTGATTATCCCCTTCGGCCGCTTCGGCAATTGCTTTTCAAAACAAAAGCTAAATTTGTTTTCTTATTATCCGAAACTCATATTCATCCTTCATTTTCTGAATAAAATTCCCTAAAGAATTCATCTAAATTAATATTCTAATTTCCTTATATATCAGCATAGCAATTTGTAAAAAAGGTCCAGACTGGTGCTTTTGGCGGGAGCAGAAAGTTTTTTTAACTTTACCGGAAAATCCATGGAAAAACGTGGTGTCATCTGGTAAAGTGGTTACAGTCGGCTGGGCGGCGGCAGCAGTCTGCCCGGATCTTTTAAATGGGAATGGTGACAATGGATCATACATATGAAGTGCATCAAATCAAAACTTATCACCAGATGTGGTCCAACTATTGTTATATTATCGCAGACCGCTCAAAAAAATCTGCGATAGCGGTGGACCCGTCCTGGGAAATCGATAAAATAACCGATAAACTGCATGAATTGGATGTTGATTTATCAGCTATTTTATTAACACATTCGCATTATGACCATGTAAACTTGGCGGAGCCGCTTCAGCAAATCTATCATTCTGATATATACATGTCGTCGGCGGAAATCGATTTCTATCAATTCCGGTGCAGAAACTTAATAGCGCTTGAAGACGGCCAAACCTTTGCGGCCGGAGGGTTTATCATCAGAAGTATACTGACCCCGGGACATACGGCCGGGGGAATGTGCTATTTGCTATCTGATCATCTTTTTACCGGTGACACCGTGTTTACAGAAGGGTGCGGGATATGTGAGGACAGGGGCAGCTCAGCTGAAGACATGTTTCACAGTATACAGAGGATCAAAGCCTCCATTCCGCCGCATGTGCGCGTGTATCCGGGGCACTCCTTCGGGGAGAAGCCGGGTCAAAAAATGGAGAGTCTTTTGAAAAACAATATTTACTTTCAGATTGAAAAAAAAGAACATTTCGTGAATTTCCGCAACAGAAAAAATCAAAAAGGGCTGTTTCATTTTAAGTAATGTGTAATTTAGTTCTATCTAACTAGCTTTTCTTTTGAAGCAAGGAACTTCTGAAATGGAATGGTAGTTATTACTAGATTTCTGGTGATGAATGGCTGAGTAACGGGAGTTTGCGGAAGAGAACGCCGGGCAGGCCGGATGGGACATTCTGCTTACGCCTGTTCCGAAAGCCCTGAGCCCGACTTCCGGCAGGGAAAAATAGGCATTATTCAGGAGTTCGCATAGGATAAATTAACTTGACATGGTATTTTTGTGCAGTTACTATCAACTTGAACATGCTTCTTATCTGAATCCGAGAAAGGATGGCTGAGAAAATGATCACATACTTATTCCCCGGACAAGGTTCTCAAAAGCAGGGAATGGGGAGCTCATTGTTTGATGAATTTAAAGACTTAACGGAGCAGGCTGATGAAACACTCGGATATTCCATGAAACGGCTTTGTCTTGAGAATCCGTATTCCAATCTTCATAAGACGCAGTTCACCCAGCCTGCTTTATATGTTGTAAACGCGTTAAGCTATTTGAAAAAAATCCAAGACAATGACATAAAGCCGGATTATGTGGCCGGGCACAGTTTGGGAGAATATAATGCGCTGTTTGCAGCAGGTGCTTTTGATTTTATTACCGGCCTGCAGCTTGTCCGTAAAAGAGGCGAATTAATGAGTATGGCCACTGACGGAAAAATGGCCGCTGTTATGGGGTTAACTGCAGCTCAAGTGTCAGACACCCTTCAAACGCACGGATTACATACGATTGATATTGCCAATATGAATTCTCCTCACCAAGTTGTCATATCCGGACGCAAAGAAGACATTGAAAGAGCCAAAAGCGTATTCGAAGGATTAAAAGACGTTACGATGTTTCATCCGTTAAACGTAAGCGGCGCTTTTCACTCGAGATATATGAGCGAAGCAAAACAAGAGTTCGAAAAATTTTTACAGTCATTTCATTTTTCTGCTATATCAATTCCCGTCATTTCTAATGTGCATGCCAGACCTTACGAGCAAGACGGAATCCACTCCGTTCTGGCCGATCAGATCGACCATTCAGTGCGATGGAACGACAGCATCCGCTATCTGCTGGACAAAGGGCGGATGGAATTTGAAGAAGTCGGCCCGGGCCATGTGCTGACAGGGCTTATTCACCGCATCAAAAAAGAAACTGAAGCTTCACCCGCCATGTAGCGGAACGCAAGTCAAAATTCTTATCTCACACAATAGTGCCAGCCATACAACATCACGACCACTTCACCTGCACACGACATCACGAAAAACTCACAAATCAATATTTTAAAAAAATAAGCAGCAAAAAGGAGAACAAATGAACCAGCCAATTGTTTTCATGTTTTCTGGACAGGGTTCCCAATACTATCAAATGGGGAAAGAGCTATTTGCACATAACGCCGCTTTTCGGCAGAAAATGCTTGACTTGGACGATTTTGCAGTCAGCCGTTTCGGTTTCTCTGTCCTAAAAGAGATGTATCATACAGGCAATCGTCTGTCTGATCCATTTGACCGCCTTCTTTTCAGCCATCCTGCCATTTTTATGGCTGAGTACGCACTTGCATATGCTTTGGAGCAAAGAGGCATACGTCCCGATTATGTGATCGGAGCAAGCCTCGGAGAGTATGCAGCGGCCGCTGTGTCGGGCGTGCTGAGCGCCGAGGATGCTTTAGATTGCGTGCTGGAACAGGCCCGAATCGTTACGGAAACTTGCCGTAACGGCAGCATGCTTGCGATACTGGGTGATCCGGCTTTATATCAAGATGATCCGCTGCTCGGCGAACATAGTGAATTGGCATCTGTAAACTATCATTCTCACTTTGTCATCTCGGGAGAGCGGGAACATATCAAAAAGATCATGGACGATCTGAGAGAAAAGCAGATTCCTCATCAGCTATTGCCGGTATCTTACGGGTTTCACTCAGCGCTGGTTGATCAGGCGGAACAGCCGTACAAGCGCTTTTTAGCTCAGAAATCAATCCGGACTCCGTTTATACCGTACATCTCCAGTGCGACCGGAGAGGTTGAGACCGATATACAAGCGGACTTTTTCTGGGATATCGTAAGAAAGCCGATTCGATTCCGCGAAGCGCTTCAATTCGCAGACAGCCGCCAAAAAGGATTGTATATTGATGCCGGGCCTTCCGGAACATTGGCCGCATTTGCCAAACAGATTCTTCCTGCAGGATCGGCTGAACGCATCCGTGCCATTATGACGCCGTTTCATAAAGAACAAACACATTTGCAGCAAATAGAAGACAGCATTTTATCACCGCCCGGAAGGAGACTGTAAGATGATCAGCTTTGTTTTTCCAGGCCAAGGCTCGCAAAAAGTAGGGATGGGGGAGAACCTGTTCGGCCGCTATCCTGAATTAACCGCAAAGGCCGATCACATTCTCGGATATTCCATTCAGGAGCTGTGCCGGGACGGAGAACGTCTCAATCAGACTCAATTCACTCAGCCGGCGCTCTATGTCGTCAATGCCCTCAGTTATTTGAAAAAAACAGAAGAGACCGGCTTGAAACCGGATTTTACCGCCGGACACAGTTTGGGCGAATATAACGCGTTATACGCTTCGGGCGCCTTTGATTTTGAAGAAGGCTTACAGCTGGTCAAAAAAAGGGGCGAACTGATGAGCCGCGCAAAAGGAGGCGGCATGGCAGCGGTGATCGGCCTGACTCATGAGCAGGTGACGGATGTTTTAAGAGAAAATCACTTGGATATGATTGATATCGCCAACATGAACACACCGCAGCAAATTGTCATTTCCGGATATAAAGAAGATATTGAAAAAGCCGCATCCGTTTTTGAAGCCGTAAACGGCGTAAAAATGGTTCACCGCTTAAATGTCAGCGGCGCCTTTCATTCCAGATACATGCTGGAAGCGAAGGAAGAGTTTTCACGCTTTATTGAATCTTTCCGTTTTAAGCCGCTGTCCATCCCGGTCATTTCAAATGTGACGGCAAGACCCTATGAGCAGAGAGAGCTGAAAGAGACACTCACCGGACAAATAACGGGATCTGTGAACTGGACAGACAGCATCCGTTTCTTAATGGGAAGAAAGAACATGAGCTTTGAGGAAATCGGTCCCGGAAAAGTGCTGACGGGGCTGATTCAAAGAATTACGGCTGAAGCGGAGCCGATAACAGATGAAATCAAAGTCCCGGCCGAGGCTGGAAAAAGCTCAATTACGGCGGCGTCTTTAGGAAATGAAGAGTTTAAGCGCGATTATCAATTGAAATACGCCTACTTGGCCGGCGGCATGTACCGCGGAATTTCTTCGAAGGAAATGGTCGTCAAACTGGCCGAAAAAGGAATGATGGGCTTTTTCGGAACGGGCGGTTTGAACATCGCGCACGTCGAGGACGCCATTTTGTCAATTCAGCATGAGCTTCGTGACGGCGGTTCCTTCGGCATAAATGTTGTACATAATATGAAGCATACAGATTCAGAAGAAAAAATGATTGATCTTTTATTGAAGCATGGGATTCAGAACTTGGAAGCATCAGCGTTTTTAACGGTTACTCCCGCTTTAGTAAGGTTTCGCGCTAAGGGGTTAAAACGCGGTGCCGGCGGACAAATAATAGCGCGTCAGCGGATTATCGCCAAGCTTTCCCGTCCGGAAGTAGCGGAAGCGTTTCTCAGCCCGGCGCCTGATCACATTCTGCAGAAACTTGCAGCCGAAAACAAAATTACCGCTGAAGAAGCAAGTCTGATGAGAGAAATACCCGTTGCGCATGACATCTGCGTAGAGGCTGACTCAGGCGGCCACACTGACGGCGGAGTTGCTTACAGTCTCATGCCGGCGATCATCCGTTTACGAGATGACATGATGAAAAAATACCGATACGGCAAAACCGTCCGCATCGGAGCCGCAGGGGGAATCGGAACGCCCGAGGCTGCCATGGCCGCATTTATGCTCGGCGCTGATTTTATTGTGACCGGATCTATTAACCAATGCACCGTTGAAGCAGCGACGAGCGGCCTCGTAAAGGACCTCCTGCAGCAGATGAATGTACAGGACACGGCCTACGCGCCGGCCGGCGATATGTTTGAATCAGGCAGCAAGGTGCAGGTATTAAAGAAAGGGCTGTTCTTTCCGACTCGCGCCTCTAAGCTGCATGAACTGTATCAGCGTCACCGCTCAATTGAAGAAATTGATGAAAAGACACTCAGACAAATAGAAGAGAAGTATTTTAAGGCAAGTGTAAGCAGTATTTATGACAAAGTGAAGGCTCATTATTCGAATGAAGACATTTCAAAAGTCGAACGGAATCCGAAACAAAAAATGGCGCTCATATTCAAATGGTATTTCAGGCAAAGTTCTGCTTCGGCGATTAAAGGAGACCCGGATGCCAAGGTAGACTTCCAGATTCATTGCGGCCCGGCATTAGGCGCCTTCAATCAATGGGTGAAAGGTACGGAGCTGGAGTCCTGGAAAAACCGCCATGCCGATGGTATCGGCCTGCGGCTTATGGAAGAGACGGCCTCGCTTTTGAATCAGAAGTTAGGTTCATTTTTGCAAACGTGTTGACAAGACGAAATGATAGATTGAAAACATGGAATATTCATAAAAGATGAAACAGGGAGGAACTGACAATGAGTAAAGAAAGAATCTTTGAATTGCTGCAGAACACAATCTACGAGGTTTTGCCTGATTTAGAAGGCGAACAGCTTTCGCAGGAAGACCGGTTAGTTGATCTGGGGGCGGACTCAGTGGACCGCGCTGAAATTATCACGATGATGCTTGAAGAATTATCACTGCAGATCCCGCGTGTTGAGCTGACGGGAGTGTCAAACATCGGCGAATTGGCGGCAAAGCTTTATGAAAAGGTACAGGCTGTCTGATAAAGCGGTGAAACAATCGGAAACTCAAAATTCATATTGGAGGCGAAGTTCATGGCGGCTGCCGGAATAGAAGCGATAAATGTGTTTGGCGGGACGGCATACCTTGATGTCATGCAGCTGGCGGAGTACAGAAACTTAGACCCTGCCAGATTTGAGAATTTACTGATGAAAGAAAAAGCGGTGGCGCTTCCGTACGAAGACCCCGTTACATTCGGCGTTAACGCGGCAAAGCCGATTATCGACCGATTGACAGAGGCTGAAAAAGACAGAATCGAGCTGCTGATTACCTGCTCGGAGTCCGGCATCGACTTCGGAAAATCACTCAGTACATATATTCATGATTACTTAGGCCTCAACCGGAACTGCCGTTTATTTGAACTGAAGCAAGCCTGTTATTCAGGAACGGCGGGTTTGCAGATGGCGCTTAATTTTATTTTGTCGCAGACATCCCCCGGAGCGAAGGCGCTTGTCGTCGCGACGGATATTTCCCGGTTTTTAATTGCCGAAGGCGGTGATGCGTTAAGCGAGGATTGGTCTTACGCAGAACCGAGCGCCGGAGCGGGTGCCGTCGCCTTATTGATCGGTGAAAATCCAATTGTATTTCAGGCGGATGCGGGCGCCAACGGCTATTACGGCTATGAGGTGATGGATACATGCCGTCCGATCCCGGACAGTGAAGCCGGTGACGCCGACTTGTCATTGATGTCATACCTCGATTGCTGTGAACAGACATTTCGCGAGTACAAAAACCGTGTGCCGGGCGCTGACTACAAAGAGACGTTTCACTATCTAGCCTTCCATACACCGTTTGGCGGCATGGTCAAAGGGGCCCACCGGACGATGATGCGCAAGCTTGCAAAAGCGAAAAACGCTGAAATCGAACAGGATTTTCAAACCAGAGTAGAGCCGGGGCTCCGCTACTGCCAAAGAGTCGGAAACATTATGGGAGCAGCCTCTTTACTGGCTCTTGCAAGCACGATTGACCAAGGGGCATTCGACACTTCTAAGCGGATCGGCTGTTTTTCGTACGGCTCCGGGTGCTGTTCAGAATTTTACAGCGGCGTTGTGACGCCTGAAGGACAAACGCGGCAGCATTCTTTCAAAATAGAAGAGCACCTGAACAACAGGTACAGGCTGTCCATGGAAGAATATGAAGAACTGTTTAAAGGCAGCGGTTTGGTGAAGTTTGGAACCCGGAATGTCAAATTGGATGTGAATATGATTCCGAACATTTTAGACCATCATACCGGAAGCCCTCGTTTGTATTTGGAAGAAATCACGGAATTTCATCGGAAATACAGGTGGATCCCGTGACCTATGAGACGATAAACGTCCGTTTTCAGCAAAATGTCTGCTTCATCACCTTTGATCGGCCTGAAGCCAACAATACGATTAATGAGCGTTTAGTGGAGGAATGCCTGCACGTTCTTTCTGAATGTGAAGACTCCGTGACCTCCGTAGTGCTTGAAGGGCAGCCGGAGGTATTTTGTTTCGGGGCGGATTTTGATGAGATGTACCGGAAAATGAGGCAGGGTATACAGCATGCGGAATCGCAGGAGCCGCTTTACCGTTTGTGGCTGGCATTAAAATCCGGGCCGTACATCACAATCGCCCGCGTCCGCGGAAAAGTAAATGCGGGAGGTGTCGGTTTTGCCGCCGCCTGCGATATCGTCATTGCAGAGGAGAGTGCTTCGTTCAGTTTATCTGAACTGTTATTCGGACTTTATCCAGCCTGCGTTCTGCCGTTTTTAATTCAAAGAATCGGATTTCAAAAGGCGCATTATATGACGATCATGACAAAGCCCGTGCCGGCACGCCAGGCGCTTGAATGGGGACTTTGTGACGTATGCGTCCCGGACTCAGCAACAGAGCTGAGAAAGCATTTGCTGCGCCTCCGCCCGCTGTCGAAAAAAGCAGTCGTCCGCTATAAAAAATACATGGATTCCTTAAACGACCTTGTTCATCGTTCGAAATCCATTGCTTTAGCCGAAAATCAAGCGATGTTTTCAGATCCGGATAACCAATCAGCCATCTTCCGTTATGCAGAAACGGGGCGGCTTCCTTGGGAAACGGAGAACAGTTAGGAGGATATCATGCCGAACGCCGCAGTTGAACTGCTCGAAATTGAACCGGATATTATCCAAGTGACAATGCAGGATAAAGCCCATAAAAACGCCTTCTCCAAAGAACTGACGGATGGATTGATGGAAGCATTCACCCGTATAAAAAAATCGTCAGTCTATAAAGCTGTGATTTTAACAGGATACGGCCATTACTTTGCTTCCGGAGGCACACAGGAAGGCCTGCTCAGGATTCAGCAGGGCATCACGAAGTTTACGGAAGACCGCATGTACTCTTTGGCGCTGGAATGTGATATCCCTGTCATTTCCGCCATGCAGGGCCACGGAATCGGAGGCGGGTTTGTCATGGGGCTTTTCAGTGATTTTGTCATATTAAGCAAAGAAAGCGTGTATACCGCAAACTTTATGAAATACGGTTTCACCCCCGGAATGGGCGCTACCTTTATCGTTCCGGAGAAGCTTGGGGCAAGCCTCGGCCATGAAATGCTGTTAAACGGCGGCCACTACCGCGGCGGTGACCTGGAGAAAAGAGGGGTGCCTTTTCCGGTGCTTCCGCGGCAGGAAGTACTAGACTATGCGCAGGAATTGGCCCGTGAGCTTGCGGAAAAACCGAGAAACTCTTTAATTACATTGAAAAGGCACTTGGTGACGCCGTTTCGCGAGCAGCTTCCGGCCGTCATTGAGAAGGAGTTAATCATGCACGATGAGACGTTTCATGATGATGAAGTGAAAAAACGAATCACGACGATGTACGGAGTATAAGACATACATCTTACATACAGATGAAATGGAGGCAGCTCTATGAAAAGTGATATGAAGGCAAGCGGGTTACTCAAGCCATCTGTCAGCTATGGAAAATCATTGCGGCTTTCAGCGGATCAGCCGATGACGATTCCTGAAGTCCTGCACAAAACCGCCGCGGCAGCGGGAGATCAAAAGGGCATCACATATATACAGCCTGACGGCACCAAAGTGTACCAGACTTACAGCGGCCTGAAAAAGATCGCTCTTTCGATTGTGAAAGGGCTCCGCCAATCAGGAGTGAAGGCTCAGGATGAAGTCATATTACAGCTCAGTGACAATTCCCAGCTGATTCCTGCTTTTTGGGGCTGTGTTTTTTTAGGAGCGATCCCGGTTCCGCTTGCGGCCGCTCCGGCTTATACAGAAATGAACAGCGGGACGCAAAAACTAAAAGACGCCTGGATGCTGTTGAATCGGCCGTATGTCATCACAAGCCGTGACGTGCTGCGGGAGATGACTGAATGGGCGGAGGAGCAGGAGCTTTCCGGGTTTTGCGCTTTGGCGGCAGAAGATCTCAGTGCGCACGAAATGGATACGGACTGTCATCATCCCCGTCCGGAAGATTTGGCGATGCTGCTTTTGACCTCGGGAAGCACGGGCACGCCGAAAGCCGTGATGCTCAGCCATGAAAACATCGTCTGCATGGTCAAAGGAAATATTCAGATGCAAGGCTATACAAGTGGGGATGTCACGTTTAACTGGATGCCTTTTGACCATGTCGGCGGCATCGGAATGCTTCATCTGCGTGATGTTTATCTCGGATGTGAGGAAATCAACATACCGAGCGAATCCATTTTGATGGACCCTTTAAAATGGCTCGACCTGATTGATCATTACCGCGCTTCGGTTACGTGGGCCCCCAATTTTGCCTTTGGACTGCTTGCCGATTTTGCAGAAGAGATTCAAACGCGGAAATGGGACTTATCTTCCATGCGTTACATGCTGAACGGCGGGGAGGCCGCGGTTGCGAAAGTCGGACGCAGAATTATGGAGCTTTTAGAGCCGCACGGTCTGCCGGCTAATGCCATCCGTCCCGCATGGGGAATGTCCGAAACGTCTTCGGGCGTTATTTTCTCAGATGAGTTTACACTGGAAAACACGAGTGACGACGATCGTTTCGTCGAGATCGGTCTGCCGATCCCGGGATTTAATATGAGAATTACGGATGACCGCAATCAAGTGGTGGAAGAAGGAGAAATCGGCCGCTTCCAAGTGTCGGGTCTGACTGTAACGAGCGGATATTATGAGCGCCCGGACTTAAATGAGAGTGTCTTTACAGAAGACGGCTGGTTTGAAACGGGAGATCTCGGATTTTTGCGTGAAGGCCGCCTGACAATAACGGGGCGCACGAAAGATGCCATCATTATTAACGGTGTGAATTATTACAGCCATGCCATTGAATCAGCCGTTGAGGAATTGCCGGAAATTGAAACGTCTTATACAGCGGCATGCGCCGTCCGGCCGAATCAAAGCACGACAGATGAGCTGGCGATTTTCTTTGTGACATCTGTTCCGTTGGATGAGAACCGCATGACGAAGCTTCTTCATCACATTCACCAGCACGTGACACAGAGAATCGGCGTTACCCCTGATTATCTGCTTCCGGTCGCAAAAGAAGACATTCCTAAGACGGCGATCGGGAAAATCCAGCGCACTCAGCTGAAACATTCATTCGAACAAGGGGAATTTGATTCTTTACATAATAACAGACAAGAAGGCGTCAATTCAGACACGGCTTCTGCAGAGAAAGAAATTGAACGGGATTTTATCCGTTTTCTGAAAGAGGAACTTTCCATCGCGGATGAGCTCGTTGATCCAAATACGCCGTTTCAAAGTCTTGGCGTCAATTCCATCAAGATGATGAAACTCGCCAGATCAATTGAAAAAACGTATCACCTCCGGCTGACGGCAAGAGAGCTGCACAAAAACCCGACGATTGGCGCTTTAGCGGCTTATACTGCTGAAAAAGCGGCAAACATGTCAGCGGAGCATCATTCCCAAAAAGCCGAACCGCCGGCAGAACGGGAGAGACGGCAAACGGCGCCAGCGCTTTCAGAAGTCCAAAAAGGGCTGTGGACATTGCAGAAAATGTCGCCTGTAACGACTGCATATCATGTCCCGCTCTGTTTCCGATTCACATCCGGAATCGACAAAGAGAAACTGAAACAGGCGTTTCAGCTCGTATTAAAGCAGCATCCGATGCTCAAAAGCGCCGTGAATGTAACAGACGGCGGGTTTTATTTCATAGAAGCGGCAGATCCTTTTGTATTCTCGGAAGAAGATATTTCTGACGTCAATGAATCACAAATATCCGCTCTGATACGGAAAAAAGTGAAAGAGCCGTTTGTCAAAGAAGGCGGACCTTTGCTGCGCGTGCAGCTGCTTTCAAAATCCGCCGAGGAACATTATCTTTTGACGGTCATTCACCACATCGTGTTTGACGGCATTTCATCCATTACATTTATTCACAGTCTGCTGGATCATTATCAGGCGCTGCTGGAGGGAAAAGAAGAGTTTATGGCCGCCGCTCCCGGCATTCATCCCGATTTCGCGGCTTGGGAAAAGCGGTATTTGGCGGGTGAAGAAAGCAAAGCTGCCCGCGCTTACTGGATGAAACAGCTCGGGGGCGATCTGCCTGACCTTCAGCTTCCGCCGACGCGCACGGACAGCAGTGTTCCGGAGTTTACAGAAGATACGCTGACACGCCGTCTTCCCGAACGGCTGCTGAATAATATAACGGCGTTTGCCGCATCCCGTTCGATTCATTTGTCTACCGTCATGCTGAGCTGTTACATGGTGCTTTTAAGCAAATATACGGATAAGGAAGATATTGTGACAGGCATGCCTGCAATGGTCAGACCCGAAGAACGCTTTGACGGAGTGGTCGGCCATTTCCTCAACATGCTTCCCATACGGAGCAGAGCCGGACGAAAAGAAACATTTGCTGACTTTGTTCAAAAGGTGCAGGATGCCGTTCTGGACGGACTGGATCACTCCTTTTATCCGTTTCCGAAAATGGTGCGTGATGTGCATGCGAACCCCCGGCAGAACGGTTCGCCTGTTTTCAGCAATGCCTTTTTCTATCAGAACTTTCTGCAGCATTCAAGCTATCAATCGATGCTTGATGAATACAAGGGATTCTCCTGTGAGTTTGTAAAAGACATTCATCAGGAGGGGGAATATGACCTTGTATTTGAAATGTGGGAAGAAGCATCGGGCATGGATCTTACGATTAAATACAGCACCGAATTATTCGACGAAGCAGGGGCGGCCAGACTTTTCAGCCAATTTGTACAGGCTGCTGAAGCTTTGACGGCGAATCCGGATATGCCGCTTGAGAACGTTTCTCTCATGACAAAAAGAGAGGAGCACATGATTCTTAAGACTTGGAATGAAACAAGCCGTGAATATCCGGATGCCTGCTTCCATGAATTATTCGAACGTCAGGCGGCAGAAACGCCGGACGCTTGTGCGGTCGTGTATGAACAGCAACAGCTGACGTACCGTGAGCTTGATGAAAAAAGCACGAAGCTGGCGCTCTATTTGCAGGCGCACGGTGCAGGCCCTGATGATCTCATCGGCATTTATACAGACCGATCATTGCATATGGCTGTCGGCCTTCTCGGCATTTTAAAAGCCGGGGGAGCGTATGTGCCGCTTGATCCTTCTTATCCCGCTGACAGATTGGAATATATGATCGCCGACAGCAGGATTTCAATGTGCCTGACGACAGCTGATTTAGAGCACTCTTTGAACTGGGGAGGCGTGCAGACCACTGCCATTGACCGCGATTGGTCTCATATTGAAAGTACAGCCGCGGAAAGACCGTCGCTGAAGCGGTTAGTGACACCTGACGATCTGGCGTATGTCATTTACACGTCGGGCAGCACGGGCAAACCGAAAGGCGTGATGATTCCGCACCGGGCGCTGACCAATTTCTTACTCTCGATGGCGAATGAACCGGGGCTTTCGTCTGAAGACAAACTGCTTGCCGTCACGACATATTGCTTTGACATCGCGGCACTGGAGCTTTACCTTCCTTTAATCAAAGGAGCGGAGTGCAACATCTGTAAGACAGAAGTCACAAAAGACGCACGGAAGCTGAAAGAGCTGATTCAAGAGTACAAACCGACGATCATGCAGGCGACGCCGTTTACATGGAAAATGCTCTTTCATTCCGGATGGTCAAATGAAGAACATGTGAAAATCCTTTGCGGCGGAGAGGCGCTTAGCGAACAATTGAAGCAGCAGTTTCTCGATACGAAAAGCGAGGCTTGGAATATGTTCGGGCCGACAGAGACGACAATCTGGTCCGCGGTGCAGCGGATTACGGAAAATGAGAGCGCGCTTACGATCGGGCGCCCGATCGCCAATACCCGCGTGTATATTATGGATTCCGGTCTCAACCCTGTTTTAGAAGGGGTGCCGGGAGAACTTTGTATTGCGGGAGACGGATTGGCAAGAGGGTATTTCAACAAGCCTGAGCTGACAGATAAAGCTTTCGTCAGCCACCGGCTCGAACTGGGATCAAAGCTTTATAAAACAGGCGATATGGCGCGTTTTCTTCCCGGCGGCCGCATTGAATACATGGGACGGATGGATACCCAAGTCAAAATCCGCGGATACCGGATTGAACCCGGAGATATTGAGAGCCGGCTGAATGCCCATCCGGCCGTACAGGAAAGCGTAGTGGTTGTGAACAATCACTCCGGAAATGAAAAGCTTTGCGCGTTTTATATTCTGAAAAACGGAGAGCCGCTTCCGTCTGCAAAGGAATTGCGCAATCATTTGAAACAAGCGCTGCCGGCCTATATGACGCCAGCTTCGTTTATCCGTCTTGAAGAGCTGCCGCTCACGCCGAACGGAAAAGTGGACCGCAAGCTTCTTGCTGCGCGCGATCTGACGAAAAAGCAGCCGGACACACAAACATTTTCATCATCTCATATCCAGCAGGCGGTACTGGCGATTTGGCAGGATGTATTGAAAAGCAAAGATATAGAGCTTGATGACCGCTTTTTTGATGCGGGGGGAGATTCGCTTCTTGCCGTGACTGTCACTGACCGGATGACGCAGGAACTGGATTGTGAATTCAGTGTAACGGAGCTGTTTGAATACGCGACGGTAAAAGACATCAGCCGGTATATCGCTGAACAAAAACCGAAAGAAGCCGTTTGGGCTCCTGTACCGCAAAAGAAAGTGAATGCAGAAGACCGGGAACATCCGGCGGGAGAATTTCCCGATTATTACGAGGACAGCCTTGCGGTTATCGGTATATCCTGTGAGTTTCCGGGAGCGAAAGATCATTATGAATTTTGGAATAACATCAAAGAAGGCAAAGAAAGCATCACCTTCTTTTCAAAAGAGGAGCTCCGCCGATTCGGTATTTCTGAAGAACTGGCTGATCATCCCGGCTTCGTTCCGGCTAAATCAGTTTTAGAAGGGAAAGAAATGTTTGATCCCGGTTTCTTCGGCTTTTCACCGAAAGATGCGGAATATATGGATCCTCAGCTGAGAATGCTTTTGCTCCATTCATGGAAGGCAATCGAGGATGCGGGATATATCTCCAAAGAAATTCCGGAAACAAGCGTGTATATGTCTGCCAGCACGAACTCTTACCGCAGCCTGCTGCCGGAGGAGACGACAGCACAGCTGGAAACGCCGGATGGCTACGTGTCATGGGTGCTTGCCCAAAGCGGTACGATTCCGACGATGATTTCTCATAAACTCGGGTTGAAAGGGCCGAGCTATTTTGTCCATGCCAACTGCTCATCTTCGTTAATCGGCCTGCATTCGGCTTTTCAAAGCCTGCAGTCCGGCGAAGCCAAGTACGCCCTCGTCGGCGGTGCGACCCTTCATACGGAATCAAGCGCCGGATATGTTCATCAGCCGGGGCTGAACTTTTCAAGCGACGGGCATATTAAAGCGTTTGACGCGGATGCTGACGGAATGATCGGCGGTGAAGGGGCCGGCGCCGTGCTCTTGAAAAAAGCGTCTGATGCCGTTAAGGACGGCGACCATATTTATGCGCTGCTGCGCGGAATCGGCGTCAATAACGACGGAGCGGATAAGGTCGGATTTTATGCGCCGAGCGTCAAAGGACAGGCTGAGGTCATTCAGAAGGTCATTGATCAGACGGGCATCCATCCTGAAACGATCGCGTACGTCGAAGCTCACGGCACAGGAACAAAACTCGGCGATCCGATCGAACTGTCCGCACTTCAATCGGTGTACGGCCGATATACAGATAAAAAACAATACTGCGGCATCGGTTCAGTCAAAACAAATCTCGGGCATTTGGATACAGCGGCCGGAATGGCGGGCTGCATCAAGGTTGTCATGAGCTTATATCATCAGGAGATCGCGCCGAGCATCAATTACAAAGAGCCGAACCCGAATCTTCATTTAGAAGACTCTCCGTTTTACGTAGCGGAAGAAAAGAAAGAGTTAACCCGTGAGAACAGAGCGCACCGCATGGCTTTAAGCTCTTTCGGTCTTGGCGGAACAAACACACACGCGATTTTTGAACAATACCCGGATGCATCCGAAGCAGCAGACGCTGCGGGTCCGTTCATCATTCCGTTGTCTGCCAGAAAAAAAGATCGTCTGAAGGAGTACGCAAAGCAGCTGCTGGCTTTTCTGGAAAGAAAAACGGACGCCGACCTCGCTGATCTTGCCTACACGTTCCAAGTCGGAAGGGAAGCGATGGAAGAGCGCGCTGCCTTTATCACAAGCGGCACTGCGGAGCTGAAGCGGCAGCTTGCCGATTTTATCAATGATAAGCCGGCTGTAACAGGCTGCTTCAGAGGAGAAAAACAGCAGGCGAAAGATATTGCCTGGCTTTCTGATGATGATGACAGCGCTGAACTCATTGAGAAATGGCTTGCGAAAGGAAAAGGATCGAAGCTCTGTGAAATGTGGAGTAAAGGTGTCGCCATCAATTGGCACAAGCTTTACAAAGACAAGCATCCGAAACGAATCAGCGTGCCGGTCTACCCGTTTGCAAAGGAGCCGTACTGGCCGAAAAAAGCAGAAAAGAACACATCTGCTGCACACAACGGAGTCTCAGTTTTACACCCGCTCGTGCAGCAAAATACGTCAGATTTAACCCTTCAGAAGTTCAGCTCACGGTTTACAGGCTCAGAATTTTTCCTGAAGGATCATGTGGTCAGGGAAAAAGCCGTGCTGCCGGGAGCGGCATATTTGGAAATGTCTTATGAAGCGGTAAAACGGGCGCTTGGCGGCTTATTAAAAGACCAAGACAGAATAACGCTCCATCATACCATCTGGATGAAACCGATCGTCGTTCACGAACAAGAGCGCCAGGTCCATATTGCACTGTTCCCTGAAGAAGACGGCATCATCTCATATGACATTTACAGCGTAAACGCTGACGATGAAGAAGTGCTGCACAGCCAAGGGCGCGCGGAAATCATAAAGGCTGAACAAGATCCTGAGACAGACCTTTCTGCCATACAAAACAGATGCACAGCGGACATTCTTGATCCGGCGGCCTTTTATCGGGAAGGCCGGAGCAGGGGGATGTTCCACGGAAAAGCTTTCCAAGGCATTAAGTCCGCCTTTATCGGTGATAAAGAAGTGCTCTCGGACATACAGCTTCCGGATTCTGTTTCTCACACGAACGGACAATTTACGCTTCATCCGAGCATCATTGATTCAGCTATTCAGACGGCGACGATCTGCATTATGCAGGAGTTTTCCGGACAAAAGCTGATTCTGCCGTTTGCACTGGAATATCTTGAAGTCGTCAAAGCATGCACGCCGACTATGCGGGCGCATGCACGCTTCAGTGAAGGATATCAAACCGGTGATTCCGTGCAGAAAGCCGACATTGACCTGTTCGACGAAACAGGAGCGCTTTGCGTGAAGGTAAGAGGATTCTCTACGAGAGTGCTAGAAGGCGATGCAGAATCGGCTCAGCGGCTATCAGGCTCGGAAAAGGTCTTGTTTGCACCGGTCTGGAAAGAAGCCGCCGCATCCGAGAAAGCCTCTGTCCATGCTGATGAGCATTTGATCATACTTTGTGAAGATGCCTGCCGTATAAAAGATGAAGCGGCATCCGGCCTGAAAGACGCCGAACTGCTGATTGCAGAAGGTGAGGGTGAAACAGCCGCTGAACGCTTCCAAAGCTTTGCGCAGACAATCGCTGAACACATCCGGCGGATCATCAGCGAAAAAAGGCAGGGCCGCATTCTGATTCAGACTGTTATTTCAGCAGACGGCAGCCAGCAATTGTTTGCGGGGTTAACAGGTTTGTTAAAAACAGCCGAGCTGGAATACGGAAAACTTGACTGTCAGCTTATCGAAATGGAATCAATCGGCGAAATGCCGGCTGTCGCTCAAAAACTGAAAAATGACAGTCATCGGCCGCATGATAAACATATCCGTTATAAAGGAGAAAAACGGTATGTGAAGGCTTGGGAAGAAATGCATCCCGCAGGGGGCGGCATCGTCTGGAAGGACGATGGCGTATATCTGATTACCGGAGGCGCAGGAAGCCTGGGGTTGATGTTCGCAAAAGAAATCGCAGGTCGCGTAAAACACCCGAAAATCATTCTGACCGGCCGCTCAAATCTGGCAGAAGCCAAACAGCGTGAGCTTGCTATGCTTCAGCACTCAGGCGCAAATGTCGTCTACAAAAAGCTGAATGCGGCAGACCGGCGGGAAAATGAAGCGCTGATAAAAGAGATTACGGCGGAATTCGGAAAGCTTAACGGAATTATTCACGCTGCGGGAGTGATACAAGACCGCTTCCTGCTGCAAAAAACGAAGGAAGAGTTCAGGGAAGTGCTTGATCCGAAAGTCATCGGAACCGCTTATTTAGATGAAGCCAGCAAAGACTGCAATCTTGACTTTTTCGTATTGTTCTCCAGTGTTTCCGGCGTTCTCGGCAATGTCGGGCAGGCTGATTATGCCGCCGGCAACGCGTTTATGGATGCATACGCCGCTTACAGGCAATCCCTTACGGAGAATGGCCTTCGGCACGGAAAAACGGTCGCCTTTAACTGGACGCTGTGGAAAGATGGCGGTATGCAGGCGGGAGACGAGACGGAGAGAATGATGAAAAAAGCTTTCGGCATGGTTCCGCTTCAAAAGGCGTCAGGCCTGGCTGCATTTTATGAAGGAATGGCTCAGGAAAAGCCGCAGCTTTTAGCAGCCGAAGGACACGCTGCAAAATTAAAACAGTCGTTCCTATCCGTTTCTGAAACTGAAAAGCCGCAGGTGCAGAATATAGAGCCTGTATCCGCCGTTTCGGGAGACAAATGGCACGGTGCGCTTATCCGATTGGTCAGTTCAATTTTAAAAGTCGGCCAAGACGAGATTGATATTGATACGGAACTGAGTGAATACGGTTTTGATTCCGTATCGTTTACCGTCTTTACGAATCAATTAAATGAAGCGTATCAGCTGGAGCTGGCGCCGACGATCTTCTTCGAACACGGGACGATCCGCAGTTTAGCAGAGTATTTGACGGATGAGGCAGAAGCCGGCCTTCCTTCTCAGCCGGAAGAAAAACACGATGCAGAAGAATCTCTTCAAACGCTTCACACCGCTTTGACAGCCATGGTAAGCGGCATTTTAAAAGTAGACCGTGAGGACATTGAGACAGATACGGAATTGAGTGAATACGGTTTTGATTCCGTATCGTTTACCGTCTTTACGAATCAATTAAATGAAGCGTATCAGCTGGAGCTGGCGCCGACGATTTTCTTTGAGTACGGAACGATCAGCAATCTCGCCGGATATTTGGCAAAAGAGCATCCGGGCCGTTTCGGCGAAAAGAAGAAAGAGTCTCCGAAAAAAGAGCAGCCAAAAGCCCAAAAACCGAAAATGCAGCGGAAAAAGCGCTTCGCAACGGTAATGAACGCCGCGGCAGCGACACAAGAGCCGCGCCGCTTGGACCCGGTTGCCATTGTCGGAATCAGCGGCCGATTCCCGGGCGCGAAGGATATAGAGGAATTTTGGCGCAATTTGAAAGAAGGAAAGGATTCGATCACAACCATTCCGAAAGAACGCTGGGATTGGCAAGCGTTTGATGGCGGCCCGAATCTTGAAGAGAACAAAACGAATATCAAGTGGGGCGGCTTTATCGACGGAATAGCTGAATTTGATCCGCTGTTCTTTGGGATTTCACCGCGGGAAGCCCAATATTTAGATCCGCAGCAGCGGCTGTTATTGACTTATGCATGGCGGGCGATAGAAGATGCGGGCTGTAAGCCGGAAAGCCTTTCCGGCACAAATACGGGCGTCTTTATCGGCACCGGAAATACCGGTTATAAAGATTTGTTCACAAGGGCAGGTCTTGCGCCGGAAGGACATGCGGCGACAGGCAGCATGATTCCTTCCATAGGTCCGAACCGTTTGAGCTATTTGTTAAATCTCCACGGGCCGAGCGAGCCGATTGAAACGGCATGTTCAAGCTCGCTTGTGGCGATTCACCGGGCGGTATCCGCTATAGAAAACGGAGAATGCGACATGGCGATTGCCGGGGGAATCAATACGATTCTGACGGAAGAAGCGCATATCAGCTACAGCAAAGCAGGCATGCTCAGCAAAGACGGAAAATGCAAAACCTTCTCCAAAGATGCCAACGGGTATGTCAGAGGAGAAGGCGCGGGAATTCTGATGCTGAAGAAACTGACAGATGCAGAACGTGACGGCAATCCGATTTACGGCGTAATCCGCGGTACGGCTGAAAACCACGGCGGCCGGGCGAATACGTTAACCTCGCCGAATCCGAAACTGCAGGCTGATTTATTGGTGAAAGCATACCGGAAAGCGGGAGTGGACCCGAGCACCGTTACGTATATTGAAGCGCACGGTACAGGAACGGAATTGGGCGACCCGATTGAAATAAACGGTTTGAAAGCGGCGTTTCACGAGCTGGCAAAAACAAATCAAGAGCCCGAAGTCTCCGATCACCGCTGCGGCATCGGTTCTGTCAAAAGCAATATCGGCCATTTAGAGCTTGCCGCGGGAGTATCAGGCGTGATGAAAGTGCTTTTGCAAATGAAACACAAAACGCTGGTGAAAAGCCTGCATTGCGAGACGATCAATCCGTACATTCAGCTTGATGACAGTCCTTTCTACATCGTGCGGGAAAATCAGGAATGGACGGCAGCAAAAGATAGAAACGGAAATGCCATTCCGCGCCGGGCCGGGGTCAGCTCATTTGGCATCGGCGGGGTCAACGCCCATATCATCATTGAAGAGTATGTCCCGAAAGCAGCCGCTCAGCCTGAGCACAGCCCGGAAAATCCGGCAATCATCCTTTTGTCCGCCAAATCAAAAGAAAAACTGTTTGAACAGGCGCAGCAGCTGCAAAAAGCGATCCGTCAAACGCCGTATACAGATCAAGACTTGGCGGGCGTCGCTTATACGCTGCAAACCGGAAGGGACGAAATGGAAGAGCGCTTGGCCATTCTTGCAGCGACGATGGCGGAATTGGAAACAAAGCTCGAAGCATTTACGAAAAATGAGAAAAACATCGCCGGGCTGTATACCGGCCAGTCTCACCGCAATAAAGATACGTTTGCCTTGTTCACGGCAGATGAAGATATGGACATCGTCATTGACGCCTGGATTAAAAAAGGCAAATTCGCCAAGCTGGCAGAGGTATGGGTGAAAGGCGGCGTATTGAATTGGAACCGGCTGTATGAAAAGGGTACGCCGCGTTTACTCAGTCTTCCGTCTTATCCGTTCGCAAAAGACACGTATTGGGTGCCTGAGAATCCTGACAAAAATAAGGTCCATACAGAGGAACGGATGAAACGTATTTTGACGAAACAATGGGAACCGAGCCCGCTCGAACTGCGTGAACCGTGCGCACGTTCCGTTGCGATTTTGACAGGCGGGGACACGATCAATCTCGCAGAAGAGATCGCAGCGCATATGCCGAATCACCGTATCATCACAGCATCAGACCTTACCGGTGAATATGACTGGCAGGCGTTTGGCGGAGTCATCGACCTCCTAGGCGCAGCGAAAGAAGATTCTCAAGACATGGCCGGAATCAAATGGCTTCAGCAATTGATTGAGCATGGGCATAAAGAAGGGATGACACTGCTTTGTGTCACGAAAGACCTTGAGTCATTAAATAAAGAGGCCAATCAAACAACAGGAGCAAAACGGGCCGGTCTGTACAGAATGCTGGCATGCGAGTACGGTCACCTGTCTTCAAGGCATCTCGACCTTGAAGGAGCGCTTTCGGATGACAAACTGGCGAAGCAGATTGCCGATGAGTTTCATGCCCGCACTGATGACGCGGAAGTTTGCCGGAGGGACGGCTTGCGCTACCGCGCCGTATTGAGCGGATCAGAAAATATGAATATGCAAGGCGAGAGAATTGATTTTCCGGACAACCATGTGCTTCTGATCACCGGAGGGACGAGGGGGATCGGTCTTTTATGCGCACGCCATTTTGCCGAACATTACGGAGTGAAAAAACTGGTGCTTACAGGCCGTGAGACCCTTCCGCCGCGAAGTGAGTGGACGGGCGGACTGAATGGGGTGCCGGCTTCTGTAAAAGCGAAAATTGAAGCTGTTCTCGACTTGGAATCCAAAGGTGTACAAGTGAAGGTTTTGTCAGTCCCGTTAGCTGATGAAGCCGGGCTGAGACAGGAACTGAGTCAGATAAAACAGACGCTCGGACCTATCGGCGGCGTGATTCACTGCGCGGGTGTGACCGATAAAGAGACGCTCGCATTCATCAGAAAAACCGATGAAGACATACAGCGCGTGCTCGAGCCGAAAGTAGACGGGCTTCAGGCGTTATACAGTGTGCTCAGCGAAGAGCCGCTGAAGTTTTTCGTCTTGTTCTCTTCCGTGTCAGCTGCGATACCGGCGCTTTCGGCAGGACAGGCCGACTATGCCATGGCTAATGCGTATATGGACTATTTTGCAAACTCATACAAAGAGCAGCTGCCGATCGTAAGCATTCAGTGGCCGAACTGGAAAGAAACCGGAATGGGCGAAGTAACGAACAAAGCTTATAAAGAGAGCGGGCTATACAGCATCACGAATGCAGAAGGATTACAGCTCCTTGACGGCATACTTCTTGAATCAGCAAGGGGCCCGGTGCTGCCGGCCGTTCTGAATCCTAAGCTGTGGAAGCCGGAGCGATTCCTGCGGCGGAGCAGGCAGGATCAGCCAATGAGTCCGGCTATGGTAAAACCGGCGGAAAAAACCGCTTATGCTGCCGCAGACAACGCTCAATTAACAAGGAAAACAGAAGAATGGCTGAAAGAATTATTTTCTGAAGAGCTGCGGATTGACCAGGACCAGCTTGAGACAGACGTATTATTCCAGGATTACGGAGTGGATTCCATTATTCTTGCTCAGCTTCTGCAGCGGATCAATCGGAATCTCTCGGCATCGCTTGACCCGTCAATTCTGTATGAATATCCGACGATTCAATCTTTCGCAAATTGGCTTCTCGAAGGATATACAGAAGTTTTGTCAGAACGGTTTGATTTGGCGGCGGAGCCTGTTAAGAAAAAGCCGGCTGAGCCGGTGATTGAAACACAAGCCGTTAAGTTACAAGAAGAGGCGGCCGGAAAACAGATTCACCGGGAAGATATCGCGGTCGTCGGCATGTCCTGCCGGTTTCCGGGGGCGGCTTCCTTAGAGGCGTACTGGTCGCTTTTGGCTGAAGGCCGTTCGGCTATCGGTCCTGTTCCGGCTGAGCGATGGGGGTTGAAGACGCCTTATTACGCGGGAATGCTTAATGGAATTCATCAATTTGATCCGGACTTCTTTTTACTGGCAGAAGAAGATGTAAAGGCAATGGACCCTCAAGCTTTGGCCGCTCTGGAAGAATGCCTTAACCTGTGGTATCACGCTGGCTATACGCCGGATGAGATAAAGGGAGAAGCAATAGGTGTGTATCTCGGCGGACGCAGCCGTCACAGACCGGGTGAAGAGAAACTGCTGGATGCGAAAAACCCGATCGTCGCGCTGGGTCAGAATTATTTGGCCGCAAATCTCTCTCAATATTTTGATATGCGCGGCCCGAGCGTTGTCCTCGATACAGCTTGTTCTTCTGCTTTAGTCGGAATGAATATGGCCGTGCAGGCTCTTGTAACAGGAGAAATAAAAGCGGCCGTCGTCGGCGGGGTGAGCCTGTTTGAATCAGAAGAAACCCATAAATTATTTGAACAGCGCGGCATATTAAGTAAAGCGCAGTCGTTCCATGTATTTGACGAACGCGCCGATGGAGTCGTGCTGGGCGAGGGTGTCGGAATGGTTCTTTTAAAAACCGTGTCGCAGGCGATTGAAGACGGAGATTCTATTTATGCCGTAGTGAAGGCGGCATCCGTCAATAATGACGGAAGAACGGCAGGCCCGGCTACGCCGAGTCTGGAAGCGCAAAAATCCGTCATGAAGACGGCTCTTGAAAAAAGCGGAAAACAGCCGGAAGACATCACTCATATTGAAGCGAACGGTTCAGGCACGGTCGTGACGGATCTGTTAGAACTGAAGGCCATTCAATCCGTCTACCGTTCAAAAGACGCCGGCCCGCTCGGAATCGGATCTGTGAAACCGAACATCGGGCACCCGCTTTGCGCGGAAGGAATTGCAAGTTTCATAAAAGTTGTTCTCATGCTGAAAGAAAAGAGCTTTATCCCGTTTTTATCAGGCGAGCATGAAAACACACATTTTGATAGAGAAAAGGCCAATATTCAGTTCAGCCGCACTCTGGCAGACTGGCCGTCACCAATGCCGGCGGCAGGAATTAACTGCTTTGCCGACGGCGGAACAAACGCCCACGTCATTGTGGAAGCGTGGCAGGAAGACGAAGGGCGCCGAATCAAGCGCCATCCTTTAACACCGCCTGCATTAAATAAGCGGCTGATTTCGCCGGACAGCAAAGAAGAAACGAACGAAAAAGCTGCGGCAAACATCTGGGATACCTATGAAGTGGAGGTTTAACGTGAAGAACTTCAATAAGCAAATCACTTTATCGCTGAAAAATCCGTTTATTTTACATCATGACGTTTACGGACAAAAAGTCCTTCCGGGATTGGCTTATATTGATATGTTTTATCAGATTTTCAAAGAGCGCGGCTATTCATACGACGGGCTTCAGCTGCGCCATTTATCCATATATCAGCCGCTTATTGCGAAAGAAGACAGCGCCGTCAAGCTTACGGTTGAATGTACAAAGGTAAAAGCAGGGCGCTGGAAACTTACCGCAAAAGGGGCTGAGGTCAGCGGCGGACGAGTCCAGCCGGAAGAACGCATTTACGTCAAAGCGGAAATGCACGAGACGGCACCCGCAGTTTTCAGTGACACGCTTGATCTTGACTCTGTCAAACGCGAGGCGGAACGCACCATCAATTTAAATGAGCTGTATGCACAATGCAGAAGACAGGAATTGGTTCACAGCGGATATATGAAAGCAGAAGGAGAAGTTTTTGAGGAGCGGGACGGCGTCACCTTTGATGTATCGCTCGGAAAAGACGCGATGGGACAGGCCGGAGGGTTTTTGTTCCATCCGACTCTTCTTGACGGAAGCGGCGTCGGCGCAAACCTATTGATCTCATCGTTGTTAAATGGGGAAAAGAGGCTGTTTCTGCCTCTTTTCTACGAATCTTTTACAGCTTCTGAACCTTTGCAGGCCGGCTGCATCACGAGAATCAAACGTTCGTCGCTTCGGCAGGAAAAGGAGCTCATTTACATTACACTGGAGTTTTTTAACGCATCCGGCCGGAAAGTAGCCGAGCTGAAAGATTTCACAAGCAAGCTCGTGCGGGATGCCGAGCTGATCAATACAGAACGAAAGACTGCTGAGAAGTCTCCTGAAAAAGCCGGTTTACCGGAAGTTGCGGCATCGCTTGAAGGCGGACACCCGCATGAGGAAGCAGAACGGTATGTCATGAATCTGATGGCGGAAAAAATCGGCAAGCCGCTTGAACAGATTGATTCTCAAGTCGGCTACTATGAAATGGGGCTGACATCGTCCGGACTGCTTGACGTCGTCGAAACGATCAGCGAAAAAATCGGCGAAACCCTTTCTCCGACTTTGCTGTTTGAATATACGACGGCAGCAGAGCTGGCGGCTTTCCTGACTGAGCAGTACGGGAGCCATTTCAGCGCGTCTCCGGCAAAAATGGAGAAGCCGGTTGAGACGCAAACAGAAAAAAGGCGGAAAAGCAGTGTTCCGCAAGATGAAGATATCGCCATTATCGGCATGGCCGGCCGCTATCCGCAGGCCGAAAATATTCATGAATTCTGGGAAAACCTGAAAGAAGGAAAAAACTGTGTCACCGAAATTCCGGAGTCTCGCTGGGACTGGCGCCGGTTTGAAAATGTAAAGTCGCCTTCCGGAAAGAGCATTTCAAAATGGGGCGGATTTATCGATGATCCGGATTGCTTTGATCCCCAATTTTTCCGGATTACGCCGCGGGAAGCTGAAACAATGGACCCTCAGGAACGGCTGTTTTTACAAACATGCTGGGAAACGATTGAGGATGCCGGATATACGCCGAAGTCGCTCGCAGAGGCGCGCGGACGGAATAAGAGACAGCGCGTCGGCGTCTTCGCAGGGGTGATGCATAAGGATTATACGTTGGTCGGGGCTGAAGCTTCTTCTGAAGATCATGTATTCCCGCTTTCTCTTAATTATGCGCAAATCGCAAACAGAGTTTCATATTTTTGCAATTTTCACGGGCCGAGCATGGCGGTCGATACGGTCTGTTCATCTTCGCTGACTGCGGTTCACCTTGCTGCGGAAAGCATTCGGCGCGGGGAATGTGAATCGGCGGTTGCCGGAGGGGTCAACTTGTCGCTGCATCCGAATAAATATCTGACATACGGTTTATGGGACATGTTTTCAACAGACGGGGTTTGTCATACATTCGGGAAAGACGGAGACGGCTATGTACCGGCTGAAGGAATCGGTGCCGTTTTATTAAAACCGCTGCGGGAGGCGGTAAAAGACGGAGACCGGATTTATGCGGTGATAAAGGGCAGTGCCGTCAACCATGTGGGGACAGTGAGCGGAATTTCCGTGCCGAGCCCTGTCGCGCAGGCCGATTTGATTGAAGAATGCCTGGACAAAGCGGGCATCGATCCGCGCGCGGTCAGTTATATTGAGGCGCACGGGACGGGAACTTCTCTCGGCGATCCGATTGAGGTTCAAGGCCTTGTCAAGGCGTTCCGCCAGTACACACAGGACAAACAGTTCTGTTCGATCGGATCAGTGAAGTCCAATATCGGCCATGCGGAATCGGCGGCGGGCATCAGCGGCTTAAGCAAGGTTGCCCTGCAGCTTCACCATAAAACTTTGGTGCCGTCTCTTCATTCCGAGGAGCTGAATCCGTATTTAGATTTTGAACAATCACCGTTTTACGTCCAGCATCATACCGAAGAGTGGCAGCAGCCTTCAGTGAAGGAAAACGGAAACGAAACCGTATATCCCCGGCGTGCAGGCATCAGTTCTTTCGGGGCGACAGGTTCAAATGTGCATCTCATTCTGGAGGAATTTATCCCTGAAGAATCACACGGAACAGCGTATGAACCGGCAGGAGAACAGACATTCATTTTTCCAGTTTCAGCCCGGAATGAAGAACGGCTAAAAGAGTACGTTGCGAAGCTGTCTGCATTTATTCATCCCGGCCTGCCGCTTGAGGATGCGGCGTATACACTTCAGATCGGCCGTGAACAGATGGAGGAGCGGGTTGCGTTCACCGCTCAGAATATGACACAGCTCAAAGAGCGGCTGGAAGGCTTTCTGGCAGGTAAAACGGTCAGCGGGTGCTGGCGGAACCGAGCTGATAAAACGAAACAGGCAGAGCTTGCTCCAGACTTGATACATAAATGGCTTTCTTCCGGAAGTCTGGAGATGATTGCTGAGAAGTGGGCCGGCGGAGGAACGATGGATTGGAAGCTCTTATACGGAGAAAACAAACCGAATCGGGTCAGCCTGCCGACATATCCGTTTGAAAAAACACGGTATTGGGTGCCGAAGGCGGAGAATAGAGAATCACTGCCGCAAAAAAATGCAGGCATGCTGCACCCGCTCCTGCATGAAAATGTATCAAACATGTCAGGCGTCCGTTTTCGGTCCTTTTTTAGCGGCGGAGAATTTTTCCTGAAAGATCACGTCGTCAAAAACGAGCGGACGTTACCGGGTGCGGCTTATCTGGAAATGGTTCGGGCGGCCGTTGAACACGCGGCAGAAACGAAGGAAGAAGGAACAGTCCGTCTGAAACATGTCGTATGGATACGTCCGTTTACAGCGGCGGATGAGTCCGCAGAACTGTATCTCCGTCTTTATGACGAAGAAAATGGGGAGATGGGATTTACGGTTTACAGTGAATCGGCTTCCTCGGAACTAGAGCCCGTTCTCTATGCGCAAGGAAGCGCGGCGTTTGTCCGAGCGGGCGAACCGGCCAAAATCGAGATTGACAAATTAAGAGAGTCACGCCGTCTGATCACACCTGACGCTTGCTATCAGGCATACAAACAAATGGGGATTGAATACGGGGATGCTCACAAAGCGGTCACGGAAATCTATGCAAAAGACAGCAAAGTGCTCGCGAAGCTCTCACTCCCGTCATCTATTTCTCATACAAAAGATCAGTTTGTCCTCCATCCGAGCCTTTTGGATGCAGCCTTCCACGCGACAATCGGGTTAATGCTTGACAGAGACGGGACTGACATACGGCCGATGCTGCCGTTTGCTCTCGAACAGATTGATGTGTTGAAAAGCTGTAAAAGCAATATGTGGGTATCCATTGCGTACAGCGGCGAAAGCAAGCCTGAAGATGCCGTGCAGAAGCTGGATATTGATGTATGTGACGAACAAGGCAATGTATGTGTGAAAATGACTGGTTATTCCGCACGGGAAATTGAAACGGATAAAACAGATACACTATATTTTGAACACGTATGGGAAGAGAAGGCCGCTGTACATGAAAAAGCGCCGATCCATTTCAAAGCCCGTCACGTGATGATATCTGACCGGTTTACGGATCAAATGAACAGCATACAGACAGACTTCAGCTGTCATGTGCTCCGTGATCAGCATAAGAGTGAAGACGAACGGTTTGAAGCTTGTGCGTTTCAGGCGTTCGAAGAAGTGAAGAAAATCCTCGCTTCAAATTCCGGCGGGCGCGAGCTCATTCAGATTGTCGTGCCTCAAGAAGCGGATACGCAGCTCCTTTGCGGCTTAACGGGGCTTTTGAAAACAGCGGCGCTTGAAAACCCGAACCTGACCGGCCAGCTGATTGAATTGGAGCCGGACGTCAAGGCAGACACGCTGTCACGATATGTAAAAGAATGCAGCGCTCATCCTGATGATAAGCATATTCGCTATGAAAACGGCAGGCGCTATACGGCACAATGGCAGGAAACAGGGCTTGAACAGTTCGGCGCCAAAAAGCCGTGGAAGGATAAAGGTGTTTATCTGATCACAGGCGGTGCAGGCGGTCTCGGATTTTTGTTCGCCAAAGAAATCGCCCGGCATGCAAAAGACGCCGTTCTTATTTTAACGGGGCGTTCTCTGTTGGATAACCGTAAAAAAGCCCAGCTTCAAGAACTGTCCGATCTCGGCGCGCAAGCCGTGTACAAACAAACGGACATGACGGAAAAACAAGAAGTTCAATCGCTCACAGCGGACATCTGCCGGCAGTACGGCGGATTAAACGGTATCATACACAGCGCCGGAACGATAAAAGACAACTATATTCTGAAAAAGCACAAAGATGAAATCCGTGATGTACTGGCGCCGAAAGTCTCCGGACTGGTTCATCTTGATGAAGCGGCAAAGGACATTGAGCTTGATTTTCTGATTCTTTTCTCTTCCGGAGCAGGAAGCGCCGGAAGCGCGGGCCAGGCTGATTATGCGATGGCCAATGCGTTTATGAACGCCTTCAGTGAAAAAAGAAACCGTAAAAAAGCCCGAAATGAACGCTATGGACACACCCTTTCAATCTGCTGGCCGCTTTGGAAAGACGGCGGCATGACGGTTGATGCTGAAACGGAAGCCATGCTGACAAAAGAAAGCGGCATGGTCCCTATGCAAACAGAAAACGGCATTCAGGCTTTGTACCGCGGGTGGGCGGCAAACACATCCCAAGTCATGGTGACGGAAGGCTACGCCGCAAAAATCCGGGCGTTTCTGAAAAAATCAGCGGATGATCAGCCGAATAAGAGCAGCGAAACGGAAGAAACGGCAGGTCTTACAGCAGGCGGAGAGAATATGCTTGCAGAAAAAACGAAGCATTTCTTGAAACAAGTGCTTTCGGAAGTGACCAAACTTCCTGTCGGCAAAATTGACGCCAAGGCGCCTATGGAAGATTACGGTATTGATTCGATTATGATTATGCATTTGACTGGCCGGCTGGAAAAGAGCTTCGGTTCATTGTCAAAAACATTGTTTTTCGAGTACCAGAATATCGAATCGCTGTCGCAGTATTTTATGAAAGCACACCGGGACACGCTGTTGGAAGTGACCGGGATGAAAACAGAAGAAACCCCTGCAGCCAAACCGGCGCTGTCTGAGAAAGCGAAAGTAAAGCCCGTTTCCAAACGGAATGAAGGCAAAAAAGGCTTTGCGCAAGTCCGTCCAGACACGCGGAAAAATCAGCAGCTGACGGAGCGTGAAGATATCGCGATTATCGGTATGTCAGGACGATATCCGCAGGCCGAAAATCTTCAGGAATTTTGGAAGAACTTGAGTGAAGGCACTGACTGCATAACCGAAATTCCAAACGATCGCTGGGATCACAGTCTTTATTACGACGCTGATAAAGATAAAGAAGGCAAGACGTACGGAAAATGGGGAGGATTTTTGAAAGACGTGGACAAATTTGATCCGCAATTCTTCTCTATTTCGCCCCGGGATGCAAAATTGATGGACCCGCAGGAGCGGTTATTCCTGCAATGTGTCTACGAAACGATGGAAGATGCCGGTTACACGCGCAAAAAGCTCACGGAAAAATCGGGTGATTTGCTTGGCGCCAATGTCGGTGTTTACGTCGGCGTCATGTATGAGGAATATCAGCTTTACGGAGCCGAAGAACAGGCGCGCGGAAAATCGCTTGCGCTGACCGGAAATCCGTCATCAATTGCGAACAGGGCTTCCTATGTATTCGGTTTTAACGGCCCGAGCATGGCTCTGGATACGATGTGCTCTTCTTCTTTAACAGCCATTCATCTGGCATGCCAAAGCTTGCGGAACGGGGAATGCGAAGCAGCATTTGCCGGGGGCGTCAATGTATCCGTTCATCCGAATAAATATTTGATGCTCGGCCAGAACAGATTTTTATCAAGCAAAGGCAGATGTGAAAGTTTCGGAGAAGGCGGGGACGGTTATGTGCCCGGTGAAGGAGTGGGCGCCGTACTCCTTAAGCCGCTTTCTAAAGCGAAAGCGGACGGTGATCATATTTACGGCCTGATCAAAGGAACGGCCGTGAACCATGATGGAAAAACAAACGGGTATTCCGTACCGAATCCGAACGCACAAGCCGCGGTGATCAAACAGGCGTTAAAAGACGCAGGAACCGATCCGAGGGCGGTCAGCTACATCGAAGCCCACGGCACCGGGACTTCACTCGGCGATCCGATTGAAATCACGGGTCTGACAAAAGTCTTCTCAGAACAAACACAAGATAAACAGTTTTGCTCTATCGGCTCAGCGAAATCCAATATCGGGCACTGTGAAAGCGCGGCGGGTATCGCGGGGCTGACGAAGGTGCTGCTGCAAATGAAAAACAAGAAGCTTGCGCCGTCACTGCATTCCCGGACGCTTAACCCGAATATTGATTTTCCGAGTACACCGTTTAAAGTGCAGCAGACGCTTGAAGAGTGGAAAAGACCAGTCATAAATGATAAGGAATTGCCGAGAACCGCGGGACTTTCCTCATTCGGAGCCGGCGGCGTCAACGCTCATATCGTCATCGAAGAATATTCCGCTGATGAGGATAAGGAGACGGCTTTTGCCGTGCCTCATCTGTCGATAATCGTCCTTTCCGCGAAAAATGAGCAACGGCTTCAAAAACGGGCGGAACGTCTTCTTGATGCGCTGCGGAGCGAGCGTTACCGGGAAGCGGATCTGAGCCGGATCGCATATACACTTCAAATCGGCCGTGAACCGATGGAAGAGCGTCTCGGAATGATTGTCAGCAATTTGCGCGAGCTTGAAGAAAAGCTTGACGAATTTACGGGCGGCAAGGAGTCAATTGACCAGCTCTACCGCGGACAAGTCAAACAGAATAAAGACACGATGGCGCTGTTTGCGGCTGATGAGGACATGGAAAAAACCATTGAGGCATGGCTTGAAAAAGGCAAAGCCGCAAAGATATTAGAGCTTTGGGTGAAGGGTCTTCCGCTGAATTGGGATAAGCTGTATCAAATGGGCAGACCGCAAAAAATCAGTCTCCCGGCCTACCCGTTTGCAAAAGACCGTTATTGGATCGACATATCAGCAGATACAGCTGTCAAAAGACCGGCCGACACACAGTCTGCGCCGATCGCACCGGCGGCCGCCCCGGAACCGGTCATTGAAGTAACAACTCTTCACGAGGAGACTGCCAAAGAAAAACCGTCAAACATTTCATTGCAGCCTTTGAGCGGCGCGAAACCGAAAAGAACCGTACAGTCTGTTTCCCGCCCGGCGGTTTCCGCTGAAAAAGTAAGTGCCGTATTGACCGAAAGTTTGGCAGACGTTTTATATATGGATGCCGACGATATCGACGCAGACGACACATTTATTGATATCGGCATGGATTCAATTACCGGTCTTGAATGGATAAAGGCTGTTAATAAAGCATACGGCACGTCCCTTACGGTGACGAAAGTATATGATTATCCGACAATCCGCCAGTTTGCGGCCTTCTTGCAAAAAGAGCTCGGGACAGAACCGATCCTTGAGGAAGCAACTGAACCGCAGAAAACAGAGGCCGTGAAAAAACCGTCAAACATCATGCTGCAGCCTTTAAACGCTCATAAGCAGCATGTGACACAAGCAGAAGCGGATATTCTGGAGGCGATGTCTGAAACGGCAGCTTCCGCCGAACCGGAAGAACCGATTGAAGCGGTGCATGACGAGTTATCAAAAGCACTGGCTGATGTATTGTACATGGAGCGGCATGAAGTAGATATTGATGAGGCCTTTATTGACTTGGGTATGGATTCGATTACCGGTCTTGAATGGATAAAGGCCGTCAATAAACGGTATGGCACGGACTGTAACGTAACGAAAGTGTATGATTATCCGACAATCCGCCAATTTGCCGATTTTCTGCGTACGCAGCCGTCCGTCCGCGGCGGAAAAAAACAGGCGGTTCCCGTACGTCCAAAGCCGCTTACGCAGCAACATGCCCTGCAGGAGAAAACACCTGACGAGCCTGAGAGATTAACGGTTCAAAAGGAACCTGAACCGGTGCAGGCCAAACGGGAGCCTAAAGATGAGATAGCGGACGCGATAGCCATCGTCGGCATGTCGGGCAAGTACCCGGATGCGCCGGACCTAAAGACGTATTGGGACAACTTAGCCCGTGCGAAAAACGCCATTCGCGACATCCCGCTTTCCCGCTGGGATGTAAACAAATACTATGATCCGGCCTTAAACAAGAAGGGCAAAGTATACTGCAGATCAATCGGTATGCTTGACGGCATTGAAGAGTTTGATCCGCTGTTCTTTAATATATCTCCGTCTGAAGCGGAACTTATGGACCCGCAGCACCGGATATTTTTACAGGAAGGTTTTAAAGCCTTTGAAGATGCGGGTTACAGCTCAAAAGAATTAAACGGGAAAAATTGCGGCGTTTATTTGGGGATTATGAACAATGAATACGGCATGATGTTAAACAAACATCAGACAGGAGGAAGCGCGACGGGCAACAGTTTCAGCATCGCGGCGGCCCGCCTGCCTTATTATCTCAATTTGAAAGGGCCGGCCATTCCGATTGATACGGCATGTTCTTCATCTCTCGTCGGGACTCATTTGGCGCGTCAGGCGCTGTTGAATCATGAAATTGACATGGCGCTTGTCGGCGGCGTGACTTTGTATTTAACGCCTGAATCATACATCAGCATGTGTGAAGCCGGAATGCTGTCTCCTGACGGCCAATGTAAAGCATTTGATAACAGTGCGAACGGATTTGTGCCCGGCGAAGGCGCGGGGGCGCTCGTTTTGAAGAGGCTGAAAGATGCGGAAGCCGATCAAGACCATATTTACGGAGTCATTATCGGATCTGGAATTAACCAGGACGGAAAAACCAACGGCATTACCGCACCAAGCGCGAAAAGCCAAATGGATTTAGAGCGCCAAGTGTATGAAGCGCACAACATCCACCCTGAGAGCATCACCTATGCGGAAATGCACGGCACCGGCACAAAGCAGGGGGATCCGATTGAATTAGAAGCCTTGTCTTCTGTATTTAAGGAAAAAACGGACCGAAAACAATTTTGCGCCATCGGTTCGGTTAAATCGAATATTGGGCATACGTCGGCGGCGGCAGGTGTAGCAAGCGTCCAGAAGGTTCTGCTGTCGATGAAGCATCAGCAGCTTGTGCCGACCCTTCATTTCAGCACGCCGAATGAACATTTTGATTTCGATGACTCGCCTTTATTTGTCAATACCGAACTCAAACCTTGGGAAACAGGCGGAGTACCGCGGCGGGCCTGTGTCAGCTCATTCGGCTACAGCGGCACAAACGCTCATCTCGTTATCGAAGAGTATCAGCCGAAAGACCGGGGAAGCCGTAAGCCTGATGAGACAAACATTTTTGTGCTGTCGGCGAAAAAAGCGCCCCAGGTAAAAACCTATGCCGAGTCTGTGATCGAATTTGCAAAAGCCAATCAGAATATCAATCTTTCAGATATGGCGTACACGCTTCAAACCGGGCGTGATGCGATGGATTACCGTCTTGCGGTTACAGCCGGTTCGAGAGAAGAACTGATCAGCCGTTTAACCGATTTTGTAAACGGAAATACGGGTGAAGGGATATATGAAGCCCATATCAAAACGGCTAAAAAAGAAATCAAATCATTTGAAACGGACGATGACCTGAAGCAGCTTGTGAGGTCATGGTTCGATAAGAAAAAATACGCCAAAATAGCGGAATTGTGGGCCAAAGGGCTTCAGATGGACTGGGACAGACTCTATCAAGGCGAAAAACCCCGCAGAATCAGTCTGCCGGCTTACCCATTTGCGACGGAGCCGTACTGGCTGCCTGAGCCGAAAGCCGTACCGCAGGAAACAGAAGACCGGCGCGAGGCTGTGCTTTTAGAAAAGCAATGGGTTCCGTGTGAGATCGATTCGGCCGGTGAGAAAAGCGGCAAGACGGTCATGATTCTGGCTGATGCAAGAACAGCGGAGCTAGCCGAAGAGACTGCGAAGCATTTCGCTGACTCGTTCATTCTCCCGGTCGATTCCGCTGACACTGCAGCTAGCGATTGGAATCACATAGATGGCGCAATCGATCTGACGGGATGCGGAGACGAAGATCCTTCACTGGAAGGGATCAGCCGGCTCCAGACTCTGATTGATACAAGCCGCCGGCAAGCGCGGCCGCTGACGCTGCTATATGTAACAAAAGGCTTGGAGCCATTTCAGCAGAAAACGATTCACCTTGCAGGAGCGGCAAAAAGCGGCCTGTACAGAATGCTTCAAAATGAGTATCAAAACGTGACGTCCAGACACATGGATGCCGATACAGATACGGATCAGCAGACGCTTGCCAAACAGATTGCAGATGAATTTTCGGCGGACAGCACAGAACCGGAAATCTGCCGCCGAAACGGACAGAGATACCGTGCTTTATTCACGGAGATTCCAAGCGGGAAGCGAGCAGAACATAAGCCCGCACCGTTTCCTGAAGACCATGTGCTTTTCATTACCGGAGGCACGAGGGGACTGGGTCTCTTATGCGCCCGCCATTTCACAGAAAAACACGGCGTGAAAAAAGTAGTGCTGACAGGCAGGGAGCCGATTCCTCCCCGTCATGAACGGTCAGCTGTTAATACGAGGCTGAAAGAGAAGATACAGGCGATTGAAGAGCTTGAAGCAAAAGGAGTGCAAGTGGCGGTGATCAGTCTGAAATTGTCTGATCATGATGCGGCGGCAGCGGAAATTGAAACGATCCGGCGCACGATGGGACCGATCGGCGGCGTCATTCACTGTGCGGGATCGGTTAATTCAGTAAATCCGGCGTTTATCAGAAAGACTGCCGACGACATACAAGAAGTGCTGGAACCGAAAGTCGCCGGGCTTCAAACATTAAGCAGCCTTTTCACAAATGATCCTTTGCAATTTTTTGTCTTATTTTCTTCAGTATCTGCAGTCGTTCCGGCGCTCGCGGCGGGACAGTCGGATTATGCGATGGCAAATGCATACATGGATTATTTCGCGGCGGCTCATCAGCATCAATATCCGCTGGTCAGCATTCAATGGCCGAACTGGAAGGAAACCGGATTAGGTGAAGTCCGCACAGAAAGCCTGAAGCAGACCGGGCTGCTGGGACTGTCCAACGCGGAAGGACTTGACTTGCTGGACCGCATTTTATCTGAAAACATCCGCCCGTCCGTTCTGCCGGCTATCGTTGATCGGAGCGAATGGCATCCTGACAGGCTGCTCTGTCAAGAGAAAACACAAAAAGCCGTAATAAATGGAAAAGCCGCGGAAAAACATTCAGACAGAGACCTGCTTCTTGATACGAAGGCGTGGCTTGTGAAACTGTTTTCCGATGAGCTGAAAATCGCTCCGGAAGAACTGGAAACAGACGAACCGTTTCAGGATTACGGGGTTGATTCGATCATTTTAGCGCAGCTTTTACAGCAAATGAATCAAGCGCTCAAAGAGGACTTAGACCCATCTGTTTTATATGAACATCCGACGATTGACGCGTTTGCCGAATGGCTTGTATCCAATGGGCAGCCGCTGCTTGCAGAAAGGGAGGAACCTGATACAGAAATGTTGGTTCCGGCTGCCGTACAAACGGTTCACACTGAACAAAAGCGTGATGCCGTAACTGAAGACATTGCCGTCGTCGGAATGAGCTGCCGTTTTCCGGGAGCGGAATCGTTAGACCAATATTGGGACTTGCTGAGAAGCGGCAGGTCCGCAATCGGCTCCGTCCCGGCGGAACGTTTCGGATATGCAAATCAATACGTTGCGGGATTGATTGACAATATGGATCACTTTGATTCCGAATTCTTTTTCATTCCGGAAAACGACGCGAAAGCGATGGACCCTCAGGCGTTGGCGGTGTTGGAAGAGAGCTTGAAACTTTGGTGCCATGCCGGCTATACCCGTGAAGAAATCAAGGGCATAGAAGCCGGTGTGTATATCGGAGGCCGCAGCCAGCATCAGCCTGATCCTGAAAGTCTTGCGAATACCCGCAACCCGATCGTTGCGGGCGGGCAGAATTATTTAGCGGCAAACGTTTCGCAATTTTTTGATCTGCGCGGGCCGAGCATCGTGCTTGATACGGCTTGTTCATCGGCTTTGACAGGAATGAACATGGCCGTTCAGGCACTGAGAAGCGGCGATATCAAAGCGGCGGTAGTTGGCGGCGTCAGCCTGCTGAACACGGATGCGGCGCACCGGATGTTCCAAGAGCGCAGACTGTTAAACGAAAAACCGGCATTTCACGTATTTGACAAGCGTTCAGGCGGAGTTGTCCTCGGTGAAGGCGTCGGCATGGTGCTGTTAAAAACAGTAAGCCAGGCGCAAAAAGACGGCGACACGATACACGCGGTCATTAAGGCCGCCGCCATGAACAATGACGGCAGAACGGCAGGCCCGTCAGCTCCTAATATGCAGGCGCAAAAAGATGTCATGCAAAGCGCGCTTTTCAAAAGCGGCAAAAAGCCGGAAGACATCACTTATATCGAAGCAAACGGATCGGGTTCCGCGGTGACTGATTTGCTTGAGCTGAAGGCGATTCAATCCGTATACCGCTCAGGCCAGTATGTTCCGCTAGGCATCGGCTCAATCAAGCCGAACATCGGGCATCCGCTTTGCGCAGAAGGCATCGCAAGCTTCATTAAAGTCGTATTAATGCTGAAGCATAAACAAACGGTTCCGTTTCTCTCAGGAGACGAACCGATGCCGCATTTTGATATAACAAAGACAGATTTTCATTTTCATAAAACAGCCGGCGAATGGGATGCAGCCAGACCGTCAGCAGCCATCAACTGCTTTGCCGACGGCGGAACAAACGCCCACGTCATTCTGGAAGCTTGGGAAGAAAAAGATACCCGAATGAAAAGAAAGCCGCTGCCGGTACCGTCATTAAGACGTAAGGCTCTGGTAAAAGAACCTGACGTACTAGCGGAGAAACAAGAGCTTCCTGCGAAAAAAATGTTCTGGAAAGCATTTAAATGAGAGAGGAGTGGGAAGGAATGATATCCGAAAAAATCAATATCTCACTGGACCATCCCATCATGAAGGGCCATAGGGTCTTTGGTGAAGCGGTATTGCCCGGTCTTGCTTATATCGATTTGATTTATCAGGTTTTTCAGGAACACGGTTATGTATACAATGAGCTCGAATTGAAGCACGTTACGATTTATCAGCCTTTAACCGTCAGTGAAACGGCTGCAATCATTCTGACCATTCAATGTTCTGATAGCGGAGATGGAAAGTGGCTCATCTCCCTTTCGGGGCAGAAACAGCAAGGTGACAAGCTGTCAGACAATATACAATATGCGACGGCTGAAATGGTGAAAAGAGACGCTGTGACATTTGACGAAACCATTGATTTCGGCGATGTAAAGCAATCAGGCAGATCTCTGAATCTTGATGACATGTATAACCGCTGCCTGGATCATGACTTGGTTCATTCCGGCATGATGAAATCGAACGGACGATTGTACGAAACAGAAGGCGGCATGCTGGCTGAGCTTTCTTGCGAAGAAGGAAAAGATTTCTTTTTATTCCATCCGGCTCTTTTGGATGCGAGCGGAATCGGGGCGAGCGGTTTGCTTTCTGAAACAAACCGGCTTCATCTGCCTTTATATTATGAATCGTTCACGGCCGCCGACAGGCTCCAATCAGAGTGCACGGCGCGTATCGCCGCTTCCGGCGTCCGTCAGGAAAAAGAACTCACAACGATGACAATCGAGTACTTCAGCCGATCCGGACAAAAGGTGGCGGAGCTTAAAAACATTACGGGAAAAGCGGTTCGGCTTGAAGAAGACGCGAATACAGCCGAACAGAATCAACAGGCTGCAGCTGAGCCGGAAAGCGCAGATGAAAAAGACATCATTCTGTTTTTAAAGAAGCTTTTGGCTGATAAGCTTGGGCAGCCTTGGGAGACGCTGGACGTTCTTGGAGGCTACTACGAGCTTGGGCTGGATTCATCTTCTTTGCTTGAGATTGTACAAGATATCAATAAAAAGACGGGTGCGGACCTCGCGCCCACTCTTCTCTTTGAATATACAAATATAAAAGAACTCGCAGCCTTTCTGAAAAAGACTGGTTCATTTCAATGTGCGGAACGTGCAGCCGAACCATCACGGTCTGAAGCTGAAGCACCGGACGCGCCAGAACATCATAAAAACACCGGAGACATCGCGATTATCGGAATGGCCGGCCGCTATCCGAAAGCGAAAAGTGTGGCGGAGTTTTGGGAAAACCTTAAGGCAGGCACGGATTGCATCACTGAAGTTCCGAAGTCCCGATGGGATTGGAAAACATATCAAAACGTAACGTCCCCGTCTGGAAAAACAGTATCAAAATGGGGCGGTTTCATTGACGATGCCGACTGTTTCGATCCGCAGTTTTTCAGAATCTCACCGCGTGAGGCGGAAATGATGGACCCGCAGGAGCGCCTGTTTTTAGAAACATGCTGGGAAACGATTGAAGATGCGGGGTATATACCTGAAACACTGGGGAATAAAGGGAAGAAACAGCATCCGATCGGCGTATTTGCAGGGGTGATGCATAAAGATTATTCCTTAATCGGCGCAGAACAATTATCTGAAACTGATCCTTTTCCGGTTTCACTGAATTATGCGCAGATCGCCAACAGAGTGTCCTATTATTGTGACTTCCACGGGCCGAGCATCGCGGTGGATACCGTTTGTTCCTCATCATTGACCGCCGTTCATCTGGCCATTGAAAGCATCCGCCGCGGCGAATGTGAAGCCGCGCTTGCGGGAGGGGTGAACTTGTCGCTGCACCCGGCGAAATATCTCAGCTACGGAAGCGTGGGCATGCACTCAAGTGACGGCCGCTGCCGTACATTCGGCGAGGGCGGGGACGGCTACGTTTCCGGAGAAGGAGTCGGTGCGGTCTTGCTCAAGCCGCTGGAAAAAGCCGAACAAGACGGCGACCGCATTTACGCGGTCATTAAAGGAAGCGCCGTTAACCACGTCGGGAAAGTAAGCGGAATTACCGTCCCGAGTCCTGCTGCACAGGCAGAAGTCATTAAGGCCTGTCTGAAAAAAGCAGGTATCAGCCCGCGGACCGTCAGTTATGTGGAAGCTCATGGAACGGGTACTTCGTTAGGAGACCCGATTGAAATTGAAGGTCTGTCAAAAGCGTTCAGCCAAGGGACGCAGGATCAGCAATTTTGTTCCATCGGTTCGGTCAAATCAAATATCGGTCACGCAGAATCAGCGGCGGGGATCAGCGGGTTAACAAAAGCAGCGCTGCAGCTTCATCACAAAACGCTCGTCAAATCACTGCATTCTGCGGAATTAAATCCTTACCTGAAATTTGAAGGATCTCCTTTTTACGTACAGCAGCAGACTGCTCCGTGGAAGCAGCCGGCAGCCGAAGAAAACGGAAAAGTCACACATTATCCGCGCCGGGCCGGACTCAGTTCCTTCGGTGCATCAGGTTCGAACGCCCACATCATTTTAGAAGAATACATTCAGCCTGAACAAAAAGCGGCTGCGCCTGAGAGCGATGCAGCAAAACTCATCCCGCTGTCAGCAAGAAATAAAGACAGGCTTCTGGCCTATGCGGAAAAATTAGCCCGGTCGCTTTCAGAAAAGACGGTGCTGTCTGAACTGGCTTATACACTTCAGACAGGACGTGAAGCAATGGAGGAGAGAGCTGTCTTCCTTGTAAATGACACCCGCGACTTGAAAGAAAAGCTGAATGATTTTGTGAAAGGAAACGAAAACATCCCCGGTCTTTGGCGCGGACAAGCCGAGCTGCCGGAACTGAGCGAAGCCGCTCCCGAGACGGATGATCCGATACGGCTTGCCGAGTTATGGGCAGAAGGGAAAATAATAGATTGGAATAGGCTGTACGCTTCGGGTAAACCGCGTAAAACAAGCGTTCCGACGTATCCGTTTGCAAAAGAACGCTATTGGATTCCGCAGCAGAAAAAACAGGAGAAAAGCCTTTCAGGCACAGTGCTGCACCCGCTTTTACAGGAAAATACGTCAGATTTTTCGCAGCAGCGCTTCACGTCTCTTTTTACAGGAGATGAATTTTTCCTATCTGACCATGTCGTTAACGGACAAAAAATTCTGCCGGGCGTCGCCTATTTGGAAATGGCCGCAGAGGCGGTCAAAAAGGCCGCTGCCGTGACGGAAAAAGACCATAGCGTCACACTCAGACAGGTCGTTTGGGTCCGGCCGGTCATAATTGAAGACAAACCGAAGGAAATACATATTGCCCTTTATCCGGAAGATGATGGTGAGATTACCTATGAAATATACAGTGAGGCAGAAAACGGCGAAGATCCCGTCATTCACAGCCAGGGTGAAGCGGTCATTACCGAACCGGGAAGCGCCCAGATAGATATCGAGTCTGTCAAAGCTTCCTGCAATTTAGGAACCGTAACTGCAGAAGAATGTTACGGAGCTTTTGAAAAGATCGGTCTGGATTACGGAGAGGCATACAGGGGCGTACAGCAATTGCTGATCGGAGAAGACCGATTATTGGCCCGTATTTCACTCCCAGCAGCCGTACATGACAAAAAAGAACAGTATACGCTTCACCCGAGTATGATGGACGCCGCTTTTCACGCCTCCGTCGGGCTGCTTGTCCGCTCGATACATGACGATGCAGACAGCCACGAGCTTTCTTTGCCGTTTGCGATGCAGGAAGTGGAAGTCTTTGGGCCGTGCCCTGAACATATCTGGTCATATATCCGGTACACAGAAGGCAGCAAAGCAGATGACAACGTAAGAAAATTTGACATTGATATGTGCGATGATGCCGGTACGGTTTATGTCAGGATGAAAGGCGCGTCCGTCCGGGCGCTTGACACAAGCCAAACAGCGGGCGGAGAAACCACGGAGGCGCCTGTCGGCCATACGATGCTGATTCCGGCTTGGGAGCCTGTTGCGCTTGAAAAAGCCGGGGAAGCAGCGGTGGATAAGCAGACGGCAGTATTCGGCGGAACGGATTCGAGACATACGCGCATAAAAGAACATCTGCCGAACGCTTCCTATTATCCGATCAGAGGTACGGATGATATCACATCTCTTACGCACATGCTTGAAGGACAAAAAGAACTGGAGCAAATCATTTGGCTTGCTCCGCAGGCTGAGAGTGCGGACAGCCTCAAGGAACAGGAAAGGAACGTCCTTCATGTGTTTAAGCTGATGAAAGCTTTACTTGCCTTAGGATACGGAGAAAAACATTTGGACTGGTTCATCGTCACGGCAAATGCCCAGCCGTTTTCCGATCAGGACAGCGCCGACCCGTCACAGGCCGCAGTCAGCGGACTTGCCGGAACAATGGCGAAAGAATATCCGCATTGGCATATCCGCATGCTTGACACAGAAACGGACGGCAGCTGGCCGATCGAAGAAGCGCTCAGTCTTTCTGCCGGGAAAAACGGTCAAATTTGGGCGTACCGCAACCAGCAGCTGTTTGAGCGGCAGCTGATACCGCTTGACAATATGCCGAAAAACGGCACGCTGTACCAAACAGGCGGGGTTTATGCCGTGATCGGAGGCGCCGGATATCTTGGCGAGGCATGGAGTGAATACATGATCCGCCGCTACAAAGCACGCATCATTTGGATCGGAAGAAGCACACTGAATGATTCCATACAGGCGAAACTCGACCGGCTCAGCGCATTCGGCCCGGCGCCTGAATATGTTTCCGCCGATGCCGCTGACAGTGCTTCCTTAGAGAGGGGTTATCAGTTCATAAAAGAGCGCCACACAAAAATGAACGGAATCATCCACTCGGCAATGGATCTGTCTGAGCAAAGCTTAAATAATATGAAGACAGAAGAGTTCAAATCGGTGCTGCGGGCAAAAGCCGATGTAAGTGTGTCCATGGCGGAGGTATTCGGACGGGAGCCGCTTGATTTTGCGCTCTTCTTCTCCTCGCTTGTGGCATTTATTCATAACGTGAAACAAAGCCATTATGCCGCAGGATGCGCTTTCAGTGACGCATTTGCGAAAGAACTTGATCAGACATGGAATTGTCCGGTCAAAGTGATGAATTGGGGCTATTGGGGCAACAGCGAAGCGGCTGAAGACGGCGATTTTATTCAGCTGATGGATCAAATCGGATTGGGATTGATCGAACCGGACGCTGCGATGGAGGCGCTTGAAACCCTTATGACGCTGCCGGTTAATCAAGCAGCCTTCATTCATACGACCAAACCGGTCGCAGTCGAAGGGATGAGTGAAAGAGAAAAGATTTCTGTTTATCCGTCTCAGCCGATTGTCTTTTCACAACAGCCGAAGGTCGCTCCGCCCGGCGCACGTCTTGTAAGAGAGGCTGAACATCAGGAGCTCGATGATTTTCTGTATCAGCTGTTGATCGCCCAGCTTAAAGAAGCGGACTTGCTGACGCCGCAAAGCCATAAAGTGTATGAGCCCGAGCATGAATACTTTAAAAAATGGCTCAAGCAAACGATCGCCTTCCTTCTGGAACATGGCTATCTGGAAGGGAATGCGGATTCATATAAACTGTCGGCGCGGGCCGAAAACACAACCGCCGCGCTATGGCAAAAATGGGAGCAGGAAAAAGAGGAATGGCTCAACAACGCCGATACAAAAGCGATGACTGTTTTAGCCGAGACGATGCTTAAAGCACTGCCGGACATTCTGCGCGAAGACGTGCCGGCGACAGATATCATGTTCCCGCATTCTTCAATGGAACTTGTTGAAGGAATTTATAAGCACAATCAAGTCGCGGATTACTTTAACAGCGCCCTGTCAGATACATTAACGGCTTATGTGAAAGAAAACACCAGCAAACATTCAAAAGCCGAGATCCGCATACTGGAAATCGGAGCGGGCACAGGCGGCACAAGCGCAGGCATATTTGAAAAGCTTAGGCCGTATCAAAATCATATAAAAGAATACTGTTACACCGATGTATCGAAAGCTTTTCTCGTGCATGCGGAGACGGAATACGGCAAACGGAATCCTTATCTGACGTATAAGCTTTTTAACGCAGAAGCGCCGCTTGCCGGCCAGGATATAGAGCCGGGCGCATACGACATCGTCGTTGCGGCCAATGTGCTCCACGCGACGAAAGACATCCGCCAGACGCTGAGAAACGCAAAAGCCGTTTTAAAAGACAACGGTTTGCTGCTCTTAAATGAAATGGCGGGAAACAGCCTGTTCCCGCATATTACTTTCGGACTGCTTGAAGGCTGGTGGCTGCATGAAGATTCCGCCCTTCGTATTCCGGGGTGCCCGGGCTTGTATCCGGAAAGCTGGAAGCGCGTGTTAGAAAGTGAAGGCTGGCATTCTGTCTTCTTCCCGGCGGAAGCGGCACATGAATTAAGCCATCAGATTATAGCGGCAAAAAGCAACGGCATTGTTCGCCAAAAAACGCTTCAAGCAAAGGCCGGAAAACGGACCGCTCCGCCAAAAGCAGTACATGCGCCGGAACTTCAGGCGCAAACAACGGTGCAAAAAGGCGACACGTCTTTAACAGAAAAAAGCACCGAGTACTTGAAAACGTTAATCGGAGAAACATTAAAAATTCCGCCGGCTCAAATTGATCCGAAAGCGCCGCTTGAAAAATACGGAATTGATTCTATCGTCGTCGTACAGCTGACAAACGCGTTACGAAATGTATTGGACCAAGTCAGCAGCACTTTATTTTTTGAATATCAGACGATTGAGGCGCTCGTCGCTCACTTAATCAAAACGAAAAAAGACGTGATGATCAAACTGACGGGACAAACGCCTGTTCAGGAAGAACGGAAGGCATCACCAGAACCGCAGGCTGTACAGCCGGCTAAGCCGCTTCGCACTGACTGGCGGCGGAGGGAAAAACGGGCAGCCAAAGAGACCGTCCGGCAAAGTTCGGTTCGCGACGTGGCCATCATCGGTGTTTCAGGACGCTACCCGCAGGCAAAAACAGCGGCTGAGCTTTGGGCTAATATTAAAAAAGGAAAAAACTGCATAGAAGAAATCCCGCGGGAACGCTGGAACTGGCGGGATTACTACGATGAAGAGAAAGGTAAAGAAGGCTCTATTTATACGAAATGGGGCGGCTTCATTGAGGATATGGACAAGTTTGATCCGCTGTTCTTTCAGATTTCTCCTTTGGAAGCAGAGCGAATGGACCCGCAGGAGCGATTATTTTTAGAAACGGCGTATGCGAGTATCGAGGATGCCGGCTATACGCCTGACAACCTGTGCCAAAGCAGAAAAATCGGTGTTTTTGCCGGTGCGATGAACAAAAACTACCCGACAGGCTACGGCTATTGGTCCATTGCCAACAGGGTATCTTACCTTTTTGATTTCCAAGGGCCGAGCATTGCCGTTGATACAGCCTGCTCCTCTTCTTTGACGGCCATTCATCTGGCGCTTGAGAGCATATACAGCGGTTCAAGCGAATGCGCGATTGCCGGGGGCGTAAACATAGTGACCGACCCGATCCATTATATGAATCTGTCAGTCATGAACATGCTTTCCGCAGGCGACACGTGCAAATCGTTCGGAGACCGCGCGGATGGTTTTGTCGACGGAGAAGGGGTAGGAGCGGTCGTGTTAAAGCCGTTAGACCGAGCGATTGCCGATAACGATCACATTTACGGTGTGATTAAAGGAAGCACCATTAACAGCGGAGGCAAAACGAACGGATACACCGTTCCGAATCCGAATGCGCAGGCCGCCTTAATAAAAGAAGCTTTCCAAAGAGCAAACGTCCCGGCGCGCACCGTCAGTTATATTGAAGCCCACGGTACGGGCACCGCATTAGGAGATCCGATTGAAATCGCTGGATTAACGAAAGCATTTGAAGAGGATACAACAGACAAACAGTTTTGCGCCATCGGCTCCGCAAAATCAAATATCGGTCATTGTGAAAGCGCCGCGGGCATTGCGGGTCTGACAAAAATATTATTCCAGCTCAAAGACCGCCAAATTGCGCCGTCCCTGCACGCGGAACAGCTGAATCCGAATATTGATTTCGCGTATACGCCGTTTGCCGTTCAGCAGGAGCTCGGTGAGTGGAAACGTCCCGTCATCGGCGGCAGAGAGCTTCCGAGAAGGGCGGGGTTAAGCAGCTTCGGCGCGGGAGGAGCAAACGCCCACCTCGTCATAGAAGAATATACGGCAGACAAAGAGCCTGATGAGACGCCGGCAGATCAGCCCGCCATCATCGTCCTGTCTGCGAAAAACAGCGAACGGCTCACTGAAAAAGCAAAACAGCTCAGAGACGCCATCCGTGAAAAAAGATACAGCGGCCGCGACCTTATGAGCATAGCCTTTACTCTTCAGACTGGCCGGGTGCCGATGGAAGAGCGTCTCGGTTTTATCGTCCATTCACTTCATGAACTTGAGGAAAAACTGAATGGATTTATCGCCGGACAAAACAGCGCCGGACTGCACCGTGACGGCACGGAAGAAAACAAACGGATGCTTGCCGTATTTTCGGCGGATGATGATATGGAAACAATCATAGACGCTTGGATCAGCAAACGGAAATATTCTAAGCTGCTTGAGCTTTGGGTAAAAGGATTGGACATCGATTGGGCGAAATTATACGGAGACCGTCCTCCGGCCCGCATCAGCCTGCCCGCTTATCCGTTTGCGAAAGAACGCTTCTGGCATCAGCAGCCTGTACAAAGCAAGGCCGCGCCCGTTAACGCGCCGTCTGATGAAAGTGATCCGGCGGAACAATTTGAAGTAATGGCTTTTAGAGAAGTTCTTAAAGAACAGGCTCTGCCGGCTGCCGGAGAAAAGCAGGTCAAAACGGTGATTTCTTTCTTATCTGATCAGAAGAAGCAGCAGGAAGCCGTCTCTGTGATCAAATCGTATGACAATGACATTGACGTTATTTTTATCGCTCAGGGAGACCGATATGAGGCTCTGTCCGCCGGCCGCTGCCAAGTGGTGCGGGAAGATCCGCAATCATATGTGAACGCTTTTGCGGATATTCAAAAAGAGTACGGTGAAGCTTCTGCCATTTTGTATTTATGGGCGCTTGAAGATAAAAGCTGCATCGAAGATTATTCATGTATCGTCCATATTCTCAAAGCAATGGCTGAGACCGGTCTGCAGCCGGAAAGGCTGTTATTGGCGGGGGAATATGCATCCGGTCTGGAAAGGTGCTACTTGGAATCATGGATCGGCTTTGAGCGTTCGCTCGGCATTGTTCTCCCGAAAACAAGTGTTACCGGCCACTTCAGAAAAGCCGGTGCGGCCATAACGGACTGGGTGAGAACCATTTGGGACGAGCTGAAAGCTGAAACAGACCATACTGTTTTCTTGGAAGAGGGAAAACGATATGTCTATCACACCGAACCAACCGGACTAACGAAAGAAAACAGCAGGATCAGAACCGGCGGAACATATCTCATTACAGGCGGATTAGGAGGGCTCGGCTACTTATTTGCCCGCCATCTGGCCCGGAACTACCAGGCAAATGTCATTCTCACGGGGCGGTCGCCGATCAATGAAGAAAAGAAAGAAAAAATGAAAGACCTGGAAAATCTCGGTGCGGGTGTTCTTTACGCCGAAGCCGATGTTTGTGATCCGATCGGAATGGGCGACTGCATCAAGCGCGCGAAAGAACGATTCGGAGCCATTCACGGCGTCATTCATGCGGCGGGCATCGAAAGCAGAACATCCGTCTTTGAAAATGAAATCGGGAATTTCCGCAGTACGCTTGAACCGAAAATAAACGGAAGCCTGCTTCTTGACGAGTGGCTGAAAAACGAAACGCCGGATTTCATCTGCTACTTTTCATCTACATCGGCTGTTTTAGGGGATTTCGGCTGCTGTGATTACGCGGTCGCGAACAGGTTCCAAATGGCGTATGCCCACTATAAAAACGAACAATCAGAAAGCGGAAACGCTTTTGTCATAAACTGGCCGGTCTGGAAAAACGGCGGAATGGCTGTCGGCGGTGAAGAGACGACGGGCATGTACCTGAAATCAAGCGGCCAGCGCCTGTTAGAAACAGATGAAGGCATTGAGCTTTTTGAGCGCATCATTTCTCAAGACAACACCCAGTGCCTTGTCATTGCCGGCGAAAGAAGCCGTGCCGAACGATTTTTAGGCATACGGCGGGACGATTCATCAAAACCGGATGCGCTTTTGGAAACCGTGAGCCGCCGCATCCCGGAAGAAAGCGCGGAAAAACGGCTCGAAGCGGATTTGAAAGAGCAGATACACAGTCTGCTGAAAATATCCAAAGATAAACTCGTCCTGCATAAAAACTGGGCGGAATTCGGATTTGATTCCATCTATTTAGCCAAATTTGCCGCTCTTTTGACGAGTCATTACGGCATTGAAGTCACTCCGGCGTTATTTTACAGCTATGCCACGCTCGGAGACGTCATGAGCTATTACCTGACAGAACATAAAGAAACGATCGAAACGTTTTACCGAACGGAAGAAACCGAAACAGAAGCCGCCGCTCCGGATAACAAGGAGTATACGGATCAGGAGATCATCGCCATGATGAAACAGGTCTCTGAGGGGACATTAGATTTTAAAAGAGTGCAAGACATCATAGAAGGGAGTAAGACCTATGAATCATAAAGAACTTCTCGATGCCTACAGATCAGGAACGCTCACCATCGCTGAAGTAGAACAAAAGCTTCAGGCTTCTAAGCGGACAACTGCAAAACGTCCGCTTTCAGAAGGCCAGAAAGGTTTGTGGATGCTTCAGAAAATGTTTCCGGAGATGAGCGCATATAACATTCCGTTATGCTTTCGTTTTCAAAATCTGGATATCGAGACATTCAAAAACGCTCTTTTGTCCGTGCAGCGCCAGCACCCTATTTTGACCAGTGTGATAAAAGAGGAAAACGGCCTTCCGTATCAGATAGAAGATACGGATCGGCATTTTCCGATTGAAGAAATGGATCTTTCTGACTTAAGCGGGCGTGATGCGCTTACGTTTATTAAAGAAAAAGCAAAAGAACCGTTCTCGCTTGAAACCGGGCCGCTCCTGCGTGTTCAAGTATTCCGGCGGGCGAAGCGGGAGTCGATTGTGTTAATCACCATTCACCATATCATTTTTGACGGCGTCTCTCTTATGACGTTTATGTCGGCGCTGCTGGACGCTTATGCAAAAGCAAGTGAAGGCAAAGAACCTGTCATGCTTCAGCAAGCCGCGGATTATCATGACTTTGTGAAATGGGAAAAAGAGCTGCTGGAAAGCGAAGCGGGAAAAAAGCATCTCTCTTATTGGAAAAAGCAGCTGGAAGGACCGCTGCCGGTGCTTGAGCTTCCGTCGGATTACCCGAGATCATCGGTCCAAACGTGCAGGGGGCAGGCGTATCAGCGCTTGCTTCCTGATGAACTGAACCGGCAGATTAAAGTTTGCGCCCAAAAACATAATGTCAATGAATCCGTTGTGTATCTCGCTATTTTCAAAGGACTGCTCTATCAATATACGAATCAGGAAGATGTCATCGTAGGCATGCCGACGATGGGGCGTTCTGAGGCTCAATTTGAGTCTGTCATCGGATACTTCATTAATATGATCGCGGTCAGAAGCAGGGAGACGGGCGCCAAATCTTTTACGTCGTTTTTGAAGGAGCTGCAGCTGACACTGGCAGAAGGGCTGGACCATGCCGCATATCCGTTTCCCGCGCTTGTAAAAGAATTGAAGACGGAACGCTCGCCTGCGGTGTCGCCTGTTTTTCAAACCGCGTTTTTCTATCAAAACTTCTTCCGGACTGAAGGAGCGGAAAAGCTGGCGGAACTATATCAATCACTCGGCATTGAAATGATAGAAGACATTCATCAGGAAGGCGAATTTGAGCTTGCGCTTGAAGTCTATAAAAAAGAAACGGGAACCGTCCTGCAATTTCTGTACAACCCGGATGTCTACAGCCCTTCTTTCATCGAACGGCTGGCGGAGCATTATATGAAACTGGCGGAAAAGGTGCTTTCTGATCCGGAGATCGCTTTTGAAGCCTGTTCCGGCCTGCTCAATCAAAAACGGGATGAAAGCCGTTCATCCCATCAGCCGAATGAGCGCTGCATTCATGAAGTGTTTGCGGAAAAAGCCGGACGCCACCCTGACAGAGAAGCCGTCACATTCGGTGAAAACAGTCTTACATATCGCGAATTAGATGAACGAAGCACGGCGCTCGCTGTGTACCTGCAAGAAAAGGGCGTCACACCGGAATGCCCGGTCGGCATTTGTACGGAGCGTTCTTTTGAGATGGTCATCGGCATCCTCGCCATTTTAAAAGCGGGAGGCGCGTATGTGCCGCTGGACCCGGCTTTTCCAAACGAACGGATGGCCCACGTGTTGACTGACAGCGGCGTGTCAATCGTATTAACGCAGGAAAAGACGCGCGGCATGATTGAACAGTTGGCCATCGGCGGTGTGAGCACGGTGGAAATTGAAAACAGCGGACGTTCTGTCAGCGGGGCAAAACTGACGCCGCGTTCAAAACCGCATCATCTCGCTTATATTCTATATACGTCCGGAAGCACGGGAAAACCGAAAGGCGTCATGGTTGAGCACAGGGCCATCATGAATACGCTGCAGTTTTTGGAAGCTGAGTATCCGGTCGCTCAAGAGGATGCCTATCTGTTAAAAACGAATTACGTATTTGACGTTTCGATTTCTGAATTATTCGGCTGGTTTATCGGAAACGGACGGCTTGTCATTTTGCCGCCTGGTGCAGAAAAAAATCCGCAGCTTTGCATGGAATACATCCAAACCCACCAGGTCACGCATCTGAATTTTGCGCCCGCCGTGTTTAATGTATTTCTGGAAACGGTAAAGCGGCATACGGCATTTACAGAAGCCGGCCCTGTGAAGTATGTGATGGTGGCCGGTGAGGCGTTTCCGAAAGATTTAGTCAAAAAGTCAGTTTCCATCTTCAAACATGCCAGAATTGAAAATATATACGGCCCGACGGAAACATCCATTTATGCCGCTTACTACAGCTGCGGCCAAAAGGAAATCACAAGCAGGAATACGCCGATCGGGAAACCGATTCACAATACGCGGCTTTATATCGTCGATGAAAAGCTCAGCCCCGTCCCTGACGGTGTGGCCGGGGAGCTTTGCGTGGCCGGCGCCGGCCTGGCCAGAGGCTATTACAATCAGCCTGAGCTGACGGCGGCATCATTTATTGATAATCCGTTTAGTGAAGGAGAAAAACTTTACAAGACAGGTGATTTGGCCAGATGGCTGCCTGATGGAAATATAGAATATGCCGGCCGGATTGACAGTCAGGTGAAAATTCGCGGCTTCCGCATCGAATTGGGAGCGATTGAAACGAAATTGAGCGAACATCCGGATATCCTTGACCAGGCGGTTGTGGTTCAGGAAAAGAACGGACATAAAAAGCTGATTGCTTATTATACGGCCCGCTCCGGTCATACGGCAGACGAAAAAGCGCTCCGCAACCATCTTTTATCAAGCCTGCCGGATTATATGGCGCCTGCCCATTTTATCCGCCTGGATGCGCTGCCGTTAACACCGAGCGGAAAAGTGAACCGCAAAGACCTAAAACAGCGCAAGGTAATCGTTCACCGGTCTGAAAAGACGGGCAGACTGCCGTTATCAGAAGCGGAAGCGAAAGTGACCGCAATATGGGAAGACCTGCTGAATACGGCGGGCATCAAAATCGAAGACGGCTTTTTCGATGTGGGAGGCGACTCGCTTCTGGCTGTTGCGGCGGCAGAACGCATTAAACAGGAGCTGGAATGCGATTTTACCGTCACGGATTTATTCGAACACTCTACCATTCAGGCGATCAGCCGATTTATTGTTGAAACAAAACAGGCGGCTGAATCAGAGGTGTCCGGCCAAGATGAAAGAGAAAAAGAACATACACCGCAAAACGGGATGCCGTCTTACTTTGAAGACAGTGTGGCGATAGTGGGGATTTCCTGCCAGTTCCCCGGCGCGAAAAATCATCATGAGTTTTGGAAGCAGTTAAGAGAAGGAAAGGAAAGCGTCCGGTTCTATTCGGAAGAAGAACTTCGGGAAGCCGGCGTGCCTGAAGATTTGATCGAAAATCCCGACTATGTGCCGGCATTATCGACGATAGAAGGAAAAGATCTCTTTGACCCTGAGTTCTTTCACATTTCTCCGAAAGACGCAGAATTTATGGATCCTCAGCTTCGGCTTCTGCTGCTTCATTCTTGGAAAGCCGTCGAGGACGCGGGATATGTATCGAAAGAGATTCCGAAGACAAGCGTATATATGTCGGCAATCAATAATTCGTATCGGTCGCTTTTGCCGGAAAAAACGACAGAAGGCCATGAATCTCCCGACGGCTATGTGTCATGGGTGTTAGCGCAGAGCGGCACGATTCCGACGATGGTTTCCCATAAGCTCGGATTAAAAGGGCCAAGCTATTTCGTTCATTCCAATTGCTCATCATCATTAGTCGGTCTTTATTCAGCCTACAAAAGCATAACGAGCGGAGAATCGGAATACGCGCTCGTCGGCGGAGCAACTCTGCATGCAGCGACCGGCATCGGCTATGTGCACCAAAACGGATTGAATTTTTCAAGCGACGGGCATGTCAAGGCATTTGACGCTTCAGCCGACGGTATGGCGGGCGGAGAAGGAGCGGCCGTCATTCTGCTGAAAAAGGCGTCACAAGCCGTTCAGGACGGAGATCACATATACGCCATGCTCAGAGGCATCGGTCTGAACAATGACGGAGCGGATAAAGTCGGTTTTTACGCACCGAGTGTAAAAGGTCAGACTGACGTCATCCAGCATGTTTTAGACAGCACGAATATTCACCCGGAGACGATTTCCTATATCGAAGCGCACGGCACTGGAACGACATTGGGTGATCCGATTGAAATGTCCGCGCTGCAGCAAGTGTATAAACGTTACACGGACCGGGAGCAGTATTGCGGGATCGGCTCCGTAAAAACGAATATCGGACATTTGGATACAGCAGCAGGTCTGGCCGGGTGCATCAAAGTCGCCATGAGTTTATATCATCGGGAGCTGGCGCCTACCATTAATTACACGTCACCGAATCCGAATATCAAATTCAGCGGTTCGCCGTTTTATGTGGCGGATAAGAGAAAACCGCTTCCGGAGAGAGAAACGCCGCACCGCGCAGCGTTAAGCTCATTCGGACTCGGAGGAACAAACGCACACGCCATTTTTGAACAGTATGAAAACAAAACGATCAGCGGATCAAATGACGGACAGCCGCCTTATATCGTTCCGCTGTCAGCGAGAAATAAGCAGCGTCTTACTGCCTATGCATCCTGTTTATCCGGCTTTCTGGATGAAGCCGAAAACGATGTTTCCTTGCATGATCTGGCATTTACGTATCAGACCGGACGTGAAGCGATGGAAGAGAGAGCCGTTTTTATCAGTCATGATCGTCACGATTTGAAGCGTCAGCTGCAGGATTTCATCAACGGCAATGACCAAAACATCTTACGGGGCGAAAAAGTGAGAAGCAGAGAAGTGTCAGCTCAGGAGATGGAAGAGCTTGCGGCATGTCAGACACGGGATGAAAAGCTGAAAGCACTCGCAGCGCTCTGGGGTGAAGGAGCGCGTGTCGATTGGCGCTTATTGTATCAGGATTCCGCGCCGCAAAGAATCAGTGCGCCGACCTACCCGTTCGCAGAGGAGCGCTTCTGGCCGGAAGAAACGGTGAAGCAAACGGATACCAAGCTTTTGCATCCGCTGGTACATCAGAATACATCCGTCTTGCAAGAGCAGCGGTTCAGTTCGGAATTCACGGGAAAAGAGTATTTTATTGCCGAGCATATCATTAAAGGAATGGCAATCGTGCCGGCTGCCGTTACCCTTGAGATGGCACGGGCCGCGGCGGAGAAAAGCATCGGCGGGGCAACAGAGGATTCTCTGGGCTTGCGCTTAAAGAATATTGTATGGGTCCGCCCGGTGATAGTCGATCAGGAGGCTGTCCGTGTCCATATCGGACTTTATGAAGAAGAGGACGGACAGATTCAATACAGAATGTACGGGGGTAACGATTCTATCGGTGAAGAAGCTCCTCTTTATAATCAGGGCATTGCTGAAATCATCCGGAAGGAATCGGAGGAAGCGGCGGATATTGAGCAGCTGAAGCGCCGGTGCACACAGGGAACAATCGAATCTCAAGCGTTTTACAAAGGAATGATCGGTGCTGATTACGGGCCCGGATACAAAGGGGTGCAGCTTGTATACAAAGGCGAAGACCGGCTGCTTGCTAAATTGAAGCTTCCTGAATCCGTCTCTCATACAAAAGCTGATTATATCCTTCATCCGAGTATGATGGACGGTGCGCTTCAGGCCGCCGAATATTTGCAAAACGTGACGAGAGCGCTGCTTGCAGACAGCGGGGAACCATTCAAAGCCGCATTGCCGTTTGCTTTAGAGGAGCTGGACGTTCTGAATCCGTGCGCTGATGATATGTGGGTGCAAGTCACATTCAGTGCGAACAATAAAGCCGGCGATCCTATCCAAAAAGCCGATATTGATCTATATGACAATAACGGCGGGCTTTGTGTGCGGATGAGAGGTTTCTCAACGCGGATCATGGAAGAAAACGCGGATGCCGGCGTTTCGGTCAGCCGTACGGACACATTGCTCGCTGAACCGGTCTGGAAAGAGCAGCCGGAACCGGCGGACCACGAGCCAACGTATGAAGAGCATATCATTTTCCTTTGTGAGTACGATGAAGCCGTAAAACAAGCTGTCGAAGCAAAGCTTGAACATGGAAGCGTCATTATCTTGGACGATCGTCCCGCATCTATTGCAGAGCGGTATCATTCTTATGCGGGCCAGCTGTTTGACCATATCAAAACCATAATGAAAAGCAAGCCGAAGGGCCGCGTTCTATTTCAGGCTGTTACGCGGTCAGCAGGCTTACAGCAGGTGTTCTCAGGCATTACCGGCCTCTTCAAAACCGCATGCCTTGAACATTCCAAGCTGATCTGTCAAATGATCGAAGCCGAAGAGAAAGAAAGTGCTGAAGGCATAGCGGAAAAAGCGTCCGAAAACCGTATGCATGCCGAAAGCGTCCATGTGAAATATGAAAACGGCAAGCGCTTTGCCGCTGATTGGGGAGAGATGGATATTTCTCAAGCGGAGCCGGACATTCCGTGGAAAGACGAAGGCGTTTATCTCATTACAGGAGGTGCCGGAGGTTTAGGTCTGATCTTTGCAAAAGAGATCGCAAACCGTACAAAAGACGCCGTCATCATACTAACCGGCCGGTCCGCTCTCAGAGAAAAGCAGAAAGACATGCTGGAAACAGTACGTGCTGCCGGCGCTTCTGTTTTCTACGAGCAGACCGATGTCACGGACGAAGCAGAAGTATACCGATTGATCCGCAATATACGCAAACGGCACGGCAGGCTGGACGGGATTGTTCACAGTGCCGGCATTATAAAAGACAACTACATGGTGAAGAAGACGGCAGAGGAATACCAACACGTTCTCGCTCCGAAAGTGAAGGGCCTTGTGTATCTTGATGAAGCGTCACAACATGAGAAATTAGATGTCTTTATTGTCTTTTCATCCTTATCAGGTGTGCTTGGAAGCGTCGGCCAGGCTGATTATGCGTCTGCAAATGTCTTTATGGAGATGTATGCAGAGTACCGCCGTTCTTTACAAGCCGCAGGACAAAGATACGGAAAGACGCTTTCTGTCAGCTGGCCGTTATGGAAAGAAGGCGGAATGCAGACAGGAAAGCAGACGGAAGATATGCTGATGCAGGAGGCGGGAATCGCACCGCTCGGCACAGATGCCGGCATCAAGGCCTTGTATCAAGGCTTGATGAGCGGGACAGCCCGGATGACGGTTCTTGAAGGAGATGTGAAACACATGAAAGCAAAACTGTTCCGCAAAGAGAATGATCATCCGGAAGCAGAGACCGGCGTACGTCATGACATTGATACTGACAGCCTGCTTGAAAAAGTGAAGCATCTGTTAAAACAGCAGACGGCCTCACTGTTAAAAGTAAACATTGACAAAATTGATCCTCATGAAGAAATGACAAAATACGGGCTGGATTCTATCTCGATGACTGAGTTTACGAACCAGTTAAACAAAACGTACCGGCTTACGTTAACGCCGACGATTTTCTTTGATCATCCGACAATCCATGAATTTGCCGTTCATTTAATCAGTGAATACGAAGAGGAATTTGCCGGACGGTTTGCGGTAAATACAAAAACGGTTCAATCGGCAAGACCGGTAAAAGAGACTCAAATCACGCGCCCGGCCGTTAAGCGACGCCGCACTCTGCCTGAGACACTTCCGCAGACAGTGCAGCGGGACCAAGGGCCGGAACCGATCGCAATCGTAGGCATCAGCGGGATTTTCCCGATGGCAGAAGACATTGAAGCTTTCTGGCAGAACCTGAAAGAAGGCAAAGACTGCATGACCGAGATTCCGAAAGGCCGCTGGGACTGGCGGGACTATTACGGGGATCCCGCAAAAGAAGCCAATAAAACAAACGTCAACCAAGGCGGGTTTATTGACGGAATTGCTGAATTCGATCCGTTATTTTTCGGGATTTCACCCCGGGAAGCGGAGCAAATGGACCCTCAGCAGCGCCTCTTGCTGACGCACGCGTGGAAAGCGATTGAAGATGCCGGATATGCGTCAAAGAGTCTCTCAGGCACAAAAACAGGTGTGTTTATCGGGACCGGAAATACCGGCTACGGTTCTCTTTTAGCCAATGCCGATGCGGAGATTGAAGGGTCATCCGCGGCGAATACAAGTCCGTCTGTCGGACCGAACCGTGTCAGCTATACGCTCAATCTGCACGGGCCGAGCGAGCCGATTGATACCGCCTGCTCAAGCTCGCTCGTTGCCATACACCATGCCGTTTCTTCAATTGAAGAAGGAACGTGCGACATGGCTTTGGCGGGAGGAATCAATACGATTGTTCTTCCGGATGTGTATATCAGTTTTGACAAAGCGGGCGCGCTGAGTAAAGAAGGAAGATGTAAAACGTTCTCTGATCAGGCTGACGGTTTTGCCCATGGTGAAGGGGCAGGGCTCTTTTTCCTCAAAAAGCTGAAAGCCGCTGAGGCGGATGGGGACCATATTTACGGCGTCATTAAAGGAAGCGCGGTGAATCACGGCGGCCGTGCGGCATCTTTAACAACGCCTAATCCGAAACAACAGGCGGAAGTCATTAAAGCCGCGTACAAAAAAGCGGGCATTGATCCGAAAACAGTCTCTTATATCGAAGCGCACGGCACCGGAACAGAACTGGGGGATCCCGTTGAAATTAACGGCCTGAAACAAGCGTTCAGCTCGTTTGCAGACGGAAAAGAGAAAGCGGCCGGCTATTGCGGTTTAGGGTCAGTCAAAACGAATATCGGCCATTTATCCCTTGCCGCGGGAGCAGCGGGCATTATTAAAATTTTGCTGCAGATGAAGCATCGGACATTAGTAAAAAGTCTCCACTGTGAGACGGTAAATCCGTACATTCAGCTTGAAGACAGCCCGTTTTATCTGGTGCGGGAGACGATGGAATGGAAGACGCGGACGGACGAACGTGGAAACGAACAGCCTCGCCGCGCGGGCATCAGCTCATTCGGCATCGGAGGCGTAAATGCCCACGTCGTCATCGAAGAATACATCCCAGAAGACAGAGAGGAAGCAGATGATTCTCATATCGATCCATGTCTTTTCGTTCTGTCCGCCAAAAATGAAAAACGCCTGAAAGAGCAGGCAAAACAGCTGAAACGTGCGCTTACTGAAAAACGGTACGATCAATCCTCCCTCGTTTCTATGGCATATACCCTCCAAATCGGAAGGGACGCCATGGAAGAACGCCTGGCGGTTATTGCCGGATCCGCGGAAGAACTGCAGGAAAAACTGTCACAGTTTATCACTGGAGATAAGCACGCGGATTTGTACAGAGGAAGAATAGACAAAGGCACCCTGCAAATGCTGACGGAAGATGAAGAAATTCAAGAAGCCGTTGAAAAATGGATGGCACGCGGCAAATACGCGAAGCTGCTTGAATTATGGGTCAAAGGGCTGAACGTCGATTGGGCGAAGCTGTATGGAGACCGGCCGCCTAAACGTATGAGCCTGCCGTCGTATCCTTTTGCAAAAGACCGCTATTGGGCGGCGAAACATACCGGAAAACACGAAAAAATAAGCACTGTGTCTGCCGGAAAACAAGACGCGCTTCATCCGCTTCTGCACAGAAATACTTCAAACCTTGCAGAACAGCGGTTCAGCTCAACCTATACAGGAGAAGAATTTTACCTTGCGGACCATGTTGTAAAAGGCGTGCCGATTTTACCGGGGGTGGCACATCTTGAAATGGCGCGCGCAGCAATGGAACAGGCATCTGAAGTTCCGGCCGGACAAGGAAGCGTCAAGCTTAAGAATACGGTTTGGGTGCGGCCGATCACCATTGAAGACGAGCCGGTTCATGTCAACATCCGTCTCATTCCTGAAACGGCAAATGACGTTCAATTCGACATTTACAGCGGCCGGGAAACAGATCAGCCGTCCGTTTACAGCCAAGGGGCAGTATCAGTCCGCCCTGACGCCGAGGCTCCGGTCATTGATCTCCAAAAGCTGAGATCACAATCCGCCGAGACACCGTTTTCTGCAGATGAAGTGTACGATATGTACCGCAAAATCGGTTTTGATTACGGCCCGGCTTTCCGGGGTGTCAAAGCGATTTATACAGGTGATGATTTCGTATTGGGCAGACTGTCTCTTGATGCGGCTTGTGCGGACACGGTACAGGAGTATGTCATGCATCCGGGCTTAATGGACTCTGCATTGCAGGCATCAAGCATATTAACCGGAACAAATGATGAAAAACTGATGCTTCCGTTTGCGGTTCAGGAGCTTGAAGTATTCAGCGCCTGCGCTGCCGAGATGTGGGTTTACGCCAGACTTTCTGAAGACCACAAAGCCGGCCAGATTGAAAAACGTGATCTTGATATTTGTGATGAAAACGGCAAGGTGTGCGTAAGGCTGAAAGGTTTGTCATTCAGAACGGCTGAAAAAGAACCTGAGAAAAAAGAAAAAGCTCCGGGAACGCTCATGCTTGAGCCGGTATGGAGCCGAAGCGATGAAACCGCCGTTCAAACGGAACCGGTTTTTGCCCGGCATATCGTGTTGCTTTGTGACACAGACGCCGGATTGAAACAAGCCGTTGAAGCCGCGGGAGCTGAATGTATTGAAATGACCTCCCCGCACGGGAAAGCGGCGGCGCGCTTCCGTGATTATACAGGACGGATATTGGAGACGCTGCAAAAACTGCTGAAGGAAGAGACGGATGGAGACGTCCTCATCCAGACGGTTCTCTCTAAAACAGATAAGCATCAGCTGCTCTCAGGCATTTCAGCTCTGTTAAAAACAGCCGGCCTGGAACATAAAAAACTGAAAACCCAGCTGATTGAAATAGAACCGGCGGAAAACGGAAAAATCACAGACATCATCAGAGAAAATAAAACACGGGCTGATGACAGCCATATCAAATATGAAAACGGCATCCGATACAGCGCAGATGTCAAAGAAACGGCCGTGTCCGGCGGCAAAATACGCATTCCGTGGAACGACGGAGGCATTTATCTCATTACCGGAGGAGCCGGGGGCTTAGGCTTTATTTTCGCGAAAGAAATCGCCCGCAAAGTCAAAGAGCCGACACTGGTTTTGACAGGCCGTTCCGCTTTAAGCGAGAATCAGCGGATGCAGCTGCAATCGCTTGAATCACTCGGAGCAAAAGCGGAATACAAGCAGGCTGACGTAACAAACGCTCAAACTGCGGCAGACCTGGTCAAAACAATTGAGACGGAATATGGCGGCCTTCACGGCATCATTCATAGCGCGGGTGTGATGAAAGATCAGTATATCGCAAAGAAAACAACCGAAGAGTTTTACAGTGTATTGGCTCCTAAAACGGACGGATTTGTCAACCTTGATGAAGCAACCGAGCATTTAGCGCTGGACTTTTTCATCGTTTTCTCATCCATTTCCGGCGTCACCGGGAATGCGGGACAGGCGGATTATGCGGCGGCAAACGCATTTATGGACAGCTATGCGGCATACCGCAACGCACTGGTTACGGCAATGTACCGCCACGGACATACATTGTCGGTCAATTGGCCGCTTTGGAAAGACGGCGGAATGCAAGTCGATGAAGAAATGGCGAAGCACACCGAAAAAAGAACCGGCGTAACGCCGATGCGCACTGAAACCGGAATAGAAGCTCTTTACAAAGCATGGAGCACGGGGAAAACAAGCGTGCTCGTCATGGAAGGAAACGGCGCCGTAATGCGGGAAAAGCTGCTTCAAAAGACTCCCGCAGCCGCTTTTGCACCGGTTAAGAAAACGGAGGAAACGCCTGCGCCGAAAGACCTGACGGCAAAACTTCAGGAATTGCTGGCAAAAGAGGTTTCCGGGCTTCTGAAAATCAACATTGAAGAAATCGATATCGAATTGGAGTTCAATCAATACGGATTTGATTCCATTACGCTGACGGAATTCGCCAACAAGCTGAATGACACTTATCAGCTTGATCTGACACCGACCGTATTTTTTGAATATGCGACGATTCAAGCCTTGGCGCATCATTTAGCAGAAGACTATCAAACACAATTTGCCGGCAGCACACAGCCGAAAGAAGAAAAACAAAGCGGCGTAACTGATGATGGCGGTATCAGACTGGCAGGGAACAAACGATTTGCAAAAACTGCCGTACAGCCTGTTCAGACGGCGGCTGAACATAAACCGGAACCGATCGCCATTGTCGGCATGAGCGGGGTGTTTCCGAAGGCCGCAAATATTGATGAGTATTGGCGCAACTTAGAAGAGGGAAAAGACTGTATAACAGAGGTGCCGGCGGATCGCTGGGACTGGCGGGAGTATTACGGTGACCCGCTTAATGAAGCCAACAAAACAAATGTAAAGTGGGGCGGATTTATTGACGGAGTTGCGGATTTTGATCCGCTGTTCTTCGGAATTTCACCGCTGGAAGCCGAACAGATGGATCCCCAGCAGCGCTTGTTAATGATGTATGCGTGGAAGGCGATAGAAGATGCGGGATATTCCGCTAAAAGCCTTTCCGGCACGAAAACAGGCCTGTATATCGGCACGGGGAATACCGGATACGGCTCACTGTTTTCCGACCTGGATATCGGCGGTGCGTCAGCCGCAAATATGAGTCCGTCAGCGGGGCCGAACCGCGTCAGCTATATGCTTAATCTGCACGGGCCGAGTGAACCGATCGACACGGCTTGTTCCAGCTCGCTGGTCGCGATTCATCACGCCGTATGCGCCATTGAAAACGGGAACTGCGATATGGCGATCGCCGGCGGCGTGAATACCGTCGTCACTCCGCAAGGCCACATCGCTTATGACAAAGCGGGAGCGCTGAGCAAAGAAGGGAAATGTAAAACATTCTCCGACAGGGCGGACGGATTTGCCGTCAGTGAAGGTGCCGGAATTCTGTTTTTGAAAAAGCTGTCAGAAGCGGAAAAAGCGGGCGATCATATTTACGGCGTCATTAAAGGCAGCGCGGTCAACCACGGCGGACGCGCGAACTCCTTGACGACACCGAACCCGAAAGCCCAGGCGGAAGTCGTCAGAACGGCTTATGACAAAGCCGGCATTGATCCGAGAACCGTCACTTATATAGAAGCGCACGGAACCGGAACGGAGCTTGGCGATCCGGTCGAAATCAACGGCCTGAAATCCGCCTTTCAAAAGCTGTACGAAAAAACAGGCGATTCCGCCGTTTATGCGAGTCACTGCGGTCTGGGTTCGGCCAAAACCAATATCGGCCACCTGTCACTGGCAGCCGGTGTCGCGGGTGTGATCAAAGTGCTGATGCAGATGAAGCATAAAACACTTGCAAAAAGCCTCCACAGCGAGGTCATCAACCCGTATATCAAGCTGAAAGACAGTCCGTTTTACATCTTACAGGAAAAAAGAGAATGGACGGCATTGAAAGACGAAAACGGCAATCATCTGCCGCGCCGTGCGGGAATCAGTTCTTTCGGCATCGGCGGCGTAAACGCCCATGTCGTCATTGAAGAATATATCCCGAAGGTAGAAAGAAAAACAGCTGTTTTCACACACCCTCAAATCTTTGTGCTGTCGGCCAAAGAAGAAGAGCGTCTGCAGGAACAGGCGCAGCAGCTGGCGCAAGCTTCTTTTACGGATGCGGATCTTGCCGATGTTGCTTACACGCTTCAGCAGGGACGTGATGCGATGGAAGAAAGAGCGGCCATTATCGCTTCCTCGGCCGAAGAACTTCGGGACAAGCTAAAGAGCTGTGCGAAAGGACGTTATGATATAGCGGGCATTTATAAAGGAAAAGTGGGTAAAACCTCCCTGAAGTCCATTCTGGCAGGCGCAAACGGCGAAGCGGATATCGAAGAGCTGATAAGCCGCCGAGAGAATGACAAGCTTGCGGAATTATGGGTGCAGGGCGCGGATATCAAGTGGGACGGCTTATATTCTGATATCAAGCCCCAACGGATGAGTCTTCCTGCTTACCCGTTTGCGAAAGAGCGGTACTGGATCACGGACAACCGGCCGAAAGCAGAGAAACCGCAAGCTGTGCCGACGTCGCGGGTACTGCACCCGCTGCTTCACGAAAATGTATCAGATTTAACAGAGCAGCGGTACCGATCCGAATTTACGGGACAAGAGACGATTTTCACCGATCATCTTATTAAAGGCAAGCCGGTTATGCCGGGCGTTGCCTACTTGGAAATGGCTAGGGCGGCGGTTGCTCAGGCAGTCAAAGGGCAAAAGGAAGTTCCGTCTGTCACCCGCCTGAAAAACATCGTTTGGGTTCGGCCGATCGAAGCGGGAACCCGCCCGATTGAAGCGCAAATCAGCCTGATTCCGAGGGAAGACGGTGAAATCGTGTATGACATTTACACGGACTCACAAACAGAAGCAAGCGGCAGGCAGATACACTGTCAGGGGGCTGCCGGCATTCTCAGCGCCGGGGAGGCTCCGCACCGTGATATAGGCGCACTGAAAGCTCAATGCGGCCTCAGTATACTGACTTCTGAACAGTGTTACGGCTTATTCAGCAAAATCGGCATTGAATACGGTCCAGGACAACAAGGAATTCAGCAGATTCATATCGGAAGCAATCAAGCATTAGCTGAGCTCCGGCTGCCTTCCTTCCTCGAAGAAACGGCAGATCAATACGTTCTTCACCCGTGTATGCTTGATTCAGCTTTGCAAGCGACAATCGGTCTGAAGCTTCACGCAGATGATAACCAGCTGTCACTGCCGTTCGCCCTTGAAGAACTGGACATTTTCAGTCCGTGCACGACAAGCATGTGGGCGTACGTCAGCTCCCGGGGAACGGATGAAAAAATACAGCGTATGGACATTGACTTATGCGATGAGACCGGCCGGGTCTGTGTCAGAATTAAAGGGATTTCTTCCAGAATGATGGAAGGCTCCGCGCCGGAAACATCATTAAATGGAGCAAACCTTCTGGCTCCGGTGTGGGATCTCGCGGACTTCCGTGATCAAAGCCCGGCATATAAGACGGAAGAGGTTGTCTTTATCGCGGGGGATGAGGAAAGCGCGGCTTTTCAATTGCATCATCCTTCTGCGAAACGGCTCCATATCAACCCGGAGGATGAAATAGAGGCTGTTGCAGCTGAACTGAAAGCAACAGGGTCTTTCGGGCATATCGTATGGATCGCTCCTTTTCACAGCGCTGATGACATGGTGAAAGCTCAGGATGCGGGCGTCATCCAGATGTACAGAGTGATTAAGGCAATGCTTGCTTTAGGATATGGAGGCAAGCGAATCAGCTTGACTGCAGTCACAATAAAAACACAGTCCGTACAGCCGGCGGACATTATTGATCCGGCTCATGCAGGCATTCACGGTTTGGTCGGCTCGCTCGCAAAAGAGTATCCGAACTGGCAAACAAGGCTGATTGATGCCGGATGTCCGGAAGATGTTTCAAAGGCGGAGCTGTTCTCAGCGCCGTTTGATGAGCAAGGCAATACATGGGCGTACCGGAACAATCACTGGTACAAACAGCGCCTTATTCCTGTACAGCAGCCGGTGTCAAGCCGGCCCGCTTACCAAAAAGGCGGCGTTTATGTCGTCATCGGCGGCGCGGGGGGCATCGGCGAGGCATGGAGCGAATATGCCGTGAAAACATATCAGGCGCGAGTCGTTTGGATCGGCAGACGAAAACATAACAGCGCCATCCAGGAAAAAATCGACAGACTCAGCCAATTCGGCCCGGCGCCGATTTATATTGAAGCTGACGCGGCAAATCCGAATGAGCTCACACGGGCGTATGAAACGATCAAACGCACGCACCCGCAAATTAACGGAATCATCCATTCCGCAATTGTTTTAGAGGATCAGAGCCTGGCAAATATGCCGGAAAGCCGTTTTAAAAGCGTGCTCGCTGCAAAAGTCAATGTCAGTGTGAATATGGCCCGCGTGTTCCGAAATGAGCCGCTGGACTTTGCTTTGTTCTTCTCATCTGTTCAATCATTTGCACGAGCGGCCGGACAAAGCAATTATGCTGCCGGATGCAGTTTCAAAGATGCCTTTGCCGCTCATTTGGCTAAAACGCGGCCGTATTCGGCGGCAGTGATGAATTGGAGCTACTGGGGCAGTGTCGGAATCGTATCATCTGCCGAATATCAAGAACGGATGAAACAGGCGGGAGTCGGATCAATTGAAGCGCCGGAAGCAATGGCGGCGCTTGAACGATTGCTCGGCGGCCCGTTGAATCAGTTCGTCATGATGAAACAGGCGGAAGAGCCGGAGGAAAAACCGGAAGAAATAATAGAAGTATACCCTGAACATCACCGCTCGGCGATGCAAAAACTGCGAAGCTATCAGCCTAAAGTAACAAGACATGTACAACAATTGAGTTAAGGAGGGGACGGCTTTGCAAAACACTGAAGATCTTCTTTACAAACTATTGGCAGGCCAGCTGAAATCTGTCGGATTTTTTACGGAAAACGAAACGCAGCCTGTCATGCAGGGGTTTTACGGCAGGTGGCTGGAAGAAAGCATCACCATCTTGGTGCAAAAAGGCTTTTTGAAACAGTCAGGCAGTACGTATGTGTTAACGGGTCCGATAGAGCGTGCGGACGTGCTGTGGCAAGAATGGGATGAAAAGAAAGCTCCTTTACTCAAGGACAGCAGCAAACAGGCGATGATCACCTTAGTGGAGACCGCTCTCAGAGCTTTGCCGGATATTTTATCCGGCAGAGTTTCTGCCACTGATGTTCTGTTTCCTGATTCCTCAATGGAATTGGTTGAAGGAATCTATAAAAACAATGAAACGGCAGACTACTTTAATGAGGTGCTCGCTGACACATTGACGGCTTTCATTGAAGAACGCCTGAAAGAAGACCCGAACGCGGAAATCCGGATATTAGAGATCGGAGCGGGGACGGGCGGGACGAGCGCGGCCGTTTTCAAAAGATTAAAAGAGTACAAACATCATGTGAAAGAATATTGCTACACCGATCTGTCAAAGGCCTTTTTCATGCATGCTGAAAAAGAATACGGTCCCGAGAATCCGTATTTGACTTATAAGCGGTTTAATGTGGAAGAGCCCCCGGCTTTGCAGGGTATAGAGGCGGGCGCATATGACGCGGTAATTGCGGCAAATGTGCTTCACGCGACAAAAAATATTCGGCGGACACTTCGCAATGCCAAAGCGGTGCTTAAGAAGAATGGGATTTTGCTATTAAATGAGATCAGCAGCCATTCGGTTTATTCTCATCTGACATTCGGCCTTTTGGAAGGCTGGTGGCTGTATGAAGACGCCAAACTGCGCATTCCCGGATGCCCGGGGCTGTATCCTGAAGCGTGGCAGTCTGCGCTGGAAAGCGAGGGATATCGGTACGTTACATTTATGGCGGAATCGTCACATCACCTCGGCCAGCAGATCGTGGCGGCAGAAAGCGACGGCGTCATCAGGCAAAAGCAGCCGGACGCGCAGGCGGTTGAAGAAACTGCGGCTTCCAAAGAGCCGGCTGATTTCACAGCACCGGCTTTCTCAGTCACAGACAGGACCGTGCAATTTATAAAAGAAACGTTAGCCAAATCCATAAAGCTTGCTCCCGAGCGCATTCAGCCGGAAACCAGCTTTGAAAAATACGGCGTCGACTCCATTTTGCAGGTGAATTTTATCCGCGAACTGGAAACATTGACGGGCGAGCTGCCGAAAACGATCTTATTTGAACACACGAATACGAAAGAACTTGCCGAATATTTGCTTGAAACTTACCCAGATAAGCTGCAGCAGGCATTCGGAGCCGAACAAGCGCCTACTGAAACAAAGAATCCGGAACCCGCAATGAATGAACCCGTACCGCTTGTCACGGAAACGCGGCGATTTATCACTGAACCAAAAGAACCGAAAGAGCTAATGCCGGAAACAGAAACCGTCACCAATAATCGTTCTGATCGTGACGATATTGCCATTATCGGCATCAGCGGCCGCTATCCCGAGTCTGAAACGCTCGATGAGCTGTGGGAACATTTAAAAGCCGGAGACAGCTGTATTACGGAAGCCCCGGAAAACAGATGGAAGTCCGGTCTTCTGAAAACAATGGCAAAAGAAACACGAAAAGAAGAACGCAAAACACGGTACGGCGGATTTCTGCAGCATATTGACGCTTTTGACCATCACTTGTTTGACATGCGGGAAGACCATGTGATGGAGATGACGCCTGAGCTCCGTCTAAGCTTAGAAACCGTATGGGAAACATTTGAAAACGGCGGTTACTCGTTAGAAAGAGTAAACGAATGGCAGGAATCAGACAGCGGCATCGGTGTATTTATGGGCAGTATGTACAATCAATATTTCTGGAATATCCCGTCATTGGAAAAAGCCGCGCTCAGCTCTAACGGAGGGGATTGGCATATCGCCAACCGCATTTCCCACTTTTTCAATTTAACGGGTCCGAGCATGGGCGTTACGACCGCATGCTCCAGCTCACTGAGCGCCATTCATCTCGCCTGTGAAAGCCTGAAGCTTAACAGCTGTTCCATGGCGATTGCCGGAGGGGTCAATCTCACGCTTGAACCGTCTAAATATGATGCGCTCGAACGGGCGAATTTGCTTGAACAGGGAAGTGAGAGCAAAAGCTTCGGAACCGGCACGGGCCTGATGCCGGGAGAAGGAGTCGGGGCGGTGCTCTTGAAGCCGCTCGCCAAAGCGGTTGCTGACAAAGACCATATTTACGGGGTCATTAAAAGCAGCGCGTTGTGCCATAGCGGCGGAAGGCAGATGTACACGGCTCCGGATCCGAAACAGCAGGCGAAGCTCATGGCGGCTTCCATTGACAAGGCGGGAATCAATCCGGAAACAATCAGTTATGTTGAATCAGCGGCAAACGGCTCTGTATTGGGAGATCCGATTGAGGTCATTGCCCTGACAAATGCGTTCGCGCAATATACCGATAAAAAACGATTTTGCGCGCTTGGATCCGTCAAGTCAAATCTCGGCCATTTAGAGGCGGCCTCCGGCATGTCCCAGCTCGCGAAAGTGCTGCTGCAAATGGAGCGGGAAACATTAGTTCCAACCATTAATGCAAAACCGCAAAACCCGAATATCGCGCTTGAACAAACGGCTTTTTACCTGCAGGAAAAAACCGAGTATTGGGAGCGTATGAGGGATGCCGAAACGGGGGACAACATACCGCGGAGAAGCATGATCAATTCCTTCGGGGCAGGCGGGGCATATGCAAATCTCATCGTAGAAGAATATATCAGCCCGAATTCCGATCAGGCCCGTCACGGCGATGAGGAATATATTTTCCCTGTGTCAGCGAAAACAAAATGGAGTTTTGAAGCCTATCTTGAGAGACTGGCGGCCTTCTTAGAAAAGACGCCATCTCTTCATCCGGCCGCCATCGCATCTGCGCTGCAAAAAAGAACGCATCATTCGGAGTATCGGGCGGCATTTACGGCTGCTTCCGTTCAGGAACTGTTGGAAAAGCTGGCCGCTTACCGCATGGATCAGCGGAATCTCAATTTCTCCGATCCTGATATTGGCCGGCGTGCGCGGCAATGGGAAAAAGGAGAGAATATCGCGTTTGATCAGTTGCAGCAAGAGCACGCCGTTCATCTGCCGGCCTACGCTTTTGACCACGGGACTTCTTTTCAATTCGGTGAATCAGAAAACGCTGCCGGCGTTCAGGCGGTATACAGTGATGACGACCCATACGTGAAAGGGCATCAATTCAGCGGAGAACCGGTACTCGTCGGCGCTACATATAACAGTCTGGCAGTCGATCATTTTTGTGATCTTTTTCCTGAAGCGGAAGGAGGACAAATTAAAAAACTGAATTACGCGAGCCCCATTACCGTAAAAAAAGGCGATCGCATCGAGCTGAAAACAGAATCGAAACAAAACGGGGATGGATTTGAACTGAGCATAATGCACCGCAGCCGCACGTCCCCTGATTGGAGCATAGCGGCGTATGCCGAGTGCAGCCCGTATCCGTTTCAAAAGCAGCACGCGGATCTGGCGGCCATTCAGCGCTCTTACCGGGAAGTGGGCCGGATAGATGAGTTATACGGAGACGGAACGGGAACTGTCGTGTGGGGAGAAGAATTTAAAACGATCACCCGCCTGTACAAAGGCTCTGATGCCGTTTTAGCGAAAGTGAACCTGAACAATAGCGACTCACAACAAGCGCATCATTATGCCGTAAATCCATTAATCGCCAACACTGCTTACTTGGCCTCGCTTTCTTTATTGGACCAAACGGAGGCGGAAAGCTATCTGCCGTTCGGCATTAATTCCGTCACCTTCAGCAGCCCGGAAGATCTTACCGATTGCTGGCTGCACATCAAGCTGGCCAAACAAACGGGGGAAATGATTCTGATTAACGCAGATGTCATCAGCAGGCGATCGGAAGTGGTGATGCGTTTTGAAGGCTATGCCCTGAAACGGTTCCGCCCGAAAACCGAACAGATAAATCAGCCGGCCCGAACGGCTGTGAAGAATGCGGGAGCACCGATTTTTGCCGGCAGTCTGACAGATGATATCCGCAGCTACGTCCTTGGCAAGCTCGCCAAGATGATGGATGAACCCGCGCCATCTCTTCGTTCTGACGCAAATATCATGGAATTGGGACTTGATTCAGCGAGCCTGATCGGGCTGACAAAAGAGATCGGCCAAGAGGCGGACATCGATGTGAATCCAACATTGTTTTTCGAGTATCCGACCGCGGAGGAGCTGACCCGCCACTTCGCGTCAGCATATGAGAGCAAGTTTTCTCAACTGCTTGCCGATCATAAGCATTCAGAAGAGGCCAGGGTCACGGAAACAGAAGAGCGCACTTTACCGAAGAAACAGCATCCGCCTTGTGATAACGCCGATATCAAGCAAGGAATCGCGATTATCGGTATGTCAGCTCAGTTTCCGCAATCCCCGGATATCCAGTCTTTTTGGGAGCACATCGTAAACGGGGATCACTGTATTACCGAAATTCCGGCGGACCGCTGGGACTGGCGCCGTTACGCCGGTGATGAGAATGACACGAGTCTCAGATGGGGCGGTTTTATTGACGGTGTCGGCGAATTTGACCCGCTCTTTTTCGGAATTTCCCCTAAAGAGGCATCACAAATGGGGCCGGAGCAATTTCTGCTTTTGATGCATACATGGAAGGCAATGGAGGATGCGGGCCTGACAAATAAGGAATTATCAAGCAGACCGACAGGCGTTTTCGTTGCCGCGGGCAACAGCGATCCGAACAATGGAACAGCCATCCCGTCCATCATTCCGAACAGAATATCATATGCCTTGAATTTACAAGGACCGAGTGAATATTACGAGGCTGCCTGCACGTCAACGCTGGTGGCATTGCACAGGGCGGTTCAATCAATCCGTCATAACGAATGTGAGCAGGCTGTCGTGGGGGCCGCCAATATTCTGCAATCGCCGAAGGGCTTTATCGGTTTTGACTCAATGGGATATTTAAGCAAAAACGGCCGGGCGAAATCGTTCCAAAAAGATGCCGATGGCTTTGTCAGAAGCGAAGGGGCGGGCGTGATCATCATCAAACCGCTTGAGGCGGCAATTGAAGACGGCGATCATATTCACATGGTCATTAAAGGAACAGGAGTGTCTCACGGCGGTAAAGGCATGTCGCTTCACGCACCGAATCCGGCGGGAATGAAGGCCGCGATGAAAAAAGCGTACGAAGACACCGATGTTGATCCGCAAACCGTCACTTATATTGAAGCGCACGGCATTGCCTCCGAAATGGCAGATGCGCTGGAGTTTAATGCAATCAAAGCGGGTTACGGCGAGTCTGCAAATCAAGAGGAAAGCGCGCCTTGTTATATCAGCACCGTGAAACCTTGCATCGGGCACGGCGAACTCGCTTCCGGACTGGCCGCCCTTATAAAAGTGGCGATGGCCATGAAGCATCATACCATCCCGGGCATTCCCGGATTTACAGCTGCAAATGAGCAAATGGCCATTCAGAAAAGCCGCTTCCGTTTCACCGAAGACAATCAGGAATGGACACAGCTCACCGACCATACGGGCAGACCGATTCCGCGCCGGGCCGCAATTAACAGCTATGGCTTCGGCGGCATGAATGCGCATGTCGTCTTGGAACAGTACAGCCTGAGCCATAAAGACACAGAATCTGCGTGTGAACCGCAGCTTATCGTGCTTTCTGCTAAGAGCGAAGGGCGCCTAAAGGCGGCCGCAGGTCAGCTGGCTGATTTTGTGCAAACTGGAGATACTCCGTCATTGCGGGATATTGCTTATACGCTTCAGACCGGCCGTGAGGCGATGAACTGCCGCCTGGCACTCGTTGCCCGCAATCAAGATGAATTGCTGGAAAAACTGAAAGAGTACAGAGCATTTTCCGAAGAAAGCAATGGAATGAAAAGCTTCTTTACAGGCAGTCAGCAGACTGGATCAGGAGATATCGGCGTTTTACTGGAAGGGACTCTCGGTACAGTCGTCACAGAGACGCTATTGGCTGAAAACAATCTGGAAAAGCTTGCATTTTGCTGGGTGAAAGGTGCGGATATACCGTGGGGCAGACTCCACCAAGGCAAATCTGTTCAAAGAGTGCCGCTTCCGACATATCCTTTTGAAAACCATAAGTATTGGAATGGCGGTCAGCCAGAAGACATCAGCCTTGCACCGGTTTCACAGAATCCTCAGATCCGCCGAGAGAGCGCAGCTGACATTGTGGCAGACATTTTGGGGATGGAGCCAGCGGAAATGGATCAAAATAAGCCGCTGACTGAATACGGCTTCGATTCAATCTCCTCTATTCAGCTGCTGAAAAAACTTGAGGGCGGAGACAGCCGCATCAGTCTGGAGGCTTTTCAGAAATGCAGCACTGTTCAGGAGATTAGCATGCTGTTAAAAACGAACCAATCGCAGGAGGCGGGCCGAAATTTTCCCGAACTCGTCAAGCTGAATGATAGAGAAAAAGGCCGTCCTGTTTTTTGGTTTCACGGCGGAACGGGAGGCGTTGAAGCATACCAGCCATTCGCGAAAAAGAGTCAGCGACCTTTTTACGGCATCCAGGCAAGAGGTTTGACAGGGAAAGAGCCGCTGCAAGGAATCGAAGAGACGGCCGCTTCTTATATGAGAATCATCCAAGCGGTACAGCCGAAAGGCCCTTATGACCTCGGCGGATATTCCTTGGGCGGAATGCTTGCATACGAAACCGTGCGCCTCTTGCAGGAGGAAGGTCATACGGTAAAAAGCGCCGTCATGATCGACACCCCGTACAGTGATAAATGGAAAGAAAGAAAACCATCTGTTAAGTCAGTCATGCTGCAAACGATCAATACGATGCTTACAGCATATCTTAAGCCTGAAAACCTTGAAGAGGCATTAATCAGCAGAGAAGACATTACCGTCCAGGCTGAGGAAGAAGAGGTATTGAAAGAATTGATCGGCCTTGCCAAAAAGCGCGGTCTGCCAAAATCCGAAGAAGCGATCCGGATGCAGCTGGAGCAAATGATGAAGACGCAGCTCGCTTACGGAATGGAAGAGTATGACATGAAGCCGCTGCCTCATCCGGAAGCGCTGCAATGCTACTACTTCCGTAATAAAAGCGGTTTGTTCCTCGGAGATCTTGAACGTTATCTGACAGCAGAGGAAGAACAAATTCCGTTAGACCAAGATGCGTATTGGAAAGAATGGGAACGCCAGATGAAACAGTTTCACCTGCTGGACGTTCACTCTTCCAATCATGTCACAATGCTGTCGGAACCAAAGCCGCAAAACGCCATTAAAGCATTCTGCGAAAAACTGTACGCAAACAAAGGAACGATAAGCGCAAATTTCCTTAAATCTTTCAGAAAAAAGCTGGACGAAACAAATGAGTTGGTAAAACGGTAATAGAGAACGGCCGGAGCAATCCGGCCGCTTTTTTATCTATATAGAACTAAATTAACTATGTACTAAATCTTCAATGTCATATTGATTTCCGTTTATAAGACATTAAAAAAACCCCCGATAAACAAGGGGGGGCGATATTAAAATCTGACAGGCAATGTTTCAAGCCCTCTCAAAAACACATTTTTTCTCCATGTTACATCCTCGGGCGCGCCTTTCAGCTCTATATTCGGAAACCGTTTTAAAAGCGCGGTAAAGGCAATGGATGCTTCCATCCGGGCGAGCGGAGCCCCGAGACAAAAATGAATGCCGAATCCAAAAGAAATATGACGGTTCGGTGTTCTCGCTATATTTAATGTATCAGGATCATCAAAATATTCCGGGTCCCGATTGGCTGAACCGATGCCGATAAATATCATATCACCTTTTTTAATAGAAACATCTTTATAAGTGAAATCTTCAATCGCCCATCGATTCGCCATCATGATGACGGGAGAGGTATAACGCAAAAGCTCTTCGACCGCCGTCTGGATATCTTCGGGCTGCCGCTTTATCTTCTCCATCTGGTCTTTGTGCAGAAGAAGCGCCAGGGTGCCGGAGCCAAGAAGGTTAACCGTTGTTTCAAGCCCGGCAACGACTAACAAAAACAGCATGGAATACAGCTCTGATTCACTCAGCTTTTGGCCGTCCTCTTCAGCGTAAATAAGCTTGCTCGTCAAGTCTTCACCCGGATGTTTTCTTTTTTCTTCGATCAGTGTTTTCATATATTGTTTAAATTCTTTGAGAGCCTGGTTGGTCGCATCTTGTCCGCTTTCTGACGTGTCGACCATTGCGTTTGTCCACACTTGAAATTTGGCGCGGTCCTCTTTCGGAATTCCGAGCAGCTCGGAAATGACGATAAACGGAAGCGGTGCGGCGAAATCTCTCATGATATCAGGGTCTGCTTTTGTTTCCATTTCATCCAGCAGCTCTTCTGTGATCTGCTCTATCCCGGTGCGAAGCTGCTCAATCATCCGGGGAGTGAACCCCTGATGCACCAAAGATCGAAGACGTGAATGATCCGGGGGGTCTTTTGCCAGCATATGCTCTGAGACAAAATCGATATCTTCACTGACATTCAGCTTCGCGATCAGCTCCTTCGGCATGACCCGTTTTACATCTCTCGTAATTCTGCCGTCTTTTAAAAACGCCATACAATCATCATAACGCGTGATGAGCCAAGCCGGAAAGGTGCCTCCGAAACGCTGCAGTTCGAATTTATGTATGGGGTCCTGCTCTCTGAATCTGCTTAAAACCGCAAAAGGGTTTTCGTGAAACTCGGGTGAGTGTGGGTGAAACATTGTTTTTTCCATCTGGATTTCCCCGCCTTCATGTTTTTGAAAAGACATAACAAACAGCCGGTGCCTGCCGACCGGACGGCATTCCTCCTTTTATCTGCCGAAGACACTGATCACAACGGCTCATAAGTATGTCTAAAATATATAAGGAAACAGAAGCCGGTTCAATAGACAAATCGTAAAGCCGCCATTTTCGTTGATTATCAACAAAACAGCAAACTTTTTTTTCCATTTCATCATGTGTGTTAAATCCGGCTAATATACATATTTACGCTTCATATCAACTTCTTAAGGAGGATGTGAATGAATGCGTTTATGAAATGGGCGGCAAGTCTGCTTTTGGTGATCTCTCTTCAGTTCGGTCTTACGGGCGCCGGCATCCATTCGGACAGTGCTGCTCGTGCCGCATCCCGATACGATCAGGTGCTGTATTTCCCGCTGTCAAAATATCCGGAGACGGGAAATCATATAAAAGACGCCATTTCGGCAGGTCATTCTGAGATTTGTACAATTGATCGGGGCGGAGCGGAGAATAGAAGGAAAGAATCATTGAAAGGAATTCCGACAAAGCCCGGGTTTGACCGTGATGAATGGCCCATGGCAGTCTGCACAGAAGGCGGGGCGGGGGCTGATATCAGATATGTAACCCCGTCGGATAACCGCGGGGCCGGTTCATGGGTTGGAAATCAAATGAGCGGATACTCCGACGGCACGAGAGTACTATTTATCGTTCAGTAGCTTCTCCGGTTCGCCGGAGTTTTTTTATGCTCTGAAAAAGCGGCACGCCGGCTGGACATATGAAATGGCAAAGAGTAAACTTATATGTTGGAATCAGCATGAGAAAGGATTGGATCACATTGACAGTGACTACATACCGAAATATTGCACTTTTACTTCTTTGTTTAACAGCGGGAATTGTGGATGTGATCGGTTATTTAAGCCTGGGACATATCTTTACCGCCAATATGACGGGGAACATCGTTCTGTTCGGCCTGGCGATCGGCAACTCATGGCACCTTGCCGTACTCAAATCGTTAACCTCGTTAATCGGATTTATTGCCGGCGTTATTGCCGCGGCCCTGCTTGTGGGCAATAAAAAGAAATCATTCTGGCCCTCTGCGGTAACTGCCGCTTTTGCTATTGAAGGAGCTGTTTTGCTGCTGTTTGCTTTGTTCTCCTGCTTTTTTGCAGATGCCATTTCTGTTTATGTGCTGATTATGCTGCTCAGCTTCGCAATGGGAATGCAGACGACAGCCGCGAGAAAACTTGGTGTAGCGGGGATTTCCACGACCGTATTAACGGGAACGCTCGCTAATTTTTTTGAAGATCTCACCGCAAGGTTTTACAAAGCGGACAAGCGGAAGCAGTTTACGAGAGATGCTGTTTTGCGCGCGCTTGCCTTGGTGCTGTATTGCTTTGGGGCGGTCATCGGCGCTTTTGCCGAACCGGATTATAAGTTTGCCGTGATCTGGCTTCCGATTATCATTATTTTAGGCATTATGCTTTGCGCATTCACGATGTTCCACGGATATTCTGAAGAAAAAAACCAATAAAAAAACGCCGCTGGTTCAGGGCGTTTTTTCTTTTTGTTGCTCTTTCCGGGTCCCGATTGTATAAACGGCCCGATCTGTATGTACCTTTAATCCGTCTTGCTCCTTTTGGATGGTAATATCGCCGAGCAGAGGGATTTCATACGCATCTTGAGGAAGCGGGACATTTCCTTCCTCCGTATAGGTTGTGCCGTGCCCTTTTAAGACGAGCTCTTCGTCTGCTACATAGTCATCGGGATGGTTTGTCCGGCGGACGAGAACATCATCAAGGTGAAGCATGATCTGGTCCATATCAGAAATCTCGTTTCGGCTGTCTGTCAGCTCTCCTTTTCTGATATCAAGCGTTTGTCCGATCTGTTTTTGCAGCCATTCAGACAATTCGGTGTTTGTAAGTGCCATTGTGATTCCTCCTTTTATCTACACCATACTTATTCCCTATTTTTTTAGAAATACACTGCCTTGCATTGATCTTTTTTTCTGACAGCCGGTTCTGAAGCATTCCGAGTTCCTTCATTATAAATGTTTCATCTGTTCACCTGAAAAACGGAGTCATCTGCAGGTGCAGACGACCCCGTTCTCATGATAAAAAGGTTACTCTTTCGGCACGGCGTTTTCAGCGTTCACTGCGCCCGCTCCGTAAATGTTCGGATTTTCATTTGTCCATTGATCCGGACTTTGTTTGATCAATGTTTTCACTTCGTCAGGCGAAAGCTGCGGGTTTTGCTGAAGGATTAAGGCGGCAATGCCAGCACAGATCGGAGTGGCCATGGACGTGCCCGACAGACTGAAATACAAGGAGCCTACACGATTTGATTTCTGTAATTTGTCAAGGTATGAACGCGGAGAACGGAGAGATACGATATCGACCCCGGGTGCAAGAATGTCAGGCTTCTCTTTTCCGTACACCGTCGGGCCGCGGCTTGAGAATGAAGCGACCGTATCGTCCTCATTGCCGGCTGTATTATTGTCATCATAGGCGCCTACCGTGATGACCTTCTCGCTGACACCGGGGCTTGAAATCGTTTGAGCTTCCGGACCGGAGTTGCCCGCGGCGACGCAGACGACGATTCCTTTATTCCATGCCTCTTCAACGGCCTTGACGAGCGGGTCGTCCGTTTCTTTATCATATCTGAGCGCATCTCCGCCCAGTGACATGCTGATGATTCTGATCGGATTCTTTGTGTGTTCTTTATTATATTGTATACACCATTCCACACCTTCAATGATATCAGCCAAGGTTCCTGATCCTGATTTGTTTAAAACCTTGACTCCGATCAGATCGGCTTCCGGCGCCGGCCCCTGATATTTACCGGAAGATGAAGCGCCGCTGCTTGCGATGTCACCGGCGCAATGGGTGCCGTGCCCGTTGTCGTCATACGGTTCTGTCTTTTGGTTGACAAAGTCCGCAAATCCGATAACTCTGCCTTCTAAATCGGGATGCTGATAGATTCCGGTATCAATAACGGCAACGGTTACGCCTTTTCCTGTTAATAGGGTGCCGTTACGGGTCACTTCTTTTGCATGAGACGATTCAGCTGCCGTATCAAGGAGCGCTTTTACTTCACGGTTTAAATAGATTTTACGGATATCCCGGCATTGCGAAAGAAGCATGTGAAGGGCGGACGGAGTGACTTCGGCGCTGCAGCAATTGATTGTTTGAAACTGCTTTTTTATGGTGCAGCGTTTTTCTTTTGATAAGACCTGTCCTGTGCTGTGAAAACCGGATTCATGGCAGCCCTCTTCAAATTCAATGATGACTGACATTTTCTTTCTGTTTTTCACCTTTTTTTCGAAAAACTTGTGCAAAAAGCAAGGTGTCCATTTGAAAGGTTTATATAACTGTAATACGTTTTCTCTGAGCGGCCAGTCCAGCTTATGAGCATTTGACCGCACCATTTGTACCATTGAGTAACCAAACATATATACTTTTCCTCCCATTCTGGCGATTCTCTCTATACCATATGAACAGGCCGTATGTTCGGTCAGTTTGTTTGTCCTTCAGGAGCGCTGGTTACTTGCGGCTTTTTCAGGAGAAGAAATCGAGTTGAGAGAGAACGTTCGTTCGTTTATGATGAAGCCGGCGGAAGGAGGTATATACATGAACATAATATTGAGACATTCCTTGGAAAAACAGCTTCCGATTGATATTATATATATGAAAAAAGACGGCTCCATTTCAAAACGGACCATTATTATAAAAAAAGGGGATGAGCGGGCTGTAACGGCATTTTGCTGTACAAAAAGGCAGGTGAGAACTTTTTTGACGGGCTCCATTCTGTCCTGTGCATTTGCTTCGGGAGGCGGATATTCATTTTTAAAAGCGTATTCTTGATGCCGTCCGTTTCCGGCTGTGAATCTCCCGCCCCTGAAAATTCGGGCGTTCCTCCCTTTTTTTTTGCCCTCTCTCAACCTTTTTTCACTGATGCCCGGCATTTGAGCGCTTGAACCGTGACAATCCATTGATTTTTCGAAACCGGGAAGTTTTTCACTGATGATAATGTTAATAGAATGTTAAGATAAGACCTATTGACAAAAATCCATATAATGAACATGTCATTTTTCAGAAAGGAGCAAAGAAGGAGAGCTGATGAAAAGAATTTTACTTAATGTCATCATTATCGTAGCAATGGTCTTACTAATAAGATGTGCTCATTATGCGTCAGATCCTGATCCCTCGAATTCTTCTGATACATACACAGATTTTAAAGATTTGGCTGAACATGAAGACCCCGATGATTATCATATATCGTACAATAAGCGAAAGGGGAGCCCCGTATTGATCATGTCGCCGCACGGAGGGAGAATTGAGGGCGGGGTGAGCGAGATCGTCCGCTCTTTCAGCGATGATTATTCAACCTACCTGTTTGAGGGATTAAAAACGCATGATAACCAGACTCTTCATATTACGAGCACCAAGTTCGATGAGCCTTCAGCAGTCGAAAGCATTAAGCAGCACCATTATGTTATCGCAGTGCACGGTTATAAAGGCGACGAGAAAAATACTCTTGTCGGAGGAAGCGATCGGAAGCGGGCGAAAAAATTGGTGAGAGCTCTCGAACGAAACGGATTTTCTGCAGAATTGGCAACCTCAAAAACCGGTCTGGCCGGGGTTAACACCGAAAATATCAATAACCAGGCGCAAACCGGGCTGAGCATACAGCTTGAGATCAGCAGAGAACAGCGGGAAGCGTTTTTTGATAATTTTGATTATCGCGAAAGGGAATTCACAAAAACGGAGGAATTTTACCGGTTTGTCCGTACGATAAAAAGAGTGATCAATCAAGAGTATTCGTGAGCTTAAAAAAAGACAAACGAGTGAAAGATGAGTAAACTGAAAAAAAGGAGGTTTGTCCCTTGGCAAAACATCACTTTTATTTAAAAGCAAATTGGCCCGGAAATCGCAATGACGTCGGCGATATTAAAAGCGGCCGGCTGGAAACGGCTGTGTCCATTCCTAAGGAAATGGACGGACCCGGAGAAGGCACAAATCCTGATGAAATGCTGCTTGGAGCGGCCGCGACCTGTTATATTATAACGCTTGCGGCGATGATGGAAAGAAGCGGCCTGGATAAAGAAGATCTACATATGGAATCTGAAGGAATTGTAGACGTCACGAACGGTGTGTTCACGTACCAGAAAATCATTCACCGTCCGTTTATATTATTAAAGCCGGATGCAGCCGAAACGGACTTTACGCTCGCCAGGAAGTTAGCGCAGAAAGCGGAGTCCTCGTGTATGATTTCACGAGCGGTCCAAGGAAACGTGGAGATGGAGCTTGAGGTTGAAGTAAAAGCTGTCCGCGCTTGACGAGTTCAAACGGTCAGCTCCGGGCCGTTTGATTTTTTTTAGCTTTTTGAGACTTGGAACGGTTCAGCAGGATGACGCCCGTGATGACCAAAACAAGCCCGATCATCATTTTGACTGTCATGGCCTCCTTAAAAACAAAAAAGCCGACAATTGCCGTTAAAGCGGTGCCGACACCTGACCATGTCGCGTATGCGGCGGATAAATCAAGGCTTTTCAATGAGAAGCTCAAAAACATAAAAGAGGCTCCGATTCCGGCAATGACGCCGAGAGCGGGCCATAAGTGCGTAAAACCGTCCGACAGCTTCAGCATCGTGCTCCCGAACACTTCTGATACAATGGCTAATGCCAAGCAAAGTAATCCTTTCATCAGCATGCCTCTCCTTTCTAACAATTCATCAAAATGACACCGGCCAATAAGAAAAAGAGCCCGATGACGGCATGCTTGTCCAGTTTTTCATGAAACCATTTCGCTCCGATAATGGATGCGAGCACCGTTCCGGCTCCGCTCCATGTTGCATAGGATAAGCTGAGCGGAATGAGATTCAGTGTCAGTGAAAGCATATAAAAGGCCAATGAATAGCCTGCCACTACAAGCGCGCTCGGCAAAAACCGCGTAAATCCGCGGGAGACCTTCAGCATGGCCGCGCCGATTGACTCTGATAAAATAGCAATTGTGAGGAAGATATAACCCAGAATCATATCAAATCCCCCTCTCATCATAATCCTTATGCCTTTTGTTTAAGGCAGTAAAATAAAATAATATCCGAACTTTGCCCGCTAAGTCAAGACATTAGGCCTATACAAAAAGGCCCCCGGGGAGGAGCCTTTTTGATTCTTCAATAGTAATACGGATAGCCGTAGCCGTAACCCCCGTACAAGTACGGATTGAATAAAGCGCTTCCGACAAGCCCCCCGACAAGCCCTCCGAAAAACGGTCCGCCGTAAAAACCAAACGGCCGTCCGAATCCATAACCAAACCAAGGCCGGCCAAATCCAAAACCCGGCCGTCCGAATCCAAATCCGAATCCGGGCCGCCCGAAGCCGAATCCCGGCCGTCCAAACCCAAATCCGGGACGTCCGAACCCAAATCCAGGACGCCCAAACTGTCTCATTTCACTATCTACTGCGTATGTGTATTCTTCATTCATAATTAAGGTACCTCCAAGAATAAATTTGAGATGATAACAGAGTATTCAGCCCACCAATTTTTGATTGGGCGTTTATCAAAAAAATAAAGGAGTGAGCTTTTGTGGGCCTGTATCAGTCCGATTGGTCAAAAAAACCTCCGCACACACACGCATACCGGGCGGTTACGGATGTAGTGCAGGGGCATTACCATTTGATTGAAGGCTTTTCGCAGCCGGAGAATGGCAGCAATACAGATGAGCATACACATTTCTATACGGGCATCACCTCGTTTGAAAACGGCCATTTTCATAGGTATTACGGCATTTCCGGCCCTGCCATCCCGAGGGTTGACGGAACACATTACCATGAGCTTTCAGAGACCACCTTTGCCGCCTACAATGAGCCGATTCAGATCCAGCACGGAGGCGTCGTTTACGATCCGCGGGAGGAAGGACGGAAAACGCACCGCCATACACTCAAAGGAAAAACGAGAGAGGTTGTCGGAAACGAGCCGATCGGGTGGTAGTGGACGTTTAGCGCTCAGGAAAAAGGGCAAAATGGATAGGTGCCTGAAGAAATGAATGCTATAATTAGGGGGAGATTTATAAAAGAGAGTGATACATATTGAAAAATAAAAAACAGCCTGTCGTCATACTCGTCGGACCGACGGCAGTCGGAAAAACAAAACTAAGCATCGGACTCGCGAAAATGCTGAATGCGGAAATCATCAGCGGAGATTCCATGCAGGTATATAAAGGGATGGACATCGGAACGGCCAAAGTCACCGAAGAAGAGACAGAAGGCGTGCCGCATCACCTGATTGATATTTTGGAGCCGTCCGACACTTTTTCAACGGCGGATTATCAGAAAATGGTAAGGGGAAAAATCACCGAGATTGCCGATAGAGGAAAGCTGCCGATGATTGTCGGGGGGACGGGTCTGTACATTCAGTCCGTGCTGTATGACTATACGTTCACGGAAAACTCCGGCGACCCTGTATTCCGGGAGCGCATGGAGAAACTGGCGGCTGAAGAAGGAGCGGAAGCGCTTCATGCCAAGCTTGCGGCAGCCGACCCGGAAGCGGCGGCAGCCATTCATCAAAACAATACGCGAAGAGTCATCCGCGCGCTCGAAATTCTGCATGTATCGGGAAAAACAATGTCAGAGCATCTTAAAACTCAAAAACGGGAGCTGCTTTACAATGCGGTTCTTATCGGTCTTACAATGGACAGAGAAGTGCTGTACGGCCGGATTAATGAGCGCGTTGACCTGATGCTGGAAACCGGCCTTCTTGACGAAGTAAAGCGGCTGTATGATATGAATATCCGGGACAGCCAATCGATTCAGGCGATCGGTTATAAAGAGCTGTATGAATATCTTGATGGAAAAGTGCCGCTCCCTCAGGCTGTGGAGCAATTAAAACAAAATTCTAGGCGATATGCGAAACGCCAGCTGACCTGGTTTCGCAATAAAATGCCCGTTTCATGGACAGATATGACGCCGCCTGTTGATATTGAGCAGAAAAAAAAGGAAATTTTCGAGTGCATAGCAGGAAAACTGGAAATTTAATCGAAACAGTATTGTATTGAGAACCAAGGAGGACGAAACATGAAACCGATTAATATTCAAGATCAGTTTTTGAATCAAATCCGAAAAGACAATACGTTCGTCACGGTGTTTTTACTCAACGGCTTCCAGCTTCGCGGCCAGGTAAAAGGCTTTGACAACTTTACCGTTTTGCTCGAAACGGAGGGGAAGCAGCAGCTTATTTATAAACATGCCATCTCCACGTTCGCCCCGCAAAAAAACGTCCAGCTTGAGCTTGAATAGACTTTTTGAAAAAGACCATGAACAATGGTCTTTTTCTATGCGCATCTGTATATTGCAGGCTGTATATCGGAAACATAAAAGGGGGTTCGGAAAATCGTGTTCGAAAGTGAAAATGAACTGAGAAGAATCAGGATTACGCTCGTTTGGATCGCTGTTTTTTTGCTGTTTGGAGCTTGCAGCAATCATGAGACGGTGGTGACGGATGATGACGGCGGTTCAACGGATACCGAACCGCAGACAGAAGGCATGGTGCAGCTGGAACATAATCGTTTCGGCATCGTTGAGGACGGTTACTTAAAAATATACCGCTATGATGAAAAAACGAATAAAATCGAACTGAAAAAAGAAACGGCGCTGGATGAGCTTGAATAAATTTCACAAGCGTTCGAATTTACAAAGCGGGCCGCACAAGCTACACTAAGTACTGACATTGATCATGCAGAGGGTGAGACGATTGAAACACAAGGTGATAATCAACCATTGGGAAGAAACTTGTGAAGATGATTCCTGCTATGAATATGGAACCAGCATCATCGTTGACGGCAAAGAACTGATCAGAGAGGCTTCCATCACAAGCGCTCTGAAAGCCGTACTGAAAGAAATCGGTGCTGATGTGGAGATTGAAGAAACCGTTGAAAGCGAAAAAAAATGTGATTCTTACAAAAAATAAGAATAAAAGTCTAGACTACTAAGCAGTTTTTTTTCATGTTATGATAGACATCGGCTTACACATGACACCTTGAGTAGGATGAGAGATGATTCTCGTTCTGCTCTCTTTTTTGGGCGTTAATCGGGCCAGAGCCAAAGTCCGCTCTTTCAAAAATATGAATTTTTTATAAATCGATCTCAATATGTTGTGTTTTTCTGAGAGGTTAGTATACTATATATAGTGTTAAGAGATTCATTATTTTTGATAGGTCGTGATAAGGATGGTTCAAATCATATTTGATTCAAAGACAGGGAATGTTCAGCGTTTTGTGAATAAAACAGACTTCCAGCTGATCCGCAAGGTGGACGAAACGGACCACGTGGACACTCCGTTTGTTTTGGTCACCTACACGACAAACTTCGGCCAGGTACCGGCATCAACACAATCATTTCTCGAAAAATACGCCCATCTCTTATTAGGAGTCGCTGCGAGCGGCAACAAAGTATGGGGCGATAACTTTGCAAAAAGCGCCGATACCATTTCAAGACAATATCAGGTGCCGATCTTGCACAAATTTGAACTCAGCGGCACATCTAAAGACGTTGAATTGTTTACTCAGGAGGTAGAAAGAGTTGTCACAAAATCAAGTGCCAAAATGGATCCAGTTAAATAACGAAATCATGATCCAACAAGATGGAAAATTCCAGTTTGATAAAGATAAAGAGGCTGTACATAGCTATTTTGTTGACTATATCAATCAAAACACAGTTTACTTTCACGATTTAAAAGAGAAGCTGGATTATTTGATTGAAAACCAATACTACGAAGAGGAATTCTTAAGCCTTTACTCTTTTGAAGACATTAAAGAAGTGTTTAAGACAGCTTACGCAAAGAAGTTTCGTTTTCCTTCCTTCATGAGTGCGTTTAAATTTTATAATGACTATGCTTTGAAAACGAATGACAAGAAAAGAATCCTCGAGCGTTATGAGGACCGAATCTCAATCGTTGCGCTGTTCTTCGCAAACGGCGACACTGAGAAAGCAAAAGAATATGTAAACCTGATGATCAATCAGGAATATCAGCCGAGTACACCGACATTTTTGAATGCCGGCAGAAAACGCCGCGGAGAACTGGTGAGCTGCTTCTTGCTCGAAGTCAACGATTCCTTAAACGATATTTCACGGGCGATCGATATTTCCATGCAGCTGTCTAAATTGGGCGGCGGGGTTTCTCTTAATCTGTCCAAGCTTCGCGCGAAAGGTGAAGCGATTAAAGATGTTGAAAACGCCACAAAAGGTGTTGTAGGCGTCATGAAGCTTCTTGATAATGCGTTCCGTTACGCTGACCAAATGGGCCAAAGACAAGGCTCAGGCGCGGCGTATTTAAATATTTTCCACCGCGATATCAATGATTTTCTCGATACGAAAAAGATTTCTGCGGATGAAGATGTGCGCGTCAAAACGCTTTCTATCGGTGTCGTCATTCCGGATAAGTTCGTTGAGCTTGCACGTGAGGATAAAGCGGCTTATGTATTCTATCCGCATACGATTTATAAAGAATACGGCCAGCATATGGACGAAATGGACATGACGGCGATGTATGAGGAGCTTGTCGACAACCCGCGTGTCAAAAAAGAAAAAGTGAATGCGCGCAAACTGCTTGAAAAGCTTGCCGTTCTCCGTTCTGAGTCAGGTTATCCGTACATTATGTTCCAGGATAACGTAAACAAAGAGCACGCGAATAACCACGTATCAAAAGTGAAATTCTCGAACCTTTGCTCTGAAGTGCTTCAGGCCTCACAGGTTTCGGCTTACACAGATTATGACGAGGAAGACGAAATCGGCTTGGACATTTCCTGCAACCTTGGTTCATTAAATATTTTGAATGTCATGAAACATAAATCGATTGAGCGCACGGTGAAACTCGCGACGGATTCCCTGACTCATGTATCTGAGACGACGGATATCCGCAACGCGCCGGCAGTCAGACGCGCGAACAAAGCGATGAAGTCCATCGGTTTAGGCGCCATGAACCTTCACGGTTACCTGGCCCAAAACGGCATCGCGTATGAAAGCCCGGAAGCAAGAGATTTCGCGAATACGTTCTTTATGATGGTGAACTTTTATTCCATCCAGCGTTCAGCTGAGCTTGCGAAAGAAAAAGGCGAAACGTTTGAGCATTATGAAGGCTCCACTTATGCAACGGGAGAATATTTCAATAAATACATCGAAAAAGAGTTCTCACCGGCATACGAAAAAATCGCTGCGCTCTTTGAAGGCATGCACATTCCGACAATCGAAGACTGGAAAGAGCTGAAGGCGTTTGTCGCTGAAAACGGCATGTACCACAGCTACAGACTGTGCATCGCGCCGACAGGCTCCATTTCTTACGTCCAATCCAGCACGGCGTCCGTTATGCCGATCATGGAACGGATCGAAGAAAGAACATACGGAAATTCAAAAACGTATTACCCGATGCCGGGGTTAGCGTCTAATAACTGGTTCTTCTACAAAGAAGCTTATGATATGGACATGTTCAAAGTGGTGGATATGATCGCGACAATCCAGCAGCATATCGATCAGGGAATCAGCTTTACCCTGTTTTTGAAAGATACGATGACAACTCGTGATCTGAACCGTATTGATCTGTATGCCCACCATAGAGGCATCAAAACCATTTACTATGCAAGAACGAAAGATACAGGGCAGGACAGCTGTCTTTCTTGTGTCGTTTGATTAAAGGAGAGTTTACAGTGACAAAAATTTATGACGCAGCAAACTGGTCAAAGCATGAAGATGATTTCACCCAAATGTTTTACAACCAAAATGTAAAGCAGTTTTGGCTTCCGGAAGAGATCGCATTAAACGGCGATCTTCTTACTTGGAAGTATTTGGGTAAAAATGAGCAGGATACGTACATGAAGGTGCTCGCCGGCCTGACACTGCTTGATACAGAGCAGGGGAACACGGGCATGCCGATTGTGGCCGAGCACGTCGAGGGCCATCAGCGAAAAGCGGTTCTTAATTTCATGGCGATGATGGAAAACGCGGTGCATGCAAAATCATATTCAAATATTTTTATGACGCTTGCTCCGACTGAAACGATTAATGAAGTATTTGAATGGGTTAAACAAAATAAATATTTGCAGAAAAAAGCGCAAATGATTGTCGGGCTTTACAAAGCCATTCAAAAAGATGATGAAATTTCACTGTTCAAAGCGATGGTTGCTTCCGTCTATCTGGAAAGCTTCCTTTTCTACAGCGGTTTCTATTATCCGTTATATTTCTACGGACAAGGAAAACTGATGCAAAGCGGTGAGATCATTAACCTGATCCTTCGTGACGAAGCGATTCACGGCGTGTATGTCGGTCTCCTTGCTCAGGAAATTTATAATAAACAGACAGAAGAGAAAAAAGCAGAGCTTCGCGAATTTGCGATTGACCTTCTGAATCAGTTATATGAAAATGAGCTTGAATATACAGAGGACTTGTACGATCAAGTCGGACTCTCACACGATGTAAAGAAATTCATCCGCTATAACGCCAATAAAGCTTTGATGAACTTAGGGTTCGATCCTTACTTTGAAGAAGAGGATATTAATCCGATCGTATTAAACGGATTAAACACCAAAACAAAATCACATGATTTCTTCTCCATGAAAGGGAACGGCTACAAAAAGGCGACGGTAGAACCGATTAAGGACGAAGATTTTTACTTTGGCCAAGAAGAAGAGCAGATATAATATCTGCTCTTTTGGCTTGAATGGAGAGGTAAGACAGGAGGAACGGGCATGAATAAAATGGATGAAATCATCTTGGCTGCACCGCGGAGTGACGTTTTTCAAAACGAAATGCTGACATTTCAGGGAGTCAACAGCGAGGATGAACATATCGTAAAAATTATGGCTCAAATTGAGGCACATTTTTTTGAAATCAGAAGAGGCGACGCGGAAGAGGACCCGCGATTTAAACAGCCGATTCCGTATGTCGTCATCCGCCGCGATGATGAGGTGTTTGTGTATGAACGGCTTGCGGGCGGAGGGGAATCGCGCCTCCATAATAAGCTTTCTCTCGGCTTCGGCGGACACATGAACCCTATGGAAGGGGCGGCTTCATTTTCGGAAGTGCTGAAACAGAATACCGACCGGGAGCTGGCGGAAGAACTGTACATTCGCGAGGAGGACAAACAAAACATTGTCACACTCGGCCTGATCAATGATGATGAAAACGATGTAGGGAAGGTGCATATCGGCATCCTTTCTGCGCTCCAGTTAGCGTCTGCGGCACAAGTCGAAGTGAAAGAAAAAGATCAAATCGCCGGGCGCTGGATGAAACTGAGCGAACTGAAAGAGGAAAATGTGTATCAGCGTCTTGAAGCTTGGTCTAAGTTTGTCGCCGATATACTTCAATAACAAAAAACCCCTGTTCGTCCCAAAAAAGGGAAAGCAGGGGTTTTTTCATTTAGTCTTGCACAATGAAGGCATCAAATCCGGCTTTTTCGGCCCGCGCTGCCAACGCTTCAGCATAATCTCTGGAAGAGAATGCACCGATCTGCACTTTAAATAAGCCGCCTTTTGGAAGCACAATCGCGTCAAAACCTTTAGACTCCGCATCGGCGGCAAGCGCATCAGCATTTGCTTTCACTTTGAATGCACCGATTTGCACTTTATATAAGTCAGCCTTTTTTTTTAGACCGAAAGCTTGCTCCAAGCCCTTGGCATGTCCTCTTGCAAGGCTTTCAATAAAACTGGCTGTTTTCAGTTTGTTTGCATCAGCTGACGTATCAACAAAACCATTCTCCGTCAAAATCGCCGGCATACTTGTCTCCCGCAGCACATGGAAGTTGGCTGTTTTTTTTCCTCGGTCATTAAAACCTGATGCTTGAATCACTTGCGTGTGGACGGCTGATTGGTAAGTCGAGGTCGGCGCTCCGACACCGGGGTAAATATAGCTTTCGAATCCGGTTCCGCCTCCTGAGTTAATATGAATGGATAAAAAATAATCTGCGCCCCAGCTGTTGGCGGCATCCGTTCTTTCCGTCAGGCTGACCGTCTTATCGCTTGTCCTGCTCATCGTGACAGAAACTCCTTCATACTCATTCGTCAGAATCGTGCGCAAAGCCAGCGCGATCTCCAGCGTGACCGCTTTTTCCTGAAGTCCGTTTCCGGTTGCACCAGAATCAGTTCCGCCATGACCGGGGTCTATAAAAATTTTAACCATTCTCCATCACCTCATTACAGCATATGATGATATTCAAAAGGTGCTTGTACGGCTGTCATTCATGAAAAAAATGAGAAATACACCCAACATTTCCCGGAAAATAAAAATAAATGGTTTGTCCTCCCGTTTCTGTTGAATACAATAAGAAATGAAAAATATTTCTTGGGAAAGCGCAGGATTCAACATTATTCCCGAAGAGAACGGAAAAAGTGACAGATAAAGAGGAAAACGGGTCTCATGATGATAGGCGGATGTCACGGAACCGCTTCATCATGAGTAAGATAAAGAGAGAACAGAGAGGTGAGCATGTTGGAGCGCGCTGTAACCTATAAAAATAACGGACAAATTAACATCATTCTTAATGGCCAAAAGCAAGTGCTGACAAATGCAGAAGCTGAGGCGGAATATCAGGCCGCCCTGCAAAAAAATGAAGCCAAACACAGCATTCTGAAAGAAATTGAAAAAGAAATGAACACATTAGTGGGTATGGAAGAAATGAAACGCAATATTAAAGAAATTTACGCGTGGATATTCGTCAACCAAAAACGGGCCGAACAAGGGCTGAAAGTCGGAAAACAAGCTCTTCATATGATGTTCAAAGGGAACCCCGGCACCGGGAAAACCACCGTCGCGAGACTGATCGGCAAACTTTTCTTCGAAATGAACGTGCTTTCCAAAGGACATCTGATCGAAGCGGAACGTGCCGATCTGGTCGGTGAATACATCGGACACACGGCGCAAAAAACGAGAGATCTGATTAAAAAATCGCTCGGGGGCATTTTATTCATTGATGAAGCATACTCACTTGCAAGGGGCGGAGAAAAGGATTTCGGTAAAGAGGCGATTGATACGCTTGTCAAGCATATGGAAGACAAACAGCATGAATTTATTCTGATCCTGGCAGGGTACTCCAGAGAAATGACACATTTCCTGTCATTAAATCCCGGTCTGCAATCGCGTTTCCCTATCAGCATCGACTTTCCGGATTACTCTGTCACTCAGCTGATGGACATCGCAAAACGCATGATAGCAGAGCGGGAGTATCAATTAAGCCAGGAAGCCGAGTGGAAGTTAAAAGATTATTTAATGACAGTGAAAAGCACGACAAGCCCCATTAAATTCAGCAACGGGCGCTTTGTCAGAAACGTGATTGAAAAATCGATCCGCGCTCAGGCTATGAGACTTTTAATGGGAGACCAATACTTAAAAAACGATTTAATGACGATCAAGAGCCAGGATTTACTTATAAAAGATGAGGCGGCAGCTCACGAATAGACCTCTCAGCCGGTCTGAGGGGTCTCTTTTTTATTTCTCTCTTTAAAACCCGCCGGATGTGTGGTATACGCCCTGCGGGTTTGGTATGATAGTACTACTGCCCAATACGACACAGAAAGGAACATCCATTTGAACGAACAGGAAGGAAAAAAAGAAACGGTCATTTTGGTCGGCTGCCAGCTTCCGCACATGACAGATGAGCACTTTGAACATTCCATGGAAGAGCTTGCTTCATTGACAAAAACGGCTGACGGAACGGTGCTGACCCGGATTACGCAAAAACGGAACAGAGCGGATGCCGCTACATATATAGGCAAGGGGAAAGTAGACGAGCTGAAGGCGCTGTGTGAAGAGCTTGAAGCGGATCTGGTCATTTTTAATGATGAACTGTCACCGAGCCAGCTTAAATCACTCGCCACTGCAATTGAAGCGAAGATCATCGACCGCACGCAGCTTATTTTGGATATTTTCGCAAAAAGGGCGAAGACGAGAGAAGGAAAGCTTCAGATCGAATTGGCCCAGCTTCAATACGCGCTGCCGCGTCTGAGCGGACAAGGAATCAATCTCTCAAGACAAGGCGGCGGAATCGGGACGAGAGGGCCCGGTGAGACAAAGCTTGAAACAGACCGGCGCCACATTAGAAACCGCATACACGAAATTAACGTGCAGCTTTCAACGGTTATCCGCCACAGAAGCCGTTATCGGGAGAGACGAAAAAAGAACGGCGTGCTTCAGGCTGCACTCGTCGGGTATACCAATGCCGGAAAATCAACATGGTTCAATCAATTAACGAGCTCAGACAGCTATGAAGAAGATCTGCTGTTTGCAACACTTGATCCGATGACGAGAAAGATGGCGCTCCCAAGCGGCTACAGCGTCCTTTTGTCTGATACGGTCGGCTTTATTCAGGATCTGCCGACGACGCTGATTGCCGCTTTCCGCTCAACGCTTGAGGAAGTGAAGGAAGCAGACTTGATCATTCATGTCATTGATTCATCCAATGAAGATTATGCCGGACATGAACAGACTGTCCTCGGTCTGTTAAAAGAGCTTGAGGCAGATGATATTCCGGTGCTGACCGCTTATAACAAACGTGATGAGACACTTCCTGACTTCATCCCGACAGCGGGAGAAGGCCACATCATGATCAGCGCCAGAATCGCCGGGGATGAAGCAAAACTAAAAGCGGAAATCGAAGCTTATTTGCGACGGGAGCTGATGACGCCGTATGAAGTTCATGTGCCTGCCGCCGAAGGCAAATTGATGTCGCGCATCAAATCAGAGACCATGATCGACAGCCTTTATTTTAATGAAGAAAATGAACGCTACGAAGTCTCAGGTTATGTACAGGAAGAACAAAGCATACTCGGAGAACTGAAGAAATTCATGTAAGGAAGGTATACACAACATGTTTGACACACTGACCCATGGCGCTCTTTTACAAAAAACCGCCGAAGAAACAGAAGCGGAAATCTCCGCCGTTCATAAAAGAATAGAAGAAATCAGTGAACGGAATGAATGGAGAGTCCTGCAAAGCTACAGAAAACATAAAGTAAGCGATACGCATTTTACGCCTTCAACCGGATACGGTTATGACGATATCGGACGAGATACACTGGAGAAGATCTATGCTGATGTGTTCGGAGGAGAGGCGGGACTCGTGCGGCCGCAAATCATTTCCGGAACGCATGCGATTTCAATCGCGCTCTTCGGTGTGCTGAGACCCGGGGACGAATTGCTTTATATAACAGGCAAGCCTTACGATACACTCGAGGAAATCGTCGGAGTAAGAGGCGGGGAGTATTCAGGCTCGCTTAAGGAATTTCAAATCGGATACAATGCAGTCGATTTAACATCAGAAGGCAGAGTGGACTTTGAAGCGGTCCGGGCTGCAATCCGGCCGAATACAAAAGTGATCGGCATCCAGCGTTCAAAAGGATATGCGAATCGTCCGTCTTTCAGAATAAATGAAATTGAAGAGATGATTCGTTTCGTAAAGGAAATCAAAGAAGATGTCATTGTTTTTGTGGACAATTGCTACGGAGAATTTGTAGAAGAGCGGGAACCCTGCCACGTCGGAGCGGATCTTATGGCCGGCTCCCTGATTAAAAACCCGGGCGGCGGCCTTGCTAAAACGGGCGGCTATCTTGTAGGGAAAGCCAAGTGGATTGAGGCCTGCTCTTACCGGATGACCTCCCCGGGAATCGGAAGTGAAGCCGGGGCTTCGCTTTATTCACTGCAGGAAATGTATCAAGGTTTCTTTCTCGCTCCGCATGTAGTGGCGCAAAGCTTGAAGGGAGCGGTATTTACCGCCCGTTTTCTTGAAAAGCTCGGCTTTACGTCAAACCCTGCATGGAATGCGCCGAGAACGGATCTGATTCAATCAGTTGAGTTTCAGGACCCTGATAAGATGATCGCTTTTTGCCAGGCGATACAATATGCTTCACCGATTAATGCGCATGTGACGCCTTATCCGAGCTATATGCCGGGATATGAAGACGATGTCATTATGGCAGCGGGCACTTTCGTACAGGGGGCAAGCATTGAATTATCAGCAGATGGACCTATCAGACCGCCTTATGTCGCGTATGTCCAAGGAGGATTAACCTACGCGCACGTGAAAAATGCGATTTGCAGCGCCGTAAATGCTTTAATGGAAAAAGAGCTGATCTAGGCCGTTTGCAATTTTCAAAGAATTCGATGTTAAGATTCCTTACATTGTGTTGACACAAAATATAACATCACCTATAATGAGACTAAGATAAGAAAAGGAGGAAATTGAGATGAGTGATAACATTCGCCGCTCAATGCCTTTATTTCCAATTGGGATTGTCATGCAGTTAACAGAACTTTCTGCCCGGCAAATTCGATATTATGAGGAAAATGGATTGATATTTCCAGCGAGAAGCGAAGGAAATAGACGATTATTTTCATTCCATGATGTAGATAAACTGTTAGAAATCAAAAATCTGATTGAACAAGGCGTTAATATGGCGGGGATCAAACAAATTCTGGATAAGGCATCTGCCGAACCGGAAGAAAAATCCGAAAAAACCGCCAAACCGATGAAGCACGATCTGTCTGATGACGAACTCAGAAAGCTTCTGAAAAACGAACTGATGCAGGCAGGCCGTTTTCAGCGGGGAAATACTTTCCGCCAAGGTGACATGTCCCGATTCTTTCATTAATCCGTTAGCAACTGTTTTGCTATATACATTTACCTTTTAGAGGAGGAGTTTTACGAAATGGCAAAGTACACAAGAGAAGACATCGTAAAATTAGTAAATGAGGAAAACGTAAAGTATATCCGCCTTCAATTCACAGACATTCTCGGAACGATTAAAAACGTGGAAATTCCTGTGAGCCAGCTTGAAAAAGCACTTGATAATAAATGCATGTTTGACGGTTCTTCCATCGAAGGTTTCGTCCGTATCGAAGAGTCTGATATGTACTTATATCCTGATCTGAACACATTTGTAATCTTCCCATGGACGGCTGAAAAAGGTAAAGTAGCACGCTTCATCTGTGACATTTACAATCCGGACGGCACGCCGTTCGAAGGTGACCCGCGTAACAACCTCAAACGGATTCTGAAAGAAATGAAAGAACTCGGTTTCAGCGATTTCAATCTTGGACCTGAGCCTGAATTCTTCCTGTTTAAATTAGATGAAAAAGGCGAACCGACGCTTGAATTGAACGATAAAGGCGGATACTTCGACCTGGCTCCGACTGACTTGGGAGAAAACTGCCGCCGCGATATCGTGCTTGAGCTTGAAGAAATGGGCTTTGAAATCGAAGCATCTCACCATGAAGTTGCTCCGGGTCAGCACGAAATCGATTTTAAATATGCCGGTGCCATCCGTTCTTGTGACGACATCCAAACTTTCAAACTGGTTGTCAAAACGATCGCCCGCAAACACGGTCTGCATGCGACATTCATGCCAAAACCGCTGTTCGGCGTAAACGGTTCCGGTATGCACTGCAACCTATCACTCTTTAAAGATAGCGTTAACGCATTCTTTGATAAAGACGCTGACCTTCAGCTGAGTGAAACAGCAAAACATTTCATTGCCGGTATCGTAAAACACGCGACAAGCTTTACGGCTGTCACAAACCCGACAGTGAACTCTTACAAACGCCTTGTTCCGGGCTATGAAGCACCTTGCTACGTGGCATGGAGCGCGCAAAACAGAAGCCCGCTGATCCGTATCCCGGCTTCCCGCGGCATCAGCACGCGTGTTGAAGTCCGCAGCGTAGACCCGGCGGCAAACCCGTACCTGGCGTTAAGCGTATTGCTTGCAGCAGGCCTTGACGGAATCAAAAACAAACTTGAAGCACCGGCTCCGATTGACCGCAACATCTACGTCATGAGCAAAGAAGAGCGCATGGAAAACGGCATCGTAGATCTTCCGGCGACACTGGCGGAAGCTCTCGACGAATTCAAATCAAACGAAGTCATGGTTGCAGCGCTCGGCGAGCACCTGTTCGAACACTTCATCGAAGCAAAAGAAATCGAATGGGATATGTTCCGCACACAGGTTCATCCGTGGGAGCGCGAACAATACATGTCTCAGTATTAATCTCTCAATCCCTTGGCACTCTTGGTGTCAGGGGATTTTTTGGTTTCTTAACAAGTTTAATAACTTAATATAAATCAAGTATCACCCACAAAACACCCACAAAAAAACAATAAAAAATTACTCCATAATTGTGGAGATATAATCCTCATTCATATGCTACACGTAAAAAAAGGTATGTCATCGCTATTGATAAACTCCATATTGTATTCTCGTTTTTTATTTGTTTTGATGATCCATTCGTTTTTCTTTTTCAGCTACAGCCAATTGAACCTCTTTTTTGTGGAAAAACCACGCTTAGACTTTTCTTTAAATTTTTGAAGGAATCGGTTGACGCTGGTATCAGCCCGTTTCCTTCAATCAGAGATTCTTTCATATTAAATGAACTGAAGGTTAAGCAGATGGAAAGGGCGTTAGAAAACAGCCTGGACGATGAAGAACGCATGATCCTTGAGAAAAAATACTTAGCAGCCAGCCAAACGAAAGACATTCATATTTATATGGAACTCGGCATGAAGAAGGACACCTATTATGAAACAGCGTGCCATTTTACGCATTGCTACAGCACTCGGAATAATCTGAGTGCTTTTTTGTAGTAAGCAGTTGTGTAGGTGAGATTTCCTATTTTAACGTTATATGGTGTATTTTTCATTATGACTATGTTAGTCTCCTTAAAGGAGGGATAATAATTTGAAAACAAAAATAGTAAGCTTGCTTCTAGTATTGAGTTTAGTCTGCGGATTTGCACTTCCTTCTTATGCTAAGACATCGATGAATGAAAAGGTAAAAACCAATGTTTCTGGAATGAATGTTATAAGTCAGTCTGAAGGTGAAGCATCTTATACAATCGAATATGGCGGAAAACAGTATTTTATTGATCAAAAAACTCTAGATAAAGGAACCTCTAAAGAGTCGATTAAAGTTGATCAATATTTGTTAACTGATGGCCATCGAACACTAGTCGATTCTGCTACAGTTAATATTTCTGATGAATCAAGTGAGATGTCAACTCTAGCAAAATGTAGAGGGAAACAAGGTGTTTCGGTAGCAATTCCTATAGTCAAGGTGAGCATGAATTCGTGTGTAATTAAAAAATTCTTAGATATTGTTGAGGATGCTGACGGTATAGCAGGGGCTATCGCCGGGATAGCAGCATTGATAAAAAAAATACCTGGGATTTCAGTATATGCTGGAGCAATTGCAGGGGCAATGTTTGCTGGTAAGTATGCCATAAAAAAAGTATCCGATAATGGAAAGTACGGAATTTCTTATAATTGGATAATTGGTACCCCTGTTGTTGTACCTTGGAGAAATGGTTAATTATTAAGGTGGTAATGTCAAATGAATCGTATATTAGTCTCAATAGCTATTATTATATTCCTGATTGAATATATTGTAGCTCCACTCACAGATATAGATACCGGAAAATACGGCACGTTTATAGGCTTAATATTATTGAGTATTACGGTTCTAAGGCTATCTGATAATGACAAATCATAAACTTTTGAAGGGAGCAGACTTCGGTCTGCTCTTTTTTGTTTATTTTATTTGGGTTAAAACGAAAAATAAGCGACAAATTCCCGACAAAACAGGGGACTATATATTCTTCATAACAATCAACTGACGAATTTTCAAGTTTCTCTGAGATATGGGAGTACATGTCGGAGGTGATGGTTATTTTTTTATGTCCAAGTATTCCCTGGGTAAATTTCATTGTTGTCCCAGATTCAAAAAGAAGAAAAGCGTGACAAACTGTAAAATACAGACGGGTTACAGTGTTTTTCCCTTAATAAAAAGACCGGGGTATCACCCTGGCTCTGTAATAAAAGCTGCCCATCAAAGGGCTTGCTCATCTGATATTCATGATAGACCTATTCCTTCAGGTTCTGAGGTTCAAGGGAGGTCTGTTTTTTTCTTATATACGTCAACAGTGCGTTATAAACGGCTCGAATAAACCCTTTATATTTAAATGAGGATATTATATGATTTCCTTCATTTTTATTTGAAATTTGATTTCTTTTAGGATGAAGGCTAAATGAAGCCAATTATGCTCTAAAATTGAACCGGCCATTTTTATTTTCAAAAAGCAGGAGCAGGAAATTCATCAATTTTGATACGAAGTAAACTATAAGGTTTCAGTCGTAAGTCCTTTCCATAATGAAATCTAGCCTGCCGATGTAATTGGTTCACGATGACATATAAGTATTCATCCGGACCAATCGAAAAAGTATCCGGCCATAAAATTCTCGGATCATGTGCGATGGTTTGCATTGTGCCATTCGGCAGTATTTTTCGAATACTATTGTTCTCGTAATCTCCGGCATATATGGCTCCTTTTGCATCTGTAATCATTCCATCAGACGCGCCTTTTTCTCCCCAATACGCCACATGATAAAGTAAATCCATGTCCGGTATATCTCTATCTCTCAGGGGTTCTGTTGAGATCGAGTACAGATGACGGCTGGTCAGTGGACAAAAAAATAATACCTTTCCGTCAGGAGAAATCGCAATACCGTCGGATGCCAGCCTAAACGGGGAAGTTGAACCATCCCTGTTACGATTCATCAAAATTTCGCCTTCTATTTTCGGTATAAAATAGGAATCCGGTGAAGTTGGATTTGCTCCATTTAACCGTCTAAATGCGTTTCCGGTTTCTAAATCAACGACGATAATAGCTCCTGGTCCTTTGGCAGAAGAATCCGTTATATAGGCATAACCTGCAGTTCCAACACGAAAATCAAATCGGACATCATTCAGGTATGTTGTTGGAAGGACAACATCTTCTGTAAAGGTATAAACTCTTCTGATTGTATTCGTTTTTAAATCAACAGCGACTAATTTTGCCCCGCCTTTAATTGGTTCAGAAAAATTGGGTGCCGCCGTATCTAGTACCCAAAGCGTTCCTCTTCCATCAGTAACTACACTTTGGACACTGATGAAAGTCATTTTGATATTCTTAGGGTTAACCAAATTAGTTTGTAAATCAGGATAAGGCTGCAATTTATCCCCAATTATCTCCGCCACCGTAAATTTAACATCGTCTCCCCATTTCGGAAAACAAATGAAAATACGACCAGTTTCTGAAACAGTAACACCGGTAGGCATAGCTCCATAAAATGCATAAACCAGTTCTAAATCCCCAAAATATTTTTCAAAAGGCAGCATAGGTTTCATCATATCCTCCTCAACCAATTAAACGGGATATCACTTATATATGATTCGCATTTTTTCTAGTGCATGTTTCTTAATAAGTTTTTTCTAAACAAAAGATGATGGAAGTGCTTATCATTTAATAAGTCAGTCAGGTGACACAGGGGGTTTTTACTTAACGTCTGTCGAAGCAGTCGGCAATTACAACATGGTATGTCCTTTGGTCGGTTTTAAATTCTCTGAAAAAAGAGTTGAAAAAGCAGAAAAGATTTTATAATATGAAATCAAGTTAGTTTGTTCGATCAACAAACTAATAAAACCACTTTAATTGTCCATCATGTAAAGGTCTTAAATGGGAGGGGGATAAGAGGCTCGATTTAATTGGAGGTGTATAAAAAGCGAAAGCCAAGCTTTTATCCTGTTCACTGCTATCTGATCACCATTTGGATGATGAAAATACTCTGTGAAAGTGAACCGCTGTCGTTTTTTGAAAGCGCTTTTATATACCGCTCACTGGCTGATAATTTTAAAGAAATGTTATACCATTCATCATGTTCCTTATGTAAAGGATCGAAAAGGGGAGAAATCATGCTCAGTGAAAATGTAAAGAAGATCAGCATGGTTGAAAAAGTTGGATATGCGTCTGGAGATTTTGCTTGTAATTTAATTTATGCAACAGTGTCTACGTATCTTTTGTTCTTCTATACAGATGTTTTTGGTTTATCGGCAGCAACAGCCGGTACGATGTTTTTAGTGGTTAGAATCATCGACGCTCTCGCTGATCCTTTTATCGGAACAATAGTTGACAGAACAAATAGCAGGTTTGGCCGCTTCAGACCGTATCTTTTATTCGGAGCTTTTCCCTTTGTCATATTGGCAATACTCTGTTTTACAACCCCGGATTTTTCGGATATGGGGAAATTAATATATGCCTATATCACCTATGTCGGCTTATCGCTTACATACACCATGATAAACGTGCCATATGGCGCGTTAACATCTGCAATGACCAGAAATAATCAAGAAGTTGTTAGTATAACGTCTGTCCGTATGTTATTTGCGAATCTTGGAGGACTTGTCGTTGCATTTTTTGTTCCCTTACTGGCTGCTTATTTAAGCGATAATTCCGGCAGCGAATCTCTTGGCTGGCAGCTAACCATGGGTATTATGGGAGTTATAGGCGGGTGCCTTTTAATCTTTTGTTTTAAAAGCACAAAAGAGCGTGTCACGCTTCAAAAATCTGAAGAAAAAATTAAATTTTCGGATATATTTGAGCAATTTCGTGTTAATCGGCCTCTAGTTGTATTAAGTATTTTCTTTATTATTATTTTTGGAGTGAATTCAATCAGTAATTCGGTTGGCATCTATTACGTAACGTATAATTTAGAAAGAGCAGATTTAGTGAAGTGGTACGGTTTGTTGGGAAGTTTGCCTGCTTTAGTCATTTTACCGTTTATTCCAAAGCTTCATCAATTATTAGGGAAGAAGAAATTACTAAACTATGCATTATTACTAAATATGATCGGCCTCTTAGCTTTACTGTTCGTTCCGTCAAGTAATGTATTCCTCATACTTTTCTTTCGATTGCTGGCCGCTGCAGGAAGTCTCACTGCCGGGGGATATATGTGGGCGCTTATTCCTGAAACAATAGAATATGGAGAGTATAAGACCGGGAAAAGAATGGGCGGTCTCATATACGCTATTATCGGATTTTTCTTTAAATTCGGCATGGCCTTGGGAGGGGTTGTACCGGGTTTGGTTCTAGATCAGTTTGGATATGTGGCAAATCAGGTGCAAACGCCGGAGGCATTGACGGGAATTTTAATTACAACAACCATTATTCCCGTGTTCTTACTGGTTCTGGCCATGATTGATATTAATTTCTATAACTTAGATGAGAAAAAATATAAAAGCATGGTTCGAGAATTAGAGAATAGAGACAAAGTTTATTTGGATCATATTGACGATTTCAAAGCTTAAAACATGATGAGTCAACAGAAAATAGCTGAGGAGGAGTTCAAAATGAAGATTATCAATCCAGTACTTAAAGGATTCAACCCCGATCCGAGTATTTGCAGGGTTGGAGAGGATTATTATATCGCTGTATCTACATTTGAGTGGTTTCCGGGAGTCCAGATACACCACTCAAAAGATTTAGTCAATTGGCACTTAGTTGCACATCCATTACAGAGAGTTTCGCAATTAGACATGAAAGGAAATCCTAATTCAGGCGGGGTCTGGGCGCCATGTTTAAGTTACAGCGACGGAAAGTTTTGGCTGATCTATACGGATGTTAAGGTCGTAGATGGCGCCTGGAAAGATTGTCACAATTATTTAGTGACTTGTGACACGATTAATGGTGATTGGAGGGAGCCGATCACATTAAACAGCTCGGGATTTGATGCTTCTTTGTTCCATGATATGGATGGGAAAAAATATTTATTAAATATGTTATGGGATCAGCGTATTGATCGGCACTCCTTTGGAGGCATTGTCATGCAGGAATATTCTGATAAGGAGCAAAAACTAATCGGCAAACCGAAAGTGATTTTTAAAGGAACTGAAAGAAAGCTGACAGAAGCGCCGCACCTTTACCGTATCGGGAACTATTATTATTTATTAACCGCAGAAGGAGGAACGCGGTTCGAACACGCTGCTACAATTGCCCGTTCTGCAAATATTGAGGGTCCATATGAAGTTCATCCTGATAATCCTATCTTAACGTCATGGCATGCGCCGGAAAATCCGCTGCAAAAATGCGGACATGCATCCATTGTACAAACACATACAGATGAGTGGTATTTAGCCCATTTAACGGGACGTCCCATTCATCCGGACGATGATTCAATTTTTCAACAGAGAGGATATTGTCCTCTAGGCAGAGAAACAGCTATTCAAAAGCTCTATTGGAAAGATGGCTGGCCTTATGTAGAAGGCGGAAAAGAAGGGAGCTTGGAAGTGGATGCACCTTCTATACCAGAAACAATGTTTGAAGACACGTATCCGGAAGTTGATGAATTTGAGGATGCAACATTAAATATTAATTTTCAAACGTTAAGAATTCCGTTTACGGAGAAATTAGGATCATTAACTCAAGTGCCAAATCATTTACGATTATACGGCCATGAATCCTTAACTTCGACATTTACTCAGGCATTTGCAGCCAGACGCTGGCAAAGTCTCCATTTTGAAGCGGAAACGGCTGTTGCGTTTTATCCGGAAAATTTTCAGCAAGCCGCTGGTTTGGTGAACTATTACAATACAGAGAATTGGACGGCTCTTCAAGTCACGTATGATGAAGAACTTGGCCGTATTCTTGAATTAACGATATGTGATAACTTTTCTTTTTCACAGCCATTAAAAAATAAAATTGTGATTCCTCGTGAAGTCAAGTATGTCTATTTAAAAGTGAATATTGAAAACGAAAAATATTATTATTTGTATTCATTTAACAAAGAAGATTGGCACAAAATTGACATTGCATTGGAATCGAAAAAATTATCAGATGATTACATCCGCGGAGGGGGATTCTTTACAGGAGCTTTTGTAGGGATGCAATGCCAAGATACGAGCGGTCATCATATTCCGGCCGACTTCAGATATTTTCGTTATAAAGAAAAATAATTAGCACATGAAAAAGGAGATTTCTATTTTAGAACTCCTTTTTCATATAAGAAAGTGTCCTATGTCAGTATTGATTCAGAAATACTCATAGAATAAAAAAACCCATCTTTAAAGATGAGCGTAAACATAGAAGTATGTACATTTCAGTTATGAACCATGTCGAGAAAATGATCAATCACAATTGAGGACATTCCTAGAGCAGGGGCATTTTTTCCTAAGATAGATGGTAATAATTCATAGCTATTGTCTAGTTGGGAATAAACCCTGGATGACACTTCACCTTTAATTGAATGTAAAACCATAGGATGCGATTCAATGATGCTGTTTCTTAAAATGACGGCTTGCGGATTAAATGTATTTAAAATATTGGTCAGGCCTATTCCTAAATAGAAACCAAAATTTTGTAATGCCTGTAAAGTTCCAACATCATTCAGATGGGCGAGGTCTATGATATCTTGGCTGGACACTTTTTTCTCTTTCGTCTGAAGAGATGTTAATAAAGCCTTCTCTGAAGCATACAATTCCCAGCAGCCTCGGTTTCCGCAGCTGCATTTAGGACCCTTAAAGTCTATTGTCATATGTCCCATTTCTCCAGAAAATCCGCCAACCCCTCTATATAAATGATTGTTGATTATAACGCCGATTCCTATTCCTGTACCGATACTTGCATAAATCATGTTATCGTGATTTTTTGCCGCACCAAATACTTTTTCTCCATATGCGCCGGCATTTGCCTCATTTTCAATAAAAACGGGCACATTGAACTTCTCTCGGATGAAAGATTTTAAGTCAATATCTCTCCAGTTGGAGTTCGGAGCAAAAACAATTTTTTGATTTTTGTCAATCAGCCCGGGCGCGCATATCCCTATACCAATAAGACCGTATGGAGATTGCGGCATATTTGCAATAAAGTGATGAATCATCTCAATTAAAATATCTTTAGTGATTTCTGGAGAATTGCATTCCAAATGATGGTGTTGATCAAGGACGATCGTCCCTTCAAGATCTGTTAAAATGCCATTAACATAATCCACGCCAACATCTATTCCTACGGAGTATCCTGCTTTTTTATTAAAAACAAGCATGACAGGTCTTCTGCCGCCGCTGGATTGTCCCTGACCTATTTCAAATACGAGGTTTTCTTTCATTAAAGTGTTTACCTGTGACGAAACAGTTGATTTATTTAATCCGGTCATTTCAGATAATTTTGCTCTTGAAATAGGAGAATTCTTAAGTATTTCGTTTAGTAATAACTTTTGGTTAACTTTTTTGACAAAGGCTTGATCAGCGATATCCACTTCATCCACTCCATTTGTATAATCTTTAAATTAAGTTGAACGTTCTGTGTTATCGTGCGAAACGCAGTACATAGCGAATCCAACCTTTATTATATCTAATGTGTTCGTAAAAAACTAAAAAAAATATTGAAAATACTGATGAGGTTATATAAGATGAAAATAAGTTAGTTTGTTTAGGCAACAAACTAATATATAACATGTCATAAAAGCATTTGTATTTGAATGATCATGTTTAGAATTTATTTTTAAGGGGGAAATCACACATGGCTCACTCTCATTCCGGTTCAGTCAACTATTTTGAAAGCGTAAACAAAGTGATTTACGAAGGGAAAGAATCCACGAATCCTTTAGCATTTAAATACTATAATTCTCAAGAAGTGATTGGCGGAAGAACGATGAAAGAGCATTTGCGATTTTCTATTGCCTATTGGCATACATTTACCGCTGACGGCACAGACATTTTTGGCGCAGCTACGATGCAGAGACCGTGGGATCACTATAAAGGCATGGATCTGGCGAGAGCGAGGGTAGATGCAGCGTTTGAGCTGTTTGAAAAACTGGATGCGCCATTTTTTGCTTTTCATGACCGGGATATCGCACCGGAAGGAAGTACGTTAAAAGAGACAAATCAAAATCTGGATATAATCGTGGACATGATAAAAGACTACATGAGAACCAGCGGCGTTAAGTTATTATGGAATACTGCAAACATGTTTACGAATCCCCGTTTCGTCCATGGTGCGGCGACTTCTTGTAATGCAGATGTATTTGCGTATGCCGCAGCCCAAGTAAAAAAAGGATTAGAAACCGCAAAAGAGCTTGGCGCCGAGAACTATGTATTTTGGGGCGGACGTGAAGGGTACGAAACTTTGTTAAATACCGATTTAAAATTTGAGCTTGATAATATGGCCAGATTTATGCATATGGCAGTGGATTATGCGAAGGAAATCGGGTATACAGGGCAGTTTTTGATTGAACCAAAACCAAAAGAGCCGACCACCCATCAATATGATACGGACGCAGCAACAACCATTGCCTTTTTAAAGCAATATGGCTTAGACAATCATTTTAAATTAAATCTCGAAGCCAATCATGCCACATTAGCCGGGCATACATTCGAACATGAATTACGCATGGCGAGAGTGCATGGTCTGCTTGGCTCTGTTGACGCGAATCAGGGTGATCCCCTTTTAGGCTGGGACACAGATGAATTTCCGACAGATTTATATTCTGCGACATTAGCAATGTACGAAATCCTGCAAAATGGCGGTCTTGGAAGCGGCGGATTAAACTTTGACGCAAAGGTCAGAAGATCTTCTTTTGAGCCTGATGATTTACTATATGCCCATGTTGCAGGGATGGATACATTTGCAAGAGGGTTGAAAGCCGCCCACAAATTAATCGAAGATCGTGTGTTTGAAGATGTGATTCAACACCGTTACCGCAGTTTTACTGAAGGGATTGGTCTTGAAATTGCAGAAGGAAGAGCTGATTTTAAGACACTTGAGCAATATGCGCTGAACAATCAGCCAATTAAAAACGAATCAGGGAGACAGGAGCGGTTAAAAGCGGTATTAAACCAATACATTTTACAGGTATAATGAAAAAAGAAGCTCCAGATCCCGCTGTAAAAAGATGCAGGCAGCCAAGTTCCCGGAATGGCCCGTCATGAAGTTACTGTTATGGCGGGTCATTTCAATGGGGATCTATTTAGAGAGGAAGGAGTGAAAAAATGAAGTATGTCATTGGAATAGATCTTGGAACGAGTGCCGTTAAAACCATTTTAGTCAATCAAAACGGCAAGGTTTGTGCAGAAACGTCCAAAAGTTACCCGCTCATCCAAGAGAAGGCGGGATATAGTGAGCAAAATCCTGAAGACTGGGTGCAGCAAACAATTGAAGCATTGGCTGAATTGATTTCGATATCCAACGTTCAAGCCGGGGATATTGACGGGATTAGCTATTCAGGACAAATGCATGGGTTAGTACTGCTTGACCAAGATCGGCGGGTGCTGCGTCATGCGATTCTTTGGAATGATACCAGAACGACGCCTCAATGTAGCAGGATAACCGAGACATTTGGCGATCATCTGCTTGATATCACAAAAAACCGTGTTCTTGAAGGGTTTACATTACCTAAAATGTTATGGGTGAAGGAACATGAGCCTGAACTTTTTAACAAAACCGCTGTTTTTTTGCTTCCGAAAGACTATGTGAGATTCCGCATGACTGGCGCCATTCACACGGAATACTCCGATGCGGCGGGAACGTTACTTTTACATATGACCCGCAAAGAGTGGAGCGATGAGATTTGCAATCAATTTGGTATTTCAGCGGAAATTTGTCCTCCGCTTGTTGAATCCCATGACTGTGTAGGATCGCTGCTTCCGAGCGTTGCGGCGAAGACAGGGCTGATGGAAAAAACAAAAGTGTACGCTGGGGGAGCAGATAATGCTTGTGGTGCTGTCGGAGCCGGTATTCTTTCTTCCGGAAAAACGTTATGCAGCATTGGGACGTCAGGAGTCATACTTTCCTGTGAAGAAGACAAAGAAAGAGATTTTAAAGGGAAAGTGCACTTTTTTAATCATGGAAAAAAGGATTCTTTTTATACGATGGGGGTCACGCTCGCTGCAGGGTACAGCTTGGACTGGTTTAAAAGAACGTTTGCGCCAAACGAATCGTTTGAACAATTATTACGGGGGGTGGAATCTGTTCCGATAGGAGCAAATGGACTACTGTACACTCCTTACTTGGTCGGTGAAAGAACGCCGCATGCTGATTCATCTATTCGGGGAAGCTTGATCGGAATGGACGGAGCCCATAAAAGAGAGCACTTTTTGAGGGCGATAATGGAAGGCATCACATTCTCTTTATATGAATCAATTGAACTATTCCGTGAAGCGGGAAAATCAGTTGATACGGTTGTCTCTATTGGCGGGGGAGCTAAAAATGAAACGTGGCTTCAAATGCAGGCTGATATTTTCAATACGAGGGTGGTTAAGTTAGAAAATGAACAAGGTCCCGCCATGGGGGCTGCGATGTTAGCTGCCTTCGGAAGCGGGTGGTTTGACTCTCTTGAAGAATGCGCAGAGCAGTTCATTCATGAAGCAGCTGCATTTTATCCAAAAGAACAAAATGTTCAAAAATATAAAACACTATTCGAGTTGTATAAGAACATTTACGTTCACACAAAAGATCTCAATACAGCTTTAAAGAGCTTTCGACAAAAATGAAGAAAGAACCTCGCCAATTTGGCGAGGTTCTTTTTATATTGCACAAAAACAGACACGGTGATATAATCAGAACACGCGCGCTTTCTGTGTGAAAATTCATAGTTATCCATCTTATATTATGATTATATCATGCTGAAAAGCTCTTGTCAAATTTTTTTGAAGGGGAGATATAGAATGAGTTCTTTGGTTCTCGGCATTCACGAAATTGAAAAAACACAGCCTTTGCTCGTTGGAGGAAAAGGGTTACATTTAGGGGAATTATCAAAAATTCAAGGAATACAAGTACCGGAAGGATTTTGTGTCACAACCGCAGGATATCAAAAAGCCATTGAACAAAACGAAACGTTACAAGCGCTGTTGGATCAACTGACCATGCTGAAAGCGGAGAATCGCGATCAAATTGGTGAAGTCAGCAAAAAGATCCGGCAAACCATTATGGAAGCAGAAATTCCTTCAGATGTAGTCAAAGCAGTTGCTTGCCATCTCTCCCGGTTCGGCGAAGAACATGCCTATGCCGTACGTTCCAGTGCGACAGCTGAGGATTTACCGCATGCTTCTTTTGCCGGTCAACAAGACACCTATTTAAATATTACCGGCGTCGATGCGATCTTGCAGCATATCAGTAAATGTTGGGCGTCCCTATTTACGGATCGCGCGGTCATTTACCGTATGCAAAATGGGTTTGATCACAGCCAAGTTTATTTATCCGTTATCATCCAAAGGATGGTGTTCCCTCAGGCTTCGGGAATTTTATTTACCGCTGATCCGATGACCGGAAACCGAAAGCTGCTGTCCATCGATGCCGGTTTTGGACTTGGTGAAGCACTTGTCTCCGGCTTAGTCTCTGCCGATTGTTATAAAGTACAGGACGGGCAAATCGTCGATAAGAGAATAGAAACTAAAAAATTGGCTATCTATGGACGAAAAGAAGGCGGAACAGAAACACAGGAGATCGCTCTTGATCAGCAAAAGCTTCAAACACTGACTGATGAACAAATTTTACAGCTGGCACGTATCGGGAGACAGATCGAAGCTCATTTCGGCCAGCCGCAAGATATCGAATGGTGTTTGGACCGCGATACTTTTTATATTGTCCAAAGTCGTCCGATCACAACGTTATACCCCGTTCCTGAAGCGAACGATCAAGAAAATCACGTCTATATCTCTGTTGGTCATCAGCAAATGATGACGGATCCCATAAAACCCCTTGGATTGTCTTTTTTTCTGTTGACGACTGCTGCACCCATGCGTAAAGCCGGCGGAAGGCTATTCGTTGATGTCACACATCAGCTGGCATCTCCTAATGTCAGAGAAGTTTTCTTAAAAGGCATGGGGCAGCACGATCCGCTCTTAAAAGACGCACTTATGACCATAATAGAGCGAGATGATTTCATTAAGCCGATACCTGATAAAACGGCACCGATTCCCGGCAAAGGCAATGCAGATATGCCGGAACAAGCTGAAAACGATCCGGCAATTGTTTCTGATTTGATTAAGAGCAGTCAAGCATCGATAGAAGAGTTAAAACAAAACATCCAGGCGAAATCAGGATCTGATTTATTTCGTTTTATTTTGGAAGATATCCAGGAATTAAAGAAGATTTTATTTAACCCAAAAAGTTCGGTGTTGATTCGAACTGCAATGGATGCTTCATCATGGATTAACGAAAAAATGAACGAGTGGTTAGGTGAAAAAAACGCAGCAGACACGCTTTCTCAATCTGTATCCCATAATATTACCTCAGAAATGGGGCTTGCGCTATTAGACGTCGCTGATGTGATCCGCCCTTATCCAGAAGTAATTGCCTATTTAGAGAATGTAAAAGATGATCACTTTTTGGATGGGCTGGTGACGTTTGAAGGCGGGCGGGAAACCCGTGACGCTATCTATGCTTATCTCAGCAAGTACGGAATGCGATGTGCCGGAGAAATTGATATGACAAGAACTCGATGGAGCGAAAAACCAACTGCACTTGTCCCTATGATTCTTAATAATCTCAAAAACTTTGAGCCAAATGCCAGCCAGCGGAAATTTGAGCAAGGGCGGCAGGAGGCGTTGAAGAAAGAACAAGAGTTATTAGACCGATTGAAGCAATTACCGGATGGTGAACAAAAAGCCAAAGAAACCAAACGAATGATCCGCATCATCCGGAACTTCAGCGGGTTCAGAGAATATCCAAAATACGGCATGATCAGCCGCTACTTCGTTTATAAGCAGGCTTTACTGAAAGAAGCCGAACAACTCGCAGAAGCGGGCGTTATTCATGAAAAAGAAGACATATACTATCTCACTTTTGAAGAACTTCAGGAAGTCGTACGCACAAATAAATTGGATTACCAAATCATCAGCACACGAAAAGGCGAGTATAAAGTATATGAAAAACTATCTCCGCCGCGTGTTATCACATCTGACGGTGAAATCGTTACAGGCGAGTACAAACGAGAAAATCTCCCGGCCCGAGCGATTGCAGGGCTCCCCGTTTCCTCGGGAGTCATAGAGGGGCGGGCACGGGTTATTTTAAACATGGAAGATGCCGATTTGGAAGATGGGGATATATTAGTTACCCCTTATACTGATCCCAGCTGGACACCATTGTTTGTATCCATAAAAGGCCTGGTCACTGAAGTTGGCGGACTGATGACCCATGGAGCGGTTATCGCGCGTGAATACGGCTTACCTGCAGTTGTCGGAGTTGAAAATGCAACCCAATTGATAAAAGATGGGCAGCGAATACGCGTACATGGAACAGAAGGCTCTATTGAAATATTATAATAGCGGGGGTGTGCAGCATGTCACCAGATAATTCCCGCATTTTAACTAAAAAAGACCGGAACCTCATAAAGGAGGAATCTGGTTTTTTTTATGTGAAAATGACTTAATGTGTGAACACCGTATTTTGTGGGCGGACCCTTTTTAAATGAGTGTGGAAGGCCGCTAAGATACCAAACAAATAAGATTCAGTGACTAAATCTAACGAATGACAATTTTATAAGGGTGAGTAATATCCTTTTTAAGTTCACAACATCTGTAATCCTGATGAATTAAAAACGCCTTAGTTTTTTAACAACTATTTAGGAGTTTTGTTCATGAACAAGTTTTTATTCCGAATTGGATTGTTCGCCTTATTCTTCATAGCGGCAATATTGGCGCAGGCAGGGGAGGAAACGCTCCCGCTTACCAGAGTGAAAATAAAAAATGGTTATCTTAGATGGATTTTTTTAAAAAGTAAAAACGCCATAAAACTTCTTATGGCGTCTGTCCGAACTAAGGGATGCAATGTTTGGGAGACGAATATAAATCGTCAATGTGCTAGAAAAGGAATGCAGCACCTACAATGATTAACAAAATGAACAGCACAACGATCAATACGAAAGAGCTTCCACCGTAATTTCCACCGTAGTTCCCCATATTATTGCCACCTCCTGTTGTTAGGATAGTACATAATATGCCGGACGATAAATTTCGACATAGATTTAAGTCTAAATAAGAAAAAATGGATGTTATGTCTAAAATGAAGAGCTTCTAAGAATATAAAATAATGGAAAGTTAACTGAAAGAGAGAAATGGATTGGACGGTTTGCTGTTTAAAGAGGAGGGATATGGCTAAACATGCAATAAAACTGTGTATGAAAGTGGTGAGCCATGAAGTTACTTCATCATGCAGAGCCACATACGAAGAGGTACAGGGAAATTATAGTTAACGAAAATATTCATCATTTCCCGGGCAAGCGCAGTATACGACAAATCAAAACAAATCACAAAGGGACGGAAGGTACGATACAAGGAGGCTGCTTGCGGGTTTGTGATGCCGATAAAGTTTCCGTTTCAAAAAGGTCATATGTTTATTCGAAATTTTACGTTTATTCCTGCAGAAGGCTTGTAAAAGAAAGTCGGCAAAACTGCCGACTTTCCTAACGGAATTTAAATCTCAACAGATCTAAAGAAACCATCGACACTATCACCGGTGCCGCTATCATATTTCAGGATGTATTCTCCTTTTTGGTTAACGCTGAATTCTTGAATGAACGTTTTCCCCGCATTTAATGTCGTAGAGGATAAGAGTGTATTCCCATTAGGATAATTAATGGTGAATTTGAAAGATTTGCTGCCGTCATTCGCAACAAAAACTCTGATTTTTCCTGGAGAGCTGCCTTGATAGTTGAATGAAACCTTACCGGTACCGCCAGAAAAAGGCTGACACGCGATATACGGAGCGTCACATGACCAACCAGCAGGTTTCATAACTTTATCTGGATTTGGCAAAGGTTTTGCAGAAACATCTGCAGTCCCCATTAGTGGAATTAACCCAAAAGCAAGAGCGCCGGCAATAATTTTCTTTTTCATTCGTATTCCTCCTCTTAATAGTGAATGTGATACAGTTATAAATTTACAATATTTATAAAATAATTCCTTCTTTTTCAAATTGAGAGAAGGAGAAAAAATTAAAAGAGGACAAATAAATGTCACAAATTTACAATCTATACACTGCAGTAAACTGGTCAAAGCATGAAGATGATTTCACTTAAAATGAAAAAGCGGCCTATTGGGTGGGGTATATTTGTAGACAACGATGACCGGGGCGGCTGCGGATCAACTGAAACGAAGTATATTCCCAGGCAAGAGTATTTCTTTTACGTGAAACTTTTATAAAGCATTAACGTATTACTTTATAAAGGTAAATAAGGAGGCTTCTGAATGGGATTAAAAAATTTCTTTAATACTGAGTTAAAATGCTCTATCTGCGGAAAAACATTAAAATCAGGGGATGAGATAACAGCTTATCTTACACTTCCGAGTGAGAAGAAGATGCCTGTGGGGAGAATGGACAAAGTGTTAAGCAAACACTCTGATAAGGTCTGCTGTAAAAAGTGCAGTGAGTAGGTTTTTAGTGTTATGAGGAACCTCTGGCGGGTTTCCTCATAACAAATATCAACCAATTAAATTAGAAAAAAGCGAAATTGTGATGATTAAAGTAGATAAAGAACTGAGGGATACCAAAGGGATCATTTTTCGTTTACTTTGCTTTTTTGAAGGTTTGTTTAGCTCGTGGATCACTGCACCCCATAAAAGCATGGATGCTAAAATGATAAGACTCATATGTAACAACACTCCCTTGTTTTTATGAATTTTACCATATTTATCACAAGAATGTCGATAGAACGAACATCTCCATAAAAAGAAGATTTTTATCTAAAATTGTTGAGAGATTCAGTGAACTATTATGTAGATTAAATTAGAGAAGTTCGAAAAAGGCCTCAAATTACGTTCAGTCACATCTGCGCGGTGGATGTTATGTGGTTGCAAGTGCTTAAAGGGATAGACATGCAGGAAGCAGTGGAAGGTTCTGCGGCTTATGCAGAAAGGGCTCATTTATATTCTGCAGATGAATTTGCGGCGTCTTATGATGAACTGGCTTCACAGTTTGAAGAATGGATGAATAGCCAACAGATGTAGAACAAAAAATGAACTTACCTAATCCTTGGTTAGGTTCCAGAGAAACTGCTTACTCAGAAATTTTATTCCATATTGCCAATCATGGCACTTATCATCGGGGCAGCATAACAACTATGTTAAGACAGCAGGGTTACGCTTCAGCAATGAATGACCTTGTATTATATTGGTATCAGGATTAGTTCAGTACTTGCAAAATGCCCGCCGATTGGTCAGAACTAAAATGACAAAGGTGAGGGCGCTGTGCAAGAATAGAGCTCAAAGGCTGCCGTATCATTCCCGGCAGCCTTAATGATTAGGAAGTAAAATCGATAACCATACGGCCGGTCACTTTGCCTTGCTCCATTTCTTCAAAAATATCATTCACATCTTCAATCGGGCGTTTTGTCACTTTAGGTACAACTTTACCGTCTGCAGCAAATTGAAAAGCTTCCTTCAGGTCTTCTCTGGTACCTACTAATGAACCTACTACCTGAATTCCATCTAACACGAGACGGGGAATATCTAAATCCATTTTGTCCACCGGTAAACCGACGGCGACTACGCGAGCTCCTGCTTTTACAACATCAATCGCTTGATTGAAAGGGGTTTTAGAGACAGCCGTGATGACCACAGCATCAAGCCCTAAATCGTTAGTCACTTCTTTTGCTTTAGCGACGGGGTCTTCGTTTAAACTGTTTACAACCGCATCAGCGCCTAAGCTCTTAGCAAAATTCAATTTTTCATCGCTAATGTCGAAAGCAATTACTTTAGCGTTAAAGACATTTTTTGCATATTGAACAGCCAAGTTGCCTAAACCGCCGACTCCAAATACACCGATCCATTGACCTGGCTTAATTTCACTGACTTTAACGGCTTTATAAGTTGTTACACCTGCACAAGTAATGCTGCTTGCTGCTGCAGGGTCTAAATTTTCCGGCACCTTTATTGCATAATCAACCGCTACGATTGCTTCTTCAGCCATTGCGCCGTCAACTGTATAGCCGGCATTTTTTACATCCCGGCACAAGGTTTCACGGCCAGTTAAGCAATATTCACAGCAGCCGCAGCTTTCAAACATCCAGGCAATAGAGACGCGGTCTCCCTTTTTCAGACTTGTTACGCCTTCACCAATCTCAGTTACAATGCCTATTCCCTCATGACCTAATGTGATGCCTGTAACATCCCCGAAATCAGCATTTTTAACATGCAAGTCAGTATGACATACACCGCAGAATTCCATCTTAACTTTAGCTTCACCATGTCGCAAAGGACGTAATTCTTTTTGTACAATCGCTATACTTTTGTCTTTTGTTGCTACTACTGCTTTCAAATCATACACCCCTTTCAGATATTAGCAGAAAATTTTTACTTATCTTACAATTTAGCACACTGATCTTATTTTGAAAACCCTTACATTTTCTTGCGGACAAGTGTTTCTGCAAAAATTGAGGGAGCTATGCAGGAAAGATCCTTTGGATGATTTGTCATCCGAATGGTGTTTAAATGGGGGATTGTCGTCTCCAAATGCACAGAATTTACATAGTATACATAAATAGACACGTTTTCAAAGGAGGTCTTTTTTTGAGCGATAGAAAGCTGACGGAAGATAAATTCGATAATCGGCTCACTAAGTTTGCGCCCTTTATCAGCCCTAACCCTGTTACATCATTTAATCCGGTTCAAAGATATCCTAAAATCGATAAAACGTCGTTCATAAGTCCGTTTTCCAGCGTGATAGGAGACGTGAGAATAAAGGACAATGTTTATGTAGCGCCAAATGCTGCTATTCGTGCAGATGAAGGAACACCCTTTTATATTGGTTCAAATACAAATCTTCAAGACGGAGTCATTTTACATGGTTTGTTAAAGCAATTTGTCACAGTCAAAGATAAGGCATATTCCATTTATATCGGAAATAATGTAAGTGTCGGGCATGACGCTCTCATTCATGGCCCTTGTTATCTTGGAAATCACACGTTCATCGGTTTTAAGGCAATCGTGTACAATGCAATTATAGGAAAAGGATCATTTGTTTCATACAATGCTGTTATCACAAATGGTGTACAAATTGCACCAAATCGGTTCGTTCCTCCCGGTGCCGACATAGACACACAAGAAAAAGCTGACAGACTCAGAAGAGTGACAGAAGAGGAACGTGAATTTGCACGGGAAGTGCAGCGCGTAAATCAAGAATTTCCCCCTTCTTATAAAGCGTTATTCAGCTAACGAAAAGCAAAATGCGAATATCCTAAATTAAATTAATGCATGAGAATTGGCGCCCCACGATGCAAGGTCAGATAAGTTTTGAGAGTCAGATTTCGGTCAGGGATTCGCAAAGGGAAGAGTTAAAAGCTGTTCATCGGATATTTGTGGGGAAGCTGCAAGAAGGGTCGAAGGTGAGCAGGGCGGCGGATTAAAACTGACCTTCCCTCAAATTTTATCCCAATAGGATTGACAGGAGGATACAATCATAAAAATAAAATGATGATGCTTCGCGAATGAGCCTAAAAGCGGCTCTTTTATAATCCGTCTTTAACGCTTTAACGTAGAAGTTCAGCGCTCATGGTTCTGCTGGATAAGACAACTTTTCTTATACAATTAGCATAGTGAAGTTACTTATTTTTACATAACTGTTGGAAATGGTCTTTCCATCTGAGATAATAAAATTCATCTTGATTGATACATGGGGGAGTAAGGATGGGCTGTTTTTATCAAGCGGCACGCAAACCATTTTACAAACAAATTCCTCAAGCGGTTTTTATAACCGAAGAAATTAGTGCTTTGGATAAACGCTGTAAGAAAGACTCTCTGTTTAAATAAACGAGGTGAAAATCAATGAATGGTATAGAATTCTTAGAATCTGTGTCGCGATTTGGACAACTCATTTTGGTGTTTTCCTGCTACGCCGTTTATTGGAAATTGGGTAAAACGAAAAGGGAGCGAAGACTTACAAAATTCGAAGCTTTGCTTAGGTTCTTTGTAATGTTCGGCCTATCTGCATGGGGGCTGTCGTTTCTTGCTTTGAATTTGTGGTCGTAATCATTCTGTCGATATTTGACTTGCACTGCAGAGAATTACACTGGCAGGATATGATTTTACCCTTAGTGAAAAGAATTTCAGGGGTAATCATTTGAACTTGAGAGCGGCTGATAAGGTGAATGGTGATGCAAACAGAAATCATTACTTATTGATCACAAAAGGAGCCGGCTGCGGAGATGTGTGGATTAAAGGCTTTTACGGATTCGAACACGATGAGCCGGATGTAGATTGGTGAGCCGTACACAGTCAAGGTATTTCCTTGACCTTTTTTAATGGTAATTAAAATTTCTGGATATTAAGATAGTGAATTGATGATCTGCCAAAAAAACATAGATCTTTTAAAGTGATGGATATATACTGATTTTAAACAATAGGAAAAAAATGAGAAATGTATTTTTATAAAAAGCAGGTGAAATATATGGGAGCGGCGACTTGGAGCAAAAGTCAAAGCTATACTTACACATTGGCTTTTTCAAGTTTGTCGTATGGTTTGATCTTCGGGCTATATATGTTTGTATACTCGGGTTTTGTGCCATTTGCATTGGTTACTGTGGTTATCATTGCTTTTTATGCATTTATTACTTACTTTTTGTTTGCTGTTCCTGTGCAACTATGGCTAAGAAAGAAGCCTAAAAAGTTTAGTTTGGTTCATCTTTTCATTTATACAGCAGTCGCTTTTTTAGCCGTGTTCTTGTTCTGGCACATAGGCAATCCGTCAATTGATTTCACAGTTTTCAGAAGTTTCATTTATTACATAATGAGCTTTGTTGCTGCGTTCATATATTGGTTCTGGGACTCTATATTTCTGAGAAATTACAATGTTCACTGCAAGTAAAGCTGATGTTTCCAAAAGAAAGCGGGTGAGGGAAAAATGGAATACATTGAGTTGACTAGGGACAATATTGATGACAATCATATTTGCTGTGCATTAGGTACGAAACAATATGAGGATGCGGTAAATGAAAAGAAGAGCTGGCTCAAAGATCGAATGATTGATGGCTTGGTGTTCTATCGCCTAAATGAACGGGCAAAAGTTTTTATTGAATATTTACCTGCAGAAGAAGCGTGGGTTCCGGTAAGCGCACCTCATTTTATGTTTATTAATTGTCTTTGGGTCTCAGGTAAATATAAGAATAACGGGCATGCGAAACACTTGTTAGAAAAATGTGTGTCAGATGCAAAATCCCGCGGTATGGATGGGATAGTTCATATAGTGGGGAAGAAAAAACTCCCTTATTTAAGTGATAAGCATTTCTTTGAACATATGGGATTTGCTGTGCAAGATGAAGCAGAACCCTATTTTCAGTTGGTGTCACTGACGTGGAATGAACATGCACATCCTCCTGTATTTAAAAAACAGGTGAAAAGTAATTCCGTTAATGATGAGGGAATCACAATATTTTATACAGCTCAATGCCCGTTTGCAGTCGGATTGTTAAAGGATTTTAAGGAACTGATTGAAAAGAAAGGACTTCATTTTCAGGCCCGGCGAATAACGTCAAAAGATATGGCGCAAAAAACCCCGGCAGTTTGGACGACTTTCAGCGTGTTTTATAACGGGACATTTCTCACTCATGAGATGATGAAAGTGAATAAGTTTGAAAAAATACTCAATAAGCTTTTAATGGCTTAACTTTGTTTTAATTACTATTGCTCGTTTCTATATTCGATACTGAGGGTTTTTCACGAAAATTGTTCAGTACTTTACATCGCGGGCGGCAAATGAATGATTACTGTTTTTGACAAAGATGATAACGTCTATCATTATAGTAAAAATAGATTGAGATAAGTTCTTCAACAAACGAAGAAGATCTTTTCAATGATCGATAACAATGAAACAGGAGACTGCAAATGCAAAAAATTGAAACCCATCGCTTAATTTTAAGAAATTTCACCGAGAGAGATTCGCAAGGTCTGTTGGAATATTCGGCACATCCGAGAGTGAATTGCTTTCTTGATGACAGAATGTCTACGTTAGAAGAAGCTGCCGTAAACGTTCAAAAAAGAAGCCGAGATGACTCTTATATTGCAGTTTGTTTAAAAGACAGTAATGATCTAGTCGGAGAACTATTCTATTTAAAAGAAGAGCCAGATACCTATTCCGTTTGTTGGAATTTCAATGCCCGTTTTGAAGGGAAGGGATACGCAAGTGAAAGTGCGAAGGCTTTCTTTGAGTATCTCTTTATGCAAAAAGAAGCAAGAAGGCTTTATGCATATGTTGAAGATGATAACTACAGGTCACAAAAACTATGTGAAAGATTAGGAATGCGTAAAGAAGGTTATTTTCTTGAATTTATTTCATTTACTGCACACGAGGATGGAACACCTAAATATGAAAACACTTACCAATACGCATTGCTAAAGAAAGAATGGTTAAAACAAAAACATAGTTAATAGAATTTGTGGGGAGATAATCTTTCGTTTTCTCCTAAGAGTATGAAAAAATCTTTAGCTGAATAACGAGACAGCAACTTTTTGTCCAGGAGGCTGTTTTCACACTTCTTATGTTTCGTTCAAAACCATATAAAGTTGCTTAAACACGGAAAAAACCTGGCCGGGGGCGGGTTTTTTGCATTTGAGTTGAATTCTTCAATAAAATTACCGATATTACCAGTGGATTGTGGAATTGAAAAAATGCTTAGTTTAGAACGATCAAATGAGATTCAGCTTTGGCAAAGCAGTGAAAATCATTTATAACGTTGTAAAATTCGAGAGAGGGTGAATGCGATGAAAATCCTAAATAACTCTTACAATATCACGAAAGTCCGAAGTTTTTAGCGCTTTTGAGAAATCAAGCAATTAACGCTTATAAAACATCTTAATTTTAAATCGGCGTTTCAGGTAAACTTTATATCATTTCTGTTTTAGTAAACATATTTAAAAACGAAATAGGAATTAAAATATGCAGACAAAGCGGCGAAGCATATCGCATAAAAGGTGTTATCAGATGTATGACCGTTCCTGAAAATAAAGCTTATGAAGAAAGGAACGCTAACTTGAAATCAAATTTAGTTTCGTTTCTATTAGCATTGTCAGGATTTATATTCAGTATTTATATGCAGTCAATGGCTTACTGGAGCAATGACTCTATGCTGTGGTATTGGGTCGGTGCGGTTTTGTCGTATCTATTTGCTGCAGGATCAATGGTTACTCTGATTCTTAACAAAAACAAAGACTCAATTCTAACAATAAGTTGTCTCATTTTAATGATTGTAACCGTTATGCTTATTTTAGTCACAACTTTTTGGACGACTTTTATCATTATTGCATGGCAATCTGGGATGTGAAGCTAAGGGGAATATGATCTTCTTAGTATTTTTTTATTCCTTGGATTAGAATCCCTTTTTATTATTCTTTCAAATTAAATGTAACAATTCTAATATTCATACGTTCTAAATGATAAAGGCGGGATGTCATGAAAAAACGTAAAGTCATTAAAACATTGCTGGTTATTATCACTGTTCTCATAATAGCAGCCGGATTTGCACTGTTTTCTTTAATTTCAGGAGAAAAAGTTAAATATATCGGCTATAGCCAAAGCAAGACGTGGGAAGCGTCAATCGAAAAATCAGGCAAGACCTCTATCGGCCCTAACTATTTCTTGAATTTGTATTACAGAGGTAATAAAGTGAATGAAAAGAACACGGTGATTAAGAGATTAACATTATTTGTTGACGGCCGGAAATATGGTGAAGATAAAGACTATCATCTTTCAGAATACACCGGAGAGAAATTAGAAGGCGGCGGAACGGGAGAAGACCATATTCAAACGTTTGAATATATGCCGGAAAATGAAGTGATCGGTCATGAAATCACTGTTGAAGCAGAATGGAAAACCGATCATGAGTCCTATTCAGAAAAATTCAACCTGAAAAGAACGCATTGGTATGACTGAAAGAATAAAAAGAGGGCGGTATAATCCTCTTTTTGACGCAAAGCCTTTATTTTTGTCTGTTTTTCCTCGATGTGCTGAAGTCGATAAAAGAGGCATTGGAGCCGATAAAATTACTTACTAAAATATACATAAAGAAACCATAAAAAGCTCCCGGCTGGCGTCCGTAAAAAAGAATGGATAATGAGATAAGCAATACAGCCGTAAGCAAGTCTGCAACCAGACTTATTTTTCGGTGAGAGCGGAAATATTCTCTTAATCTTCTGATCTTGTTCAAAGCTGACACCTCTTGATGCTTATGTATAAAAAAATAATACCATTGAAATATATGTAATATCAATGAATAAGGTTGGAAACGGGGGGGTTCAAAGTTGGGGCGATCTTGTGTAAAAGAAAGGATCAGGATGAATGTGACCAGCATCCACCCTGATCAATGGGGTTCACAGTGTTCCATTTCATTGTATTCCAATCGGAATAATATTACAAGGGTGAAAAAGAAATAAGCGGAATGTTTTCGGCTTCTTCTGCTTCTGGAGCGGGAAAAGGAAAGTGAGATGTTTGAATGAAAATAAATGATTATCTGAAGGAAAGGTTCCCGACTTTAAAATTAGTGCCCGGCATTTATCATCAATGGGACGTGGGAATTCATTTTTCTCTCGGCGGCAATATGTATCAATTTAATGAAAGCGGTGCTTTGAATCTTGAGTATTTTCAGCTTGTTCATCATCAAACTGCCGCACTTTTCAATGAGCTGTTTGAACATAGCGATGACATGTTCCTTGTTGCCAACGTGTATAAGCACAAATCTCAAGGTAATCACGCGAGAAAATTAAAGGTTTATCAGCCGTTTCTGAAGTGTAAGGATGATTTATATCGGATTCAAGTGAAGACCTGTCCATGCCCGGTCGAAGAAGAATATGAAATGCAGCAGTTTTCTTTATTATGTAAACGGAAACATCTGCGTATCCCCCAATTACTTAAGGCAGCCGTCCACGAAGATTTTCCGCTGAAGCCAAGGTTCGGGGGCTGTTCCGTTGGGTATCCTGATGTTTTTTTTGTGAATATGACAAAAGATATTATTTTCTTTCTGTATGATGACAGAGGGGGTGAAGTCATTGCTCTTGATGCCGGAAGAATACGAAAGCTTTATGATCAATATCATGATTGGATTGAATTGGACTGAAAATGCACACATGAATTCGAATCCGCTTGTGCCGGCTTTTTTCTTGCTTAGTCGGGCTGCATGAGTGTAATGGGCAGAATTGAAGGGCGCCAGAAACTTTTTTTCCTCTCATACCGACCTTCTGCATGTTAAGCTTCTGTATTTATTTTGAACGAATTCCTATTTGTAAAATGGCTGAATAGAATAACATAAAAGCTTTTTTACACAGTGCAGGAGGAGAGAAATGTGAGGGCTGAACACCGTGATTGTATGGAAATTGGAATTTATTCATTTGCAGAATTATATCCCGATCCTCTGACAGGGAAAACAGTCAGCGCAAAGCAGCGGATAGATGAATTGATGAAGCTGGCGAAACTGGCTGACGACGCAGGGCTTGATGTATTCGGTGTAGGCGAGCATCATCGTCTTGATTATGCGGTATCTTCGCCGCCGGCCATCTTATCAGCGATTTCACAGATCACTGAAAATATTAAGCTGACCAGTGCCACGACTGTATTATCCACCGCAGATCCCGTCCGTTTATTTGAGGATTTTGCAACGCTTGATCTGATTTCAGACGGCCGGGCGGAAATTATTGCGGGACGGGGCGCGTTTTTAGACTCGTTTCCTCTTTTCGGTTATGACGTAGGCCATTATAAAGAACTGTTTGAAGAACACATTGACCTCTTTTTAAAATTAAATTCCGGGGAAGAATCGGTTACCTGGAAAGGACGTTACCGGCCGCCGCTGCGCGAGGCAGAAATTTCTCCTCGGCCTTTTCGCGGAAGCATTCCGCTATGGTTAGGTGTTTCGGGGACTTCGGAAAGCGCAGAACGGGCCGGGCGTGCAGGCGCGGGTTTGGCATTAGCTGTACTGAGCGGTGATCCGATGTCATCTAAGCCGCTTGTTGACAAATACCGGGAAGCGGCTTCTAAAGCCGGTCATCCTCCGGAAAATGTGAAGGTTGCCGTAACCGGACATATGTTCATTTCAAAAACGAATGAACAGGCAATACAAGAATTTTATCCGTATCATTCAAATTACTGGTCTCACGTTCATTCATATCACGGGATCGATGAGCCTTTAACGAAGGAAGATTTTGAGCGGGCGTCCGGAAAAGAAACAGCTTTATTTGTGGGAAGCTCACAGCAGATCATTGAAAAAATCATGCATCAATACGAGTTATTCGGACATCAGCGATTTCTCGCGCAAATCGATATAGGAGGTATGCCGTTTAAAAAAGCCGCGGAAAACATCGAACGATTAGCAGCGGAAGTAGCACCGGTTATCCGAAAAGAAACCGGCAAATCCAGCGAATGAAGTTCTGAGCAAAAGGGGCGGGCCGGTCAATCGCGGATTCGACAACAGAATCGGCCCGGCTTTTTCTTTATGATTATAAAAAACAAAGGGGAAAGCGCGAACCTCATTGCTTTTTCCTATCAAGAAAAGGAAGGTCATTTCATCCTCCATCGTGAAGTGTATACACTGAAAGGTTTTTATTAACAAAAGAGGGAGGATGATGCAGTAATGAAGGGTTTAGTCAAAGCTGCAGTTTTAACTGTTACTCTTGGTATTGGAGGCGCATTCTATTCAAGTGATGCATCTGCGCACGGGTATATAAAAGAGCCCGTCAGCAGAGCGTACATGGGAGCATTAGAGAAACAAACATTGGGCTGGACGGCCGCTGCGCAGAAATATGGCTCCGTCATTGATAATCCTCAGTCTGTAGAAGGGCCGAAAGGATTTCCGGCTGCAGGTCCGCCGGATGGAAGAATTGCGTCTGCAAATGGAGGATCGGGACAAATTGACTTCGGTTTAGACAAGCAGACTGCAGATTATTGGGTAAAACAAAACATCCGCGGCGGTTTTAACACCTTTACTTGGTACTACACGGCCCCTCATGCGACATCAAAGTGGCACTATTATATCACCAAGAAAAACTGGAACCCGAATAAACCTTTGTCAAGAGATGAATTCGAATTAATCGGAACGGTAAACCACGACGGTTCCAAGGCAGATACGAATCTGACTCATAAGATTTTTGTGCCGACTGATCGAAGCGGGTATCATGTCATTTTAGGGGTATGGGACGTTGCGGATACTTCCAATGCCTTCTATAACGTCATCGATGTAAACCTTACACAATAATCTATGAATTACTGATCGGCTGCATGTTGATACATCGGCCGATCTTTTTAGTTTTAATGAGTGCATGAAAAGGGGAAAAACAGCAGAGCGCCATAAACATTTCATTTATGGCGCCGTACGATCATGGAGGTGCTGCTGACATGGATGCGGAGGTAAGAGGATTCTTAATAACCGCCGAGGAAAGAAGCCCCAACGATGATTAATAAAATGAATAGCACCACGATTAACGCAAAGGAGCTACCATAACCACCTGAGAATCCCATATAATCTCACCTCCTAAAGAGGATTAATACATATTATGCCGAAATGTAAAGTTTGATAGGGATGCTAGTTTACTTTTTGAAAAAAGGTTTTTAGTCTGCATATATTTTCTTCTCACATTTCTTTTAAAGGGGGACCGTAAATGCTTCCTGTAATAGAAACGGACAGACTTATTCTTAGAGAAGTTGAAAAGGAAGATGCAAAGCAAATATTTGCTTGTTTTTCAAATGCAAATGTAACACGCTATTATGGTTTGGAACCTTTTGATTCAATGGAACAGGCTGAAAAAATGATTGGCTGGTTTAAAGATCAATATCATGATAAAAAGGGAATGCGATGGGGAATCGAGAGGAAAGATGCGAAGGGAATAATCGGAACTATTGGTTTTAACTCTTGGGTGCCCAAGCATAAGCGGGCGGAGGTCGGTTATGAGATTCATCCGAATTATTGGAGGAATGGCTATGCTTTTGAAGCGTTGGAGAATGTTCTTTCTTTTGGGTTTGAAAAGCTTGGGCTGCATCGTATAGGCGCTGTTGTTTTCATTGAGAATGCAGCGTCTCATCAATTACTGATAAAGGCGGGGTTTCAATCTGAAGGAATTTTGAGAAGATATATGTATCAAAACGGACTGCCCCATGATACACGTGTATATTCTATACTGAATGAGATCGTTAACGAATAAATTAAAAATTCGTCGTTTTGTCAGGTGTTCTGTGGTTTAAAAAGCCGGTGAAGACTTATTGCAGAACTTTAAAATTGATTAGAAGCCATAAAGCATTTTTTTGCTGCGCTTTCTGCAGACGGAGTTTGATTGTAAGAAACGATTCCGATAATCACTAACAAGATGATGAACACCAATATGCTCCACAACATTATTTTTAAAGACTTTGACATGGCATACCCTCACTTTGAAAGACTTTACCGGGGCTGCGTTCGGAGCCCGCACTTCAAGTATAGTCGTTATAACGGTGAAAAATGTGCAGTCCAGTTAAAAAAAACTTGCGGGCGCTCCCGCAAGTTTTCTCCGTATTAAGGTCTGTGAAATTCAATATGCTGATTATCACGATCGAACCACCCTCTGAAAGCCCAATTGATCCAGCCCCCGTCTCCTTTGTTATCGAAGGACCCGTCTTCGAAGACCCAGATTCCGTAAGTAATACCGTCATAAACGGCTGATCCGTAAAACTGAACGCCGTTAAAGTGGTCTTCATATTCTTGATTTAAATTGAACACCATGACGTTGTACTTCTGTCCTGATGCGTAAAATGTTGTTTCCATAACATTTTTTACCCAGCCGGTTCGGTTTTGATCTGACTTAACCGCTTCAGCAATGCGATCTGAGATTCCGAGAACATCTACGTTTACGTTCAGCCCGGCATCAACACCTGCTGCTTTTACTTTTTGGTCTGCTGTTTGGGATAATTTACTTTCTAACGGATTTGCAACGGGTGAAACGTGAGGCGCGTTTGCATGTTCAGACTGACTGGCTGCTGAGGCACTGGCTGTGAAAGGAATTGTTAGAGATAAAGCTAAGCATGATCCGACTACCGTTCTGGCGATTTTCATGGCTATGACCTCCTGAGGAAATTTTTAAAAATTGTTGCAAATTCATGGTATCGCAGAAAAATTGACCAAGCAAAGAGTAGATTTTCTCAAAAGTCATGTCATTCTATTTGTGTTGTTTTCTGTAAATGAAATACTTTTAATTAGGCGAAAAGGGAAGAAAATAATAGAGTCTTTTTATGTATTGTGATAGGATGACCGGATTTTGGGTGAAAATAGCCCGGAGAAACGCCATAATAAGAAAAACACCCGGAGTTTACCGGGTGTAAAAAGTGTTGATATGTCAAGTTAGCAGCATTTTTTACATTTTTTGCATTTTCTTTTATAAACAACGATGTAATCATAATCAAGATGCTTTTTATCTTGTTTCTTCTTTTTTTGTTTAGGCTGCTTTGGGTGGTGATCATAATGTCCGTTCATATCCATGTCCATGTCCATATCCATTTCCATACCCATATCCATACTCATATTCCTCCTTTTTTCATCTGACGGTAGTATTCTATGACAGAAAGCATGGATGGCTTGGACAAATGAAACGGTATGCTGAAAAAGAGGCAACTCATTCGGTATAAAAAACAGGATCATACCCGCCCGATAGAAAAGAGAGAAGATGATCCTGATATTGAGACCCTATTTGATAACCGCAATTGCAATGCCGTACCCTTTTTCAGAACTGTATAAGGCTGTCAGTTTCAATACCTTCCAGCCTTCCGCGGCTTTAGTCCCGATTCCGTTATGGGCTGTGATATAATCTCCCGGGCTGACCGTACTGTCGACCCGTACGTAATGCCGGCCGTTGAGTCCGACAATGTGCCATTCGTCTCTGGCCGCGCGTGCTTCATAGTCAGCTTCAAGAGCCGGACTGCAGTCCGGATTTTGTTTCGGCACGCGTACCGTTTCTCCTGTTTCTTCGTCAGTCACATTTTCGTATATGAAACCGCCGAACTCATTTGTCAAAAAGCGGCTTTGCCATCCGAAGCTTGCGGCTCCTGAGATAAAAGCGGCTGTTTCTGAAATGACGCCGAGCATGTAATCACCGACGTGAGCCGGTTGAATTTTTTCGCCTTTCACTGTGACGATCGTCCCGGCGGGAATTGTCTGGCCGGTTACACTTTCAAAATATTCTCCGTACCCTGACAGGGAAGAGGTGACAGCTCCGGCGAACGTACCGTGGCCGCCCGCTGAATCCAGTTTCCATTTGATGGACTGATGCCCTCCGGCAACCGTGTATGGTTCTTCCAATGTAATGCTTTCTGATGACAGAATCGTTCTGGAGACTTTGCTGCCCGTAATATGGACATTGTTTGAAGCGGCGATAAATGCCCTTGAACCTTCAGAACTTGAACCTCCGGAAGAGCTGATGATCGCATTTCTGTCACCTCTGGCCGTAATATCGCCTGTTCCCGCAATAACAGCGCTTGTCGGGTTGAATGCAAAACCGGAGCTGGTCGCGAGCTGTGCGCCTCCCTTTAAATTGACGGGGATCTGCTCATAAGTCTGTCCTTTTATAGATGCAGCCGCGCTGTAACCTTCCGCTTGCACCCCGAGAATGACGGCCTGACTGTTAGGGGACGTAATTCCGACGGAACCGCCGTCTCCGATCATCGTACCGTTCATAATATTTACGTTATATTGGCCTCCGCCGATGGAGATGCCTTTAGGAGAAGACTTGTATATATCAAAATTTAAAATTTTAACATAATCGGTTTTATTTGATCCGCCGGATATATTGATGTCAACACCGGCTTGTGTAAAGCCGCGTATTTTAATGCCGTTAATCGTAATATTTTGACTGCGGTATTGAAGAGCCACGACTGGATTCCCGCCATAGTCGTATGAGGGATCACCAATAGCTGTGAATCCGTTTACATTAACGTTTTTATAGGCAGAGATGACCAGCGCCCTCGGGGTCACACCGTCATAGAGAGCATTGAATACCGGTTCAATCGCGGTGCAATCGGTTAAAGTAACATCATAAGCCGTCTTGCTTTCGGGGTCTGAGGCCTGATGATGGCCGATATGACGAATATCAAATGAACGTACATCACGATACGAAACATGACCGATAATATGAACATTTTGAGAAGCCGGCCACAGGCTGTGCGCCTTTACCTCAATCCCACGGATATTTCCGCTCGTATAGTTATTTAAAAGCCATACATGTTTAGAGCCGTCGTCAATTTCAATGCCGTTCGAGTTTGCGCTGCCCTCAGCATGCTCTGTGCCGCGGGGGTTTCCGGAATGGCAGTTGGAAATGAAAATATACTCGCTGTAATGGGTGGTAATGCCGTCGTCTCCGGCACCGTATGCCACACAGTTATCAATCCATATATATCGGCAGCCGTCTTTCGTCCATTCTGTTTCAGGCAAATGATCGTAAGTCGGAGATGTAATATCAATACCATGGAGACCCGCGTTAACCGTTTCAACATTCTTAATCCAGCCGTATTGCACATTAGCAAACGTTAAACAGCTGGAAAACTGTCCTCCGGGGTTCCTGACCCCGCATTGACGATCAGGATTCCAGTCTAAAGTCATGTTCTGGACAAAAATATTACGGTTTCCATTTTCGTAATCATCGTTAGTAATGACCCATTCGTATGCGGGAGTGTCCTCATGAAGCTTTAGCACGGTAATCCCTTGTCCCTCACCGGAAATGGTGGTCCATGAGGGGAGTTTTATCCCTTGAACCAAAAATTCTCCTGCGGGAACATTTACTTTGACCCGGCCGTTCCCGATCGCTCTCCGAAAGGCTTCCGTATTGTCCCGGCCGTCAGGGATCGCTCCGTAGTCCTCCACATTCACTTCCCGGGTGATTTTATTCTTAAGCATTTCGTATTCTGTATCAAGCCGTTCTTTTAAAAGTGAGGTGACCATTCCTTCCGCCGTCACCCGGGCATCTGCGATCTCAAGATTATCATCCGTTGCGGAATGCTTAATAAAATTCTGCATCCTTGCTTTGAGATGCTCCAATTCAGAGGGCTGTGCAGGGCGAGACTGCAATGGGGCGTTTAAAGACGGATCAGGAAAGTTTTTAAATTGAACCATTCTAAAGACACCTCTTTCTTTTGATATAAGCGCCTGAGGCAGGGGACAGAAAAGAGTCGCGTGCCCTTTAAGCGCTTATTCTTCAAATTCTTTATTCAGAACGAAATTCCTTTTGAAACCAAGGTGAAATTTAAAAAAAGCTCTGTTGAAACAACGGATATAAAGCTTTGCATTATTGTAATTAAAGCTGTCATGTGAAAATGGAGGAAAAAACTGATAGGAGGGGTCCTCATTTTAGGTTTATTCTCATTGACTTCGCAGTGCTTCTCCTTCGGCTGCATATACACCAAAATCAACATTCTTATCAGTTAAATGGTATAATGGGGCACGGATTGGTCATCAATACGACTGAAATAGGGAACCAAAAGGAGCAGCGAAAATGACTTTACAAATCAAAATTAAATATTCAGATGATACGCAAACGAGAATCAGTAAAATTGAACAGGGCGATTGGATTGATCTGCGGGCAGCTGAAGATATAACAATCAAAAAAGGTGAATTCAAACTTATCCCGCTTGGAGTTGCGATGGAACTGCCGGAAGGATATGAGGCCCATGTCGTTCCGCGTTCAAGTACATATAAGCATTTCGGTATCATTCAGACAAATTCAATGGGAGTCATTGATGAATCTTATAAAGGCGACAATGACTTCTGGTTTTTTCCTGCATTCGCGCTTCGGGATACCGACATTTCCAAGGGGGAGCGGATCTGCCAATTCAGAATCATGAAGAAAATGCCTGAAGTGGAGCTGATCGAAGTAGACAAGCTCGGGAACAATGACCGCGGCGGACTGGGATCAACAGGCACGAAATAAAACGAAAAAAGACTGCTTAACAGCAGTCTTTTTTTTATGGAAACAGCAGTTACATTCAATTTGTTTCGGTGATTCTTGAATTGGGAAATCATACGTCATGTTCAAAATTGACTTCGAAATTCGGCCACTCCGTAACCGTTTATGCCGGGAGCAAATATTTGAGCCGGACGCCAGCACAGCTCAGCATATTGATAAAATGATTTCCCAGCAGTCTTCACTCTCCTCCAAAACTAAGGAGAAGGGTTTCATTTTTATCATTTAAGCTTTCCGTCTCTTTGACAGAAAGACTTTTTTAAGTTAAAGGATAGAGGTTGTTTTGATGTTTTTATTCTCCAAGATGAACGGAGGTTTTGTCCAACGTATATAATATTGTGACAAAAGTGTAAACAAAAGAAAGGATGATGTTATGGCAAAAAGGGTTAGAAGAGTAGAGCGTAAAGCAGCTGGCAAAGAGGCAGAGCAGAAGAAACCGTCCAAAGTCACCCTGTTCTGCCGTTCGCTTCAAAGGCTGAAGCATTTGTATTGTAACATAAACACACAAATGCCATCAATAACCAAAAAAGGAATTTCAGTTTTAATTTTACCGTTTTTGCTCCTGCCGTTCTTTCAGGCTAATGCCGCTTCAGATATTTACGGCGGTTTCGAGGAATTAAAGCTGAATGAAGATCCTTCTGATTTTTCCATTTCAACGCGAGAGCATGACCCTTCTGTCCTCATATTAGCTATACACGGCGGAGGCATAGAGCCGGGGACCAGTGAGTTATCTAGAGAAATTGCCGAAAACCGGAGTTTATATTTATTTGAAGGGTTAAAACCAGCCGGTAATGCGGCTCTGCATTTGACAAGTTCGCATTTCGATGAACCGAAGGCCATGCAAATGGTGAAAGAGCACTCTAATGTCATTTCATTGCACGGTTACGGCAGTGACGATAAAAAGATAAAAATCGGCGGTACAGACAGAGAACGGGCCGAACTTTTGACCGATGTGCTGAAACGACACGGGTATCCTGCCGTTCTTCTTGGCATAAATGATAAATATGCAGGCGTCAGTCCGAACAACCTTGCCAATCAATCTTCATCCGGATTGAGTATTCAAATCGAAATGAGCACCGGCTTCAGAAAATCACTATTTGACACTTTTACGCTGAAAAGCAGAGCATCCACACAAAATGGGACCTTTTATCAATTTACAAAAACGATTTCTGATTTTATCAGTGACAATTATTAATAAGCACGCCTATTTTGCCGGCGGGGCTTTTTCTTTTGAAATTTATGAAACTTTAAGTTCTTAAGATCGTATACATAATTGACAGGATGAAAGAAAAGAGGTGGGCAAATGAAAGTGATGATCGGGTCTATCGTTCTTCTTGTCATCATCGGATTCGGTTTATGGCTGATGCTTAGTCCAATCTTTAAACAAGTGGGAAGCGGAGCCAAAAAATTCAAAAAGTCATGGGAGGAAGAAGATCAGCATGAGCGAAAATAAGCGCGGAAACACAAAAAAAATTATCGGCGGTGTGATTATAGGTGCAGCCCTTTTAATTGCGGGCGTTACAGCGTCACTATTCATTGAAAAAATACCGAACGGTTATGTCGGGGTTGTATACTCACCGAATGGCGGGGTAAAATCCGACACATTGGACCAAGGCTGGCACTTAGTCGGATTATTTAATAAAGTAACGGAATATCCGGTGCGTATGCAGACAGTGAATAATGAAAATATAAAAGTGGCAACCTCAGACGGTAAAAATATAGAAATGGATATCGCTTACAACTATGTCGTGCAGCCTGATAAAGTAGTCGATCTGTTTAACAAATTCGGCGCGGTAGACGTTGAAACGATTGAAAATACATATTTAAAAACAAGGCTGTGGGATGCGGCGCGAAAATCAATCAGCAAATACTCGGTTATTGACACATACGGGCAAAAATCTGCAGAAGCCGCTGCCGATGTTCAAAAGCGATTTGCTGATGATATGAAGAGTCTTGGATTTTTAATTGATGATCTGACGCTTGGCGTACCGAAGCCGGATAAAGCCACACAGGAAGCTATCGATGCAAGGGTGAAGTCTTCACAGGAACTTGAACGGACACAAACTGAAATTAAAATAGCCGAAGCCGAAGCGAAAAAGAAAAAAATTGAAGCGGAAGGGATCGCTGATTACAACCAAATCATAAAGAAATCAATGTCAGATGAAATGATCAAATATAAATGGATTGAAAAATGGGACGGAAAAACGCCGAAAGCGACAGGCACAGACTCACTGCTGCAGCTGCCGCTGGACGATCAGAAGCAAAAATAAAAAGAGAAGGAGGCGATTGCCTCCTTTTTATGTTTTTTCCTGTGGGTCTTTTTCCGGCACTAATTCTTCAGACGCCTCGGTTTGATAGCTCCATAGCGTGCTATCCGTCTCTGTTGTGTCCTGATAATCTTCGGGAAGTACATATTGCTGCAAATACCGGTGAAAAAATGCCTCAAAAACAGAAATGCAAAGTGCAGAGATAACCGATGCCGCGGCAGGCGAGACATTAAATCCGCCAATGTTCATAAGGAATATCCATAATATAATGAATGAAATTCCGAAATCAGCTGCAACGGCTGTGAAATTGCTTGTTCTCGGCAGAATCATGCAATCACCCGCAAAATAAGTGATTAAACTTAAGATCACTGTAATAAACAGAACGTTTAAAAAGGTTACTTGGTACATAAGATCCAGAACAATGTACAGTAAAGCAAGTGTGAGCGCCGTTTTAGAAGCGAAAGCAATTACGTGTTTCATTTGAACCACCTTCGTTATTTCGTTTAGTCTTCATTGTAAGCAATCCGCAAATTTTTAAACTGGTATATAGTGGTTATAAAGGATACGTTTTAATAAAATGTGAATAGACATCACAGGATTCACAAGTTAAAATATGTAAAAAGGGGGATGCAAATGAAAAAATACTGGATATGTATTGCTGTTTTTTTATTATGTTTTAGCGGAATACACTCAGCTAAAGCGGCTACCACTGAATTCGGATCAAAAACAAGCTTCACTTTGGAGGGAAATGCAAAAGAGTTTCATATTGAAAATCCGGGGGCTGTAGCTGCCGACGATTACTTTTTAGGATATAAGTTCACCATAATGAACAACTCTTCGTGCGGTTTAAGCATGAAACTCCAACGGATGGCGCTGAACGGAAATTTTTATACATTAAGTTCTAAAACCTACAGCGGCAGCTGGTTAAACCTCAGTGCCCAGGATAAAAAATCAATTGATCCGTATCACAAATACAGGATTCTGGTTGAAAGTTCTTCAAACGTCTGTGGCCCCGTCTATATTAAAGGGTTATACGGTGTAGAATATTATCATTTTGATTGAAAATAGATACTCGCTAAAGGCAGCGGGTTTTTTTATATCCAGATATAACTTATCGTACTATGTACTAAATATTCATATGTAAATTTTAATGCACCCGCCCAAAGAAAAGATAAACAAAAGCAATTTCATCACGCACAAATATACAAAGTTGAAAAATGGATGAAAAGTTTCTTGAGGGAAACATTATTAGTTGACTCCAAAAGTGTGATGTCGGATAATAAGAATGTAAGTTTTTCCTCCTTAGCAGATTCGTTTCTTAAGCCAGGGCGAATCTGCTTTTTTTATGCAAAAAAACCCCTTACAGAGGGGTTTTTTACGATAAATGAAGTTTAATAGAATTAATGTACGGCTCTGAATACGCCGATAACTTTTCCCAAAATGCTTACGTTTTGCAGGATAATCGGCTCCATCGTCGGATTTTCCGGCTGCAGCCGCACATAATTGTCTTCTTTATAGAAGCGCTTGACCGTCGCTTCATCATCTTCGGTCATAGCTACGACGATTTCTCCGTTATTGGCCGTGTTCTGCTGTTTGACAATGACGTAATCTTTGTCAAAAATGCCGGCGTCGATCATACTTTCTCCCATGATTTCTAACATAAAGACATGTTCGCCCGGAGGAACCATCCGGTCAGGAAGCGGAAAATACTCGTCGATATTTTCAACAGCCGTAATCGGAATACCCGCCGTCACTTTCCCGATGACCGGAACGTTTACGACCTGGCTTTTCGGAATTTGGACTTCTTCTTCATCCAATACCTCAATCGCCCTCGGTTTAGTAGGGTCCCGTCTGATCAGGCCTTTTGTCTCCAGCCGCGCCAAATGGCCGTGCACGGTTGAACTGGAAGCCAGTCCTACTGCTTCTCCTATCTCTCTTACAGAAGGCGGATATCCTTTCGTTTTTACCTCTTCTTTAATAAAACGCAGGATATCAAGCTGCCTTTTTGATAGCTTCGTCATATTTCGCACCTCAAAACGTCGATTTTAAGTAGATTATAGCATGATTTTCCTGACAGTACAAACATAGGTTCGAAAAAAACGATTGACAGAAACATTTGTTCGTATATACTGAAAGGTATAAAAAGCGAACAAACATTCTTATCGGAGGTTGTTTACATGGCGAAAGAATCTATTATATTTGTCGGGCTGTTTACTGCAATTTTAAGTGCCGCTATTTTACTTGTCTCATGTGCGGGAAATGATCAGTCCCTCAGCCAATATGTTAAAATAAAGGTTCAGGACGGCGATACACTCTGGTCACTTGCGGATCATGTAGCAGAAAAGAAACACATTAATAAAGAAGATTTCATTGAGTGGGTGACGGAGAATAATCATCTCCAAACTGCTGATATAAAGCCCGGAGACGAGCTTATTCTTCCGGTTAAGAAAAAGCATCCGGCCGTATATCAGCTGGCCATTGTCAATTAGAGAGGAAAGAGAGAAATGAAGGCGCTCATTTATGCCCGCGTAAGCACAAACAAAGAACAGCAGCAAACATCATTAAAAAGACAGGAAGAGGAGCTCAGTGAGATCGCTGCTGCAAACGGCATGGAAGTCGTGAAAGTCATTTCTGAGAAAGCCAGCGGTTACGAAATGGACCGCGACGGAGTATTTGAAATGCTTGATGAAATTAAAAAATCACATATTGACGCGATATTGGTGCAGGACGAAACGAGATTGGGAAGAGGAAACGCCAAGATTGCGCTTTTGCATTGTATTTACAGGGAGAATGTGAAAATATATACGACGGCTCATAAAGGTGAACTGGAGCTTTCTGAAGCTGATTCGATGGTACTCGAAATCGTCAGTATTGTTGAGGAATATCAAAGGAAAATTCACAATATGAAAATCCGGCGGGGAATGAAAAGAGCCGTGAAAAACGGCTACAAACCTGAACGGAATCTGAAAAACAGGCATGAAAACAGCGGAAAAGAAAAAAAAGAGGTTCCGGTTTCGGAAATTATCAGGCTGAGAGCCAACAAGCTTACCTTTGCAGAAATCGCAGCGACCTTAAGGGGCTTCGGCTACGATGTGTCCAAAGCCACGGTTCACCGGCGGTTTCAGGAATATATCGCAGACACAGAAGGCAGCTGACGCGCATCAGTTGTAAAAAAGACTGCGTTTTAGTAGTATATAATCAACACGCACCAAAGGAGCTTATTATGATTTCTAAAGAAAAAATCGCAAGAATTAACGAATTGGCTCAAAAAGCTAAATCAAACACGATAACGGATGAGGAAAAAGCTGAACAGCAAAAGCTTCGCCAGGAGTATTTGAAAGGATTCCGCTCCTCAATGAAAAATACGTTAAAGAGCGTAAAAGTGATTGATCCGGAAGGCAACGATGTCACCCCTGAAAAATTAAAAAGAGAACAACAGAAAAATAATCTTCATTAAACAGAAAGAATACGGCAATACGTATTCTTTTTTCGTATATACTAATATCAGGATGTGCTTTACGACAATTTTCAACAAGTTTATCTCAAATTTAAGCTGAAAGAGTTGAGAAAAAGTCAGCATCGCTTTATGATGAAAAGGTACAACAATATGGAAGGGGATTATAATGGATACAATTGAAAAGAAATCAGTTGCCACCATTCGTACACTATCTATAGACGCAATTGAAAAAGCAAATTCCGGACATCCGGGCATGCCGATGGGAGCTGCTCCGATGGCATACACGCTGTGGACGAAATTTATGAATGTAAATCCGCAGAATCCGGGCTGGTTTAACCGCGACCGCTTTGTTTTATCAGCAGGCCACGGTTCAATGCTTTTATACAGCATGCTGCATTTAAGCGGATATGACCTCAGCATTGAAGACTTGAAACAGTTCCGTCAATGGGGAAGCAAAACACCGGGACATCCGGAGTTCGGGCACACAGCCGGAGTAGACGCAACGACCGGGCCGCTTGGACAGGGTATTGCAATGGCAGTGGGAATGGCAATTGCAGAACGCCATCTGGCTGAGACATATAACCGTGATTCTTTCAACGTAGTTGATCATTATACATACAGTATTTGCGGAGACGGCGATTTAATGGAAGGCATTTCTTCCGAAGCCGCTTCTCTTGCAGGCCATCTTGAATTAGGCCGCCTGATCGTATTATACGATTCTAATGACATTTCTTTAGACGGCGATTTAGACCGTTCTTTCTCTGAAAATGTAAAGCAGCGTTTTGAAGCAATGAACTGGGAAGTTCTTTATGTTGAGGACGGAAACAACATCGCTGAATTGACGGCTGCAATTGAAAAAGCGCGCCAGAATGATAAAAAACCGACTTTGATTGAAGTGAAAACCACGATCGGTTTCGGTTCTCCAAACCGTGCGGGCACATCCGGCGTTCACGGCGCTCCGTTAGGACTAGAAGAGAGCAAGCTGACAAAAGAAGCGTATGCTTGGACGTTTGAAGAAGATTTTTATGTTCCGGAAGAAGTATACGGGCATTTCAATAAAGCGGTAAAAGAAGCCGGCTCGAAAAAAGAACAGGAATGGAATGAACTGTTCGCGGCTTATAAAGAAAAATATCCTGAGCTTGCTGAACAGCTGTCACTCGGCATGAAAGGCGAGCTTCCTAAAGACTGGGATCAGGAAGTTCCCGTTTATGAAAAAGGCAGCAGCCTTGCTTCCCGCACATCTTCAGGTGAGGTGCTGAACGGGATCGCTAAGAAAATTCCTTTCTTTGTCGGGGGATCTGCTGACCTTGCGGGTTCAAATAAAACGACAATCAAAAATGGAGGAGACTTCACGGCCAAAGACTACGCCGGGAAAAACTTCTGGTTCGGTGTCCGTGAATTTGCGATGGGCGCTGCATTAAACGGAATGGCGCTTCACGGCGGCCTTCGCGTATTCGGCGGCACATTCTTTGTGTTCTCTGATTATTTAAGACCTGCCATTCGTCTGGCGTCATTGATGGGTCTTCCCGTCACTTATGTATTCACACATGACAGTATTGCCGTAGGAGAGGACGGGCCGACTCACGAACCGATTGAGCAGCTTGCTTCTTTACGCGCACTTCCTAACCTTTCTGTGATCAGACCTGCTGACGGAAATGAAACCGCAGCTGCATGGAAGGTTGCCGTTCAAAGCCAAGATCATCCGACAGCTCTTGTATTGACACGCCAAAACCTGCCGACGATTGATCAGCAGGCTGAAGAAGCGTATGCGGGCGTGGAAAAAGGGGCTTATATCGTTTCCAAAGCCCAAACGGAATCACCGGCCGCTCTTCTTTTAGCGACAGGTTCTGAAGTCGGACTTGCGATCGAAGCTCAAGCGAAACTGGCTGAAGAAAACATTCACGTATCTGTAGTCAGCATGCCGAGCTGGGACCGCTTTGAAAAACAATCGGCCGAGTACAAAAACAGCGTGCTTCCTCCGAATGTGACGAAACGTCTTGCGATCGAAATGGGTTCAAGCTTCGGATGGGGTAAATTTACCGGTCTTGAAGGAGACGTTCTCGCAATTGACCGTTTCGGTGCTTCAGCTCCGGGAGAAACAATTATGAAAGAATACGGGTTTACTGCAGAAAACGTGGTTGACCGTGTGAAAAAACTTTTAAACAAATAACGAGACAAAAGAGGATGAGTCAAATCATCCTCTTTTTCCTGTTTATGCGACAAAAATAGAAGGGGCGGCGTAACAGTAATAGACAATTCTTTCTTTTCTCCTTTTGTATAATAGAAAGCAATAACGAAGCGCTGTAAAAGGGGATGAGGAAATGGAACGTCATTACTATACGCACCTGATAAAGGATGAGTTTGCGAACCACTACTTCGGGCGGGAAACGGCTATGTTTGAGTTGTTTCGAGACTATCATTGGACAGACCTGACACCCCAGGAATATCAAATGACAGAAAAGCAAGTTCAATATATAACGGAACCGATTCCGGTGATACATATGCATCAGCGTCTCCAGCTGCATTTAAACCGAATGAGTTACAGCCGTTTAGATTCCATTTACCGGCTTACACTGCCCGGAGAAAAGGGCCGCGCCACCTTCATGATGAAAGACAGTTTAATTGAGATTGCAGCTTCGGGAGATTATGAGGCGGAAACGATTTTCTTTGAGATTCTGCGTAAAATCAGCCCCTGTTTTCTTGCAATGGATTTCAAGACACGGCGCTACGGGTGGTTAAATCCGGTCAGAGAAAGAAATTTTGTCTAAAAACGAGGAAAAAGAGATGTAAATGTTGTATAATAGCCTTTGGTTTAGTACACTTTAAACTAGACAACATGAAGGAGGAAATAAAATGACTTTATGGGTTGGCATCCTAGTGGGCGTTGTCGCATTGCTCATAGGTGTTGCACTCGGGTTTTTTATTGCTCGTAAATATATGATGAGCTATTTGAAAAAGAATCCGCCTATTAATGAACAAATGTTACGCATGATGATGATGCAAATGGGAATGAAACCTTCTCAAAAGAAAATTAATCAAATGATGAAAGCCATGAATAATCAAGCGAAATAATACGTACAGATTATGATATAGAGATACATGGTTATAAAAATAAAAAACCCGGAGAGGGTTTTTTATTTTGGCGTCATGTTTCACCCCAACTGCCGGTGTGCAGTTCTTTTTGGTATTGTATGAGAAGGTGGTCAAGCTCCTGGCTGAGTTCTATCGTAATGTTTGATGTCATTCCGTTTGTCATGACGATTTTAAGCAGCTCTGCCCGTTTTTTTTCAATTTCATTTAATAGATGCTCTCTAATCACAGGGATATATCCTTTCATACATAAATCTTTCACCTGAGTCGCTATTATTATATCCACATTTATACTGTTTTTCAAATAAGAAGGAGTATAATATCTCGATGTCAAATTAAATTATATAAGCTTTTTCTATAAAAAGTAATCCTTCTCGGGAAAGTGTTAAAAAAATGAAATGATTTTGTCATAACTCGAAGGGAGTGTGTCATCGTGAGTTTTAATTACTTTCTGACGTTTGGGGCCGGATTTCTGTCTTTCATTTCCCCATGCTGTCTGCCGTTGTATCCCGCTTTTTTGTCTTACATAACTGGTGTCAGTATGGACGAGGTGAAAACAGAAAAGGTGATGCTGCAAAAGCGCGGCCTCGTGCATACACTTTGTTTTTTGCTAGGTTTCTCCGTGATTTTTATCGCATTGGGATATGGAACTTCGTTTATCGGCAGTTTTTTTACCCAATATCATGAAGCGATCCGCCAGTTTGGCGCTATCATGCTGATTCTTTTCGGGCTGGTTACTGCCGGTGTGTTTCAGCCGAAATTCATGATGAAAGAGCGGCGCATTCACTTTAAGCGCCGTCCGGAGGGGTTTATCGGTTCGGTTCTGATCGGTCTTGCGTTTGCAGCCGGCTGGTCGCCGTGCAGCGGGCCCATTTTAGGAGCCGTGTTTTCGCTGGCCAATACAAATCCTTCTTCAGCAGTGCCGTATATGTTTTTATATGTTCTCGGATTTGCGATTCCTTTTCTTGTTCTTTCATTTTTTATTACCAGAATGAATTGGATTCGCAAGCATCAGCTGCTTATCATGAAAATCGGCGGCATTCTTATGATTCTGATCGGAGTTATGCTGTTTTTTAACTGGATGAGCTACATTCTGATCGTTCTGTCAAATCTTTTCGGAGGATTTACGGGTCTGTAACGGATTAATAACTTTTGAACTATTATATACCCTTTTGTTTTTGGTACAATAAGACTAGTTAATGTTAAATATGTGGAGGGGAATATGACACGAGTTTTAGTTGTAGATGACGCCAAGTTCATGAGGGTGAAAATCAGAGAGATTCTGGAATCGGCGAATTACACAGTGGCCGGGGAAGCGGCTGACGGTGAGGAAGCTCTGGCAGTATATCAAAAAATCCGTCCCGACCTGGTGACTATGGATATTACCATGCCGGTCAAAAACGGTATACAGGCGCTGCAGGATATTTTAGCTTTTGACCCGAAAGCCCGGATCATCATGTGCACCGCCATGCGGCAGCAGCGGATTGTTCTGGAAGCGATTGAATTAGGCGCTAAAGACTTTATCGTTAAACCGTTTGAAGCATCTAAAGTGCTGGAGGCCGTAGGCCGGGTAACGGGAACGTAAACGTGTTCTCTTTTCAAATTGGTTTTTTTTATGTTTTTGGAGTATAGTATATAGTATCAAACTCCGTGCAAGCAAAGGAATGATAAAGATGATGATTATAATTTCATCCGTTATTGCAGCGGCCATGGCAATTTCCGTGATGATCGTCAGGATTAAATCCTCCGACAAGCCCGCTTCACCTAAAAAAATAATTCTCCCGCCGATTTTCATGAGTACGGGAGCGCTTATGTTCCTTTTTCCGATTTTCAGAGTTACGGGCGAAGAATTTTTGGAGGCCATTACGCTGGGCGTGATCTTCTCTATTTTTCTGATTAAAACATCTAAATTTGAGATTAAAAATAATGAAATCTACTTAAAACGGTCAAAAGCGTTTGTGTTTATCCTGATTGGTTTGCTGGTTATCAGAATCGCTATGAAATCCATTTTGAGCACGACGATTGATTACGGAGCTTTAAGCGGAATGTTTTGGATTCTTGCTTTCGGAATGATTGTCCCGTGGCGCATCGCGATGTTTTTGTCTTACCGCAAACTTTCGAATGAACTGAAGACCGCTGATATTCAGATGAATTAAAACCTTTCCGTCCGCCGGAAAGGTTTTTTATTTGAGCAGGGCTTGATAAGGAGTAAGATCAATCTGTTTTTCACGGAGATGCTTTTTTAAAAATTGATGATCACGCTTAGGAGTGGCCAGTATGTAACCCCTGATGATTAAATCACGGTTTATTTGTTCAGCTTCCTCCGCTAAGGAAAGTTCACCGATTTTTCCGGCAATTTTCGCTTTGGCTACATCCCGAAAGAGCTCCGGCACGGGGGCGACCAATTCATCCAAAAACGCCTTGTCACCCTCATTCCATAAGTGCCTGCTTTTTTCAATATAATAGTCCTGCCAATCCAGTTCTGACCGGCCGTCTTCTTTCGGTAAGCGTTTTAAAAATTTTCGAAACATAAAAAACCCGCCGATAGACAGCAATCCGATCATCACGATGACCCAAAATAAAATAAACCACATAAACCAGCCTTCCAGCATTGTTCTATCTCCTCCTTACTTTAACCATATTGTAAACGAAGACAGAATAGAAGAACACATGAAAAAAAGAATAGAAAAAATGATAGATGTCCAGTCATTCCGGTTGCTAGAACATATTCTATCGTATAGTGATTCTGCTATTTGGCCATGGGAGATTCACTTTGAGGGTATATGACTGATATGACCGGACAAAAAAGCCGCTTCCATTGAGGGATGAAAGCGGCTTTTTTATGTTATAGAGGAAATTGAAAGGAAAAAGAGGCAGGAGTCTCATTTGGCTCCTTGTTCATGGAGACGGTCAGAATATGGTTGGTGAAATCAGTGAAAATATGTTTGTCATTCAGATAAAAAGGAAGCATCATTTGTTTGTTTAACGTCCGTTCAAGCGTTTTAACAGAGAGCATAAACTCATTTCCCGAAAGAGTGACGGTTATCGCTTGCACCTGCTTCAGCGCCGTTAGGTCGGCTTCAATGATATATTGACGGCTTGTTTCATATAGATCGATCGGCAGCGTCTCGTCATACCAAGCATACGGGTCCTCGTAAAACTGCCGCAGCCATTCTTCCGTATCATCAAATTCTTCAGCGTTTTTTGAGTGATTCATGGAAGCATCCCTCCATATTAAAAAGCCTTGCTATAACGTATGCAGAAGCTTTGAATGGGTGAATGGCACAAAAAAAACAGACACCGGGGTCTGTTTTACATATCGTGGCTTGTATTATGTTTTTGTCTTGTATGGTTGCGGTTTTTTACTTTTTTGCTTCCGCTCAGCGGTTCCGGCTGGCCGGGGTTATGGCCCTTCGGAGCATTTTTATGCATATCTTTACTCGTATTTTTATTTGTCATGTTAAAGCCTCCTTTTTTAAGGTGTTCCGGCTATTGGTTTGTTTTTCTTTTTTTATTGTTCTGCCGTTCTTCTTCCGTCAGGACGAGCTGGTCATTTTCTATATAGCCCGCGCCTTTGCCTTGGCTTTTCGCATCATTCATGCCGTTCATTACATGATTGGCTTTCCGTTTTACCATGATCATCACCTCAACATTAATATGGCTCTTTACAGCCCGTTGTATGAGGCGGAAAATCGGACAAAATTTACCGAAAATCATGCTGATAAGACGATCTTATTGTATTTAATAAAAACATTGTTATTTACTTATGTATGATTTTATACTAAGATGAAATTGTGAGAAAATTGTGATGGAATGTGAACATTCATCTAAAGAACGATCTTGATCATTGAAGGGGGATTTTGGAGAATGACAAATCAGCAAAAAGTCGCAACACAAGACGTTTTCCAAGCTAGAAAAACATTTTCTTCAAATGGGAAAACATACAACTACTATTCATTAAAAGCATTGGAAGACGCAGGGGTCGGCAATGTTTCAAAACTTCCTTATTCTATTAAGGTTCTTTTGGAATCTGTTTTGCGTCAGGTAGACGGACGTGTCATTACAAAAGAACATGTTGAAAATTTAGCAAGATGGGGTACTGCTGAATTAAAAGATATCGATGTGCCGTTTAAACCGTCACGGGTTATTCTACAGGACTTTACCGGCGTTCCGGCCGTAGTTGACCTGGCATCTTTAAGAAAAGCCATGGCCTCTGTCGGCGGAGACCCTGATAAAATCAATCCTGAAATTCCGGTTGACCTGGTCATTGACCACTCCGTACAAGTCGACAAAGCCGGTACGGAAGACGCGTTAGCCATTAATATGGACTTAGAATTCGAAAGAAATGCAGAACGTTATAAATTTTTAAGCTGGGCAAAGAAAGCGTTTAACAATTATCAGGCCGTTCCGCCTGCAACAGGTATCGTTCACCAGGTGAACCTTGAGTTTTTGGCAAGTGTCGTTCATACGAAAGAGGAAGACGGAGAACTTGTGACATATCCTGATACTCTGGTGGGAACAGATTCCCATACAACAATGATTAACGGAATCGGCGTCCTCGGCTGGGGTGTCGGCGGCATTGAGGCGGAAGCGGGAATGCTCGGCCAGCCTTCATATTTCCCTGTTCCTGAGGTCATCGGCGCGAAACTTGTCGGAAAATTGCCTAACGGAACGACGGCGACTGACTTGGCGCTCAAAGTCACTCAAGTGCTGCGCGAAAAAGGCGTAGTCAATAAATTTGTTGAATTCTTCGGTCCTGGTGTTGCTGAGCTTCCGCTTGCGGATCGTGCGACTATTGCCAATATGGCGCCGGAATACGGAGCGACTTGCGGATTCTTCCCGGTTGACGAGGAAGCACTTTCTTACCTGCGTCTGACCGGCCGTGAAGAAGAGCAGATCGATATTGTGGAAGCATACTGCCGCAACAACGGTTTATTCTATACGCCTGACGCGGAAGAGCCGATTTTTACAGACGTTGTGGAAATTGATCTGTCAAAAATCGAAGCGAACCTTTCAGGACCGAAACGTCCGCAGGATTTAATCCCGCTTTCCGTTATGCAGGAAACGTTTAAAAAACATCTTGTCAGCCCGGCCGGCAACCAAGGATTCGGAGCGGATGCTGCAGAAGAGAACAAAGAAATTTCATTTAAACTTAACAGCGGCGAAGATGCGGTTATGAAAACAGGGGCGATTGCAATCGCCGCTATTACAAGCTGTACGAATACATCAAACCCTTATGTATTAATCGGCGCCGGATTGGTAGCCAAAAAAGCGGTAGAATTAGGCTTGAAAGTGCCGAATTATGTTAAAACATCACTTGCACCGGGGTCTAAGGTTGTTACTGGATACTTAGTCAACTCAGGACTGCTTCCTTACATGAAGGAGCTCGGCTTTAACCTCGTAGGGTATGGCTGTACAACATGTATCGGGAACTCCGGCCCGCTTTCTCCAGAGATTGAAGAAGCGGTTGCTAAAAATGATCTCTTGATCACTTCTGTCTTGTCGGGTAACAGAAACTTTGAAGGACGGATCCATCCGCTTGTCAAAGGAAACTACCTTGCGTCACCTCCGCTTGTTGTCGCATACGCATTAGCAGGCACTGTGAATATCAACCTGAAAACGGATCCGATCGGTGTCGGAAATGACGGACAAAATGTTTATTTCGATGACATCTGGCCGTCCATGGATGAAATCAATTCTCTCGTCAAACAGACTGTTACGCCGGAATTATTCCGCAAAGAGTATGAAACGGTATTTGACGACAACCAACGCTGGAACGAAATCGAAACGACGGATGAAGCGCTGTACAAGTGGGATCAGGATTCCACTTACATTCAAAACCCGCCGTTCTTTGAGGAAATGTCTGTAGAGCCGGGAAAAGTTGAGCCTTTAAGAGGACTTCGCGTTGTCGGCAAATTCGGCGATTCCGTGACGACTGACCACATTTCTCCGGCCGGAGCGATCGGAAAAGACACACCGGCGGGCAAATACCTGCAGGAAAAAGGCGTTTCTCCTCGTGACTTTAACTCTTACGGCTCACGCCGCGGAAACCATGAAGTCATGATGAGAGGAACATTCGCCAATATCCGCATTAAAAACCAAATCGCACCGGGTACAGAAGGCGGATACACAACACATTGGCCTACCGGGAAAGTGACATCTATTTATGATGCCTGCATGCGGTATAAAGAAGATAAAACGGGCCTTGTCGTCCTGGCCGGAAAAGATTACGGAATGGGCTCTTCACGTGACTGGGCTGCAAAAGGAACAAACCTGCTCGGCATTAGAACAGTCATTGCCGAAAGCTTTGAAAGAATTCACAGAAGCAACCTCGTCTTTATGGGTGTGCTGCCGCTCCAGTTCAAACAGGGTGAAAACGCGGATACACTCGGCTTAACCGGTAAGGAAGTCATCGAGGTGGATGTTGATGAATCTGTACGTCCGCGTGACTTGCTGACTGTCAGAGCAATCAGTGAAGACGGTACGGTAAAAACATTTGAAGTTGTTGTCCGTTTTGACAGTGAAGTGGAAATTGATTACTATCGCCACGGCGGCATTTTACAAATGGTGCTTCGCGATAAAATGAAACAGTAGCAGAGTGAACAAAGGAGAGAAAGCAGTCTGCTTTCTCTCTTTTTATGCGGGAGGCCTTGAGATGCTTGCGAAATGGCTGGGCGGAATGTTACTTATCGGGTTGTTAGTGTATGCGGGCTGGAACATTTATTCTGTACAAAAAAGTCCGAAAGAAGGGACAGAAGAAGGGATGAAAGCCCCTGACTTTACACTTGATACATTGTCAGGAAAAAGTATCTCCCTTTCTGATTATAAAGGAAAAAAAGTGCTCCTCAATTTCTGGGCGACGTGGTGCAAGCCGTGCCGAATGGAAATGCCCGATATGCAGGAGCTGCAGAAAGAATATCCTGATATTGCGGTAGCAGCCGTTAATTTTACGTCCTCTGAAAAAAATATACAGGCTGTGAAATCATTTGCTGATCATTATCAGCTGACATTTCCTATTCTGATTGACAAAAGCGGAATTAACGGAGATTTCAACGTGCTTTCTTATCCGACAACATACGTATTAGACGAAAAAGGAACCATTCAGCACATTCGCGTAGGCACGATGACAAAAAAAGAAATGAAAGAAAAACTGGATCTCAAATAGAGGTTCAGTTTTTTTATTGTGAAGGGCTTAGGTTTTGAAAAATTGGAAAAAATGAATGAAAACACGGAGGTGAGAAGATTGAAAAAAATGCGAAAACGTTCTTTTCATGAATTGGTTATGGAAAATAAACGTGAGCTGATGACCAATACGGAATATTTGAATCAGCTTGAAGAAAAGCTGGAGCAGCGGTTCAAACAAAAATAACCTTTAATTTGCAGTCATGTTTGCACCTCCTTTTGCAAAATATACTCTTAAGGAGGGATGAACATGGGCATAAACAAGAAAGACGGCCAGCCGCAATACGCTCCGAGCCACTTAGGGACAAAACCCGTTAAATATAAACGCAACAAAGGGGAAAAGTTTCATGACAAGTCAAACGGACATCCGATTGTCATGCAGACGAAAGGCGAATAACACCATCAAAGGAGAGCAGACATTATGACAAACAATTATCAAAAACCGAATCCGGATGACCGCTCCGATAACGTTGAAAAGCTGCAGGATATGGTGCAGAATACAATTGAAAATATAGAAGAAGCCAAAGAATCAATGGAATTTGCGACAGATGAGGAAAAACAGCGCATTCAAGAGAAGAATGCCAGACGCAATGAAAGCATTGAATCTTTCCGCAGTGAAATCCAGGATGAATCGGCTGCAAGAGAAAACGGCTATCAATCATAATAAAAACCAGGGAAACCTGGTTTTTTTCTCTTTCCGGCTCGTTATGATAAAATGGGGCTAATCTGATAATAAGGGAGCAGAGAACGTTGCATGTGTCAAAAAAAGAAATAGAAGTGCGTTATGCGGAAACAGATCAAATGGGCATCGTCTATCATGCCAATTACTTAGTCTGGATGGAGGTCGGCAGAACGGCGCTGATTAAGGAACTCGGATTCCTTTACAAGGATATGGAAGATAGAGGAGTGCTGTCCCCTGTATTGGATATCAGCATTTCTTATAAAAAGCCGCTCCGCTACGGAGAAACGGCTGTCGTACATACTTGGATTGAAGAATATAACGGATTTAAAACCGTTTACGGCTACCACATCTATAATCCGGATCAAGAACTTGCCATCAAAGCGACATCCTCTCATATATGCGTTGATAAAGAGAGCTTCAAACCGATTCAGTTTCGCAAGGCTTTTCCTGATTGGCATGCCGCTTACGAAAAGGCAAAAAAATAAGGAGCGGCTGCAGTTATGGCATTTGGAATTACGCGTAAGGAACTGGAAAGGTGGAAGCGGGATGTATCGGAAGGGAAAATCGCTTTTTTAACGCATTACTGGCTGGACGACCGCTTTCCGGAGGCTAAGACCGTGACGAAGGCCGGTTCAAGCGATCTCAATAAACTGATCAGATGGGGAGCGGAGTACGGGCTGAAGCCGGAGTGGATTCACCATAAAAATGAATTTCCCCACTTTGACCTGCTCGGTGATACGCAAAGAAGCATATTAGAAAAAGAACATCTGACTGATCATCTCAAAAGGTTCAGGCTGTAAAAAAAAGAACGCATCCGCTGCGTTCTTTTTTTACACATAATCAAATACCGGCTCTTCCGCCTGATCTGAATATGTGACTGACAAATCGTGATTATCAAAGTACCATAAGTCGCTTTCTTCAATAAAAAAGGTAATGCCTTCAACTTCCGTGCTGGTGCCGATGTTCATCGGCCGGTCTTTTAAAATGCCGAGAGAAAAGCCTTTCTGAACGTTGCTGCATCCCCCGTAACGGACAAAGAAACGGACATGGTCGCCTGTTTCCAGATCGAGCTCTTCTTTGTACCAATCCAGCGCGCCTTTCGTTACTTTCATGTTCATCCGGAACACTCCCTTTTTGTTTCTCATATAAAGAAATTATCTCTATTATAAACGCATATGGCATTTTGATGTCAAAATTGAAGTTTCATCAAAACCATTTGATCTTCGGTTCTGTTTTGTTTATAATCCGTTTGATGTTTGCCCTGTGTCTGTAGATAACAAACGCGGTCAAAAGCGTCACTACGATTAATAAATAAGGGTCTTTTACAAACAGACAGTAAATAATCGTATAAATCCCTGTTAACATTGAAGACAGAGAAACAAATTTCGTAAGGAATAAAAATACGAAAAATACTGCAACCATCGTAACGAATAACAGCGGAGCATAAAACAGCAGGACGCCCCCTGATGTGGCTACGGCTTTGCCTCCCTTAAACTTTGCGAACACGGGGAATACATGGCCGATTACTGCTGCCACCCCTGCGAGAAGAGGATGAATGGGGACGTGCAGTAAATATGGGAGCGCCGCGGCCAGGGTGCCTTTTAAAATATCGGCTGCGACGACGACAGATCCCGCTTTAACGCCAAGCGTGCGAAAAGCATTTGTAGCGCCCAAATTGCCGCTTCCGTGTTCTCTAATATCGATCCCTTTCGCAAGTTTGCCTACGATTAAACCTGACGGGATGCTGCCTATTACATAGGCCAAAATAATCAATAAAGCAATCAACATCTACATTTCTCCTTTTCAATGTCCCTTCACTCTATTTTAACACGAGTTGTTACCGTCTGATGACAAGTTTTTTGAGAATTAAGCTGACAAAGCGCTTTTTTTGATTCCGGCGAAGCGGTCATGTACAATATATCAAAAGGAGATGGTAAAGATGCAAAATCCTTCAAAGTCAGAGATTAAAGAAATTCTGGACCGGAGCAAACGGATCGCAGTCGTCGGGCTGTCAGACCGTCCCGACCGGACTTCTTACATGGTTTCCAAAGCGATGCAGGATGAAGGGTATGAAATTATTCCCGTCAATCCAACGATTGATGAGGCGCTTGGCGTTAAAGCCGTCGCTTCATTAAAAGACGTGGAAGGACCGATTGATATCGTGAATGTGTTCAGACGCTCTGAGCAGCTTCCCGGCGTCGCTGAAGAATTTTTACAGACGGACGCTCCCGTTTTTTGGGCGCAGCAGGGTCTTGCAAATGAAGAAGCGTATCGCATGATTACAGACAAAGGACGGACGGCTGTTATGGATTTATGTATAAAAGTCGCCCGCGCTGTTATAAAATAGGAACAAAAAAGGCAAAAATCCTTGGCGAATCAGGGGTTTTTGCTTTTTTATTGAAAGAATACTCTTTGCGTATGATGATGAAACAGATACAATAAAGCATGAACAGCTTTTTTAGAAACCCCTTTATACAGGGGTTTACAGTCTGTTTGCGATGGCCCGCATAAAGCTATATAATAGAAAGCGAACTCATGTTCCTATCCGCCGAAAAGGGCACCAAAAAGATGAAAAGCCGTTCGAATGTATGTCTTGCGGCCTAAAAAACGAGCCATTCGCTTAAATATGTTGCGAAATCAAGCATATTGGTTATAATTGTGAGTCCGAGGAGAATTGGACCGAAGCTTGCGCATACTGAAAAACAAAGACATGAAAACATTTAAAAAAGAGAATGATTAAGAGCAGGTTTTTTGAAAGGGGTTTGTACGTTTGGCTAGAAAACAGCAATTTGATTACAACGAAGATGCCATACAGGTGCTTGAAGGCCTGGAAGCCGTCAGAAAACGACCGGGAATGTACATCGGTTCGACGGACGCACGCGGCCTGCACCATCTGGTATATGAGATCGTCGACAATTCCGTCGATGAAGTTCTTGCCGGCTACGGAGATCATATTATCGTAACGATACATAAGGACAACAGCATCTCTGTACAGGACAGAGGACGCGGAATGCCGACCGGGATGCATAAGCTCGGAAAGCCGACGCCGGAAGTTATTTTCACCGTGCTGCATGCCGGGGGGAAATTCGGACAGGGCGGCTATAAAACAAGCGGCGGTCTGCATGGTGTCGGCGCATCTGTCGTAAACGCATTATCGGAGTGGCTGACAGTTACTATTGAGCGTGACGGATATGTTTATAAACAGCGGTTTGAAAACGGCGGCAAGCCCGTGACTTCACTTGAAAAAATCGGAACGACCAAAAAAACGGGAACGCTTACCCATTTTAAACCTGATCCGTCAATGTTCAGCGCAACGGTTTATAATTTTGACACGCTGTCAGAACGTCTGCGCGAATCGGCTTTCTTGTTAAAAGGTTTGAAAATAGAATTAATTGATGAACGGAACGGCGTACAAGAAGTATTTTATTATGAGAACGGAATTGAAGCATTTGTCGCTTATTTAAACGAGGAAAAAGACGCTTTATGCGAAGTGGTTTCCTTTGAAGGCGAGCATCATGACATTGAAGTCGATTTCGCGTTTCAGTTTAATGACGGGTATTCAGAAAATATGCTGTCATTCGTTAATAACGTCAGAACAAAGGACGGCGGCACCCACGAATCAGGAGCCAAAACGGCAATGACAAGAGCGTTTAACGAGTATGCGCGAAAGGTCGCCCTTTTAAAAGAGAAAGACAAGAACCTTGAAGGCACCGATATCAGGGAAGGTTTGTCCGCAATCATTTCCGTGCGTATCCCGGAGGAACTGCTGCAATTTGAAGGCCAGACGAAAGGGAAGCTTGGCACAAGTGAGGCGAGATCCGCCGCGGATGCCGTCATTTCCGAGAATCTTGCTTATTTCTTGGAAGAAAACCGCGATACGGCGACCCTGCTTGTCAAAAAAGCGATTAAAGCAAGCCAGGCCCGTGAAGCGGCCCGTAAAGCGAGAGAAGAAGCGAGAAGCGGCAAAAAGCGCAAAAAATCAGAAGCGACGCTGAGCGGAAAACTCACACCGGCCGGTTCCAGAAATCCGGCGAAGAATGAATTGTATCTGGTGGAGGGAGACTCTGCGGGAGGTTCTGCAAAACAGGGAAGAGACCGGAAATTCCAAGCCGTGCTGCCCCTTCGCGGAAAGGTCATCAACACAGAGAAAGCAAAGCTTGCAGACATCTTCAAAAATGAAGAAATCAATACGATTATTCATGCGATCGGCGGCGGTGTCGGCGCAGATTTTGAGATAGACGACATCAACTATGACAAGATCATCATCATGACGGACGCGGATACCGACGGCGCACACATTCAAGTCTTGCTGTTAACGTTTTTCTACCGCTATATGAAACCTTTAATCGAGCACGGAAAAGTCTTCATCGCCCTTCCGCCTCTTTACAAAGTGAGCAAAGGAAGCGGTAAGAAAGAGATTATTGAATATGCTTGGTCCGACGAAGAAATGGACGGCGTTTTAAAGAAAGTCGGCAAAGGGTATACCATCCAGCGCTATAAAGGTCTGGGAGAAATGAACGCAGACCAGCTCTGGGAAACGACGATGAATCCCGAATCGCGAACGCTCGTCAGAGTCAAGATCGACGATGCGGCACGGGTAGAGCGCCGCGTAACGACATTAATGGGAGACAAAGTAGAACCGAGAAGAAAATGGATTGAAAAGAATGTTGCCTTCGGATTAGATGAGGAAAGCAATATTTTAGAAAATGAAAACTTGTCGGTCGCTGAGGAGGTTTAATAGTGGCACAGCCAGAATTATTTCATGATTTACCGTTAGAAGAAGTAATCGGCGACCGTTTCGGACGCTACAGTAAATACATTATTCAAGACAGGGCGCTGCCCGACGCTCGTGACGGTTTAAAGCCGGTGCAGCGGAGAATTTTATACGCCATGCACGCAGACGGAAATACATTCGATAAAAATTTCCGTAAAGCGGCGAAAACGGTCGGAAACGTTATCGGTAATTATCATCCGCACGGTGACAGTTCCGTTTACGAAGCGATGGTGCGGATGAGCCAGGATTGGAAAGTGCGGAATGTGCTGATTGAGATGCACGGCAACAATGGAAGCATTGACGGTGATCCGCCGGCTGCCATGCGTTATACGGAAGCGAGATTATCTTCTATCGCGTCAGAGCTTTTGCGTGATATTGATAAAAATACGGTTGAATTCGTTCCGAACTTTGATGACACTAGTAAAGAACCGGTTGTTTTGCCCGCCATGTTCCCTAACTTGCTTGTCAACGGATCAACCGGGATTTCGGCAGGCTATGCGACTGATATTCCCCCTCATCATCTGGGTGAGGTCATTGATGCCGTCATTAAACGGATTGAATCTCCGGATTGCACCGTCGATGACTTGATGCAGGTGATTAAAGGGCCTGACTTTCCGACAGGAGGCATTATTCAAGGAGTCGACGGCATTCGGAAGGCTTATGAAACCGGTAAAGGCAAAATTATTATCCGCGGCAAGGCTGAAGTGGAATCCGTAAGAGGCGGACGGGAGCAGATCGTCATTACAGAAATTCCGTTTGAAGTAAACAAAGCCAATCTCGTAAAGAAAATGGACGAATACCGCATAGACAAAAAAGTCGAAGGTATTTCTGAAGTCCGGGATGAAACTGACCGCACGGGGCTTCGGGTGGTCGTTGAGTTAAAGAAAGAAGCCGATGCAAAAGGCATCCTGAATTTCTTATATAAAAACACTGATCTGCAGACAACATATAACTTTAATATGGTCGCCATACATAACCGCCGGCCGATGCTGATGAGTCTTACGGCCATCCTGGATGCGTATATTTCCCATCAGAAGGAAGTGGTGACAAACCGCTCCGTCTTTGAATTGCAAAAAGCAAAAGAGCGGCACCATATCGTTGAAGGACTGATGAAGGCACTGTCTGTGTTAGATGAGGTCATAGCCGTCATCCGGGCAAGCAGCGACAAGAAAGATGCGAAACAAAACTTAATGTCTAAATTCGCATTTACGGAGCCGCAGGCCGAAGCGATCGTATCCTTGCAGCTGTATCGTCTGACAAACACGGATATTACGGCGTTAAAAGAGGAAGCGGAAGAGCTCAGTAAGAAAATTCAGGAGCTCGAAGCCATTTTAAGTCATGATAAAAAGCTGTTAAAAGTCATTACAAGCAGCCTGAAAAAATTGAAAAAGACCTATGCTGACAGCAGACGGTCTGTCATTGAAGAAAAGATTGAGGAAATTAAAATCAATCTTGAAGTCATGGTTGCCTCTGAGGACGTATATGTGACAGTCACAAAAGACGGCTATGTAAAACGAACAAGCCAGCGGTCATTTGCCGCTTCTAACGGCCAGGATTTCGGTATGAAGGATACTGACAGGCTGATTCACCAATTTGAAATGAATACAACGGATGTTCTCCTGCTCTTTACCAATAAGGGAAGCTATGTTTATTGTCCGGTTCACCAGCTTCCTGATATCAGGTGGAAAGACATGGGGCAGCACGTAACGAACATCATCACGATTGACCGTGATGAAACCATCGTGAAAGCTATACCGGTAAAAGAATTTGATCCATCTTCATATTTATTGTTTATGACGAAAAACGGCATGGTGAAAAGAACTGAAATGACGCATTACAAAGCGCAGCGTTACTCGAAAGCGCTTGTTGCCCTTAACCTTAAAGGGGACGACGAGATGATTGATGTTCATGTCACAGACGGCGGCAGCCAGCTGTTTATCGCCACCCGCCTCGGGTACGGTTTATGGTTCGGTGAAGATGAAGTAAATGTAGTCGGTGCCCGTGCGGCCGGCGTAAAGGGCATAAATTTAAAAGACGGTGATACCGTCGTATCAGGACAAATCCTGCATGAGACAGATTCGCTTGTCCTTGTCACACAGCGGGGAGCAATCAAGCGGATGAACCTATCTGAATTCGAAAAAACATCCAGAGCGAAGCGCGGTGTCATCATGCTGCGTGAGCTTAAAAAGAACCCGCATCGTGTTGTCGGCGTATTCGCATGCGCTTTGGCCGACATGATCGCTGCGGAAACAGAAAAAGGCGAGAGAATCGAAATCGCCGTGAAGTCCTTGCGGGCGAATGACCGATACAGCAACGGTTCCTTCTTTACCGATGAAGATGAGACAGGGCCGGTAACAGATGTATGGCGTATCCCCGCGTCTGATGTTTAAGAGTAAAAATAAAATAAAAAAAACCTCCGCTCATTGAGCGGAGGTTTTACTATTTAGCTTTCATGGTTGCCGAATAAGTCAGTGATAGCGTGAATGACTTCGATTCCCTGCCATACAAATAAATTCAATGCGGTGAATGAAAACAACCCTAAAATCACCATTCGTAAGATAAACAACATGTTTAACAACCTCCTCATTTTATGTTACATAGATAGGCGATGTTGAACATGAAGCTCATCGAAATACGAGGACTGATAAAATTTAGCGATTAAAAAGCTTTTCTTTCGCTGTCTTCTCCGGGAAGCGGGGCGTCTCCTGTCTGATATCACGATCAGTGAGACAGAAGCGGCAAAAAGCGCCGTCAAGATATATGAGCCCGTCAGCGATTTTTTCTCATCATCAGCATTTTGGCCGGCCTTCATTTCGTGCATTTCCTGCTGGTCGGCTACCGCTTTAAAATGATGAGCAGTATCAAACGCATGGGGAATGGAGAGCAAATGAAAGCTTGCAATCGCTAAAAATAAAATAGAAGCTTTTAAAAACAAGATTTTTTTCAAATGTTCTCCCCCCTTCATAAGTCTGAATATTTTTATTATAATACCCTAATTTAAATGTAAAGTAAACATATTTATTAAATTTAAAAAATTATTATCCTGGTTAAGTATATACCATTCCATCCATCTTTTCATCTCTTTTTTCTTAAAGACCTATTTGTTATGATATGCACGCATTCCTTATGACGTGACAACATTTTTCGGGCTGTAAGATAAAAAACGGGGCATGACAGCAAAAGACGTGATGAAGAAACCGAAACATTTTCTTAAAAAAACTTCTCAACCACTGTTGTTGTGATATAATAATACTCGTTATGTTAAAAGATCTAACATATGCAGCAAAAATGACAGTAAAAGATATGTAAAAGGGAGGTTAAACATGGAGGCTTTCATCAGTGAAATCATAAATGTTCCAAATGATTTTATTTGGAAGTATCTTGTTTATATTTTAGTCGGGATCGGATTGTACTTTACGTTCCGTTTTCGCTTTATTCAATTCCAATACTTTATTGAAATGTTCAGAATTGTCGGGGAGAAGCCGCAAGGAAATAAAGGAGTGTCTTCAATGCAGGCATTCTTTATCTCGGCCGCTTCTCGTGTCGGAACCGGAAACTTGACCGGCGTCGCGCTGGCGATTGCAACAGGCGGTCCCGGCGCAGTATTTTGGATGTGGATCGTAGCGATTGTCGGTATGGCTTCCAGCTTTGTGGAAAGCACCTTGGCGCAGCTGTATAAAGTGCGTTCCGGTGACGAATTCCGCGGCGGTCCGGCATATTACATGGCAAAGGGACTGGGCGCCCGCTGGCTCGGTATTTTATTCGCCGTATTGATTACCGTTTCTTTCGGACTTATCTTTAACGCTGTGCAGTCAAATACGATTTCTGTCGCGTTTGACGAAGCATTCCATGTGAATAAAACAGTTATCGCAATCATTTTAGCTGTATTAACGGCTTTCATTATATTCGGCGGTCTGAAACGTGTTGTTTCCGTCTCGCAATTAATCGTTCCGGTTATGGCGGGACTGTATATTCTGCTTGCGCTGTATGTCGTGATTGTAAATATTACGGCGGTACCTGAGCTGTTTGCTGCGATTGTGAAAAATGCGTTCGGTCTTGAGCAGATCGTCGGCGGAAGCTTAGGAAGCATCATTATTATCGGAGCGCAGCGCGGCCTGTTTTCAAACGAAGCGGGTATGGGGAGCGCGCCGAATGCCGCAGCGGCTGCACATGTGACGCATCCGGCTAAGCAGGGATTAATTCAGACGCTCGGCGTGTTTTTTGATACATTTATCGTTTGTACATCGACTGCCTTTATCATTTTATTGTACAGCTTTACGCCTAAAGGCGACGGCATCCAAGTGACGCAAGCCGCACTGCAGCACCACCTCGGCGGCTGGGCATCGACATTTATTGCGATTGCGATGTTTTTATTCGCATTCAGTTCAGTTGTCGGCAACTATTACTATGGTGAAACGAATATTGAATTTATTAAAACAAGCAAAACATGGCTTAATATTTATCGCGTATTCGTTGTCGTAATGGTGGTATACGGATGTTTGGCTGACTTCCAGATCGTCTGGGACATGGCAAACTTGTTTATGGGACTCTTGGCTCTCATTAACTTAGTGGCAATCTTACTGCTGAGTAATGTAGCCTACAAGATCTATAAGGATTATGCCGCTCAGCGCAAAAAAGGTCTTGATCCTGTATTCAAAGCGGAGAATACCCCGGAGCTCAAGCATATTGAAACATGGGCGGAAGAAGAAGGTACAAGCCCCGAACATAAGACTGCTAACTAAGGAAACATGCATATAATTTTCAAAAACCCCTTACATTTTGCTGTGAGGGGTTTTTTTATGTGAAAAACCAGGTTATTTTTACTGAAAACAGATTTTTTTGAATTTATTGTATTTTACTCTTGTATATGTAAGGGTTTTCATATAAAGTTTTACTAAACCGGTTTACCAAACCGATTTAGTCTTAAAAGAAAGGAGTATTGATGTGGCTTCTGATTATGGCATTTTTACGATCGGTGATGCGATGATCACCTTAAATCCCGCAAGCACAGGGCCTTTGCGTTTTGTTACCCATTTTGAACGAAAAGCAGGAGGAGCTGAACTGAATTTTGCGATTGCATGCGCCAGGTTGAATCTGCACTCAAAGTGGGTCAGCAGACTGGGGAAGGATGAGTTCGGCAGAGTGATTTATCAGTTTGCCAGAGGAGAAGGAATTGATGTGACTGACGTCTCCTATGTTGAAGGCTTTCCTACATCTTTAAATGTCAAAGAGATCAGAAATGACGGTTCAGGCAAGACGTTTTATTACCGTTTCAATTCACCAATTCTGACTCTTGCACCGGAAGATATAACAGAGAATATGTTTGACGGTATTCACATCGTTCATCTTACCGGTGTGTTCCTCGCGCTTGATAAGAAAAATCTTGAAATTGCTGAAAGGGTGCTTTCCATCGCCAAAGCAAGAAAGATTCCCGTATCTTTTGATCCGAATATCAGGCTGAAGCTGTGGACGATTGAGGAGGCGCGTGCGGCATTTCATCAAATCTTTCCGCATACTGATATTCTTCTGGCAGGCCGGGAGGAAATGAAACTGCTGACAGGCACAGGGGAAAATGAAGCATTAGCCCGGTTTGCAGAGACCTATTCAATCAGTCAGCTTGTCATAAAAGACGGTGAAGCAGGTTCTGCGCTGTATCATGATCATAAGTGGGTTCACAAAGAGGCTTTCCCGGTTGCGCCTGTTGACACGGTAGGAGCGGGTGACGGCTTTAATGCCGGCTACCTGTACAGTTATCTGCATGGTTTTGAACCGGAAAAGCGTCTGGAGTTTGCCAATGCGGTCGGTGCGCTCGTCACCACAGTTTCCGGTGACAATGAAGGGCTCCCCTATCTTGAAGAGGTTCTGTCATTTGTAAACAAAGAGACTGTGATTGAACGGTAGCAAGCACAACTTAAAAAGCGGGTGAGAAAATGAAAGCGGTTCTAGTACGGAAAGCATTTGATCTGGTGGTGACGGAATGTGAGAAACCGTCTGTTGTCCGCGCGGATGATGTTCTTGTCAAGGTGAAGCGGGTCGGAATTTGCGGATCAGATTTGCATATTTATCATGGGACAAATCCGTTAGCGTCCCTGCCGAGAGTAATCGGACATGAAGTCACAGGGGAAGTCGCAAAGATCGGTTCTCATGTCCGGCGTTTCAAGCCGGGTGACCGCGTAGTAGTTGAACCGATATCTTATTGCGGAACATGCTATGCCTGCCGGAAAGGACGTCCGAACGTCTGCAAAGCGCTTTCGGTGTTCGGCGTTCATGAAGATGGCGGGATGCGGGAATATATCGTGGTTCCGGAAAAGCAGCTGCATGCCGTTTCCCCCGATCTGCCCTGGGAGGAAGCGGTCATGGCAGAACCATATACGATCGGCGCCCAGGCCGTTTGGAGAGGCCGTGTCGAGAAGGAAGATACCGTTTTGATTCAGGGAGCGGGACCGATCGGAATCTGCATATTAAAAATGGCAAAGTTCAAAGGCGCTTCAGTCATGATAACCGACTTGAATGATGAACGCTTGGCATTCGCTGAAAAAAACGGTGCGGACGTTACCGTCAACGCGCAAAAAGAAGATCCCGTTTTGCGAGTGAACGAATGGACAGAAAATGAAGGCGCCAATGTTGTCATTGATGCCGTCTGTCTCCCCTCAACGTTTGAAACGTCCATTGACGCGGTGTCTCCGGCCGGTCATGTGGTTGTGCTTGGTTTTGATGAGAGGACTGCCGGCATTTCTCAGCTTCCGATCACAAAAAAGGAAGTCACGATAACCGGTTCAAGATTGCAGACGAATCAGTTTCCGTACATTACAGACTTACTGAATAAAGGCCTGTTAACGCACGGCGGTCTTATTACACATACATTTTCAGCAGATGACGTCCATCAAGCATTTCAGTTGATCGAACAGCACCCGGGCAAGGTGGGAAAAGCAATCATTACGTTTGATTAAAGGAGGAGCGAGAATGCTGCCTAAGTACGCCATTTACGAAAAACTTCTACATGCACAAGTGGTGGCTGTCATAAGGGGACAAAACAGTCAAGAGGCGCTTGAAGTTTCAAAAGCGGCCATTTCAGGAGGTATCAGCGCCATTGAGCTTACATACACAACTCCTGAAGTGGAAGATGTCTTTAAGGAACTCCGGCATCAAGATATTCTTCTTGGAGCCGGTTCTGTAATGGATACAGAAACGGCGAGACACGCCATTTTATCAGGCGCCTCATTTATCGTCAGCTCTCATTTTGTAAAAGAGATAGCATCTCTATGCAACCAGTACAGCGTACCGTATCTTCCGGGATGCATGAGCGTGTCTGATATGGCTTTGGCGCTCGAAGCCGGATGTGATGTGGTAAAGCTGTTCCCCGCTAATTCGTTTGACCCTTCATTTATCAAGTCGGTCAACGGCCCTCTGCCGAATGTCCGCATTATGCCGACCGGGGGTATCTCATTAAACAGCATGAATGACTGGCTCTCTGCCGGAGCGGTCGCGGTCGGTGTGGGAAGCGACTTGACAAAAGCATATCAAAAGGGCGGCTATGAAGCTGCCGTATCCCTCAGCAAAGAATACGTCTGCCGAAAAAACGAATATACAGGGGTGTAACATGAATATCACGTTTCGCTGGTACGGCCAAGGTAATGATACGGTGACTCTTGAACATGTCAGACAAATTCCCGGGGTCAAAGGCATCGTCTGGGCTCTTCACCAGAAGCCCGCGGGCGATGTATGGGAAAAGGAGGACATTGAAGCGGAAGTCAGATTCATTCAATCCTATGGGTTTCATGCAGAGGTCGTGGAAAGCGTGAATGTTCATGAAGCCATTAAACTCGGTCATGAAGAACGCGGACAATATATTGAGCACTATAAACAGACCATTCGCAATCTGTCCGAATTCGGCGTGAAAGTCATCTGTTACAATTTCATGCCGATATTTGACTGGACGCGTACCGATATGTTCCGCGCCCTGGAGGATGGGTCAACCGCTTTGTTTTTTGAAAAATCGAAAGTGGAAAGTCTCCCTCCGGAGGAACTGATCCGCACGGTTGAAGAATCTTCTGATTTGACGCTTCCCGGGTGGGAGTCGGAGAAAATGGCCCGGATCAAGGAACTGTTTGAGGCCTATCAAACGGTCGGTGAAAAACAGCTTTGGGCCAATCTTGAGTTCTTTTTACATGAAATCCTTCCTGTAGCAGAGGAACACGGCATTCAAATGGCCATTCATCCGGATGATCCGCCCTGGTCAATTTTTGGCCTGCCCCGTATTATCACCGGTGAGAAAAGTTATGAAAAGCTGCGAGAGATTTCGGATTCACCCGCCAACTGTATTACGTTATGCACGGGTTCGATGGGAGCGGATCCCGCCAATGATATGGTTAAGATCGCCAAACACTATGCGGGAGCTGCGCCGTTTGCCCATATACGAAATGTGAAAATCTGCGATAACGGTGATTTTAAGGAAACTTCGCATCTTACCAGTGATGGGTCCATTGATATTACCGGTGTGGTAAAAGAATTGCACGGCCAAGGCTATAAAGGATATATACGGCCTGATCACGGCCGTCATATCTGGGGCGAACAATGCCGGCCGGGTTATGGTTTATATGATCGTGCCTTAGGAATTATGTACTTGAACGGACTGTGGGATGCGTTCTCGTTTCATGAGAAAGGGGTGAAGAGATGAGACCGATTCATGAACGTTTATCAGGAAGAACCGCTGTCATAACAGGCGGGAGCGGTGTTCTCTGTTCAGCAATGGCAAAGGAGCTTTCACGGCAGGGGATGAAAATTGCGATCGTCAGCCGGAATGCTGATAAAGCAGAGCGTGCGGCGGGCGAGATTGCTGACGCTGGAGGAACCGCGGTTTCTGTACCGGCTGATGTTTCAGCCCGTGATTCGCTCGAAAAGGCAAAAGACGAGATTATCAGCCGGTTCGGTTCTGTCAATCTTTTAATTAACGGAGCCGGGGGAAACCACCCTGATGCGATCACTGCCAGCGAGACGTATGAAGAGGATGAGCAGGGCACATCCTTTTTTGATATGGACGAAACGGGGTTTTCCAGCGTATTTTCAACCAACTTTACCGGTGCATTTCTGGCATCGCAAGTGTTTGGAAAAGACCTTTTGAAGGCGGAATGTCCCGCGATTATTAATATTTCTTCTATGAGTGCGTATACACCGATGACAAAGGTGCCCGCCTACAGCGCGGCCAAGGCGGCGGTTCAGAATTTTACGATGTGGATGGCTGTTCATTTCGCAAAAAAAGGGCTGCGGGTGAATGCCATCGCTCCGGGTTTCTTTTTGACAGCGCAAAACCGTGAGTTGTTATTACAGGAAGATGAAAGTCTGACAGACCGATCCAATAAGATTATGGCACATACACCGATGAAACGTTTCGGGAAACCGGAAGACCTTCTGGGAACGCTTCTGTGGCTTTCGGATGATTCATGCTCAGGCTTTGTCACCGGGGTCACCGTTCCCGTCGACGGAGGTTTTATGGCTTATTCCGGAGTGTGACAGAATCCATGTCCCTGTCAGATTGTAAACCATTTACTTCTGACTTATACTAGTGAAAAATGAAGACAGACGGGGATGAGTCTATGAAAACCATTACAATTTCTGATGTGGCGAAATATGCAAACGTATCTAAAAGCACCGTATCTCAATTTTTAAATCAGCGCTATGACTATATGAGCGAGAAAACGAAACAAAAAATAGAAGCGGCCATACAAGAGCTGAACTATCAGCCGAATTTCGTCGCCCGCAGCTTAAAACAGAAATCAACATTTACAGTAGGTGTGGTGGTGGCTAATATTCTTCACACTTTTTCCACTCAGGTCATCAGGGCGGTTGAAGACTATTTTCATGAACAAGGATTTCATATTATTGTCTGCAATGCGGATGATGAACCGGAAAAAGAAAAGAAATATATTGAAATGCTCAGGGCCAAGCAGGTGGACGGAATTATTATTTTTCCGACGGGCGAAAATCTCTCTTTATATGAAAAGATGAAACGCGATACGTTTCCGGTCGTGTTTATGGACAGAACCATTGAAGAACTCGGGATTCCGACAGTGATGCTTGATAACCATCATGCAGCCGGTCTTGCCGTTGACCGGTTTATCGAAAGCGGCATTAAGAGAATCGCGATTATTACGACGTCCATTATTCGGGAAATCAGTCCGAGGGTAGAAAGGATTGAAGGGTATAAGAAGGCGCTTGACCGCCACGGAATGATGGTGCGGAACGAATATATCAAAACAGCCGATGCGGCTGATATTTCCAATGTTTTGTCAGAGCTGTTCTCACTTGAGGAGCCTCCGAAAGCGATATTGGCGGCAAACGATATCGTTCTTGTTGAGGTGCTGAAGTATATGAAGGAGCATGATATGACAATTCCGGATAAGGCTGCCGTCATCGGGATTGATGAAGTTCCTTTTGCGGGTTTTTTTACTCCTCCGATTACGACGATCGTTCAGCCTGCGGCAGAAATGGCGCGAAAAGCGGGAAGCCTTCTTCTTCGCCAGGTACAAGAAAAAGATGGCGGTGAAAAACGGATTCACCGCTATAAACCGGCGCTGCTCGCAAGACAATCCGGATAACCGGTTTCATTGCATAAACCGTTTTACTCCGGCAATTCAAATGTCTGAATATTATGAAATGATGAGAGGGGGATTTTATGTTCTCAAAGGATAGATTCCCTATTATTCTTCTTTTATTTTCAGCCGGGGTGATTAACTATTTAGACCGCTCAGCGCTGTCTATTGCAGCGCCGTTCATACAGCAGGATCTCACATTGTCGGCAACCCAAATGGGGCTGATTTTCAGCAGTTTTTCTGTCGGATACGCTGTGTTTAACTTTCTAGGCGGTGTTGCATCTGACCGGTACGGGGCTAAATTGACATTGTGTACGGCGATGATCGTTTGGTCTCTTTTCAGCGGAGCGGTTGCGCTTGCTTTCGGATTTGTAAGTCTTTTGATTATCCGTGTTTTATTCGGTATGGGGGAGGGGCCGCTGTCGGCTGCCATAAGCAAAATGGTCAACAATTGGTTTCCTCCGTCTCAGCGCGCCACGGTCATCGGCCTGACAAACAGCGGCACGCCGCTCGGCGGAGCGATCTCCGGCCCGATTGTCGGGATGATTGCTGTGGCGTTCAGCTGGAAGGTTTCCTTTGTCCTGATCATGATCATCGGTTTAGTCTGGGTGGTCATCTGGTTTAAATTTGTAAAAGAACGGCCGGCGCCGACGGAAGACGCCCCGGCAATGAAAGCGAAGATTCAGTCGCATGAGCAGCATATCCCGATGACCTTTTATTTGAAACAAAAAACGGTTCTCTTCACGGCTTTTGCCTTTTTCGCCTACAATTACATTTTATTTTTCTTCTTAACATGGTTTCCGAGCTATCTGGTGAAGGAACGCGGTTTAAGTGTTGAATTTATGAGCGTGGTGACTGTTATTCCCTGGATTCTTGGATTTATCGGTTTGGCGGCAGGCGGAATGATTTCTGATTATGTATTCAAAAAAACCGCCGGAAAAGGGGTTTTGTTCTCACGGAAAGTCATTCTTGTCACTTGTCTGTTCGCCTCCGCTGTACTGATCGGATTTGCCGGACTTGTTACCACTACCGTAAGTGCCGTTATTCTCGTTGCTTTATCAGTCTTCTTTTTATATATAACGGGCTCTATCTATTGGGCGGTCATTCATGATGTGGTTGATCAAAGGAATGTCGGGTCAGTCGGCGGCTTTATGCATTTTCTTGCAAACACGGCCGGTATTATCGGGCCTGCTTTAACCGGCTTTATCGCGGATAAAAGCGGATCATTCTCGGGGGCGTTTTTGCTTGCAGGCGGATTAGCCGTTTTGGCCTCGGCTGCGGTAATCCGTTTCGTGCGTCCGATTATCATTCAACCCGCTTCTGAAGATAAAAAAGACACGATACCTTATTCATAAGTCATCAAAGCCACTGAGGCTGTCCTGCCGATAACGGGATGGCCTTTTCGTTCTGCCGCTTGATCTGTTCCTATGATAATATAGGAATTGTTTACAAAAGAAGGGAAGAGGAGGGGGCATGAAACAGAAGCCGATATATGTCGAAATCAATATTGCATCTGATATAGAAACGCTTTGGGAATATACGCAAAACCCGCATCTTCATAAGGAATGGGATCTGCGTTTTTCTGACATTACATATCTTCATAGGCTGCCAGATGAACCGCAGAGATTTCTATATGAAACACGAATCGGTTTTGGGCTGAAGGTATCCGGCACGGGCGAATCAATAGGTGACATAAGGTCTCGCTCGTCAGAAAGAGTGTCTTCACTCGCTTTTGCCTCTGCTCATCCGCTGTCACTTATAAAAGAAGGCAGGGGCTACTGGAAGTATATAGAGCGGGATGACGGACAAACCGCATTTTTGACTCAATATCAATATGAAACGGCCCGCGGTCTGCCGGGAAGTTGGATAGACCGTTTTTTATTTCGTCCTCTGCTAAGCTGGGCTACCGCATGGAGCTTTGATGCGTTGCGGCTTTGGATAGAACAAAACAGACATCCGAAGATATCAGTCCGTTTCGGATTTGTCTATGTCTTTATGTGTCTCGTATTCAGTCTGTATTGGTTTTTTCAAGGCTTTCATGATGGCTGTGCCGATGCAGAGATCGTGAGGGGAGCGCTGGAGACAGGGTTAGGGGTATTATGGCTGCTTCCCATGCGGAGAAAGTGGCTGATTCACACCGGGCAGTCAGTCTTCTTTTGTGTAACGGCACTGCTATATTCCGACGGCGGATTCGTGATCTCATTAGGAGTACTTACAATAGCCGGCATGATTCTTAAGCTCAAGCTGCCGAGCGCCTGGCATACAAAACGAAAGAGAGAAGTGAAATGACGGATTCAATGTATGAAAAAGCGATTACTCATTATCAATCACTGCACCCGATGCTGCAGAAACGGTACAGATTTGACGGATCACGCACGTTTTGCGGAGAAGGCGTTATGTCAGAAATAAAGGGAGGTTCTTTTCTTGTCAGAATGCTTTTAAAGACAGGTGTTTTTTTCAGATGTTTTTTCTCAGAGAGGGGAAACGATATCCCTTTCACTATCGAAAACAAAAACAGGCAAAATGGCGTAGAATGGAATCGTACCTTTTTCTTTAAAGGCAAAACGCGTTTTTTTGATGCGGTCATGGAATATGATGAGCGGGAAAACAGAATTCTTGATTACTTCGGCAAACCTCACATCCTACTGTCTGAACTGCATTTAGAAGCGTCTTCAGACGGAGGGCTTGTTATTACATCCGGAAGGCAGTGGCTCCTGATAGGCGGAAAGAAAATCCCGCTTCCGGCATGGCTGTGCGGCAGTTCAACCGTTTATGAGGCTTATGATGAGGAAATGAATTGCTTCAGCATAAAGGTTCATGTGAAAAACCGGATACTCGGCACGCTTTTCTCTTACCGGGGGACTTTCCGGGAAACAGAGGGAGAAACATGCTGAAGCGTTATCTCATGGTAAGCGTGATTTGCTTTTTGGGATTTGCGGCGGCTGAAGCTCCGCATATATCAGCTGCTGAGACGTTTGTTTTATTTTCTGTACTTTTTTTCGTTCCCGCTGTATTCGATTTTGCTTTTCGGCCGTCAAAGACCTTAGAGAATGTGTTATTACGGAGTTATCCTGTTGCCGCTTTATGTGCGGTGCTTGCGCTTGTCACAGACTTCAGTTTTTTTGCCTTTGTGTGGCTCATTTATACGCTTGGGCTGGCACTGTATGCTGTCCGGCGGCTGATGAAAACAAATATTCACAGAACAGAAGAGATGTCTGTTATGGCGGGTTTCATTTATTTGGCCGGGGGCGGATTCTGGTTCTTCGCATATGTCCTTGAGATTCCCGTCATGAATTTCGGCCCGCTTATCGTTCTGCTGACGGCGGTGCACTTTCACTATTCCGCTTTCCTCATTCCGATCTTTAACGGATTGCTTGGCAGGATCATACGGGAGAAACGCGAACTTTACCAGTGGAGCACGGTCATTATTTTGATTTCGCCGATCCTTATTGCCTTGGGGATTACATTTTCAAAGACACTTGATGTGATTGCTGTCGCTCTGTATCTGGCGGGTCTGTATGTAAATGCATATCTCGTCTTTAAGGCGCCGTTTGTTACGAAAACAGGCAGGATCTTGATCAGGAGTTCTTCGGCTGTGTTAATGATCACAATTGCTTTTTCTTTGATATATTCGTACGGTGTCTACCGCGAGGAGGCAACGCTCACGATCAGCCAGATGATTTGGATTCACGGGGCCGTCAATGCATTCGGCGTTATCCTGCCGGCTTTGGCGGGGTGGAGGTTGGAAAATCCGAGACCGTTTGATGAGGGCAGTGATAGAACGTTCAGCCGTATTTACGGGAAGAGAACGATAGGCAAAGAATTTTTGACTGATATTCATGCAGCAAATGACATCCATTATACCGGCCTTCTGAATCAGATGAGAGAACTGCATTCTGAAGACTTTTCAATTGAAAAACTGGCGCCGGCCGTTATTTCCTTTTATGAAGAGACAATTGATTATGACATCATGGCAAAAGTGACGTGGAGCAGATGGTTTCGTCCGTTCGCGCGCGTGTACGAGCCGTTCAGCAGAAGAGCGGGGCAGATTCACCTGTCCATGAATCCGGATTGGTATATTATGCACAGTGATATCATAGGCGTTGACTCTGACAAAGACGGCAGAAAAAATGTCCGTGCGTGGATCAGAACAAATGAAAAGCAGAAAACCGTTTTTACTGCGCTGTATTCAGCGTACAGGGCAAAAGGGGAAGGATACATGAATATCTCTCTCCCGCTGCCGTACGGCCAAATGACGGGCATTTTAAAACCTTATGCGCGTAAGCAGAATCTTGTTTTGACAAGCAGACGGCGAAAAAGCGGAGCGGGTGATGAAGGGATTTATCTGCAGACGAAATGGGGGGCGTGTCATCTTCCGCTGGCAGAGACATTTCTTATTTCAGCCCAGAGCGAAACCAGCCTGAAGGCCGTTCATCATATGTGGCTGTTCGGACTGAAATTTTTAACTGTGCATTATCGGATCACTCATGCTTCCGCAGGTAACCGAAGCAAATAACAAGCTGCAGAGCCGTCTGTTCATCAGGCGGCTTTTTCTCATCTACATGGGTTATATTCACCATTTTATTTGCGAGCTATTTTGCGGCGGATGACACGAAAGGATTCATGCGCTGGATCTCATTTATTCTCGTGTTAGCCCAGCTGTCAGGGAGGGGCATGAGCGGTTATGTTGTCAGTGAATGAGGATGGGACGCAGCCTCGGTCTTGCCAGTCTTTGCCTGTCTTTCATGATTCGCGAAATGAAAACGACCGCAAAGATACCTGTTACATTGAGCGGTATGGTGAAGGCAGCCGGGCATATGTCCTTGCTGAAAATCTCGTTTTTATCCATTTTAGCCCATGACATGATTTTTACGAAAATGTTTGGCTTCACAACGGCATATGCGCTGCGTATAGGTGTCAGTGAGAAAGAAATCAGCTTGTTGTCTTTTCGTTTATGACTCTGCACGCACTGACTCCGCTAGTGATAGGAACATTAGTTCGCAGGTGCGGAAACGGGTAACATTAAAGCTGTTTTATTTACTCGCAGCCTTTTTATTTTTATCATTCCTTTTACCGTCAGCCCGCTGGCGCTTTATGTGGTTCAGGTTTTAATAGGTTTTTCACTCGGCATTATTTTGGCTTTGCTGCTTGGAATGTCGATTGAGTCTGTTCCGGAAGACATGAGAGCAACATCGATGGGGGCATACCAGGCGCTTTATGCACTCGGTATTTTCGGAGGACCTTTGGCCGAGGGATTTTTTAATGATTGGCTGGGGCTCAGAGCCGGATTTTATTTCGCGGCAGTGCTCGGGCTGGCGGCTGTCATACTTGCTCAGCTCATATGTGGGGAGCCGATGCGAAAAAATCGTCGGAGTATTACTAGACATGATTTTATTTTTGTGTACGCTTTCAAAAAAGAAGAGATCTTATTCGGATAAAATTCATTATAAAAATCATAAGGGGGCAATATTAATGTTTAAAAGTAAAATTAAAAAAATAGCCGGTGCGGCTGTAATTGCTGGAGCATTATTGGTTTCTGTGTCGCCAGCAAAAGCAGAAACTCTTCCGGGATTGATCTGGGTCTATGTAAAGCAGTGAGAAATAAATACAAATCGTAATACATCCTATTTTTTAATTCTGTCTCATCAACTAAGTATACTTAAGATAACGAGACAGAATTTTCATTAAAGATTTAACTTCCTAGAATATATATTATGTAAACTAGGAATTGTGAAGAGAATATAAAAGTAGATCTATTCTAACAGCATTCCCTTATTGTAGTGTAATATTAAAAAACCTCTACGTCCTTAATAAATTAAATTGGTCATAAAGGTTTTAGTTTGAGTATTTTAATCGGTTATGTCACTTGTTGCTGGTCTTCTTGATCAAGTCCACGCCATCGTATGCCAGACTTTCCACACTTGCAGCCTTCTGCAGTATGTAATGATCAAAAAAGTTCTTCGTATAGTCTGTAACAAGATTTCGCATCTCCATGGCATCCCGTTCGCCTCTAAGTTCCTCATTCACACTGGTAAACACGATGTCGCAGTAATCTAAATGCGCAGCACGATCAACAGAGAAATAATAGGTATCCATGCTATTGTTAGCGCCAATGATCGCATTCATGTTATAGTTCGGTTCAGAAAACAGCAGCAAGAAGGGTTTCTTGATGTCGCTGCCCTGAAGGCCGAACGCACCGCTGTCCAAGCCAATCCCGCAGGCGAACCGGTCGTCGTCCCGGCAAACAATCGCCGTCGTAGCCCCTCCATAAGAATGTCCGACTATGCCAATACCGATGTCAAGCAACAATCTGCCCTTAAAGATGGAATTCAGCTCTCCAGAGTCCAATTTGACAAGATAATCGGCTGCATACCTTACATCTTCTGCCTGTAATTCACTATACTTTGTTAACTTGTAAAGTATCGGCAGTGTAAGCACGTTTTGGCACATCTCAATGGCAGTTTCGTCGTCAGGACGCATCTCCATCTTACCAGCCAACGCCATCATCTCCGGATCTTCAGAAAACGCCATAATAACATCCGAAAAATCCTTTGATATATTAAACAGGCGCCCATCTTTACGCTTATACATCGTGCTATTCTGATGGCCGATGCTTACCACAACATATCCCATGCTTGCCAAGTCTGTACAGATCACTGTACCCCATTCTGGAGAACCGCCCCCGCCGCAAACATAAAATAACACTGGATAGCGTTTTTCCATCCCGGAGAGAGCAAGGCCGTCGTAACATTGGGTCTTGATATCTATAGAGTAAGCATCCTTCAACGCAGTGAGAAGCGTCTGCTCATCAAGCATTTCGCAGACTTCAGGAAACATGTACGCTGATGTAGTCTTCCCTTCGCTGCTGTCGGACGGATAGTACACAAACGCCGTCAGTTCTCTTTTTGCATGATCTGATGCCGTGTACTCAAAATCCATCTGGGTTCGGCCGACAGTATAGCCGCCAATTGGCTCTGGAAATGCGTCATACTTTTTCATTCTCTTGTTCCCCCTTAAGTAATAAAAGTGGCGGATGTGAAATACACACATTGCGCTACAAACGCTTTTCATTACATCATATGTTCAGTGAATCATATCTACTCCTTGGCTTTCTTGAGATTGCTAACAACATTTGTACAGGCTCATATACTGTTTCAGAGTTTCATCCGCCACGTAAACCTCCTTGTATTGCTGTTTAAGATGATAAAAGCGGACATCGTTATGATGTCCGCCTAAAGCTTAACTAATTGGGTTCTGTACCCCAAATCAGTTTTCCTTGATGATATAATGTGATTTTTTTCGTTGTTTTAAATGTATTTGATTGGAAAAAGGAATAATCGCCGCTTTGTGCATAATTGCTCCAGTCATCATTGTGAAGACGAAGCTGAATATTCCCTGTGCTTGCTCCCGGTGACAGTGTTCCTGTTTTAAACCCCAGTTCCAGATAGGTATCTGCACCTTGCTTAGGTTTATGCAGCGTCACAAATTTGTGGGTCAGATTACCGCATCCAATCTGCGCGTAGTCACAGTCAAAGTTTTGGCCTTTGTTTTTCGCGTTATACCAGTAACGGGCAGTGACACCTTTTAAATCAACCTTGGTATTCCCGTTATTTTTTATGTGAAGCTGCATGCGGATTTGATTGCTGTTCACACTCCCATCCCCTGCTTTGTATTGTACAGGAACGCCTTTTTCCTGTGTGGGATTATCTTGTGCTGGCGTTTCAGGGCCGTCCTTCGTTGAATCTTTGTTGCCGCGAATGTTTTCTCTTACGAAGGTTCCTGAAGCAGTTAAATCTGACAGCGGCCAGCCGCCTGTTTTAGATGCTCCAGGCTTTAACGCTGAGGATGATTCCTGCTTATCAGAAAGATTCCAGTTCACCCAGCTGATTTTCTTGCTGTCGAGATAATTCAGCCATTCCCGCGACTGGTCAAGGAATACACCGCCATTTCCAGACGCGTCGCTTGTTCCCCATTCCGTCACGAAAATAGGCGCTCCTTTACTGAGTGCATAGTTTGCTTTATCCCGTAAAGATTGGCCGTGTGTGCCGGCATAAAAATGAAGCGCGTACATGACGTTTGCATCTTTTAGCTGGTCATCGGCAGCATCATTCACATCCTGGCTCCATGTACCGGTTCCGACAATGATGGGATTGTCGGGGTCATTTTTGCGGATAACGGAAATCACTTCTTCCGCATACGGTTTAATATCACGCTTCCAGTTCACGTCACCGTTTGGTTCATTTGCAATTTCATAAATGACGTTTGGCGTGTTTCCGTAAAGACTTGACATCTCCTTGAAAAATTCTTTTGCCTTCTCTTTATTTTGGTTTGGATTGCCGTCATTTAAGATATGCCAGTCAATGATGACATATATCCCAAGTTCTTTTGCTGTTTCAACTGCTTCTTTCACTTTGTTTTTCACAGACGGGTTGTCAATATAACCGCCGTCTGCCGTATACATTGCCGCGCGGAAAACGGTGATGCCCCAATCGTCTCTCAGCCATTTTAAGCTGTCTTTATTGACGAAATCGCCATACCATTGCAATCCGTGTGAGCTGATCCCTTTCAGCTGTACCGCTTTGCCGTCTCGGTTTACGAGCTGTGTACCTTTTATGCTAAGCTGACCATTCTTGGCTACTGGCGTTTTTGTCCCTGCTGCTGATGCCGGTGAAGCTGGCAAGCCGCTCATTGTCAATACCGTAATCAATAAACACGTAATAAAAATAGAAATTGACCGTTTCATATCTGATCTTTTCCTCCTTCGCATCATTTTGGCTCTTTCTTATGAGCTCGAACTCATTGTAAAAATCTTTCTCATGATTGTCTATCAACCTAATTTCTTGTTTTTAGGAGGTGTAAAAGCCTGTCAATTTGCTCTATCTCTATTGAATAAGACACACTTGACACATATAGTACAAAGAAAATCGGACTGAATCGGGACTTTACACGTCATTTTTCAATCGAATCGAAAAATTAAATGTATTTCCAACGTAGACACGCTGAATGTGATGAGTCTCAATATGGCATTGAATCTTATGATTGCTGTAAGAAGACGAGCCCTTGCCCGTCCTTGTTAATGTAAGGTTGATGTAAGGTTCGGATTAATACGGGTTAAGGTTGGAGTTGTACAATAAGATTGTACTTCAGTGAGGGATTCAGCCAGAAGAATTCCCCCTTCAATAAATCATAGAGGTGAAAAGGTTTGAGAGAAAATAAAATTTTGTCTTCATTATGTTACTTCAGTATATTTTTTGCGCCGTTTCTGTTTCCGATTATCGTCTATTTCTTAGGTCAGGACGATGTGAAATATCATGCGAAAAAATCTTTATGGACGCATCTGATTCCTTATTTGATTTTTGTAATTGGCATCATCGCTTCAGGTTTACTTGGTATGAATGACATCAGGCACGCCGGGCCTTTCCTGCTTGCGACGTATGCTGTTACATTCCTTGTGGCGATCTACTTTTTCATTTGGAACATTGTCAAAGGAATCAAAGTGTTTTCGGAACAATAGGAAAAAACGGTTCTGTAATTAATCAACAGAACCGTTTTTTTGTATAGCCATTATGATAATTGTATATCTATCGTTGTCCCTTCTCCCGCGGTGCTTTGAATGGTGATGTCCCCTCCGTGCTTTTGGATAATATCCTTTGCTATGGCCATTCCAAGACCAGAGCCTGCATGCGTCGTTCCTGTATTTGTGCCCCTGTAATAGCGATCAAACACTTTTTCCAGCTCCTCTTCTTCTATCCCTTTGCCGTTGTCCTTAATTGTCACATGAGTCCGTTCTTTTTGTTCAAGCTGTACAACGATCTTCACATCAGGATCATTGTGAACGAGGGCATTTAAAATGAGATTCGTGACCGCTCTCCGAATCAATATCGCATCAAGGTTCAGCATCAGCTTTTCCAGGTTCGTTTGAAGTTCAATGGACTTATCCGCATATCTAGAATCGTTTAACATATCAATTAACGTTTCCCGCAGCAGCGATACAAGGTTTACCTGCTCTGTATGTAACATCACATCGTTGTTTTTCAGCCTTGTCGTTAAATTTAAATCTTCCATCACATCTTTCATATAGAGGGATTTACTCTCAATGATCTGGGCGTACTCTCTGATCTGTTCGACTGTGAGATGGTAATTTGGATCTTGGATGATTTCTGCATAGCCCTGAATAGATGCTAATGGTGTTTTAATGTCATGAGAAATATGACTGATCCACTCTTCACGCATTTGCTCTAATTTATCTTTTTCTTTTTTGCTTGAAGATAGTTGTTCCGATAAGTGATTGACATTATAGAAGACATCTTTATAAATGCCTTTGGATTTCATTTTGATCGTATAATCTCCATTAGCTAACCGCTGGATTCCTTGAATGACACGGCCGAGCGGTTTTGTGAGCTGCCGGCTGAATAGATAGCCAATGAGTAACGCGATCAATGCATCTATTGATAATAATATGATGGTCCCTGCATTGAACTTCGTCACAAATTCCTTGGTATCATATGAGAGGACATACTTTCCGAGAGAGGGATTTTTAAACCCTATAAAGTAACTGTACTCCTTGCCGTTTACTTTTTTTCCGCCGGCGTAAATGGTTGATAATAATCGTTCATCCTTATATTTATGTAAATTTACAATTTCAATAGGCGTATATTTTTTCTTCAGTCCTTTAGGTTCTCTATCATGATAAACATCCTGTCCGTTTTCATCTAATATTTGAATCCATGCATTCTGCTCTTTTAAAGCTTTTTGGCCCTCTTTGTTTACTGTGATACCATTGTTCGATAACGTGACATATTGTCGGAATGATCTTGTGAAAGTTTCCGGTGTACTTTCTTCGTCATGTTGGCTGTTCGCCTGGAAAACGAGCCAAAACATAAAAATAAATAAATTAATGAAGACTGTAATGATGGTCACGATAATGACAGAGACCATATACCTGCCTGTTAATCGCCAATTCATCCTTACGCATCCTTTACAACAAATTTGTAGCCTAACCCTTTCACAGTGACGAGAAAGTCTGGTTTTGATGGGGTGTTTTCTATTTTCTCACGGAGCCTGCGTATATGAACCATCACCGTGTTGTCAGAACCGAAGAAATCTTCTCCCCATACAGCTTGATAGAGTGTTTCTTTACTGATCACCCGATTGGGATGCTGCAGAAAATAGGTCATAAGCATAAGTTCTTTAGGTGTTAACTCAATAGCCGCTTCATTTTTGGTGAGCTCGGCTTGTTGTTGGTTTAATTCAAATGGCCCTTTTTTTATCACGGTTCCGGTTTGAGAAGGCTGTAAGTAAGAGACCCGTCTCAGCTGCGCTTTGACCCGGTATGCAACTTCCTTAGGGCTGAAGGGTTTTGTAATGTAGTCGTCCCCGCCGATGGCAAGTCCTACAATTTTATCCGTTTCCTCCCCCTTTGCAGACAAAAAGATAATAGGAACGTGTGAAATGTCTCTTATTTGCTTGCAGATATCATAGCCTTCACCGTCTGGCAGCATGATATCCAATATCACAAGATCGGGATTTTCTTGATGAAATTGAGCCAATCCGTCACTGGCAGTCGAAGCGGTGATCACGCGATCAATGCCTTCTCTTATTAATACGGTTTTGATCAGTTCCAAAATTTCTTTTTCGTCGTCTATGATTAATACTTTGCTGTGAAGCCGTGACATATATTGATCACTCCTTGAAGTCATTGTCATTATTATACCCAATGTCTGTGTATCGTTAAAAAAATCAACACTTCTATCCCACAGAAAATAAGCCAATTTTCTTTTTCAAGTAAGAAAATTGGCTTATTGCGATGCTGATGTTTTTAACGCTTTACAACAAATGTTGTCACGCTTTGAGCCGGAAGATGGGCCCAAAAATGATTGTCCGTTACTTTGAGATCGGTTCCAGGCTGAAGATTGCTGCTGCTGCTCGTGACCCATCTGGATACTTGCGAAGCAGTTCCATTCTGCAACACAAAGTTTTGGTTGACCCCTGTGTTATTTTTATTAATGGCAACAATCACGACTTTATTGTCTCCTTTATAGGCTGACACGTACACATTCGGTTCAGGATTTTTCGTTGCATCAATCCTTACATAGCCAGGGCGCACAAATTTTGAGAAATGAGCCATATTGTATCCGCGTTTGCTGATCATTCCATCTTCTTTCATAGGGCCGTATGATCTGCGGATGTACCACCACACATAAGCTTGAAAATCTCCCTCTACCATTGAATGGTGAATATGCTCTGAAACACCTAAAGCCTCAGGCCAGCGATCCGCTGAATTGTTGTCACTATTCGGATAGTATACCTCCGTCATCCATAGCTCTTTCCCTCCTCCTTTTTGTTTGAAAAGAGGATAAGGAAACTGACTGACCTGAGTGCCGTACAGGTGGGTTCCGAGGATATCCATATTCCTAAGCGCCTGCGGATCGTTCAAAATGGGGTCCGATATATTTTTCAGGTATTGAAATGATTCCGGCGCAATCACGCGGGCATTAATGGAACCGGCATTCTCTCTCATGAAACGCAGGATTTCTTGGGGCGTCCACCATGTCCATTCGTGAGCGTAATCAGGCTCGTTTTGCATAGAAATCGCATACAGATTCACACCATTACTCTTCATGAAATTAACGAAATCGTTAAGATGCTGCGCGTATGCGGCGTACTTATCGTATCTCAGCCGCTTAGCTGATGTGTCACCATTATGATTGAAAGTCTCAACCATATCGTTTGGCGGATTCCAAGGGGAAGCAAAAACGATTGCTCCATGTTTGATCGCACTCTTTGCAGTCTCCACTTCCTTGTACCAATTGTTTCTATTTTCATCTACATGAATTCTTAAGACCGAAAAACCTAACTGATTCTGTCCATTGCCAAAAGCGGTCTCCCGTTGGGCTGCAGTCAAGTCTCCAATCCAAGCCGGGTGGTTCATTCCTCCAAAACCGCGAATCACTTGTCTATCTGCAGATATATTAACTGTTGCATCACTCGCTGCTGAAACTTCAGTAACTCCCGGTCCTAAGAGCATGACGGACAGCATTGTGAAACATACCAATAATGCACAAATTGTTTTTTTTACGCTCGACATCATTTTTCCCTCTCCTTCATATGTCGTTTATGGACAAAGAAAACGTACCTTTGTCACCCTTTGCTTATCTTTGTGTAAACTGCCAGTAATCAACATTAAACAAGTTTCCTGTACCAGTTCCCGTAAATACAAAGAATACGTTGTGAACACCGGATGCGCCGCTTACCGCAGTTTCTATTTCTCTCCAGGATTGCGTTCCGCCTGTCGAAGGGACATTCAAGGTTCCGACAAGCTTACCGTTTGCACTGTCTAGCCGCACTTCTATTTTCCCGCCAAGAGCGGACGCTACATTTGCTTTAAACGTCTTGGCGCCGCCTGAGCCGAAGTCTGCATTTCCAACAGCAATCCAGTCTCCGTTATGAATGTTTGTGACATGTTGATTATTGACCGGCCCGCCGGGTGCTGAGGATGCCTCTGTCAAAATCCGTCCGTTCCAGGCAAACGTTTCCGCTTCTACCCGGTGATATGGATTCAAGTTGGATAGCTGTTTGACACCTGCAAAATTTGCCGCTACCTCTTGCAGGGAGCCATCTGGATTATGCACAAGCTTATTAATATGGGGAGAACGGTATCCTTTGCCGGCCCCGTAAAGAGCGGAGCTGACAGTTTGAGTATGATACACCACATACCACTCGTTTTTAAAATTGAAAACAGCATGGTGATTGTTCCCGCCGCCTCCGAAAAATGCTCCCGGATTTTTCAGAAAGTGCCCTCTATACGAAAAAGAATCCATAGGACTTGAGCTGGTCATATAGCCAATCTCACCTGGAGGTTTATCGGCGGGGTGCGCGCCCCCGAAATTGATACAATAGGAATAGTAATATTTTCCGTTATACTTATGCATCCCTGAGTCTTCAAACATAAATGGCGCATCAATGGTCGATGCACTTCCAGCAACACTGGTCATATCAGGACCTAATTTCATGACTCTTGCTGTTTTAGGATTGGCCCATTGCCCCTGCGTTGGATTTGAACCGCCCGGAACGCCTCCGCCGGCATATAGGTAACCGGTACCGTCATCATCTATGAATACTGCCGGATCAAAAAGCCATACAACACCGGACATTCCTGGCGTATTTGGCGTTACCAGCGCTTTTCCGATCGGATCTGTCCATGGGCCGGTCGGGCTGTCTGCAGTGAGAACCCCGATACCTCCGCCGCCGTTTGCGAAATAAAGGAAAAATTTATCCTTACCATTGATCTTTTTCACCGCGGCTGACGGGGCCCATGATGCTCCTGCCCATTTGGCAATCCCCCGGCCGCCATTCGCCCCATTGGCACCCGCTGCGGGAATCGCTCCGTGATCTGTCCAGTTCACCATATCCGCTGAAGATATGACGGATATTTTATTCAAATTGGCAAATGAATTATCCTTAATCGTTCCGTCGCTGTTATATTCATAGTCATCGCTTGACATATAGATGTAGACTCTTCCGTTATAGGTCAGCGCAAACGGATCTGCTCCCAAATGATGGTCTATAAGCGGATTTGAATTCCCAACATGTTTTGCAATTGGAGTGCTGGCAGCATACGCAGACTTCCCAGTGAAGCAACTCAATAATAAAGCAAGGACCCATAGGCATACCCAACATTTTTTACACATAACTTAACGATCCTCCTTTTTCTTTAAATTTAGGGAGCTTTTACCACCTGAGAACAAATTGCAGTACCGGCAGTAAAAAGCAGACTCCGCAGTTAAGCAACTCAATAATAGAGCTAGTACCTATAAACATACGCTACACTTTTTTCTAATAACTTGACATCCTCCTTTTTCCTTAAAATGTATGATGATTTTTTTTACCATTTGATGACAACTGGGCATGGAGAACGGCTCTGGAGTAAGCCTTGCGAACACAGGAGTATGACTCTCGCCTTTTTAATAAAAACGCCGCTGAGTACCAGGCCAGCGGCGTTTTACACTTGATCATTTACATTTTGTCAAACTTTGCGTCTCCCGCAAACGATCCCATTGACAGTTGTTCTTCAAGAACAAGTCCGTGATGATGCCGTTCTTCAATCCTTTTGATAATAGATCGAATTGTATCCGTATTTTCTTCAATATTGTGAGGGTCAAAGATCGTCACATGGTCTCCTTTTAATTTGTACTCAAGGTAATGCTGTGCGGTTGATTGCTTCCATCCTCTATCGGTCAACTCGCCGCATAGAAAATGATGAATGTTGGCGTTCACCGCGCCGGAATTGATCAGTTTATTGTGATATGTGAGATAGCTTCTGATTTTATCCTTAATGGAAGGAATGGTTAATAATTCTCTATAATAATCCGGAATGATATCCAGATTCCGATGAATGATCTCTTCGGTTTCCTCTTCCGAAAAATAATTCACCGAAACGGCTCTTTTAGAATCAAGCATCATAATGTCCGATACGATGCGTCCGCGCTTCTCCAAGGCTTTGGCAACCTCAAAAGCCAAATTCGACCCCGAGGAGTAACCAAGTAAAACAAAGGGCTCTTGTTCCTGAATGCCTATCATGCTTTCTGCATACCGGTCAACGATCTCTTGCTCGTAAGACGGCTCTTCTAGGAAATCAGCGGCATAGACGGTGCAGCGGCCGTCAAGTCTTTTCGCCATTTCATTATAGACCAGCCCGTATCCGATTAAAGGCGGGAAACAGAACACAGGGATTGAACCGTTCTGATTCATCTTGACGAATACGTTATCCGTCTTGGACTCGAAAACTGCCGCTTGAATGGCGCGTGCCATTGTTTCGATGGTAGGAAAATCGTATACGGCTTGATAATGCATTTTGATTCCCATACGGTCGTTGATTTGATGAATAACTTGCAATACTTTGAGCGAATGACCGCCAACATCAAAGAAGTTATCTTTAATTCCCGGGTCGCTGAGAGCTAAAATGTTCTTCCATATCTCGGCCAGCTGCTTTTCAATTAACGTTCCGGGCGCTTCGTATTCGGTTCCGGTGAGCCTATTTCCCTCAGGAGCCGGCAAAGCTTTTCGATCGATTTTTCCATTTGCGGTTATCGGCATCTTCTCCATTTGGACAAAGTAAGCCGGTATCATATAAGCGGGCAGTTTGTTCAGCAAATGGCTCTTCAGCTGCGCCGTATTTAATGAATCGTCTCCTGACAAGTAGGCGCACAGCTGCTTTGAGCCCTCTTCTTCAATTGCGATGACGACCGCTTCTTTGACAGATTCCGATTGCAATAAAGCCGCTTCGACCTCGCCAATTTCAATCCGGTAGCCCCGGATTTTCACCTGATGATCAATTCTTCCCAAATACTCGATATTGCCGTCAGGCAGCCACCGGGCGACATCTCCCGTTTTGTACATTTTTTCGCCTGCGGCAAACGGGTGTTCAACAAATTTCTCAGCCGTTAATTCCGGGCGGTTCAAATATCCTCTGGCCAGTCCCTCTCCTGCCACATAGAGTTCGCCCGGTATGCCCATTACCTGAATGTGCTGATATCCGTCCAAAATATACGCTTGCAGAGTAGGAATAGGTTGTCCGATGTTGCTTCTGCCCTCGTCGATTTCCCGTTCCGTGATTTCTTTATATGTGACATGAACGGTGGTTTCGGTGATGCCGTACATATTGATTAATTGGGTTAAAGGATATTTAAGCTTCCAGTCTTTCAAGAAGGATGGATTTAACGCCTCTCCGCCAAATATGATTTTTCGGATGTTTAAATTGGATTCGGGATCTGCTCTCTCCTCCTGCATCAGTTGGTAGAAATAACTTGGCGTTTGATTTAAAATGGTCACAGCTTCCGATTTTAACAATTGCAAATACCTTTCCGGATTTTTTGCTATTTGTTTCGGAACAATCACTAATTTGCCCCCATACAGCAGCGCTCCGTACATTTCCCATACTGAAAAATCAAAGCAGAAGGAATGAAACAAAGTCCAAGTGTCCGATGCATTAAAATCAAAAACATTTTTGTTGTTAAATAACAGACGAACCACGTTTTTATGTTCAATGAGCGTGCCTTTCGGATTCCCCGTTGTTCCTGATGTATAAATAACGTAGGCTAATTGATTTGGCATCACGTTCAGATTGAGATTAGATGCTTCGGCGCCGTATGATGACGGATCGTCAAGGAAGACAGTATGACTTTGATAATCGGTACCTTCCAGAAGATGATGCTGCAATAATAAGATAGAGACGTTAGAATCCTCAAGCATATAATGGATGCGTTCTTTCGGATAATCCGGATCGATCGGTACGTAAACGCCCCCGGCTTTCAAAATAGCAAGGATGCCTATCACCATCTCCGGTGAACGTTCCGCCATAATGCCGACAAGCTCCTCGGCCTGAAGTCCCTTGGCAACCAAGGTTCGGGCCAGCTGATTGGCGCGTTCATTTACTACCCGATACGTCAGCTTCTTATCTCCAAAAACAATCGCCGCTTGCTCCGGCGTTCGCTCCGCTTGTTCTTCAAACAATTGATGAATCGTCTTTTCCTTTGGATACTCAGCCGCCGTATCGTTGAACTTATCTATCAGGAGCGATCGCTCATCCGCTGTTACGATATCGAGGTCTTGAACGCGAATTTCCTGATCGTCCGCCATTTGCTTCATGATTTGCATGAAATGCGTCTGCATCCGTTCGACACTTGCTTGGTCATAAACATCGCGATTGTATACAAAACGAATGTCAATTTCTCCATCCGGCATCACGATAAAAGTAAAATCGTAATGAGTATGTTCTTCCATATGAAAATCGAGAATGTCTAATGCGTTGTCATCCTGCTTCATATGTTCTATTTGTTTCTCAACCGGGTAATTCTCAAATACCATAATATGATTGATCAACTGCTGCTTTTGCTCAGTTTGAGCCTGAATGTCATACAACGGAAATGTATCATATTTTTGAGAAGCCAGTGCTCGCTCCTGGTTCATTTTCAATACTTGTGCAGCTGTCATTTCAGACTGCGTATGAATACGTACGGGAATGGTATTGATAAATAAACCGACCATGGTTTCAATTCCCGGAATTTCTGCCGGTCTGCCGGATACGACCGTGCCGAAGACGACATCCTGACTCCCGTTGTATCTTTGCAGCAATAAGCCCCATGCGGTTTGTATCCATGTATTGACGGTGACTTGCTGGCGGCTTGCGGCCCGTTTGATTTCGTCTGTGAGCCGCTTTCCTAAACGAAACTCATGCTCACCTTTTTCGTATCCTTTCGCCTGGCCGGAAGGTTGTTCTTGTAACAAAACAGTCTGCCCTTCATAACCTTCTAAATAGTTGCGCCAATAGGCTGACGCCTGCTTGTGATCTTGTTGATCCAGCCATTCGATATATCGGCTGTATGGGGTGACGGCTCCCCGCTTCGGCTGCCTTTGCTCAAGTATCGCATAATAGGTTTCAAACACTTCTTTCGTAACAAGAGGCAAACACCAGCCATCCATTAAAATATGATGAAAGCTCCATATCAACCGCGCTTGGTCTTCCTCTGTCCGCAGGATCGATACGCGCATTAAAGCATCCCGGGTGAGATTGAATCCCCGCGCCTTATCTCTTCTTGCAAAATCGGCAATAAACTCGCTGCGCTGATGACTGTTCATGCTGCGAATATCTTCAACGGCCGTTTCAATCGGCTTTTGCCGGAATACAATCTGCAAAGGCTGATCTTTCCATTCTGTATAAAAAAGAGTCCGAAGAATGTCATATTTTTCGGCCAGATGCGCCAAACTCATCCTGAATGCATCGATATCCAAGAAACCTTTCAGATCAAAAGCGGCTTGTTCAAAGTAAGCTTCGGAAGCCGAATCGATCAAGCTGTGGAACAACATTCCTTTCTGCATCGGGGTTAATGGGTATATATTTTCAATGTCACCGAGATGACTCGTTTGCTGCACAAATTGATCCAGTTCACCGATCGTTATATCTTTTAACGAAATATCGCTTGGCGTCAGGTGAATTTGATCTTGAGCATCACAATGTGCGATGACTTGCTGCAGGCTGCTTTTTAAGAGATCGGCACAGGCTTCCATTGTTTCTCTTTGATATTGTTTACCGCAATAGCTGATGGCCAGCGACAATCGGCCGTCTGAAATCATGCCGTTGATATCAAGTGTATAGGTCAAGGGACGATTGTCACTGGCTGTTTTCCCGCTTGAGTAAGGGGATACCTCTATCTTGCCGTTCCGGACATCTTGATCAAATTGACCCAAATAATTGAAACGTATTTCCGGATGTCCGGTCCATTCATGTGCCTTCGGGTGATCGGATAAATATTTGATCAGGCCGTAACTTATTCCTTTTTGGGGGATCTGACGCAAAATTTCTTTCACTGTTTTAATCCGCCCGGTGATATCCTGATCAGCTTTGATTTGAAGCGAAACCGGATATAGGCCTGTGAACCATCCCACTGTACGCGAAATATCGAGATCCGGAATGATAGACTCTCTGCCGTGTCCTTCAAGATCAATGAGAATGTCTTCATATCCGGTCCAACGATGAATAGCAATTCCCAGACCGGTCAGTAATAAATCGTTCATATCGGTCGAATAAGCCCGGTGAGCGTTTTTTAATAAACGTTCGGTTTCCTCAACGGTCCATTGAACGATGACCGTTTCCCGGTCTTTGGCCAGACCGGTCTCCTGTTCATTGTCCTTTGGCAATGTATGCTGCGGATTATGTTTCTGTCTGAACCAGTATTGATTTTCCGCTTCGAATTCCTGACTTTCTGCATAACGATTCAACTGTTCAGCCCATAACAGGTAAGAGTCCGTTTTCATCGGAAGCCGGATCGCTTCGCCGTTTTGAAGCTGCTCATAAGCTGCCGCTATATCCTCAAGTAAAATCCTCCACGATACGCCGTCGATGACCAGATGATGAACTGCAATCAGCAAATGATCTCCCTCTTGACACCGGAACAATCCCAGTTTGATGAGCGGTCCTTCAGCTAAATGAATGGATTGCTGAATCTCATTGGAAATGGTTTCTATCGTTTTGGACACATTTTTTTCTTCGCGTAATGAGATCACTTCAAGGCTGAACAGATCACCTTCATCGATCCCCCGATTTCGGGCTTCATATCCATCTTCTGTCGGAACATAGACCATGCGCAAAGCATCGTGATGCTCTGTGATCTTCTTCATGACGTCCCGAAGCTTTGATTCATTCAGTCCCTCTTTCCAATAAAGCATAACCGCTTGATTGTAATGGTGTAATTCCGGGTATTCCTGGTCAAAAAACCAATGCTGAATCGGTGTCAGCAGCGCCCGGCCTTTAATTTCTCCTTGTTCTGCGATTCGGGTTACCGGCTCTACGTATGGAACAAGCTCGGAGATCGTTGGGTATTTAAACAAGTGTTTGATTTCAAACTTATACCCGGCTTGGTATAATCTTGAGGACACTTGAATCGACTTAATGGAATCGCCCCCCAATTCGAAGAAATGATCTGAGATTCCGACCCGTTCTAAGCCTAAGACCGACTCCCACACCGCGGCCAGTATTTTTTCCAGTTCTGTTTGAGGAGCTTCATAGTTCATGCCTGTAAGATTCTCTCTTGGAGAAGGAAGGGATTTACGGTCTATTTTCCCGTTGAAAGTAAGCGGCATCTCTTCCAGCTGAACGAAATACGCAGGTATCATATAGGATGGAAGCTGCCGGGACAGCTCTTCACGGAGCTCGCCTGCAGTTAAAGCATGTTGTGCGGTATAATAGGCGCACAAAGATGTTTCCCCATCGATTTCCCGGGCGATAACGATGGCTTCTTTGATCCCCGGCAGCTGAAAAAAAGCGCCTTCGACTTCGCCGATTTCAATGCGGTAACCGCGGATTTTCACCTGGTGATCAATCCGGCCCAAATACTCGATATTGCCGTCCGGCAGCCATCTTGCCAAGTCTCCCGTCCGGTATATCCGTTCTCCTGATGCAATCGGATGGTTTATAAACTTCTCGGCCGTCAGTTCGGGACGATTCAAGTAGCCCCTTGCAAGCCCATCGCCCGCTATGCACAGTTCTCCCGCCACACCGATCGGCTGCATATGTTCCAAATCAGCATGTAATATATACAATTGAATGTTGGAAATCGGTTTGCCTATCGGAATCGATGCATATGTTTCTTCCGTCTGGCAATCAAAGTATGATACATCAATTGTTGCCTCAGTCGGTCCGTACAAGTTGATGATTCGAGCCTGGCTCACCGACGTGATGATGCGTTTGAAGCCTGCGACATGTACAGGCTTCAAAGCCTCCCCGCTTGCAAACACATGTCTTAATGACGCTAATTTTTGTTTCAACATCCCGCTTGGCTTCTGATCCATGGATTCCAGGAAGGCATGCAGCATCGCCGGTACAAAATGCATTGTGCTGACGCCTTTTTGTGCAATTGTATCTAAAATCAGCTCGGGATTCTTTTCTCCTCCGTTTGGCAGCAGAACCAATCTGGAACCTGATATCGTCCACCAGAACAGTTCCCACACTGATACATCAAAGGTGATCGCAGTTTTTTGCAGAATCGCATCCCGCTCATCGAGAGGGTATTTTTCCTGCATCCACACCAGCCGATTGATGACCGACCGGTGCTCAACCATAACCCCTTTCGGCTTGCCCGTTGAACCCGATGTATAAATAACATAGGCCAGATGATCCGGACCAGCAGCCGGCTCTACATTCGACCCGTCTTCACAAAAGTTTTGCGGATCTTTCATATCCAGCACTTTTCCCGTAAAAGGTACTCTCTCTTGCGATTGATTCTGCACGAGTAACAACTTCGTATCCGAATCCTCCAATATGTATCGAACCCGTTCCTCGGGATAGCCCGGGTCAATCGGTACATACGCCCCGCCGGCTTTCAAGATCCCGAAGATCCCTACAATCATATCCAGGGAGCGTTCGGCCATAATCCCGACCGGCTGATCCGGCTGCACGCCTTCAGATTGCAGTGTCCGAGCGAGTTGATTCGCCCTTTCATTCAATTCACGGTACGTCAGACGGCTATCCTCGTAGACAACAGCCGTTTGATCAGGGGTACGTTCCGCTTGTTCCTCCAAAAATTGATGAATCGTTTTTTCTCTTGGATACTCTGCAGCCGTTTGATTATAGGCGATGAATTGATTTGTCTCTGAGTCTGACAGAATATTAAGCTGGCGGATCATAAGGTCGGGTTGGAATAACAAAATCGAAAAAATCCGGTTTACATGTTCGATCACTTGCATCATATACTGGCGATCATAAGCTTGTTCATTATAAGTTAACTTTAAATGAATCGAATCATTTTCTATGGAAAACTGAAATAATGTATCAGCAGCAGCCGTTTCTATAAAACGAATGGGGTGCAGCTGATCTAGTGATACGATCGTATGGATCATTGGCAAATGATTTGAATCGTAGTTCAGATTTAATGGACCGGCCATTTTATCGAAAGGAACGTGCTGATGTAAGATGGCTCCGTTCAGCTTATGTTTGAATTCATTAAATATGGATTTAAACGTGCTGTCCGCATTTACGTTTTGTTTGATTAACATGACTTGGTCTAAACGAAGGTCTTCATCGGTTTCGTCTTCAAAGGTCGGTACACCTACAATAACGCCCTCTTCCCCCGTATATTTGTACAAAAGACACTCGATTCCAACCAGGAGAACCATATAAACGGCCATTGGCGATTTATTCGTCATCTTCATGATGCGCAGGGATACATCGGGGCTCAATGAACTGTGAATACGGTTGGGTGCACTCGGCGCATCATGCTCTATTGCTGAGTCCGACATTTGAAACGAAGGGATTGCACTGGGACGATCTTCCGCATCGAACATGCTGCTCCAGAACAACTCCTGTTGCTTAAATTCTGACATTAATATCCCTCCAGTAAGTTTTAGCCGGCTGACCGCTGTCCCCGTAAAAACACCATGCCGGGGACAGCCGGTACCGGCCGTTTTTAGAAATTCAATTCGATTTCGCTTGCAAAGTGTTCACTTTTGTTTACTTTCTCACTTAATTGAATTTCTTTTAAAGGAATCGATGGGTCTTTTATGATCGCCGACAGAATCATGGCGTAATCCTTGCTCAGCGTAGCGATGGTTTTCTGTTTGAACAGCTTCGTGCAGTACTCAAAGCTTCCTTGTATCTCGTACGGATTCATCACGAAGGTCAGCTGTAAATCAAATTTGGCCGCCGTATTTGTTTGTTCATATGGTCTGACCGCGAGAGAGTCCAATTCGATATCCGTTTGTTCCGTATTTTGCAGAACAAACATCGTATCGAATAACGGATTACGGCTTAAGTCCCGTTTCACTCCCAATTTCTCAACTAATTCTTCAAAAGGATATTCTTGATTTTCATAAGCTTTCAGCATCGTTTCTTTTGTTTCCGTTACATAGTCCATAAAGGTCTTTTCTCCAGCCGGGGCCGTACGGATGGCCAGCGTATTCACAAACATCCCGATAATATGCTGTAAATCTTCATGCATTCTTCCCGCAATAGGCGTACCGACGACGATATCTTCCTGACCGCTGTATTTGGCCAGCAGTATGTTATAGGCTGACAGCAAGATCATGTAAGCGGTCGATCCGGTCAATTCTTCCATCTGTTTTATACCCTGGACCACGTTCTCATCGAGAGCGAAATTGTATCGCTTGCCTTCAAAGCTTCGAATTCGCGGTCTGGCAAAATCTTTCGGCAGCTCAAATGGCGGGAGTTCCTCATGAAATACGTTCAGCCAATAGTTCTCCTGCCTCTTGATGCGTTCCCTCTGCTCCGCCTGCTGCTGCCATACAGTGTAATCTTTGTATTGAATCCGGAGCGGGGTTAATTCTTTGCCGTCATACAATTGAATCAGTTCTTCAACAAAAATATTCATAGAAGCGCCGTCTGAAACGATATGATGCATGTCAAACATGAAAACATATCTGTCCTGTTCTAATTCGATGAGTCCGGCCCGAAGCAATGGAGCCTGACTGAGATCGAAAGGCCGCACGAAATTGCGGAACAGCTCCTCGACCTCTTCATCAGCTGCTTTGTACCTTTCTATAGAGAAATCCGTCTGCGGCTTGATTACCTGCACCAGCTCTCCGCGGATCATTTCAAATCCGGTTCGTAGCGATTCATGGCGCTGGATCAGACTTTGGAACGCAGATTGTAAACGATTCATGTCCATCCTGCCTTCCAATGTCAAAATCCCCGGCATGTTGTAACTTAGTTCTCCGCCTTCAATTTGTGTAGACAGGTAAACCATCTTTTGCACAGAAGATACAGGATAAACATCTTTGGCTTCTGCAACAGGGATTTCATCCGGTCCGCTGGTTTCCGCACCTGCAATGACCCTCGCCATTTCTTCAATCGTCGGGTATTGAAACACTTCTCTCAATGAAATGCTTTTGTCGAATTGCTTATGGATCTTGGTAACGAGCGTCATCCCCCGTAACGAATGCCCGCCGAGATCGAAAAAGTTATCTTTGACGCTGACTTGTTCTACCTTCAATACTTCTTTCCAGATGTGAACCAGCTGCTCTTCCGGCTTTGTCCTTGGAGCAACATAGTCAATCCCGGTCTGCAAGCCTGCTTCAGGCAGCGGTAACGCGCTGCGATTCACTTTTCCATTGGAGGTTAACGGCATTTGCTCCAGTTGCATCAGGTATGGAGGAACCATGTAGCCTGGTATTTGATCGGAGAGTTTTTCTTTAAGCTGATTGATCGGCAGTGACTTCTCCCCTGTAAAATAGGCATACAAATCGCTTTGCCCCTCTGCATTTTCTCTGGCCAGGATCACCGCTTCTTGTACATGATCGATGTTGAGAAGAGCGGCTTCCACCTCGCCAAGTTCGATCCGGTAACCGCGAATTTTAACCTGATGATCCTTTCTTCCGGCATATTCAATGTTTCCATCCGGCAGGTAACGGGCAAGGTCGCCTGTTTTATACATCCGCTCTCCGATTACAAACGGATCGGCCACAAACTTTTCACCCGTTAATTCAGGCAAGTTCAGATACCCTCGTCCTACTCCGTCTCCGGCGATGCACAGCTCACCCTTTACACCTATAGGCAGCATCCGATCATGGGAATCAACAATATACACACGGTTGTTGCCCAGCGGTTTGCCGATCGGCACGTAACCGCCGTCGTCAGCGGATGCCAATGTCCCCGGTATGATATGAAAGACCGATGCATCCACACAGGTTTCCGTCGGACCGTATACATTGGTTATGAGCGGCATTGATGACCCGTTCGATGCGAACAATTCAAGCAATTGCGCCACCGTCGCCTGCGGGAGCGCCTCTCCTCCAATAAGCATGTGCCGGATCGTTACCCCATGAAGGCTGTCTGCAGCGATAAGCAATTGCAAATGTGAAGGTGTTCCGTCTGTTACGTCAATGCGGTGGGTGCGATAATAGTTTGACAAGGCATAACCGTCTGATACTGATGCTTTAGGGACGATATACAGTGCATGTCCCCCTAACAGTGCCGCGAAAATTTGCTTGACCGATGCGTCGAAATAGTACGGTGCCAACAGAGACACACGCAATCCCAAATCATAAGCACCGTACACTTGTCCGCGGAGCCCCTCCATCAAATGAAGGACCTGGCGATGCTCAATCAGCGTGCCTTTTGGCTTGCCGGTTGTGCCTGATGTGTAAATCACATACGCCAAGTGATCCGGTCCGGCTGCCGTCACCAGATTCGAGCCGTCCCCGCTGTTCATTCGTTCGTCATTCAGCAGTAAAATCTCTCCGGCAAACGATACACGATCTTGTAAATGGGGCTGTGCCAGCAGAACCTTTGCTCCTGAATCCTCCAGAATATAGCGGATGCGTTCCTGCGGGCTGTCCGGATCCATCGGCACATACGCGCCCCCGGCTTTCAGGATCGCCATAATCCCCACGATCATTTCCAGAGAACGTTCTGTCAGAATACCCACAGGCTGGTCAGGCTGCACGCCTTCGCTTCTTAAAATCCGCGCCAGGCGGTTGGCCCGCTCATTCAGCTCACGGTATGTGAATCGGCTTTTCTCGTAAACTGCGGCCGTATGTTCCGGCGTGCGCTCCGCCTGCTCCTCGAACAATTGGTGAATTGTTTTGTCCCTTGGGCAGTCTATCGCCGGTTGGCCCCATCTCTCCACAATCTGCTCTTTCTCCTTCGCGGTGATCATCTCCAGCGATGAAAGCGGCGCCTGCGGGTCATTCGCAATCTCCTCGATCAATTGGATGAAGTGCTTTGCCATGCGTTCCGCAGTTTCCTGCTTGTACAGCGCTGACGCGTAACTGATCATACCTGTAATTCCGTCTTCGTTTTCTGCCGCTTGGAACGTCAGGTCGAACTTCGCCATCGCATGGTTGTCCGGATAAGGGGTAAAACGCACATCATCGAGGCTCAATTCTCCCCGTTCTGTGTTTTGCCATATGAACATCGTGTCAAACAGCGGATGGCGGCTGAAATCCCGGGACACATTCAGCTTGTCCACCAGTTCGTCGAATGGATACTCCTGGTTTTCATACGCTTTTAATGTATGCTCTTTGACTTCCTGCACGTATTCCCGGAATGTTTTTTCCCCGACCGGATTCGTTCGTATCGCCAGCGTGCCCACGAACATGCCGATTAAGTTTTCCAAATCCGAATGGGTTCTTCCGGCAATCGGACTGCCTACTACGATGTCTTCTTGCCCGCTGTATTTGGCAAGCATGGTCGTATAAGCAGCCAGCAGCACCATGTACAGCGTGCTTTCGCTCTTCACCGCCAAGCCTTTCAGCTGTTCCGTCAACTCCGGCCCGATGACAAACTCGATTTGTCCTCCTTCAAAGCTCCGCGCAGCCGGTCTTCCGTAGTCGGTTGGCATATCCAGCACCGGAACCTCTCCGCTGAACACATCCAGCCAGTACGCTTCCTGTTTCTTCATCCGTTCGCTTTGCATATCCGACAGCTGCCACGCCGCATAATCTTTATACTGAACTCTTAATGGCGGCAATTCTTTTCCTTCATATAATGAAACGAACTCTTCAATCAAATTCTTGATAGATACGCCGTCTGAAATGATATGATGCATGTCAAACAGCAGCAAATGGCGGTCTTTTGCAAGCTCGATCAGTCCTACCCGCAGCAGCGGCGCTTTCTCCAAGTCAAATGCCCGCACAAATCCATGAACGAGGGCTTCCGCCTGTTCTTCTTTCGCCTGAGTGAATTCCACTGCAAATTGGACGTCGTCATAAATCCGCTGCACCGGTTCTCCATCTATTAGTTCAAAGCCGGTACGCAGCGTTTCATGGCGCTGAATCAGCTTGCGGATCGCCTTCTCGACAAGTTCCCGATCCAGAGCTCCATCGGCTCTCATGACACTCGGCATGTTGTAGCTCAGCTCTCCGCCTTTCAGCTGATTCAAAATGTACAGCCGTTTCTGCGCCGAGGAGACGGCATAGTATTCTTTTGCTTCAACGGTCGGGATAGATGTATATGCCGTGTGTTTCATTCCGGTAATCGTTTCTGCCATTTCTTCAATTGTTGGCGACCGGAACACTTCCCGCAGCGGCAGGCTGACCCCCATCTCTTTGTGCAGCTTCGCCGTCAGAGTCGTTGCCCGCAGCGAGTGACCGCCGATGTCGAAGAAATTGTCTTTCACGCCGATACGCGGAAGTCCGAGCACCTCTTGCCAGATATGCGCCAGCTGCGCTTCCGCCGCTGTACGGGGAGCAGCGTATTCGATCCCTGTTTGCACGCCTCCTTCTGGTGCTGGCAATGCTTTGCGGTCGACTTTTCCGTTTGCCGTTAACGGCAAACGCTCCAGTTGGATAAAGTACGACGGGATCATATACCCCGGCAGTTCCTGCGACAGCGCTATTCGCAGCTCGCTCACCATCAGCTCGGTGTTCGCTGAAAAGTATGCGCATAGCTGCTTTTCTCCGTCTCCGTCTTCAAGAGCGGTGACTACTGCTTCCTGTACCGACTCTATCTTTAAGAGCTGAGCTTCCACCTCGCCGAGTTCGATCCTGTATCCTCGAATTTTCACCTGATGATCGATCCGGCCCAAATATTCGATGTTACCGTCCGGCAGCCATCTCGCCAGATCGCCCGTCCGGTACATCCGTTTGCCGGGTTCGAACGGATGATCCGCGAACTTCTCCGCAGTCAGCTCAGGACGGTTCAGGTACCCCCTCGCCAGTCCGTCGCCTGCGATACAAAGCTCTCCCGGTACTCCGACTGGCTGTAGACGCATTGATCCCGGTGCCATCATATACAGCTGTATATTCGAGATCGGCTTGCCGATCGGTACTGATGCATACGCTTGGTTCGCTTCGCAGTTGAAGTACGACACATCGACCGTTGCTTCCGTCGGGCCGTACAGGTTGATCAGTTGGGCGCCGTTCACAGGCGTAATAAGCCGATGAAATCTTGACGTATGTGCCGGCATTAATGCCTCGCCGCTTGCAAACACTTGCCGCAATGTACGCAGCTTGCTTGTCTGTCCGCTCGCCGTCTGTGTTTCCGCAAACTTCAGGAAGGCGTGCAGCATCGCCGGGACGAAATGCATTGTCGTGATACTTTGCTCTTCTATTGTGTTCCAAATCACTTCAGGGTCTTTCTCTCCGCCGAGCGGAAGCAGGCACACCTTCGCACCGGTCAAAGCCCACCAGAACAGCTCCCATACCGAGACGTCGAAGGTGATCGCTGTCTTTTGTAAAATCGTATCGCCGCTGCCGATCGGATAAGCCTTTTGCATCCACATCAACCGGTTTATAACCGGACGATGTTCAACCATAACCCCCTTGGGCTTGCCGGTCGATCCGGACGTGTAGATTACATATGCCCTATCGCCCGCACCGGACAGCGGCTCCAAGTTAGAAACATCATCATCGTAAACGGAAGTATCATCGAGATCGATGACCGTTCCTGCAAAAGCAACCCGTTCTTTCACGTGACGCTGTGACAGCAACAGGGTCGCTCCTGAATCTTCAAGGATGTAGCGGATGCGTTCCTCCGGGTAATCCGGGTCGATAGGCACATAAGCGCCTCCCGCTTTCAGAATTGCATAAATCCCGACCATCATTTCTAGAGAACGCTCAGCCATGATCGCAACAAGCTGGTCGGCCTGTAGGCCTTCAGCTCGTAAAGTGCGTGCTAGTTGATTGGCCCGTTCATTTAACTCAAGGTATGTCATACGCTGCTCCTCGAATATAACCGCCTCATGGTCCGGCGTCCGGAGTGCTTGTTCCTCGAACAGCTGATGAATCGTTTGTTCACGTGGGTAATGCATTTCGTTAGACTGAAAACGGCTGTGCAGCTGTTCTTTTTCTTGCTGCGTCAGAAGTTCCATTTCTTCTATTTTGACAGACGGCAGCTGCAGTACTTGCTGCATAAGCTGTTCAAAATGTCCGCGAATCCGCTCTGCCTCTGATTGTTCATATTCATTTCGGTTAAAACTAAAATGAACGGTGAGTTGTTCGCCAGGGATGACAACTACATTAAAATCGTAATGGGTATGTTCTTCTATATGGAAATTCACGATATTTAAATCCGCAGCATCATGGCCCTCTTCGACTTGCTGCTCTATCGGATAATTTTCAAAGATCATGATATGATCAATTAAGTTTTGCTTTTGTTCCGTTTGGGCCTGAATTTCGTATAAAGGATAGGTATCGTACGATTGGGAAGCCAGCGCGTTTTGTTGAACCATTTGCATCGTATCAGCAAAAGTGCTGTCCTCATCGCAGCGGATGCGAACCGGAATCGTATTGATGAACAGGCCGATCATCTGTTCCACATCAGGAATTTCCGCCGGCCTTCCCGACACGACACTACCGAAGACAACGTCTGCGGACCCGCTGTATTTCTGTAATAATACTCCCCATAACGTTTGGATCAACGTATTTAATGTAACCTGATGCTGATTTGCGATCTGCTGTAATTGTTTTGTCTGTTCGTGATTAAATTGGCAGATCACATTGGCATAAGCGTATTCTTTTTGTTCATGCTGCGCTATTTTATGAAGAAGCGTGGTTTCACCTTTATATCCTTCAAGATACCCGCTCCAGTACCCCTTTGCCGCTCCCTGATCTTGGCGGTCAAGCCATTCGATATAGTCGCTGTAAGGAGCTGCCGATGGCGGTTCTGGTTCCCTGCCTTCCTGTAAGGCGCGATAATGATCAAACACTTCCTTCGTGATAAGAGACAGGCACCAGCCATCCATCACAATATGATGGAAGCTCCAAATCAAATGATATTTGCGGTCTTCCATCCGGAAAATCGCTATGCGCATCAACGGATCCCGAGCCAAGTCAAATCCTTTTGCCTTGTCTTCTCTTTGATAGGCTGCGGTTACATCCTCTCGCAGGTGCTCCTCTATGTCACGCAAATCTGTAAAATGAATTTGCGGTGTTTGCGTTTTATAGACAATTTGTAAAGGAGTATCGTTCCAGCCGCTGTAAAAACGGGTTCTGAGCACGGCGTATGTTTCAAATAATCGTTCAAGGCTTGCTTTAAACCAATCAATCTTTAACTCTCCCTGCAAATCAAACGATGCTTGTTCAAAATAAGAACTTGAGGCCTCGTCCAGCAGGCTGTGGAAGAGCATTCCTTTCTGCATCGGAGTGAGCGGATACACGTTTTCAACCTCACCTGCATGCGGCAGTTGAATGAGGAGCTGATCCAATTCGTCAATGGACATGCCCTTTAACAAAATATCGCTTGGCGTCAGTTCCGATTGTTCTTTATGAACGCAATGCGTAATGATGGTCCGCAGGCGGCTTTGAATCGTTTCCGATAACCGCATGATCGTTTCTTTTGCGTACTGTTTGCTGCTGAAGCTGATCGTAAGCTTCAGCCGGCCCTCGGTGATCATTCCGTTTATATTCAATACATACGGTCTTTCTTGATTTCCGCTTGAGTCTGAACCGCAAGAATAAGAAGATAATTGAACCCCATGCTGCTGTAAATCTTGGTCAAACTGTCCCAGGTAGTTAAAGCTGATCTCAGGATTGAGTTTCGATGGCATTCCGCCGCTTAAGTACCTTGCTATTCCATATCCGATCCCTTTATGCGGAATTTGGCGCAATCCTTCTTTGGTCGTCTTGATATAATCAGAGATTTCTTTGCCCGGCTGCGCGTGCAGCACAACCGGATACAGACTTGTAAACCACCCGACCGTGCGGGAGATATCTATATCTTGTATAATCTGTTCTCTGCCGTGTCCCTCTAAATGAATCGGAATTTGTTCCAGTCCTGACCAATGCGATATGGAAAGACCGAGAGAAGTTAAAAGCAAATCGTTTATTTCCGTGTTATAAGCGCGATTCGCTTGTTTTAATAGCAGATCCGTTTCCTCTTTCGTCCATTCCACAGTTGCTGTTTCACTGTCTTTTGCAGTTGTATGGGTTTCATGAAAATCTTTAGGCAGCGGTTTGACTTCGGTTTGTTCGATCTTTGTCCAATATTCCTGTTCTTGTTTTATGGTTTCACTTTGCGCGTATTCTGACAGTCTCTTAGCCCATAATTGGAAAGAGTCTGTTTTTTGCGGCAGTTGAATCACTCGCCCGTTCTCGGCTTGCTTGTAGCCGCTAACGATATCTTCCAGTAAAATGCGCCATGAAATCCCGTCTATAATCAAATGATGGATGGCAATGAGCAGATGATCTCCATTTGCGCATTGAAACAACCCGGCTTTCATTAACGGCCCATCACTTAAACGCATACTGCTTTGTATCTCATCAGCCTTGGCTTCAATTGTACGCCCCGGATCGGGATCTTCTTTCAGATTCAGGACTTCTAAGCGGTACAGTCCGCTTTGGGCGATTTCTTCATTCTGTGCCTCGCAGCCATTTTCCGTAGTCCGGAACGTCATGCGGAGCGCATCGTGATGTTCAGCAAGCTTTTGCAGGGTTTGACGAAGCTGCGTTTCCTGAAAACCTTCCGGCGCATGCAGCATGACGGCTTGATTATAATAATGCTGATCTGTTGTTGTTTGTTCGAAAAACCAATGCTGAATAGGAGTCAGGCTGACTTTTCCTTTGACCTCACCTTGATCGGCTATACGCAGATTCTGCTTGATATGCGGACTCAATTCAGCAACTGTTGCATATTGAAACAAGTCTTTGATTTCCATTTTGTATCCTTGCTGATTTAATCTGGAGGATACTTGAATGGATTTAATAGAATCTCCGCCAAGGTCAAAGAAATTATCAAGAATACTGACGTTTTCAGCGCCTAATACCGATTCCCAGGCAGAAACTAATATTTCTTCAGCTTTTGTTCGGGGAGCTTTAAACTCTGCTCTGTCCTGCAGTTCGTAATCCGGAGCCGGCAGCCCTTTTTTGTTTATTTTTCCGTTAGAAGTTAAAGGCATTTCATCAAGCTCGATAAAATAAGCCGGAACCATATAACTTGCAAGGGTTTGAGACAATTGTTTCCGGAGCCGGGCTGCCGTTGTTTGTCCGCCGCTCACGTAATATGCACACAATTGTTTAAATCCGTGGACATCCTCTCTGGCTGTAACGACAGCTTCCTTGATCGCTTCTTCTTGAAGCAGTGCCGCCTCGATCTCGCCTAATTCGATACGATAGCCTCTGATTTTCACTTGTTCATCTATTCTGCCCGCATATTCAATGTTTCCGTCCGCCAGCCACTTCGCCAAATCTCCGGTCTTATACATCTTGGCTCCGGGCTCAAACGGGTCATCGACAAATTTCTCTGCCGTTAATTCGGGACGGTTCAAATATCCTCTTGCCACACCGGCGCCGCTGATATAGATTTCTCCCGGGACACCGATCGGTGCGGGTTTCATATTCTCATCAAGAACGTAAATGCTCGTGTTTGCCGCAGCGGTTCCGATCGGTACCGATTCCCGTCTGTCCTTTGCGGCATCGTAACGGTAAATCATGCAGCCGACAACGGTTTCCGTCGGTCCGTACTCATTGCATATTTCAATCCGGCCTTCGAACTGTTCATGAATGCTGCGGGCTAACCGGGTGCTTAAGTTTTCCCCGCCCACAATCATTCTTCGGACAGCCGTTTGATCGGCAATGTTCATTTCTTTCAAAACCTGCAAATGGGCCGGGGTCAATTTAATGATATCCACCCTCGGGTCCCGCACAATCGATTCAAGCAGAGCTGTTTTATCCTCTCCGTCATAGACGATGATTGCATTGCCTGTGACAAGCGGCGTGAAAATAGAAGTCACCGTCAGATCAAAAGAAATGGACGAATACAATGGGAAGTTGGCTTTCTCGCCTTTTACATAAACTTCTTTCGCCCACCAAATATAATTGGTCAAGCCTCCGTGCTCGATTAGTACGCCTTTTGGTCGGCCTGTGGAACCTGACGTATAAATGACATATGCCAAATGGCTCACATCATTTATCGGAGCAAGGTCAGAGTCATCTTGGTGATAAGAACTTTCATCATCCAGTAAAACCGTGGCGCCTTCATAGGCAAGCTGTTTCCTGACATCCCGCTGCATTAAAACGATTCCGGCTTGGGAGTCATCCAGCATATACCGGATGCGGTCTTGCGGATATTCCGGATCTATAGGGACATAGGCTCCGCCTGATTTTAAAACGGCAAGGATTCCGACCACCGATTCGATGCTGTTTCTTGTGATGATGGCTACAGGCTGATCCGTCTGCACTCCTTTCGCTCTTAACGTTCGCGCCAGTCGGTTGGCCCGCTTATTGAGCTCTCCGTACGTGAGCTGCCTGTCCTTATCAATGACGGCTGCTTGATCGGGCGTACGCTGCGATTGCTCTTCAAATAATTGATGAACCGGCGTCTGCGGGAACGGCGCGGCCGTGTCATTCAGCGTCTGCAGAAGGGTTCTTCTTTCGCCTTCCGTTAACAATTCCGCTTGATCCACCCGGATATCCGCATTTGTCACGACTTGATGCAGGATTTGCATGAAATGTTCCCGAACCCGCTCTATGCTTGCCCGATCATACACATTTGCATTGTATTCAAAAGAGATGTTCATCTCGTCGCCCGGTATAACGGTCAAATTAAAATCGTAGTTGGTCTGTTCTTCCATTTGTACGTTGGAAATTTTGATGGATGTTCCGTTCTGACGGCCAATACTTTCCATATACTGATCAACCGGATAATTTTCGAATATCATTAAATGTGTAATTAAATCTTGCTTTTGCGTTGTACGCGCTTGAATATCGTACAGCGGGTGCGTCTCAAATTGTTGAGACGCTACAGCCCTTTCCTGCGCCTCTTTCATAAGCTCAGCAAACGTTGTCCCGGCTTCACATCGGAACCGGACGGGAATGGTGTTAATGAATAAGCCGATCATGGTTTCCACGTTTGGAATTCCAGCAGGTCTTCCGGATACAACACTTCCAAACACAACGTCCCGGCTACGGTTATATTTCTGCAGCAAAACCGCCCATGCCGTCTGCAGCAGCGTGTTCAGCGTGACATGATGCTTGCCTGCCGTCCGCTTCATTTTCGAAGTGAGATCGGAGCTTATGTCACACGTCACTTTTTCAGGAACGTATCGTCCGTCTTCCGCTGCATGGTGATCTTTAGGAAGGCCGGTTTGCTCCTCATATCCCTCCAAGTACTGATCCCAATAAGCCGCGGCCTCTTTCGCATCTTGCCGGCCGAGCCATTCAATATATTGACTGTATGGAGTAATTGATGATTGTTCAGGCTGCTTTTGCTGAAGCAAGGCAAAGTAATTCTCGAATATTTCTTTTGTAATAAGCGGCAGGCACCAGCCGTCCATCAAAATATGGTGGAAACTCCAGATAAAACGGTATGTCTTTTCATCCGTACGAAGGATGAATAACCGCATTAACGCGCCTTTTTCTAAGTCGAACCCCCGCATCTTATCTTCTCTGGCATATTCCTGAATCATCGCTTCTTTTTGTGATTCCTTCATCTCTCGTATGTCATTGAATTGAAAACCGATTTTTTTGGTTTTGAATATGATTTGGAGCGGCTGATCCTTCCAGCCTCTGTAAAAATTCGTGCGGAAAATATCATATTTTTGCGATAAGCCGTCCAAGATTTTTGAAAATGAATCAATCTCCAGGTCTCCATGCAGATCAAACATCGTTTGCTGAAAATAAGCACCTGAATTCGGATCAAATAAGCTGTGAAACAGCATGCCCTTCTGCATCGGCGTTAATGGATAAATATTTTCCGCTTCGCCTAATTCACGCGTCTGCTCCAAAAGCTGTTCCAGTTCGTCGATTGAGATGTCTTTTAACAGGATGTCACTTGGTGTGAGAGAAGTCTGCTGCCGGCTCACGCAATGCGCAATGACTTCTTGCAGACTTTCTTTCAACCCCCGGGCAAATTGCGTCATAGTAGATTTTTCGTATTGTTTGCTGCTGTAGCTCAGTGTCAGTGATAATGTCCCTTCGGCAATCATACCGTTCAAATCAAGCACGGCCGTTCTCTCTTGGTTTTCGTTCATTGATAACCCTGTGGAAAAAGGCGAGATGCGCAAAGCCTGGTGCTTCAGGTCTTGGTCAAATTGTCCCAAATAGTTAAACGATATCTCCGGATTCAGCTGCAGGCTGTCGGCTTCCGGATGTCCGGATATATATTTGATGATGCTGTAATTCATTCCTTTTTCAGGGATGCGGCGCAGCCCTTCTTTCACGATCTTGATCCGCTGCGACAGGTTTTTTCCGGCTTCCATCCTCAGGACGACAGGGTACTGGCTTGTGAACCATCCTATCGTGCGGGAAATGTCAGCATCCGGAATAATCGGTTCTCTCCCATGGCCTTCCAAATTCACGACAATGTCTTCCGTGCCTGTCCACTTGTGAACAGCCAGCCCTAACGAAGTCAGCAGCAGATCGTTGATATCCGTGTTGTAGGCGCGGTTCGCATGTTTTAATAATTGCTCCGTTTCCTTTTTTGTCCATTGAATCGTCACTTCTTCGCTGTCTCTTAATAACGATCCTTCGCTGATAGTGTCCTTAGGCAATGGCTGAGGCTTTATACTTGAAAGCTCAGTCCAATACTCAATCTCCTCTTCCATATCGGTTTCCGCCGCATATTTGGACAATTGATCGGCCCAGAATGGAAACGAGTCTGTTTTTTGCGGGAGCTGGATCGTTTGTCCGCGTTCTGCCTGCTCATATCCGCTTGCAAAATCTTCGAGTAAAATACGCCAGGATACTCCGTCAATCAGCAAATGATGAATTGCAATCAGCAAATGATCTCCGTCCGGACATTGGAACAAACCGAGCTTCATCAATGGCCCTTTGTCTAATACCATGCTGCTTTGAATCTCATTCGCTTTATCGGCAATCGCTTGAGCCGGATCGGTTTCCCTTTTATAATTCATCACTTCCAGATGGTATAGTTCACTTTCATCTGTTCCTGTAATTCGCGGAGCATATCCATCCGGCGTTTTTTCAAAAATCATCCTCAAGGCATCGTGATGCGACGCGATCCGTTCCATCGTCCGGCGAAGCGGGCCCTCTTTAAAGCCTTCCGCCGAATATAACATGACGGCCTGATTGTAATGGTGTGCATGCGGCATTTTTTGCTCAAAAAACCAATGCTGTATCGGGGTCAGCTTGGTTCCGCCATTCACTTCTCCTTGATCAGCCACCCTGCTGACCGGCGCTACAAACTGACTAAGTTCAGCAATCGAGGGGTGTTTAAACAAATGCTTCATATCAACCTTGTATCCGGCTTGATACAATCTGGATGACACCTGAATTGATTTAATCGAATCTCCGCCAAAATCAAAGAAATTATCCAGAATTCCTATACGTTCTGCTCCTAATACGTCTTGCCAGATGGACGCCAGCAGTTCTTCTATTGTGTTCCGCGGGGCTATGTATTCGTATTCCGCCCGCGTATTTTCGTCAGCAGCAGGCAAAGCTTTCAGATCAATCTTCCCATTGGAAGTGAGCGGAATGCGTTCCAAAGGGATAAAGCGGGAGGGAATCATATAATTCGGCAGTTCCCGGGATAAGTCTTCTCTGAACTGCGCAGCGGTCAAAGAAGGCTCGCCGACATAATAGGCATACAATTGTTTGGCCCCGTCTGCGTCTTCCTGCGCGACGACTGCGGCTTCACGAACGTTTTCCAGATTGAACATGGCTGCCTCTACCTCGCCGATCTCAATCCGGTAGCCGCGAATTTTTACTTGATGATCAATCCGCCCTAAATATTCAATCCGTCCATCTGGCATCCATCTGGCGAGATCCCCCGTCTTATACATCTTTTGACCAGGGACATGCAGATGCTCCACAAATTTTTCCTCCGTCAATTCAGGCCGATTGAGGTAGCCGCGGGCCACTCCCGCTCCTCCGACATACAGCTCTCCCGGTACGCCGATCGGCTGGATTTGATGGTGCGCTCCTAAAATATAAGCTTGATGGTTGGCCACCGGGCTGCCGATTGTGATCTGTTCATCAGCGGACTGAACAGGGTGAAATGTAGATACCACGCTGTTTTCTGTCGGTCCGTATTCATTATTGATCCGAATGCGAGGCTGCAGAGAATGCAGCTTCTCAACTGTAGCTGTTTCCAGCTGCTCACCGCCTACAACAACATGCTGAACATGGATGAAATCCTCTCTGTTCATCTGTTCGATCATCGTTTTCAGAAGACGGGGAGATGTTGAGAAATGGGTAATTCTTTCTTGTTTTATGGCATTTTGAATGGCGAATGTTTCTTTATTCTCTTCATTAGGCAAAAGGTGCAAAGTTGCCCCCGAGATGAGCGGGCCGAAGAAGTTTAAAATGAACGCATCAAAAACATACGGGTACAAGACAAGCACGCGATCCGCCGGAGAATGCTTGAAAAACGACTTCTTCCACTGAAGCGAGTTCACAATGCCGCCGTGTTCAACCATGACTCCTTTCGGTTTTCCTGTTGTACCCGACGTATAAATGACATAGGCTAAATGGCTGTGTCCCGCTACTGGTGATAACAATGAGCTATCGGCATGGTATGATGTTTCATCATTCAAATCAATCACCGGGCCGTCAAATGCGAGACTGTTTTTTAAATGACGCTGAACAAGGAGAACGTCTGCATCCGCATCATGAAGCAAATATTGAAGCCGCTCTTTTGGATATTCAGGATCCAGGGGCACATAAGCGCCCCCTGCCTTCCAAACGGCTATAATGGATACGATCATCTCTAATGAACGATCAGCGAGAATGGCGACTAACGTATCGGGTTGAACCCCGCAATTACGCAATGTTCTTGCCAAACGGTTCGCCTTCTCATTCAGTTCCCTGTACGTCAAATGGTCGTTTTTAAACTTGACGGCCGCATGCTCAGGCGTTCTTTCTGCCTGCTCTTCAAATAATTGATAGACTGTTCTGCTCCCGGAGAAATCTCTGACGGTGTCGTTAAAATCAAACAATAGCTTCTGTTTTTCCGCTTCCGGTAAGATCTCTGCCGTATGGATCGCGGCTTGAGGCTGAAACAGGATCACAGACAGCAGCTGATCCAAATGGGATACAATTTGATTAATATAGCGCTCATCGTACAGATTGCCGTTATAAAAAAGCTTCAAATGAATCCCGTTGTTCTCCAAGTCAAAGTGAAACAGCGTATCGGTTGCAGTATCTTCTTTAAATTGCAAGGAATGAATTTCGTTAAGCGAAACGACGGTATGAATCAAAGGCATATGCTCGTCATTGTATTGCACGCTCAGATGCCGGACCATTTTTCTAAACGGCAGGTTTTGATTTTTCAGAGAATCATTAACGGCTTCTTTCAGCTGCCCGAATACGGTTTTAAATGTGCTCTCATTTGAAAGCGTATTTTTTAAGAGGACAATGTTGTTAACGGCTGACTGGCCGGCTTTTTGCTTCGATACCGTTGGAATGCCAAGAATCAGGCTCGTTCGATCCGTATATTTATATAACAAGCATTCAATACCCGCCAATAAAATCAGATAGGCCGCCATATCGGAATGATTCGCTATTGTCATGATTCTTTGAGATACTTCTGGAGATAAGGAGCGGCAGATGCATTTTTCCTGGTAGCCGGTACGGGCCAACGATGCTTTATCCGCTGCTTTAAAGTAAGGGAATGCGCTTAGGCCGTCTTCTTCATCAAACAGGTTTTCCCAGTACGTTTCTTGAGTTTTAAATACCGACATTGGAGCACCTCATTTTATATATTTTAAAGAAATAATGCTTTTCCCTAAAAGTTCAATTGAATAGAATCAAGCGCGTTCTCTTCTTCCTCATTGCTGCCGCTCAATCCGATATGTTCGATTAGAATGCTTGGCTGTTCCAAAATCGCCGATAGGATGTGTAAGTAGTCGTTTGATAAAACCTCGATTCTGCTTTTCTTAAACAGTTTTTTCGAATATTCAAACAGTCCGTGATAGTTGTCGCGGTCCGCCTGAATCGACAAGGTCAAATCGAATTTGGCAACCGGATGATGAAATGGATACGGCTTGATTTGAAGGGAATCGAAAGTCAATTCAGCATGATCAAGATTTTGCAGCACAAACATCGTATCGAATAAAGGATTACGGCTTGAATCTTTTGGAAGATGCAGATGCTGAATTAATTCTTCCAATGGATAGTCTTGATTTTTATAGGCGTTCAGCATGTTTTCTTTTACTTCGTTTAAGTAGGCATCAAATGTTTTACGGCCCGCCGGGTGATTGCGAATGACTAACGTATTGACGAACATTCCCACGACCGGCTCTACATCCAAATGAGTCCGCCCGGCAGATGGCGTTCCTACGATAATATCTTCTTGTCCGCTGTATTTGGATAAAAGAATCGTATAGGCTGCCAATAAAATCATATACAGTGTTGCTCCTGTGTCTTCTTCCATTTGGCTTAAACGCTGTTTCAAGTGTTCGGGTATAAGAAATTCAAATGATTCGCCTTCGTAATCGCGTATGGCAGGTCTCTCATAATCCGCAGGCATATCCAGTACAGGAATATCACCGTGAAACTGATCCAGCCAATACGCTTCCTGGCTCTTGATGTTCCGTTTCTGAATGTCCGATTGCTGCCAAACTGCAAAGTCTTTATATTGAATAGAGAGCGGGTCCGGTTCGTTCCCCTCGTAGATTCGGCTTAAATCTTTCATCAGAATATTGACGGACACGCCGTCAGAAATGATATGATGCATATCAACCACAAGCACGTGCCGCGCAGGTTCAATTTCAATCAGTCCGGCCCGCATCAGCGGCGGTTTGGCTAAGTCAAACGCTTTGATGAAATCAAGCACACGGTCTTCCGCTTCTTCTTCGCTTGCTTGAATTCGTTCTATCGTAAAGTCGACGTTCTGATGAATACGCTGTGCCGGCTCGCCTTCATATAAATCAAAGCTGGTCCGCAACGCTTCATGACGCGCGATTAATTTTCGGAAAGCGGCGTTTAACCGTTCGGGATCGATCGTCCCCTCCACATTCATGGCACCCGTCATATTGTAAGTCAGCTCGCCGCCTTCTGTGTGACTTAACAAATACATCCGCCTCTGAGCTGAAGAAACCGGATAATATGGCATTTCCTTTGCAACCGGAATCGGTACATATCGATTTTTGTCCATGTGTAACGCCTTGTCAGCCAATTGTTCAATGGTAGGAAACTTGAATATGTCTTTGAGAGACAGATTCACATCCAGCTCTTTGTGAATTCTGGCGGCTAAGGCAGCCGCTCGGATGGAGTTGCCTCCGAGATCAAAGAAATTATGTTTGATCCCCGCATGGCTTATTCCGAGCACTTCCTTCCATAAATCTGTCAGTTTGGACTCCGTCTCATTACCCGGCGGAACATATTCAGCTGTCTGCTGCAGACTCGCTTTCGGTGCAGGCAGTGCCTTACGGTTTATTTTCCCGTTGGATGTTAACGGCATATGCTCCAGATGGACAAAATAGGACGGAACCATGTAGTCCGGAAGCTGCGATGACAATTGTTCCCTAAGCTGCGCAGCCGCTATAGGCTTGTCGCTTACGTAATACGCGCATAATTGTTTTAAGCCGTCTTCTTCTTCTTTCACTGTAACCGCGGCTTTTTGCACCGCTTCCGCGTTATGCATTGCTGCTTCAATTTCACCAAGCTCGATTCGGTGTCCCCTGATTTTGACTTGTTCATCAACGCGCCCAATATATACAAGATTTCCGTCCTTCAATCGCTTAGCCAAATCCCCTGATTTGTACATCTTCGCTCCCGGGACATACGGGTTTTCAACAAATTTCTCTGCCGTTAAATCCGGGCGGTTCCAATACCCTCTGGCAACACCCGGTCCGCTGATATATATTTCGCCGATTACCCCGATCGGAACCAGGTTTCTGCTTGCATCGGCCACATAAATATCCGTGTTGGCAGCCGGAGTGCCGATCGGTACAAATTCCCGCTTGTCCCGTTCTGCGTCGAAGTGATAAATCATACATCCGACGACAGCTTCCGTCGGTCCGTATTCATTGAAAATGTCCAGCCGGCCTTTAAACTGCTCGCTGACACTTTTGGCCAGACTGGTGCTTAAATTTTCTCCGCCGACAATCATTTTCCGTATTGCGGTGCCGCCAGCGATGTTCATCTCCTTGATAACGTGCAGATGTGCCGGGGTCAATTTGATTATGTCTATTCTTGAGTCCCGCATAATCTCAGAAAGCACAGCGCTTTTATCTTCGCCGGCAAAGACAATGATGGTATTTCCCGTAACCAGCGGTGTAAATATCGAGGTCACAGTCAGATCGAAAGAGATGGAAGAGTATAATGGGAAGTTGGTTTTCTCACCTCTTACATAAACCTCTTTCGCCCACCAAATATAATTGGCCAGCCCCTGATGCTCAATGAGTACACCTTTTGGATTTCCCGTGGAACCTGACGTATAGATCATGTAGGCCAAATCATGCGCATCGCTCTCCGATTCAAGATTCGAGTGATCCTCATGGTATGAGTTTTCCTCATCCAAAAGCACAATGTCACCATCATACGGTAATTGATCCAGCAGGCTGCGCTGTGTCAACACAACCTCCGCTCTTGAATCTCTCAGCATATATTGGATCCGATCTTCCGGATATTCAGGATCAATGGGCACGTATGCGCCGCCGGCTTTCAGAACAGCCAAAATTCCGACAATCAGCTCGATCCGATGCGGGCTGATGATGGCAACGAATTGATCCGCTAGTACGCCTTTTGTCCGTAACGTCCGCGCCAATCGGTTCGCCCGTTCATTGAGCTGTCTGTACGTATAACGCTCATTGCCAAAAATAACGGCTTCATGATCGGGACTCTGTTCCGCCTGCATTTCAAACCACCGATATACCGTTTCCTTATGCGGATACGGCGTCTTTGTGCCATTACACTCCGTCAGCAGTTGATGACGTTCGGTTTCAGACAGCATAGGAACAGAAGACAATGTCATCTCCGGCTGCTCAGCAAGGCTGTTTAAAATGGCGGTATAGTGTCTGGTGATCTGTTCAATGGTGTCTTTTGTGAATCGTCCCGGTCTATAATCAAAATGCATCTCTATCTGTTGACCGGCATCTTCGATCGTGAGCATCAAATCATATAAAGAGACCCCTGGATTTCGTTCTTTCACTTTAAATGTACATTCATTGTGCCGGATTTCATGAAATTCAATGTTTTGAAACACAAACATCGTGTTAAACAGAGACTTTCCGGTTGTTTCCCGCTGTACATTTAATTTCTCCACAAGCCGGTCGAATGGATAGTCTTGGTTTTCGAAAGCGTCAAGCGTCTGCCGCTTTACTTCTTCCAGATAATCCGTAAACGTTCTATTGGCGTGCGGCTTCGTCCGGATTCCAATGGTTTGTATGAAAATACCGATGATCTTTTCGATATCCGGATGATTTCTTCCTGATGCAGGCGTGCCAACGACAATGTCTTCTTGTCCCGTATATTTATGAAGCAGCACATTATAGGCGGCCAGAAGCACCGTATAGAGAGTGGTTTCCGCCTTTTGTGCCAAGTCTTGAAGCGAACGGATGACATCCGGCTGTAAGGAGCATGTCACACGCTGTCCCTCAGAAGACCGTTCTGCCGCTTTTGAACCGTCTGTCGGCAGGTCAAGGATGGGAATTTCGTCTTGAAATTGTTCCAGCCAATATGTCTCCTGCCGCTTCATGGCATCGTCATTCATCCGTTGGTTTTGCCATTCTGCGAAATCTTTATATTCAAATTCAATGTCCGGTAATGGTTTCTGATGATATAAAGCCAGCAATTCATTTGTAAGGATGTTGACGGAATAACCGTCCGAAATGATATGATGCATATCGATGAGCAGTTCGGCCTGCTCGTTTTCAATCTTGATCAGCTCCGCACGAACTAACGGAGCTTGGTCCAGGCGGAACGGTTTTACAAACCGGTCTGAATAGGCATCAAATTCATCCCGGCTCATTGTCCGGACATGAATGTTAAAATCAACTTCGTTTTCAAGTTTCTGAACGATATCGCCATCTATAATGTCGAAATACGTGCGAAACGCTTCGTGCCGCTGCATCACTTGTTGAAGAGATGAGATCAGGGCTTGCTCATCGTACTTCCCTGTTATTGATATGTGGCCGAACATATTTTGCGCCAGCTGATCCGGTTCCAGCTGGTGCAGGAAATATACTCTTTGCTGCGCCGGCGATGTCGGGTAATACGCTTTTTTCTCAGCAGTCTTCATCGGGAGGTGTACGACTTTCGTTTCGTTCTGAATGAAACGTGCTAATTCCTTAACAGTCTGGTGATTGAAAAATTGTCCGATGGAAACCTTTTGATGAAATGTCTTCTGAACTTTGGAAAGCATAAGCGTCGCCTGGAGTGAGTTTCCCCCCAGAGCCAGGAAGCGGTCTGATCTGCCGACCCGTTCAAGGCCGAAAAGTTCCTCCCAAATCCGCGCCAGCTGCCGCTCCGTTTCATTTACCGGCGCCTCGTAGGCTTCAGTAAAATTTGCCGTATTGCTTCCTATTGAAGAGACCCGCTTCTGGTGTTCGGCGTAAAGTGCTTGTAAATCATGCTGTTCTTCATCGGAAAACATCATCATGGCGTCAAGAGGGATTGAATCTCCCTCAACCATTTTTTGCAGCAATTTTGTAAAACCCGCTCCCCACTTTTTCATGATTTCCGGACTGATGACGTTCGTATTAAAGTCGAAATCAAGAACATATTCTTGATGCGCATCTGTTATGTTCAGAAATAAATCGTACAGGGTGCATTTTACCGGGTATGCAACGGGCTCCGCTTCCGCCTTTCCGAAATGCAGCTTTCGAAAAGGTCTGTCTAAATTAAAGATAATACGCATATCCGGCACTTGATCGTGCGGAAGCTCTCTGGCCACCAATGTCATCGGGACGGCTTGGTGCCGCATTGCAAGATTCACGCTTTCTTTCATACTGCCAAGATAACCGGATAAAGTGCTTTCTGAAGAAGACGTGTTCTTCACCGGAATCATATTGACGCAATTTCCAATCAGAGCATGCTGTTTCATATGCGATTGACCTGCTGCGGGGATCCCGATCACAAGGCCTGACTGTTTGGTAAGCCGGTGCAGAAAAAGATGAAGTGCGCCCAGCATCGTCACAAATACGCTATTTTTCATCTGAATGCTTAATGACCTTAAAGCCTCGCTCAATGGCCGTCCAAGCCTGACGGTACACCGGTCTCCCTCATACCCGTTCGGATAACGGACAGAAGCTGTGCTTGGCAGAATTGGCTGCTGTATCGGTTCAGAGAAATGACGCCGCCAATAACGGACCCCTTCTTCATAATGGCCGCTGTCAATCTGTGCCTGCTGCCAGTCTAAGTATTGGCGAAACGAAACATCTGCCTCTTTCGGTGAAATCGGTTTTCCTTGTACTATAGCCGCGTAGTTGCTCTCCAGTTCTTGAACAAAAACGGCGATTGACCATCCATCGGCAATGATATGATGGAACGTGAGCACAATCAGATGTTCATTGTGAGCCGATGTAAGTACATGGATTCTAAACAAAGGCTTTTGTTCATGGAAATGAAACGGCCGCTTGGCATCTTCTGTCAGCCATTTTTGGATTTCCGGCTCCCGATGTTCATGCGGGAGACCGGTAAAATCAATGACAGGTATTTCTATATTCATCCGTTCCTGCACTTGCTGTACCTCGTCATCGGGATGAATCACCGTACGTAAAGCTTCATGACGGTCAACGATATGCCGTACGGCTTGTTTTAATGGTGTATGTTGCAGTTCGCCCTTCACTTTCAGCATAATGGACTGGTTTAAAGCGGAGGAAGCTTCATTCCCGTAATGGGATGCCATAACCAACTGCTTTTGTTCAGGTGAAAGCTCGCGCGTCCCGGACTTTTTACGGCCTCCGCCATCAGGGGAATCCGGGCCTTCCGGAATAAATCCGCCTCGGCGAAGATCCTCCACCGTGTCTTTCACCGCTTGAATAATATTTTCGATATCATCCGCGGTATGCGCCGCAGACAAGAAGCAGTTGCGTCCCTCCCATACATAGACCCCTTTATAGTTGAGATGGTAAAAGAACAAGTCATTATCAAGCGATGAGACAAACCGGAATAAAGAACCGAATCGAACCATGCGGATAGGCACTTGCGCTTGTTCGAAGCAGCGATTCAGCTCATCGACCAGGTAGGCTGTTTTTTGATTAAGCTGCTCATACAGATGTTCTCCTTCGGTTTGTAAATGGCGAAGGACGGCTAATGACATCCTCATGGTAAGCGGGTGAGTATTGAAGGTGCCGGCCACAAACGTGCGTTTCGCCTCGTCTTGCGGGTAGGAATCGTCCCCATACTGCCAGGTACCCCCGTCGATCGCATTCATGAACTCAGCTTTTCCGGCAACTACCCCTAATGGCTGTCCGCCGCCGATGATTTTTCCGTAGGTCACTAAATCAGCCTGAATGCCGAACCATTCCTGTGCGCCGCCAAGACCGATCCGAAATCCGGTAATAATTTCATCCATAATCAGAGCTGTTCCGGATTGCTGCGTGATTGCCCGTAATTCTTTCAAAAATGCCTGCGGCTGCAAATCCGGTCTGCGGCTTTGTACCGGTTCCACCAGTACGGCTGCCAATTCATCACCAAGACTGCGGATCACATCCAGCGAATCGGGATTGTTGTAATGTAAAATAATCAAATCATCCATAAAGCTCTGCAATATGCCCGGAGCCAGCGGATTCGCAGACGCAGCCCCGCCTTTTGTGCCGGCAACCCCTAATACGCCGTCAAACGTCCCGTGATAAGATCCTGAGAACGCCACGACTTTCTTTCTTCCTGTTGCCGCCCGCGCCAAACGCAGGGCAACCATGACGGCCTCTGTTCCGGAATTATAGAAAGCGACCCTTTCCACTCCGGTACATGTGCGGATCCGGTCGGCAACTTCACCGGCGACATCTGACATCGGGCCGAGCGGAGGCAATGATGAACGGGTTGAATCATCGATAACCTGTGTAATAAAGGAAGGATGATGCCCGAAAAGGTTAACCCCGAATCCCATGGTGATATCGATATATTCATTTCCGTCAATATCCCACATTTTAGAACCGTCAGAACGTTCGGCGATAATCGGGTATACGATTTCCTTCCAATACGAACGGAAGCTGGACAAATTGCGGTTGTTTGCATGAGCAAATCGGGTGTTGTCCGTATATTGTTTGGAACCTTTCGTTTTATCTGCGTATTTCTTGATGAAGTCTTCTAAGTATTGGTTTTGCCGTGCGGTATAGTGTCCCTGATCATTCAGGTTCTGAGGCTGGAAAGGAACATAGGGTTTCGCTTCTTGAGCCGCTTTCTGTTCTGCAGTGACGGTCGGAGGCCCCTGCTTGACAGAAGGAATTGATTTCTCTTGCGCTTTAGCGTATTCTTTCTCGTCGGAATGATGTCCGCTGTTTCTCAGCAAATTAAAGCTATTTAATTGAGCTTGCAAGGCATCCTGAATTAATTGATTTTGAGATGTGATTATTTTTTCGAGCGTATGCTCTTGATGACCATCTCTGCGATCCGATTCAGGCTGCGCTTCTGAAATGACCTGTTTTTCCTGCGCCGGAACATTCTCTTGAGGCGGAGCGGATGCAAAGGACGATGGAACGGTATCAGCCAAGTAATCTATGACACTTTGAAGGTTGGTCAACGTATCAAAAAAACGATCCATCGGGATATCTACCCCAAATTCGTCCGCGATGGCTTTTTTGACCTGTGACAGCATGATAGAATCCATTCCGAGCCCGATAAAATGAGCATTCAGATCGAGTTCCTCTCCCCTGATCCCCGAAGCATTGCTGATTACAGTTTTCAGGAAGGATTCAATATGCGCCTTCGATTGATTGATATTCAATGCCGCTTCTCCTCTCTTTTCGTCCTCGTTTAAGCGCAATTGGTCAGCTTCAGCCCAGCATCGGCTCCGTTCAAACGGATACAGGGGCAATGGCGTCTTTTGTACAGTTTCACCGGAATAAAGCGCGTGCCAATCGATAACGGCTCCTTGCACAAATAATTCGGCTGCGCGATGCAGCCATGTGATCCGTTCATCTTGCGTACGTAAACGCTGCTTAATCAGAGCGGCTGCTTGTTGATTCAGCTCTTCTTTATGAGCAGGCAGCATTTCCTTCATATTCTTGTAACCGATGTATACACCGGGAAGGTTTCTGTCTCCCTGAATCAGGCGGGTCAGCTTATCCGATAATTCTTGCTTACCGGATACAATCATGGCAATGCCATGATCCAAATGAGCCCTGCCCGTACTGGTTGTATAGCAAATGGACTTTAATGAAGCTTGGCTGTCATCCGATACATATTGCCGGTACTGCTGTGCGAGTTCATAGAGTGATTTTTCAGTATGAGCGGATAAAACAAATAGGTGCGGCCCATGTTCATCCTCGGGCGCATACTCACTTTTAGAAATATATTCTTCCAATACCACATGAGCGTTTGTTCCGCTAAAGCCAAATGAGCTGACTCCGCCTCGCAGCGGCTCATCACCGGATGTGAACTCCGAAACTTCCTGATTCACATAAAATGGTGAAGAGTGAAAATGAATGAGCGGATTAGGTTCATTAAAGTGCGCTAACGGCGGATTTTTCTTGTGATTCAGCATGAGGACAGATTTGATCAGCCCGACGATGCCTGCCGCTTCAAACAAATGGCCGATGTTCGATTTAACAGAACCAATCGCACAAAATTGTTTTTTTGCCGTATACTTTTCAAACGCTTTACAAAGCCCGTTAAATTCAACCGGATCGCCGAGCTTCGTTCCGGTGCCATGCGCTTCGATGAAAGACAGTGTTTCAGGAGCAATGCCCGCGTCTTTCCAAGCCGTCTCAATGACCTCAGTCTGAGCTGTCGGATTCGGTGCTGTAATCCCGGCGGTTGTTCCGTCTTGATTCAGCGCGCTTCCCTTGATTACGCCGTAAATATGGTCTCCGTCGCGAACAGCATCCTGCAAAGGTTTTAGCAGGACTGCGGCCGCGCCTTCACCTGTGCCCGTGCCGTCTGAATCTTTGCTGAACGTTTTCGTGTACCCGTCCGAAGATTCCATATCAAGTCCGATACAGATCGGCAAGAGCGATGTCCGGATACCGCCGGCAAGAGCCATTTCACAATCGCCGGACATTAAAGATTTACATGCCATATGAACGGCGGCAAGCGATGAGGAGCATGCCGTATCCACTGTGACCGCCGGCCCTTTTAAATTTAAGAAATAAGCGATTCGGCTGGCTAGTACGGAAGGGAGATTGCCCACGATATATTGATGAAGTTCCTCCGGATAATTCGCAGAAAGAAGACGTTCATAATCGTAGCCCACCTTCGAGTACCCCGCATATACCCCGACACGGCTCCCGTTCATGCTGCCGCCGGCATAGCCCGCATCTTCAATCGCATGCCATGCAGACTGCAAAAACAGTCTTTGGTTAGGGTCCATAAACTGAGCCGCTTTAGGAGCTAAACCGAAGAACGAATAATCAAAGCGGTCGATTTCATCTAAATAGCCGCCCTTCACAAACTGACTCTCATTGAACTCGCTTTGGATGGACTTTAAATAATCCGCCGCATCTTTCAGCCGGGATTCGGGGTATTCTCGAATGCTGTGCTCACCTTTTTTAAGCAGATTCCAAAAATCACTTTTTGTTGACGCTCCCGGAACATTGAGCGACATCCCGATAATGGCGATATCTTTCGGTGTCACATGGCTTGGTTTCGCTGCTGCGTCCTGCTTGATTTCAGCCCGGCTTTCAGACAGATATACCGCTAAATCAGTGATAGAAGGATACGTAAAGAGATCTGAAACGGCAAGCTCGCGTCCGAATTTCTGTTCTATGCGCTCGGCAATCTGCGATAACTGTAATGAATTTGCTCCCATATCAAAATAACTGTCAGCAAGGTGAACCTTTTTCCCATCGAGTACTTCGGAAAAGATAGACAGCAATTCCGTTTCTATCTCATGAATGGGTGTCTGTCCGGATGTTTCCGGGCTGCTCTCCAAACATTCATTGATAGCGGCAGACTCTGTTGAAAAATTCCCTGCCTCATACTGTCTGGCAAGTTCGTAGCGTTTAACCTTTCCGCTGGTTGTTTTAGGGAGTTTTCGGATCGGAAGGACTTCTTTTATGCTCCAGCCGCCCCGCTTGTACAAATGTTTTTTTATCTCTTTGACAAGCGGTGCGAATTTTTCAGGTGATTTTTTGTAAACAACAAAGAGCACAATTTCTCCGCTTTGCGTCTTTTGATCATATACACCGCAGGCGGCAACCCTTCCTAAGTCAACCTCTTCCATTTCAATCGCGACCCGTTCAATATCGTGCGGATAGATATTTTTTCCGTTCACGAAAATGATGTCCTTTTCTCTTCCGGTTACGACTAAGTTACCACTTTCACTAATGAATCCGAGGTCTCCCGTTTTTACCCAGCCGTCAGAAGTCAGCGCTTTTTCCGTACTCTCTGGGTTGTTATAATACCCTTGCGTCACATTGTCTCCTTTGATGTGGATATGGCCGATGATTCCGTCTTCTACTCTTTCATTTGTTTCATCGGAGATCCGAAGCTGACAATAGTCAATAGGTTGTCCCACCTCGACGAATGAAGCGCAATTTTGATCCTCTTTGCTGACTTTTACAGCTCTTTCACCAAGATTTAAATAGTCACGATGCAAATAAACGGGAACGAATTCTTTACCTATTTTAGAAAACGCTGCGCCAACCGAAGCTTCCGCTAAACCGTAAACATTCAAAATAGCGGATCTTTTCAGATTGAATGCTGCGCATCTTTTCAAAAATTCGTCACACAGCTCCGGCAATATCGGTTCTGCACCGTTTGCGATGACCTTGATGTGGGATAAATCCCAGTCTGGTTCGTTTTTCAGAAATTTAAGGAAGTAGTTGTACCCGAAATTAGGAGATGATAGAATACTGGCTTTATGTTCATGAGCTTTTTTCATCCAAAGAATAGGTCTGCGAATAAATAACTCTGTAGGCATTAGATTTTGATTGATTCCGGTTATGAAGGGAACAAGGTGGCAGGCGATGAGCCCCATATCATGCGTTAAAGGCATCCATGATAAGAAAGAGTCTTTCGAATGAACGTGTAGGGCAGTCCCAATGGCGCACGTGTTATGTATTAAGTTGTGATGCGTTAACATGACTCCTTTTGGATCTCCTGTCGATCCGGAAGAAAATTGGATAAAGGCGAGTTCAGCCGCATCAGGTTCATAAAATGAAGCGGGGTAATCGTAGGTTTGATCTTGAATGATGTCAGATTTTTCGTTTAATTGATGATGAAAATCCTGTAAATCGTGTTCTGCAGCGTATTTCTTTATTTTGTCCAATACTTTTTCAGAGGCAATCAGAAACGGATGATTTAATATATTCCAAATGCGCCAGACCTTCAGCTTATGGTCATCATCTTCTCCGATACTGACCGGCACCGGGATCATTCCTCCTAATATACAAGCCCAAAAAGCAACGACAAATGATTTGTTTTCTTGGATTTGAAATACAATTTCCTGCTTCGGCTTAATGCCGAGATGCTGTAAATAGCCAAGATACCCTTGCGCCTCTTCAAACAATTGGCGATAAGAGACAACCGTCTCGTTTTTATCGGATTCGATAAAACGGATCCCGCGATCAGAGATATTGCTTCTTTCCCGAATGACTTCTACTAAGGTTTGGAATTGACTGGTATACATAGGTCCCCTCCTGGGCGCTTTATTTTAAAATCCGCAATTCTTCCCAAGCCGGAAGCTGTTTAGCTTCACAAATTAATTTGCATAAATGGATCGAATGTTCGAGTTCTTGTTCTGAAAGCACGTCTTCATGCCTTTTCATTCTCTCTTTCAGCTCTTGGATTTGCGTAAATAATGGCGTCGTCATATTGGAATAAGCCGCTGAATCCTTGTTGTAATTTCGCGCAATGACGGATTGAATCATCAATTTATTCAGTTGTTTTTTGTGTAAATGGACAATATGTTTCTTTCTTTCCGCTGAATTGGAAAGCGGGGGAACATCAGATGTCTGTCCTAAGGGATAAGGTACAATGTGATTCGTTGTTTTTCTCAGCAGACCGGCTAAGACATTGTTCGGACCCATTTCGATGACTTCTGTGACTCCATGTAAAAGCAAGTAATGCATCGATTCTGTCCATCTAACCGGCATCGTCATGTGCTGCTTGAGATGTTCGCTGATCGAATTTCCGCTGCTGTAAGGGCGTGCGGTGACATTTGAAATGATCGGCCACGCGGCATCCCTGAAGGAATACTGGTGTAATACAGTCTGGAATTGTTCGGAGGCTGATCGTATCATCGAACTGTGAAAAGGCGCACTGACATTCAAATAAGTGTATGCCGCACCCTTTTTCTCCGCCATCTTGATGACACGTTCCACAGCTTGCCGGTGTCCGGAAATCACATGCTGCTGTTCTGAATTCATGCAGGCTACACCTGCCGGAAAGTCCTCCGTCGACACTTTCGAACATATTTCTTGCAAGGTTTGAAGAGAGAGGTGAGTCACGGCGGCCATCGCCCCCTGCTGCTGAGGATCCGCATTTTGCATAAGAATTCCCCGCTCCCTTACAAGTGTAACGGCATCCTGAAAAGAAAGGGCGCCGGCACAGACAAGCGCTGAATATTCGCCTAAGCTATGGCCTGCCAGGAAGCGGGGCTTCACCCCTATTTCCTGCATATACACTTGAAAAGCAATAACACTGACCGTTAAAATAGCGGGCTGCGCGTTCATTGTCTTTGTCAATTCATTCATATCTCCGTTAAAACACAGTTTTTTTACATCCAAGGAGATCGCATCGCTCGCTTCTTCAAACAATCTCTTTGCGAGCACAAAATCATTCCAAAATTGTTTGCCCATTCCTACAAATTGAGACCCTTGTCCAGGAAATAAAAAGGCAAGATTGTTCATGAGATTCCTCCGATCATATTGAACAGGGGATACAATATCCTACAAAATATCCCTTTATCTAACATCCTAGCATGATTATAACAAATGTGTATAGAATACTTTCGGAGGAGTTATTGTTCGTTTTCACAAACGAATTAGATATATTTATTCATAAAATAAAACATGGGGGGTTCACCGAAAATCAGTCTTAAAGAGAGATGATGAAAGCCGGCGTGGAGCCTGTTACCGGCTCTTCTTCACTTAGAACGCGCTCTTCATGTTTCATATGTTTTAGGGCTATTGGCATTATTGTGTCAGAAATTACATATTTTTTGTTTATTGTAAAAATTCATTTGTATATCTGTGAAGGATTGTAAACTGATTGCGCTTGATTATAAATGCGGCGCAAGAGATGGATCTGGATGGGGAAAATCCGCAAGGGCGAAATACGCCGCAGAACATGTGAATGACCCAGACTGGATACCGATTGACGCAGTAATCGGCCTATTGAGTGAACAAGGTTTTCAGGCATAAAAAAACAGCCGTTCAGAGCGGCTGTTTTTTAAAAAGTATAAGAACTATTGAGCGGTATACCCGCCATCCATGACTACGGCCTGACCTGTGACCCCTTTTGCTTTGTCGCTGGCCAAAAATACGGCATAATCAGCGATTTCCTTCACTGACAGCAGCCGTTTTTGGGGAACGAGCGGAAAGATGACGTCCTCAAGCACCCGCTCGTACGGTACATTCCTTGTTGCGGAAATGTCCTTTAACTGATTGCGGACAAGCTGAGTGTCCACATATCCCGGACAAAGCGCATTGACGGTAATACCGTCAGCCGCGCCTTCAAGTGCGCCGACTTTCGTTAAACCGATGACGCCGTGCTTGGCGCTGTTATATGCCGCTTTCCCGTGAAAACCGATCAGTCCGTTGACAGACGCCATATTAATGATTCGACCGAATTGCTGTTTTTTCATAATGGGAAATGCATGCTTCATTGCGATAAATGGCGCGGTCAGCATGAGACGAATGAGCCGTTCAAACTGTTCGGTGGGAAATTCCTCGATGGGCGCGACATGCTGAATGCCGGCATTATTCACAAGGATATCGAGACGTCCGAATTGTTTCTCGACCGTCTGCAGCATGTCGGCCACTTGCTTTTCATTTGTTACATCGCATGTGATGCTGACTGCTTCACAGCCTTCATCTGTCAGTCTTGCCGCCGCTTCTTTCCCCGCTTGTTCGTTTACATCAGAGATGATGACGGCTGCTCCTTCACGGGCGAATTCTTTTGCGATTTCAAGCCCGATTCCTCCGGCTGCTCCTGTTACAACGGCTGTTTTTTCAATAAGCAATGAATGCATGACGGCACCTCCTCATTTTGGTCTGACCCCGTTTTTTAACGACTGGCTGACAGTAAAATGACCTTCTGTTTTCTCAAAGACCTCCTCCATTGTTACACCTTCCTGCAGTTCGGTGAGCGTCATACGGCCATCATGAAAATCGAATACAGCCAAATCTGTGATCAGCCGATCGACCACCTGCCTGCCGGTTAAAGGAAGCGTACATTCTGTTCTCACTTTAGATTCCCCATATTTATTAACGTGCTCCATGATGACAATAATCCGTTTTGCTCCGTGGACCAAGTCCATGGCGCCGCCCATTCCTTTGATCATTTTGCCGGGGATCATCCAGTTCGCCAAATCTCCCCGTTCGGAAACTTCCATCCCGCCGAGGATCGCTACATCAATGTGGCCGCCGCGAATCATGGCAAAGGATTCGGCACTGTCAAAATACGAGGCTCCCTTTACCTCAGTAATGGTTTCTTTTCCCGCATTGATCAGATCGGGGTCCTCCGTTCCTTCCGCCGGATAAGGCCCGATCCCGAGCAAGCCGTTTTCAGACTGAAGCAGGACGTTATAATCATTCGGTATCTCATTGGCTACAAGCGTCGGCATCCCTATCCCCAAGTTCACATTCATTCCGTCCTTTATTTCCTTTACAGCCCGTTTGATCATTCGTTTTCTGCTATCTCTCATTCTGTCAGCCTCCTTTATCATGCTTGCCGGACGGTGCGGCGTTCAATCCGTTTTTCATGAATCCCGCCGGGCAGCACGTGCTGCACAAAAATACCCGGCGTATGAATTTGATCCGGATCAAGCTCTCCGGCATCGACGATTTCTTCAGCCTCTGCAATCGTCACTTTGCCTGCCATTGCAGCGAGCGGATTGAAATTTCTCGCCGTCTTTCTGAACATCAGGTTGCCCAGAGGATCGGCTTTCCAGGCCTTTACGATGGCGGCGTTCCCTGTAATCCCTTTCTCCAGAAGATAGGTGCGTCCGTCAAATGTCTTATGTTCTTTTCCCTCGGCTACTGATGTTCCGACGCCTGCAGGTGTATAAAACGCCGGAATGCCCGCCCCTCCCGCGCGAATTCTTTCTGCGAGCGTTCCTTGGGGCACCAATTCGACTTCCAGCTCTCCGCTTAAAAACTGCCGTTCAAAGGTTTTGTTTTCTCCCACATAGGATGCGACCATTTTTTTGATCTGCCGGTTTGCAAGCAAGAGGCCTAACCCCCAATCATCAACACCGCAGTTATTACTGACAACGGTCAAGTTTTTTACGCCGCTGTCCCTGATCGCGAGAATTAATTGTTCCGGAATGCCGCACAGGCCGAAGCCTCCTGCGATGAGGGTGTCTCCGTCCTTGATCAGTGCAGCAGTATCTTGATAAGAGTCCATCACTTTTCCTTTTCCCATATTCGTTTCCCCTTTCTGTTTTGGCTACACAAGGCCCGTCAGACTGAAAATGGCGATGATGACAAACACAGCGGCTGTTTTAATGACGGTAATGGCAAAGATATCCCTGTAAGATTGGCGGTGGGTCAACCCGGTGACCGCGAGCAGCGTAATGACGGCGCCATTATGCGGAAGAGTGTCCATCCCGCCGGAGGCCATCGAAATTACCCGGTGCATGACCTCCGGCGGGATGTGGAATGTATTGATTGCTTCTGTATACGCTGCTGACATCGTGCTTAAAGCGATGCCCATTCCTCCTGATGCCGATCCTGTAATCCCGGCAAGCGCAGTGGTCGTCACCGCTCCGTTGACGAGCGGATCAGTAAACGTCTGCGATATGCCGCTGCTGACCAATTTAAAGCCGGGAAGCGCCGCAATGATGCCGCCAAATCCGTATTCGGCTCCTGTATTCATCGACGCCAGCAAGGCGCCCCCGATGCCCTCATTCAGTCCTTCTTTCAAATTGAAGAGGACTTTTTTCCAATCGAACAAAATCGTTGTCATGATTCCGATGAACAGTGCGAGTTCTACTGACCAGATCGCAGTGACGGAGGAAAGGTCAACCTTCCCGAACGCTTCTAAACCGAGCGGCGCAAAATCAAATCCGTCAGGGTACCAATGCGGGAGCCACATCGTGAAGCATTTGTTCATGACTCCCACAAGGATAAGCGGAACAAAGGCGAGCACTTGCCGCGCGGGGCTGGGTTCTGCCTCCTGCGGTAAAACAGGCGTATGTTTTTCATTAGCCAGACCTGAGGATTCCTCTGCAGCGGAAACTTCAGATTGAAATCCAGCATAGCCTTCTCCGGCATTGGCCGCTTTTTTGCGCCGGGATTCTAAATAAATCATTCCGGCCGTAAGCACAAATGCTGCACCAATCAGTCCGAGCCAGGGAGCGGCATAAATGTTTGTTTTAAAAAATGCTGTCGGAATGACATTTTGAATTTGCGGTGTGCCGGGAAGCGCATCCATTGTAAATGTAAAGGCGCCCAATGCAATCGTACCGGGTATCAGACGCTTGGGAATATCAGCTTTAATAAATAGGTTTTTAGCAAACGGATAAATGGCAAACACCGCTACGAAGAGACTGACGCCGCTGTACGTTAAAATCGCACCCATTAAGACGATGGCGAGAATGGCTCTTTTTGCTCCTACAAGCTTGACGATTGTTTTTGCAATCGACTCAGCGAGCCCTGATATTTCAACAACCTTGCCAAAAACGGCTCCTAAAAGAAATACGGGAAAATACAGCTTAATAAATCCTACCATCTTCTCCATAAATATATTCGAGAAGAAAGGAAGTACGAAGCTTGGATCTGTCAGGAGCACAGCAAACAGCGCGCAAATCGGAGCGAATAAAATGACTGAAAAGCCCCGGTAAGCCGCAAACATCAGCATGCCTAATGCCAATAAAATAATAACAATGTCCACAAATCCCCCTCTTTTCTGCTCAATGTTAGTAAGCGCTTACAAAAATCGAGAAAATAAAGCAAAAAACATGCCGGTTTTGCACAGTTTTTGAGGCTGAAAAAATGTGCATCATGGTGAATTCTCCGTTTTGGCAAAAGAAAAGGAGACCCTTGCTGCATTATATTGATTGGCTGAGCAGTGAGTTTTTTTAGGGATAGTGAGATGGACCAGAGAGGATTTTTGCTTTATAAATATGTATTCTTTTTTCTTTCATTTATTTCCTGCAAGAGGAACCGATAAAATCCGGCCCTCCTGCATGGTCATTCAGCCAATGACAACCGGAAGCTCTTTGAGCGACCTAAAACCAATGAGCTTGCGGTATTCAAGGCGGTGTGCGGCCAGCCAAAGTTTAGGCATCCGCTCAAACAGTGTGAGAATTGCAATTTGTGCTTCGATTCGCGCTAATGAGGAGCCTATGCAAAAATGGGCGTTCTTTCCGAATGCAAGATGCGGATTCGGTTTTCTTTGGATATCCATTTTGTGAGGCTGATCGAATATGCTTGGATCGCGATTGGCTGCCCCTAAAAGGATATATACCTGCTCTCCTTTTTTTATGGTCTTCCCATTTATTTCGCAGTCTTCTGAGGCGGTGCGTGCCGTCAGCTGCGCGGGGCTGTCGTAGCGCAGACACTCCTCAACTGCAGTTTCAATAAGCGAGGGGTTTTCTCTCAGTGCGCTAAGCTGTTCAGGGTGTTTCAATAAAGTAAACACACCGTTGCTCATGAGGTTTACCGTCGTCTCGTGTCCGGCTATGACAAGTAAGATACATGTCGCGAGCACTTCCTCTTTTGAAAGCTGTTCCTCCATAATAAACCTGCTGATCAAGTCTTGCTGAGGGTGAGCTTTCCGCTTGTGAATCAAATCTCTGAAATATGACGTGAGCCTGCCTGCGGTGTCGCTTGCTCTGACTAACGTCTTTCTTGATCGGGTAAGATCAATGGCCTGAATGACGTCTGCCGTCCATTGTCTGAATTGATATCTCTCCTCTTTCGGCACTCCGAGTATTTCCGCAATGATAAGGCTTGCCAATGGAAAGGCAAACTCTGAAACAAGGTCCGCGGTTTTTTTGATTTGGACTTGATCCAACAAGTCATGAACCGTTTCTTTTATACAAGGGCGAAGAGATTCCGCCGTCTTTGCGGTAAATTCTTTACCGATAAGCATCCGCATCCGCTTATGGTCTGATTGATTTTTAAATAACAGCATATCGTGCTGGATATGCGATAGATTTTGATATTTCGTTGAAGCTTCCGGAAGAGGAATGCGGTTTTTAAATCGGGTGTCTTTCAGAATCGCTGCCGCTTCTTTGTACCCGGTGACATACCAGCCCGGATATTTTAATAATGTTCCTTTATAAACAGGATCAATGGATCGCAGTTTGTCATAAAACGGGTAAGGGTCATTCCAAAAATCCGAATCCGCATGGAGAGATGGATGTGCAATCAATTGGCCTGCCGTCATCTTATACCTCCGTATTGCAGGCGGATTGCAGGCCGGCTTTCATTTCTTCAACGGATTCGACTTCAAAACCTAAATCATGGAGCATTTGATGATCCTCTGTTTCATGCTGCCCTGCTGTCGTTAAGTAATCTCCGACGAAAATCGAATTTGCGGCATAAAGTCCCAGCGGCTGCAGCGAACGAAGGTTGACTTCCCGGCCTCCTGAGATACGGATTTCTTTTGACGGATTGATAAAACGGAACAAGGCGAGCACTTTCAGGCAATACACCGGATGTAATTCGCTTACCCCTTCTAACGGAGTTCCGTCAATCGCATGCAGAAAATTAACCGGGATGCTGTCGGCGTCAAGCGCTTTTAAGCTGTTCGCCATATCAATGACGTCCTGTTTCGTCTCTTTCATGCCGACGATGACACCAGAACAAGGTGACATCCCCGATTGTTTCGCCGTTTCCACTGTATTGACCCTGTCGTCATACGTGTGGGAGGTCGTAATGTTTGAGTGATTCCTTTGTGATGTATTGATGTTATGATTGTACCGGTCTACTCCTGCCTGTTTCAGCCGCTCTGCCTGTTCCGGCTTCAGCAGACCGAGGCATGCGCAGATTTTTAAACCGTACGTTTCTTTAATTTCTTTGACAGCATCAACAACTTGATCTACTTCTCTGTTTGACGGTCCCCGCCCGCTGGCGACGATACAGTATGTCCCTATATTCAGGTCGTGGGCGCGTTTTGCCCCCTTTAGCAATATATGCTTATCCACCATCCGATAAGACTCGATCGGCGCTTTTGATATTGAAGATTGTGAACAGTACCCGCAATTTTCCGGACACAGGCCTGATTTTGCATTCATAATCATATTCAGCTTTACTTTTTTTCCGTAAAATCGTTTTCTGATATGAAAAGCGGCATGCATCAGCAATAAAAGATCCTCATCAGGACAATTTAAAATGGCCAGCGCTTCTTGATTCGTTACTTCCGCCCCGTTCAGCACTCTCTCTGCAAGATCCATCCATTGATTCATGTTTATCTCCCCATTTGTGTCAGATTCATGAAAGAGGTAACATCTATATGTTTCTCAATCATGTGTTGAATGTTTTCCGGTGAAACGTGATCCAGCTTCGGTGTGATTCCCAAAATCGGAACTTTGCATAATGTTTCAATCATACTCGGGTTTGTCTTTTCGTCCAGCCCCGGGTTGCTCTTTACGCCGTTGATAATAATGCCGAGAACCTCAATTCCCATGTTTTTCGCATATTCAACGGTTAAATATGTGTGGTTGATGGTTCCGAGATCAGGCCTGGTGACAATCACTGCCGGCAATTCCATGGCTTTTATCAGATCACTGACTAAGTAATTTTCACCAAGCGGGACGGAAATGCCGCCTGCCCCCTCGACGATGAAACACTCATGACGATTTTTGATCTTACTCCAGTGGGCCATGACATCCGCCATGCTCACGGATTTCCCCTCAAGCATGGCGGCCGTGTATGGCGCAAGCGGCTCTTTCCATTCAAATGGCGTAATTTCTTCATGAGACAGTGCGGTTTGTGACATGTCTTTCAAGAGCGAGGTGTCACTTTCCGGATGAGTCCGCGGCACACCGCTTAAAAACGGCTTAAACACTCCGATATCCGCCTGTTTCTGCCGGAATGCCGCAGCAAGTCCGCAAGAAACGATGGTTTTTCCGACGCCGGTATCTGTTCCTGTAACAAAAAAACTTCTCATTTGTTTATATTCAGCTCTTTTCTGATGGAATCAAATGCTTCTGTCAGTTCGTCTATGTCCTGTAAGCTGCGATCCGCCGTAACGGTCAGCCTGATTCTGCTTTCGCCTTCCGGAACGGCGGGCGGGCGGATGGCCGGGGCGCAGATTCCCTTTTTCTCCAGCAGCGCAGCGGCTGAAACCGCTGTTTTTGCATCACCGATGATAACGGGGATAATCGGTGTATCTCCGCCTCTTACGGTAAAGCCCATATCGGTCAGCCGCGTTTTTATCGTTTTGACAGATGATTGCAGCTCACGGCGCGTATCGTGCATATCTGATATGATGTCAAATGCCGTATGTGAAGCCGCACAAATTGACGGCGGGAGGGCCGTCTGAAAAATAAACGTCCGCGCCTGATTTAGCAAAAAATCAATGAAAATGTTTGATCCCGCGGCAAAACCGCCTTCCGTTCCTACAGCTTTGCTTAATGTGCCGATGACAACATCCGGACAAACACCGAAATAGTCACTGGTTCCCCCGCCGTTTTCCCCAAGTACACCGGTCGCATGCGCGTCATCTGCTATCACAAATGCCTGGTACTGCTTTGCAAGCGCCATTATGCGGTCAAGAGGCGCGATGGTGCCGTCCATGCTGAAGACGCCGTCTGTGACGATAAAGCGGCGGTTCCGAGCCTGGACGGAGGCAAGTTTTTTCTCAAGATCAGCCATATCAATATGGCGGTACACGATGGTTTCCGCTTTTGATAAACGGCAGCCGTCAACAATGCTCGCATGGTTCAGTTGATCGCTTAAAATGACATCGCCTTTTTGAGGCAGTGAGGCAAGCACGCCGATATTTGCCAAGTAACCGTTTGAAAACAATAAAGCCGCTTCCGTCTGTTTAAAGTCCGCGATTGTTTGTTCAAGTTTTTCGTGCCACACAGTATTTCCTGTCGTTAACCGTGAGCCGCCGCTTCCCGCTCCGAACCGGCTCAGCGCCGTTTGCGCGGCTGTGATCAGCCGCTCATCTTTTGACAGGCCTAAATAGTCATTGGACGCCCAGGTCTGCCGCTTTTGCCCTTTGGTTTTGAGAGCGGTTTCCTGTGTTCGCAGCGTCCGATACAGCCCGTCTCTTTTCACCGCAGCGAGCCTTCCGAGGAGCCATCCGTCAAAATCCACGGCCGGTCACCTCGGCTATCGCTTCTTTCATAATGGAGATCATGGCTTGTAACTGATCGGTTGTGCTGGCAAGCGGCGGCAGAAAGGCGATGACGTCTCCGAGCGGCCGTGTCAGCATACCAAGCTCTCTCATTTTCAAGGACACCTTGTATCCCATCCGCTTTTCAGGCGGATAAGGCTGTTTTGTCCCCTTATCCTGCACAAGCTCTATGCCGCACATGAAACCGAGCTGGCGGACATCGCCGACATGGGGAAGCTGCTTCAGATTATGAAGAAATTTCGCTGCCGTTTTTGATTTTTCGGCGACTTGTTCAACGATGCGCTCTGATTCGAATAAACGCAGATTTTCAATTGCCGCGGCACAGCCAAGCTGATTCCCTGTATAGGAATGGCCGTGGAAAAATGTTTTCATTTTGTCGTAGTCATCGTAGAAGGCTTCATAAATGGCTTCTGTGGCAAACGTCACAGCGATCGGCAAATAGCCTCCCGTAATGCCTTTCCCTGCCGCCATCAAGTCCGGCTGGACATTTTCATGCTCACAGGCAAACATTTTTCCGGTGCGGCCGAACCCCGTTGCCACTTCGTCAATGATCATTAACACATCATATGCCGTACACAGCTTTCGTACGCCTGCCAGAAAGCCTTCAGGCATGACGATCATCCCGGATGCGCCTTGCACCATCGATTCAATCGTAAGTGCGGCAATCTCTTCGTGATGCTTTGCAAGCAGCTGTTCGAGCGCGTGAAGGCATTCATCCCGGCACTGTACGGGGTCGCCGCTTTCAGATCTGTATACATACGGAATCGGGGCTTTGTAGCTTTCAAACATCAGCGGGCCGTACACATGGTGGAAGAGTTCAATGGAGCCGACGCTGACGGCTCCGATCGTATCGCCGTGATAGCCGTTCTGCATAGAAATAAATGTCTGTTTCTCGGGTCTCCCTATGTTTTTCCAGTATTGAAAGGCCATTTTCAGAGCGATTTCCATTGCTTCCGCTCCGCTGTCGGAGTAAAAAACGCGTGTCAGCTTTTCCGGTGCGATGCCTGTCAGCATCTCGGCAAGTTCTGTTGCGGGAACGTTCGTCATACCCAGCAAGGTCGAATGAGCGATTTTTTTAAGCTGTTTTTGAATCGCTTCATCCATTTCTTTTTTTCGGTGGCCGTGTACATTGAGCCATACTGAAGAGAAGCCGTCATAATATTCTTTGCCGCTGATGTCTTTCAGCATGATCCCGTTTCCGCTTTCAATGATTAACGGATCTTCATCGTAATCTTTCATTTGTGTGAAAGGCAGCCAAAGATGCTTTTTGCTTTTTTCAATCATTGATTGTTTCATCATTTCTCCTCCCGCTGAATGAATACAGGCTGCTTCTCTAAAAAATGGATACAGCTCTCCGTATCTATGAAGCCATCTGTAAAGAAAATCCGGCAGCCGCTTTCATCTCCGGCATTTTTCATCTTGGCAATCCGCTGATATCCCAGCTTTTTTGCGGCAACGTAGCCTGTTATGTAATCAGGGTCATCCGACCAGCACAATTCAGCAATAATCCTTGGATATGCGCAAACTTTTGCCGCGATGGCATGTGCTTCTTTTATTCGTGAATTTTCCGGCAGGTTGTGCGTAAAAGCCCATTTTTGAAAATCATGTGACGGCCAATCCACTCGGGATACCCGCACACCTCTATTTCCTCTGCCGTCAATGCGTTCTCCTGCCCGGATATCAAACAGAACCGCTCCTCTTGCTTCTGCATATTCCGCAATGTTTTCGTACGCTTTCTCTATCATGTGCGGGGGAATCCCCGTCTTTTGCAGAAGCTTGCGGGCGATTGCTTGTCCTTTTTCCGGCGTGTCTGTTTGATGGAAAGCAACCGGCAAAGGGCGGATCGTTTCGATCGGTTCATTAATGCTTTCAAGCTGAATCTGCATAAAATCAGGTATCCCTCTTGAGTGCGAGAAGCCTTTATGTAATAAGCCATCTACCGCTTCCTGTAAACCGCCGTAAGTGATGAGCCGTTCTCCGCCGGAAATGTGTTTTCCGCCCTGCTCATGGGTGGCGTTTCGGGAAGCTCTCATTCTGACGCTGTAATAGGTCTCTTCCTGCATTAAATCTCCCTCCTTTCTTTCACTTTGAAATTTAATGTTAACCAAAATAATAAAAGGTTAACACTTATACAGAATATTAGTGCCCTCCACGGAATATGTCAACCTAAACTATCAAACTGTTAAATTAATGAGTTTTGCAAAGCCCCACTACGTTTTCATGTTTTGTTCATATTTTAGTAATTGTTTATTCAACACTGTCCGCTAAAGTAATCCATATCAACAAATAGGACAGCGAACCGCATCTTATTATGAGGGGAGGTCACCGTTATGCTGAAAGAAAAAGTAAAGACAGCAGGCCGTTTTTGCACTGTAGGCGTCGGCAATACGCTGATCGATTTTGGTGTCTTCTTTCTTCTCGCCGCTTGTCATGTCCCCTATCTTCCGGCGCAGATCTGCTCCTATTCGGCAGGGATCATCAACAGCTATGTATGGAACCGGAAGTGGACGTTTCGTGTAAAACGCAAGGCTGACGAGAAAGAGATCATGCGATTTGTCATGATTAATCTTGCCGCGTCGGGAATCACCTTTTTGCTGCTTTACGCGTTTCAAAAAGGCGGCTGTTCGCTATTGGTGAGTAAGTTCGCCGCCACTATCGGCGGAATGATGATGAATTTTATCGGAAACCGAATCTGGGTATTTGGAGATTCGCTGAAAAACATACAGGATCAGGAGTGAAGATGAATGAGAAAAAAAGTGAGAAAAGCGGTCATTCCCGCAGCAGGTTTAGGAACGAGATTTCTGCCGGCGACAAAGGCGCAGCCTAAAGAAATGCTGCCGATTGTCGACAAACCGGCCATCCAATATATTGTCGAAGAGGCCGCAGCGGCAGGAATTGAAGATATATTGATTATTACAGGGAGAAACAAACGCTCGATTGAAGATCATTTTGACCGGTCGGCGGAATTGGAATTCAATCTTGAGGAAAAAGGCAAGACGGAGGCGCTGAAGGAAATGCAGCGGATTGCCGATTTGGCCAATATTCATTACATCCGTCAGAAAGAACCGCTCGGATTAGGACATGCGGTGCTGTGTGCGGAGCATTTTATCGGAGATGAGCCTTTTGCCGTTCTATTAGGTGATGATATTATGGTATCTGATACTCCTGCTCTTTCACAGCTCATAGACGTCTATAACCAACACGGCACAGAAACGATCGGCGTACAGCCCGTCGATCCTGCTGATGTCAGCAAATATGGTATTATACAGACGGGGCGGCAGAGCGGTCATGTGTACCAGGTTGAGGATCTGATTGAGAAACCGGCTGTTGAAAAGGCGCCCTCTCATATTGCCGTGATGGGCCGCTACATATTAACCCCTGCCATTTTTAAAGCGCTGAAGACGATCGGAAGAGGCGCGGGCAACGAAATCCAATTGACAGACGCGCTGCGCGAAGTGTGCCGCACCCGAAGCATTTACGCGCGGGAGCTTGAAGGAAGCCGGTTTGATATAGGAGATAAGTTCGGCTGTTTTAAGGCCGGCACGGAGATAGGGCTTCTGCGGGAAGAAATGAGACCGAAACTTTTAGCTTATTTAGAAGAGGTGTTAAAAAGAGAATCTGAAGAAATCGTGCGTTAAAAAATAATTTGTAACCATTTTGCTTGTCAATCAGTCATATAATTGGGTAAAAAGATAAAGAGGTTGTGAACAGTGTGGGCAATTTTATTAGTGAAATATTATCCTGGCTGACAAGTATGGGCTATTTAGGGATTGCGCTCGGATTAATGATCGAAATCATTCCGAGTGAAATCGTTCTGGCTTACGGAGGCTATATGGTGTCAGAAGGCACGATCAGCTTTATCGGCGCCATTGTCGCCGGTGTGATCGGGGGAACGATCGCGCAGTGCTTTATTTACTGGATCGCCCGTTATGGGGGACGGCCGTTTTTGGACAAGTACGGCAAGTACTTACTTCTGAAAAAGCATCATGTTGATGTTGCGGAAAACTGGTTTCGCCGTTACGGCGCCGGCGTTGTGTTCTCGGCGCGGTTTATCCCGGTCGTCAGACATGCGATCTCCATCCCGGCCGGCCTTGCGAAAATGCCTCTTTCCAAGTTTGTCATATTGACGACACTCGCCATTATTCCGTGGTCTGTCATTTTCGTTTATCTCGGGTATCAGCTCGGGGGACAGTGGAAAGACGTAGACAGCTATGCCGGAATGTATACAACTCCGATCATTATATTGGCTCTCGTATTTATTGTTGTTTATTTTGTTGTGAAGAAAATGAGATCAAGACTGTGAAAAAAGACTGCATAAGAACGGCTGCGAGCCGGATCTATGCAGTCTTTTTTTTATTTATACCGGGTATACGGGGTGTTTCCGGTGTGTGAATGTCAGTTGTTTGGACATGTAAGCAGTGAGGCGTTTATTGAGTTCTTCCCGCAAGGAATCAGCAGGAACAATGCCGTCAATCACCATTTCAGAGGCAAGCCGGTAAAGGTTAATGTCTTCCTTATATTCATCACGCTTTTCTTGAATAAAAGCTGGCCTTTCTTCAGGTGTGAGCTCGCTGATTTTGTTTGCGTAGACCGCATTCACCGCTGCTTCAGGACCCATTACGGCAATTTGCGCAGTCGGAAGCGCTAAACAGCAGTCCGGTTCAAAAGCAGGCCCCGCCATCGCGTATAATCCGGCACCGTAGGCTTTTCTGACGATAACGGAAAGCTTCGGAACAGTCGCTTCCGCCATTGCGGAGATCATTTTTGCGCCATGCCTGATGATGCCCGCCTGCTCAACCTTCGTTCCGATCATGAATCCGGGAATGTCTGCTAAAAACAGAAGCGGAATATGGAATGCGTCGCACAAAGCGATAAATTTTGCGGCTTTATCCGCCGAATCGAGAAATAAAACCCCCCCTTTGACACGCGGCTGATTGGCGATAATGCCGACCGGCTGTCCGTGAATCCGCGCAAGCCCCGTTATTAATTCCTGCGCAAATAACGGTTTAATCTCAAAAAATGAGTCTTCATCGATGACACGTTCAATTAAATCCATCATGTTGAACGGTGCGTTTTGATGTGCCGGGATGACATCTGAGAGCGGTTTTTCAAAAGCTTTCGGGTTCTTAGATTTATTGACGGGCGCTTTGTCAGTATAATTTGACGGAAAATAGCTGAGGTATGTCTGCGCCATCATGATTGCTTCCTGTTCCGTCTGGGCGAGGAGATCACCGCAGCCTGATACGGAACAATGCATACGGGCGCCGCCCATTTCTTCAAGCGATACTTTCTCGCCAATCACCATTTCTGCCATACGCGGGGAACCTAAGTACATGGATGCATTGCCTTCGACCATAATGACAATGTCGCAAAAGGCCGGAATGTAAGCGCCGCCCGCAGCGGAAGGGCCGAACAATAAACAGATTTGCGGAATGCGGCCCGACAGCTTTACTTGATTATAAAAGATGCGGCCGGCTCCCCTTCTGCCCGGGAACATGTCGACCTGATCCGTAATTCTCGCACCTGCGGAATCGACTAAGTACAAGAGCGGACACTGAAGCTTTTCCGCCGTCTCCTGAATGCGGATGATTTTTTCCACCGTTTTCGCGCCCCACGAGCCCGCCTTTACGGTTGAGTCGTTTGCCATCACACAAACGGTTCTGCCGCCGATGGTGCCGATCCCGGTAACGACCCCGTCTGCCGGAAGTCCGTCTGACATGCACTCGGCGAAAAAAGCGTCTTCAACGGATATGCCGTCATCGAATAAAAGCTTCAGCCTGTCTCTTACAAAAAGTTTTCCCTTCTTTTCGTTGCTTGCGTGATATTTCGCGGCTCCTCCCTTTTCAATCGTTTTGCTGCGTGTCTGCCGTTCTTTTTCGTAATCCATCCGAGTCCCTCCATGTTTTATTTTCCTTTGTATTCAGGGGGTCTTTTTTCTTTAAAAGCGCGCAGGCCCTCTTCTCTGTCAAGTGTGGGGATGACTTGTTCATATGCTTTTCGTTCGATTTCGAGTCCTGTATTGAGATCTGTCTCCAGACCCTTGTTTATCGCGGATTTTGCTTGTCTGACGGCGATCGGCCCATTAGCGGCGATTCGGCCGGCCAGTGCTTTTGCTTTTTCCATAAGTTCATCGGCTTCATAAACATGCTCGATCAGCTTCATGTCTTTTCCCTCTTCTGCAGAAAGTCTTCGGCCGGTATAGATCAATTCTTTTGCCGCGCCAGGGCCGATAAGCCGGGGCAGTCTCTGTGTTCCGCCCGCCCCGGGAATAATCGCAAGCCCTGTTTCAGGAAGGCTGAGGCCCGCCCGGCTGACGGCTGTTCTGATATCGCAGGCGAGGGCGAGTTCAAGGCCTCCTCCGACAGCGGTTCCGTTCAGCGCTGCAATGACTGGCTGCGGGAGAGCTTCAATGGATGCGGCCGTTTCACCGATACGCCTGACGCTTTGTCTGACTTGTTCATGATTCATCCCCGCTCTTTCTTTTAAATCAGCACCGGCGCAAAATGTGTTCCCGTTGCCGGTGAGAATGACACAACGAATGGATGGCGAGTTTTTGATGTCTTCAATCACACGCTGTAAATGATCAATCATTTCTGAAGACAGCGAGTTGGCCGCATGCGGGCGGTTCAGCGTGATCAGACCGATCGTTTCTTGACAGACGGAATACAAGACGCAATCTTCCATGGCTTCTCCTTTCTCATTTCGTTCTGAATGCCTGCAGGTTTCTGCTTGGCAGGTTTTTGCCTATTTTATCCGCGATCCAACCGGCGGCATAAAGAAGTTTATTCATGTCCGTCCCGGTATCAATCCCCATTTGTTCGAGCATATAAATGACGTCTTCTGTGGCAGCGTTGCCTGCTGATCCAGGGGCGTACGGGCAGCCGCCAAGCCCGCCTGAGGAAGTATCAAAGGATGTGATGCCCATATCAAGAGCGGGAATGATATTCGCTAGAGCCGTTCCTCTTGTATCATGGAAATGGAGTGCGATTTTTGAGGCGGGAATTCTCGGCAAAAGGGCTTCAAGCACGGCTATGACCTGCAAGGGGTTTGCCGCGCCGATCGTGTCGCCGAGCGATATTTCATCAACACCCATTTCGAGCAGGGTGTCTGACAGGCGGATGACTTGTTCGACCGGCACGTTCTGTTCGTACGGACAGCCGAACACAGTGGACAGATAAGCTCTCGTCGCCATTTTTTCAGCTTTTGCTTCAGTAATAACCCGCCTGAGCTCTTGAACGGTCCGGTCAATCGGTTTGTTTACGTTTTTTTGGTTATGGGTTTCGCTTGCAGATAAAAATACACATGCCTGATCGATTCCGCCTTCTGCCGCATGCTCCAGTCCGATGAGGTTCGGAACGAGAGCCGCGTAGACCGTATGTTCAGATCTGGCAATGCCTTTTGCGACGTCCAGGCTGTCACGAAGAGCCGGAATCCATTTCGGATGCACGAATGATGTCACTTCGATATAGGGAAGGCCTGTTTTTGACAGCATATTGATCCACTCAATCTTATCTTCTGTATCCACCCACGCCGATTCATTCTGCAAGCCGTCACGCGGTCCTACTTCATTGATGCGGACATGTTTCGGACAGTTCATGCTGCACCTCCCGTTTTATTGAAGTTCAATCAGGACCTCTCCTTCATCAGTGAAATCACCTTCTGATTTTTTCACTTCTTTCACCGTACCCGCTGCATCAGCGATAATCGGAATTTCCATTTTCATAGATTCCAAGATGGCCACTTCCTGTCCTTCTTCAATGACATCACCCGGCTTCACATGAATTTTCCACAGGTTTCCCGCCATCTGAATTTTTATGACGCGCATTATGACGCCCCCTCGTTCATTGTTTGTAAAAAACCGGTTGTTGCCTCGCCCTTTTCAAACACTTCTGAATGAGCAATTTTTGTCAGCAGCGGAATGTTGGTTTTAATCCCTTCTACATGATATTCGCCAAGGGCGGTTTTCAGTTGTTCAATGGCTTGTTTTCTCGTATTCGCCGTGACGATCATTTTGGCAATCATCGGATCGTAAAACGGAGAAATGACGCTTCCCTTTTCGACGGCGCATTCGTGTCGCACTGACGGATGTTGTAAAACGGAAAAAGACGAGATGGTACCGGGTGACGGGTAAAAGGTGACCGGATCTTCCGCATAGATCCGCACTTCAATCGCATGACCGCGGTGGTTGATATCTTTCTGCGAGAAAGTCAGCGCCTGCCCAGCGGCAATTTTCAGCTGTTCTTCCACAAGATCCAGTCCTGTAATTTCTTCTGTCACCGGATGCTCCACCTGCAGTCTTGTGTTCATCTCTAAAAAATAGATTTGTTTCTTTTGGTCGACGAGAAATTCTATTGTGCCTGCATTTTGGTAGCCGATCGATTTAGCGGCTTTAACGGCGGTTTCACCGAGTCTTTGTCTTAATTCATCGTCAACAAACGGCGACGGCGCTTCTTCTATCACTTTTTGGTGGCGCCTTTGTACTGAACAGTCACGTTCAAACAGATGAACGGTGTTGCCGAAAGAATCTGCGAGTATCTGAATTTCAATATGACGGGCATTTTCAATGACCTTTTCCATGTACATTGCGCCGTCTCCAAAAAAGGACGCGGCCCGCTTTTGATTTCCTTCAAACGCTTTGGCCAGCTCTTCTTCTGAATGTACGATCTGCATGCCGATTCCGCCTCCTCCTGCGGACGCTTTCAGCATGACCGGAAAACCGATGGCACGGGCTTCGGCTAAGGCGGAGTGAACATCGGGCAATGGCTCTGAAACACCGGGAACGATCGGGACCTTTGCTATTTGCATCGTTTTTCGGGCTTCTATCTTGCTGCCCATCTTGGCTATGATATCACCGGGCGGACCGATAAATGTGATTTGTTCCTTCCGGCAGCGTTCAGCGAACAGGCTGTTTTCTGACAGAAGCCCGTAGCCCGGATGAATGGCGTCCGCTCCGGCGGATTTGGCGGCTTCTATGATTCTGTCGATATGTAAATAGCTTTCATTTACTCTCGATTTTCCGATCGGATAGGCCTCATCAGCCGCTTTTACGTGCAGCGCGTCCCGGTCGGCTTCTGAATAGACAGCTGACGAGGGGATGCCGAGACGTTTGCAGGTGCGGATAATTCTTAAGGCGATTTCTCCTCTGTTGGCAATCAGGACTTTTTTAAACAAATGTGAAGCACTCCTTTTTCATTAAGTTAACTTGAGCTCTTCAATCGTTTTTTCCCGCAGCTTGAATTTCTGAATTTTTCCTGAGGCTGTCATTGGATATTCATCTGTAAACAAAACGTACCTGGGGACTTTATAGCGGGCGATATGTTCTTTGCAAAAGGTTCTGATGTCTTCTGCGGAAGCGGTTTGTCCGTCTTTGAGCCTGACCCATGCCGCGGCCTCTTCTCCGTATTTCGGATCAGGCACGCCGACGACCTGAACGTCTGCTACCGCGGGATGCCGATATAACATTTCCTCAATCTCGCGCGGATAGATATTTTCGCCGCCCCTGATCAGCATGTCTTTCAGACGGCCCGTGATTTTGCAGTATCCGTCCTCGTCCATGACCGCCAAATCACCGGTATGCAGCCAGCCGTCTTTGTCTATCGCTTCTTCGGTCGCTTCTTGATTTTTATAATAGCCTTTCATGACATGATATCCGCGGGTGCAGAGCTCTCCTTGTTCGCCCCGGTCGGCTTCTTGGGATGTTCCGGGCCGAACGATTCTGACTTCGATATGGGGAAGCGCGCGCCCCGCTGTTTCCACTCTTCTTTCAAATGAATCATCCGTTCTTGTCTGCGTAATGACAGGTGATGCTTCGGTCTGTCCGTAGGCAATTGTAATGTCAGTCATCCCCATTTTGCCGATCACTTCTCTCATGACTTCCGCCGGGCATGGCGAGCCTGCCATAATACCGGTTCGGACGTGAGAAAGATCATATTCAGAAAAACGGCTGTCATGAAGGAGGGCGATAAACATCGTCGGTACACCGTGCAGAGCCGTGCAGGCTTCTTGCTCCACCGTTTTCAGAACGGCCGGCGGAGAAAACTGTTCGATCGGAATCATCGCCGCACCCGCGGAAACACATGCCAGCACGCCGAGCACACACCCAAAGCAGTGGAAAAACGGCACGGGAATACATAAACGGTCACTTGAAGTAAGCTTCATGCATTCTGCGATATTGGCCGCGTTATTTACGATATTAAAATGTGAGAGCATGACGCCTTTCGGAAATCCGGTCGTACCTGATGTATATTGCATATGAATGCAATCATCCTTTTTCAGGCTGTCCATCCTTCCGTCAAGCTCTGCATCCGTTACAGACTCAGCATCCTTCAGCAAAGAATCCCAACGGTGCATCCCGGGCGGGCTTTTATCACCGATAAATAACACCGTCCGTAAAAAGGGATAACGTTTCGAACGCAGCCTGCCGCGCTCACACGTTTTCAGCTCCGGAATCAGCTTATTCACTATCTCAACATAAGATGTCTGCCGGTAGGAATCCATGATTATCAGGGCCGAGACGTCTGAATGTGCCAGCAGGTAATCGAGCTCTGCGATTTGAAAATTGGTATTAATGGTGACCAGAACGGCGCCGATTTTCGCCGTTGCAAATTGCGCCGCGAGCCATTCCGGAATGTTGGATGCCCATATGGCCACATGATCTCCTTTTTCAACTCCCAGCTTCATCAGCCCTTTTGCGGTTTGCCGGCATAACCGGTCAAACTCGGCATACGTATAACGAAGGCCGCGCTCAGGGTAAACAACCGCTTCACGATCCGGAAAAAGCTCCGCGGTCTGCTCAAGCAGCTTTCCGGCTGTTAAATGGATAAGTTCAGCCATATGACCTGCCCCTTTCCATCCCTGTCTTAGTAAACGTTTTCATTTCACTTCAAAAGCTGTCTTGCGATGACCATTCTTTGAATTTCTGACGTTCCTTCGCCAATCTCCATCAGCTTTGCGTCACGAAGCATACGTTCGACACCGCATTCCTTCATATAACCGGAACCGCCATGAATTTGGATGGCCTGAAGGCATGCTCTGACGGCCATTTCTGAAGCATAAAGCTTGGCGAATGCCGCTTCTTTCGTAAATGGCAGGTTTTGATCCTTCAGCCATGCCGCTTTAAGCACCATCTGTCTGGCAAGGTCAATTTCCATCGCCATATCGGCCAGCTTAAATTGAATGGCTTGAAATGACGATATCGGACTGCCGAACTGCTTGCGTTCCTTCGCATATGACAGCGACGCCTCCAGTGCGCCTTGAGCGATACCGACAGCCAGTGCCGCAATCGAGATCCGCCCGCCGTCTAATGTATATAAAAATTGTTTAAAACCCTTTTCAGGATCACCGAGCAGGTTATCGGCAGGCACCCTGACATCCTCCAGCACAAGCTCGGCCGTATCCGACCCTCTCACACCCATCTTGTCGTACGGATTTGTAATCGTAAATCCCGGTGTGTCTGTCGGGACGATGAGAGCTGAAATGATCGGTTTTCCGGCGGAGTTCTTTCCCGTAACGGCGGTGACAATGACAGTGCGGGCGTAATTTGCGTTTGTGATCCAGCATTTCTCTCCGTTTATCACATAGTCATCGCCCTTTTTCTCGGCTTTTGTCTGGGTTCCGCCGGCATCTGAACCGGCATTCGGCTCTGTCAGTCCGAAAGATCCGAGCGCTTTTCCCGAAGCAAGCGGAATAAGATGTTCTTGCTTTTGCTGTTCAGTACCGAAATAGTATAATGGGCTTGCGCCGAGTGACACGGCTGCCGCGTAGCTCAGCCCCGTGCTGCCGCAGGCTTTTCCGATTTCTTCGACCGCTGCTGCATATGAAATGGTGTCACCGCCCGCCCCGCCGTATTCTTCCGGAAACGGAATTCCGAGCAGCCCGAGTTCGCCTATTTTTTTAAATGTGTCTATCGGGAAGACGGCTGATTGATCAACCTCATGGGCTTTCGGGGCAATTTCATTTTTGGCGAAATCTCTGACCATTTCGCGCACCATCTGCTGTTCTTTTGTCAGTTGAAAATTCATTAACCTTCCTCCTTCTGCTGCTTTCTACATTTTATTAATGGGGGTCTTTATTCATTCCATCCAAATGAAGTCTGAACATTCGGACTCATCCGCTACAAAAAAACTGACAGCGCCGCAACTGTCAGTTTTATTAATAATGCTATTTAACCGTCCGTTTTGCGGAGGGATGGCTCTCATGGTGAAGCCTGTCAACGGAAGTAACGATATAGGTGCAGACTCCTTTCGCCCGAGTATCAGTATCTGAAAATGTCTGCGTCCGTGACGATGTTTTTCTGACTGTATCCACTAAATAAGGCTGCTTTCCCTTTTCTGCGCGGTAAATGGCGTAATAAGCCGTTTTTTTACCGTTGGATTTCGCATCTTCAATATAGAGTGTATGGCCTGAAGCATTCTTCTCCGCCCGTTTGACAGCCGGTTTTTTTAAAGCGGAATGTCCGAGCCAAGGCATCTCGGGAATTAATGCGGGCCGGCTGTACATGTCTTTGATCAAACGGTTTTTCACATCGAGCGGATTACGGTTTAAATCCTTTAAACTGAAATGCATGCTTCCTTTAATCCAAGCTGATCCCCTGTTTAGAGTAATCTGTCTTCCGTATTCCCCCGGGTCGGCCCAGGCCGGGTCAGCATTGTTGTTGATTTTATAAGCTGCCTGCCCGATATATAAATGCACCGGCCGATTGTTCACTTCTTTTCCCCACCAATCCGCTAAGACGTCATATGCCGCCGCTTTAAATCCGATGCTCCAGTAAATTTGCGGTGCGATGTAATCAATGTATCCTTTTTGGATCCATTCTCTCGTATCAGCGTATAAATCATCGTAGTTCCGTACCCCTGCGGCCGTTTCGGAGCCTGTCGGGTCATCTGCGGCATTTCTCCATACGCCGAACGGGCTGATTCCGAATTTGACATAAGGTTTTTCTCGTTTGATGGTTTGGTTGATTTCTTTTACAAGCCGGTTGACGTTATCCCTGCGCCAGTCATCAACTGATGCAAAGTGAGCTTTTCCGTACCGTTCGTATTCCGCCTGATCGGGGAACTCCTGTCCGGCAATTTTATAAGGATAAAAATAATCATCCATATGAACCGCATCAATGTCATAACGGCTGACCACTTCTTTGATTCCATCCGTTATAAATTGTCTTACTTCCGGAATGCCCGGATTATAGTACAGCTGTTTTCCGTATGCAGCGACCCAGTCCGGATGGGAACGCGCGGGATGATCATCTGAAAGCGCATTCAAATTTGTGTGATTCATCGTGATCCGGTAAGGATTGAACCAAGCGTGAAATTCAAGATTCCGTTTATGTGTCTCTTCAACTAAAAAAGCAAGCGGATCGTAGCCGGGATTTTTGCCTTGTGTTCCTGTCAGATACTCTGACCAAGGCCCGTAATCTGATGGATAAAAAGCATCAGCCGCAGGCTTAATTTGGACGATAACGGCGTTCATTCCCATCTCCTGAACGTCATCCAGCAGCTTGCTGTATTCTCTTTTTTGCTCTTCCGGTGACAGCCCTTTTTTAGAGGGCCAGTCGATATTGGTGACAGACGCGATCCATACGGCTCTCATTTCTCTCTCCGGCTGAGTGCCGCTTGCTTGTGCGGATGCTGAGAATGTAAAGATACCGGCTGTCAGTACAACGGCCAAAAACCATATCATGCTAAAACGGCAGCTTTTCATGTTTTTCCCCCTCTCTGCTTTACGGTATTCCGAAGCATTCCGGGCGGTGAATCAGAAAGCCTGCTTTGCTCCTCTCAGCCTAAAAGGGAAAGAAAAAAGTCCTAAAGCGAATAAAACGCTTTAGGACTTTTTATGTTTTATGGCGGCGAGCACGTCAATGACCTTCGTTCCGACGCCGACACATGTTTCAAGAATGGCCTGCGCTCCGGCGATGGATAAAATGAAAATAACCGGATGTGCATAGCGGGGCCAGACCAAGTAGCAGATACCGATCAATATGGCGCACCAGACGCCCGCACACCAATAACATTGCAGCATATAACCGAATGCGGAGGAAGGGACTTTTTTTTGGACGGCGCGCCCGTTTTGATCGACGGTTTTTTCTTGCTTTATAAAGGGTTTTCTTATGAATTCCGTAATCTTATCAAATACGATCAAATGGGTCAGCCGGTAGCTGGCAAGAATGATCATTACATACGTAAGCCAAGATAGGTTCGTCATGTCAAAGCCTCCAAAAAAACTGAGTTTGATTCCCCTATCTTGCCCTTTGTCTTCTTCAGCCATTCTGCCGGATGTTACAGATTCCGCGCCAAGCGTCTTCCGCTGTTTGCAATGATGTCCAGTATGACCTCAGCATTTTGCTGTGCAAAGGCGGGTTCAAACATATCTTTATGGGCGCCCCCGCCTTGATATTCCTGATAGAGTCCCGTTGTGGCGCCTTCCCACTTCATCGGCTCGGTCTTATCACTGTGCTCTTCCTTTATGCCGGCTTCGATAAAATGGAGGTTTGCCGCAATTTGGCCGTCATTTATCAGTTCCGCCCAGTACGTTTGATAGCGCTCTGTTTTTCTGATGACCGCTTCCCTGACGGCTTCCGGGACATTTTCGGCTGTTGCGTTTGTTGGCTGCGGCGGCAGTGCGTCAAGCTTTCTGTACGCGTCTGCGATAATGACGTCGCTGATTTCTAAGCCGCGCTTTTCCATCGCTTTTGCCGCCTCGAATGCCGTATTGCCGCCCGCTGAATATCCGAAGAGGATATAAGGGCCTTCCGGCTGGATTTCCAGCATTTTATCAATGTATTGTTCCATTCTGCTGTCTTCTTCAATAAAGTTAAAACCGTACACAGCAGCCCGTCCGTTTAATGCCGCCGCCAGATCTTTAAAGAAAATCCCGAAACCTGAGATAGGCGGAAAACAGAATAGGTTGCGGCCTTTCGGCTGATTCAGTCTGCTGATATGCTGTTCGGCAGCTTCCGACAGTGTGCTGGAATACAGCTTTTCAGCCAATTGTTCAATTGTCGGATATTCAAATATCATTTCAATCGGCACATCCATCTGCTGCCTGGTCTTCAGCTGATGAATCACTTGCAATGCTTTCAAAGAATGGCCGCCCAGCTCAAAGAAGTCATCCTGTATGCCCAGCTCCCCGCAGCCGAGGATCGGCGTCCAAATGTCGATCAGCTCATGCTCCACCCAGTTTCGTGGCGGAACGGCTTTTGATGACGTTTTTTTCCGTTCCGGCGCAGGCAGCCCGCGGCGGTCCACTTTGCCGTTTGCGGTAAGCGGCATACGGTCAAGCTTAATCACATACTGCGGAATCATATAGTCGGGAAGCGACCTGGCCAACAGGGATCGAATGGCTCTTTCTTCAGCATGTGCGCCTGTATAATACGCACAAAGGATTGCTTCTTGTCCTTCTTTTGCTGCGATGACTGCCGATTCCCTGATTCCATCTATTTCAGTCAAGCGTGCTTCAATTTCGGCCGGCTCAATCCGCTTCCCGCGAATCTTGAATTGGCGGTCGATACGGCTGATGTAACCGATGCTTCCATCAGGCATCCAGTGTGCCAAGTCGCCTGTTTTGTAGATCTTTTCTTCAGGATGAACCGGATGGCTGACAAATGCTTCACTTGTTAAGTCAGGCCTGTTTAAATAGCCTTTGGCAACCCCGTCACCGCCGACACAAAGCTCACCGGGCACGCCGATCGGCGCAAGTCCGCCATTTTTATCAATGATATACGCGGTTGAATTGCTGATCGGTTTTCCGATTGGGATCGGCTGAGAAAAGTCATGCCTGATTTCGTAAAAGGTGGAAAATGTCGTATTTTCCGTCGGTCCGTATATGTTATAAAGGCTGAGATTCGGACAGCGGTGTCTGACCTTATTGATGAGCGCCGGGGACAATGCTTCTCCGCCGACATATAAGGTGTGCAACCCAGAAAACATCTCCGGATCTGCCTGAGCAAACTGGTTAAAGAGCGCCGTCGTCAAAAACAGAATCGTAATCCGGTTGGAAGAAAGATAATTGCCGAACCTCTCAGGGGCAAGCATTGTCGAGCGGTCAACCACATGAAGACATGCTCCGTTCAAAAGCGCTCCGAAGATTTCAAACGTCACTGCATCAAAACCGATGGACCCTGTCAGAATGAGACGATCCGTCACACCGGCCGACGTGTAATTGCTGTTTGACACGAGCGATACGACGTTTCGGTTGGAAATCATCACGCCCTTCGGTTTTCCTGTTGAACCGGATGTATACATAATATAGGCAAGGTCATCAGGTGCTGTATCGGTATTCAGCTTTCCCGCATCAGCTGTTTGTTTTTCAGCTGCAGCCGGGATAGAGATGATGTGAGAAAAGTCAAAGTCAGTCTCAATCCCTTTTTGCACCGTTAACAGCTGTGCTCCGCTCTCAGTGAGCATATCGGCGATCCTGTCGGATGGCAGTTCTGCATCAAGGGGAAGGTACGTCCCTCCCGCTTTCAATACAGCGAGAACAGCGATGATAAATTCCGGTGAGCGTTCGGCCAGAATCCCGGCAATTCCCTTTGGCGGCAGACCGTTTTCCAGCAGGGTGCGGGCGAATGCAGTTGACCGTTCATCGAGCTCCCGGTACGTCATCGTCAGCCCGCCGGCGTGAAGCGCCTGATGATCCGGGGTTTTCTTCACCTGTCGGCTGAACAGGCTGATGATGCTTTTATCTCTTTCATAAGTTGTTTTCGTGTCATTAAATTCGCCGATTATTCTTGATTTTTCCTTTTGTCCGAGCATCGGAAGCCGATCAGCGGGAACATCGGGATTGAAGGCGGCGCCGCGCAGAGCTTCTTCCAAGTGTCCTTTTACGCTCTCTATCCATACTTCGTCATAAACGTTCGCATTGTAGCTGAATTTGATGAGCAGCTCATCGCCGGGCGCTATGATGAGGTTAAAATCGTAGCCCGATTGTTCCGACACGTTGACATTCCCGATCCGGAATGGTGCATCCGATTCCTTTTCCGCGTCTTTCATCTGCTGCTGAATCGGATAATTTTCAAACACGATGATATGGTCGATTAAATCCTGTTTCAGCTCAGTCTGCGATTGGATGTCAGCAAGCGGATGATAGCTGAACGCCTCTGAATCAAGCATTTCTTTCTGCAAGCGCCCCAGCAGTTCTCTAAAGCTTTCGTCACCCGTTTTAATGCGTACCGGCACGGTATTGATAAACAGCCCGATCATGCTTTCCACGCCGTCAATGACGGAAGGCCGCCCTGATACGACGGCGCCGAATACGGCATCGTCCGTCCGGTTGTAGCGCTGCAGCATCAGGCCCCATACAGTCTGCATAAGAACCGCGAGCGTAGCGCCCTCTTCTTTGGCGATGGTTTTCAGCCTGTCCGTCAGGTTTTGATCTAAAGAAAACAGCAGCTCTTCCTTGCGGTATCCTTTTTCCTGGGGACGGGCCGATATTTTCGGGAGTCCTGTGGGTGTCTCGCAGCCTGCTAAATATCCTTTCCAATATTCAGAAGCCGCATCTTTGTCCTGATCAGTCAGCCATGTAATATAAGTGCTGTAAGGCTTTGCGGGTGCCAGTGTGACGGGTGAGCCTGATGCAAGCGCCCGGTACATATGCATGAATTCCTGGAGGACGATGCCGAGGCACCAGCCGTCCATAAGAATGTGATGGTGGCTCCAGACGCATACATATTTTTCGTCACCCGTTTTAAACAAAGAAACACGCATCAGCATATCCTTTTGCAAGTCAAAGCCTTTTAAGCGGTCACGTTCCTTAAATCGCTGTAAATAGATGCTCTGTTCCTCTTCGTCCAAATGTGTAAGATCTTCGCGGTGCAGCCGGAATTCCCGCTCACGCAGCACAACTTGGCGGGGGCCGTTCAGCTGAGCGACATGAGGTAAAAAAACCGTTCTGAAAATATCGTGGCGGCTGATGACAGACTGTACGCTTTGCTCAAACAATTCCGGACGAAGCCGGCCTTTTATGGTGAAGACGGATTGCTCGATATATGCAGCCCCCTCCTTTTGCAGAAAGGAATGAAAAAGCATTCCTTCCTGCATTCGGCTGAGGGGATAAATGTTTTGGATATTTTTCGTTTTGTCCATGTGTTCCTCCCGCTCGATTTTAGTGGAAGCTGAGTAAGTCGGCAATATCCTGCAAGGCTTCCTCAGTCAGCTCCCGATCATCAAAGTCACTGACGGTCTTCTCCGTATCGGTTTTGCTGAGGCAGTGTTCCGACAGTTTCAGGAGATAATACCGGCAGCTTTCGGACAGCCGTTCGATCGTATCTTGCCGGAAGCGCTCCGTTTCATAGGAAATGCTGACGGTCATCCGGCCTTTTGCCGCAATCGCGCTGATTTCAAGTGACTGCTCCCGTTTCCATGTATCTGTCACATCATCTCCGCCTCCCAAAGGAGAAAACTGAAACGCGTCTGGCTGTTCCGTTTCTGCCGGATTCCCGCCGGGCGCATCGAATTGTCCGAGATAGTTAAAGCTGATCTCCGGTGCTTTCCCGAAAGTCATCCCGGCAAGCTTCGGCGGTGTTAAATATTTGAGGACGCCGTATCCGTTCCCTTTATCCGGAATGCGCCGCAATGTGTCTTTGACGGTTTTCAATGTGCGAATTTCATATTCTTCATGAGGTTCATAAACTCCGCTCCGGAAAAGCACCGGGTAAATGGAAGTGAACCACCCGACCGTCCTGCTGATGTCCGCACCTGCCTGCTCCGATTGGCGTCCGTGTCCTTCAAGGGCGATTTTCAAAGCGTGCCGCGGCGACCATTTCTGAACAGCGAGCACGGCGGAAGCCAAAAGCACATCTTGCGTATCCGTATTGTAGGCGCTGTGCACATCTTTCAACAGGGCGTCCGTTTCACTTTCTGTCAGAGTGAAGGATACCGTGTTCCGGTTTTTTGCAGAAGTTTGAGATAAATCTGCCTGCTCGTAAGGAAGACTTTCTGTTTGATAGTGTTCAATCTCCCGCCAATACTCCGCCTGCTGAAGCAGCTGTTTACTTTCGGCATAATCGGCCAGCTGCTCCGTATATGTTTTGAATGACATGGTTTTCGGAGGGAGTTTGATTTCCTGTCCAGAGACGGCCTGCTCATAAGCAGAAGCCAAGTCTTCCAATAAAATCCGCCATGATATCCCGTCGACAGCGAGATGATGGACCGTCAGAAACAAGTAATCTTCTGCTTCAGAGCGGAACAGCCCTGCCTGTACCAGCGGCCCGTTCTCCAAATCCATGTTTCTCTGAAGCTCTGCGACGCGGCGTTTTACAAAACGTTCCTTCTCATGCTCATCGCCTTCCGTTTCTAAAATGGTCAGGCTGTAAAGCTGCTCATCTAGGAGGTCAGCCGGTCTGTTGAAAAGGAGAAGACCTTTCTCTTCGTCTTTTTTGCAGACAAGGCGCAAGGCATCATGATGAACGGTAATGGCTTTTAACGTTTTCCTCAGGATCTCTTCATCTATTGAATTTGTTCTCGTCAGCATGACGGACTGGTTAAAATGATTTGCTTCCTTCATGTCTTGTGTGAAGAACCATTTGTGAACCGGCGACCACTTCACTTCTCCTTCTTCAGGAGCTTGGCTGACCGGCTGCCGCTCTGTACGGACATAAGGCGCCAGCTCCCTAATTGTCGGCCGGCTGAAAATATCTTTTACGGCGATCTGTTTTCCAGCCTGATGTAATCGGGCTGATACTTGCAGGGCTTTGATGGAATCGCCGCCCAGTTCAAAAAATGATTGATCCGCGGCAATGTTTTCAGTTCCGAGGACTTCGCTCCAAATCGCGGACAGCTCTTTTTCCATGTCGCTTTCAGGCTCGGTAAATGCCCGTCCGGTGTGCGCTTTTTTCCGCGGCTCAGGAAGCGCGCGGCGGTCAAGCTTCCCGTTCGGTGTGACAGGCAGGGCTTCAAGTGTTTCAAAGAACGCCGGCACCATATAAGCGGGCATTTCATTTCTGAGTGCCTGCTGCACGGTTTCACTTTCTGTTCCTTCTTCTGTCACGATATAAGCGCATAGTTCCGTTTGGCCTGCTGATGCGGTATGAGCGGTGACAGCTGCTTCTTTGACACCTTTTATGCCTGTTAAGGCGGATTCAATTTCTTTCAGTTCCACCCGGTAGCCTCTGATTTTGACTTGCTCGTCCATTCGGCCGATATATTGCAGCGTGCCGTCCGGCAGCCATTTTGCCAGGTCGCCCGTGCGGTACATGCGCCGGTTCTTCCGGAACGGGTCTTGGACAAAGGCTTGGGCCGTTTGCTGAGGAAGATTGCGGTACCCTCTTGCAAGGCCGGAACCCGAGATGCAAAGTTCTCCCGTTACACCGATCGGCTGCGGGTGATCCCCGTTTAAAATATAAACGTGTGAATGCTCAATCGGACGGCCGATCGTGATGTTCTCACTTTGTTCTATATGTCTTGCCGCGGTAGTGGCGACGCTGTTTTCCGTCGGTCCGTACTCATTGGCAAGCTCAGTGTGTGGACAAACTGATAAACTGCGGCTGATAATGTTTTGGTCGACAGCTTCTCCGGCTAATGTGACAATTCTGAGAGACTCTGCATCCTCCGGCTCCAGTACGTCAAGCAGTGTACGGTACAGTACGGGAACAATGATCATGTGAGTGATGCGGTAAGATGCAAGATAGTGTTTAATAGCAAGAATATCTCTTGCTTCATCTTCGGCTAAAACGGCCGCCTTCGCACCTGAAATCAGCGGTGTGAACATACTTGTTACAAAACCGTCAAAGGAAAATGAAAAGAGCTGAAGAACCGTATCTTTCTCATTCAGATCATAAAATCCGCTCCGCCATTGAAGGGTTTGGCTGACGGATCGATGTTCGACCATAACCCCTTTCGGCCTGCCTGTCGTTCCCGATGTATAAATGATGTAAGCCAAATTTTCCGGTGCTGATAATGACTGGACCGGCGAAGCATCCTGTTCTTGGATATCCTCCAGTGCGAGCACTTCACCGTTAAAACGATCAGGCACTTGTTCTATCGCACCGTGTGCGGTAAGGAGAAGCGCTGTGCCGCTGTCTGAGATGATATATTGCTTGCGTTCCTCCGGATATTCAGGATCTATCGGGACGTAGGCTCCTCCGGCTTTCCAAACCCCGAAGACTGCCGCTACTTGTTCCGGCGATCTTGGTATCACAATGCCGACGGCTGCATCAGGTGCGATCTGCCGTTTTTGCAGAGCTCTGGCGATTTTATTCGACCAGTCATCTAATTCTTTGTATGTGATCAATGTTTCCCCGCTGATAAGGGCCGCGGCATCAGGTGTTTTTCGCGCCTGGGTGATGAACAGTTCATGAACTGTTTTTTCAGGCAGCTGTTGATCCATCAAGCCGTTAAAGTCCGAAAGAATCCGGTTCCGTTCCGGAGCAGTCAGCATGCTGATCGCTTGTAAAGAAGTTTCCGGTTCACGGACAATGTGTTCAAGCATCGTCATAAAGTGGGAAGCCCAGCGCTGCATTGTTTCTCTCCGGAATAAAGACGCCGCATATTCAAACAGAAAATGAATCTGTCCCCCGCCTTCAGAAGCCTGTAAAGTGACATCAAATTTGGAAACCGGACGGGACACATCCGCAGGCTGAATATGCAAACCGTCCAACAGCAGTTCCTCATGCTCTATATTCTGGACGACAAGCATGGCGTCAAACAGCGGATTGCGGCTTGTGTCCCGCTGTACGCCGAGCCGTTCCACCAGCTCTTCAAACGGGTAGTCCTGATGCTCATACGCCTCAAGCGCCGCCTGGCGGACTTCCGCCAAATAATCGGTGAACCGTTTGCCCCCTTTCGGCTCCGTTCTGATGGCCAGCGTGTTGACGAACATGCCGAGAATCGGTTCAAGGTCTTTGTGCGGACGCCCGGCAATCGGCGATCCGACGATGATGTCTTCCTGCCCGCTCAATCGCGCGAGTAACGTATTGTACGCGGCGAGAAGCACCATATACAAAGTGGAGCCGTGATCCCGGGCGATGCGGTGAAGGCCGGATGCCGTTTCAGCGTCAAGCGTGCACGATACGCTGCCGCCCGCAAAGCTTCTGACCGCCGGACGGGGCTTGTCAGCCGGAAGCTCAAGCACCGGAAGCTCTCCTTCAAGCCGCTTCAGCCAATACGCTTCCTGCTTCTGGTACCCTTCTTTCTCCTGAAATGACCGCTGCCAGACAGCATAGTCTTTATATTGAAGGCGCATCGGCGCAAGCGAACGGCCTGCGTACAGCTCGCTGAATTCTTTTATCAAGGTGTTGACGGACACACCGTCAGAAATAATATGATGCATATCCGTTAATAAAAGATGGCGTTCGTCTGATTCTTTCACGAGGGCCGCACGGAAGAGCGGCGCTTCCTCCAGACAAAACGGCCGGACGAATGCGTCAGCTGACTCGGCCTCATCCAGCTGAAACGGTACGCTGTCATGGATGCGCTGTACCGGTTCGCCGTCAGGCCCCGTTTCAAAGGACGTTCTGAGCGACTCATGCCGCTCCACAAGCTGCCGGAACGTCTTCTCCAGCCGGTCGCGGTCAAGCGGGCCCGTCAGTTCCAGCACAGCCGGCATATTGTAGCCGACACCGCCGTCTTCAAGCTGTTGGAGCACATACATCCGTTTCTGCGCCGAAGACACCGGATAGGTATCTTGTGTTTTCGCAGACTGAATCGCTTCATACGGGCTCTCTTCCAAGTCCTGAATAACCGAAGCGAGCTCTTCCACCGTCGGCCGGGTGAAGATGTCCTGTAACGGCACCTGAACACCGAACTCTTTGGCGATGCGGGAGACGAGAGCCGTCGCTTTTAACGAATGGCCGCCCCGCTCAAAAAAGTGATCCCGGATGCCGACGGGGCCGTTTTTCAACACCTCTTCCCAAAGGGCGCAAAGCTTCATTTCCGTGACGTTCCGCGGGGCGGTGTACGCCTGTCTGTCTGCCGCTCCGCCGGGAGCCGGCAGCGCGCGGCGGTCAAGCTTTCCGCTCGGCGTGACCGGCCATTCGGTCATCTTTATGAACTGAGCCGGCATCATGTAGGCCGGAAGGCGTGCCGCAAGCTCCGCCCGCACGTCATCGCTTTCCCGTCCTTCAATATAGGCGTAAAGCGCGGTTTCGCCGTGTTCGGTCCGGGCGGTGACCGCCGCCTCACGAATGCCGTCGATGCGCCGGATCGCCGCTTCGATTTCCCCCGGTTCAATCCGGTAGCCGCGGACTTTCACTTGTCCGTCTGAACGGCCGAGCCATTCAACTAGGCCGTCTTCTGTCCAGCGTGCGATATCACCCGTCTGATACATGCGTTCTCCCGGATAAAACGGATCATCGAGAAAACGCTCCTCTGTCAGCTCAGGCCGGTTCAGATAGCCGCGGGCCACCCCTGTCCCAGCGATGTACAGCTCTCCGATACAGCCCGGCGGCAGAAGCTGTTTCTTTTGATTTAAAATATACAGCCGCATGTTATGCCCGGAAATGCCGATCGGAACATTGTGAAATTCTTGTCCTTGCGGTAAATCAAAGTACGCCGCTTCTACCGTCGCTTCCGTCGGACCGTAGGAATTTGTCAATTCCGTTCCCGGCAGAAGGTCATAAAAACGGGAAACCAGGTGCGGGCCCAATTGTTCACCGCCGGCAAAAACCCTTTTTAAGCAGGTCTTTTTGATCGGCTGTTTTCTGGAATTTATATATTCCAAGAAAGCATGAAGCATGGATGGCACAAAATGAGCCGCCGTTATGCGGTTATTCTCCAATGCGTTCAGTATCATTTCAGGGTCTTTCTCGCCGCTTTGCGGAAGGAGGAAAACAGAAGCTCCCGCGATCGGCCACCAAAACAGCTCCCAAATCGAAGCGTCGAAAGAGTATGATGTTTTATGCAAAATGATGTCAGAATCACTTAATCCATAACGCGTTTGCAGTGAGTATAAAAAGTTTACGGCTGACCGATGTTCAACCTGCACGCCTTTTGGGCGTCCCGTAGAACCGGATGTATAGATGATATAAGCCAATGAATCAGGTTTTACCCGAACGTTAGGGTTGGCCGCAGCTTCAGGGTTTCCTGTTTGTCCGCTTTTCAGAGAGATCATTTCTCCCTCAAAAAGATCTGGTGCGAAAAGTTCTGGTTCTGCCAGTAAGAATTTCACGCCGCTGTCTTTCAGTAAAAAGCGAATCCGCTCTTCCGGGTAATCCGGATCAATCGGCAGATATGCACCGCCTGCTTTTAAGACAGCGTAAATGCCGATCAGCATGTCAGGAGAACGCCGGCCCATAATGGCAGTTTTATCCTCCAGCCTTATCCCCCGCTTGATTAGCTGATGCGCAAGCTCGTTTGCCCTTTCGTTCAGTTCCTGATACGTAATCGAAATGTCATCAGTTAAAATCGCAGGACGGTCCGGCGTTTTTTCCGCCTGCTGTTCCAGCAGATCATGAAGAGACTGATGAAGCGGAAACGCTGTTTTCTGAAAGGGGCTGAAATCTTGAAGCAGAGACACTTCTTCTTTTTCTGTCAAAACAGAAATATCGTCTAATTCCAAGCCCGGATCAGCCGCGGCGTTTTCGGCAAGTGTCGTAAAAAATCCCGCCCATTTTTGAATCGTTTCTCTCTTAAACAAATCGGTGCTGAATTCAAACTGGCAGTACAATTCACCGGCGTTTTCAGAGATGTACAGCGATAAGTCAAATTTAGAAATCGGCAGGCTGACGTCTGCCGGCTGCAGTTCAAGTCCGGCCGCTCTAAGCTTCTGCTGTTCCATATTTTGCAGCGCAAATGTTGTGTCAAACAGCGGATTTCGGGACATGTCCCGCGGCACACCGAGCTTATCGACGAGCTCTTCTAACGGGTGATCCTGATGTTCGTAAGCCTCAAGCGCTGTTTGGCGAATTTCCTTTAAATATTCTTTGAATGTCATGCTTCCGTCGGGACGCGTCCTGAAAGCAAGCGTATTGACAAACATGCCCAGAACGGCGTCAAGGTCGGCATGAGGCCTTCCTGCAATCGGAGACCCGACAATCATATCTTCCTGTCCGCTTAAACGGGCTAACAGAACTGTGTACACACCAAGCAGCGTCATATACAGTGTGCATTTGTTTTCTTTCGCCAGCTTTTTCAACTGAGCTGTATGTTTTTCATTGATGACAAATGACACCCGGTCACCGGAAAAGCTCCGCACCGGGGGACGCGGCTTATCAGCCGGCAATTCAAGCACGGGAATCTCACCGGCAAGCCGGTTCAGCCAGTACTCCTCTTGTTTCCGATATGCGGCGCCCGCCATAAATGATTGCTGCCAGACGGCATAATCTTTGTATTGAATCCGTAACGGCGGCAGACTTCTCTCAGCATACAGCTCACTGAATTCACGTATCAAAAGATTGACGGATACGCCGTCTGAAATAATATGATGCATGTCAGCTAAAAGCAGATGCCGGTCTTTTTCTATTTGGACAAATCCCGCCCGGAAAAGGGGCGCTTTGCCGAGATCGAACGGCCGGATAAACGCTTCGGCTGATTGTTCTTTTGTAAATGCAAACGGCACGTCGTCATGAATCCTCTGCACGGGCAGGCCGTTTTTTTCTTCAAAGGACGTTCTGAGCGGTTCATGCCGCCGGATCAGTTCCTTGAACACGGCTTCCATCCTATCTCGGTCAAACGGCCCCCTCACCTCTAAAACGGCTGGAATGTTATAGCTGACACCGCCATTTTCAAGCTGGTGAAGGACGTACATCCGTTTTTGGGCGGATGAGACAGGATATGTTTCTTTCATTTCTGTCTTTTCTATGGATGCGAACGGGTTCTCTTCTGCTTCACTGATGATTTTGGCGAGTTCTTCTACAGTCGGATGGCTGAAGACATCGCTCAGCGGGATTTGCACACTGCACTCTTTAGCTATTTTTGCAACGAGTGCCGTCGCCTTTAATGAATGGCCGCCAAGCTCGAAAAAGTGATCGTGAACGCCGATCGGGCCGGTTTGAAGCACTTCTTCCCATATGCGGGTAAGCTTCAGCTCGGTCACATTCCGGGGAGCTGTATACCGACGGCCCGCTGCGTACGCCGAAGCTTCCGGAAGGGCCTGCTGATCGACTTTTCCGTTCGCAGTGAGCGGAATTGAGTCAACAAAAGCCCATTTGACCGGAATCATATACTCAGGCAGCTCTTTAGCCAAATCTCTCCGCAGCTGAGAAGGATCAGTCGCTTGTGAGACGCTGCAGTAAGCGCATAATTCATTTTCGCCCGACTCATTCGTTTGAATCAGAACGGCAGCTTCCTTCACGGCATGATGATTTGCCAGGACGGTTTCAATTTCCTTCGGTTCAATCCGGTACCCTCTGATCTTCACTTGATCATCTGTCCGGCCGATGTATTCAATTTGGCCGTCCGCACGCAGTCTTGCCAAATCTCCGGTCCGGTACATGACGGCGTCCGTTCTGAACGGATCGGGCAAAAATTTCTCTTTGGTCAGCGCCGGATTGTTCACATAGCCTCTTCCTGTATTCGCCCCGGAAATATACAATTCTCCCGCAATTCCGAGAGGCTGAAGCTGCCTATTTTTGCTGAGAATATACATCTTGTTATGATGGATCGGTTTCCCGATCGGCGGATGTTCAGGTATGTCATCTCCCGCAGAAATCGTATACGTTGAAACCACATGGGTTTCTGACGGGCCGTAATGATTATGCAGATGCATACCGTGTGAACGGAGCGTCTGCCTGAACAAACGCGAAACGGTCAGCTGCTCCCCGGCCGTAATGACATGCTTCACACAGCGGGGAAAAGACTGTGCATAACCTTCTTCATTGAAAAGCATTTTGACAAACGCAGTCGGGAAAAACACAACTTCCGTGTTGTGCTGATCAATAAACGAAAACAGCTGAGACACATCCCGTTTGATTGATTCGGGCACGATACAGAGGGTGCCGCCGCTCAAGAGTACTGAAAATAACTCCTGATAGCAGACGTCAAACGCCAAAGATGCGTACTGCAGCACATTTGTGCAAAAATCAATGTCTGTGTTCGTCAATTGGTCAGAAAGCAGGTTGGCCATATTTTTATGTTCGAGCAGCACACCCTTCGGTTTCCCTGTCGTACCGGATGTATAAATCATATAAAGAAGGTCGTCCGCCGTATTAATGGATTGCACATTGCTTCCGTCCGCTTCCGTCCCGGCCTCTTCTATGTATGTAACTTGCAGCGCTTGTTCCGCGGGGACTGACTGATGCCGCTCTGTTACAACATGGACGCAGCCGCTGTTTTCAATAACATATCGGATACGCTCCTTCGGACTGCCCGGATCTATCGGGACAAAGGCGCCGCCCGCTTTTAAAATACCGAGAACGGCCGCCGCTAAAGAAGGGGAACGGCCGAGCATGACGCCTACCGGTTCCTCCCGCTTTAATCCGCGCTTTTGCAGCAGGCGGGCCAGCTTATTAGCCGATTCGTTCAGCTCTTTGTACGTCACTGACTCACCTTCATACCGAATCGCGATTTGATTCGGCGTTTTTGCGGCCTGCCGTTCAAACATCGCATGAACCGTGTCGTATTCAGGTTTTTCGGTCTCTTCAGAAATCGGCGCAAGCAGCTGCGCTTTTTCCCCTGGAGTGATGATTTCAAGCTTGTCCGGCGTGATGTCCGGTTTGTCGAGAACCTGGGAGACGATGTGTGCCAAATGGCCTTTGATATTTTCGATAAATTGGCGGTCATACACGCTTGAATCGTATCTCATTTTCAAATGAATCTCGTCACCCGGCGCCACCATCAGGTAAAAACTGTAGTTGGTTTCGTCTTCCATGCTGAAATCATGGATGTGAAAAAGGTCTTTCGTGTCCCCCTTGCTGTTCAGCACATCAAGCTCCTGTTCAACCGGATAATTCTCAAAGACAAGAATGTGGTCAATTAAGCCTTGTTTTACCTGTGAATTCGCCTGTATGTCATAAAGCGGATGATAGCTGTAAGCCTGTCCTTTCAAAGCGTCCTTTTGCACGTTTTTGATCAGCTTTTGAAACGGGATGTCCGCCCCGCTGATCCGGACAGGCACGGTATTAATGAACAGGCCGATCATTCGCTCGATGCCTTCGATTTCAGACGGCCTTCCGGAAATAACAGAACCAAAAACCGCATCTTCTGTCTGGTTATACGCCTGAAGCAAAATGCCCCAGAGCGTGTGGAAAATGGTGCTCAGCGTGACCTCTTCTTTTACGGCCAGCTCTTTCAGCTTAGCTGTGTCCTCTTTTGAAAAGGAAAACGTCACTTCCTCTTGTCTGCTTTCGCCGGCTTTTTTCTGCTTCGGCAGAACAGTCTGCTGCTCAAAGCCTTCAAGGTATCGCTCCCAGTACGAAGCGGCTTTTTCTTTATCTTGCTCCATCAGCCACTTGATGTAGGTCCCGTACGGCACAGCGGGCTCAAGCGTTAACGGTGTCCGGCGGAGCCGCGAGGCGTATATCTGGAAGAACTCTTTCAGCACGATTCCGAGACACCAGCCATCCATAATGATGTGATGGAAACTCCATATACACGTATAATCACATTCACCGGTTTGAAGCAGCGTCACCCGCATCAGCATGTCTTTTTGCAGATGAAATCCTTTCTTACGGTCTCTTCGTTTGGCTTCTTCAATATGCTTGATTTGATCAGCCTTGTTTAAATTAGTGAGATTTTCCTCAATGATGCTGACGTTCCGCTCTTTTAATACGACCTGCTGCGGCACTGACACGTTCTGGCTGATAAAGATCGTTCTGAAAATATCATGTCTTTCGAAAAGGGCATGAACGCTCTCTTCAAACACGCGGGTGTCAACCTTCCCCGTTATTGAAAAGGAGGCCTGCTCGGCGTAAGCCTGTGATTCCTTTTGCAGGAGGGAATGAAAAAGCATTCCTTCCTGCATATAAGACAGCGGATAAATATCCTGAATTGCATTCTTTTTTGTCATGTTATAATCTCCCCGTCGCCTTTTTCTACAGTTCCTCGACAAAACTCGCTATGCTGTCCAAATCATCAGATGTTAACGTTTTGCTGCTAAAATCACTAACGGTTTTTTCTGCTTCCTCTTTCCCTGTGCAGTGCGCCATAATATCACGCAAATATTGCTGTAAGGTTTGCAGCAGCTGTTCCATCGTTTCTTTGCGGAAGCGGCTCGGCGGATAGCTCAAACTGAAGTGAAGTTTGTTTTGTGCGGCCATCGCGCTCATTTCCACCGCTTGTTCCCGCTGCCATGTCGGCGTGATGTCGTGCCCGCTTGCAAGACCGGACAGACTGAACGTGTGCTGATCTTCTGTATCATTGAATTGCCCTAAATAGTTAAAGCTGATTTCAGGCGCTTGTCTGAAGCGGATTGTTTTTTGTTCAGGCGGTGTCATGTATTTTAAAATGCCGTAGCCTATTCCTTTATCCGGTATTCTTCCGAGTGTGTCTTTGACCGTTTTTACAGCCGTTCCAAGCTCAGCGCCTGCTGTGTTCAAGTCAATGAGCACCGGGTACATGGAGGTAAACCAGCCTACGGTGCGGCTGATGTCGAGCTCCGGCATGATGTGCTCTCTCCCGTGCCCTTCCATCGCGATGCGCAGTCTGCCGCCCCCTGTCCAGTCCCGTAAAGCCAAAGCTGCGGCAGTCAGAAGAATATCTTGCGTATCGGTATGGTAGGCCCGGTTGACCTGCTGAAGCAAAACGGACGTTTCTTCTTTTGTAAGCGTAAAGCTTACCGTTCGCCGAATGCTGTCGGCTCCCGTCTGATGCTGCGGTTTTTCATAAGGAAGTTCGGCGGCTGTTTCTTCTTCAATAAAACGCCAATATTCTTCTTCACGCATCAGCTTGCTGCTTTTTGCGTATTCTGAAAGCCTTACGGCGTATTGCTTAAACGAATCGGTCTTTGGCGGAAGCTGGACCGGCTGACCTTTTACGGCTTGAGTGTAAGCGGCAGATAAATCCTCCAGCAGAATACGCCATGACACTCCGTCAACCGCCAGGTGATGTACGGTGATGAATAAATAATCCCCGGACCGGGTTTTGAACCAGCCGGCTTTTAATAACGGCCCTTTTTCAATATCCATCCGCTGTTGGAGCGCAGCCACTTCAGTTTCTATTTCTCTTTCCCAAGTATCTGTCTCAGACAGATCCCAAATGTCCAAGCTGTACAGTTCAGCTTTTTGAATACCGTGATTGATTTGTCTGAAACTTTCGTTTTCTGCACTGACGGTGATCCGGAGTGCATCATGATGAATGACAAGATGCTCCAAGGCTTCTTTGAGCGGCTGTTTATGCAATGCGTCAGAGCTGAACATCATGACGGACTGATTGAAATGATTTCTGTTTTTCATCCGCTGTGATAAAAACCAGTGCTGAACGGGTGTCCAAGGTATGTCTCCTTCCACCGGCCGCTGATCGATGACTCTTTCCGCTTTCCGGATAAGAGGCGCGAGTTCCTTAATGGACGGGTGCCGGAATAAGTCGCTTGCCGTCATTTTCCACCCATAGCGTCCGAGCCGTGCGGAAACTTGCAGCGCTTTGATTGAATCGCCGCCCAACTCAAAAAATGAGTCCTCAATCCCGACTTGTTTTGCGCCGAGCACTTCCTGCCAGATCACGGAAAGCTGTTCTTCAAGCTCATTGCGGGGAGCTGTATACGCGGTTTGAAGCGCGAGCTCCGGTTCGGGCAGATTTTTCCGATCCAATTTACCGTTCGGCGTAAGCGGCAGCTTCTCAAGTTCCATCATATAGGCCGGAACCATGTAATTCGGCAGTTGCTTAGACAGTGAAGAACGCACTTTTTCTGTATCCATGCCCGCCTGCAGACTCATATATGCGATCAGTTCTTTATTGCCGGACTGCCCGGTTCTGACTGACACGGCAGCTTCTTTCACGCCGTCCAGGCTCCTCAGTGCGGCTTCAATCTCTCCCAGCTCGACCCGATAACCGCGGATTTTCACTTGATCATCCATCCGCCCGGCATATTCGATCGTTCCGTCCGGCAGCCAGCGGGCTAAATCTCCGGTGCGGTACATCCGTTCTCCGGGAACAAAAGGATTAGGGACAAATTTTTCTTCCGTCAGCTCAGGGCGGCCGAAGTATCCTCTTGCCACACCGTCTCCTCCAGTGCATAATTCGCCGATGACGCCGATCGGCTGCGGTGTTCCCCTGCTGTTTATGATATATGCGGTTGAATTTCCGACTGGGCGCCCGATCGGGATTGAATGATCGTATGATTGTTCAATCAAAAAGCAAGTCGAGAACGTCGTGTTTTCAGTCGGTCCGTATCCATTCCATACTGAGAGATGCGGCAGCGCATTCCGAACCCGGTTTACATGGCTCGGGGACAGTGCTTCCCCGCCGATAATCAATCGGGATAATCCGGAAAACACGTGTTCATTTTGTTCTGATAAATGGTTGAACAGAGACGATGTCAGCCACAGTGTCGTAATGCCGTTTTGCTGTATAAATGTTTCCAGAACATCAGAATCGAGATAGGTTTCCTGGTCACTTACATATAAAGAAGCGCCGTTTAAAAGCGGACCGAATATTTCAAATGTCGTAACGTCAAATCCTAATGATGAAGTAAACAACAGTCTATCTTCCGGCGTAAAATCAATATAATTGCTGTTTTTCACAAGGCGGATCACGCTTCGCTGTTCAATCATGACGCCTTTTGGCGCACCTGTTGACCCGGACGTATAAATCATGTAGGCCAACGATTCAGGTCCGCCGAGCGGTTCGGGATTTTCCGAACTCAATCCGGCCTTTGTTTGAATATCCTCTATGAATAAACGTTTTCCTGAAAGCGGCAGACCGTCAAGTTTATCAGATTGGAGAAGAATATCAGCTTTACAGTCTTTAAGCATCCATTCAGCCCGTTCCCGCGGCACATCGTCACCGATAGGCAAGTAGGCGCCCCCCGCTTTTAATATTCCGAGGATTCCGGAAGCAAGCTCTGTTGTGCGGCCGGTTAATAAGGCGACAACACTTTCCGGACCGACGCCATTTGATCGGAGAGCCGCCGCTATTCTGTTAGCCCGTTCGTTCAGCTCACGGTATGTCAAAATTTGTCCATCATAAACAACTGCCCGGGCATCGGGAGTTTCTTTTGCCTGCCGCTCAAATAAACGGCTGATGGTTTCGTATCTTGGGTAATCGCTTTTCGTCTGATTAAACTGATAAATGACGCGATTTGTTTCAGCATTATCCAGTACGTGAATGTCACCAAGCGGTATCGCTTGGTTTTCAATTACTTTTGTAAGAATACGGGTAAAATAAGATAGCCATTTTTCAATTGTCTGTTTTTGATAGATATCTGTATTGAATTCAAAATCAAAGCGGATGGAACCGTCAGACCCTTCTGACGCGTAAAGCGTGGCATCAAACTTTGCGGTTTTATGACTTGTATCCGCAGCTTGAGCCAAATGCAGCTTATTTAACACCAGGGATTCACGCTCCATATTTTGGAGCACAAACATAACGTCAAACAGCGGATTTCGGCTCATGTCCCGCTGCACCCCGAGCCGTTCCACCAGCTCTTCAAACGGATAGTCCTGATGCTCATATGCCTCAAGCGCCGCCTGGCGGACTTCCGCCAAGTAATCGGTAAACCGTTTGTCTCCTTTCGGCTCCGTTCTGATGGCCAGCGTGTTGACGAACATGCCGAGAATCGGTTCAAGGTCTTTGTGCGGACGCCCGGCAATCGGCGATCCGACGATGATGTCTTCCTGCCCGCTCAATCTCGCGAGTAACGTATTGTACGCGGCGAGAAGCACCATATACAAAGTGGAGCCGTGATCCCGGGCGATGCGGTGAAGGCCGGATGCCGTTTCAGCGTCAAGCGTGCACGATACGCTGCCGCCCGCAAAGCTTCTGACAGCCGGACGGGGCTTGTCAGCCGGGAGCTCAAGCACCGGGAGCTCTCCTTCTAGCCGCTTCAGCCAATACGCTTCCTGCTTCTGATATCCTTCTTTCTCCTGAAATGACCGCTGCCAGACGGCATAGTCTTTATATTGAAGGCGCATCGGCGCAAGCGAACGGCCTGCGTACAGCTCGCCGAATTCTTTTATCAAGGTGTTGACGGACACACCGTCAGAAATAATATGATGCATATCCGTTAATAAAAGATGACGTTCGTCGGATTCTTTCACGAGAGCCGCACGGAAGAGCGGCGCTTCCTCCAGACAAAACGGCCGGACGAATGCGTCAGCTGACTCGGCCTCATCCAGCTGAAACGGTACGCTGTCATGGATGCGCTGCACCGGTTCGCCGTCAGGCCCCGTTTCAAAGGACGTTCTGAGCGACTCATGCCGCTCCACAAGCTGCCGGAACGTCTCCTCCAGTCGGCCGCGGTCAAGCGGGCCCGTCAGTTCCAGCACAGCCGGCATATTGTAGCCGACACCGCCGTCTTCAAGCTGTTGGAGCACATACATCCGTTTCTGCGCCGAAGACACCGGATAGGTGTCCTGTTTTTTCGCAGGCTGAATCGCTTCATACGGGCTCTCTTCCAAGTCCTGAATAACCGAAGCGAGCTCTTCCACCGTCGGCCGGGCAAAGATGTCCTGTAACGGCACCTGAACACCGAACTCTTTGGCGATGCGGGAGACGAGAGCCGTCGCTTTTAACGAATGGCCGCCCCGCTCAAAAAAGTGATCCCGGATGCCGACGGGGCCGTTTTTCAGCACCTCTTCCCAAAGGGCGCAAAGCTTCATTTCCGTGACGTTCCGCGGAGCGGTGTACGCCTGTCTGTCTGCCGCTCCGCCGGGAGCCGGCAGCGCGCGGCGGTCAAGCTTTCCGCTCGGCGTGACCGGCCATTCGGTCATCTTTATGAACTGAGCCGGCATCATGTAAGCCGGAAGGCGTGTCGCAAGCTCCGCCCGCACGTCATCGCTTTCCCGTCCTTCGATATAGGCGTAAAGCGCGGTTTCGCCGTGTTCGGTCCGGGCGGTGACCGCCGCCTCACGAATGCCGTCGATGCGCCGGATCGCCGCTTCGATTTCCCCCGGTTCAATCCGGTAGCCGCGGACTTTCACTTGTCCGTCTGAACGGCCGAGCCATTCAACAAGGCCGTCTTCTGTCCAGCGTGCGATATCGCCTGTCTGATACATGCGTTCTCCCGGATAAAACGGATCATTGAGAAAGCGCTCCTCCGTCAGCTCAGGCCGGTTCAGATAGCCCCGGGCCACGCCGGTCCCCGCGATGTACAGCTCTCCTGCCACGCCCGCAGGCTGGATGGTTCCTCCGCTATCTAATACATACAGACGGGCACCCGGAACGGGTTTTCCGATCGGAAGCCTTGTCCGTCCGCTGTCCCGTTTTCGGTCACAGACGTAAAACGCCGCATCAACCGTCGCTTCTGTCGGTCCATAGCCGTGAATAAGCATGGTCTCCGGCAACAGATCTGCAAACCGGGCAGCCGTAAGCGGGGAAAGAGCTTCGCCTCCGGCAAACACGCGTGTCAGTGTTCTGCCGAGGCGTGTTCTTGTTTCCTCAGGCTCTGTTTCCAGCGCGTCTAAAAAGCTGTTGACCATTGCCGGAATAAAATGCGCGGTCGTCACCTTTTCTGAGGCAAACGCTTCAATCATCCGCACAGGATCTTTCTCCCATCCGGCAGGAAGCAGATACACGGAGGCGCCTGACATCGTCCACCAAAACAATTGCCAGATGGAAGCATCGAAAGAAAAGGATGATTTCAGCACGATAATATCCTCTTCCGTTAACGGAAACTGCCCTTGCATCCCTGATAAAAAGGCGGCGGCCTGACGGTGTTCAACAGCCACTCCCTTCGGTGTTCCCGTCGAACCGGACGTATAAATGATATAAGCGAGCGAATCAGCATCCGCTTCTTCAGAGACAGCCCCTGTCTCCGCCTCGCCTGTCAGAGCAGAAAGAGACACTTCTAGCGTTTCTCCGGAAAAACCGGAAACGGATAATCCCGGCTGTGCGAGCAGAAGACAAGCGCCGCAGTCATCGAGCATATAGCGCAGCCTGTCCTCAGGATACTCCGGGTCAAGCGGCACGTAGGCGCCGCCCGCTTTTAACACGGCAAGCACAGAAACCACCATCTCCGGCGAGCGTTCAGCGAGTATGCCGACCATGCTTTCTTTGCGGATGCCTTTTTGGCGGAGCCGAAAGGCGAGCCTGTCCGTGTACTGATCGAGCTCGGCGTACGTCAGCATGCCGCCCGGAAAACGGAGCGCCGGACGATGCGGCGAAAGCGCGGCACGGCGGGCAAACAGTCCGTGAAGCGTCGGAGCCGGCGGTTCAACCGTTTCTGTACGGTTAAACGCATCCAGCATATTTCTGGCTTCACACGCATCCAGCAATGCGATCTCGGAGGCGCTCATTTCAGGGTCGGAAATGACTGACTTCATCATATGCCGTAAAAATGTTTCAATATTCTTCATAAAAACACGATCGTATATACCGGTATCAAAGTTTAAGCGGATATAAAGAGAATTTCCCGGAATCACCTTTATGCTGCATCCGTAGTTTGTGACTTCCTCCATCGTGAAATCCTCTACCGCAAAATCAAATGAACCGGCCTGACTCACATTTTCAATTTCACGCTGGGCCGGCACATTTTCAAACACGATAATGTGGTCAAACAGCGCTTGCTTCAGAGGGCTTTGCGCCTGAATGTCATACAGCGGATAATAGCTGTACGCTTCTGCTTGCAGCGTCTCCTGCTGCAAATGCCTGACGAGCTCCAGAAAAGAAAATGAACCGCTTTTCACCCGCACGGGAATCGTATTGATAAACAGTCCCACCATTTTTTCCACGCCTGCGAGATCCGACGGCCGGCCGGAAACGACAGAACCGAAAACGGCGTCATCACAGCGGCTGACACGCTGCAGCAACATGCCCCACAGTGCCTGGAACACTGTATTCAGCGTTGCTCCCGCCCTTGCCGCAATGTTCTTCAGCTCATTTGTCTGCTCTTCCGAAATGGTGAAAACCGCCTGCTCAAGTTCGCCATTTGGTTCTGCAGATTTTTTCGGAAGAGACGCCGATTGCTCAAGGTCGGCAAGTCTCGTTTTCCAAAAAATCTCGGCTTCATTACGATCCTGCTTCATGAGCCATTTAATATACTTTCCATATGGCTGAACAGGCTCGAGAGACGGGAGCCGTCCGTCTCCGAGAGATTGATAGATCATCAGAAATTCCTTCATGACAATTCCGAAGCACCAGCCGTCCATGACGATATGATGATGGCTCCAGATACAAACATAGCGTTCGGACGCTTTTTTCAAAATGGAGACTCTCATGAGAGGGTCTGATTGCAAATCAAAGCCTTTATCTTTATCTTCTTTTCTGAACCGGTCGGCATATTTGTCTTGTGCCTTCTCGTCCAAATGAGAAATATCATGGAACTGAACGCGGCTCGGCCTGTTTTTCAACACGACTTGGCGGGGCTTCGCCACATTCTTATGAATAAATGTCGTACGGAAAATATCGTATCGTTCAAAAACAGCATCTATACTTTTTTGGAATCGTTCCCGGTCAAGCTGTCCGCTGATCGTAAACACCGCTTGTTCGAAGTAGGCTCTTGAGTCATGATCCAACAGAGAATGAAAAAGCATGCCCTCCTGCATAAAAGATAAAGGATATATATCTTGTATTTCCGGTTGCTGCCCCATTGCGCCACTCCTTTTCTATAGTTTGTTGACGGCTCCCATAATGTCACTCAGATCTTCCAGCGTTAACTCCTCGTCACTGAAATCAGCGGCGCTCCATTCACGCTCCTCTTTGCCTGTGCAATGCGTGATGATCTGCTTGAGAAAGGCATGAAAATGTCCCGTCAAAACTTCAATCGTTTCTTTTTGATACTGAAAACGGTTGTACACGACATGCATGTTGAGACATTCCGACGATACGGAGCCGCTGATATCAAGTGTGTACGGACGTTCCCAGTCCGGGCTGACTTCATTTCCCGCTTTTACGGGAGAAACACCGAAGCCGCTGGAACGGATCTCCCTGTCGAACTGCCCCAGATAGTTAAAACTGATTTCAGGAGCATCAGATTCAGTCTCTTCCCAGAGTTTGCTTATATATTTCAGCACCCCGTATCCCGCTCCTTTATGCGGAATGCGGCGCATCATGTCTTTTGTCCGCTTAATGTGATAGCCGAGCCGCTCGCCGTCATCAGTCTGATCTTGAAAACTTGCGTCAACCAATACCGGATAAATTGACGTAAACCAGCCGATGGTTCTGCTGATATCAAGATGCTCCAGATGCTCTTCCCTTCCGTGGCCTTCCATGCTGATTTTGAATGTCTCGTTTCCGGTCCATCTGTTCAGCGCAAGGCTTAACGCGGCAAGCAATAATTCAGCCGTCTCTGTTGTGTATGCTCTGTTCGCTTCCGTTAACAGCTGCTCAGTCTCCTGTTTTGTCAATGTAACGGTCATCACATCTGTATCTTTCAGAAGATTGGAAGAGATGCGGGCATCTTTCGGAAGCGGTTTGACCGCCGCTTTTTCTCTTTCGGACCAGTAGTCTGCTTCCTGTAACAGCCGGCGGCTTTTTGCATAATCAGAGATTTGCTTCGCGTAGGTCTGATAGGAATCGGTTTTTGCCGGAAGCGCGGTTTCTTTTCCTTCGAGCGCCTGCCTGTAGCATGCGGTGAGATCTTCAAATAAAATCCGCCATGACACCCCATCAATGACAAGGTGATGAATGGAAAGCAGCAGATGATCGCCATCATTAGTGTGAAATAATCCGACAGCTACGAGCGGACCCGTCTCCAGCCGAATAGAAGTTTGAATACGGGCGGCCGCCTGTTCAATTGCGGCGTGCTCCTCTTGTAATGACCCTTTCCCTCTCACGTCATGCGTTTCAAACGTAAAGAGTTCTTCTTCAGGAAGGTTTTCCGCTCTGTTGTATTGAGTCACCGATCCGTTTTGCGTGCCGCATACGATCCGTAATGCGTCATGATGAACCGCGAGCTGTGCCAGCGCTTTTCTCATAGCAGATTCATTGATTCTGTCCGCACTGCGGAGCATTACGGACTGATTAAAATGATCATGCGGCAATGATTGCGACAAGAACCAATGCTGGATCGGCGTCAGCGGCACGTCTCCCGTGACGGGAGCCTGATCAATCACGCGGCGGACTTTCCGGAGCCGCATCGATACTTCTCCCAGTGTCTGATGCTCGAACAGCTCGCGAACGGTCGTTTCATAGCCCTGCTGTTTCAGCCTCGCACATACTTGCAGCGCTTTAATCGAATCCCCGCCGAGATGGAAGAAATGAGCATTGGGGCCGAGTCCTTCAACACCTAAGAGTTCTTCCCAGATGTCAGCCATCATTTCTTCAGTTTCATTTCTCAGGCTGATATCATCTCCAAGGCTATCATTTAATTCAGGCTGCGGGAGCGCCTTCTCGTCCAGCTTCCCATTCGCCGTCAAAGGCAGTTCATCAAGCTCTATCAAGCGGGCGGGAATCATATATTCCGGCAGAAAAGCTCTGAGAGAGGCCTGAATCTCTGCTTCTTTTATCTTTTCGTTTCCGTGTAAGACCGCGTATGCGTAAATGGAGTGCTGACCATGCTGATCAGCACGTGTGATCACGGCGGCCTCTTTCACAGAGGAAAGCTCTTGCAGCGCTGATTTAATTTCTCCCAGCTCAATTCTGTGGCCTCTGACTTTTACTTGCGCATCTTTACGCCCGACATATTCCAGCTCGCCATTTGAGAGCCTTTTGGCGATATCGCCCGTCCGGTAGAGCCGCATGCCGGAAACATGCGGATTCGTGATGAAACGGGAGGCGGTTAAATCATCCCTGTTTACATATCCCCTCGCGACACCTTCCCCGCCGATATAAAGCTCACCGGGAACTCCGATCGGCTGCGGATTCATATAGATATCCATGACAAAAGCATGGAGGGTTTCCAGCGGTCTGCCGATATTGCTTTTGTTTCTCTCAATATCATCCATATTCAGTTTTTTGCATGTGACGTGAACCGTGGTTTCCGTAATACCGTACATATTAACAAGCTCCGTCTCCGGGTACTTCTCTTTCCAGCTTTTCAGCATGCCGGGCTGAAGCGCCTCTCCGCCGAAAATGACATATCGAAGCTGTAGCCTGTCCGTATGCCCGGCCTCTTCATGAATGAGTCCGGAAAAAGCCGTCGGTGTTTGGTTCAGCACCGTTACGCCTTCACTTTGCAGCAGCTGCCGGTACAAATGCGGATCACGGGCAGTTTCTTTCGGCACGATAACTACCTTTGCGCCGTATAAGAGCGCGCCGAATATTTCCCATACAGAAAAATCAAAGCAATAGGAGTGGAACAGCGTCCAGACGTCTCCAGAGCCGAAATCAAACGGCAGTCCTTTATGTGTGATAAGGCTGATGACATTGCGGTGTTCCGTCATAACGCCTTTCGGTTTTCCGGTTGTGCCCGATGTGTAAATCACGTAAGCCGGCTGTTCAGGCGTTATCATTTCTTTCGTTCTGTCTGCTGAAACGGATTCAGGCTTATCGATGTATAAAACCGGCAGCCCGTCCATTCCGGATATCCCAAGGCCCGATTGCGTCAACAGAACACGCGCGCCGCTGTCAGTCAGCATAAATGAAATCCGCTCGTCAGGATAGTCAGGATCAATCGGCAGATAAGCTCCTCCCGCTTTTAAAATACCGAGAATCCCAATCAGCATATCCGGAGATCGTTCGGTCATAATTCCGACAATCTGTCCGGAGCGGATGCCGTTTTCCGACAGCATATCGGCGATTCGATCCGCCTTTTCATTGAGCTCGCGGTAGGTGAGACGCTCATCAGACATGACGGCTGCAATTTGATCCGGCATTTTTTCCGCCTGTGCTTCAAATAAACTGACGATCGTTTCATGCCTCGGATACTCCGCCGTTTGATTTCCCGCTTGAAGAAGCATCTGCCGCTCGTTTGTGTCCAGCAAATGAATGTCAGACAGCTTCCGCTCATCATCCGATGCGATTTGTCCTAAAAGCTCTTTAAAATGACCGGCCCACCGTTCGATCGTATCCTTTTCAAACAAGGCGGTACTGTATTCAAAATGAAAATCCAGTGAGCCATCCGGCCGTTCCTCGGCATGAAGCGTCAAGTCGAATTTTGAAATGTCATGCTTCACTGCATGTGAAGAAACGGATAAGCCCGGAAGGTTCACTTCGAAATCATCACTGTTTTGCAAAACGAGCATGGCATCAAACAGCGGATTGCGATTGACTTCCCGGTGTGTATCAAGCTTTTGGGCAAGTTCTTCAAACGGGAAGTCCTGATGTTCGGCCGCGCCGAGGGCGAGCATTTTCACCTCTTCTAAATAAGCGCGGAATGTCTTATCCCCTTTCGGCCTGCTTCTCATTGCCACGGTATTTACAAACATGCCGATGACCCCGTCAAGCTCAGCGCGGCTTCTGCCGGCCGCAGGTGAACCGACGACAATGTCTTCCTGCCCGCTCAATTTAGAAAGGAACAAGGAGTAGCTTGCCAAAAGAATCATATACAGCGTCGAACCTGTCTCATCCATGAGCCGGCGCAAATTCTCCGCCGATTCCTTTTGAAGGCGCGTTCGAACAACGGACCCGCTGAAATCAGGAAGCTGCGGGCGCTTTTTATCGAGCGGCAGATCAAGTACGGGAATGTTTTCCCCGATCGTCTCCAGCCAATAACGCTCATGTCTTTTGAATTCTTCAGCGGCAAACCGCTCATGCTGCCAGACGGAAAAATCTTTGTACTGGAGTTTTAACGGCTGCAACTCCTTTCCTCTGTATAAATCCGTCAATTCTTGAATCAGAACGCTCATTGACACACCGTCTGCGATAAGATGATGCATATCAAGCAGCAGAAAATGACGTTCTTCAGTGACTTTGGCTAAAGTCACTCTCAAAAGCGGCGCTTTTTCCACGTCAAACGGTTTGACGAAAGTTTCCATCACCTCTTGAAGAAGGTTCCCGGATGGCATGTGAATCTCTGTGAGGTCAAGATCGACATATGAATGTATGTGCTGCATCGGCTCCCCGTTTCGTAAAACAAATGAAGTGCGTAACGCTTCATGCCTTTGTAACAGCGCTGAAAAGGCTTCGTGCAGCCGATCCCGGTTGAGTCTGCCGCTCAGTTCCAGACAAGCGGGCATATGATAGCCTGTACTGTCCGCTGCAAGCTGATGAAGGGCATAGAGCCTTTTTTGCGCAAAAGATAGCGGGTACAAGTCCTTTGCCACAGCAGGCGTGATTTCTGCATATTCTCCTCTTTTCCTCTGTTCGAGGAAGCGGGCCATGCTCTCGATGGTCGGATGTTCAAAAACATGGCGGACGGCAAGTTCAATTTGGAGCCGTTTATGTATGTTTGAAACAAGCGACGCGGCTTTCAGCGACTGTCCGCCGATTTGGAAGAAATCATCTCTCATACTGATGTGTTCCCGTTTCAGCACTTCTTGCCAAATAGACAGCAGCTCGGTCTCAAGCATTGTGCGCGGAGCTTGATAATCACCGGTTCTCTCAGCTTCTTTCGGCTCAGGAAGTGCGGCCCGATCAAGTTTTCCGCTCACAGACAGCGGCATTTCCGTCAATTTCGTAAAGCTTCCCGGTATCATATAAGCAGGTAATCTCCCGGCCAATTCGGCATGAGGGTCAAATGTCACACCCGCGTTTTGCAGTACGACATAAGCTGCAAGCTCCTGTTCCCCGTCCGCCATTTTGCGCACGGTGACTGCCGCCTCTTTTACCCCGGACAGACTTCTGAGTGCCGTTTCGATTTCTCCCAATTCAATTCTGTAACCTCTAATCTTCACCTGATCGTCAAAGCGTCCCATATATTCAATCGTTCCGTCCGGTAAAAATCGGGCTGCATCTCCCGTTCTGTACAGCCGTTCACCTTCACAAAACGGATGAGCGGTAAAGACTTTGTCCGTCAGCTCTTTTTGCTGAAAATATCCGTCCGCCAGACCTTTTCCGGAAATACACAGTTCACCGACGGCTCCGACCGGCTGCAGCCGATCTCCGTGCATCATATAGACAGAAGTGTTGGCAATCGGGCGCCCGATCGTAATCCGGCTGCTTTTTTGCAGGTTGCGCAGAATTGTCGTGGCCACACTGTTTTCCGTCGGGCCGTATTCATTCAGCAGCTCGGCATTCGGGCATATGTTGCGGCTCGCTTCCACGATATCAGGAGTGGCCGCTTCCCCGGCAAATGTCACCGCCCGAAGCGTCTGCGCATCCTTTTTCGTCAGCGAATCAAGCAGAACGCGATACAGAGACGGAACGATCAGAAGATGGCTCACTCCGTGGCGGGTGATTTTCTGTTTTATTGAAAGGACGTCTTTCGCATCATCTTCATCAGTTAACAATACACAGGCGCCCGACAGAAGCGGAGTGAAAAGACTCGTTAATGACCCGTCAAATACGTATGAAAAAAGATGAAGCGCTATGTCCCCTTCTGTCATCCCGTATTCTTCACGCCGCCATTGCAATGTATTGCTGATCGCTTTGTGTTGTACAAGCACCCCTTTCGGCCGGCCTGTCGTTCCGGAGGTGTAAATGACATACGCCCAATTTCCGCTGTCAGATACCGGCGGAAGCGGTGCGGTCTGCTGGGAAACCGTTTCCTCCATGATGACGACGCTGCCCTTGAAATGCGGCGGAATGAGGGGGAGCAGGTCTTTTTCAGTCACGAGCAGTGAGGCTTCACTGTCTCTCAGTAAAAATGAAATCCGTTCAGGCGGAAATTCCGCATCAATCGGCATATAGGCGCTGCCCGACTTCCAAATTCCGAGCAGAGCGGCAACCGTACTCATTGATCGGCGCAGCATAACAGCGGTGATCTGATCGGGGCGTGCGCCTTTTTCCCTTAACGCATGTGCAAGCTGATTCGCCCGCTGATTTAATTTCTTGTAGCTCCAGCTTACCCCGTTATATCTCAACGCCTCTTGGTCAGGCGTTTTTGCCGCCTGTTCTTCAAACAGCCCATGAACGGTTGTCTCATGGTACGGACGGTTCGTTTCGTTAAACGAATGAATCAAGGCTTCTTCCTCCGGAGGCACGAGACTGATGCTTGATAAAAGCCTGTCCGGATCTTCCGTTACACAGGAGATGACCTCCAGAATATGCCCTTTGATCCGTTTCATGTCTTCCCGATCGTAGATGCCCGCATTGTAGCTGAATTTCACATAAAACTCTTCTCCCGGAACGATGACGACGTTAAGATCGTAATTGGTTTCCTCCGCCATCGAAAAGTTTTCAAGTGAGAGCGCACTGCTTTCCATTTGCTGCCAGCCGTTTACCGCAGCCTGCATCTGAACCGGATAATTCTCAAAAACCAGGATGTGGTTCAAGAGATCTTTTTGCAGACCGCTCTCGTTTTGAATGTCATAAAGCGGATAATAGCTGTGCTCTTCCGCAGCGAGTGACTCTTTTTGCACCTTTTTGAGAAGAGAAGAAAAAGTCATATTCCCAGCCGCGCGCACCCTTACCGGCACGGTATTGATAAACAGTCCGGCCATGGATTCAATGCCGCTGATAGCAGACGGCCTGCCGGAAACAACCGAACCGAAGACCGCATCTTCAGTGCCGTTGTAACGATGGAGAAGCAGCCCCCAAATGCCCGTAAATAAAGTATTCAGCGTGACCCCGGTGCTTCGGGCAATGTCTGTCAGTTTTTGCACGGTTTCAGACTCAAGGGAAAATTGAAAATGCTCAGATGCATAACCGTTTTGCGCCGGCTTATTCTTCGTTTGCGGAACGGAAACGACTTCTCCGTAATCTTCCAAACAGCGCGACCAGAACGCTGACGTTTCTTCTTTATTCCGGCTTCGGAGCCATTTGATATAAGAGCTGTAAGGAGCCGGACTGCCGAGGTTTACAGGCCGCCCGTTTCGGATCGCATAATACATGCTGAAGAAATCTTTCAGTACAATACCCAAGCTCCAGCCGTCCATCATAATGTGATGATGAGTCCAAACGCATGTATGGCGGTTTTCTCCCGTTTGAAAAAGAGTCAGGCGCATTAAGGGGCCTTTTTGCAGATCGAACCCCTTATGCCGGTCGGTTTCCTTGAATTTGTCAATGATGCTTTGCTGCCGTTCTTCCGAATAGTCTGAAATGTTCTCAGTCTGTACGGCTGTGTCACGGCGTGAAAGGACAACCTGCTGCGGACCTTCAAGGTCAGGCACTTCTTTTATGAAAATCGTTCTGAAAATATCATAGCGGCTGACAAGCGTATCCAGACTTTTTTGGAATGTATCAATGCATAAATCCCCGCTGACTGTAAACGAAATCTGCTCGACATATGCGTTTGATCCGGAATCCAGAAGCGAATGAAACAGCATGCCTTCCTGCATATATGATAAAGGGTAAATATCTTGAATTTCTGTCGCTTGTGTCACGAATGCCACACACCTTTTTATGAAATTAAAGTCCTTTTACGAGATCTTCAATGCTCGATAGTGCTTGATCGGTCAATTCTGTATGGCTGTAATCCGTTAATGTTTTTTCCCGCTCTTTCTTGCCGGAACAGTGGGCGATGATGTCCTCGAGGTGAGTATGGAAAAGATTCATGAAGAACTCGATCGCCCCCGGTGCAAATACATCTGTATAAACGGCTTTTACCTCCAGTTGCCCGGACGCCACCATCGCGTTAATATCCAGATCAAACTCGCGGATGCGCCCGGTCGCTATATCATGCTGCGGCTTGAACGGTGACATCTTCAGCGTTCCTTCAAGACCGTCAAACGCACCGAGATAGTTAAAGCTTATTTCTGGGTCTTTATAAAGAATGTTTCGCGAATATCTCAGCAGCCCGTAGCCGGTTCCGTGGTGAGGAACCCGTCGCATCATGTCTTTTACCGTCTTTATGCGGTGAGCGGTTTTTTCGCCTGAGCCGCCCGGCACTCTCATATCCAAAAGCACCGGGTAAACAGATGTAAACCATCCTGCCGTTCTTGACATATCAATGTCAGGAATATGCCCCTGGCGCCCGTGCCCCTCAGTGCTGATAAGCATCTGTTCAGAACCCGTCCACTCATGAAGCGCCATTCCAAGCGCCGTTAAAAGCAATTCATGAACATCCGTTCCGTATGCCTGCTGTGTTTCCAACAGCAGCTGTTTCGTGACTTCGCTGCTTAATATCCACGATGCAGTGCGGGCGTTTTCCTGCAATCGTCCGGCGTTTTCATCAGTTATTTTCGGCAGCGGCGCTGTTTCACTAGACATCACGCTGTCCCAGTATGCGGCTTCCTCCAGCAATGCTTTGCTCTTGGAAATGTCAAAAAGCTCTTCGGCATACTTTATATAAGAATCGCTTTTCGGCGGCAGTTCGATTTGTTTGCCGTCCAATGCCTGCTGATAAGCTGTCTGCAGATCTTCAAGCAATATCCTCCATGACACGCCGTCCACGATAAGATGATGAATCGTTATAAGAAGATGGTCGGCTTCCTTCTGCCGGAACACTCCGAGATGAAGCAGAGGCCCTTGATCAAGACGCATAGCCTGCTGTATTTCTTTTTCCTCAGCGGCTATCCGTTTTTCGGGCTGCGTTTCTTCTGAAATATCTATGACGTTAAGCGTAAATATTTCTTCATGCTGCTTTGTGATTCCGCGATTATATTGAACGGCTTCCCCATGCTCATTTTCAGTGAAAGTCATTCGCAGCGCATCATGATGTTCTGTCAGCGCGCAAACCGCCTGGTACAGCGCATCTATTTCGAGGCTGTCTTCAGTGCACAGCATGACTGATTGGTTATAATGAAGCTCAAACGCACCCGGCTCCTCAAAAAATCTCTGCTGGATCGGTGTCAGCGGAGCGCTTCCTTCTATCGGCCCCTGATCAGCCGTTGCAACAGCCGGCGTGAGGTGCTTCGCGAGTTCTGCAATCGTCGGGAACTGAAACAAATCGCGGATCGACATGTTCCAGCCTTCTCCGGCGAGTCGGGCTGACACTTGAAGCGCCTTAATGGAATCTCCCCCAAGCTCAAAGAAAGAGTGATGAATTCCCGCTTTCTGAATATGAAGCACATCTTCCCAAATCCGGCATAACATCGCCTGTTTTTCATCGCTGGGCGCGACAAATGCCTGTGTTGAATGTATCTCTTCTGCCGGTAATGCCGATTTATCAAGTTTGCCGTTCAGTGTCAGGGGCATGCTGTCTAAACCGATAATATGAGACGGCATCATATAAGCCGGGAGCTCCTGCATAAGAGACTGGCGGAGTGATGAGATATCAGCCTCTTTAGGAACGATGTATGCCGCTAATCGGGCTTGTCCTTCGGCATCTTTCATCACGGTAACAGCCGCTTCTTTGACTTGATCGTGTTTCAAAAGCACACTTTCTATTTCTCCCGTCTCAATTCTGTAGCCTCTGATCTTCACCTGCTTATCGATCCGCCCTTTAAAACGAAGAGTTCCATCCGGTAGCCAGCAAGCCTGATCTCCAGTTCTGTAAAGCGTTTCTCCAGTTTGTAACGGGTCACTGAATGCGCCCTCTGTCAGCTCAGGCTGTCCCCAATATCCTTTGGCGACGCCGGCGCCCCCGATATACAGCTCTCCGAAAACGCCGATCGGCTGGACCTGTTTGTCTTTGTTTAAGACGTACATTTGCACATTCGGAAGCGGAACACCGATCGGCACATCATCTTCCCGCGGCTCTTCGCTCATTTTAGCTTCATAATACGAAGAATCAATTGTCGCTTCTGTTACACCGTAGCTGTTAATGATCCGCATTTCTTTTCCGAAGCGTTCTTGAAGCGTATAAAAATCCTGCGACTTGATCATATCCGAACCCAGTACAAGTATTTTTACACTTTGCAGCGCGAGCTTCCGGCGATATATATATTCCATAAACGGAACAATCAGCGCGGGTGTCGACTCCATAAACGTGATACGGTGCTGATCAATGAGCTGATAAAGCTGTTGTGGCTCAAGCCGGACGTCATCCGGACAAATGACAAGCGTTCCCCCGTTTAGCAGGGCGCGTGCAAGATCCCCTGAAAATACATCAAATGAGAAACTCGCCATCTGCAGCACTCGGACTGGTTTACGATCAAGCTCATAAATTTTCCGCCATGCAAGTGCTGCATGCGTAAAGCTGAGATTTCTGACTTCGACTCCCTTCGGCGTTCCCGTTGTTCCCGAAGTATATATGATATATGCAGTATCATCCGGAGACGCTGCCGGCTGAATATTCTTTGCACAAATATCGTATTGATCTTCATGATCGAGCTGAATGAGAAATAAATTGTGATCCGTCAGCTGTGAAGCAAGTTCTTTGTATTCTGACTGCACCATCAAGACGGATGCCGCGCTGTCTTTTAATAAATAGCGAATCCGTTCCTCAGGATAATGGGAGTCAACCGGTATATACGCCCCTCCCGATTTCATGACCGCAAGAACACTGACGATCGCTTCAATCGAACGGTTTGCCAATATAGCTGCTCTTTTTCCCGGACCGAATCCATTTTTGTGTAATGTTCGCGCAAGCCGATTTGCCCGCTCATTAAGCTGCGAATAGCTGATCTGTTGTGCTCCTTCAATAACAGCGGTCTGATGAGGCGTTTCTTCTGCTTTCTCTTCAAACAGCTGGTGAAACAGTTTGTGTTTTTCCATGAATTCGGTTTGTGTGTTATTAAACTCAATCAGTAACTTTTGTTTTTCTTCTTTATCCAAAATGTCAGCTTTTGATAGTGTGACTTCCGGTTCGGCGGCAACATGGCGCAAGAGATTCAGTAAGTGGCCCATCCAGCGTTCAATCGTTTCTTTCATAAAAAGCTCGGTGCTGAATTCCATTTCAAAGCGGATGTTTCCATCGGATTCAGCCGCTGATAAGGTCAGGTCAAAACTTGATACATCATGTTCGGTATGTTCTGTTCGTGACGCCTTCAGACCGGCCAGATTTATCTCTTCTCGCTCCATATTCTGAAGAATAAACATCGCGTCAAACAGCGGATTGCGGCTCATGTCCCGCTGCACACCGAGCCGTTCCACAAGCTCCTCAAACGGATAGTCCTGATGCTCATACGCCTCAAGCGCCGCCTGTCGGACTTCCGCCAAGTAATCGGTAAACCGTTTGCCCCCTTTCGGCTCCGTTCTGATGGCCAGCGTGTTGACGAACATGCCGAGAATCGGTTCAAGGTCTTTGTGCGGACGCCCGGCAATCGGCGAGCCGACGATGATGTCTTCCTGCCCGCTCAATCGCGCGAGTAACGTATTGTATGCGGCGAGAAGCACCATATACAAAGTGGAGCCGTGATCCCGGGCGATGCGGTGAAGGCCGGATGACGTTTCAGCGTCAAGCGTGCACGATACGCTGCCGCCCGCAAAGCTTCTGACCGCCGGACGGGGCTTGTCAGCCGGAAGCTCAAGCACCGGAAGCTCTCCTTCAAGCCGCTTCAGCCAATACGCTTCCTGCTTCTGGTACCCTTCTTTCTCCTGAAACGTCCGCTGCCAGACGGCATAGTCTTTATATTGAAGGCGCATCGGCGCAAGCGAACGGCCTGCGTACAGCTCGCCGAATTCTTTTATCAAGGTGTTGACGGACACACCGTCAGAAATAATATGATGCATATCCGTTAATAAAAGATGGTGTTCGTCTGATTCTTTTACGAGGGCCGCACGGAAGAGCGGCGCTTCCTCCAGACAAAACGGCCGGACGAATGCGTCAGCTGACTCGGCCTCATCGAGTTGAAACGGTACGCTGTCATGGATGCGCTGCACCGGTTCGCCGTCAGACCCCGTTTCAAAGGACGTTCTGAGCGACTCATGCCGCTCCACAAGCTGCCGGAACGTCTCCTCCAGCCGGCTGCGGTCAAGCGGGCCCGTCAGTTCCAGCACAGCCGGCATATTGTAGCCGACACCGCCGTCTTCAAGCTGTTGGAGCACATACATCCGTTTCTGCGCCGAAGACACCGGGTAGGTGTCCTGTTTTTGCGCAGGCTGAATCGCTTCATACGGGCTCTCTTCCAAGTCCTGAATGACCGAAGCGAGCTCTTCCACCGTCGGCCGGGCGAAGATGTCCTGTAACGGCACTTGAACACCGAACTCTTTGGCAATGCGAGAGACGAGAGCCGTCGCTTTTAACGAATGGCCGCCCCGCTCAAAAAAGTGATCCCGGATGCCGACGGGGCCGTTTTTCAGCACCTCTTCCCAAAGGGCGCAAAGCTTCATTTCCGTGACGTTCCGCGGGGCGGTGTACGCCCGTCTGTCTGCCGCTCCGCCGGGAGCCGGCAGCGCGCGGCGGTCAAGCTTTCCGCTCGGCGTGACCGGCCACTCGGTCATCTCTATAAACTGAGCCGGCATCATGTAAGCCGGAAGGCGTGTCGCAAGCTCCGCCCGCACGTCATCGCTTTCCCGTCCTTCGATATAGGCGTAAAGCGCGGTTTCGCCGTGTTCGTTCCGGGCGGTGACCGCCGCCTCACGAATGCCGTCGATGCGCCGGATCGCCGCTTCGATTTCTCCCGGTTCAATCCGGTAGCCGCGGACTTTCACCTGTCCGTCTGAACGGCCGAGCCATTCGACTAGGCCGTCTTCTGTCCAGCGTGCGATATCACCCGTCTGATACATGCGTTCTCCCGGATAAAACGGATCATTGAGAAAGCGCTCCTCCGTCAGCTCAGGCCGGTTCAGATAGCCCCGGGCCACCCCTGTCCCCGCGATGTACAGCTCTCCTGCCACGCCCGCAGGCTGGATGGTTCCTCCGCTATCTAATACATAGAGACGGGCACCCGGAACGGGTTTTCCGATCGGAAGCCTTGTCCGTCCGCTGTCCCGTTTTCGGTCACAGACGTAAAACGCCGCATCAACCGTCGCTTCCGTCGGTCCATAGCCGTGAATAAGCATCGTCTCCGGCAACAGATCGGCAAACCGGGCAGCCGTAAGCGGTGAAAGAGCTTCACCTCCGGCAAACACGCGTGTCAGTGTTCTGCCGAGGCGTGTTCTTGTTTCCTCAGGCTCCGTTTCCAGCGCGTCTAAAAAGCTGTTGACCATTGCCGGAATAAAATGCGCGGTCGTCACCTTTTCTGAGGCAAACGCTTCAATCATCCGCACAGGATCTTTCTCCCATCCGGCAGGAAGCAGATACACGGAGGCGCCTGACATCGTCCACCAAAACAATTGCCAGATGGAAGCGTCGAAAGAAAAGGATGATTTCAGCACGATAACATCCTCTTCCGTCAACGGAAACTGCCCTTGCATCCCTGATAAAAAGGCGGCGACCTGACGGTGTTCAACAGCCACTCCCTTCGGTGTTCCCGTCGAACCGGACGTATAAATGATATAAGCGAGCGAATCAGCATCCGCTTCTTCAGAGACAGCCCCTGTCTCCGCCTCACTTGTCAGAGAAGAAAGAGACGCTTCTAGCGTTTCTCCGGAAAAACCGGGAACGGATAATCCCGGCTGTGCAAGCAGGAGACAGGCGCCGCAGTCGTCGAGCATATAGCGCAGCCTGTCCTCAGGATACTCCGGGTCAAGCGGCACATAGGCGCCGCCCGCTTTTAACACGGCAAGCACAGAAACCACCATCTCCGGCGAGCGTTCGGCGAGTACGCCGACCATGCTTTCTTTGCGGATGCCTTTTTGGCGGAGCCGAACAGCGAGCCTGTCTGTGTACTGGTCGAGCTCAGCGTACGTCAGCATGCCGCCCGGAAAACGGAGCGCCGGACGATGCGGCGAAAGCGCGGCACGTCGGGTAAACAGCCCGTGAAGCGTCGGGGCCGGCGGTTCAGCCGTTTCTGTACGGTTAAACGCAGTTAACACCCGTTTCTTTTCTTTTTCATCCGCCATATCAATATGCCGAATCAGCTGGTTTGGATTTCTAACGGCATTTTCAACGATCGTCAGCAAATGAGTTTGAATTCGTTTAATCGATGTTTTAGTAAATAAAGCGGATTGGTAATCAAAATTCAGCTCAATCAATCCCGTATCTGTCCGCTCCTTAATTAAAATGGACAGCTCATTTGCCGTATGCCCGCTGAAAAACATCGCCGTTTCATAATCGAAACCTTCTGCCTGACGCCACGCGAGAGGCTGGTATTGCATCGAAATCCCGATGATATTTTGCAGGTCGTGATGAATCTGCCTTAATTCATTGACAAAAAGATTGTAAGGATATTTCTGGTGCCGCATAACAGACAGCTGCTGTTTTCCTACACTGCGGACAAAAGAAAGGAACTCCGCATCCGGATCTGCCGTCATTCTGATCGGCAGCGTGCTGACAAACATGCCGAGCATATCCTTTTCGAGCTTGGAACCGCGGTTTCCGTAATAAGTACCGATGGCAATATCCTTTTTAGCCGTCAGACGGCTGATGCATATGTATAACGAAGCCATAAACAGAGAGATGATGCTGATATTATGATCTTTGCAAAAACGCCGGATAGATTGTTCTAAGGAGTGAGAAAGAGTGATAGTATCTCTGGAAGCCGCAGTGCTTTGTCTAAGATGAGAGGTTCGTTCCGCCAGTGAAAGGTGTTCCGGAACGGTTCGGTATGTTTCAGTCCAAAATGAACGGTCTTTTTGAAAACGGGAAGACTGTAAGTATTGCTGTTCTTTTTCCATGTAGCTGAGATAGGAAGGCCTGTGATGTTCAGCTAAATCCTCGCCCCGCATGATCTTTTGGTAGATATCAATGAGCTGGTTGCCGAGCAGGTTGAGCGAGATGCCGTCCATGATAATATGGTGAAATTTTGAATAAAGCCAAACTTCTTCGTCTGACATGACAAGCAGAGTAAAGTGATACAGAGGTGAATGAAACAGCTTGAACGGAACACGAGTCTGCGTGTCAATCCATGCGTCCCGCTCTGCCTGATCAGTATGAGTAAAATCAACAGTCTCTAGAGAAATCGGCCGATGCCCCGCCAGATACAGCTGGGGTTCTGATCCGTCCCCTTCTGTCAGTTGAAACCTGAGCGAATCATTTTGCGAGATAGAAAAATCTAAAGCATGGCGCAGTACGTCAAAATCGATGTCCCCCCTGAATTTGACGCATGCCGCGAGATTGCAGATACTTGTGCCCGGTTCGAGCAGCTCCGTAAACCAGACTCTTCTTTGGGCGTGAGTTAAAGAATAAACAGTGTTCTTCAATGGAATCCCTCCATTTCAATTTAAGAGGATAAGAAAGTGAAATAATTACAATTAAATTTCGACAGCATATGACTAAATCATCCATATAAGCATTATTTTAAAACATATTTTAGAAATCACAATAAAAAATTAAATTTTCTCTAACATTTTTTAGAATATAGTATATATTCCTCACTTCATTTCTTCATTTCTATAATCTTTATACCATGTAAAACGGTATGTATGCACACTGTAAACTGGTTCTTAAATACTATAATAAGGAATAAAATGTATAATTAATTGCGCTTTTAAAAAGGTTTTGCCTCCTGAAAAGAAGTTTTACGTTAGAAAATGGAAAAATTGGTGAACGAGTAAGAAAGTATAATGTAAAAAAAGGAAGTATATTGCCGATATTACTTTTTGAAAAGATTGATTCATAATCGCAATATAATGTTTTACAGACATCAAAAAAAGCCGAATCCTCTAAGGATTCGGCTCTTCTTATTGATTTGCCAGAACGACTGCGATTTTGTCTTCAATGTCTTTTCCGTCATCTTCGTCAAGCAGCCCGTTTTGAAGTACGGAAAAAATAAGCGTATCTCCTGTTTTTGTGTCTACATAGCCGGCAATCGAACTGACTGATGTTAGTGACCCGGTTTTCGCTTTAATTTTGCCTTCTGCTGGAGTATTCTTCAGCCGGTTCCGAAGGGTTCCTCCCGTCATTCTGTCGCTTGCGCCGGCGACAGGGAGCGAACGAAGGAAAGCCGGGTACCACTTTTCTTTCTGAACCGCATACAAAAGCTCTCCGATTTGGCCGGCGGATACGCCGTTAATATGAGAAACGCCGGATCCGTCTCTTGCAATCAATTCATCCGGATTCAGCCCGAACGATTTGAGCTCCGATTTCATCACGTCCAAGCCCTTTTCCCAGCTGCCCTCCCCTTTTTTCACTTTTCCCATTTCCTTGATCAGAATTTCGGCGTGCCCGTTGTTGCTCAGTTTCATAAACGGGATCAATAATTCTGAAAGAGGCATGGATGTCCGTGATGTGACAAGCTGGGTGCGGTGCGGCATTCGCCCTGTTCTGATTTTCCCTTTTACAGTTATACCCTGTTTAGTAAGCGCTTGTTTCCATAAATCTAAAGCATAGGACGACGGATCCCATACTGCCGCCCATTCTCTAGCCTTTGACGAGCCGGCAGGTATGGTTCCCTTTATCGTAATCACATTGCCACCGTGCTCCCGTTCAACCGTCAATTCTTTCTTTTCATCAGAAGCGACGGTTTTCACTTCATTTTTCACACGAACGACGTCCGTATGGGGAGAAATCGAAATGCGCGGCTTTTTACCGGGCTGTTTCGCCGGGCTGATTTCCGCAATCACCGTTCCGGTATCATAATCCTCATTTGGTGAAGCGGTAAGAGCTGATACTTGCGCGCCATAATATTGGCCTTCATCGCTCCACGGAAGATCAACTGAATACCTGGTAGCGTCATACCACGAGTCGTCCCCGACCAGATCTCCTTTAATGACATGGATGCCTCTGGCTTTGACCTGTTTAGCCATCTTCTCAAAATCAGAAGCCAATAGGGTCGGATCGCCTTTTCCCCTAAGATAAAGGTTTCCACGCAGCTGTTTTCCTTTTGCGGCGCCGTCTGCCCGTACTTCTGTCTTAAAGGTGTAATCTTCTCCGAGAACGGAAAGCGCAGTAGATGCCGTCAGCAGCTTCATCAGTGATGCAGGCCTCAGCCGCATATCTTCCCGGCTGCCGAACAGCACCTCCCCTGTTTTTGCTGACCGGACACTGACGCTCGCTGAAGCTCCCTTTAAAGCAGGTTCTTCATCCAGAATGTGTTCCAGCTCTTTTTGCAAAGTATTTTTTTGTTCAGCCGCCTTAGCCGCATCATCAATATAAGGAACTGCGGCAATGATCAAAAGCAGAATCACCGCGCTCAAGCGTTTCACATATGTTTTCAATGTTATCCCGCCTCTTTCCTATTCTTCGTCATGCAAAATGGTGATCCTGGATGAGGCAGCCGCTTCTTCGCCCGGTTTCAGAATCTGAAGCCCTGTCAGTGATGCAGGCTGATTCAGATTAAATGCATCTGTAACGGAAGTATAAGGCTCAAGACTGACAAACCCCTGCTTTCCGTCACCGTTATACACCACCCAATGCTTGAAAGACGTGTCTGCTTGATACAAAACGGATAATTTCTCATCCGGATGATAAATAACAGCTTCGTTATTGCCGCCATTCCGTCCGGAAGAAAGAAAAACATCGTCAAACTGTTTATTTTTCAAAGACATCCCCTGACGGAACGCTTCTTTATCAGGCACATCCAATAAACGGCCCGTCGGCACGAAACGTTCATTTAATTCCCACATGCGGTCAGCCGTCAAAAATAGACGGGAACGCTCTTCATTGAAAACAAAAGTTGAATGATAGCCGAGCCCCCAAGGAAAAGCCTCCGTTCCCTTGTTGATAATCAGCGCCCGCTGCGTAAACACATTGTCTTTTAATGTATAGGTCATCCGGACAATGACATCGTGCGGAAATTGTTTATGAACACGGGGAATCTTTGAAAGATCAATTTCTGTTTCGACTGTCATTCCATCCCCCTCTTCTTTCGCTGCCGCCGCTTTCCAATGCTGATTGTGAAGAAAGCCGTGAATATGATTATGTTTATCCTCTTCGTTTATCTCAAATTGATACGCGCGGCCGTCAAAACGAAACGTCCCGTCCGTAATCCGGTTCGGCGGGAATAAAACGGGAATGCCGTACAGCATCGGTTTTTTGCGGAATTGCTCCGCAGTTTCCGGTTCTCTAAGAAGCCGCATACCGGTTCTTTTATCCCGAAGCGATATGACATTTGATCCCCACTCCGGCACAATGATGCATTCAGCCTGATCAGTCTCCGCTTTAATGGCTGAAACCCCTAAATAAGTCGTATGTTCAATCGTCATAAGCACCTGCCCTTTCCTTGTTTTCTAGCATGTATAGGAATTCCATTTTCTAAACTCATTTTCCTTCTCTAAAAAAAACATCGCCCGTATGAACTGAGCGATGTGCGGTAAAACCTTATTGAATCAGCCGGGTAATCTGTTTTTTCTTCCATACAAACCGGTAATATCCGTATTGCAGCAGCAGGCTGACGACAAAAGCCGCCGGATAACCGACCCAAATGCCGAGAATGCCGAGATTCGTATAATGAGAAAGAATAAAGGCCACAGGCACTTCAATTCCCCAAATCGCAAATATACTGATAATCGTCGGCCATAACACCGTACCGCTCGCCCGCATTGTTGCTGAAACAATCTGAGCGTGACCGAAAATCAGATAGCTCCAAAGAGTAATCATAATCAGATTGCGGGCAATGTGGAGTGTATCCTGATCGGTTAAAAACAAAGCCAGTATCTGCCGGGAGAAGGTATAAATCAGCACAATCAAAACCCCGCCGATCAAATAATTCAGGCCGATGCCGACTTTGATGACCTGCTTCAGCCGGCCGAATTGATTGGCGCCAATGGATTGGGCGGCAAAAATTGAAACGGCGATACCGAGGCTTACCGCCGGCATCTGCACATAACTCGCCACTTGGTTGACGACCCCGTAAGCAGCCGTCGCGTTAGATCCGTATTGATTGACAAATGAAATGACCGCAATTTCAGAAAGTGACACGAGAATCATATTGATGCTCGACGGAATACCGAGACGGAGTAAAAGCGCGAGCAGCTTTTTGTCCATTTTAAGAGAACGGAGCGCAGTCCGGTCAAATGCCAATGGATGTTTCCTTTTCCGCAAATAAACCATGAGTACGATAAATGTCACGATGTTTGAAATCACGGTTGCATACGCCGAACCGTAAATGCCGAACTTCGGAAGTCCGAAAAGCCCGAGAATCAATAAGGGCAAAAGCCCGATGTTTATGACTGTACTGACGATTAACGTATAAAACGGAGTCTTTGAATCTCCCGTTCCACGTAAAAATGTCGTATACGCAAAATATAAAAACATCAGCGGCATTGCGCAAAACAAAATGCGCGCATATCGGACACTGACATCTATTACGTTTTCCGGCGTTCCCATCAGCCGCAGAATATCAAGCGTAAACACACTGCCGACAACTGCCAGAACAACACCGATCATAAAGGTAAAAGTCAGTGTAGTGCCGACAATCGCCTTCATCCTCTCTTCGTTTTTCGCGCCGTAAGCCTGCCCGATCAGAATGGAACTTCCCGAACCGATTCCGATCGTAAAGGAGATCAGCAGAAAAAACAGCGGAAAAAAAGACGATACGGCGGCAAGCGCATCGACTCCGAGCCACCTTCCGACAAATACCATTCCGACCAATTGGCCGACAGATTGCAATACATTGCTTAAAAGCAGCGGCACTAAAAACAGTGACATCGATCGCCAGACAGACTGGCCGCGGCCTTCCGCTGTTTCTAAATGATCTTGTACTTCCATATGTAGGACTCCTTTTTTGATTTTCTTCCATTTTATTATTCAGCAGACAGCTTGTAAAAACCTTTTGTTCAATGAAACTCTTTATCTTTTTCTCACGTCTTACATGGAAATAAACCATAAAAATAAAAAGTCCGGAAAATATTTCTGAAAAGGTATTGTAATCTTACCGTAATTATTGTAACATTTGTAACATAAGAGAAAGAGATTGATTGAAGGAGAGATTATATCATGAAAAAATGGCTATTATTCCTCACTACTATTACATTGATTCTGTCATTGGGCACTGCGGCGACCGCAAAAAATGCACCTAATGACCTTACACAAAAACAAGCACTTCAGCTGGCTCTGTCAGCGAGAGAACATTTCTGGAACACAATGAGCGGCGGTGCGCTTAAATCAAACGCAAATTGCACATCTGAACCGTTTGAATATCAAAATCTGCAATATGTATTTATGTGCAAAGACCTCGGAACAAAAGCGAAAGCCGTAAAATATCTGACACCCGCTTTTACAAAGCAAGCGATTGACAAAGGGTTCAAAGATTACCACTTCACTGTAAAAGACGGCAAATTGGCTGTTCCGGTCGGCGACGGAGATAACCTCCTGAATTGGAAAAAAGCAAAAATGACTCTTCTTTCTAAAAAAGGAAGCATCCAAACATACCGCTTCACTGTACCGACTCTTGACGGTTCTCCGTCAGCAAAACGTGATGTAACATTCGTAAAAGAAAACAACATTTGGAAGGTCAATCAATTTGATGCTGTCATATAAGAAAAAGCCCGCTTGCTTACAGCGGGCTTTTTTCACACCATTTCCACCAGGTTCTCACAAAATATTCAACTCAAAAACCCCTTGTATAACAAGGGGTTTTTTGTTTGCCGACATTATTAATCTGCGCCTATCTCATACAAAAAACGCTCTAGGAGAGATTCGAACTCCCGACCTGCAGTTTAGGAAACTGCTGCACTATCCGCTGTGCTACTAGAGCCTGCTTCTATTATAGTAACGCTGGCGGCCGTTTTTTTCAAGTCTACAGCCCTCCGAACACTTTATAGGCGGCTCTCGTCGTATCTTCATCTATTCCGATATAACGCATTGTAATAGACGGAGAAGAATGATTCAAAATCCTCTGCAGTTCAGCAATGTCTTTTGTCCTCTGATAAAAATGATAACCGAACGTCTTTCTAAGCGTATGCGTCCCGATTTCCTCCAACCCGCAAGCGGCAGCCGCTTCCTTTAATATTCTGTATGCCTGAATCCGGGATATAGGCTTATTCGTCCGTTTCGATTTAAACAAATAGTCATCTTCTTTCATGTCTTTTGTATAAGCGTATATGTCGGCCTTTAAAGACTCCAGTATCAGAATTTTTCTTTTCTTTCTCGTTTTGCTTTCGGTTGCCCACACATGGTCTTTGTTCCTTACATCCCTCACGCGAAGCGGCAGAACATCAGAAATCCGCAGTGCGCTGTTCATGCCGAAAATAAATAAAAAATAATCACGATCACTTTTTTTCATTAAATACTGTTTGACTTCCTGGATCTTCTCCAAACTTCGGATCGGCTGTACGATATGCATCAAAAAACCCCTTATAATTGGTAAAGTAACATATTGAGTATTATGTTACTATTATAGCCGAAACCTGTTGAATGATAAAGGGTAAAGGGTCTTATGTAACATAATATACATAGTGTTACATAAGGGGAATCAGATACGCAGTTTCAACAAATTCCTCAAAAACATCATTTTCAGCCCGATGACAAGCTTTTAAACAAATTGATACTTAAGGTATTAAAAAATGAAAACAACGGCCTTAAAATGAAATCTGAGCATCCGTTTTTTTGTGAGCAACCGAAAAAAATGAAAAAAAAAGACACAATATGAAATTGTGTCCTAGTCTTCATCTTTTACATCAATGTCTTCAGGAAGCGGCTCATGTAAAAATTCTTGAATCATTTCCTTATATTTTTCCAGCTGCTCGAGATGGGTTTGAAATTGTTCCTTGTTGATTAAATATTGCTGTCCGTCATGGACGGCCCTTATTTTATTCGTCAAAACAAGATTGTGCACATATTCTTCAGGAAGACTGGTAAACTCAGCTGTCTCTTTGATCGTTAAATACATGGCTCACGTTCCTTTCATATGTCATGTGAGTGAATTCTGTTTTGTTTATTGTAGCTTATTTTTTGTCTTTATGCTTGTTTCACAGCTTTTTCAGTCCGGTTTCCCATTTAGCCTATTTGCGACTGATTACATTCACACAGAAACCCCAACTTTTTGCACACCGGACTATTCCGTTTGTCACTTGTGAAAACAGCACATTTTACTTACTCTATAATTGTAAGCGGAAAACAAAGGAGGCAGACTATGAAAAAGAAAAAGTTTATGAATCTCTGTTTTATCGTTCTGCTCAGTACTTTGCTCGCGGCCGGAAGCATCCCTTATCACGCTCAGGCTAAGAAACACCCGTTTTCCTATGACGACTACAAACAGGTAGATGTCGGCAAAGACGGCATGGTTGCCACCGCCCATCCTCTCGCTTCACAAATCGGTGCCGACGTGCTGAAAAAAGGCGGCAATGCAGTTGACGCCGCGGTTGCCATTCAATTCGCATTAAACGTAACTGAACCTATGATGTCGGGAATCGGCGGCGGCGGATTTATGATGGTTTATGACGCGAAGACGAAAGACACCACCATTATCGACAGCCGGGAACGCGCACCGGCAGGCGCAACACCGGATATGTTCCTTGACGAAAACGGCAAAGCCATCCCTTTCTCCGAACGTGTTACTAAAGGGACTGCAGTCGGTGTTCCGGGAACATTAAAAGGACTTGAAAAAGCGCTCGACAAATGGGGCACACGCTCCATGAAACAACTCATCACCCCTTCCATTAAACTTGCCTCAAAAGGCTTTCCGATCGATTCGGTTTTAGCTGATGCCATCTCAGATTATAAAGACAAATTATCACACACTGCTGCAAAAGACGTGTTTCTTCCGGACGGAGAACCTCTGAAAGAAGGAGACACACTCGTCCAAAAAGACTTAGCCAAAACATTTACAGCTATTAAGTACAAAGGCACAAAAGCATTCTATGACGGTGCATTCTCCAAAAAGCTAGCGGAAACAGTGCAGAAATTCGGCGGCTCAATGACAGAAAAAGACATTAAAAACTTCAATGTGACGATTGACGAACCGATCTGGGGAGATTACCAGGGCTATCATATCGCAACTGCTCCTCCTCCAAGCTCGGGCGGTGTTTTCCTGTTGCAAATGCTGAACCTCTTGGATGATTTTAAGCTTTCTCAATATGATATCCGTTCTTGGCAAAAATATCAGCTTCTCGCAGAAACGATGCATTTGGCTTATGCTGACCGCGCCGCATTTGCCGGGGACCCAGAATTCGTCAACGTCCCTCTCAAAGGTCTCTTGAATCCAGATTATATCAATGCCCGCAGACAGCTGATAGATATTGATAAAGTCAATAAAAAACCGAAAGCCGGCGATCCTTGGGCCTATCAGGAAGGTTCTGCAAACTATAAACAAGTGGAGCAGCCGACTGACAAACAAGAAGGCCAAACGACTCACTTCACGGTAACTGATCGCTTCGGCAATGTCGTATCTTATACGACAACAATTGAACAGCTGTTCGGTTCCGGCATTATGGTTCCCGGATACGGCGTTGTGTTGAATAATGAGTTAACAGACTTCGATGCGGTGCCTGGCGGCGCAAATGAAGTGCAGCCGAATAAACGTCCGCTCAGCAGCATGACTCCGACTATTTTATTCAAAAATAACGAACCCGTCCTGACTGTCGGCTCCCCCGGCGGAGCAACGATTATTTCTTCCGTCCTGCAAACGATCCTGAACAAAGTTGAGTACGGCATGGATCTGAAAGCGGCGGTCGAAGAGCCGAGAATTTACACAAACAGCATGACATCCTATCGATATGAAAAAGGAGTGCCGGAAGAAGCCCGCACAAAACTGAACGAAATGGGGCATAAATTCGGCAGCAGCCCGGTTGATATCGGGAATGTGCAAAGCATCCTGATCGACCGTGAAAACGGCACCTTCACCGGAGTCGCCGACTCAAGCCGAAACGGAGCCGCAATCGGCGTAAACTTGAAAAATTATAAAAAATAACAAGACAAAAAGCCTCGTTTCTCAAGCTGAGAAATGAGGCTTTTGTTTATTCTGCACTGTATTCAGTTGAGGTTTTTTCAGACGTTAATGACGCAAGCGAAAGCACGCCGCACATCGCGATGACAACACCCGCTGATCCGATCCATGTCACTGACGCAAGAGACAGATGAGTGACAACAATGCCCCCGATGCCCGCCCCGGCCGCCATAGCCAGCTGCATCACAGACTGGTTGAGGCCAAGTAATACACCCGATGATTCAGGCTCCATCGTTGCCAAATGATACTGCTGAGCAGGCCCAGATGACCAGGCGGCGAAGGACCAAAAAATAAGCACTGCCGCCGCTCCGAAAGCAGAATGTGTCACAAACGGCAATAACATGAGCATGATAGCATGAAGCGCCATTCCGCCGGTTAATGTCATACGCGCCCCCCATTTGTCTGCGCTGAAACCGCCTGCTTTAGAACCGGCAAGACTTGCAACACCGAAAATAAGCAGCAATGTACTCAGTATTCCGCTGCCGATATGAGTGACGTTCAGTAAATACGGAGAAAGGTACGTATACGCAACCGAATAGCCTCCGAGCCAAAAAAACGTAATGGCCAGCCCGACAGCCACCTTTCGTTTCTTCAAAAGAGAAAATTGCTGAATGAGCGGCACCGGTTTATCTCCTTTTATCTCAGGCAACGCGAAACGTATAATAAGCATAGCAATGATTCCAATTGCCGCAATTCCGGCGAAAACCACTTTCCAGCCGAAAGCTTCAGACACGGTTCTTCCGATCGGAACACCGATAATGAGCGCCGCCGTAAACCCCATAATGACGGTTGCGAGAGAACTTGCCTGTTTTCCCGGGGGAGCGATTTTTGCTGCGATCGTAAGCGCGGTGACCACCACGGTTCCTGCTCCAAGCGCCATGATCACCCGCGCTCCCGCAAATAAGCCGAATCCCTGCACAAGGAAAGAAATGATATTCCCGATAACAAACAGCCCCAGAGCATAGATCATGAGCTTCCTTCTGTCCAGTTTTGCTGTAAGGGCCATCATGACAGGCGTTCCGATTGCATAAACAAGCGAAAAAATCGTAATCAGCTGCCCTGCCGCTGCCACAGTAACTCCCAAGGAACCTGCAATTTTATCAAGCATCCCTGATATCACATATTCAGACGTCCCCACTAAAAAACTGATAATTGCCAAAATGTAAATCTTCCAGGTATTTTGCACCTGACACACTCCTTCATTGATGATTTATATAAAGATATATTGTGATATATCGATATAAAGAGTTAAAAAAACAGAAACAAATCGCAATATGTCGATGTGTAGTCGGAAAAAGAAACTGAATCCCTCTTCTAAAGGATTCAGCCCTACATTTCGCGCTGAAAATAATCGGCCATCGCCTTTATCGCGTCTTCATCTCTTTTATAATAGGTGTATTTGCCAATCCGTTTTGTTTGGATAAGGCCCGCCCGCTGAAGGATGGAAAGATATTGAGACGCCGTTGACTGTGTCATCTGAAGCTTATCGGTGATCTGGCTGACACACACTCCGATCTCATTCATATCAATGCCATCATGCGGTGCGAAGTGACGGTCCGGCTCTTTCAGCCATTGTAAAATCTCAAGCCGTGACTCATTAGACAACGCTTTAAAAACATCAATAGGTTTCATACGCTTTATTATATCGTGATTTTACGATATGTCAATGTTGTTTTTATTAAATCTCTATTTTTTGTTTTGCCTCTCTTATGATCCGGGAAATAAAATCACTCACATTCTCTTCAAATGTGTCTTCCCGCCCGTATTGCCGTACATGTACAGATTGATGGCGGCACTCTTGATCCCCCACAACCGCAATATACGGTATTTTTTTCATTTGTGCTTCTCTGATTTTATAGCCGAGTTTTTCATCGCGCTGATCGAGCTCAGCCCGGATACCCGCTTTCTTCATTTGCAGGTGCACCTGTTCTGCGCAGTCCCGGTGTGCAGTGTTTGATACTGGGATGATTTTTGCCTGTACCGGTGCAAGCCATAAAGGGAACGCTCCCCCGAAATGTTCTGTAATGATTCCGAGAAATCTATCGAGAGATCCGAATACCGCCCGGTGAATGACAACAGGACGGACTTTTTGGTTTTTTTCATCAATATATGTTAAATCAAATTTCTCCGGCATTTGAAAATCCAGTTGGACAGTGGCGCATTGATGGCTCCGGTTCAGCGCATCTTTTATATGAATATCAATTTTCGGTCCATAAAATGCACCATCTCCCCGATTAAACCGAAAACGATATCCCTGTTCTTTTAATACTTTTTCTAATGCGCTCTCAGCCCTGTCCCACAAGTGTTCGCTTCCCATGTAATCTTCCGGTCTTGTTGACAGCTCAATATCATAGGAAAAACCAAATGCGGTGTACACCTCGTGAATCAGCTGCAGCGCCGAAGCGATCTCACTCTCGATCTGATCCTGCGTTACAAAAATGTGTGCGTCATCCTGGCAAAAAGATCTGACGCGGAGCAGGCCATTAAGCGCCCCGCTGAATTCGTGACGGTGCACCTGACCGAACTCAGCCATCCGAATCGGAAGATCACGATAAGAACGAAGCTTTTCTTTAAATATGAGCATGTGGCCGGGGCAGTTCATCGGCTTTAACGCGAAGCGCTGATGATCAGCTTCTGAGAAATACATATTCGCTTTATAATGATCCCAGTGGCCGGATTGCTCCCAAAGACGCTGGTTCATCATCATAGGGGTGCGCACTTCCTGATAATGATAGTCATCCTGCTTTGAACGCAGAAATGATTCAAGCGTGTTTCGGATAAACTGACCGTTCGGCAGATAAAAAGGCATACCCGGCGCTTCTTCCGAAAACATAAAAAGTTGTAACTCCGCTCCCAATTTCCGATGATTTCTCATCTCCGCCTCTTTCAACACCTGAAAATGTCTGTTCAGCTCCTTTTCTGAGGAAAATGCTTTTCCATAGATGCGCTGGAGCATTTTTTGGTTGCTGTCGCCGCGCCAATAAGACCCTGATACATGAGTGAGCGAAAAAGCTTTTATCTGTCCGGCAGACGCCAAGTGCGGACCCCGGCATAAATCAATGAATTCGCTCTGGCGGTATATACTGATTGTATCAGTCTGCGAAATACCCGCTAAGAGCTCAAGCTTCAGCGGTTCATGAGCAAACAGCTGCTCTGCCTCTTCTCTGGAGATTTCTTCTCTGATAATTTCCGGATTTTCCGAAATGATTCGGTTCATCTCTTTTTCAATGACGGCCAGGTCTTTTTCAGTAATTGTTTCATCCATATCAAAATCATAATAAAAGCCATTGTCAATAACGGGTCCGAGCCCTAAACAAACCTTCGGATACAGACGTTTTACCGCTTGCGCCAATACGTGTGCTGCTGTGTGTCTCATCACTTCCAGTCCCGCTTCAGACTGAAAACTGCACAGTTCAATCGCCGCATCCTTATGAATGCTTCTTCTAAGGGCATATAACGATCCGTTTACCTTTCCGGCGGCAGACGTCTTTTTCAGACTCGGACTGATTGATTGAGCGATCTCTTCTAACGTAACGCCTTTCCGGTATTTTTTTTGTTTTCCATCAGGAAAAGTAATCACAATGTGTGGCTTCTTCACGGTCTGATCTCTCCTTTATTTTTAATAAAATAAAAAACACACTCATCCCAAAGCAAGGGACGAGTGTGTGTCAGACCCGCGGTTCCACCCAAATTCCCGCCACTTCAAGTGACGGCTCATTTTTGCCGTAACGCGGCTATACGGTATCGGCTGCTTTCGTTCACCGATACAGCTCAAAAGGCGGTAAGCTCATTCTTCGTGCCGGGAAGGTCTCAGCCGCGCCCTCCCTCTCTGTATGGCCGGTTAAAATGTCTCATGTCCTTATCATTGCCATTTTTCTTATATAAACATAAAAACACACTCATCCCAAAAGAAGGGACGAGTGTGTGTCAGACCCGCGGTTCCACCCAAATTCCCGCCACTTCAAGTGACGGCTCATTTTTGCCGTAACGCGGCTATACGGTATCGGCTGCTTTCGTTCACCAATACAGCTCAAAAGGCGGTAAGCTCATTCTTCGTGCCGGGAAGGTCTCAGCCGTGCCTTCCCTCTCTGTATGGCCGGTTAAAATGTCTCATGTCCTTATCATTGCAGATACTTTATCTGAAAAACTTTCTTTTATTATACATAAATTTTCCGAAAAAGAAAGTTTTTTTAAGAAAAACCAGAACGAAAAAAATTGGCGTACACAGCTGTCCTGTTTTCTCATCATCCGTTCGGTAATGCTTTTAATCCATTCAGCAGTTCTTCAAACGCCGATGTCAAAAATAAATCACTCCGGTAGATGAATGATATATTCATACCCCGAAACTGTTCAGGAAGCTCATGAAGAAAAAGATTTTTCCTGTTTTGAAAATAACGGACGGCTGATGCAGGCAGAAAGGAAACCCCCATCCCCGCCTGCACCGCCCCAATAATGGCTTCCAACGTACCGAATTCAATGATTTTATGTGCGGGCACTGCCTCTTCTTTCAGTATGTTTTTTATTTTGCGGCGGTGCGAACAGCCCGCGGCAAAATACAGAATCGGATCTCGCAACAAGTCTTGCAAACTGCCTTCCCGCTTATTTGAAACCAAGACCAATTCTTCTTGAAATACAGCGACTTGCTCAAGATCTTCGTATTCGACCGGACCATAAACAAAAGCGCCGTCCAGCTCATAGTGTAAGACGCGCTGCACTAAGGTATGTGTATCACCCGTTGACAGAGACAGCTGTACTTTCGGGTAACGGCTGTAATACTCTGTGAAAAATTGAGGGAGATGGACGGCTGCCGCCGTTTCAAGAGAACCGATTCGAAGCGGGCCGTTCGGATCGCCTGCCTCTTGCGCCGTTTTTTGCGCCTCATGCAGCAATTGAAGGATTCTGTCAGCGTCTTTCAATAAGTTTTCACCTGCGGGCGTCAGCGTCATCCCCCGATTTGTGCGGTAAAAAAGCTGTGTTTGCAATTGCCGTTCCAGCTGCTGAATCCGGTTTGTCACATTTGATTGAACATAATGCAGGCTTTCTGCCGCCTTTGAAATACTTCCTTTGCGGGCGACAGCCTGAAAAATCTTTAAGTCTCCGCTTTCCATGTAAGGGCACCTTCTTGCTATGATTTTTATTGATAGCCGGCTATCAATTTTCATTTATTTACTGCAGCTGACACAGCCTGTAAAATCTTTCTCATCAATCATAAAGGAGAGAAGAATGATGAATGCACTTATCATACACGAAAATGGCTTTGATTTCAGGCAGGCACCTGACAAAAGGCCGGGAAACGGCGAAGTAAAAATAAAGCTGAAAACAGCCGGATTAAACCATCGTGATTTGTTTTTAATGAAAAACCACGAAACCGGAAACCATGAATTTACTCTCGGTTCAGACGGCGCGGGGATCGTAACCGAAATAGGACACGGCGTCCGGTCTCATTTACTGCATGCAGAAGTCATCATCAACCCGGTGCTGAATTGGAAGACTGTTGAGGACGTACCAGCCGTCCCTGATATTTTAGGCGGTCCGAGCGACGGAACATTTTCACCTTATGTCATCGTTCCTGCGGAAAACGCCGTTTTAAAACCCGAACACCTGACTTGGGAGGAAGCGGGCGTGCTGCCGTTATCAGCATTAACCGCTTATCGCGCCTTATTTACAAAAGGACAATTAAAAAAAGGCGAACACCTTATCCTTCCGGGCATCGGAAGCGGCGTGGCAACTTACGCCTTATTAATGGCAAAAGCTATCGGAGCGACAGTCAGCGTCACCTCCCGCAGTGAAAATAAAAAACAAACCGCACTGTCATACGGTGCAGACCGGGCGATTGACAGCTACGGTGATTGGAATGAGTCACTGAATGGCGAAAAAGCAGATATCATACTTGACGGTGTAGGCCCCGCCTTGTTTCAACACTATCTTGACATTATTAAACCGAATGGCCGGATCGTAACATTCGGCGCCAGTTCAGGCGATCAGCTCGGATTTCCTATTCGCTCGCTGTTTTTTCCGCAGATTCATATTCTCGGTACATCAATGGGAAGCAATGAGGAATTTGCGGATATGCTGGAATTGATAAACCGCTGCGGCATCCGTCCCATTATCGACCGCATGTACCCTCTCAGTGAAGCAGCTGCCGCTTTTAACAGAATGCGGGAAGGACGGCAGTTCGGCAATATCGGCTTTCGTATAGATGTCTAAAAAAGGAGGAGCGGACCCGTCCGTTTCCTTATTTGTTTATAAGCGTTTCCGCTTGAAATTCAATATGTTTTTCTTCATCAATTAAAATCTGCCCGCAAATCGACTGCAGACACACAGAGCCCGTCACGTTTTTGAAGGCGTCTTAATAAACGGCTCAAGGCTTGCAAATCGTCTCAGTTTGCGGAAGAAAACAATCTCTCCACTCTGTAAAACAAAAATCCATATGTTATCTCCACGTTACCCTTATATGACCAATAAAGGAAGAAGGAGGTTTCATTTCAATACGAAAAACCGGCTGATCCCAGCCGGTTTTATAAATAAACCCCTTTATTTACGGTAAAACAGTGCTCCCCATTAAATAACTGTCGACTTCGCGCGCTGCTTCCCGGCCTTCATTAATCGCCCATACAATCAGGCTTTGGCCCCTTCTCGCATCCCCTGCGGCGAAAACACCGTCAACATTCGTTTTATAATCCCCATATGCCGCCTGAATTTTATGATTTGCCGAATCGACACCGAACTGTTTCAATAATGGCTGTTCTGTCCCTTCAAAACCGATGGCGATGAACACCAGCTGAGCAGGCCATACTTTTTCTGTACCGGGCAGTTCATGAAATTCATACTTTCCGAATTCGTTTCTGACTTTTTCCATTTGAATGGTGTGAATCTCTTGTAAGCGGCCCTGCTTATCGGCCACCATTTTTGTTGTCTGAATTGAATATTCTCTCGGGTCTTTGCCGAACTTTGCCTGCGCTTCTTCATAGGCGTATTCAAGGGTAAAGACGTGCGGCTGTTCAGGCCACATATTGTCGTTCGTGCGCGTCTGAGGAAGTTTAGGATGTTTCCCGAACTGATGCACGCTGCGCGCTTTTTGACGCAGCGCGGTTGCCACGCAATCAGCTCCTGTGTCTCCTCCGCCGATTACGATGACGTCTTTCCCTTTAGCGTCTATAAATTGTTTGTCTTTGAAGTTGGAATCTAAATAGCTTTTCGTCGCCAGTGTTAAATAGTCCATCGCATAATGGACGCCTTTTGCTTCCCGGCCTTCAATCAGCAGATTGCGCTGCTTTTGGGCGCCTGTGCACAAAATGACGGCATCAAATTGTTCTTTCAGCTCATCTGCTGTTATGTCAACGCCGATTTCGGTATTTGTCACAAAATCTATACCTTCCTGCGTCAAAAGCTTTATACGGCGTTCGACGACATTTTTCTCAAGCTTCATGCTCGGAATGCCGTACATCAGCAGGCCGCCGGCTCTGTCGGCACGTTCATAGACTGTTACGGAATGACCGGCTTGATTCAGCTGATCAGCGCTTGCCAAACCTGCCGGGCCTGAACCGACGACAGCGACTTTTTTACCTGTGCGTTTCGCTGGAATTCTCGGCTGAATCCATCCGTTTTCAAACCCTTTATCAATGATCGTCCGCTCGATGTTTTTAATTGAAACAGCCGGATCTGAAATGGCCAGCGTACAAGACCCTTCACAAGGAGCGGGACAGACCCGCCCTGTGAATTCAGGAAAGTTATTCGTTTTCAGAAGACGCTCCAAGGCTTCTTTCCAGCGCCCCCGATAGACGAGGTCATTCCACTCCGGTATCAGATTATAAATCGGGCAGCCGGACGTAAAACCGTTGATATCAGCGCCGATTTGGCAAAACGGTGTGCCGCAATCCATACACCGCGCCCCCTGCCGCTTTGACGCTTCATCTGAAAATGGAGCCGAATACTCTTTCCAATCCTTTAAGCGAGTGAGAGGGTCCCGCTCAGCCGGTTTTTCTCGTTTTTCTTCCATGAATCCAGTTGGTTTCCCCATGTTCCTCTCCCCTTTCTTACTGTACTACCGCTTGTTTTTGATCTTTGGCAGGCGTTTGGAGGACCTTTGTATTGGCTTCAAAAGCATACATAATTGCGTCTTCTTCTGATAAACCCGCCGCTTTTTGTTCTTCGATGCTGAGGAGCATTTGTTTATAGTTTTTCGGAATGACTTTGATAAAGGTTTCTGCGGCTTTTTCCCAATTGTCCAGGAGAGCTGCGGCTTTTTTGCTGTTTGTCAGCGCCGCATGCCGTTTGACCATTTCTTGCACTTCTTTGATCTCCGCCTCATCCGTCAGCTTTTCAAATAAAATCATTTCCATGTTGCATTTGCGTTTAAATGCTTTAGCATCATCACTCAGGACGTATGCGATACCGCCTGACATTCCCGCCCCGAAGTTTTTGCCGACTTCGCCGAGGACGACAACCCGGCCTCCTGTCATATATTCACAGCCGTGGTCTCCGATACCTTCTACAACGACATTGACTCCGCTGTTACGGACTGCAAAACGTTCACCGGCGCGCCCATTAATGTACGCTTCCCCGCTTGTTGCTCCGTAAAATGCGACGTTCCCGATAATAACGTTATCGTGAGTTTCACAATTGAAGTCATCAGGCGCTTTCACGATGATTTTTCCGCCTGAAAGCCCTTTGCCTACGTAGTCATTTGAATCCCCGTTCAAATGAAGCGTCATCCCCTTAGGAACAAATGCTCCGAAACTCTGTCCGGCTGATCCGGTAAAATGAAGTCTGATCGTATCATCCGGCAGGCCTTCCGCTCCGTAGCGTTTAGAAATTTCACTTCCCGTCACGGTTCCGGCTACGCGATTTGTATTATTGATCTTGATTTCAGCTTCCGCTTCCTGACCGGCTTCAATTGCAGCCTGCACCGCCGGAAGAATTACCGTCATATCAAGCGACTCGTCGATTTTATGGTTTTGCGCCGTACGGAAAGTGCGTACGCCTTCAGGCTGGTACAGCAGTGTGGATAAATCAAGCTGGCCCGCTTTCCAATGCGCTTTCGCACGTTCACTGACATGAAGAACGTCTGTCCGTCCGATCATTTCATCAAGCGTCTTAAAGCCTAACTGCGCCATATATTCACGCACTTCTTCTGCGACAAACAGCATGTAATTTACGATATGGTCAGGGTCGCCCATGAATTTTTTGCGGAGCTCCGGGTTTTGCGTCGCGACACCTACAGGACATGTATCTAAATGGCAGGCGCGCATCATGACGCAGCCGAGAACGACAAGCGGCGCTGTAGCAAAGCCGAATTCCTCCGCACCGAGCAAGGCGGCCATTACGACATCTCGGCCTGTCATCAGCTTACCGTCCGTTTCCAATACCACGCGATCCCGTAAACCGTTCAGCATCAGCGTTTGGTGAGCTTCTGCAAGACCAAGCTCCCACGGAAGACCCGTATGTTTAATACTTGTTTTCGGCGACGCGCCCGTTCCGCCATCGTAGCCGCTGATGACGATGACATCTGCAGTGCCTTTTGCCACACCGGCCGCAATCGTGCCGACACCGGCTTTTGACACGAGCTTGACGCTGATTCGCGCGCTTCGATTTGCATTTTTCAAATCATGAATCAGCTGCGCCAAGTCTTCAATGGAATAAATATCATGGTGAGGAGGCGGTGAGATCAGCCCTACACCTGGTGTAGAACCGCGGACATCCGCGACCCAAGGATATACTTTGTTGCCCGGAAGCTGACCGCCTTCTCCCGGCTTCGCCCCTTGCGCCATTTTGATCTGCAATTCATCCGCATTGACGAGATAATGGCTCTTTACGCCGAAACGGCCGGAAGCGATCTGTTTAATCGCACTTCTTCTGTCGTCGCCATTTTCATCCGGAACGAAACGTTTCGGGTCCTCGCCGCCTTCTCCGCTGTTGCTTTTTCCGCCAAGCCTGTTCATCGCTATCGCTAAAGCCTCATGGGCTTCCTTGCTTAATGAACCGAATGACATCGCTCCTGTTTTAAAACGTTTCACGATGGACGCAGCTGATTCAACTTCCTCTAATTTTAAAGGCTTGCGGTCTTCTTTGAAGGCGAACAGATTGCGTAAAAATCCGATTCGTTCTTCATCCGCTGCATGAGAATACTGCTTAAACAGGCTGTAATCATTCTTGCGGCACGCCCATTGCAGGGTATGGATGGTTTTCGGATTGAAAGCGTGGTGCTCTCCCCCGTTCCGCCATTGGAAATCACTTCCCGGATCAAGAGTTTGGCTGTAATCATCCTTGTACGCAGCTTGATGGCGCTGTTTCGCTTCTTGCGCAATCGTTTCGATATCGATTCCGCCAAGCTGAGATGCAGTACCGGTAAAGTATTTGGCGATAACGTCTTCACCGATGCCGACCGCTTCAAAAATTTGGGCGCCCCTGTAACTTTGCACAGTTGAAATCCCCATTTTTGACATCACTTTCACGACGCCTTCTGTTACGCTCTTTCCGTATTTGCTGACAGCTTCTTCATACGGAATATCAAGCCGGCCTTCATCGATTTCCTGCTTATACGTAGCGTAAGTCAAATACGGATTGACAGCATCGGCACCATACCCGATGAGAGCCGCAAAGTGATGAACTTCACGCGCTTCCCCGGATTCAACGATAATGCTTGCTTTTGTTCGCAGGCCTTGGCGGATCAAATGCTGATGCAGCGCACTGACGGCCAAGAGCGGCGAAATCGGCGTCAATTCCTTACTCATTGCCCTGTCAGATAAAATTAACAGAGATACGCCTTCCTTGATCGCTTTTTCCGCCTGCTGAAACAAATCCTTCAGGCCTTTTTCTAGGTCATCGGAAAACAGCGCGCGGATGTTCTGGCTCTTAATGTCAGGGTGCACAAGTGTTTTCAGCGCATAAAACTGTTCGTTTGATAATACAGGAGTATACAGTTTAATGCGGCGGGCATTTCTTTCACTCGGATGCAGCAGATCGCCTTCAGCTCCGAGCCATGTCACCGTGGAGGTCACAAGCTGCTCGCGGATCGCGTCAATCGGCGGGTTTGTAACTTGCGCAAACAGCTGTTTAAAGTAATGAAACAGTGATTGGGCGCGATCGGATAAAACGGCGAGCGGCGAATCATTTCCCATAGAGCCGAGCGGGTCCTTGCCTTCTTTAATAACAGGAATTAAATACTTCTGGATATCTTCATACGTATAGCCAAACGCTTTTTGACGGACGAGAAGATCATCGAATTGTTCCTCTTCCCGGATTTCCGGGTCAGGATTCACTTGAACCAATTCTTCTTCAAGCCATTTTTGATACGGGAATTCATTGGCGATTTCTGTTTTTACTTCTTCATCTGAAATAATCCGGCCTTCCTCTAAGTCAATGAGCAGCATTTTTCCGGGCTCCAGACGTTTTTTATGAAGAATGTTCTCCTGCTCTACTTCAATAACGCCGACCTCAGATGAGAAAATAATATGGTCATCTTTTGTCACATAGTAACGTGCCGGACGCAGACCGTTACGGTCAAGGATGGCGCCGATTTGTTTTCCGTCCGTAAACGAAATGGCGGTCGGCCCGTCCCACGGCTCCATTAAAGAGCTGTGATATTCATAAAAAGCCCGTTTCGCTTTAGACATGTGAGTGTTTTCTGTCCATGGTTCCGGAATCAGCATCATTGCCGTATGTGCCGGTTTCCGTCCTGCCATCACGAAAAATTCAAACGCATTATCAAGAATGGATGAGTCACTGCCCTCAGCATTTAAAATCGGCAGCACTTTGTGAAGATCGTCTCCGAAGCTTTCTGAAACAAACTGCTGCTCCCTCGCTCTCATCCAATTGATGTTGCCCCGGAGCGTATTGATTTCTCCGTTATGAATCAGATAGCGGTTCGGATGGGCACGTTCCCAAGTAGGAAAGGTATTTGTGCTGAATCTTGAATGCACGAGTGAAAATGCAGATACGAAGGTTTCATCCTGCAAATCCAAATAAAAAGCGTCAACCTGCTCAGGCGTTAACAACCCTTTATAAACAATAGTCTGGCTTGACAAGCTTGCGAAGTAAAAATCAAGCTGTTCTTGAACGCCCCAATTTTCCGCCTGCTTCCGGATGACATACAGTTTGCGTTCAAAAGCAAGGCTGTCTTTCAAATCGTTTGCGGCGCCGATGAATACTTGACGCACATACGGGCAAGTGCTTTGTGCCACTGTTCCGATTTTTCCGACATTTACAGGGACGGTTCTCCAGCCGAGAACGATCTGTCCTTCCTGCTCAATGAATGCATTCACCTGTTTTTCGATCTTTTTTCTTTCCTCTTCATTTTGCGAGAAAAAGACCATTCCTACCCCGTAACGGCCTTTTTCCGGCAGTCTCATTTCTCCGCACTCTTTCTTAAAAAAAGCATCAGGGATCTGAACCATCAGGCCGGCGCCGTCACCCGTATTCGGATCACTGCCCTGTCCTCCTCTGTGATCCAGCTGGCAAAGCATCTTCAGTCCTTTTTTGACAATGTCATGTGAAGGTTTCCCTTTTAAATGGGCATACAAGCCGATTCCGCATGCATCGTGCTCAAATTCCGGACGGTAGAGACCTTGTGCTTTCGGCATTTGATTGTAAGTCATAATTCCTCTCCCCCGATCAGTTTCCGTTAATTATCGGTCATAAAATCTGACAACTTTAAATTAATTGTAAGTTTTCAAAACAATATAAACAATATATAATTTAGATCAAATACATCTCAAAATGAGATAGATAGGTGTGAACGCAATGGAATTACGCCAGCTTCGGTATTTTATGGAGGTAGCAGAACGGGAACATGTGTCAGAAGCGGCTGATCATCTGCATGTCGCACAATCCGCTATCAGCAGGCAGATTGCAAATCTTGAAGAAGAGCTGAAAGTCACTTTATTTGAACGGGAAGGCAGAAATATTAAATTAACGCCGATCGGCAAACAATTTTTAGAACATGTTAAAACGGCGATGAAAGCAATTGATTACGCGAAGGAACAAATTGATGAATATCTTGATCCGAATCGCGGAACCGTCAAAATAGGATTTCCGACGAGCCTTGCAAGCCAGCTTTTGCCGACGGTGATTTCGGCATTTAAAGAGGAATACCCGAACGTTGAGTTTTTGCTCCGCCAGGGGTCTTATAAGTTTTTAATCGAAGCGGTAAGAAACAGGGATATAGATGCGGCGCTGCTCGGCCCCGTCCCGACGGAATTCCCCGACATAACAGGCAATATCTTATTCACGGAAAAGATTTACGCGCTTGTTCCATTGCACCATCCGCTTGCCAAACAGAAAAATATTCATTTAATTGATCTGCGCGGCGACCAATTTGTTTTATTTCCTGAAGGGTTTATTCTCCGTAACATGGCGATTGACGCTTGCAGACAGGCCGGCTTTGCGCCGCTTGTATCGACGGAAGGCGAGGATTTAGATGCCATTAAAGGACTAGTCTCTGCGGGGATGGGAGTTACTTTATTACCTGAAAGCACCTTTGCAGAAACCACACCCCGGTTCACGGTCAAAATTCCGATTGAATTTCCTCAAGTGAAGCGTACCGTAGGCATTATTAAACCAAAAGGAAGGGAACTGGCTCCGTCTGCAAATGATTTCTATCATTTTGTCATTCAATTTTTCTCCAAACTTGAACAATATCAATAAAAAACAAACCCGAGCTTCAAAACGAAGCCTCGGGCTTTTTCATATTTTTATAGATCTTTCTCAGCCGATCGGAATGGATAGTTCAACGTGGCAGACAAACGCTTCCGGATCAATGACTGATTGATCGGTCTGTTTGGGCGGCGTTTCTTTAAAAGTCTTCAGCTGGGCTGAGGAATAGTTGACGATGCCGAGTCCGAGCTCTTCTCCCTGCTGATCAAGCAGCCTGACAACCGCTCCGCTGCTAAATCTGCCCTTAATCTGCTCGATGTCCTGCGGTGACAGCTCCATATTTCCGTTCGCGACCTCGCGGCTGCTTTCTTTTTCCATCACAATTTCGCCTTCGGGGCCGGAATTAAATGCAAGCCATTGTTCTTTGTGGTTTAACGGCAGGGTTCCTTCCGCTTCAAAATAAGTTCCTTCAGCCGCCTCATCTACCGCTTGAAGCAGAATGTCCGGAATGTTAGCCTGCCCGAGAAAGCCTTTAATACCGGAGGCCATCACAATTTTAAAAGCATCCAGTTTCGAACGCATTCCGCCGGTTCCCATTTCACTCCCGGCATCTCCCGCGCTTGCTTCTATTTCCGGAGTGATGTCACTTACATGTCTGATTCTTTTCGCTTTCGGGTTGCTGCGCGGATTATCATCATATAAACCGTCAATGTCTGATAAAATCACAAGCATGTCGGCATCAATTAAACCTGCCACCTTCGCTGCGAGTGTATCATTATCTCCGAATTTCAGCCGATTGACTGTGACCGTGTCATTTTCATTAATAATCGGAATAATGCCCCGTTCCAAAAGGACGTTCATCGTATTGCGCACATTATGGTAGCGGTATTCATCGGAAAAGTCGCTTCTTGTAATTAAAATTTGTGATGCGACATAACCGTGCGCTAAAAACAGCTTTGAATAAGCCTCCATTAATAATCCCTGCCCGATGGAAGCGGAAGCCTGTTTTTCAGGGAGGCTTTCCGGTTTCTGAATAAATCCGAGCTTCCGATAACCTGCCGCCACTGCGCCGGAAGATACTAAAATCACTTCATAGCCGCTGTCTTTCAGCTGTGCGATTTGATCCACCAATGCTTCCAGCTTTCTTCTGCTGATTTCCCCGTGCAGGCTCGTCAGTGAGCTGCTGCCGATTTTCACCGCGACTCTTTTGATCTTCGTCCGAGACGTCACTGTATCACTCCTGTTTTTTAACGATTATAGTGCTGCCGTTTTTTCAATTGTTTTGCTGATCTCAATAGAACGTTCGGTCGCGTGTTTAATGGCTTTGGCAATGGCTTCTCCGCCGCCTTCTGACCTGAGCGCATCGAGGCCGGCTTCCGTCGTGCCGTTTGGAGAGGTGATGTTTTCCCGAAGCACATCCGGTTTTTCACCCGTTTCCATCAGCATTTTAGCTGCGCCCAATAACGTTTGCGCGCCGATTTTGCGGGACAGCCGTTTGTCTAAGCCGGCTTCTTCACCTGCTTTTTCAATAAACTCCATTAAATAATAAAAGTACGCCGGTCCGCTGCCTGCGATGCCGGTGAAAATGTCCATCTGATCTTCCTTGATCACGTACACTTCCCCGAGGCATTCCAAAAGGGATACCGCGGTTTTTGCTGAACCGTAAGAGACATGGTCTCCGAAAGCCGCAGCTGTTGCCGATTCGCCGATCATGCTGGATGTGTTCGGCATCACTCTTACAACAGGCTGACGATCATGTAATGATTGTTGTATAAATGAGGTTGTTATGCCTGCCAGAACAGACAGGATAATTTGATGAGGTTGAATACGCCGTTTCAGCGTAGCCAGAGCGATTTCGGCATCCTTCGGCTTCATGGCTAAAATAAAGACATCAATATCTTCGGTTTTCATGCTGTCAAAAGCAATGCCCTGAATTCCGTATTGATGTTCCAATTCAGCGAGTCGCTCTGTATTGCGGCGGTTTGTCACGCAGATGTTTTGGTTGGGAATTTTTTTTGCGCGGACCATGCCTGATATCATTCCTTCAGCCATTGATCCTGCTCCGATAAAAGCAACTTTCTTTTGATCTAAGATCGGTAACATCTCCCTTGTTCGTATTTTGTTCGTATTTTTCACACGTTTTTTATGTTACCACTTCAAGAGTCGATGTCAAGTTTGAAGGTTCTATTGATATGTATTGTTCCGAGCCTGCTATTATGTATAATGAATCACAGAACATACCTTACAAACCTTTTGAGGCCGGGAGGCCGGGTGCGTTCCGGCCGGATTTAAAAATTATCTGAAATGGCTTTTTCAACCAGCTTTTTGCAGCGGTCAAGCTCTGTCTTCAGCTGTTTTTTGTAAAGCTTCGCAGCTTCATAGTCTTTAAATTGATAGAGAACGACTTCCTGGAGTTTGGCTCCCTCTTTTTTCACTTTTACTTGCTTTAAAATCCCGTCATCCAAAAGTTCGTGAAGCGAACGGTACACCTCGGTATGGTTCGGCTTAAAACCGATGGGTTTAAATTCCGAACGCAGCACCTCGAGAAGCTTCAGTCCGTAAAGCCGTTCCTGCTCTGTCATTGTAATCATGTAAAGCTTTAAAAAAGCTCTTTGTTTCACTAAAAAACCGGTTGAACTTCTTTTTTCTTCTTTCATTATGTGCACACCCTTCCTTCTAACAAATTATTCCATGCACTAGATATTCTCTTTATATTCCGTTTTCCCTTTTATCGTTCGGACAGTTTGGTTTGTATAGATTTGTTTTTTGGGAGGCGGGGAAAAATAATTTTAATGAACATTTGGTACATAGTTTATTTAGTTTAATTATAGCTGATATCGGTTTCTTTTTCACTCTTTTTTCTGTAAAAACGGATTTTTATGCCTATTTATTCGGGTTTGCGGAAACAAAAAAGACCCGTCGTGAAGACAGGTCCCCTCTTGTTTAAGGATTCGTTGACCACAAACCGGCAGTTTTGATGAAAATGCGCGGATGTAATTTCAATTGAGCAACCATATATTCTGCAAGATCCTCAGGCTGCATGACTTTTTCCGGATTGCCGTCTGTCAGATTTAATTCAATAGACATGTCGCTGGCAACCGTGCTCGGAGTCATTGCGCTGACACGGATGTTGTGTTTTCTGACTTCCTGCATGAGAGATTCAGTCAGACCGAGAACGGCAAATTTAGAAGCGCTGTACGCACTTGTCGTCGCGGCGCCTCTTTGGCCCGCCGTAGAAGAAATATTAATGATATCTCCTGATTTTCTCTCAATCATTTCAGGAAGAACGGCGCGTGTCACGTGGTATACACCCATTACATTCACTTGAATGATGTCTTCCCACTCTTCAGGCGTAAGATCCAAAAATCCGCCGAATTTGCTGATTCCGGCATTGTTAATCAAGATGTCAATCTCACCGAGTTCTTCTTTAATAGAGGAGACGGCTTGCTCAACCTCTTTTTGGTTTTTTACATCGGCAGCAGCGAATGATGCCTTTACACCAAGGGCTTTCACTTCTTCCGCAACCTTTTCGACATTTGCTTCTGTGCGGCCGATTAAACCGATATTGACTCCTTCTTTGGCTAAAGCGATAGCGGCGGCGCGGCCGATTCCTCTGCCCGCACCCGTGATAAGAGCCGTTTTGTTTTGTAAGCTTTCCACGTCTTTCACCCTTTCTGAATGTCCTTATGTACGATTTCACATTATAAGCAGAAAAAAAACAATTAGCAAATAAAATGATTCAACACGATCCGTAAAGGGTATCAACTGAAAAAAAGGAGTGAAAAGCAGATGATCATCATTTTGTATATCAGTGCTGCCGTTGCGGCTGCCGCATTAATTTATGCAGCCGTATCCGCCGTGCGTTTTAAAAGAAACACAGCGCCTGATATAAAGAAGATTAACGCCGCGACAGCGTCCATGCAGACAGCCGTTGATGAAATCAAAACAGAAACCGTTCTGTTATCGCAAAAGCAGAAAGAACTGCAGGAAGATTTTCTCACCAAAAAAACAGCCGTGCAAACGACGGCGGCTGAAGTTAAAGGAACGCCTCACGTCCTGAAGATGCTCTGGAACGCCGGTAAAAGTGATGTATGAGCCTGCATGTCATCCGACGTTTTTGATGACACTAAGAGAAACTGGCGGATTCAAGGAGGCATAACATGATTTGCGATCGTGAGCGGCTTGCGCATTTTTTGCAGCAGCTTAAAGCACTATCATATTCGGGAGGGTTTACAAAATCGGATTTGCTGACTCCGGCTTTCCATTTAGCCAAGGACGGAGATCTGGATTTGTATTATTCACCTCATAATGAATATATTAACCCTTATGCAGTCGTTGCCATTTCCGGAATCACACCCGGTTTTTTTCAAATGCAGCTGGCTTACAAAAAAGCGGCACAGCTTTTAAAAGATGGCGAAACGCTTGAAACGATAGCGTATGAAACAAAAAAAGCGGCCGGACTTTCCGGTTCAATGAGACAGAACATCATCGAAATGCTTAATGAATGCGGTCTGCCGGCCGCGCTTCACGTTGAGGATTCATCCCGGTTATTTGATTCAAAACGAGAGCTTCTTCATACAACGTCCGTTATCAAACACCCTGTTTTTTATAAACAGAAAAACTATACGGGACATCGGCCGGCAATCAGCAGGTCAGCTCTTCTCAGCCGTTACGCGCTGAAATGCTTTCCGGATGAAATAGAAATGATGGAAAAGGACATTCTGCTTATCCCTCTCGGCAAAGCAGCAGAATCAGCCTGCCGCATGCTGAAGAAGAACGGCAGAATGAGTCATGCGGTCATTCTGGAAGGTTTCCCGCATCCGTCCGGAGCAAACGGACATCGTTTCAAACAATTTCACGAAAACAAACAATCGTTCCGTGAACAAATTCAGCGCTTTGCCGGGTTTCTTCAGCAGCTGTAAAAAAACGCCCCGAATTTTCGGGGCGCTGCTGTTAAGAAGCGTATTCAGGCAATGCTTTATTGTGTTTTGCCGTTTTCTCTTCAGGTATTTTGATTTGATTTGTCAAGATTGCACTTACGAAATAGAGCGCTGCGAAAATCCATACAACGCCTTGTGCGCCGACAAGCCCGATGAACGCCCAGGCAAGCGCGGGGCCGACAAATGCCGACAGGCCCGCAGCCAGATTTAACACAGACATGGCAGCACCTTTATCGCTGCCGGCCGCCGTCGGCACGATAGCCCCGATCGGAACGAACCCGGCGAGGAGCCCTCCCCATATAAAACCGACAATGCTGACGAAAAGCAAGTTCCCATGTGATACAACAGGAGCATAATATAATAAAAGAGTAAAAATGCCGCAGCCTACTCCTCCGAACCACATGACAGTCTTTTTCCAGCCGAAGGCATCACCGACTGCGCCGAAGATTAAGTTAAAAACGATATTTCCGAGAAAGATCGTTCCCCAAATTTGAAGCCATACATTTGTAGAAATGCCGTGCTGCGCCATATGCATCGGAAGAAATACCGGAAATCCGTATGTACCAATGCTGTTAATGATCCGAATGATCCCCCCAGAGAGCACGCGCGGATTTTCAGCAAGGATGGTGATTCCCTTCATTAATTCCTGCGCCTTTTCCCGCTTATCTGCCTTTTTCTTTTCAAAGCGGTCCCTATTTAAAATCAAAGCAAAAAACGCGCCGAGGCAGACCCAGAAAATTGAACTCCACAGTGTATTCAAATAGCCGAAGGATTTGATGGCCCAGCTTGAATACCAAGCACCGAATACAAACATCCCGCAGCAATATGCAATCCAGAACCAGCCGACCGCCGTACTGAGCCTGTTTTTCGGCGACCGGTAAATCACCCATGTCAAAAATGAATAGGCAAACAGCGGATAACCCAGCCCTTTAATAAAATACGTGACATACATCACCGGCAAATTAAGATTTTCAAATCCGTATGCGATAAACGCGGCTGTTCCGATAACGTAAAACAACAGCCCCATAAACATCGTCCGCTTTGCGCCGAAGGCTTCGAGGCAGACCCCTGAAAACCAAGACGCCACAGCGAGAGAAATACCGTAAACCGTAAACAGGGATGCTGATTGCTGTACCGTCAAGCCGTTTTCAACTAAAAACGGGCTGAGCCAGCCTTGTTCAAGGCCGTCCCCCATCATAAACAGCACGACCCCTAAAAATCCCCAGGCGAGCTGTTTCGGAATCCCTATCTTATTAAGCATTTTTGTTCCTCCTCAGCAATCTTTCATGTTGTCATCTCATCCCCAAGTCAGGCTTTCACCGCCGGCTGAAAATGAGTAAATAATTTTTGCGTATATTTCCATTCTTCATATAGGAAGAGATCCGTCTGATCCGCTTCCGGCTCAATTACCTTTGTGCGGCTCGAAAGCTCTGCTTTCACACCGAGAGCTTCGTTGCAAATCATCGCCGCTCCCATTGCGGATGCCTGGCTGAACCCCTCTCTCTTATAGATTTTCTTTTGGAGAAGGTTAGCAAGAAACTGCGTCAAAGCATCACTTTGGAAACCGCCGCCGCACACCTTCACATAATCTTGTGAAAAGGAAGCCACCTCTGTTAACGCCTCATAGTTCCATTTGATTGAAAAAGCGATTTCCAGCAGTGCGGCTTTGACAAAATGGGCTCTGCTTAAGTTTTGGGACAGCGGGGCGTCAAAAATAAATCCGCCTTTTGCCAGTGCGTTTTTCTCTGGCGATAAATAGGAGCCTAACGCAGAAATACAAGCATGATCATGTTTCGGCAGACTTGCGATTTCCCGTTCCATGACGCCGTAGGATTCATTCGGATAAAAAATGGATTTTAATTTTTGATAATTGAGTCCTGTTACACCCGGATTCGTTTCAAGGAGCCATTGACCTTCTTCTGTATGGCAATTCAGCCATGCATTCTTTAAACTTTCGGTTCCGGTCTCAGCTGTTATCTTTATAATCGGCGTCGTCGTGCCGGATACGATGACGATATCTCCCGGCTTTGCATCTGCACTTTTGATGGCAAGCTGTGTGTCTCCCCCGCCTGCAATCACAGGCACTCTTTCAGAAAGACCGAGAACCGCCGTTTTCTTAAACGTTAACATTCCGACAACCGTCCCAGATCGGACGAGTGAAGGAAGAATGGCAGAAGGCACACCGAAGATGTTGCATAATGTCTCTGACCACGCCTTTTTCCTTACGTCAAACAGCAGTGTTTCAGCAGCCTGTGACGGTTCATAGCTTAAAATACCGCTCAGCTCAAATGTCACCCAGTCACTGATGCTTGTGATGTACTTCACTTCTTTCCATAAAGACGGCTGTCTAGCTTTTAATCCGACAAGTTTCATGGCGGAAAATAAAGCGCTCGGAAGACGTCCGGTTTGCTGATGCACTTCTTCTTTTGCCTCAATCCCGTCTTCCCATTCACGCCCTCTGTTATCAATGTTGGGCAGACCGAGAAATGCCTTTTTATCTTTATTGATCAGAACAATTCCCTGCCTCTGGCTTGTTGAGGTGATTCCGATTAATGTAATATGAGGGCTTTTGCCAATAACCTTCCTTGCCATAGCGCTGATTTGCTTCCATAACCCTTCCGGTGAGAAATATCGTCCGTCCGGATAAAGCGGATCCGTCACATATTCAATGTCTTCCCTTTCAAGCGCGGTCACTTCGCCGCCGGCAGTCACGACCGCGACTCGCGCATTCCCCGTTCCGATGTCAAATACAAGGTAGCCTTTTTGTTCAGCCATTACAGCCTCCTCCTTCCGTTTCAAGTTCTCTTTTGTTATAAAGTTCACGTATTGAACAGGTTTGATCTTGTTTCCATTTGAAAAGCGCTTCATTTAAAATCTTCACATGATGATCTTCCACTTCAAATGTTGCGCCCGCTAAATGGGGAGTCGCTAACACATTCGGCAAAGAGATCAATTCATAATCAGAAGATTCAGGCGGTTCGTGATAAAACACGTCAATGATCGCTCCCTTAATCCGCCGTTCTTTCAGCACCCGCAGCAGCTCTTCCCTGTCTGTAACCGCCGCTCTTGACGTATTGACAAAAACAGCTTCCTGTTTCATCAATTGAAAGTGCCGGGCGCCGATAAGGCCGATGGTTTCTTCTGTGCGCGGCAAGTGAACGGAAACAATATCACTTTCAGAAAATACCCGTTCAATCGTCGTTTTTTCATACTCCTGGTTTTCATGACGGACAAATGGGTCATAGTAAAGCACCTTGCAGTCAAAAGCGGCCAATAGCCGGGCGATTCTCTGTCCGACAGCTCCGAAACCGATAAGGCCGACTGTTTTCCCCGTCAGCTCATTTCCTCTGAATTTGACGTAAGCCTGCAAATAATCACCATTCCACTTCCCGTCCTTCAGCCACTGATGGGAAGAATACATATGACGCAAAAATGAAATCACATTTCCGATAAACATTTCAGCAACGGCCTGGGCATTGCGGGCCGGTGTAAAGAAAACGGGGATTTTTCTCTTAGTCGCCGCCGCAATATCCACATTAGACGGCATTCCTCTGCAGACACCGATAAAAGCGGAATCCGGCAATATGTCAATAACACGCTCAGACACCTCATCAAGTTCAGTAATAAGCCCCGACGCGTTTGTCTCTTGAATCATTCGGATTAATTCATCTTCCCGATAGGCCCGGCCGTGCTTCTTCCACGGCCGGTGCACAGTTCGGCCGAACAGCTCAGTCAGCTCCTTCAGCCCCTCGTCGTGATATGGCGCGGTAATTAAAACCGTCATGGTGCAAAACATCCTTTTCACATTTATTTTTTCATAAAAAAAATCTCTTTCCCCAAAGAAGGAAAGAGATTCATATACCGTCTTTATCCGCTTGAAGCGCACAAATATGTATAGATCATTCTTTCCTATCTTTCAAGCATACGCTTGCTGGAATTGGCACAATAAATGTTGCCGAGGTTTCGTAGGGCCAGTCCCTCCACCTCTCTGGATAGAAAATAAAATGATGAAATTGTCAGGCTGTTTAAAAGAATAAACTCATCATAGAAAAGTCTTTCCGTGATGTCAACACTTTTTTCTGAATTGACGTTCGATTTTGAAATGTTATAATGCTTACAATATAAACAAAGAGGAGAAATGGGCTATGAATTCTGCTGCAACACAGCCGAACGGGGTCTTTAAGTCGGTATGCTCACTAGACTGTCCCGATCAATGCGGCTTGCTTGTGACAAAAAAAGACGGAAAAATCGTTAACATTCAGGGAGACCCCGATCACCCGGTCACATCAGGGAATATTTGCAACAAAGTCAGACACATGGCTGAGCGTATTTATGATGAGAAGCGCGTAACCGTTCCGTTAAAACGGATCGGTAAAAAAGGTGAAGCCGCGTTTGCGCCTATTTCCTGGGAGGAAGCGATCAATACGATCAGTGCGCGCTGGAAAGAGCTTATTGCCGAAGAAGGAGCGGAAAGCATTCTTCCGTACAGCTTTTACGGCAATATGGGAAAACTGGCGGCAGAGGGAATGGACCGCCGTTTTTTCCATCGTCTCGGAGCGAGTCATCTCGAACGGACGATTTGCAGCAAAGCCGGTTCTGAAGGCTATAACTATACAATGGGTGAAGGAGCGGGTACTGATCCGGAGGAGACCATACATGCAAAGCTCTTTATTTTTTGGGGAATCAATGCCGTCAGCACGAATATGCACCAAGTCATGATTGCTCAAAAAGCCCGGAAAAAAGGAGCTAAAATTGTCGTTATCGATGTACATAAGAACCAAACCGGCCGCCTTGCCGATTGGTTTATTCCCATTCGCCCCGGCACAGATGCCGCACTCGCTCTCGGTATCATGCATGTCTTATTCGACGAAAACCTTCACGATGAAGCATTTCTCACAGAATACACCGAAGGCAGTGACGAATTAAAAGCGCATGTTAAACACTATGATCCGGAAACAGTTTCTGCTATTACAGGCGTTAAAGCCGACGATATCAGACGCCTTGCGAGAATGTACGGGGAAACCTCCCCTTCCCTTATCAGGATCGGAAACGGCATTCAGCACCATGACAATGGCGGAATGATCGTCCGCACCGTCGCCTGCCTTCCGGCTGTTACAGGACAGTGGCTCAACACCGGAGGAGGCGCAATCAAGCACAACAGCGCGGTATTAAACTATAACAGACAAGCGCTCCAGCGGCCTGATCTGCTTTACGGCAGGAAGCCACGATCATTTAATATGAACAGGCTCGGAAGCGTTCTTTTAGAAACAAAACCGCCCGTGCGCTCCCTGTTTATTTACGGTACGAATCCCGCAGTGGTTGCGCCGGAAGCGAATAAAGTCAGAAAAGGCCTGCTGCGGGAGGATTTATTTACAGTCGTTCACGATCTGTTTTTAACTGAAACTGCCAAATATGCGGATATCGTGCTCCCTGCTGCATCCGCTTTTGAAAACACGGATTTTTACACGTCTTACTGGCATCATTTTATTCAGCTGCAAAAACCGGTGATCGAGCCCTACGGGGACAGCAAATCGAATACGGAAGTGTTCCGTTTGCTTGCCGGGGCAATGGGATTTACCGAGCAGGAGCTTCAGGATTCCGATGAAGAATTGATCAGACAGGCGCTGGACTTTCCCGACAATCCGTATATCGAGGATATTGATTACGAAGCGCTCTCACGCCATTCCTTCATGAAAGCCAAACGGAAAAAACCGCTTTTTCCGGGAAAGCTCAAGACACCGAGCGGAAGAATTGAATTATATTCGGAAAAGATGAAACAGGACGGTTATCCCGCGCTGCCGACACATATCCCTCTTGAGAGCGATGACGATTTTCCTCTTTTATTTGTCCCGGGACCGAATCATAATTTTTTAAATTCAACATTTTCGAATAATGAAAAACACGTAAAACTGGAAAAAGCGCCAAAGCTTTTTATTCATACAGAGGATGCTGTACGCCGGAACATCGAAGACGGGGAAACCGTTAGAGTTTGGAATCACCGCGGCGAGTGTGAATTAACAGCTTCGGTCGGCGAACAGGTGCTTCCCGGCGTTGCAGTCAGCCAAGGTCTTTGGGCCGATATGGATGATAAAAAACAGCTCGTCAATTCGCTCACGCCCGATCGGCTGGCGGATATGGGCGGAGGCGCTGTTTTCTTCTCCGGAAAGGTGCAGGTGGAAAAGCTCAGCAATCAAAACCGTCCGCAATAAACGCCCGGCGGTTTTGCTGAAGGCTGAATCCTTCGGCCGGCTTCACCATATAAAAAATGATAACGTTTATTGGAGGTTTGGATATATTACCGGCATTGGAATCGCTTTAGCCGGATATTTCATCGGAGACGGATTGAAAACTTTAACTCACCTGATCCTCATGAACACACTGACCACATTCACATTAAAGAAAAAGATTTACACTATTATATTGGTTATTATTTAGGAGTAACCAAGGAAGAAGCGAAACAAATCGTGCCTGACACCTCTGACATTCCGCATATCACGAGAAACGGAAAGCGGTATGTGCAGAAGACGGCATTAAGAGAATGTTGACTTCTATGCTGGAAAAACAATAACAGCTGCCATGAAAAGCGGGAAGAGTTTTTCTCTTCCCGTTCATTAAGATTTGCCGCCCTGCCTCTCTTCAACCCCAAACATACGACAGATATCGTTCTTACGTAACGAAACATCCCCTTCTTTAGATTGCAAATAAAACCCTTTCATATATAACCGTATGACTTCCTCATATGTAAGCTCATGACGAAGGAGCGCCATTAAACGCCCGTCTTTTTCATCTTGTTTATTGAACCATTCATACTGTTCTGACCAGTTCACTTTCTGCATGTCAAACACCTTCCCACTTTAGATTAATGCCCTTTTCGCATTTATTATACTTATTTCCCCTTCTGTAAACACTCCGACTGCCTGTACCCGTCCCTATTAGTCACCATGTTGACTTATTTCCCTTTCTGATGTATATTGTAACTGTCAACATGGTGACAATTCAGATGGGAGATAACTTATGGATATTAAATTATTAATGAAGGAACTGCATGTTATGCAGCAAAGTTACGCATCATTATTTTCGGTTGTCAATAAAGTGCAGACTCGGGGGGATGAATACTTAGAAATTCTAACTTCCCGACAGCACATGACTCTTATTGCTATTGCCCATTTACCGACGGAAGATACCACACTTATGAATATCGCTAAAAAGCTGGGCACAACAAAACAAACCGCTAACAAATTAATTTCAAGCCTCGCGAAAAAAGGATATGTTCACACCGTGCCAAGCAAACTGGATAAACGTGCAATCAATATTGAGATTACCGCTGAAGGAAAAAAAGCGTTAATTTCCTGTTCAGAAAAATCCACCTATTTTTTAGCGGATATGTTTCATGACTTCACAACTGATGAAATTGAAACATTCTGGAGGCTATTGCAAAAACTTTATCGTTTTGATGGTGAAGAACAGGATGGTTTTGAAGAAAAAGCACATTTGAAAGTTGAAGATCAGGCACAATTCATCTTAGATGACTATGAAGAAAAAATCATGGCTGAATTTTCAAAACGGCGATATGGGAGTGCAGACGATGAATAATATGCTTTATCGAAAAGTAAAAGAAACAGAGGATAAAATGAAGGAAAAATGCTATGAGCTGAAAGATAAAATTGATCAATTTATTTCTCATGCCAAATATAAAATTCATCGCAAACGTAAATTGGACCAAGCCGGCAATTATATATCAATTGCCATTGGACTCTTTATCCTAACTGCCTCATGGCTGACCGCAACACAATGGCTGCTTTGGATAGGCGCGGCGAGTATTTTGAGTAATGCCTGTTTGCTCATTATAAAGCCTGTTAAAAATTGAAAATCTGAAAAAAGCTCTCTAAAAGAGAGCTTTCTTTTATTAATCGTCCCAGTCTTCATCTTCTTCCCAGTCATCTTTCGCTTCCTGAATCTTATTATAAAAAAATTCGATAAAGCTTTCTGCAACGATATCTTGATAGCCAATTATCCTATCCCATTCCACTACAGGGCATTCTCCGTCTATCATTTTATTAGTATCTAGACAGTAAGCAAAGAAATCAACATCTTCTATGACAACAAAACCATCAGCAAGTCCATAATGTTGTTTATATTCTTTAGTTTTATCTGCAACTGACGCATGATCGAAGTTATAGCCTAAAACCAAAACCCCGAATAAACCACCAGCACCGTATTTTTCTAAGAACCATTTATAGCTAATAGGAAGTTCGCATTGGAGGATTTCTTCAATGCGAGTTATGTTTTCATGGCTTGCACCCTCTGTGAATATAGCATTTTGCTTGTTTTCATTAATAAAGTTTTCAACCTTTGAATAAATCATTTAATTTAAACACCTCAATTCTCATTCTCAAATTGTTTCGCTCTCCACTCCCAATATCTCTTTCGAAAGCTTTCATATTGTGCTTTTAAAACCTTATCATTTCTAAAACTTTCACCATCAGTCTTAAGCTTATGAATAACATCACTATATTTTGTATGTAAACTGTTTGGGATTTCAAGCATTGGGCCAGGTTCTTCTTGAATCAAGTGATGTAAATTAATCTGTGTGCCATCTTTTGCATAAGGAGCATTACCGTTTTTCATAAGCTGAAGATTTGTTACGCCAAATTCTGTTTTTTGGTTCATATCAATATCTTTCATAGTATACACTCTGCGGCTTATGTCTTTAACTTTTCACTTTGTTTTTACCTTGCCCTTAACCTCAAAGGCACCATACTTTTCTTTATTTAACCAAGGAAGGTTTATTTCTTGACCAGTAAACGGCTTTCTCGTTCCATCCGGGATTTTCTTTGCATTTGTCGAACTGCTTTATTCAAGATCATAAAATTTCAAACAAAACCTTACACGAAAGATCGGGGATCGGCAAAACAAAGCCAGATATAACATATATTAAAAAATCTCTTGCATTTCCGCACCCACCATGCTATATTGATATAGCGATGAGCTGAATTGTGTAAGTCGATGCACATGCCCTTGCGGCACACACGAATGTGGCGTGTGGTGTATCGCCTCAATACGCAAAAGACGTTTGCTTCTGCAAACGTCTTTTTTTATTATCCGATTTTCGTTCCGTTCGGTACTGTCTGCTCTGGCGTAAGCAGGACAACGTCTCCTTTTTCCGGGATGCCGCCGAGAACGAGAACTTCTGACTTAAATCCGGCGATCCGCCGCGGCGGAAAGTTGACAATAGCGGTAACCTGTCTGCCCGTCAGATCACCCGGTTCGTACCGTTTTGTAATCTGGGCGCTTGATTGTTTTATGCCGATCTCTTCGCCGAAATCTATTGTCATCTTAATAGCCGGCACCTTTGCTTCCGGGAATACTTCCGCTTTTACGACCGTTCCTATTCTGAGATCAAGCTTAATAAAATCTTCGATGACTGCCATATCAAAAACTCCTTTTTTACACTCATCATACCAAAAAAAGAAGCAGTTTATTTAACCGATTTTCAGAATTATTTATCAGATTGAAAGGTGTTTCGGAAGACGCGCGGCGTTATTCCCTTATGTCTGACAAACCATCTGGTAAAGGAAGACAAATTTTGAAAGCCGACCTCCTGGCTGATGTCTGTCAGCCGGCATTTTGTTTCAATAAGCATTTGTTCCGCTTTCTTCATACGGAGCTCAGCAATATAAGCTTGCGGGCTTTTCCCCGTCTGCTTTTTAAACCAGTCGGAATAATACGCCGGGTGGTAATGTTCCATTGCGGCAAGCTCTTTAATTGTAAAAGTCTTTGATAGATTTCGGCGGATATACGCAATTGAATCATTCGTACGGTTTTCTTGTATCTTTTCAGCAATATATTCTGCAAGCAGACTCAATGAATGAGCCGACTGCTGCTTTGTCTCTTCTGTCAGCAGAAACCGAATCGATGTCCAAAAAGGATCAAGCTTATTCAGAACGCCGGGGTCAAAGGAACTTTTGAAAAAATATGCCGGTATGTCGAGAACGAGACATTCATTTCGCTCCAAAGAACGGAACCGATGTTCATGCCCGGGCGGAATATACAGCATTTGATCAGGTTTTAATCTGATTTTACGTCTTTCTGTCTCCAAGTCCAGCTGTCCTTCGAGCGGAAAGAGCATTTGGCAGTATGTGTGTGCATGAGAATCAAAAATATGTGAATAGGTGCGCCGCTCACAAATGATATGTTGTAATGAATCCATTTGTCCCTCCTTTTTACATGATGCGTCTTTTATTTAGTTTACATAATAATATTATTGACCCCTAATCTGCAAACCTCTTAGGAAAGCAACAACTGCAAACTTCCGGCTTTCCTTAATTGATTCGGTTAATTCAAATGCACTCTGTTTTCTCAACACGGCAAATCCGTGAAGAAGGCTCCTCAGTCCTCTCGCAGCATGAATCGCAGTGTCAGACTGTGCATAACCGTTAGCTGTCAGCTGCCTGACAACAAGCTCTACAAGCAGGCTTGACAGATTCTCAATCCGGCCGTCTTTTATCTTTTGAAATGTTGCGTCATATAATCCGGGATTGGCTTCGGCGAAAGTGATATAGGCATCGGCAAGACTGAGCAAAGCCGTTTCACCCGTCAGTCCTTCTGCAGAGGCCGCCATTTTTTCATATAACATAGTTAAACCGGAGACAGCCAGCTCTGTTTTAATTCCTTGAAGGCCATTGACAAAATTGTAAAGGGAAGGCGGTTTTACGTTTAAGGACTTTGCAACAGCCGCAAGCGTCACTTCGTTCAGCCCTTTTTCGTCAGCGATGCCTGCTGCGGCTCTCAATATCATGTCAAGACTCATTCCGACTCTCGGTGACATTATGATCGGCCTCCCGGCAGGCTTCGTTCGGCTTCCTCAGCAGCCTCAGCCATCATTTCAACGGGATTGCAGAGAACATTTCCATGTCCGGCGGCCAGACTGCTTGGTTGATGAGCGATAAGCGTTCTTGCTGTTTTTACAGCTTCTTCTTTATTCCACGTAGCAAAAGCCGGAAACGGAAATTTCCATTTCAGCTTCCCTGAAACAGCAAGGCCGCCCCGTACTTGAAAGGCATCTCCGACGATCAGCATATCATTTCTCATATCTTTAAAAGCAAGGCTTCCCGGCGTATGACCGGGAGCGGGAATTACAAGTAAAGATCCGATCTGCTCGCCGCCTTTCAGCAGGCGATCAGGTTCGGTCTGAACATTTTTCGGCACTCCCCCCTTTATCGGCGTTTGTGCTTCATGCTCAAATAATGAAGTGTCACCTTTCAGCAAGAAAGAATCCCGCTCAGAAATACAGACGGAAGCATCCGGAAATTCCGCAGCTAATGAGTCAAGCGAACCGATGTGATCCCCGTGCGCGTGGGTGAGTAATATGTCATTCAGCGGCTTCCCAAGCTGCCGCAATGCTTGTTTGATTCCTTTATGACTGTTAGGCAGTCCGGCGTCAATCAGGGTTACTCCTTCTTCTTCTTCAACCAAATAACAATTCACCGGGAAAAGCGCGGGAAAAAAAGTCAGCTGCCAAACGGTTCCGTATTGTAAGATTCTCATCAACATCCCCCTAAAACTAATATCATTAGTTTTATTATAACTAATACCGTTAGTTTTTCAAGAGTTTTATGTTTAAATCCTAAAAAAGGCGCGGGCGATTCTCTTATGCCAAAAAAAGAAACGTGCATAATGTGATAAAAGATGCTTTCAGCCTGCGAATAAATCACACTACTAAAACCAGCCGGATAAGCATACACTACTCAACGGAGGGGGAGTTCCACACCATGCATATCACACTTCAAAGCATCTGCCCTGTCTTAATGATTGCCTTTTTTCTGTATAAAAAGGTGAAACGGTCCGTCGGCTTTCAGCCTTTGAAACCCCGCTGGCTTTATACAAGAATGATTTTGTTTTCATTGCTGGCCGCAGCTCTGGCGTTTTTCAGCATCACACACCCGGCTTTATACGGCCATCTTATATTCGGCACTTTTTGCGGCTGGCTCCTGGTCGTGTTTGCTAAACGGAACATTTCTTTTGAAGAACGCCGCGGAAAAATGTATTTTCGCACTCACCTGTGGATTGAACTTATTCTATTAACGTTATTCCTATCGAGATTTGTTTATCGCGTTATTGAAATTTACCGGGTCACAGCGGACTTTACCCATCCGGAGGCATACAGCCAAACGGTCGGGGCCGATCCGCTGACCATCAGTATTTTTTATTTCATCGCAGTTTATTACAGCGGCTTCTCTTTTTATGTTTTAAAAACGAGCAGAGACCAAACCAATAACAGTCAGTACGGCTGACATCCCTGTCTCAAAAGCAGGGATGTTTTTTAATCGTGCCGCGTATGGTGAATCATTTGCTGAAGCACATCTAACACATGTTCATCCTCAGGAGAATAATAGATGGATGTTCCTTCTCTGCGTGATTTGACGAGGCGCAGATTTTTAAGAAAACGCAGCTGATGAGAAACAGTAGACTGCAGCAAATTCAGCTTTTCTGCGATATCATTTACCGCGTGCTCACCCTGTGACAGCAAGTGGAGAATTCTGATTCTGGTCGGATCAGACAGCGCCTTAAAAGTCTGGGCAACCAAAAATAAAGTTTCCTCATCTAAATCGACAGCGGGGTCATTTGTGTTTCCGGATTCGTGAAATTCAGTCATATACCTCACCCTTCTTTTCTCAAGTAGCCCAATTATACCAAATGTCAATTGATGCAGATACATCCTGCGCCTGACAAAAGAACCGTTATTTTAAATTTATGTTTCAAATACGGGTTTCCGCTTGGTTTCGCCCATTCATCTGTGTCATAATGAAAAAGTCATAATGCTCCTGAAATTGAGGGTGAAACACAGTGGAGAAAAAGAAAAAAGGCTGTTTCGCTGCCGCGGGTCTTATGATGATATGTGTTTTTGTCATGGTTTCCTTCTTCCTCATTCTGTTATTTTCAAATAATGAATGGCTCAAAAGTCTTCCGTTTGATGTCAAGCCGATCGTGCTTGAACGGCTGACAGATTACAAACCGCTTGTTGAAGACGAGCTGGATGAAAAAGGACTCACCAAATATACATCGCTTGTACTCGGCATGATATATCAAGAGTCAAAAGGAAGAGGAAATGATCCCATGCAGTCTTCAGAATCTCTGGGTTTAAAGCGAAATGAGATTAAAAGCCCTCAAACCAGTATCAAACAGGGAATCAAACAATTCACTCTCATGTACCAAACAGGCAAGAAAAAAGGCGTAGACTTGGATACGATTATACAAAGCTACAACATGGGAGCCGGCTATATTGATTTTGTGGCTGAACATGGAGGATCACATACTGAGGAACTGGCAAAACAATACTCCGAGCAGCAGGTCAAAAAGAATCCGAAACTTTACACTTGCGGAGGGAACAAAGACAATTTCCGTTATCCCTACTGCTATGGTGATTACACGTACGCAGAAAAAGTAAAAGCAAAAACAAAAACCGTTGAACAATCCTTAAATGTAACAACACTTGAAACGCTTGAAGAGTAAAAGGCGCCCTGTATGAGGCGCCTTTTTTCAATCAACAGAAAAAAAGCCGCGCAGAGCACGGCTTTTTTTAATAATACGGCGAGATCATTAAGTATACAATGACACCCGTCAGACTGACATACAGCCAGAGAGGCATCGTCCATCTCGCGATTTTTTTGTGGCGCTCCACCTGCATACTGAATCCTCTGATCAGCGTAAACAGCGCAAGCGGCACGATGATGAAGGAAAGGCAAATATGCGTAATTAAAATAAAGAAGTAAATCCCGCGCATGATGCCGTGACCGCCGAATAAAGTATTCTCAGCTATCGAGTGGTACACGACATAGCAGATCAAAAACAGCAAAGTCGTCGTAAACGCCGCCAAAATAAAGCGTTTATGCGCTTGAATATTTTTTTGCTTAATCATAAAGAGCGCTGCCAGCAAAAAGATAAAAGTAAAGCTGTTAAAAATGGCATTTAACATCGGCAGAATATGAATATTGGCAATGCTGACCTGTCCCGACTTCGGCATAAAAAACAGCACCGCAATTAACCCGTTGATCAGAACGGTCAATGTCAGCACGATACCGGTATAACTTTTAGGTTTGTTTTCTGTCTGATTCATCTTATGACCTCTCTCAATTTTACTGACTATCCAAATGGTATGAGAATTCAGCTTTGATGTCAACGGTTTCGCCCGCTTCGTCAGAAATTAGACAAACTTAAGCCCTAAAAAGACCGGGTGTTTGAGACCCGGCCTTTCGTCATATCATGCTTCCTTCAACAGTTCTTCTATCACCTTATGTTCGTTTTCATTCAACAGATTTTTTGGAATGATCCGATCAATCGGTTTATTCATGTGCTGATCGAGAATATCGGCTGTTTCTTTGTCCCCTGCGATTACGAGACGCTCCCATTGGTGTGAAGCGGCCTTCTGATCAAGGTTCGAAGCCAATCGTTTATACAGCCTGTTTTGGTTTTCTTCGACGTGGGCTTTGGCCGCGTCCTCGTCCATCGATGCGGAGTTTCCGCTTACATCCTGCGGTTTCCACGATTCATTGATGACGTCGTATTGATAATGCTCCACCCCTTCAATTTTTCCGAGTACGGTTTCTATGATCTTCACTTCATTCTGCTGGGTGAGAATAAAAGCCGTGCTCGGAAATTGTTCACGGAGAAGTTCTAATTGATCAAGGACAGCCGTTTCTTCCCAATAAAATCGTGTTTCGACAGGCACCTGCAATTCAATCGTCTCCCAGATACCGCCTTCTCCCGATGCAAAAAATACGAGACTGCGCGGCATCTCTTTACCAAGCCCATCGATATATTGATAGACACGTTCCATGATGTGGACGAGAGATTTTTCTTCTTCCGGATCACTTACAGACAGATACTCTTTTAATCTCCGAAAACCGGTTTTCAAGGCGATTTTCCACTCTCCCCCCTGCTGATCCGGATTTCTCATATCCGTATTTACATATAAGGAAAGCATTTTATCAGGAGATTCCGTCATTACGTACTTCAATTTGCCGATGAGTGAGTCAATTGCCATTATAGATTCCTCCTTTTTCCGCTGCTCACTGTTCCTTTCCCTATCCGCACCGCCTTAAAAACGTTAATCCACATATAAACGGCAGACTTTTCTAAAAAAGTTTTTGCAAAACCTATTTACAAACCAAGACATCATTTACTACAATGGATACTTGTGTTTGACTAAGACTTTTACGCTGTGAAAGGAGTATGATTTTGTTTACTGCAGAAGAAAGAGATCAGAAAGAGCTGGAAAAAGAGCTTCATAAACTTGAATTTCAGATTTTCAGAATGCGGGAAAATCTGATAGATGTATCAAAAGACGCGCGAGTGCTTGGTATTGATCAATCGAACAATGACGATTGGATCATTGTTTCCTCGATTGATGATGGCCAAACATGTAAGATTATGCTGACTGACTGTGAGTCAGCCTACCGGGGAAGAGGCTGTTTTTCACTGATCGCCTCTTATTATGACAATGCCATTCATATCGGGGACATTAAAGGCCCGCCGAACCACGGCTACGGCTCGATCTGCATGAAATTTTTAAAACATATCGCCAGAGAGCAGAATATCCCGAAAGTGACGGGCGACATCGCTAAGCGTGATTGGGATCATGTCGACAGACTCATTCATTTTTATGAAAAGCATCACTTTGATGTCTGGATTGACAATGATACGCAATCAGGCGGCATTAAATGGGTCGACCTGTAAAAAATGATAGATAAACCCTCGTTAATATGGTGTAATAGATTAAACCATTTAAGGAGGGTTTTTTTTGTATCCGGAAAAATTGAAAAAAGGTGACGGCATTCGTATTGTGTCTCCGGCCACAAGCATGTCCGTTATGTCAGATGAAAATATAAATGCCGCGAAGACAAAATTGGAGGAGCTGGGCTTTTGTGTCTCTTTTTCAGAGAATGCGAAAGAAATAAATGAATTTGATTCATCATCCATTGAATCGCGTGTACGGGATCTGCACGAGGCTTTCGCTGATCCTGACATCAAAGCGATTTTGACGACACTCGGCGGGTTCCAATCAAATCAGCTGCTCCGCTATCTTGATTATGAAAACATCAAGCGGCATCCGAAAATCCTTTGCGGCTATTCAGATATTACCGCTCTCGGCCATGCCATATATCAAAAAACCGGCCTTATTACATATTCCGGTCCCCATTTTTCTTCATTTGCCATGAAAAAAGGGCTGGACTATACAATTAACTCTTTCCTGGCCTGCTGTGCTTCTGACAACCCGTATGAGGTAAAGCCTTCATCCGAGTGGAGTGATGATAAATGGTATTTGAACCAGGAGGACAGACGTTTTTATCGGAATCCGGGACCGCTCGTTATTCAACCCGGATATGCGGAAGGAACACTGATCGGAGGAAATCTATGCACGCTGAATCTTCTGCAGGGCACCGAATACTTTCCGGAGATGGAACAAGTGATTCTGTTTATAGAAGATGATCATATGTCGGACATTCATATGTTTGACCGGGATTTGCAGTCACTCATCCATCTACCCGCTTTTTCAGCCGTGAAGGGAATTGTCATCGGACGTTTCCAGCATGCTTCAAATGTGTCTGAGGAGGCTCTGCGTGCCGTCATCCGTACAAAAGAAGAACTGTCATCCATGCCTGTTATCGCAAATGCTGATTTCGGCCATACCTCCCCTTTGATGACATTCCCGATCGGAGGAACATGCAGGATAGAAGCCGGCTCAGAAGGCGGACGGATATGGATCGATCGGCATTAATACATAAAGACGGGAAAACCGCCCCGTCTTTTTATTTTGACGCCTTATGCCGCGGCGTGCGCGGAGCGATCATCATTCGTCCGCCAGCCGCTGCCGTCACCCATACGGAAGCTCCTTCATAAAAACGGCTGATCTCTTCATTATATACGGCGTGTGTCAGTTCACGTTTATCATGCGTTCCGTCTTGGTTTTTTACGTTTAAAATAAGCACAAGCTCGTGCCTGCCATTCTTCATCACGCCAGTACGTCTCACCTTTTCAATAACGGCTGGCCTTCCTCTTCCTCTGTCAAGCGCCTGAAACAGCCTGACAGCAGGCATAGACAGTCCGATAACGAGCACAATGGCGAAAGCGGTGCATATACCTGCTTGAAACACCGGTGATTCTGTGAAGGCATTCCATAAACATATAAATTCCGGCTCCATCAGTTTCATACACCCCTTCAGATTCCGTTTTCACATCCATTCCTTATTATATTAGAGAAACGCTTTTTCTTTTTCCGCATATAACGATTATATACAGTCAAAAAAGGGAAGAAAAAAAGAACACAAAGCATTTCGCCTTGTGTTCTTCATCTCTATATGAAACTAGTCTAATACTTTAACATTTACTGTTCTGACGCCCCAGTTGTTAGCGTCACTTTTCTTTGCAACAAATACGTCAATTTTATTTCCTTTAATTGCGCCGCCTGTATCTGCTGCTGTTGCCACTCCGTAACCTTCAACATAAACCTTAGAGCCAAGCGGAATGACACTAGGGTCTACCGCGATGACTTTTGCATCAGGGTTTTTGTTTAAGTCAACACCGGTTGCCGTTACACCGGAAATGCCGCCGTCGTTAGCAGAGTAAGCAGTTGCAGTCATTGTCAGCTGCTTTTTAGGCTCTTGTTGGTTTGTATTTGATTGAACAGGCTGCTGTTTTGCTTCGACAGCCTTCGCTTCTTGTTTAGGTTGTTGTTCTTGAACAGGTTCTTGTTTCGGCTGCTCGTTTTTGACAGCTTCTTGTTTCGGCTGTTCTGTCTCGGCAGCTGGTTTTTGTTCAGTTTGCGGCTGGCTGGCTTCTTGAGCCGACTGTGCAGCCTGAGCCTGACCTTTCACATTTAACGTTGTGCCTGCGTAAATTATATCTGATTGCAAGTTATTCAAGCTTTTCAGATTGCCGACTGATGTTCCGAATTTCTGAGCAATTTTCCAGAGGCTGTCGCCCTGCTTCACTGTGTACTGCCCAGATGTGGTTGTTTCTACTGAAGAAATAGTCAGTTTCTCTCCTTCAATGATTAAATCAGAAGATAACTGATTCCATTCTTTTAAGTCCTTTAGGTTCACTCCGTTTTTTTGCGAGATCCCCCAGAGCGTGTCACCCTTTTGCACCGTGATTTCTTTAGCAGAAGCGTGAGCTCCAAATGCAGTTGTTGAAATTGCTGCAACTGCGACAAAGGACATAATCGTCTTCTTCATAAGTAAATCCTCCCTTGTTAGCTTTTTATTGGCGGCTAACAGGTGATATCGTAACATATGAAAATGTCAGTTCAATAACAAAACGATTTGAATTAGATTACAGTTCCTTTACATGAAACATTTCTCTCGCTTGGTAAGTCTTGCTGAAACCTTGATACAGCAAGGGTTTTCAAGCTTCTGATTTTTCCGGCGCCAATGAAAAACACAATGTGCAAATTTCTAAAAAAACTTTTTTTCACTCTGTTTCTCTTACATAATTTCGGATTTCTTCTAAAAAAACCGCTCCGTATTTCAATCTTTTTTGTTCCCCGACCCCTTTTACGGAAAGAAGATCCTGATCCGTTTTCGGAAGTTTCGCCGACATTTCTTTTAACGTCTGATCTGAGAACACGACAAATGGAGGCACACCCTGTTCAGCTGCAATCTCTTTGCGGAGACGCCGGAGAAGCTCAAATAATTCATCATTTTCAGTAACGGCGGCGGCCTGTAAGGCTTCTTTTCTCGCGACTGCGCTTTTTCCAAGCAAAACGTCCCTGCCTTTTTGGGTGACCATAAGCGTCGGAAATGTGCCGTCCGCCATTCTGATATATTCATCTGAAATAAGAAATTCGATAAAATCACTGATTTCCGCTGCGGATTGATGCTTCATAATGCCGTAAGTGGACAGGCTGCTGAAGCCGTTTTCCAGCACTTTTTTATTTTTAGACCCGCTAAGCACCTGCGCCACCATCGTTTTTCCGAAGCGCTCATTCATTCTGATAATGCATGAAAATACCATCTGCGCTTCTTTTGTGACGTCATGGGCGGTCCTTGTATCAGTGCAATTGCCGCATGCTCCGCAAGCTGCCGCCTCATTCTCGCCGAAATACTTCAGAATAAACCGCTGCAGGCAATCTTCCGTATGACAGTAATCCACCATCTGTCTCAGTTTTTTGAGATCCTGCTTTTGTTTTTCTTCTCCGGCGGCCGATTGGTCTATTAAAAAACGCTGCACCATAATATCCTGCGGCGAAAACAAGAGCACACACTCGCTGTTAAGACCATCGCGCCCGGCCCGTCCGGCTTCCTGGTAATAGCTCTCCATATCTTTCGGAATCTGCGCGTGTAAAACGAATCTGATGTTGCTCTTATCGATTCCCATTCCGAAAGCGGACGTAGCTACCATCACTTGTATCTGATCGTTAAGAAACCGCTCCTGCTGATCTTTTCTGTCATCATCCGCCAATCCGCCGTGATAACGGCCGGCATTGATGCCGCTGCGTTTTAATTTCTCATATAAACGGTCGGTTTCTTTTCTTGTCGCTGTATATATAATGCCGGCTTCGTGTTTATTTTTTTCCAGATACCGCTCGATAAACCGGTCTTTGTTTTCGCCCTTTACTACTTTAAACGTTAAATTCTCTCTGGCAAAACCGGTATATACAGTTTGTTCTTTCTTAATATGAAGCTGCTTGCAGATGTCATCATGAACCTCAGGCGTAGCCGTCGCCGTTAATGCGATGATGACGGGCGGTTCTTTTAATTCATTAAAAAGGATTTCGATATTCCGGTAACTCGGCCTGAAATCATGTCCCCATTGCGATATACAGTGAGCTTCGTCAATGGCGACAAGAGGAACCGTAATATTCTGCAGGATGTGAATGAATTCAGAAGAAGTCAAACGCTCCGGTGTGATGTAAAAGAGCCGGTAAGCCCCTTGTTTCAAACCGGTCAGGCGCTCATGAATGTCACGGCTTGTCTGGGTGCTGTTAATATAAGCTGCCGCGATACCCGCTTCTTCAAGCGCGTCGACTTGATCTTTCATTAAGGAAATAAGAGGGGAAATAACGATTGTGGTTCCTTCAAACAGCAGTGCGGGAATCTGATAGCAGATTGATTTTCCGCCCCCCGTCGGCATAATGCAGACCGTGTTTTTTCTCTCCTCTGCAACTGATTGTATCGCCTGCTTTTGGCCCGCGCGAAGACTGTCGTAGCCAAAATAATGCGCCAGAAGGGATTGGGCTTTATCCAGCATATGTTGTAAAACCTCACTTTGTCTTTGATTCTTTTATTTTATCATACTGATAAAGTACGCTGCTCAAGGGCAATGCAAAATAAAAAGCCATCTCCACAAGGGAAATGGCTTTCGCTACGTATGCCGTACGCAAGTAAGAAAGTTTTAAACCACCACTCCTCAAAGTGGGTGTTTGCAGAAGCGTTCCTGTCGTCCTCTGCAATGGAGGCATGACATTCCGGCTTCGATATAAAACTCCCTATTACAGCTTAAAGGTTAAAACTTAATTAACAATACGAACAATGTAGCTTCTCTTATATCCTACACCATCAGTCGTATTTTGGCAAGAGGGTTAATTCTTTTACAGAAAACCTTTTTTCTTTGTGAAAAATGCTTTATTCTACATAAAAATTGTTTTTTCGACAAAATATCAATATATCAATATAAGATCAGATCGAAAGCTGCCGCCAGTTTCTTCTATAATAGAAAAAACTCTCACACCCTATAGGGGCGCAAGAGTTAATGGAAATTAGAATTTTGCAGCCAGATCTTTCGCTTCTTGCAGTCCTTTTTCAATGATCGCTTGAGCGTTATCCGGTGCAGCATTATGGCCTTCAACGACAACAGTGTGAAGATCTTGGACACCCCAGAAACCGAGAACGGTTTTCATGAAGTTTAATGACATTTCAAGAGATGCCATCGGTCCTTCAGAATATACGCCGCCGCGTGCGTTTAAGAGCGCTACTTTTTTATCTCCCATCAGACCTTTTGGTCCTTCAGGCGTGTATGTGAAAGTAACTCCTGCGCGAGACAGGTAATCAACATAAGTATGAAGCACAGCAGGCACTGTGAAGTTCCAAAGCGGGAATGCAAACACGACTTTGTCAGCTTTGACAAATTGATTTAAGTAAATGTCAGCAGTTGACGCTTGTTTTTTCTCTTCGTCTGTCATTTCAATTCCTTTTGAAGCTTTGAATGTTCCGTTAATCATATCTCTTCCGAGGTAAGGAAGGTTTTCTTTATGAAGATCAAGTTCGATCACTTCATCATTCGGATTGTTTTCTTTATAAGCAGCCAGAAACGCTTCGTATAATTTTACGGATACGCCTTCTTCAGCCGTACGATCACTTGATTTTACAAATAATACTTGAGACATTCTAAATTCCTCCCGGTAATCTTTTAATATTTACTTACAAATAGTATGTTACTTTCTTTTTTATATAAAGTCAATGATTTTATTTCGATTCTGAGATTTTTTATGGAATAAAAAAACAGGTACATATGAATGTACCTGCTGCTATTATTGTGAATCCTGCTCGCGATCCAGGATTTCGTAAGTTTGTGAGCTTTTTTGATCAACGGTTTCTTTATTTGAGAGGTCTTTCACCTGCTCGTGAAATTCCCTTTCATATGACGGAGCGTCTGTTTTCACATCCCCTTCTGTTTCTCGCTGCGCTTCGACGGTCATTCTTGCATACGGTACGGCTTCAAGTCTTTCATAAGGAATTTCTTTTCCCGTTTTCTCGCAAATCCCGTATGTTCCTTTTTCCATTCGTTCAAGCGCGGCGTTCACCTCATCTAAAAGATTCTGATCGACACCGTCCAGCGTCTGATTCGTGACCCTGTCCAAATAAATGCTTCCGTGATCAGCTAAGTGATTATCTACTCCGTTCGATAGTTCTCCTGTGTCTTCGCTCATTGAATGATTTTCTTTTGATTCTCCCTGAAGACTTTCCTTTAAATCGATTAATTTATGGTAAAGGCTGTCCTGCTGTTCTTTTGATAATGACATATTCATCATCTCCTTTTTCGTCTGTATTCTTCGCTGCATCTGTTAATACATACCCTCGAAAAAGGAGGATGAAACAATGGAGGTCAATGCTTTCTCCCCCTGATGGTGACATTGGGTGTCTGCTGCTTTGTCTGTCTTTTTTCTTTCGCAGCATCATTTTGCCGGTTGTCCCGAAATTCTTCAGCGCAGGCTTGTTTGAGCCTGTGCTCCGGTGTATGGTAAGTGGCGCCGATATTCAGCATACCGCTCAGCTCTTCTATACTCAGCTGTTCAAAATCAATATTGTATTCAACCTTGTCCACTTTGACGTGCTCAATATGGACATATGTTTTTTCCCCTTCAACCGTTTGCGGCTCAAAATGACACTTATCCTGAAGCTCATCAAGCTGTTGTTCCACTTTCTTAAGCCGGTCTAATTCTTCTTCACACACTTTTTTGAAAATCTCTTTCATTATTTTTTTCAAAGAAAATCACTTCTTTCCCCGTCACTCTTGGAAAGTTCTATGCGTCCCGCATTGCGAATATATAAACATGATATACAAAAAGGAGGCGAATCATGATGTTTTTTCCATCCGTTATCAACTTTGAGTATATAAAAATGAACGGAATCAGCGGCGGAGCAGCTTTTAACGCCGGCTCTTCCGTTATGGTGAGAAACACAGCAGCCAATAAAAGAAATGAAGGGTACGGTGAACAAAACGGTGATTGCACCGTTGTCGTCATCCCTATCATGAGTATCGATGATTCAGATCTGATAGATGGCACCGCGAACAAGATCAGCCTTCGATAATGATCTGGCTTGCATCCCCCAGATGTTTAGCAATCGATATATATAAAATCCCGTCTTTGAATACCGCCTGCATTCCCTTCGTCCCCTGAGCGGAATGCGGTAGGTCGAGTTTTTTTTCAAAATCGCCGTATTTTCCGGTCTTCTGTTTAAAATCCTGTTCATTAAAAAAGGATTTTCTCGTGCCTTTTACGACGATATATTCTCCGTAGGACAGCAGCTGAACATCTTGTTTCCGGTAGCCGGGCAGATACAGTAAAAATTGGAGCTCATCATGGGTTTCCACAATATCTATAAGAGGAAAAGCATCCTCATTTCTTCTCATTTGCCCATCTCCCTGTTGAAAGGGAAAATGAGAATGGCCGTTTTGAAATGATTTCAGTTGTTCATCATCAAAAACGTTTTTCCAAAAGTCGCCGCCGGACATGTTTTGCGCCATTTCCATCCACTGCTTCATCTTATCGAAATCCATTTTTATCGCCCCCTATCTAAGCATACGGTCATAACAGCCGGCATACACCTGTATTAAAGGAGGTTTGCCTGTGGTTCAACCAACTCCATATATCAATATTAATATTTTCATGTTGAAAATTAATTCCTTTGAAAATGCTTCAGCGGTTAATGTCGGACAAAATTTACTGGCGGAATGGCAGAATTCTGATAAAAAGAATCAGGGATACGGACAGAACTTCGGAGATGCAAGCGGCTTCATCGGCACGAACGGCAAAGTGGATGACCGGGATCAAATTGATTCTCCATCTACCTTTGAGTCTGCATGCGATAAAATCCCTGCCGGAAAAGGAGGCCCATTATGATGTTTTCGCCGGTTTTGGTAAATGTAGGAGGCTTTAAAGTAAATGCAGTCGACCGCGGTTCTTCCATTACGATCGGCCCGTATCAGCAAATCGATTATTTTTTATCCAATAAGATCAACTACGGATTCGGTGAAGAAAATGGTGATTTGGCGCCGATTTATATCCCCATCAGTTCTATTGCTGATCCGGATCTCATTGATTCGAACTCCGGAAAAACAAGCATTATATAATAAAAAGGCCATCCGCATGCATTCGGATGGCTTTTATGTGATATTTAACTGCATAAGTATTTTGTTAAGATGGCTTGAACCTCAGTCAAGTCCGTTTCTTTTGCAAATTCCAATTCGAAAGTTTTTCCCCTTGTCATTAATACAAGCCCGGTATCGGGATCAAACATCCCCGCTTCTTGAATGGCGAAGCTTTCAATTGTTTTATATGGAAGAAATACGCGCACTTTCTTTTTGGAGAACATTTTATTATCAAAGAAAATCACTCGTTTATTCGTAAAGCATATTTGGTCAACCCGCAGTTTATAAATCGTTTCGATCCGTTCTCCCTCAACGAGCAAAGCCTCCAGCTTTTTTGTGTCGGTTGATCTGCTGACAGAAAAAATTCCCAATGAAGAACCCCACTTTCTGCTTCTATACTATTGTTTTATTACAATCATAAAAAAATAAGTTCTTTATCCCTATATAAGAATACGACATAGACGGCATTTAAACCATTACGAACAGATTACATTTTTAGAACGTTCATCAAAAAAGCCCTTCGCGAAAGGTGCCGCTGTTATGAAGTAGTACGGTTCAGCGAAAGAAAAGGTTTCAAGAAAACGGTATTTTTTTCGAAAAGTCAGTTTTTTATTTTCGCCATAAAAAACCGCGGCTTCTCCAATGCCGCGGTTTTAACAAAAACATCAACGATCCGTATCTTCAATTGTTCCTTCTTTATAGGTATCAGAAATTTGTTCCATCGTCGTGTCGGTGCCTTCTTCAGGTTGCACTTGCTGAAGCTGATCTGATGTTTTATTTTGTTTGTCTTGCTCTGTTTTTTTCATTTTGCAGCCACCCTTTATATGTAGTCTTTTTTAGTATGGCTCAGGCAAAATAAATTCATTCAGCTTTAAACTTCTTCAAAATACTCTTTGTAGAAGCCTCCGACTTTGTTTGTATTGTCTACAACAAAAATGAATTCTTCTGTTTCATTTTTGACTTCATACTCTTTACCCGGCGTCAGCACATTTTTGACAATGTATTTTTTCGCATCTGTATGTACGCATTTGACCTTTTTGGCGCTTTCTTTTGTCTGCCAATTATTATGAATCATTTATAAAACTCCTTTTCTTAATCGATAAACTTATTGTAGCCGTTTTTTCTTGTGAATTGCAATAACGGTTATCGATTGATTTTACCGGAGATGTTATTATAAAATGACTGTATGCGCTTACTTCGCGCGGACATCAAGATGCTCAAAACAGACCATAAAAAAATTTCGGGAGGTTTGTTACGAATGAGTTCTTTAACGATGCAGATCACAAAAAGGCTGGAAACATTTTTACAGGGTACGAAGAAACTTTATATTGACGGAAAATTTGTTCCGAGCGCTTCAGGATCAACATTTGTCACACCGAATCCGGCAACCGGAGAAACGCTGATGACGCTTTACGAGGCACAGTCAGAAGACATTGACAGTGCAGTGAAAGCGGCACGCAAAGCCTTTGATCACGGCGAATGGCGCACTATGCCGGCCGCTTCCAGAAGCAGGCTGATGTATAAGCTTGCCGATTTAATGGAAGAGCACAAAACGGAACTCGCGCAGCTTGAAACACTTGATAACGGAAAACCGATTAATGAAACAACAAATGGGGATATCCCGCTCGCAATTGAGCATATGCGTTATTATGCCGGGTGGTCTACAAAGATAACCGGACAAACAATTCCGGTCGCCGGCTCATATTTTAATTACACCCGCCATGAGCCTGTCGGCGTCGTGGGACAGATCATCCCTTGGAACTTCCCGCTCCTTATGGCGATGTGGAAAATGGGCGCCGCCCTTGCTACAGGCTGCACAATCGTTTTGAAACCGGCGGAACAGACACCGCTGACCGCCCTCTATTTAGCGGAATTAATAGATCAGGCGGGCTTCCCTGACGGCGTCATCAATATTGTCCCAGGGTTCGGCGAGACGGCCGGAGAAGCGCTGACCAACCATGACGATGTCGATAAACTCGCTTTTACCGGTTCTACAGAAATCGGCAAAAAAATCATGGAAAAAGCCGCAAAAAAAATTAAACGCGTGACACTGGAACTTGGCGGAAAGTCACCTAACATCATTTTGCCTGACGCCAATTTGAAGAAAGCGATTCCCGGCGCTTTAAACGGGGTCATGTTTAATCAGGGGCAGGTATGCTGCGCAGGCTCCCGTGTCTTCATTCACAAAGACAAATATGATGAGGTCGTCAGTGAAATGGTTTCATATGCGAAATCGCTTCAGCAAGGCGCCGGCCTTCACCAAGATACACAAATCGGCCCGCTCGTTAGTCAGGAACAGCATGAGCGCGTGCTTTCATATATTGAAAAAGGAAAAGCGGAAGGAGCCAAAGCTGTCGCGGGCGGCAGCTGCCCGTTTGAAGAAGGGTATTTTGTCTCCCCGACTGTATTTGCGGATGTGGATGACAGCATGACCATCGCAAAAGAAGAAATTTTCGGCCCTGTTTTAGCAGCCATTCCGTATGATACGGTAGATGAAGTCATTGAGCGGGCGAACCGCTCGGAATACGGCCTTGCAGCCGGACTTTGGACTGAGAATGTGAAAAACGCCCATTACATTGCTGACCGTCTCCAAGCCGGCACCATTTGGGTCAACTGCTACAATGTTTTCGATGCTGCATCTCCTTTCGGCGGCTATAAGCAATCCGGCCTCGGGCGGGAAATGGGCTCTTACGCGCTGAATAATTATACAGAAGTGAAAAGCGTCTGGATCAATCTGGAAGACTAAATCAAACAAGAAACTGCTGCCTGTCAGCAGTTTCTTTCTTTTGTCATGCCGCCTTTTACATATGAATATATATGCTTCTGAAGGAGTTGAGCGAGTGTGAGCACAATTCATGAAAACGTCAGAAGCCGCCAAAAGAAAACCATCTCCCTATTAAGAGAAACGCAAAATGCGGACGGCTCATGGTCATTTTGTTTTGAAGGACCGATTTTGACAAACGCCTTTCTGATCCTCCTCCTCACTTCTCTTGGAGACAATGATAAAGAACTGATCGCTGAGCTTGCAGAAGGCATTCGCGCTAAACAGCGCCCGGACGGAACTTTTGCCAACTATCCTGATGACCTGAAAGGAAATGTGACCGCTACTGTACAGGGCTATGCCGGCTTGCTGGCTTCCGGTTTATATAGCCGTTCTGAGGCGCATATGATTCAGGCCGAACGCTTTATCATCTCAAATGGCGGCTTGCGCAACGTACACTTCATGACAAAGTGGATGCTTGCGGCAAACGGCCTTTATCCATGGCCCGCGCTGCATCTGCCATTATCTTTCTTAGTCATTCCCCCATCCTTTCCGCTGCATTTTTACCAGTTCAGTACATACGCCCGTATTCATTTTGTACCGATGGCCGTGACGCTTAACAAAAGATTTTCGCTGAAAAATCCCAATGTTCCGTCTCTCGCGCATTTAGATCGGCATATGACTAAAAATCCGTTTACATGGCTTCGTTCCGATCAGGATGAGAACAGAGACCTCTCTTCTCTTTTCGCGCACTGGAAGCGGCTTTTGCAGATTCCTGCCGCTTTTCACCAGCTCGGTCTGCGTACGGCCAAAACGTATATGCTTGACCGGATTGAAGAAGACGGCACATTATACAGCTATGCGAGTGCCACTATTTTTATGGTGTACGGCCTGCTCGCTCTCGGTGTATCGCGCCACTCCCCCGTTATCAGAAAAGCGCTTGCCGGCACGAAAGCTTTGCTCACGTCGTGCAGCAATATACCGTATCTGGAAAATTCAACGTCGACCGTTTGGGATACGGCGCTTCTCAACTATGCGCTTATGAAAAGCGGCATCTCAGATAACGATCAGATGATAACCTGCGCCGCCCGGTTTCTGCGTGAACGGCAGCAGACGAAAGTCGCTGATTGGGCCGTTCACAACCCGCATGCTGAACCGGGAGGATGGGGTTTTTCAAACATTAATACGAATAATCCTGATTGTGATGACACAGCCGCAGTGCTCAAAGCCATTCCGCGAAAACTTTATCCCGCCTCATGGGAACGCGGACTGAGCTGGCTTTTGTCCATGCAAAACAGTGACGGCGGCTTCTCTGCTTTTGAGAAAAATGTCAATCATCCGCTGGTCCGCCTGCTGCCGCTGGAATCGGCTGAGGAAGCTGCCATCGACCCTTCAACAAGCGACTTAACCGGACGGGTGCTGCACTGTTTAGGAGAAGCGGGGCTTTCTTCTGATCACCCTCAGATTGAAAAAGCCGTCCAATGGCTGATCCGCCATCAAGAAGAGGACGGATCGTGGTACGGCAGATGGGGTGTCTGCTATATTTACGGCACATGGGCGGCGCTGACAGGGATGAAGGCTTGCGGGGTGAGCCAAAACCACCCGGCCGTGAAAAAAGCGATCCGCTGGCTGAAATCCATTCAAAACGAGGACGGAAGCTGGGGGGAATCCTGTAAAAGCGCAGAAGTCAAAACTTATGTTCCGCTTTCTTACGGGACGCTTGTACAGACGGCTTGGGCGGCCGAAGCTTTGCTGCAATACGAAAAAACTCATCATCAAGCCGTCACAAAAGGCATATCTTTTCTTATTGAAAACCGGCATTACGAAGGCGCCGCTTTCAGCTATCCGACCGGAATCGGCCTGCCGAAGCAGTTTTACATCAGGTATCACAGCTACCCGTATGTGTTTTCTTTGCTTGCGCTCAGCACTTTTATGAAAGTGAGTGAAAAGGAGGAAGAAAAATGAAACGGCACGCTTATCAAACCGAGATGCTGAATTGGTGTGAAACCTTGAAGGAACAAGTCATTCAGCAAGGTCGGTTCGATCGCTTCGCGGCACAAATCGACCGGATTTTTCACACCCTTCAGGATGATGGATTAACGGAGGCGGAATGGTATGAACAGGCATCGGCACTTTACCGGGACATTACTGAACCCGAAGAGCCGGATGAGCGCAGAGCTTATGTGCCGATCGGCAAGCATGTCCTCCCTAAACTGCCTTACAGTTATTCCGCACTGGAACCGTATATTTCAAGAGAGATTATGAAACTCCACCATACCAAACACCATCAGAGCTATGTTGACGGTCTGAATAAAGCAGAACTGGAGCTCAAAAAAGCGAGACAGACGAAACAGTACGACTTAGTGGCGCATTGGGAGCGGCAATTGGCGTTTCACGGCGCGGGCCATTATTTGCACAGTATTTTCTGGTTTTCGATGAATCCAAACGGAAAAAGACGGCCGACGGGTGCGCTCTTTCAAATGATTGATGTGTCATTCGGAAGCTATTCCGCTTTTAAAGAGCAATTTTCTCAAGCGGCGAAAAAAGTCGAAGGAGTCGGCTGGGCTATCCTAGTCTGGGCGCCGCGCGCCGGGCGGCTGGAGATTTTGGCCGCTGAGAAGCATCAGCTCTACAGCCAGTGGGACGTCATTCCTTTGCTTCCGCTGGATGTGTGGGAACACGCTTATTATTTACAATATAAAAACGACCGCGCGGCTTACGTGGATCAATGGTGGAATGTCGTTGATTGGCGGGAGGCGGAGAAACGGTTCGAACAAGCGCACCGCGTGATATGGCCGCTTTATTAAAAAAGCCCCCGTCTTGAACGGGGGCCTGCTTCTTTTGGTTTAAAAAATACCAAGCACGTGCAGAAAAACGATAATAATGGCTACAGGAGCCACATAACGGATTAATAGGAGCCAGACTGCAAACCATTTTCGTTTTATACCGGAACCGCTTTTCAGTTCGTCAAACAGCATCTGTTTCGGAATTTTCAGCGGTACGAAAACGGCAATTAAAAGCGCGCCCAGCGGCATTAAGACATTGCTGACCAGAAAATCCGCAGCGTCAAAAATACTGCGGTGAAAAATAGAAACATCACTCAAAATTCCGTACGACAGCGCCGAAGGGACCCCGACAATAAATATAGCAAGTCCCCCGATCCATGCATACCGCTTCCGTTTTGCTGAATCGCCTTTTGACAAAACAGCAACTAAAATTTCAAGCATTGAAAAAGCCGATGTCAGCGTCGCAAATAAAAACAGCAGCAAAAAGGCGAGTAAAAACACGATGCCCAACGGCATTTGGTTAAAGACGGTCGGCAGCACGTTAAATAACAGCTGCGGGCCTTGATCCGGCTTGAGGCCGAATGCAAACACCGCCGGAAAAATCGCCACTCCCGCCATCACAGCAACAAGGACATTTAATACCGTCACCGATACGGCGGATTGAACAATATTTTCTTCTTTTTCTAAATATGCGCTGTATGTAACCATTACGGACACTCCGACGCTTAACGAGAAAAATGATTGTCCCATCGCATATAAAATGGTATTGGCATCCATCGCGCCAAAATCAGGCATAAAAAAGAATTTTAATCCTTTTGCTGCATCATGCAGCGTAACGGAGCGGATCATTAAAAGAATAAACAGAATAAACAGAGCCGGCATCAGCACCTGGCTTACCTTTTCGATTCCGCTGCTCACCCCTTTTGCCACAACTAAAATCGTCAGCACGATAAACAGCAGCTGGCCGAAAACGGCTGCATAAGGATTTGAAATGGTATCGATAAATAACGTATCAAATCCCGAAGAAAGCGATAAGCCGCCTGTAAAGCCTTTTATAATGTAGATTAATATCCATCCCCCCACTACGCTGTAGAAGGATAATAGAATAAAACACGTAATGATTCCGAGATATCCGATCCAGTGCCACTTTTTCCCCGGCGCGAGCGCCTTATAGGATTCAACGGCGTTTTTTTGTGTTTTTCTGCCGATAATAAATTCAGCAAGCAAAAGCGGCAGTCCGATTAAAACAGTAAATAAAATAAAAACAAGCAGAAAAGCGCCGCCTCCGCTGGTTCCCGCTACGTAAGGGAACTTCCATATTGCGCCGAGCCCGATTGCAGAGCCGGCCGTAGCTAAAATAAATCCCAGCTTAGATGACCATTGATTAGCTTCTTTCACTTCAGCACTCCCAATTCATTTCAGTATAAAAATCAATTGTAAGAATATATGTCTGAATAGTCAAGAAGATGTTAGTTTACATAATAATTTTATTGAAAACTTATATTTAATATTGAATTATTCAGAAAATTATTTATAATGGAATACAGAAAAGTCAGTCATATTTTCTGACTGATTGATTGAATGTAAAAGGAGCTGTGTTTATGGAATGGCTGAAAAAAATAAGCGGGTTTGCGGGCCAAACCTTTGGCTTGTGGGTTATCGTCTTTGCCGGTTTAGGATTCGCCTACCCTGATTTGTTTTCTTGGATCAGTTCTTATATGACGATTTTCCTTGGTATTATTATGTTTGGGATGGGGCTAACTCTTCAAGCAGACGATTTTAAAGAATTAATCAGAAAGCCTTGGCATGTCGTGATCGGAGTCGCTTGCCAGTTTACGATTATGCCGCTTACGGCTTTCTGTTTATCAATCGGGCTCCGCCTCCCCGCAGAAATCGCCGCGGGCGTCATTCTGGTCGGATGCTGTCCGGGCGGTACAGCATCAAACGTCATGACGTTTTTGGCGAAAGGCAATACGGCGCTTTCTGTTGCGGTCACCACGATCTCAACATTGCTTGCTCCTATTGTAACGCCGGCACTTATTATGCTGTTTGCGAAAGAGTGGCTCCCCGTTTCTTTCGGTTCACTGTTTGTTTCCATAATGCAAGCCGTGCTTTTGCCGATCGTTCTCGGGGTGATTGTGAAGCTGTTCTTCAAAAAACAGGTCGGACAAGCCGTGCACGCGCTTCCTCTCGTGTCGGTAATCGGCATCGTAGCGATTGTATCCTCTGTCGTCAGCGTAAATCGTGAGCATTTGCTTCAATCAGGACTGCTGATTGTGTCTGTCGTCATCTTACATAACGGAATCGGATATTTGTTAGGATTCCTGACTGCAAAGCTGTTCAAAATGGATTATGCTTCACAAAAAGCGATTGCGATCGAAGTCGGAATGCAAAACTCCGGACTGGGCGCAGCGCTTGCGTCAGCGCATTTCTCCCCTTTGTCAGCCGTGCCGAGCGCAATTTTCAGCATATGGCACAATCTGTCGGGGTCTGTTCTTGCCACCTACTGGTCTAAGAAAAAAGAGAAAAACAGCGCCGAAAAAGAAGAAGAAACGGCAAAGATTCCGTTTTCATAACTGAACAAGGATAGGATAGGATGCTGCCGCTCCTATCCTTGTTTATTCTGCAGATCACGAAACAGACGCAAAAGCGCTTTTTTTACATCCCCCTGAAATAAACCTCCATGATAACAAATCAATTGACGGATATCGTAATCGAGCAGCCGCTGCACAGAACGGACCGCATCATCCATATGTAACGTATAGCCGGGATTAGCAAGGTTCAGCTTTCCGTCTTCAATGACGACCGCATCACCTGTGACCATTGTTTTTTCAGCAGGCAGATAAAGACTGATATGGCCGGGTGTATGACCCGGCGTGGCTACAACGCGAATGCCTCCGCACCAAGGCAGCAGCTCGCCGTCAGTAACTGTCCGGTGAACTGGAGCCGATTCGACTGATTGAAGCGAGCGGATGAACTGTTTTGCATAAGGCTTTGCATCCTCCGGCAATGAACAAAACGTTGATTCAGCCTGCTCAAGCCGTAAAGATTTTTTAGAGCCGTCAATATACGGCGCTTCACGCTCATGTACTGTCACGCTGACATCCGGATGCAAACGGTATAATGCAGCGAGTGAGCCGATATGGTCTATGTCGTGATGCGTTACAATGATTTTTGTCAATGAATGAAGCGACATTCCATGCCGGGCAGCAGCATGTTGAAGATGGTTTGTAAAACCGGGATATCCGCAGTCTATTAATATCGTGTCATGTTCGTCTTGCAGAAGAACCGGAGTGATAGAATGCAATTCTTCATTATATTCAAATTCGATCTCAAGCGGATAACAGCTTTTCATATAAATTCTCCCCTTCTCTCAATAAAAAAAGTACACTGCTTGTAAGGGCAGTGTACTTTTTGTCTGTCTCAAATTATCCTTCCAGCAACAGCTGTTCCGGATCTTCAAGCAGGTTTTTAATGGTGACAAGGAATCCGACCGCTTCTTTACCATCTACGATTCTGTGATCGTATGATAAAGCGATGTACATCATCGGACGGTTTTCAGAGCGCTCCGCATCAATCGCTACTGGGCGCAGCTGAATTTTGTGCATACCTAAGATCCCAACCTGAGGGCTGTTTAGGATCGGTGTTGACATAAGCGATCCGAATGTACCTCCGTTTGTAATCGTGAAGGAGCCTCCTTGCAGCTCACCTAAGGTTAATTTATTGTTTCGCGCTTTTTTCGCAAGTTCGCCGATCTCTCTTTCAATGCCGGCAAACGTCAGGCGGTCAGCGTCACGCACGACTGGGACGACAAGCCCTTCTTCAGCCGCGACAGCGATACCGATGTCATAGAATTTTTTCACGATCAGCTCATCGCCTTGAATTTCAGCGTTAAGGAGCGGGAATTTTTTCAATGCAGCCACGACGGCTTTTGTAAAGAACGACATGAAACCGAGTTTTACATCGTTTTGCTCAAGGAATTGGTCTTTGCGGCGTTTTCTTAGATTCATAACAGCCGTCATGTCAACTTCGTTAAATGTAGTCAGCATCGCAGAAGTCTGCTGCACTTCAACCAATCGTTTCGCGATCGTCTGTCTGCGGCGGGACATTTTTTGCACTTCGACAGGTTTGTCAAAGCTTTGCTGTGTTTTTTGAGCCTGCTGTTTCGGCTGTGCCGCAGGTTTTGAAGCCGGTTTTTCATAAGCTTCCACATCTTGTTTGCGCACGCGGCCGAGCGGGTCTCCCGTCGGAATTTGTGATAGATCAATCCCTTTTTCCCTTGCCAGCTTGCGTGCAGCCGGAGACGCTACCGTTCTGGATTTCGCTTCTGATTGTGCTTCCTGGCTGACTTCTTGTGCAGCAGGTTCAGCTTTTGCTTCCTCTTTCGTTTGTTCATTGGCTGGAGCACTTTCTGAAGGGGCGGGTGCAGAACTTTCGCCAGCGCCTTCTGTAATGGTACCGATAATTTCTCCTACTTGGACGGTATCACCCGAATCTTTCAATACCTCTTTTAGAACACCCGATTCTTCTGCTGTCAATTCAACATTTACTTTGTCCGTCTCCAGTTCAAGCAAGTACTCACCCTGTTCTACATAATCACCGGGCTGCTTTAACCATTGGGCTATCGTTCCTTCTGAGATTGATTCTGCTAATTCAGGTACCTTAATTTCCGCCATTTTTTCATTTCCCCCTTAGTTTTTGCGAGTCAAGCTATCAGATACAATGCGTTCCTGTTCTTTTTTGTGGACTGTCGGATCTCCTTCTGCAGGACTGGATCGTCTTCTTCGGCCGATGTATTGGACATTTACTCCTTTTGGCGCGATTTCCGTCAGATACGGGCTGATATAACTCCATGCCCCCATGTTCTGCGGCTCTTCCTGAACCCAAACGATCTCTTGCAGGTTCGGCAGTTTGGCGAAAAGCTCCTTCGTATCTTTTGCCGGGAACGGATACAGCTGTTCGATTCTGGCAATATGAAGCCAATCCTTATCGCCTTCCATTTTGTTGAAGTGATCGCTGATATCAATTGACACTTTTCCGCTTGATAATACGACGCGAGTCACTTTTTCGTAAGCATGGGAAAGACCGGACTGCTCATAGACAGGCTTGAATCGGCTTTCGCTCAGTTCCTGCACTTCAGATACCGTATTCGGGTTGCGCAGCAGGCTCTTCGGCGTCATGATCACAAGCGGGCGGATTTCCTCACGAAGCAGCATTTTCGCTTGTCTTCTTAAAATGTGGAAATACTGAGCCGCACTTGTCAGGTTGGCCACCGTCCAGTTGTTTTCCGCCGCCAGCTGCAGGAACCGCTCGACGCGGCCGCTGGAGTGTTCAGGGCCCTGCCCTTCGTAACCGTGAGGCAGCAGCATGACCAGTCCTGATTTTTGTCCCCATTTTGCCCGTCCTGCAGATATGAATTGATCAAAATAGACTTGAGCCGCATTGGCAAAGTCCCCGTACTGCGCCTCCCACATCACAAGCGTTTCAGGCGAATACACGTTGTATCCATATTCAAAGCCGAGAACCGATCCTTCAGAGAGCGGGCTGTTATGCACCGTAAATGAAGCAGCGCAGTCGTCTAAGTGATGGAGGGCAACAAATTCTTCTCCTGTTTCGCTGTCATGCAGCACAAGGTTTCTTTGAGCGAACGTTCCGCGCTCTGAATCCTGTCCGGTCAGCCGGATCGGCGTGCCGTCTTTCAAAATGGAAGCAAACGCAAGCGATTCAGCCAATGACCATTCAACTTTACGATCATCATCAAACGCTTTTGCACGTCTTTCCAGGATTCTTTTCAGCTTGCCGAACACGTTAAAAGATTCCGGCCAGTTGATAAGTTCGCCGTTCAGCTTGCGGAGAACATCAAAGTCGATGGCTGTGTCAACGTCTGGAAAACCGTTGGACACCGGTTCCGGCAATTCAATTTCCCGTACAGCGTCTTCTTTTTTGGCGGGCACCTTTTTATAGGCGTCTTCAATTCGTTTTGTCACTGCCGTTTCGATGTTTTGCGCTTTTTCCTCGCTGATCAGACCTTCACTTACGAGTTTTTCCGCAAAGATCCGCTTGACAGTCGGGTGTTTTCTGACGGCGTCATACAGCATCGGCTGTGTCGTTGACGGCTCATCCATTTCATTGTGGCCGTACCGTCTGTACCCGATTAAATCGATTAAGAAATCTTTATTGAACCGCTTCCGGTATTCAACCGCAAATTTAACGGCTGACAGGCATGCTTCCGGATCATCCGCGTTGACGTGAACGATCGGAATTTCATAGCCCTTCGCCAAATCACTGGCATATTTCGTGGATCGTGATTCATCGCTTTCAGTTGTAAAGCCGATCATATTATTGGCGATGATATGAATGGCCCCGCCGACCTGATAGCCTTTCAGAGAGCTTAAGTTCAGCGTCTCGGCGACAATGCCTTCTCCCGGAAACGCTGCGTCACCGTGAATTAAAATGGCGAGCGATTTTGTTTCGTCTTGAACCGGGTACCCCTTTTGCGTTCTTGTTTCCTGTGCCGCCCGCGTGCTTCCTTCAACAATCGGATTGATGAATTCCAAATGGCTCGGGTTATTTGCAAGCGTAATCCGCGCACTTTTGGTTTCAGCATCCTGAAGCTGTCTGTCTGCACCGAGGTGGTATTTTACATCGCCCGTCCAGCCGTAGCTGATGCCGGTCGATCCTTCAGACGGCACAAGGTCTTTATTCGGCGCGTGCTGGAATTCTGAGAAAATAATCTCATACGGTTTGCCGAGCACATGCGCAAGCACATTTAAACGGCCTCTGTGCGCCATCCCGATATTGACATTGGTTGTGCCCGCTTTCACAGACTGGGCGATAATGTCGTCAAGAACCGGCACAAGCGCGTCTAACCCCTCAATTGAGAAACGCTTCTGACCGACGAATGTCCGGTGTAAAAATTGTTCAAATCCTTCTACTTCCGTCAGTCTTTCTAAAACGGCTGACAGTTTTTCCGGTGAATTTTTCCGGAACAGTTCTCCGGATTCGACCATTTTTGTAATCCATGCGCGCTCTTCGAAATCATGCACATGGTCAAACTCGAAGGAGATGGTTCTTTTATAGGTATTGCGTAAATGCTGGATGGCTTCTAAGCCGTTTGTTATATTGGCAGGTGCGTCTTTACAGATGACAGACGCGGGTATTGCTTTCATTTCTTCTTCTGTAAGCCCATACTCGGATAACGGAAAGAGCTCGCTCTTTTTCGGATCCTTTCTGAGCGGATTGACGGAAGCGTTCAGATGGCCATAGGTTCGAATATCTTCTGCAAGTTTAACTGCTGCTGCGATCTTTTGAATCAGATCTGCGGTGACGCGTCCCTGTTCCTTTGTTCCCGATGCCTCTTTTATTTGGCTTGGCGGAGCGCCGAGTTCGTCAAACATGTCTTTCAGATCCGGATCAATGCTGTCTGGATCTTCAGCATATTGGTCGTACAGCTCCAGTGCATAGCCGAGGTTCGGTCCGTAAAAATCTTCCCAATTCATTCTTTGTTTCATATTATTTTGAAACATTTGAATATTACCCCCAACCTAGATAATCAAGTGATCAATTCACTATCTTGAAATAACTTTTGAACGCTGTGCCCAAAATTATGTAATAAAAACGCTTCCAAGGATATTTTACCACTGATTGCGTTTGGATTCTACCTTGATTGTTCACAAAATAGTAAAAAAAACAGATCAATACCGAAAAAATTAAATCATTTTAAAATAAAAAGCGAAAAAGCATAGGAAAAAGCCTATCCTATGCTTTTATGAAGCAGTTTTTTCAAGAGCGGATACAGCACATCGGGCAGCTGATCGACATCCGGAACAAAAATACTGTACTTTCCGTACATATCCTGAATGGTTTTCATCTGTGATTCTTCTATCGCAGTATTGGACAGAAAAACATTTATGACTTCTATCCCTTTTTTTCTCGCTTCGATGACAGCCTCGCTCGTATCGACGATGCCGTTTTGTTCGTATCCGAATGCTGCCGGCTCTCCGTCTGAAAACACGATTAAAAATTTTTGCGCCTCACTCCGCCGCATCAGCTGTTTCGTCATTTGTCTGATGGCGTATCCGTCTCTGTTATCTTCTTCAGGCGCAAGCTGCATGATCAGCGGACCCGCCGCCTGCAGCAGCGACTCTTCAAACGGAATGACGGTATTGAAGAAATTCGGCTGGCTCGTTTCAGTCGCTTCGTTCGTATCCTCCCAAAACCCGACGATCTGGTGCGGTACGGACACTGATTTCAAGGCTTCATGAAAAAGAACGATCCCTCTTTTTGTTTCATCCATTTTGTCGAACATGCTGGCCGAACAATCGACAAGCAATGTAAAAACGGCGTCAATGTCTGAGGACGGATCCTGCTTTTTATAGAAAAGGCGCGGGTTCCGCTCCGTAAAATAGCGGATCAGTTTGCGATTCAGCCGGCCTGCGTGAAGGTCGGTCCGCGGGAGCGTTTTTTTGTGCTCAAGTGTTTTTTGTATCATCTGCTTCAGGCGTTTTTGATATGATTCTATCGTTTTTGCCTGTTCTTTATAAGACTGCTCCTCTTCAGGAGACGCTTTATGAGGCGTTTGATAAACCGGGAAGGCAAATTTGTTTTCTTTTCCGTCAGCCAGCCCCGCGCCCTCATGTTCATCCTGAATGGATTCAAGCGCTTCCAGTTTGGAGTAATCCTCTCTTTTCGTCTGACGTGCGGAACCTTGAACGGAGCCGAGCGCCTGGTCACCGTCATCGCCTTCTCTGGCCGCGTCTTTCCCAAGATCTGATTTCGCGCCGTGCTCAATATCAAATTGAAGGAAACTTTTTGCCGGCGCTTCGGTTTCCCGGTGCCACGTATTCATTTTCTCTTCAAGGATTTCTTCATCTCCGTCGGAAGACTCAGGGAGCGTGAGATCGTCACTTAACGAAGGCGCTTTTTTTACGCTTTCGAATAAAGGCTCTTCAGCCGCTTTTTCGTAATCAAGTTCCGGCAGAAAAAAGTACGTGTTCAGCATATCTTTCTCAAGCACTTCATCAAGGCCTTCCATGAGGTCTTCCGTTATTCTTGCAATTTGTTCCGTAGAATCCGCCTCATACATCCGGATGAGCTGACGTTCAATATACGGTATCATCATGTCAATATGTTCATGCATGGAAGGAATGCCTTCAAGCGGAGACTCAGCCGTCAGCTTGACAAACATCGCGCAATACAAAGCGTCGGTGAAAATGCTCCGTTCTAAATTCAATGTCAGCTGCGTCGTGAAATATTTCCTGTACATCTCCCTCCGCTTCTGAAAAACACGTTTCGTTCCCGGCCGTTCTTTTTTGATCAGCTCTTCAATTCTGATATCCTCGAGCAGCATAAACAGCTGCTTGGCAAAGCTTTGGCGGGTGAAGTGCCGGTGAACGTCATTTAAAAACCCCGCAAATTCCCGAAATGAGCTGCTGCGTGTTCCGACAGCGCGCAAATAGACATCGCTTTTCAGGCCGGCTTCCATATCCCCGGCTGATCGGTCTTTCCAAAAGTGGCTCATGTAAATCTTCTTTTCAAAGGGATTGTAGTAAGACTGCACGCCATATTCCACTTCAACTTCACTGCTTCTGGTCAGTGTTTTGGCCAGGTCAGTCAGCATCATGAACAAAAACGAATCAATCGTGCTGTCATTAAATTTGATAAACTTCATTGTATGTCCCTCATTCGAACAGCGTTTCTGCAATATTTCTGACAGCGGCTTTTTCCCTGTCGTCGTCAAGTTTTTCCACGATGCCTCTTTCAATCGCCCGTTTCGGCGGGATGTACGCAGCCAAGTCGCACGTATCAATGAGAGCCCTGATGGACGCCGCTTCTTCTGACACTTGTCCGTTATGCGCTTGTGCGATTAAATCAGAAGACAGCGTCATAAAGCGTTCAATTAATTTCTCATCTTTTAAGACAGACTGAGAGGTCAGCACCTGTTTCAGGAGGCTTCCTTTAATATACGGAACATCAATGATGACAAAACGGTTTTTAAGGGCTTCGTTCAGCGGAACGGTGCCGACGTAGCCTTCATTAATCGCGGCGATAACACCGAATCCTTCGCTTGCCTTAATCACTTCTCCTGTAAAGGGATTTGTCATCATTTTTCTGTAATCAAGCACGCCGTTTAGAATCGGAAGGGTTTCAGGCTTTGCCATATTGATTTCGTCAATGTATAAAAAATGTCCTTCGTTCATTGCGGTTGTTACAGGTCCGGGAACGAATTCAATTGTCGCCTGTCCCTGTTCATTTTCAATCGTTTTATAGCCGACAAGCGCTTCTGCATCGAGGTCTACGGAGCAGTTGACGCTGTGCATCGGTTTATGAAAATAGTTCGAAAGCGTTTCCGCCAATTTTGTTTTTCCTGAACCCGTCGGTCCTTTTAATAAGATATTTTTTCCCATTGTCAAAGCGATGACGGCATCGAATACAATCGCTTTATCTTCGGCTTCATAGCCTGATGATCCGATTAAATCCTGAAATTCTTGGGAAACGGGATGATTTTGATAAGCCTGCAGTTTGTTTTGTATATCTTCCGGAAGTGATAGGTGCTGTAATTCTGAAGTCATAGGTGATGTTTCCTTTCCATTTGTATTCCATAACCGAGTATACTAAAAAAGCCCTTGTATACTCAATACAAAAGGGCTCATTCCCTGCGGGCGCTTTTTGTCAGGGGAGCGCAGGCGAGTCTGGCTCCGGAATTTCCGCTCGGGTTTGTTAAATAATCGTCCGTATGTTCATGAATGACGAACGCGCTTCCGTCCCGGTCGAGCAGGCTGAGTCTGCTCCCTTCTTTTAATGAAGTTTGCGGCGCGTTCATAATGACATCCACTTTACCGTCGGCCCCCACTTCAAGATTGGGGAGATCCCCGGCGTGATGACCCATCGGATTGTTGAAGCCGTGTTCTTTGTTCAAAGGGTTGAACGGTCCCCCGGCTGATTCGAAATCAGGTGCCTGACAAGTCCCTTTTTCATAAATATGAAATCCGAGAGAAGTGCCGGGCGGCAGATGCCCCGCTGATATATGAATGTCTGACCCTTCATCATCAGATTCCCTCACTTCAATATATCCGATCGTTTTTCCGTTTTGATTGATGAGTACGGCATGCTCACGGTATGCAGATGCTTCCAATGCGCGGCTTTCCCCATGTTTTTTGGGCGGAACAGGAACGGGTCTCTCCCCGCAGCCGCAAAGCGTAATTGATGCGAGCATGAGAAAAAGCAAGAGACGATTCATGCTTCCTCCCCCTTATTTTTTACCTATCAGTCTTGTCAAAACGTGAAAATGGTAAACAAAAAAAGCCCCGAAAGGCTTTTTTTAAAAATAACTGCGCGCTCCTAAATACGCTTTTTTCCAATATGGATTGCTTAAGTTTGAAATTTCAACCCCGGAGGAGCTTGCGTGAATAAAATTTCCTCCGCCCAAATACATTCCCATATGAGAAGGACCCGCTTTATATGTCGTAAAGAAGACAAAGTCGCCTGCTGACGGCTGGCTGATATGTTTCATCGTATTCCAATATCCGGCCGTGCTCAGACGGGAAACAGAGCTTACCTTATTTAAAAGGTAATAGATGTAACCGCTGCAATCGAAGCCCGCAGGCGTATTGCCTCCCCAGCGGTAAGGAACGCCGACATGTTTTTTCGCCTCGCCTATCATTCTGTCAATCTTTGACCCTGTCACCGGAGGTTCGGGAGTATTCGGCTTGTTTGGCTTTGCCGGTTTGTTATCCGGCTGCCGCACAGGATCTTCTGTTTTTCCCGTTCCGTTAATCACCAGAACCTGTCCGATTTGAAGCACATCAGTTGTCAATTTATTTTTTTCTCTGATGAGCTGAGCGGTGATGCCGAACCGATTAGCAATTTTCCAGAGGGAATCGCCTGCTTTTACTTTGTAAGTGGATGGCTTCTCAGAAGGGTTTGAATGAGATGGCGGTGTTTTGCCGCTGTTTCCGTTATGTGAAGAACCTTTAATCTTTAACACTTGATTCGGATACAGCATGTCTGATGTTAATTGATTCAGCTTTTTCAGTTCGGCGATGGTGATGCCGGTTTGATTGGCAATTTTCCACAGCGAGTCACCCGGCTTCACAGTGTAAGTCCCTGATGCGCCTTTATCAGGCTTTGTCTGTCTGCCGCCTCCGTCCGTGCCGCCGGCAGACCCTTTAATTTTCAGTTTTTGGCCCGGGTAGATGACATCTGAACTCAAACGGTTGAGGCTTCTCAGCTCAGAAACGCTCATTTTGTATTTTTTTGCGATCACCCATAATGAGTCTCCGTATGTAACTGTGTAAGCACCCGTGCTTCGTTTTCCCTTTTGTCCGGTTTTGCCGCTGCCGTCAGGAATGTGCAGCCGCTGTCCTGGGTGGAGTATCGTTGATTTGAGTTTATTTTCCGCCTGCAGGGCTGAAATACTTGTATGATATTGCCGGGAAAGCTTCCAAAGAGAGTCGCCGCTTTTTACTTGAATGGTTTTTGCTTCAGCGGGATGCACGGCAAAGGTTGAAGTCATTACTGCAGATACAGCCAGACCGGCTGCGATTTTTTTCTTCATATAACGAAAAACCTCCTATTTATCATTGCTGAAAGGGACGTTCCTTTTCTTTGGACGCCGCCTGTTATGCAGGATTCATTCAGAAGTCGACATTAATTCCGATTCATTTGGCCTTAGATCATCACCAATGCCACACATTTTACATAAATTGAGAAAATTTCACAAAAGACTTTGGAATCATTTTCATAACATGGCTTTTTTCCGCGACATTCCACCTTTCTTGTCTGTTTTTCATACAATTCTCTTTACGGCGTGAAAAATCCTCCCGAAAAACAATCAAAAAAAGCCCGCTTCCTTTAGGAAGCGGGTGACGGCTGATTACAGAACCCGGGTCTCGGCTGTTTTCACGTCTTCTGCTATCAATTCCGCTGCACGCTGTGCTCCGCCGGCCGCTTTCAGGGATTCTCCGATTTCAGAAGCTTTTGTCTGATATTCAGGATTTTCGCTCAATTCTTTTATTGCTTCAGTGAGCAGTTCCGCTGTTACATCTTCTTTTTTAAACATCTTGCCCGCGCCCGTGTTTTCCACTTGGCTTCCGACGGCGAACTGATCTGCGCCCATCGGAATGACGATCATCGGGGTTTTGTAGTAAAGCCCTTCGCTCGTACTGTTCATTCCGCCGTGAGTGATAAATAAGTCCGCTCTCTTCAGGATCTCAAGCTGCGGAACATAAGGCTTTACAATGACATTCTCAGGAATTTCATCAAGCTCCGCCGGATCAAGATGTTTGCCGATTGACATGACGGCTTTTCCGTTAAAGTTTCTGACCGCTTTTAAGCATTTATTAAACAATTCCTTCTGATTGTTAAAAATCGTGCCCATGGAAATAAACAGGACGTTTTCTCCTTCAAGCTGTTCAAACGGGAAATCTTGAGCCGCCGCCCTTTCGGTAATGGACGGGCCGACAAAGAGATAAGAATCGCCAAACTCTTCTTCTTTCGGCTGAAACGCTCTTGAAGTAAACACGATGGTTTTTCTGCCGTCATTTGAGAAAATATCATACGGCGTTTTAATGTCTGCGCTGAATTCTTCATTGAGCCGGCTGACCGCTTCGGTATAAGCCGGATAATGAGATGATTCCTCTGATACAAGGTTTGTATTTGAAAACACTTCTTTAATAAATGCTTCATTCATTGCAAATGTCGTACAAAGTGAATATGCCGGCAATTTCAGCTGGTTTCTCACGAGCCTTCCTGCCAGAAAATGATGATCATACAGGATGTAGTCGTAGGATTCATCTTTTACTTCCTCAAGAATACGGAGTGCGGCTTTTTTGGAAGTCTCAATCATTAATAGCAAAAACTCGGTAGCGTCCCGCTGTTCATCACCCGTTGCGTTTTTTCCGAATTCATCTTTTCGGAAATCTTCATATTCACGGAATTCCGCTCCGCTTGACGCGATTTTGTTCTCATATTCCTTCACGCCGTAATATACGACATGTTCCCCTTTTGCCTTCAGTTCTTTTACGACGCCTAAAGACGGATTGATATGGCCTTCTCCCGGAAAGCCGATCATCAATACATTTGCCATCTTTCCACTCCCTATTCTTTTAAATTTTATGTATATTTAAACGATAACATCAATACAGAAAAAGGTAAAGATGTTCACCTTATTAATATTAAATGGGTACAATATTCCCATTTTCTTATTATTTCGCATGAAGCGCCCGCGGAGAAACAAGCGGATACAGTCCGCCGTCTTTAGCAAAGGACATTTTTCCCGTTTCTTCTGAAACAACGAGCACGAGTGCATCAGTCACGGCCGAAAGTCCCATCGCGGCCCTGTGGCGCGTCCCGTATTTGAGATCGACATGTTTTGTTGTGAGCGGAAGCACATTGGCTGCTGATACAACCCGGTTTTCTCTGACCAATACGGCTCCGTCGTGAAGCGGATTGCCGGGATAAAAAATACTCTCAATTAAAGCCGCACTGATCTCGGCATGCAGGCTGGTCCCTTTTTGTATTATTCCGTCCAGCGGATCTGCACGTTCAATCACAATCAGCGCTCCGTGCTTTTCTTCCGCCAGATGCTGCACGGCCCTCGCCAGCTCTGTATAGGAAGGCGTAAAATGTTCGATATATGTCTGCAGGTAAAACGACGAAGCGACAGCCTGCATTTCCTGAAACGTATGTCCCAGTTCATCTAATTCACAAAGAAGGCATTGGTCTTTTTCATCCAATGTCCGCAGTATCATTCCGGCATCCTCTGTAATTTGTTTCAAATACGTTTGAACGGCAGCGGTAAACGCGCTTTCCGTCATTTGAGTGTGGCGCATGTCACATCAGCTCCTTTCCCTTATTTTCTGCATCGCGCGCATGGATATGCGCCGCTGTGTGCACCATAATCATGAAAGGAGGCGCACATCATATGGAATTCGCACGGCTGATGCAATATATCTGCACCTTTTTAGGGGTCATTTCACTTTCATTCATTTATGCCAAGATGTTTAAAAAGCCGAAACCGGATAAAAAAGAGTAGGCCGGCTTTCATTGCTTTTTATACATAAAATGTTATAATTTCTCTCGTTAAAATAAAGAAACGGGGAACCTAACTTGAGAGAAACGAACACGATCGGCCAAAAGGTCAGACAGCTGTTACATATCTTCATTCCGATTTTAATCACACAGGCGGGCCTTTCCCTGATCACCTTTTTGGATACGGTGATGTCAGGGAAAGTGAGCGCTGCCGATTTAGCCGGGGTTGCAATCGGTTCAAGCCTGTGGACGCCGGTTTATACGGGCCTTGCAGGAATATTAATGGCCGTTACGCCCGTTGTTTCGCAGCTGTTTGGAGCCGGCAGACAAAAGGAAGTGCCGTTTTCCGTCATCCAGGCCGTTTATGTAGCGGCCGTTCTCAGTGCGGCGGTTATCCTGATCGGCTTTTTCACCGTTGATATGATCTTGGGACATTTGGGGCTGGAACCTCGTGTCCGGACGATCGCCAAACACTTTTCAGGCTTTTTATCCCTCGGTATTTTTCCTTTGTTTGTGTACACCGTTTTGCGCTCGTTTATTGATGCACTCGGCAAAACGCGAGTCACAATGCTTATTACGCTTTGCTCATTGCCTATTAATTTTGTTTTAAATTATGTATTTATTTTCGGGAAATTCAACATGCCGGCATTGGGCGGAGTCGGTGCGGGGCTCGCTTCCGCCCTGACTTATTGGTGTATTTGCGCCATCAGCTTTTTTATCGTCTGCAGATTTGGGCCGTTTGCCGGGTACTCTGTATTTCGGAAACTGTACCGTTTTTCTCCGTCTGAATGCAGAAAGCTTTTGAAAATCGGTTTGCCTATCGGTTTTGCCGTTTTTTTTGAAACGAGCATTTTTGCGGCTGTCACACTGCTTATGAGCCATTTTCAGACGGTGACGATTGCAGCTCACCAGGCGGCAATGAATTTTGCTTCTCTCTTGTATATGCTGCCGCTCAGCGTATCCATGGCCATGACCATTTTGGTCGGCTTTGAAGCAGGCGCAAATCGCTATAGAGATGCCCGCTCATACAGCTATATCGGGATCGTGATGGCGCTTAGTTTTTCTTTATGCACGGCGGCTTTCATTTTACTGTTCAGACCGCAAATCGCCGGAATGTATACATCAGATCCGGCGGTGCTCATGTTGACGCAGCACTTTTTAATCTATGCGCTGTTTTTCCAGCTTTCTGATGCCGTAGCAGCTCCGATACAAGGCGCTCTGAGAGGATATAAGGATGTCAACTATACACTCGGCGCGGCTTTTGTGTCGTATTGGATTATCGGGCTTCCGGTCGGTTACGCAGTCGGCACTTATACGGGCCTCGGGGCATACGGCTATTGGATCGGGTTAATTGCAGGACTTGCTGCAGGAGCTGTCGGTTTATTCTTCAGACTGATGAAACTGCAAAAGCATTATGTGAAAAAAATGATGATTTCATAAAGGAGGAGCAGCAATGCCAAAACATAAACTGCTGTACGATTATTTAACTGAACGGGCGGAGGACATCAGTCAGACATGGTTTGATACCCTTCATGATACGGATCCTGATTCTGTTTATGCTTCTACTGACCCGGCTGTACTCACGAATCTGAAAAAACAAAATCTGGCGTTTAATTATCAGCTCAATCGGATTTTTTCTGAAGAGAAGGAAGTATATACAGCGGCATTGGAAAAGTGGGCGTTTGAAGCCGCACGGGATGAAGAACATTTAAAAACTCCCATCCATTATATTATTCGCGAGTTTATCAGAGTTCGTGATTTGTATGTCGGCCATGTCAAGCAGTTTACCAGACTTCATTCAGACACCTTGACAGAAGAAGATGCCGAAGATATATTCCATACGCTGATTAAATCGTTTGATGTGGTGATTCATATTTTCATAGAGGAAATGTATAAAAACACAAACATTCAGCTTGAAGCGCAAAAAGAATTGATCACCGAGCTGAGCTCGCCGGTAATTGTGCTTTTTGATAATGTCGGACTGCTGCCGCTGATCGGGGATATTGACACGGCAAGAGCCAAAATGATTTTGGAGAATACGCTGCATCAGTGTTCAGAGAAGCGCATCACGCAGCTGTACATTGATTTATCGGGCGTAGCCATGATTGATACGATGGTTGCCCAACAGCTTTTCACCTTAATTGAATCACTCGGAATGCTCGGCGTGAAAGCGACATTATCCGGAATTCGTCCTGAAATCGCCCAAACCGCGGTGCAGCTCGGACTGAGTTTTTCAAATTTATCAATACGGTCTTCGCTTGCGGAAGCGATCGCCTCCGATCTGACACAAAAAAAGGGATAAGGCATTTCAGCCTTATCCCTTTTTTTATCAGTCTTTCCACGGATATGTCCAATACACTTCTTCTTCAAACCATGTCTGAAGAACCGGCTCGTTATTTTTTATTTTTTCTTCCAGCTCTCTCAGCATGCCTTCCGTTTGGGTGCGGTGCGCTTTTAATGCATTCATTTTAATATCGGCAACCTCTTTAATATCAAGAATGACATCAGGCTTGCCGACGGCTTCCTCCCTGTTGCGGGTGATTGCCATGCAAAGCGTGCGCGGGCGGTCCTCTTTTTTCTTTCTGTAAAGCGCTCTGATAACCGCTTCGCCGCATGCATCATGATCCGGATGGACGCCGTGCTCCGGATAGAATGTAACAATCAGACTCGGTTTTACATCGTCGATAATCTCTTCCATCATATCCGCGAGCCACTCGTCATCTTCAAATTCAAGTGTTTTATCACGAAGCCCGAGCATTCTCAGGTCAGTAACGTCCATTGCTTTGCATGCGTCGATCAGCTCTTGTTTTCTTAACAGCGGCAGTGTTTCACGGTTCGCGAAAAAAGGATCTCCCATGTTCCGGCCCATTTCGCCAAGCGTTGCGCATGCATACGTAACGGGAATATCTTTTTGTCTGTGTAAAGCAATCAGCCCTGCCACTCCGTATGATTCATCATCAGGGTGAGGCAGGATGACGAGTACATGTTCTTTCATGATTTTCACCCTTTTCTTTAAACTGTAAACGGCTTTTCGCTGATTTGAAGCGAAATCGCCAATTTTCCGCCCGGCAGATGCCCTGCCATTAACAAGCGGTCTTCGTCATCTACTGTATACTCAGTTAAACCTTCTGCGTAAATCCAGCCCTCTTCTGTTTTCAAACCGACGCGGTACGGGCCGTTTCCTTTGATTTTCGCCTGATGGTACGTCACTTTTGCATTGCGTATATAGGCTACAACCGTCATGTTTTTCTCATTCAGATGCGCTGAATAAGAACCGGTCGTTGTTTCCAAATGGATATATACAGGACGATCGGCATATCGCTCTAAAGAAGTTTGCACATCTTCTTTTATGATCGCTTTCATAGCTGCTCCCCTCTTTCTTCTTTTAAAAATTGCAAACGCTTCGTATGTAGTTCAACCAATTCATATTTCTCAATCGGCCGCAGCCGGGAATCTACAATTCGCTGCACCGCCAGAGCAAACTTTTCCTCGGGTGTCTTCCGGAGCCTCGGATGTGTTCTTTGATCAAGCAGTTCAAGATCAATTGCCTTCTCCGCTTCTTCAAGGGTTGAAGCCGGGAGAGTGCGGTTATTCCACAGTGCCTGATAGGCTTTTGCTATGTCTTTATCAGTGCCCATTGTACAGCTCCTTTACATACTCGTAATGATTATACATAATTTAAGCTATCGCTGGAAAGCGAAAGGCTTAGCGGCTTTTTATCGGCCGCTTCCATTTTATCTGTGAAAAGGTAAACAAAAGCAATGCTGCCCATATACAAATGAAGGTAAACGCTTTTTGCCCGGAAAACGGTTCATGATACACAAATACGCCGAGCATAAGGGTAATAGTCGGCGCTATATATTGCAAAATGCCGACTTGATACAGCGGCAGACGCTTTGCCCCCTCTGCAAACAGCAACAGCGGCAGGGCCGTAAATACGCCTGCGAAAAATAGGAGCGCCCATGTTCCTGCCCCCAAGGACCCGGAAGTGCTCCCGTCAGCTGTATATCCTAAATAAATAAGTGCAGCCGGGGTAATCAAAAGCGTCTCCAGCGTCAGTCCCATCGTGCTGGACATGCGGGTTCTTTTTTTGCATAAGCCGTACAGGCCGAAGCTGAATGCAAGCAGCAATGCGATATAAGGAACCGCGCCATATTGAAACGCAGATATGATCACGGCCGCCCCGGCAATAGAAACGGCTGCTGTTTGCACCTTGTTAAGCTTTTCTTTTAAGAATAGGATGCCCAAAAGAACGGAAACGAGCGGATTAATGTAATACCCGAGACTTGCTTCAAGCAAAAAGCCGTGATTAACGGCCCATATGTACACAAACCAATTAACGGAAATTAAAACGGAAGCGAAAAAAAGCGCCAGCAGGCCCCCTTCCGATTTCAAAAGACGCAGTTCACGCCATCCGGTTTTCCACTTCTTAAGCACAGTTAAAAGCACACACATGAAAACAAATGACCATAAAATCCGGTGAGCTAAAATGTCCAATGCGGGTATTTGTTCAAGAAGTTTCCAATAGACCGGAAACAGCCCCCACATGGCGAAAGAACAAGCGGTATAAATGATTCCTTTTCTTGCGTTATTCCCTTGCACGGCCTTCCCCTTCCTTTCTGTAAACAGATTATATTATATCACGGGAAGCTTCCGGCGGGCATATACTATGTTGTCCGTTAAGAAAGGGTGAGATGCCGTGTTTGATTGGAACAAATATTTTCCCTTCCAAAATCAGTTCTCTAAAGAAACGTTTAAAAATGCTGATCCGAAAGATGTCGAGACATATGTCAACCGAGTGATGGAAAGCGTATTCGGCGCCGGTTATGCCGGACAGTTCCCTTTTCGCGATCCCATGTCCAAAAATGCCGAGCCGGTCGAAGCGGAACCGCCCAAGCCGGAAATTGACCTTTTTGAAACATCCGATCATGTTTTTGCGAAAATTCCCGCCGAACAAGAAGAACTCGACCGTATCAGGATTAAGCATACGTCACACAGCCTCGTTGTAGAGAACAGCAGTCTGGGAGAAGGAAAAAAAGAAATCGTCCTTCCGAGCCTCGTCAAACGAAAAGGAACAAAAGCAGTCTATAAAGACGGGATGATTGAAGTTATGTTTTCAAAACAGGAAGACTACAATCTATCGGAAGTGGAGATTTTAAGATAAAAAAACGGCCCGCGCGATGCAGGCCGTTTTTTCTTTAATAAAATGGCGGATAACCGCCGGCTCCCGGCCCGAAACCGCCGTATGGGACGCCTCCGTATCCGTAACCGGCGAACCCGTACGGATAGCGGGGTCTTGTAAAACCTGTGGCAATCACGCCTCCGAGAAGACCGCCTAAAAATCCGCCGAATAAAGGAGCGCCGAACAAAAAAGGACTTCTCGCCGGAAATCCGGCAGGACCGAAATTCCCGCGATACAATGCATGACGAGGGTACATGTTTTTCCTCCTTTATGTCTGCCTATTCTTAAGCGTATTCATAAAATGAGGAAATTGATTGGGCGATTGTAACAACATGTGTCTCTCTCTGATATTGCATTAATGTATAAATATTTTGGTTATAATTTGATTACATTTTGATTAACTGTTATACTTTTTTACAAGTTGCGACATTATATAAAACCATCAGGGGGAATAAAATATGCCATTACTTCGTTTTGACGTTATTGAAGGCCGGGATGACGCAGCATTAAAAAAATTACTGGATACCGCCCATTACGCCATTGTTAAAGCTTTTGATGTCCCTGTAACGGACCGTTATCAGATCGTTCACCAGCATCGGCCTCATGAGCTTATCATTGAAGATACCGGGCTCGGTTTCAAAAGAAGCAAAGATCTTGTCATCATCAGCATTGTCAGCAAAGCGCGCACCGAACATCAAAAAGAAACATTATATCAACTGATGGCTGATCAGCTTAAAACAGAATGCGGCATATCACCCGAGGACGTCATGATTTCCATTACAGAAAACGGGAACGCCGATTGGAGCTTCGGGCTTGGTGAGGCTCAGTTTTTAACCGGGAAACTGTAAAAGGCCTCCCCGCTTGTTCTGAATGATCGCAAACTGAATAAAAGAGGGATGTATGTTGGTTAGTGAGTTGTACCCTTGTTTGATATGCGGATTTAAAGGATTAGAGACAAGACCCGTTTATAACGGCGAATATCAAAAAACATTTGATATTTGCCCCTGCTGCGGGTTTGAATTCGGTTACAGCGAAGACCATGACGTAAGCCTAGGGTTTATTGTAACGCCTGATCATTTAATTGAAGCAGCATTTCAGTTATACCGGAAACAGTGGATTGAGGGAGGAATGAAACTATTTTCTCCAAATGATGTCCCGGCGGAATGTAAAAATGATTATTTCCTTACATTTGATGCTTTATTAAAGCAATTAAAAGGCTTGAATCTCAATCTGAACAATTTTGATATTAATGGTTTTTATGACGAGTAAACATCATCATTAAGAAAAGGCTGCCTTGGGCAGCCTATGTTATTCATCACATGTGTCGTTGGCAGATCCTCCGGGCTCGCAAAAACTGTCTGCCCATTTTTGCATTTCCTGAAAAACGGCTTGCAGGGCCAAGCCTTTATCAGTCAGTTTATAAATGACTTTGACAGGTGTTTCAGGCAGCACCTGACGCTCGACGATTTCATTTTGTTCCAGCTCTTTGAGCCGCTCCGCGAGCATTTTTTGGCTGATTGTCGGTATCGTTTCGGTCATATCTTTAAATCGTTTCGGCCCGTCCATCAGTACATGGATAATGAGGCCGTTCCAGCGCTTTCCCAAAAGGGAAAAAGCGGATTCCATTTTAGGACACATTGTATATCCCACGTGAGTTCATCCCTTCATCTATGAATTGACAAGTTTTTTGTGATCCATTAAAATTAGTTTCCGAGTTACATTTAGTAAGCTTCTAACTTTTCTATTATGATAACACGTTTATCCGAAGGAGGAAACATGATGACATCCGTATTAGACGTTTTAAAAGAACGCGCATCTGTTAAAGAATACGATAAAGACGCGGTCATTACAAAAGAGGAGTTAACAGAACTCCTTGAAATCACAACGCAAGCGCCTTCCGCCTGGAACCTTCAGCATTGGCATTTTCAAGTCTTTCACAGTGATGAAGCAAAAGCTGCCCTGCTTCCGGTTGCTTTTAATCAAAAACAGATTATTGATTCATCAGCAGTTATTGCCGTATTAGGCGACTTAAAAGCAAATGAAAATGGTGAAGACGTTTATGCTGAACTGGCTGAGCAAGGCAATATCACAGAAGAGATTAAACAAACGCTTTTAGGCCAGATTAACGGTGCATACCAAAATGATCAGTTTGCCCGTGATTCAGCATTTTTAAACGCTTCTTTAGCAGCGATGCAGCTGATGCTTGCCGCTAAAGCAAAAGGCTACGACACTTGCGCGATCGGCGGATTCAATAAAGGGCAATTCGTTAAAGAATTCGACGTGAGCGAGCGTTTCGTGCCCGTCATGCTGATTTCAATCGGTAAAGCCGTTAAGCCAGCGCATAAAAGCAACCGGCTGCCTGTATCTAAAGTGTCAACTTGGCTGTAAGATGAAAGAAACCCTTAGTCCGCTTAAGCAGACTAAGGGTTTTTTATAGGAATCGCTCACTGTACCAGGTTCGTGCCTGCTCTGCTTCCTGCTGTGTGAGCTGGTGACCGCCCTCCTGCCATTCAAGAGCAACGGATGCATGAGCAGCTGTCAGATACTGATAAAGCTCCTCCGATTCTTCTTTTGTACATAGGGGATCGCGTTTTCCCGCACCGATAAACACAGGCAGACCTTCCATATCAGGCAGCTTCACTCCGCGTATCGGCACCATCGGATGATGCAGAACCGCTCCTTTCAGTACATCTTTATAATGAAACAAAAGACTTGCTGCAATATTGGCGCCGTTTGAATAGCCGGCAGCAATCACGTTTTCTCTGCTGAATCCGTACATTTGCGCCGCTTCATCAATAAAATTCTTTAATTCTTCCGTCCGTTCAATTAAATCTTTCTCGTCAAATACGCCTTCTTTCAGCCGCTTAAAAAAACGGGGCATGCCGTTTTCCGACACTGATCCTCTGACCCCGAGCAGACTTGCTTTCGGATCGATAAAACGTCCGAGCGACAGAAGATCATGTTCATTTCCTCCCGTTCCGTGCAAAAGCAGCAGAACATTTTCTGACGTTCCCTGTTCAAACACATGTTTCATCATCATTCTCCTTTCTCCATTTTGGGCAGAACAGCTGTAATCTGGCTGCGATGCTCTTCCAGCCATTCCGGAAGCTTCAGCTCTGTTCCGAGATTTTCAAAGGATTCATCCGTCATAAAGCCCGGTTCATCGGTTGCCATTTCAAATAAAATGCCGCCGCTTTCCCTGAAATAAATTGATGTGAAGTAAGACCTGTCAAGAATGTCAGATGAAGCAAGATGAGAATTAGCAAGAATATCCTTCCATTCCGCCTGCTCTTTTTCGCTAGTGCGGAAAGCGACATGATGAACTGTCCCGTAACCGCCGGTACCTGTTTCTTTCGGCGCAAGGTCAACATCTATAATATGTCCGATCCGCGCCTCCGATTGCAGCCTGACAATCTGATGTTCTTCTCCTGTCTTTGAATAACCGAAGCGTTCTATGAGAAATTGAATGGTTGCTTCAGGACGGTACGAGTACAGAAGAACACCTCTCATGCCTGTGATCGCTTCTTTTTCAGTAATGCCCGGAGGAGTCCATTCACTCTGTCCGCTTCTTTCATCTTCCATTATGGCAAGCGGCAGGTCTTCTGTATCATTAAAGAGAAGCACTTGTTCAGACAGCATGATCTGTTTTTTTACAGACAAGCCGTTTTCTTCAAGCCGGCGCTTCCAAAACGCGAGTGCTCCTTTCGGCACGGAGAAATAAATTCTTCCGGCCTGCCCTTTTCCCACGGTTCCCGGGCGGCTTCCCTGAAAAGGAAAAAATGTAATAATCGTGCCCGGCTCTCCGTTTTGGTTGCCGAAATAAAAGTGATAAGTGGCCGGGTCGTCAAAATTAACGGTTTTTTTAACGAGCCGCAAACCCAGCACTTCAGTATAAAACCGAAGATTTTCAGCAGGATCTTTTGCAAATGCGGTAACATGGTGCAATCCTTGTGTATCCAACGTATTCACTCCTAAATATCTTGATTTCGAGATATTAATCATTCTAATTTAATATGAATGAAGATGCAACTAAAGTGTTTCAGTTAAAAAAGTAATAGAATTCTTTTTTTTCTGAAAAATATCTTGTGATCTTATCTGACACCTGCTATGATAAGGAGCATTATCAAGTTTCAGGAGGAAAGTAAATGGTCAGAAAAGCACTAATTTTCGTTCTCATCTTAATCCCTTTCAGCCAGCTGGCCCTGCTGTCAGCCGCTAATCGGGTTCATCCGATCATTATCGGGCTGCCTTTTTTTCATTTCTGGCTGCTTTTATGGATCGCAGTCACTCCATTATGTTCGTTTCTTATTTATAGGCTGCAGAAGAAACAAGGAGGACTGGACTGATGCCCGCAAATATAACAGCATTGATCATTACAGCCATCATCGTTTTAACCGTTGTCTGCATCGGCTTTATAGCCGGGAGAGACAAATCATCTCGCACTTCTGTTGAGGAATGGTCTGTCGGCGGCAGACGGTTCGGGGGGCTCCTCGTCTGGTTTTTAGTCGGCGCGGATCTTTATACGGCTTATACGTTTTTAGGCTTAACAAGCACAGCCTACACAGGGGGAAGCGTTGCTTTTTTTGCAATCCCGTATTCTGTTTTGGCGTATTTTATCGCTTATTTCTTTCTGCCGAAGCTATGGAAAGTGGCAAAAATACACAAATTAACGACGCTTGCCGATTATGCCCGTGAGCGTTTTGACAGTAAACTTTTGGCCAGTCTTGTCGCCATTGTCGGCGTTCTTATGCTCATTCCTTATATTTGTCTCCAGCTGAGCGGAATTCAAGATACGCTTCAGGTGGCCGGAACGGGTGTCATTAATGTCAATATGGTCGTCATCATCTCTTTTATTCTTGTAGCGCTGTATACTTTTTTCAGCGGAATTAAAGGGCCGACCTTTACGGCGATTATTAAAGACATTCTGGTGTGGGTGATTATGCTGTTTATGGTCGTCTCACTCCCGCTGATCCATTTTCACGGCTGGACGCCGATGATTCACACTCTGGCTGAAAAAGCGCCGCAAATGCTGACGATCCCGGATTCGGGGCCGAAAGGAATTCCTTGGTTTATCACAGCTTCCATCGTATCTGCGCTGGCGCTCTTTATGTGGGCGCATGCGGCAACCGGCGTATTTACGGCAAAAAGCGCAGATGCCGTCCGCAAAAACAGCATGTTTCTGCCGCTTTATAATATTGTTTTGATTCTTGTTATTTTTCTCGGCTTTATCGCGTTTCTTGTCCTGCCGGAAGATACCAATCCGCGGCTCGCTTTATTGAAGCTGATTCAAACGTCTTACGGCGGAGTCGCGCAGGGCTTTGCTTACTCCACGATTGCCCTTGCGTCATTGATTCCCTGCTCTATCATGGCCATCGGGGCATCAAACTTATTTGCGAATAACTTATATCGGGATTTGATTCACCCGAATGTGTCACCAAGCAAGCTGACGATGATCACCCGTTCAATGGTATTTGTCGTCATCGGACTCGCGCTTTTATTCGGCATGCTGTTCCCGACTGCGCTCGTTACCCTTCAGCTTCTCGGTGTTTCCGGCATGGTTCAGATCTTTCCGGCTATCGCCGTCAGTCTGTTTTGGAAGAATCAAACGAAAGAAGCGACAATTATCGGTCTTCTCGTCGGTCTTATCGTGACATTCACGGTAAATATCACCCAATCCGCCCACGGTATATATGAAGGCTTTTGGGGTTTGACCGCTAACATGGCAGCCGTTATTATCCTTAACCCGTTTTTTGTAAAAAATGCGGCTTCAAACGCCGTCAAAGACGGTTTATTCAATAAAGCGCCTTCTGATCAACTGAACCAAAAAGGCGCTTAACAGAAAGAAGCCGGCACGTAAATGTGCCGGTTTTTTACTTTTTTCACTTCCATTTGTAGGTAGCCACAGTTTTAGCCGGGGTGACAGCTTCAAACTGCCGATTTTCTGAAACGACATGGAATTTTTGATCGGCGGATGTCTGGTTGATTACGACTGTCACAATGGATTGATCAGGATTAAGGAACGATACATTCGAGACTGTGTTTTTGGAGCCGTAATTACTTTCTATCCGCTTTGCTCCCCGGTCGATAAATTTTGAAAAGTTGCCTGTCATATGAAAGATCGGGATATTCCAATAGCGGTCAGGGTTTTTAGCATCCTGAATAAACAGCGTCGGGTCTGGGGTGCCTATCCAATGATGCGTCTTGATTTGACTGTCGAGCATCGTCACCCACGCATTGTAGCTCGACGCGCCGTTGCGGAAATACTGCGCGATCCGGTCCGCCCCTGCCGTCCCCCAGACAGACCGCTCCGTTAAGTGAATAGATTGATCAGGATATCTCTTTCCGATTTCCGACATGACGGAAAGGTCACCGTCATAATCGTGAAAAGCGATGCCGTCTGCCGCCCGGTTTCCTTTTTTATCATCTAAAATCGGCGGAATATAGTTCCACGCCCCGCTCGCATTGTGATCATAAATCCAAATTTTCGTGTCAATTACGTGTTTTTTCATTTCTTTTTTTAAGGCCAGTGCCAGTTTGCGCTGCTGAGACGGCGGCATATACATGCTCGGATAGTCGATTTCCAGCAAAGGTTCATTTTGAAGGGTCATGGCATAAATCGGAATTCCTTGCTTTTCGTACGCCTCAATAAATTTGCGGAAGTAAACGGCCAGTGCGCCGATATATTTATCTTTCAGCTTTCCCCGCTTGAGGTTTTCATTCGTTTTCATCCAAGCCGGCGGGCTCCACGGCGAGGCAATGATTTTCAGTTCCGGATTTATCGCCAGCGCTTCCTTGATGGTTGCTGTAATGTGTAAATCAATATCCTTTTGGATCGAGAAATGACGGAGCTTAGGATCTGTTTGGCCTTCAGGCATATCGTCATACGTATAAAATTCCTGTGCCGTAAAATCAGATGTCCCGATCGTTATGCGCATAACGTCCATGCCGATACCATCTTTGGGATCAACCAGTTTTTTCAGCACTTCCTTTCTTTTTGCGGGTGTCATTTTTGATAAATTATGGATTGTGGATTCTTCCAGAGACGATCCTACGCCTAACACACTTTGATAGCGGCGCGACGGATCAATATACACAGCGGCGGAGTCAGAAGCCTTCTTTTTTGTCAATGTAAGCGGTGTTTGTTCGTCTAAGGCGTATTTCACTTCCAGCGGCCCGTCATACCACGTACGGGAAGCCGGATCTTTTTCAGAACTGAACCACACCCTTACTTTGTTTTTGTCTGAAGCCTTCCGATCAGCCGCATACACTTCGGTTTCCATGCTGCTTGATATGAAAAAGAAAAACATAAGAAAAACCAGCGTCATGTGCAGACCTTTTTTAAAAAACATGAACCACCATCCCTTTCCTTATTTTTATAAGCGATTCTAAATGAAAAGCCGGACAGTCACCTCCTTCCCGCTTGAATGAATACGCTTTCAAAATTACTGATAAAAAGCAGGCTTCACACGACGGTGAAGCCTTCCCTTTTTACACCTTTAGGATACATATGAACCGTTTGTTTCAATCACTTTTTTATACCATTCAAATGAGTCTTTCTTAAGCCGCCTCATTGAACCGTTGCCTTCATTATCCCGATCAACATAAATCATGCCGTAGCGTTTTTTCATTTCTCCGGTTGTAAATGACACGATATCAATAATTCCCCATGGTGTATAGCCCATTACATCCACACCATCATATGTGATTGCTTTTTTCAAAGCTTTTATATGTGACGATAAATATTCAATTCTTGAAGTGTCATGAATTGAACCGTCCTCTTCTAATGTGTCGATGGCGCCGAATCCGTTTTCCACGATAAATAATGGAATCTGATAGCGGTCGTATAAGCGGTTTAATGTGTACCGTAAACCGGTCGGGTCAATCGCCCAGCCCCAATCACTCGCTGTAATATAAGGATTGTCCACGCCGTTTGGCAATCCTCCGTTCACGACATCTCCGGTATTATCGTTTGATACATCACTTTTTACGGTTGTAGACATGTAATAGCTGAATCCGAGGTAGTCCACTCGGCCGTTTTTCAAAATCTCTTCATCACCGTCTTCAAAGTGTATCTGATAGCCTTCTCTTTCAAACTCTTTTAACGCATAGCTTGGATAATATCCGCGAACCTGCACGTCCGGGAAGAAAAAACGCTGTCTCATCGTTTCTTCAGCCAGCATCACATCATCGGGGTGAGATGAGTACGGGTAAATCGGAACATGTGATACCATCGCGCCGATCCTGAACTCGGGATTGATTTTCCTTCCCTTCGAAACAGCCAATGCGCTTGCCAGCAGTTCGTGATGGCCGGCCTGATACATGACTTCTTTTGCGTTTTCGTTTTCTTTGACGGCGACGCCTGAGTTCGTCCATAAAAAGATCGGATTTTTCACATCCATCTTATTATTAATTTCGTTAAACGTCATCCAATACTTCACCTTATGTTTATAGCGTTCAAAACACACTTCAGCGAATTTCACAAAAAATCCGACTGTTTTTCTGTTTCTGAAACCGCCGTATTCCCTCGCCAAATGCAGCGGCATCTCAAAATGTGACAGCGTGATTACCGGTTCAATCCCATGTTTCAGCAATTCATCAAACACCCGGTCGTAAAAAGCCAATCCTTCCTCATTGGGCTCGGCTTCATCACCTTTAGGAAAAATTCTGCTCCAGCCGATGGACGTTCTTAAACATTTCAGGCCCAGTTCGCTGAATAACGCGATGTCTTCTTTATAACGATGATAAAAATCGATCGCTTCATGATTCGGATAAAATTCCCGCTCTTCAATTGTATCTGTTATTTTCCGGGGCACACCATGCGCCCCTGCCGTCATGACGTCCACTACACTCGGCCCCTTGCCGCCTTTATTCCATCCCCCTTCAAATTGGTGGGCGGCCAGAGCGCCTCCCCATAAAAAGTCTTTTGGCAATGTCCCCATCGTTTATATCCTCCTTTATTTGATTGCCGCTTGCATGCCGAATAAATGCACTGCAGCCGCTTCAAGCATCCGCTTCGCAAGTGTAGAAGAAATCCTGCCTTTATTTTCATATTATACGTTTATATTATAATTGTACCGGTATAATTTATCAATACATAAACAATTATAGTTAATTTACGAAATGGCTTTTAAAAACGATTATGCTATAATTCTGAAAGAAGCGGGACAATAAATGAATGAGGAATGTATATGTTAAAATACCAGCAAATCGCGATAGATATTGAAAAATACATAGAAGAACATCAGCTGCAGCAAGGGGATAAACTGCCTGTGCTGCAAACCTTAATGACCCGGTTTAACGTGAGCAAAAGCACGATCACCAAGTCCTTAGATTTATTAGAAAAAAAGGGGATTGTGTTTCAAGTGAGGGGAAGCGGCATTTTTGTCAGACGGAATAAAAGAAAAGGGTATATCAGTCTGCTTTCTAATCAGGGATTTAAAGAATCACTTGAAGATTTTAATGTCACTTCCAAATTATTAGCGCTGGAAGTGAGAAAACCCACGCCTGAGGCTGCCCAAAATCTGAATATGCCGCCTGACGGCGACGTGTATTATGTCAAGCGAATCCGATATATTGACGGGCTGACATTGTGTATCGAAGAGTCATTTTATAACAAATCGATTATTACGTATTTGAATAAAGAGATCGTGGCAGAATCAATATTTGATTATATTCGAGAAGGTCTCGGGTTAAAGCGCGGTTTTTCAGATTTATATCTGTACGCGGGGATGTTAAATGAGGAAGAAGCGGAGTACTTAGGTCTGTTTACAGGAGCGCCTAAGCTTTGCGTTGAAACGATTTTTCATTTAACCAACGGCCAGCCGTTTGACTACTCTAAAGTCACCTATCACTATGAGCAATCACAGTTTTTCATTCAGGCGAACAGCCACCTTTTTGAACAGGAAACGACATAAGACGGGCTTTTCGCAAACAGAAAACACCCAATGCGTGAGCGGCGCATCGGGTGTTTTTTACTATTTCATATTCTTATTTAATGTTTCAACGGCTTTTTTCATTTGTGTATCGTTGTCCGCAAGCTGTTTTTGCAGATCCGTCATCAATTTTGCCGTTGTGTCTCCCGTTACAATGCCTGTTTGTTTCAGTTTCTCTTTTGCTTGGAATTGTTTAACGGCTTGTTCAAATGCTTTATCATACGTGCCGTTTACTTTCACGCTGTATCCCAGCGCTTTCAGCATTTTTTGCGCATTGGTGACGGTGGTTCCGGAATCCCCGTATTTGTATGTTTTTTTCGCATCTAAATATGGCAGGTTCGCATATTCAGGAAGCTTAACCTGATATTGCGGTTTGATGCCTTTTTTATGAATCCACTCTCCGTCCGCTGTCAGCCATTTAGCGATTGTCAGTTTAACGGTAGAACCGTCGCTGTAATCTTTTGCCGTCTGCACGGTTCCTTTTCCGAACGTTTTCTCGCCGATCAGCGGAATGCCCGATGATTCATGCAGCGCAGCCGACATGATTTCCGCGGCGCTCGCGGTGCCGTCATTGACGAGGACGACTGTCGGTTTTGTCACTTTGCGCTCTTTCGTCGCTTTCATGACCTCTTTCGTGCCGTCTTTGTATTCGACCTGCATGATATTTTTCCCTTTATCGATAAACATGTTGCTCATTTTGATGGCTTCATCCATCAGTCCGCCCGGGTTGCCCCTTAAATCGAGAATGTATCCTTTCGCTCCTTGTTTTTCGAGGCTGTCAATGGCTGAATTCAGCTCTTTTGCCGTCGATTCGGAGAAGGATGTGATTTGGATTTCGCCGATGTCTCCTTTTTTCATTTCAGAGTACACCGTTTCAACCGGGATGGTGTCACGTTTGATCGACAGGTTCAGATCGCCGACACCCGCTCTGTGCAGCACAAGCTTGACGTTTGTTCCCTTTTTGCCGCGGATTAATGCGACGGCTTCGTTTACATTAAGGCCTTTAACGCTTTTGCCGTTGACCTTCAAGATCTGGTCATTCGGTTTAACCCCCGCTTTTTCTGCGGGTGACCCTTTAATCGGCGATACGATCAGGATGCTTCCGTCCTTTTCTTCCACTTGTGCGCCGATGCCTTCAAACGAAGCGGAAATTGTTTCTTCAAAAGACTTTCCTTCCTGCGGGTCCATATAAGAAGAATATGGATCATCCAGGGAACTGATCATGCCTTTTATCGCTCCGTCTACTAATTTGCTGTCATCTGTTTTTTGATAGTAATCACTTTTAATCTGCTCGTAGGCTTTATTGAATTTCTCAAATTTGCTGTTCGTCAAAGCAGCCGAGCCTTGTCCGAAAATGGTCGTATTGCCCGTGATAAACAGCGTAAGCGCCGAGGCTGCGACCGCAGTGATCAATATAATAAAAAACAGTTTAAATTGCCGCTTCAAGAAAACACCACCTTTTTATTCTTACATTATTATCATAGACGAACGCTCATTCGTCAACTTCAAACGTGAGGCGCCCTTCTTTCCCGTTTACCCAAACCTATGCTTTTCTCTCAACATATGCTGAGGAAAAAAGGAGGATTCGGCCTTTGAGCAAATATTTAGAAATGCTGTCCTTATTCGGAGTCGGAGGGGCTCACCCCGGCGGGCTCGCTTTTTCCAAAGCCGTTCTCACAAAAGCGGCTCCTCCTCCTGGCGAACCGATTCTTGACGCCGGCTGCGGAACGGGACAGACGGCCGCTTATCTCGGCCACCTTCTGTACCCCGTCACCTGTGTTGATAAGGATCCCCTTATGCTTGAAAAAGCAGCAAAACGATTTGCCGCTGAAGGCTTAACCATTCCGGGCTATTTGGCGGAGCTTGAGCGGCTTCCGTTTGCTGAAAATCAATTTTCCGCCGTTCTTTCCGAATCAGTTCTCACCTTTTCAAATCTTGATTCATCGCTGTCTGAAATCCTGCGGGTCCTTAAACCCGGGGGTATGCTGATCGGCATTGAAGCTGCTTTACAAAAGCCCATGCCGGAAAACGCCATCACGCAGATAAAAGACTTCTACGGTTTTACCGTATTGCAGGATGAAACGGCATGGAAACAGAGATTGCTTCAGCAAGGCTTTCAGAAAGCGGATTTCATTCCCGCTGTCTATGAAAACAATGCGCAGGAGCCGACTACAGAAATGGATTTATCGCCCGTTATTCAGCCGGTTCACTACGATACGCTGACGGCTCATTACGAGCTTATGCAGACGTACCGTGAATATATGGGACACTGCGCTTTTGTCGCTTACAAGTAAAACGGCGATTGTCCTCCTGTTTTCGTCCAACCTTTTTACCGCACTCTATCATAAGCTGACATAGAAAGATAGGTTGGATAGGAGGAGAAAAGATGCAAAACTATTATCATCTTTGCCGGCAGCACCAGGGAAAAGTAGCAAGAATTACAGAACGAAACGGCAGAGTCCACGTCGGAAGAATCGTACGGGTGACTAACAGCAAAGTGTATATCGCCCCTGTCGGCGGCCGTCACAGAGGATACGGGTTCGGCTATTGGGGAGGCTGGGGAGGCTGGGGAGCAGCCTACGGTATCGGCCTTGGTTTCATTACCGGATTTGCGCTTGGAGGTTTACTCTTCTGGTAATAAAGAAAGCCCGCTTTCTATTTTTCAAGCGGGCTTCTTCTTATTACACTTTCTTTACTTCATTAAAATATTCTTCAAGCGTTAATTGATGGTCATGGATGGCTTTTGCCGCTTTTTTGCCTACATAGCGTAAATGCCATGGTTCATACTCATACTTGGTGACATTTTCTTTGCCTTTAGGATAGCGGATGATAAAGCCGTATTCATACGCATGGTCTTTCACCCATTTGCCGTCTGCCGTGTTTCCGAACGCTTCATTCAGCTCATATCCGTTGCTTTTGCTGGAAATGTCCATGGCCAGCCCCGTCTGGTGTTCGCTTTGTCCTGGATATGCGACGGCTTCTTTCGCCTTTTTTTCACCTTTCAGACTGACTTCATTATCGAAAATAACTTTCTGTCTGTCATAAGAGCGGTATCCTGAAACGGCAACCAGGTCATAACCTTCTTTTTTCCCGGCGCTGAATAGTTCCGCCAAAGCATCGGCTGCAGGTTTGCGGATATATCGTTTCTCGATTTTCTCAGTAAAAGAAAATTCGACTTTCGGGATCACGAGATCATTCGGTTTATAATCTCCCGGCAGCGTGTATGTCTTATTCACGAGCGCAAGTGTATTTGTCGGGTTTTGAATGGTCTCAAGCCCGTTCACTTCTTTAATATCATTAAAATATTTGCTCTCCAATACAAAATCGCTGTTTTCTGCCTTCGTTGTTTTTTTGCTTGATGTGTCATCTGATTGTTTTGTTTCAGCTGCTGTTTTTGTGTCCTTGTGGCTGTCGCCGCCTGAAATGCTGCAGCCGGTTCCCACGATTGCGGTTACGCTGAGAGCGGCAGCGAGCGAAAACCATTTAGTGGATTTCTTCATTTTACACTTACCTTTCTTTTTTTGAATCAGGGCGATGCATAAAGAAGAGGGCTGCTTTAATCAGCATAACCCTCATCTCAAGTTTACGATACAGTATGCAGCGCCAGTTTAATCATATCATGAAAAGTCGTTTGACGCTCTTCTGCCGTTGTTTCTTCTCCCGTTAATACGTGATCGCTTACAGTCAGGATAGACAGCGCTTTTTTTCCGTATTTAGCGGCAAGCGTATATAAAGCAGTCGTTTCCATCTCTACGCCGAGAACGCCGTATCTGGCAAGCTTTTCGATTTGGGAGTCTTCATTGTAAAACTGATCGGCGGTGAATACGCTTCCGACCGCTACGGGAAGATTGTTTTTTTGCGCTTCCTGGTACGCTTTATGAAGCAGTTCGAAGTCTGCGCAAGGAGCATAATCTACACTGCCGAAGGCGACACGGTTCATCTGTGAATCCGTTGAAGACGTCATAGCCAAAATCACGTCACGCACCTTCACGTCATTACGGATGGCTCCGCATGAGCCGACTCTGATTAAGTTTTGAACATCATAGCTTTGAATCAGTTCATTCACATAAATAGAGATAGACGGAACACCCATGCCTGTGCCTTGGACTGATACTTTTTTGCCGTTATATGTACCCGTAAATCCGTACATTCCTCTGACTTCATTATAGCATTCCACATTTTCAAGATAAGTTTCCGCAATAAATTTCGCTCGGAGCGGATCTCCCGGCAAAAGCACTGTATCCGCAATTTGGCCTTTTTCTGCGTTTATATGTACACTCATTTCCTTTTCCTCCTGCCTATTCAAACTCCCACCCATTGTACACTGAATAACGGTAAGAGACAATCATCAGCATGATCAGGGCGATCTTGGGCAGAATATGCGGGATGACAAGCCTAAAGAAAAAGGAGTGAACATAATGGGCAAAAAACAGCGCAACCGGGTGACCGGCCAGAAAAAGAACAATCACGTGCCCGTTTCAGACGTCATTGCAGCTGATGAAGCGCATGGAAAAGAGCATTCCGCCGCTAAACGGAAGCCTTAACACTGTCTTTCCCAGACAATACGGAAGCCGGCTGAAGATTCAGCCGGCCCCGTCTTACCTCGGCTGGACGAGCAGCCGGTTAATTTTGCTCCATCCCGCAGGGTTAAGCCTGTAATAGGTCTTTCCTTTTCTTCCTTCGTCTATGAGTATGACATCTCCGGTCGCTATGAATCTGGCTTGATAGTCGTTTGGGACCGTATCAGGCACATTAAAAACAGAAAATGCCCTTTCCAGTGCGTCTTGATGATTGTCAGCGGCCAACTCTGTCCGATAGACGACCCTGTATCCCTTTTTCTCGCCGTAGCGGGGTGTTTGAAAAATCGTCACATCATAGGCACAAGTCTTTTTTTTAAACACGGGCAGCGATAACAGCATCAAGATCCCTCCCTCTTATTTCTTAATAGTATTAGCGTTTTTTCTCATTTCTCCTGTCTCTATTTTTGTCGAAACGGATGATACTTTTCGTCAAAGAGCGCAAAAATCGAAACGAGGCAAAGTCCGAGACTGAATCCGGCAAGGACATCCGTCGGAAAATGCGCGCCCAAATAAATTCTGCTGAGTCCGATCAGAATGACGAGAACTCCGGTAAAGACGGTGACAGCCCGCTTTCTTTTCGTAAAAAACGGAACATGCTTGATCAAAAAGTAAGCGATGACGGGATACACCACTGCCGAATTCATGGAGTGGCCGCTCGGAAAACTGTATGAGGTTTCATGGACGAGCGGTTCAAAAGCGGGTCTGGCTCTTTCAATCAATTCTTTTATTTTTATGTTTACAATCCGTTCAATGAGAAAGAGAAGCGGCAAAAAAACAACATCCGGCGTTTTTTTGTACATATACAGAGCCGCGCCTGTCAAAAGAAGAAGCGGCAAAAGCACCGCGGTCGTGCCGAGCTCCGTTATCCATAACATCAATTCATTCAGCCAGGCAGCCCTGATCCTGACAGCCGCTTCTATCACACGCTCATCAAAAACCCGGACGGCTTCTATCCGGATCGCTGCTGCGAGCAGAATAAACAATGCGAAAAGACTTGCTGGCTTGTACAACGTTTTCCCCCCATGTTTCATTCTCCCGAGCTGATTGAAAAAACCGAAGCTTTTTCACTTCGGTTCCGCAGTTTCAGTCTTCATCAAGCTCTTCGTCTATCATACATTTTTCTAATAAATAATCAAAGGTGATGTCGGCTATTTCGAAGATTTCCTCTTCACTCGGTATGTACCCGCGCATAGCAAGCTGACTGTAAAAATAATCAGCTATTTCTTCTGTGTCAATCACAAGATCTATTTCTTTCATGCAAACACCGCCTCCTTTTTTATGTTTTATGAAAAAACCGTTCAAATTATACCCGAAAGTTCTAAACGTTTTGTCCGCTCATATACTTTTAAAAAACAAGCCCCGGAGGGAGAAAAGATGGTGACGAAAATGATGGCTTTATTGGACGGAGATGGATTTGATATCGTATTGGAAAAAGTGCTGAAAGGAATGTCGTTTGTAATCTTTGCCGGCTGTCTGCCCTGGTTTTTATATGTCACCGTCCGTTTTTTTGCCGGCTAGCTGAAATGCTCCCGCAGGCTTTCCAGCACAAAATTCATCATATCTTTATATTCTTCGTCACCGAACAAATGATAAAGAATCTTATAATCGTTATAAATATCAAGCAGCTCATCTACAATCGATACCGCCAGCACATGCAGGGCATCGGGATCATCAGCATCGCCTTCAAACTGAAGAAGAGCAGACGCGACGGTATCCTCGCCGATCTCATGAGATGCTTCCCCAACATAGTGGACAAACAGCAGCTGATGCACAAACTGATCCATTTCATATTTTCTCAGAACCAGCGTGAGATCCTCTTCCTCCGTTTCAAGCCACTCTCCGTCTTTCAGCCGAGTCAGCTCATAAATAATATCCTCCCAGCCATCCTCTAAATATCTCCATATTTCAGTTCTGTGACCGATGACACGGAATAATTCCTTTCCGTAGTCCTTTACATATACGACGTCGCCGATCAGAAATTCATATTCAATATCCAATTTCTCCATATCGACGATCACGCCCTCATAATCTTTATAAAGCTGGATGGACGATTCAAAATAAAGCACTTCATTATGATTGACTTCGTAAAGATAATGTTTATCAATTTGATGAACCTTCGTAATGGTGCCGACGGTTCCGTACATCACGACGACCACGATGTCTCCCACTTGAAATTTCGGTTTATCTGGCTTCATGCTGTCTCCCCCTTGCCGCGGACTGTCATACGCTATCGTATGCCGGCCGCCATAATTTCGCATGGGCATGAAAACCACAGGAAATATCTATTTCTGCACCTGTTCAAAATGTCAAAAACCGCAATATGCTTATGCGTTTTTTCACTTACTGTAACAGAAGCGTCTGATGACATTCCGCTCTCGATCGACTGAGCAGTAACAATGCTGAGACAAAAAGCTTCTATTTTTATGAGTTTTTGTATGACGCAAAGGTAAATACCCGGCCCGAAGGCATGTTGACAATATCACCGCCGTAATGTTCAAGATTTGCTTCGGCTTTCAATGAAGGCACAACTTCAATCCGCTTCAACCTTGTCACATAAAATCCCCTTTTCCAAACGTCATTGCCTCATCAGTCTTACCTAATGGATCATTTGATTCCCCTCACTTCATTTAAATGTTTGATTATTTCTCCGTGAAAAGAGGCTCCTTACCCGGGACCCGCCGGCAGCAGGCTGATCCGGTGAACTCTGCAGCTATACATTCTACTGCCTTATGATACGTGCCGTCAGGAAGATTTGTTTACGTGCTGATCAAAACGGACGGCGTTGCGGGATTTGATCATACGGCACCTCATAAGCGAGTGATATCAACAGAAAAAAACCGCACAATGTGCGGTTTTTCGTCAGGCGTGATGCACCTCGGTCTCATATTTTTCCCAAGCTTCATCAAATGTCGCCATCGTTTCTAAATAGTCGGCGCTCAGTTCTAAATAAGAACTGAGCTCGTGATAATCGCTTGACGTTTTCGGAAAGCCGTGATCTTCGTATGCCTGATTCGCAAACTGGCTGATTGCGTCCTGCGGCTTGGGATGCCTGTATTTCATCAAATAGTGATAAAAGGATTTCATGGGTTTCCCCTCCTGATGACTGTCTTTTGTTGTACTATTATACAATTCAAGTGTGAAATTACAACAAAAGAAGACTAGGAGAAGTCAAAATAATTTCGTTTCAAGATCCGTTCTGTCTCCATCAGCTCTTGATATGTGAGTGTTTCCGGTAATTTTTTTGCATCGACTAAAAAAAGCTGATTTTCGATTTCCGCTATGACCGCTTCCTCCTGATAAGTCATGCCGCAGGAGGAACAGGCGAATGCGGGTGTTTCTGTAATTTCTATGGCCCTCGTACCGTCAGGAAGCTCCCAGTACACAGCCGCCTGACTAGCTGACGCCTTCTGATTGCCGCACCACTCGCATGGCTTCACGGCGACTCACCTCCGACTTCCGATCCTGCTTTTTGCTCTTTCTTTTGCTGTGCAATAAATTTCTTTTCTTTCAATTCATCTCTCTTTTCCCTGCGGTCTTTCAGCGTTTCATGATCAGGGTTCGATGTAAACGTTTTCCTCCTGTCGATCCTCGATACATTTTCCGGTGTGAACGAAACCTCTTTGTCCGCGAAAATGGCGCTCAGTCCGACCGGCTCGTGTTTGGCCATCGTTCCCGGAAAAACAGATTCAAAATAGTCGTCGGCTTGATTCGGAATATAGTTTTCCGGCTCGGGATAAGATGTAATCACCCCTTCGAAGTTTCTGATCACAACTTTCTCCGGACTTTGGGAGAGCAAGTAGTTCGGCTGCAGGGCGATTTTACCGCCTCCGCCCGGGGCGTCGACGACAAAGGTCGGCACGGCAAAGCCCGTTGTGTGGCCCCTCAGTCCTTCAATGATTTCCAGCCCTTTTGACACAGGCGCTCTGAAATGACCGATTCCCTCTGACAAATCACATTGATAAATATAATACGGACGCACGCGGATTTTCACTAAATCATGCATGAGTTTTTTCATAATCGGCACCGAATCGTTAATGCCTGCTAAAATAACGGCCTGGTTACCGACCGGAACACCTGCGTTAACGAGCTTTTCACACGCCACAACCGATTCTTCCGTCAGTTCGATGCTCGTATTAAAATGAGTGTTCAGCCAGACCGGATGATATTTTTTCAAAATCTCACAAAGGTTATCCGTTATCCGCTGCGGAAATACGACGGGCGCTCTCGTTCCGATCCGGATAATTTCAAGGTGGGGAATGTCACGCAAGTTTTTCAAAATATATTCCAGAATCTGATCGTTAATTAAAAGCCCGTCTCCGCCGGAAATCAGGCAGTCACGGATTTCCGGCGTTTCCCGGATGTAAGCGATGGCCGCATCAAGCTGTTTTTTCGGCACCCCCATTCCGATCTGTCCGGAAAAACGCCTTCTGGTGCAATATCGGCAATACATCGAGCATTGATTTGTCACCAGAAAAAGAACGCGGTCGGGATAGCGGTGCGTAAGACCGGGAACCGGTGAATCTTCATCTTCAAACAACGGATCTTCAAGGTCATATTTCGTTTTGTGCATTTCTTCTGACAGCGGCACGGACTGCATGCGGATCGGACATCTCGGGTTATCGGGATCCATTAAAGAAGCATAATAAGGCGTAATGTTCAGGGGAATGGTCTTTACAGACATCCTGACGCCTTCTTCTTCCTCTTCGGTCAAATGAATGACTTTTTTCAGGTCATCGACGGTTCTTACAGTATGGGTGAGCTGCCACAGCCAATCATTCCACTTGTCTTCCGGCACATCTTTCCACAATTCAATCTCCTTCCAATGACGCTTCGGCTGAAACCATTTGTTTGTCAAACGAATTCCTCCTTATGAATGGCCAAACGTAAAGTCTTACACCATATATTCATATTTTCGAGCCCTTCTGAAATGCGGCAGTTGTTCACAAGCCTGCCTCTGTAGCCGTATCCCGCATGGTACAAAACGGCATTCATCCCGTAAGACGCTGCACGGGCCAAGGAAAAAAGATGGATGATTCCCCGGCCCGCGAGTTCCTGCTCCAACGCTTTAAACAAGTGTGCCGTTACGGAGTTCCCCCTGTAATCTGACAGAACCGCACAATCGGTCATTTCAGCGTGCCCCAATACCGGATTGATATCTGCGCTTGCCGCCCCAATGAGACGATCCTGATCGAATGCGGCATAATAGATGGTGTTTTCTCTCATTGTTTTTTTAATATATAGGGGATTAAAGACAGGAGTCGGATAGGTAAGAAAAACATGTTTATATAAGTGCGTTAAACGGTCTGCATCATCTTCGTCCGCTTTTCTGAACATCAGCGTGCTTTCTGTCTGAGTCAGTCCCCGCCGCGGTGTCTCATATAAACGGTCAACAGTCGAATCTTCTGATACATATGAATCTGACCGTCTCCGTTCCTCTGCTAAATATCGCACCATCACAACAGCCTCATCCCCGTTGTAATACCCGTCTATGACACCCTCAACAATAAAAAGATGCTTGACAAATTCCGGCTCATCGCCGCGCTTGGCAAAGAAAATTACCTTTTGAGCTCCTTTTTGCTTTGCTTCTGCCAAAACGGCAGGAATAAGCGCCGTGATCTGTCCGTCATAACGAATGACTCTGAGCCGCTCATTGAAACGGTCTGCATCAATCTCGGCCGCTCCCTTTTCAGCCCTCAGTTCCTTTATCAGCTCCGTCACCCCCATCTGCCACCCCGCACCATTCCATGATAAAAAGAGAAATGATTTTGACGGCATCGATTAACGCCCGGATTTCAATGTATTCATTCGCCTGATGCGCCGCCTTGACTTCTCCCGGGCCGAAGACGATGACCGGCGTCTGTCCCGCGTGCTGCAAAAGCCCTCCGTCCGTTCCCCACGGGGACGCTTCTCGAACCGGTTTTGCCCCTTTCATTTTCTCAAAAGAAGATTCCAGAGCGGAAATCAGCGGATGCTCATCCGGGAGATCATTCGGAAGCCACTGAGCCCCAAACCATTCTATTTCCGCCGGGTGGTGTTTAAACCATTCATCCCGGTACTCCAAATCTTTCAGCCAGCTTGCCAGCTCTTCTTTTACTGCTTCGGGCGTTTCATCCGGAGCTATTCCGCACCTGCCTTCTATCACCACACGGTCAGCTACCGATGATGGCCACGTTCCCCCTTGGACGATGCCGATATTAATGGGAACCGGAATCGGAACGTCCCGATAAAGCGGGTCTGTGATACGGGCGTTGCGGACGTGTTCAAGCTCTTTAAGGGCTGTGATGACATGCAGGCTTTTTTCAATGGCGCTCACCCCTTCATAGCGGGTGCCGCCGTGTGCGGACAATCCCCTTACCGTAATGCGGAACCACATAGACCCTTGCTGCTTAACAAACAGCTTTAAATTAGTCGGTTCGGGAATAAGCGCCCCGTCAGCCTTGTAGCCCCTCATAACAGCCGCCAGTGTTCCCGCGCCGCCGCACTCTTCATCTACGACACTTTGAAACAGAACATCTCCTTTTAATGTAATCCCGCAGGCTTCAAGCGCTTCTAACGCAAACAAGAGGGCTGTATTGCCGCCTTTCATATCCGTTGAACCGCGGCCGTAAACTTTGCCGTCCTTTTCAACAGCGTTAAACGGTTCATACGTCCATGCGGCGGGATTTCCTTCCGGGACAACATCGATATGTCCGTTCAGTATCAGTGATCTTCCGCCCCCGGCCCCTTTCTTTACGGCTGTGATATTCGGGCTTTCATGGAAGTCTTCACGTTCCGATACAAAATAAGCATGCTCTTTCAAATGTTTGACACTCGGCTCCCACACATCAATATCCATGTCAAACTGTCTCAGTTTTTCTAAAACGACTGCCTGTGCGTTAAATTCATGGCCGAACGTGCTTTTTTCCCCGATCAGCCGTTTCAGCAGGCTTACCGCTTTTTCTGTGTTTTCTTCCGCCCACTCAGTGACTTTCTTTTCTAATTGATCCATGGACAGGCCCCCTTTTAAGAAAACATTCTCCCAATCTGATTTCGGCATCCGTTGTTTGAATGACATCGTCTATGGTCGTGCCATTCAGCAGTTCCTCAAGAACAAAAGCCCCATCATCTATGCTGATGACGGCTTTCTCTGTAATGATGAGATCTGCACAGCCCGCTGCTGTAAGCGGCAATGAACAGCTTTCGACCAGCTTCGGCCGGCCTTTCTGATCGGTGTGGCTCATGACGACAACCACTTTTTTCGCGCCTTGGGCAAGCTCCATCGCCCCGCCCATTCCGGGCACTTTTTTTCCCGGCACGAGCCAATTGGCGAGATCACCTGTCCTGCTGACTTGGAGCGCGCCTAAAATGGTAATATCTATCAGCCCTTTTCTGATCATGGCAAAAGACAGAGCTGAATCAAAATAGGAAGCACCCTTAACTGTACTGACAGGAAACCCGGCCGCATTGCATAAAAGCTCATCCTCCTCTCCGCGCTCCGGACTGCCGCCGATCCCAAGGACGCCGTTTTCCGCCTGCAGCATTACCTCCATGCCGGCCGGCAGAAAGTTCGGCACTAAAGAAGGAATGCCGATCCCCAGGTTGACAATCATACCTGAGGTAATTTCACTGGCGGCCCGCCTCGCGATACTCTCTCTTTCCGCTATTCCCAAGCCCATCTCCACTTCACTCCTTCACTTTGCACGACACCCTCCACGAAAACGCCCGGCGTTACAATATGCTCGCTGTCAAGTTCGCCGGCAGGCACAATCTCTGCCGCCTCAGCAAATGTTCTTTCGGCCGCCGCAGCCATCAGAGGGTTCATGTTGCGCGCCGTTTTGTCAAACGTCAGATTCCCGAATTCATCAGCAGTATGTGCGGACACAAAAGCGAAATCAGCCGTCAGCGCTTTTTCAACTAAATAGGACTTTCGGTCAATCGTTACGGTTTCTTTGTTTTCACAAACGGTTGCGTTATCAATGCCGATATCAGTTAAAATACCGCCTAGCCCCGCTCCGCCTGCGCGAATCCGTTCAGCAAGCGTCCCTTGCGGCGAAAATTCCACCTCAAGCGCTCCGTCAGTCATTTGTCTGCCCGCGACAGGATTTGAGCCGATATGGGAAGCAATCAGCCTTTTCACCCGCTTATGAACGATAAGCGGGCCGATGCCGATTTCCGGAAATCCGGCATCATTGCAGATGACAGTCAGCTCTTTAACGCCGCTTTCCAAAATCGCTTCGATTAATGACGGAGGTGAACCCACTCCCCCAAAACCGCCGAACATAATGACAGATTCGTCCTTGACATCGGCAATTGCTTCATGAATATCGATTTTTTTATGAAAAATAGACATATCAGCTCAATCCTTCTTCATCATTTTTTCAACTTCTTCTGCGGCCTGGGAAAATAGATCTGACAGCTCATCCAGCTCGGCATATGAAATCGTGAACGGCGGGGCAATGATGACGGCGTCTCCTTCTCCGCTGTCAATGCCGGGCTTTGCAGGGTAGATAAGCAGGCCCCGTTTTTTTGCCGCTTTAATGATTTTTTCGGTGAAGCCCTGTTTTTTCGAAAAAATGTCCTTCGTCGTTTTATCCTTAACGAATTCAACCCCGATCAGGAGGCCTTTACCGCGGACATCCCCGATCACCCCGCTGCGCTCTTTGATTTCTTCTAATTTCCGCTTCAGCATTACGCCTTTTTCCTCTGACTGCCGGAGCAGCTCGTGTTTCTTAACATAGCGAAGCACTTCAAGCGCCGCTCTTGCACAGTATGGGTTGGCACTGTACGTATGTCCACTCATAATGACCCCGGAGCCCCGCTTGATCGTTTCAATGATGTCATCAGACGCAACGGCTGCCGCTATCGGAGCGTAACCGGCGCCTAACCCTTTTCCGAGCACCGCGATATCAGGTGCGATCCCCCAATGCTCAGAAGCAAGCATCCGCCCTGTTCTCCCGAGCCCCGTCATGACTTCATCCGCGATAAACAAAATACCGTGCCGGCGGCAGACCTCCTCAAGCGCTTCATAATAACCTGCCGGCGGAGTGATGGCCGCCCCGGCTGCTCCGACAATCGGCTCTGCAACAAATCCCGCGATAAATGAGGAACCGATCCGTTGAACAGCCGTTTCCAGTTCAGCCGCCGCAGCTTTCACAAATTCCTCTCCCTGCAGCTCAGAACGATACATATTAGGTGCTGAAACGGCCGGAAACCGTTCGAGCAGCTGGGTGAAGCGATATCTCCGTTCGTAGAACCCCGATAATGAAAGCGCTCCCAAAGTAATGCCGTGGTAACTGCCCCATCTTGATAGGAAGACGGATTTTTGGTATTGCCCTTTTTCCTGCCAATATTGAACGGCCATTTTCATCGCTGTTTCGACTGCCTCTGAGCCGCTGTTTACAAAAAATGACCAATTCAGCCCGCCCGGCAGATGATCGGCCAGAAATAAAGCCAGTTCTTCTGCCGGAGTACTGGTGAATTGCGAGCGGTACACAAACGAAACGGAATCAAGCTGCTCTTTTAAAGCTTGTATAATATCCTCCGTGCCGTGGCCGATATTGCAAGTGACCGCCCCCGATGCTCCGTCAAGATACTTGTTCCCCTCCTGATCATACACATATGATCCCTTTCCATGACTGACTGACGGATAATTTGCGTCAAGCTCCGGTTTGATTAAATAGCTCCCCATATCTTTCCACCTCGAAAACCCATTTGCTTCATTGTATGAACAGATGAATAACCGCATTCTTATCCTTCAGAAAGTTTTTTGCAGAAAATACCTTTCTGTAAAACAGGCTGCCGGAGATGTCCCGACAGCCTGAAGAGCGTTCTGGAAATTCTATTCCTATTGTTGATTTTATTCTTTGCTCAGCTCATCATCACATCATTTTTGATCTGAATCAGTATAAGCAGAAGGCGGAAAATTCCCGTCTTCTTTACTGTATGGGAATCATTATTTCACACAAATGATGATTCACCTTTTGTAAAGTATACCTTTCGATAATGGGCTGTTCTCTGATTGATAAATTATTTTTTTCGATCTCAGAAAAAACAGTATTCCAAAATCCACTGACTGCCTCTTTTGTGTGATCAAGCAAGAAGACAGCGTACTTCCCTCCGGAAAATGTACCGATCCGGGCTGGTTCAGGCACATGGTCTTGATTGATAACAAGACAAACATCATAACGGCATTTCTCTTTAGGAGTACGATTCGGATGGTCTTGCGGAATTCCTAAAATGACAGAATGATCAAGCAGAACATTCAATTGCGCCCAGTTTTTAAATGACTCCATCAGTTCTTTGTTTTGCTTTCCGCCGTACTCTCCGATGTTTCGGAAATAAGCAATTCTTGATTCAGGTAATTCTTCAATCGTTATGTCACATTTTCGCCCCCTTCTCCAGAAGGTAATATGTATTAAAATGTTTTTTCAAGCTGATTTTTCAGCATGGAAATAACAAAAAGCCTGCAGAAAGTGATGTTCTCTGCAGGCTGATTTTCATTATAGGATTTTTTTCAGTCTAACAAATAAAAGCCGCACCGACGATGATTAATAAAATAAACAATACCACAATCAGCACAAAAGTGCTGGTTCCGCCTCCGCAGCCGCCGTGCCCGTAACCATAGCCAAAACTGCCGCAACCGTAGCCATATCCGTATCCGTACATGCGCAAATCATCCTTTCTTCTTACGATATACGGCATTGTATGCGGGCCAACTCCCAATTGGTTTATGCGAATGCCCAACTATGTAAGAAAATAATGAAAAATTGTATGCACACGCCGAAATCTTTTGAAGCCGAGTTTTTCATAAAAGCGGTTTACACCGTCCATCCCGGACGTCACAAGGTATACAGTTTCCATGCCGTTCAGCTTTGCCGCCGCCATCAGCTCATTCATCAATATCGATCCGTAGCCTTTTCGTTGGAATTGATCCAGAATTGCGACTTCTTCTATTTTTGCGGTTTTATCTGCTTTGTTGATGAAAAGCTCTCCGCAGCCGATCGGAATCGTTTGCGAGGCGTCGCTGTAGCACACGACAAGCATAACCGTTCCGTCCTTATACAAAGGATATTTCCGCTCAAGCTTTTGTTCGGCCGCCGCCTCGCCAATGTAAAGGGCATCATAGATGTTCATAATAGACGACCCGTCGGCGAGGCTTTTTTCCGTTCCCCAAGCAGTGAGCGGGTGTCCAGGCTGCAGGTCCCCATTTTCCAGTTTCCTTGCAAAAAACAGCTCATCTTCCACTACGCAGCCCTGCTTTACCAGAGTTTGTTTCAGAAGAAGCGGAAACGCGTGCTCCGGAGCCGCTTTCACATGAATATAATTGGCTTGAAGCATGCCCGGAACGGACGAAAAAAACGGCAGGAGTTTGTCTAACGGAAATGTCCGGTGCAGCTGAACAAAGTTATGCGAAAAAATCTGCGGCAAAAAAGGGTCCGTATATACACTGAAATGCTCGAACCTCTGAATGCCGGAAGTAAGCTCTATATACTGCTTCTCGGTTTTATCAAATTGATCGGTCATAAAAGCTCTCCTTTTCCTTACACATCCAACTGCATCTCTCAACCTTTTGTTATATTGAGATTTCTCATAATTTCATCGTACACCGGATAGAACGGCATTCCAATTGGTAATTGTTTAATTTGCTGAAAGGAAATGGGTATCGCCTTCTGATTCGCAAAAAAGCGTTTCGCTACGTCATGACTGATCGGATGGAGAACCCCTCTCAAATAAACATAAAATTCCCGTTCAATGCGAAACAGCATTCTCCCGGGCAGATGTTGAATACAGCCCGATGTCCCCCTGCTGATCGGCGGACCGTCCGGAAGCGCTTGTATTTCGCCCCGTTCTAAAGCCGGGATGTCATGCCGTTTAAATCGGTAAAAGCGAAATGCGCTATGATCAACCAGCCTTTTCTCCCCGTCTTCTATAAAATAAACATGAAACTGATCCCTGACGAGCTGAAAATTCGGAATACTGACGGAGTTCTCTTCCTCATATTGAAATAAAAACGGATCCGGAATGACGACAGTTCGCCCTTCATATAACGTATGCCAGCGCTCGTTTACAGGCTTCCTTTTATTTCGGTCAAGCTGATATACTTTCTGGTCCGTCCCTTTTACAAAAGACCCATCGATCAGGACAGACGGAAGCGATTGATACGTGTTCTGAAATGAGTGAGGTGTTTTATAGGTCGTATCCAACACTTCTTTTATCGGCAGAAATGATGTAAATGTGTTGAGCCTGCTCCAAAAAACAGAGTCTCCGTGATTCCAATGCATAACATCTTCGTCCCAAAAGCTGCCGAACTTCTCTTTCACACGCTCAAGCAATGATCTCCGGTGCATCACTGAACAGTGATCAACGAGAAAAGCGGCCTGATCAAGCACCTCTTCAGCAAAACGATAGAAGTGGAATTGTTCTGTTCCGCGCCCGTTTACATGTATCACCTTCTGGCTGGAATAGACGGCATCAAAATCGCTGTATTGATTAAGCGCTTCCGCCATGCGGCTGAGCCTATCCGGATGAAATACGGTGTCGTCTGTCAAATAAGTGATGTATTCGCCTTTAGCCCGTGAAAGCGCATCATTAATCAAAACGGCATACCGGGTCGACTTCAGCCGTTCGGCAGGATTGATAAAACTGTTGTCATAATATATGCGAGGATCTTTTATATACGTACTGATGGCAGCCGAGGTTTCTTCATTTGAATGATCATCCATCACAAACAGCTCCCAATTGCTGTAGGTCTGATGCAAAACACTTTCAATCGCCTGTTTCACAAGATCCGGTTTGTTGTAACTCGTTAAGATAATTGAGATCTTCTTTTCCATCCCATCACCCCTTCTGTAAAACGTAAAAAACGGCTCCGAAAGAGACAGAGCCTGATATCCGTTATTAAAAAGCACCCCAGCTGACGATGCTTGAAATCGCGACGTTTGATCTCGTATTATTGAGCGGATTTTGAAAAACGGCCAAATCTGACAGTACTTCTTTGACAATTACGTTTTGCAGTGTGCTGCCGTTAATCAGATTGACGCGTGATACAGGAATTCCAAGCTCTTTTGCCATTACAAGCTGACGCCGCAAATCTGAATGATCTCCGGACGGCTGACGGGATAACAAAAGAAGAAGAAGCAGTACGAGCTGAAATTCCTCCTCAAAACCCCCGTGTTTTACAGTTTCTTCTGAATCCAAAGTATTCCTCTCCTTCATTTTTTAATCTATACAACGTATGTCATACTCTTACAATCCGCATAGGCAAACAAAGCCTGATTCGAAAATTCAGCTGTTTGATTAAATATTGAAAAAAACACAAGCAAAACGGCATTCGACTTATACCAATCTCTTCAATCAGGAATATGAATAAACGTGAGGTTAAAATTGTTAAAGGAGGTGTATGTCCGCATGAGCGAGGATCGTTTGGAGCTTAAAAAGGAGTTATTGAAAACTCTTTTAGCCCCTGTATTTGACAACAGCGCTTTATCTGGCGGCACAGATGGAGGAGATAATGTGGAAAACAAAGTAAAAGATTTATTGGAATCGGCAATTGATGCAAAAATAGATGAAGCAGCGGCGAAAGACAGTCTCAGCGCACAATCTGTATTGGGAAGCGGTATTTCATTAGCAGCGAGATGGATTTTTGCAAGAATTCAGCCCGGCACTGTCATCAGCATTGTGATGGATTCAGGAGACATGATCGGCCCGGTTCAATTTGTTGCCTTTGACGAAATTCACGGAATCGTTTTTGTTACGCAGGAAAATTCCGTTACACCGGCAGGCTCTGCTACAACATTGCTTGACGTCGACAAAGTTGAAAGTGTCACGTTCACTTCGTAACAGCATATGAACGTTTTATATATCCGTTCAGGATATAAAGGCATATACACGTATTTTGACCGCTGGATCGAGGAAGGCTTTTTACAGTCTTCCGTCCGCTTTTTTTCTGTTTCTGAGTTTGAGGAAGATACCATCCGCAGTATACGGGCATTCAAACCAGACATCAGTCTGATGATGACGGGAGACCGTATTCCGTCTGAATGGCTTCAATGGCTGAAGACAGAACAGATTCCCGTTTATCTATGGATGACGGAGGATCCTTTTTATTTCGATGTGAGCATGACAATCGCCCCTTTCGCCGATGCCGTTTTGACGATAGAACAAAACGCGCTTGATGCTTACCGGCAAATGAGCTTACAGCACGTATATTATGTCCCGATCCCCGTTAATCAGCGGCTTTTTAAGAAACAACCTGCTGAAGCTTCTCTTCACACAAATCTCCTTCTGATCGGATACCCGTATCCGAATCGCGTTGAACTGGTGAAAGCAGCGGCGAAGCTTCCGTATACGCTTCGTATTATCGGGAAGGGATGGCGCAGACATCTGCCTAAAAAAATCGCCAGGCAGCAAAATGTGCTCGTAATGGATGAATGGATTGCACCCGAACGTGCCGCATTATATTACAACAGCGCAGACGTGGTCTTAAACCCTCACCGTTCTTATCGGTTTGCGCTCAATCAGAACGGACGCGGCATCGAAAATATCAGTTTAAATACAAGAAGCTTAGACATTGCGGCTTGTCAGGCCTTTCAGCTGACAGACCTTTCTCCCGCGCCCCCGTTTTCATCATTTGTTTCTTACAGCGGGTTTGCAGATTTTGCGGATAAGATCCAATTTTATATGACAAACCCGGGTGAACGTAAACAAATCGCGGCGCTTAATTACCAAGAGACAGTACCAGCGTACACGTATGACCGGCTGCCGGCTGTGCTTTCGGCTATCCGTTCCAAGACTTTCTCATGAAACGCTCTTCACATCAAAAAGCAGCTTGGATAAGCTGCTTTTTTTATGTTTATTTTCCGCTTCTGTCAGTCAGTTTTCTCGGGTCAACCTGTTTATTGACCTGCGGGTGAAAGCCGATTTTATCAGCGATTCTTTCCCATGGCACCATTTTAAAATTTTGATTGGCCTTTTGGCCGTGATCTATATTTTCTCCGTCCTGTGCGATAAAAAGGCCGAACGGATATTCAGGCCCCAGCCCGAAACCCAGAACGTCAATTCCGTCTGTATCGCTTGTGCCGTCTGTTTCAGGCCCGTCTGTTATCTGAAAGTCCGCAACATATTTGTTCTGTCCCTGTCTTTCATAAATCGCGTAGCTGCTGTTACCCTGGCTTGATGCAAACAGATAACCTTTCCCGTCAGCAGCGTAGTAAATCGTCAGTCCTTCAATATCAGGGGTTAAATGCCTGCCGTCGGCACGATCGATCACCGTTCCGTTACTGCCGCCGTCCGGCTCAGCGCTGAACTTCCAGATGGCCTCATCTTCTTCTGCGATATAAAGACTGCCGTATTCGTCATCTGCTGCCATCCCTTCTGTCTGAGAATTCATTTTAAACGCCCTTACCTTTTTGCCGGATATGTATCCATTTTTATCCGCATTTAATTCGTATTGTTCAAATTCGCCTTCTTTCCCTGTCACCATCGCGTAATATTTTCCTGTTTTTTGACTGTGGTACAAGCTGAAACCGTATACTTCATCAATTGCTGAGGCAATCGGGCGGTCTGGGTCCGTAATGCTTTGTAATGTGCCGTTTTTCCCGTCAATGGCATAAATCTCAATGGTATTCTTTCCTTCAGACCGATTGGATGCCGCCGCAATATCGACTTTTTTTCCGTTCAACGGAAAATCATAGCGGATATCAACATTGTTCAGCTTCCCGGTAGGATAGGAATGAAGCATCTTTCCCTCTAGGCTGTACACGACTAAGCCTGATTTTTTATTGGTTGTGATCAATTTGCTGTTCTGAGGATTCTTGGAGTCCAGCCAAATCGCAGGATCATCAGCTGCATCACCGGCTGTATCAACCGGCTCCGTTTCCGCCGCCGCATTCACGGTAAAGTGATAAGGATCAGACAGCTTATGCTTGGCCTGGGAAGAAACCGCACCGCACGTGAGCATTAATCCGGCTGCCGCGGTTAACAAAAGTGTTTTTGAATGATTCATTTTCCTTCCTCCTTTTATGAAAATGTACTTTAATTGTAAAATACATACAGGAAGTTCAGTGTTAAGTTTTTGTGAAGATTGTCCGCATGTGAGGATTTATGGAGAGAAAAAATTGACGTGGACAAATATTCAAAATGAATATTTAGTACAATGTTTTATTTGTTATTTCTATTCTATTAATCGGGTAAAGCGATATGAAAGCGCATCAGATTAATGTTTTTCTCTAATTTTTGATTTATTGGTTTCTTTCATTAACTCGCTGAAATTGTTCAACATATGATGCATGGTAGAGAAACGAGAGTTGGAGGATAAGCCATGCCTAAACAGCAAGCAGTAGAGCTACAACCGTTTTTTCACGATAAAACTGTTCTCGTCACAGGCGGAACAGGATCAATCGGAAGTCAAATTGTAAAACGCCTTTTGCTCTTAACCCCTAAAGAAATCATTGTGTTCAGCAAAGATGACAGCAAACAATATGTGATGAAACAAAAATACGCGGATGAACAAAGACTGTCGTTTGTGCTCGGCGATGTTCGTGACTACAGAAGAGTCAACCAAGTGATGAAAGGTGTTGATATTGTCTTTCACACAGCTGCGCTGAAGCAGGTTCCGACATGTGAGGATAATCCCTTTGAAGCCATTCAAACCAACCTTATCGGCGGACAAAATGTCGCAGAAGCCGCTTTGCTGCAAGAAGTAACGCATGTGATTAACATCAGTACCGATAAAGCCGTTTATTAAGATACTTACCACAAATAAATCAAAAAAAGAAGCTTACTCTGCACTCCTTTCCAAAGCAGCCTCCAATAAATACTGAGCAAATTGTTTATAAAATTCATCTAAGTCATTACTCGCTTCATCCTGATCTATATAGCGGATACTGTAATTATCTTTATGGACAACCTTTATTGTTTTCTTCTTTAATTCCTCATAACGTTGGTAAGGTTCCAAAACTACACCCCCGCTTTCACAGGAGTATTATATGTATGTAATGGTTCGTCTCTTGACTGTTCTTTCTTTATCAAAGCCTCGCAAGCTTGTTCAAATGTACGGTTAACTTTTTTCTTTATCCAGCGTTCAGTACCGATCTCTTCGCATATAAATATGGGAATGCTGGCTTTATTCAAGGTGCCCAGTAATTCAAAATGTGTTCTTGACATATGCCTTCTCTGCACCTGAGTCAACAATCGTCAAATAAATCTCGGGGCAGGAATAAGCCACCGCGAATGAAGAATGAGATGAGGTTTGAAGACATTATTTCTGTTTAAAATGCCGCTTCAGTTTTGCAGCGGTATTCCTAGGAATTAAAGAGATGTACTAAATACTTTCAAACTTTGAGATGTTTGTTTTTGGAGGTGAAGATTCATTTAATTTTTTATACCAAATACGAATTTTTTGTCCTTTGCTCAAGTCATCTTTATTGTTAAGTTGACTAAGTCCCAGTAAAACTATATCCGATCTATACTTTTCAATAATCTCTTTTTCACTAAGATTTTCATAGTCTTTAACATCACTTTTTCATTAGGTATGAGAATTGCTTGATTCTCTCTTTTTAAAATGACATAGCCGATCATGGTTTGCTCATTTTCCATAAAATTTTTGCTATGTTGGTTTTGACACCCTAATGTTATACATAACAAAACTAACAGCATTATAAACACTCTATACAAGTTCAAACCGCCCTTCTTGCATATTTGTGACAAGAGTAAAACACTGTTTTAGGAAATGACAGACTAAAACGCCTCATGTTTATGAATTTAAACAAATTCCCCCTAGACAAATGGAACACGGCGAGGTCTTCACCATTATAGAACCGCACAATGCATCATGAAATATTCAATTGGCTGATCAACCACATCACCTTCTTTAAGCGATCTAATGTTTAGGTAAGGTCTGACTTCTAAGTCTATACAGCCTTTCCGCAAAATCATTTTGCTTATCTCTAAGCAGTTTAAATTAACTAAGGATATGTTCAGCTTGTCCTTGAAATGCCGGATTGCTTTATCTTGTTCTTTACTTAAAATGTTTATCATTTAATCATGCTGACTTAATATAATGTTTAAGTGTTTTTATATGGGGGAATATGTGTAAGAAGGCGGTTTATTTGAAAAACGATCAGAAAATAACACTTGACTCTTCTTTTGCGTTATCCACTCTTATTGTCTTACTTATTGCATTGTACCCATCCTATTCTTCTTGGTTTGTCACAATATTCTTTTTAGGATTTGCACTAATATACACATTTGAAAAAAAGAGCAAATCTTCAAAACTAATTGCTGTTATCTCTTATCCATTATTTATTGTTGCGTTTGTTTACAGCATAATAAACAGCATGTCATGATCCACTCTAAATTTGTTCTTAAAATTACGATTTTAAGTTAACTTTAAACTGCATTATGTTGAGAATATCACCTTAATTGGTAAGCTGACACCAGATCATACTTATCTAATGAAGGTGAAATCATGAATAAAATAATCGGAATGACCGGATTAATTATCTCCTTACTTGTGCAAGGGTTCTCAGCAAGTGATTCATTGACTCATAAGATCGCCATGGCTTGTCTATTTTTGTTCTTATTGGTTTATAATTTTAACCATACTAAGGAGTTCTCTAAAAAGTCTCTGGCGATTATAGGCGCTTCCTTTATTGTGCTAATGCTTGGGATTTATCAATTGCTCTTTTTTACCGATGATTACTTTGAAAGCCGCGGTTTAAATTTTGGATTTATCCTCTTACTTGAAATTGTTTTAGTTATTGGATTAGTGACTGCTGCGCTGAATTTAATTAAGCATATTGCAGACCGCTTAAGGAAAACACCTGATGGTAAAGAGCGTTGACTCTTTGCCTTTTTTTAGCTAACCATTTCTTTTTATGCCGTCTTTCTATGTACAAAATCAAACGCAATATCGACTTTTGCCGGCTCTCTTCTGTCAAATGATGAATTGACTTCAGACATTCCACCTTAATGGACTCTTCATCATTTTTTACCAGAATTTCTCGATCAATTACCTTTTTGACAATTTACAAAAGATCCAGCGCACTACTCTCTTTGATAAGAGCTCTACATTTCTAATAGCAAGATTGGATATTGTTTGTTAATACACTCGGCCCCAACTTTTGTGTCTTAGAATTTGAAAGGCGTACTTGCACTTTAACATTTGTCATTTCAGCTGATATAGAATCAATCCTTCCAGCCCAATTAGGACTCTCTCCCTCGGGAGTCGGATATAGTTTAAATCGCCAACTGATCTTCCCTGTTTTGGAGGCAAATCCTTCATAACCGTCGTAGCTTCCATAAGAAGATGGTTGAGGAAGGTGGACAGCAAGAATACTCATATTCGTTCTCGCAGCACTTGGCGGGTATAACTGCACTTTATAGATTAGTGCCGCACCCTTCGCATTTTTCAGTTTTTGATTTACCGGTTCGAGTACTGCACTACAAGGCATTGGACTTGCTTTCATTTGAGTTGGAGAGACAATAACAGCAGCCAATAAAGGTATAACCAAGATAAATCGTTTCATCTACATTCCCTCACATTTTTTTGTTAATTTCCCTTACTCCCGCCTTGAATATTCATCACTTTTGAATGGCTTGCCTTACTAAAAGCAACAGCAAACTGAACACGTATCCTTCTCTAACGAGGAGGGTATTTTTTTCGTTTTTTCAAATTAGAAAATCCCAAAATCTCTACATCCTTTTACAATTTTTTCAATGACTATGTTATGATTATCCCCAAAGGATTTTTGAAATTTTCAGAAAGAGGGGTTTGGATGAGCAAGATCGCTTCAGAAGTTGTTGCTACTACACTGAATGATTGGTACATTGCTATAAAGAAACAAAAGGTACATGAGTCAATAAAATATTACTCAGAGATTAAAAGCCTGTTCGATGATATGGAAGAGGATCAAGAAGTTCTTGCATATTACAGTTTATTAGAAGAAAGACACAAAATGTTGTTGCACTCTTCACGCGGAGAGCCTTTACAAAAGCACACTTATTTCACTGAAGAGAATGAAAATTTCATAAAAAGAACGAACGATAAATTGGAATATAACTTTTATTTATTCGAAGCAATGTACGAGGCATACAACAAAAATTATGATCGAGCAATTAACTTATATGGATTAGCTGAGAAAAAGCTTGCAGAAATTCCGGATGAAATTGAAGCAGCTGAATTCTACTCCAAGGTCTCCTACTTATACACTCTTGTTAAACAAAGCATTGTGGCACAACACTATATCAAGAATGCAATTGCAATATATAAGCGACACCCTGACTATAAATGCAAACTGGCAACTTCAACAATGATTGCGGCTGCAAACTATTCCGATATGAAACGGTTTGAAGAGTCAGAAACATATTATTTAGAAGCAATAGACATTGCGCAAGAAACAAAGGATGAATATTTGGAAGCTCAGTTATATCACAACCTTAGTATCGTGTATTCTGATTGGGACAAACCTGATAAGTGCATTAAATCTCTCGAAAAAGCTATTGGAAATGAATCTTGGATGAATTCAAATTATTATATAAATTCTTTATTCATGATGATTAAGGAGCTATTTAAAATTGACGAAAAAATGAAAGCCATTAATTTTTACAATAAAGCACAGGAAAGACTCATATTAATGGAGAATAAGGTATACGAAGCCAAAATTAGCATCCTATACAACCTATATTGTGGTGAATTAAAAAACAACTTCAATAATTGCATCCGTTACATTGAGTTTTTAAAACAACAAAATGACCTTGAAAGTGTAGATGAATTGTCCTACATAGCTGCAAAAAGGTTTGAATCAATAGGTGCTTTTGAAGAAGCAACAAGCTTTTTCAATGAAAAAATTTGGGCTGAACAGAAAATGAATCAGGTGGAGGGAATCTTATGAAAAAAATTGTGCTTTGCGTATCTATTTTAACTGTAATTTTAAGTGGGGTAGCTTTAACGCAATTGAGTACAGATTCACCATCTAACATCCAGATAGCTGAAAGGCCCGTCGGAGGTTAAAAAATTAATTAATTTAGCCTTACTCATATGAGTGGGCTTTTTATTTTATGATTTGTGACCACCCGTCAAACCTGCTCTATGTAATGCTGTGCCTCTCAGATGTATAAGAAACAGCTCGTAAGATCGCTTTAGATCCGCCGTATTTATTTCTTATCCCGTCCATAACAAAATTTTGGAAGCATGGGCCGGAAAAGGGGTAAGGAATTATCAGAACAACTGGAGTAAGCGATTCAAAAGCAAAAAGAAACAGTATGTTAAGGGCGCAGATATCTATGATAAGGTAAAGGCTCAGAGATATGCTAGTAGTAAAACAGGTAAGCCTTATTCAGTAGCTGCAACCAAAAAAATACAAAAAAATATTATTGCTCTAAACTTGTGTGGCAATCATACAAAAATACAATAGGAACCGACCTAGACAGTAATGGGTCACACCTGCAGATATTGACCGCTCATTAAAAACTGTCTGCTACTAATCATTTGCTTTGCAGATTTATTCTGCAAGTGTCTTTTTATTTTATGTAAAAGATAAGGAGCGTTATATGAAAAAGTCTTATGTTTTATATGGGATTTCAGGAGTTCTAATTGGTGCAATAGTTATATTGTAGATCAATGCATTCTTTATAAATAAAGGTGAACACTCTGTAAGTACTTCTAAAATTAATCCAACCGAGGATAAAATCTTTTTTATCTATTCAAATCCACTCATCAAGAAAAGCGTACTCATATCCACATCACAAGGAGAAAAATTCAATAAACGATACTTTAAGGTACCGGATATACCATATATCCAGAAAAAAACCCCCTCTTCAGACGATATCGTCTTGTTAGCTGAACATGAACCATATTATTACACATTAAAAAACAACACCATTAAAGAACATAAATTATCCAATCCATTTGCTTTTTGGTATCAAGGAGAAGATATTTCTGTAAAAGCCTATAATGTCGACACCAATGGAAATGAACTGAAAGTAAATGATAAAAAGTTCAATAAAAAATATAGCCTGACTTTGCCCTCCCTAGTACCATGGGAGAAAGCGATGATAAGTATATTTAAGTCATTCAAGGAATGTCTTTGTACGTCATTGATAGAAAAACAGAAGAGATTATTAAAACGATTGGATTAGCTTCCTATGGAGATGTATTTGATCACTCTGAAAAATATGTTGTGGCTAGCTCAGAACATGAACTAACTGTAATCGAAAAAGGATCATGGAAATCAAAATTCATAAAATATCCTGATGATCTCGAACAAGCGGACGCTGTGTATTACGACAAAAAAAGCGGTAAATTTTACGTTACATATATTAATAAATCCGGATACGCCTGCTTACTTGAGTACGATAAAGATTTTTCTTTTGAAAAATTCGATTTAAAATTTCCGTATATGAATGCAAAGTTTAAAGATCAAAAACTTTATGTGATTTCACAAGAGGAAAACAAAAAAGGCATTGGTGGCTATATGGGGATTTTTGATATCCGTACTAAAAAGAAACTTAATGAATTTGATTTGCCTGAAGAAGAAACAAAAGTGCAGGACTTTATGGTTTTAGATTAAACATAAAGAATAAGTTGCAAAGCAAAAGCCCCTTCCTGAATAAGGGGCTTTAATTTTAAATTAAATAGATGTTTTATACGCGTTAATGGCTTGATTTCTCAAAAGCATATTATCTTTCGTCACCATTCCAAGATTGTATGCTTGTTTGATGATATCCAGCACTTGATTATCTGTTTCAGTTACAGCTCGTCCACCCGTTATTCTGGATTTCCAGTAATCGAACTGGTGATTTAATTCTGAAGTGCTTTTAAGGTTTTGATTATCAACCACTTTTCCGTTCTCGAGCGCATCTTTAAATTCATCAAAATTAATTGAACATTGCTGATTCGAATTACTTCCTGCGCCTTCTGTCGCTAAACTGCAAAATGCTAAAAACTTAGGGTCTTTCGTAATGTTGTAAGAGTTATTAAGGCCTTCCATAACATTCACCCTCTCTCAAATTTTACAACGTTGCTGTAAATGATTTTCATGTTTTTCCCAAGTCCTTCAACTTGAATCTCATTTGAAGGAAGTTCATTCAGTGGAATTTCAATATATTTGTCCCATCCTATCACTATCCTGTTTTGCCCAAGTATAGCATCATATTTGTATATGTTTGCTTCACCTTTGTATAACAAATTTCTTCTGTTTGGTATTATTTCACATGTTATTTATCGGTAATTCCAGCGAGGTATTTAACTTAAATACAAAAAAAGAACCTGATTCTAACATGGTTCTTTTCATTTTAGTAACTGAATGGGTTTTTAACCACATATAAATGATTCCTGTACATTAAGTATGCTCACTTAAGGGAGTCTTGCTCACTCCCTATAGAAAGGGGGGTGATGCTTATGTCACCATTTCAGGCATTAATGTTAATGCTTGCATTCGGGTCGTTTATAATCGCCCTGTTGACATATATAAATAAAAAATAGACCTCCCTTAAGCCTCAAAACCTGAAGGGATAGGTCTACTAAGAAAACGCATCGAGTAAGCCTTTTGACGGGGTGTGATCAACACCATACTCTTTTTATTTTATGCATTTCTTATTAAAGAAATACACTATAACCAGTTTATATTTTACAGTTTGATTATAACAGATTAAATGAAACCATTGAATTATTTACAAAAATTTATTTATTGGATAAAACCATTTTTTATAGATCACACAAGTGTAATACTTTTGCTTAAGCGTCCCAGTCTTCATCCTCAATCCAGTCGTCTTTCGCTTCTTCTAGTTCCTCTATTAAAAACTCTAGAAATGTGCTACTAACTTGTTTACCATATCCCTCTTGGTTATCCCAAAGAATGACGGGGCATTCACCATTTTTCATCTTGTTAGTATCAAGACAATAAGAAAATTCATCTACATATTCGATAACTACGAGACCATCAGAAAGGTTATAATACTTTTTATATTCATTGGTCTGTTCGACAACTTCAGCACCGTGAGAGTCATAACCGAGTATCATAGTCCCGTATGCTCCCCCTGAACCATACTCAGTTAAAAACCACTTATAGCTGTCTGGAAGGGTTACATTGAGATCCTCTTCTATTTCTCTAATCCGCTCCTCAGTGACTCCTCCCGTGAGAATAGAATTTTCTTTATTTTCATCAAAGAAAGTTTTTATTTTCAAATAATCCATTGAACTTTCACCTCTTATTCTTGGTTCTCAAATTGCTGAGCTCTCCATCTCCAATACCTTCTTCTGAAACTTTTATATTGTTTATCAAGTACTGGGTCATTTCTAAAACTCTGTCCATTCCCTTTTAATCCATGCAAAACATCACTGTACTTATTATGCCAGCTTTCAGGTATCTCCAGCATACTACCAGGTTCTTCTTGAATTAAGTGATGTAAATTTATTTGCGTGCCATCTTTAGCAAACGGAGCATTACCATTTTTCATCAGTTGAAGATTCGTAAAGCCTTTACGATTTTTTTGTTTAAGGTCAATATCTTTCATTGTGTATACTCTACGGCTTACATCTCTAGGCTCTCCTTTAACTTTTACCTTGCCGTCTATTTCATAGGCCTCATACTTCTCTTTATTTAACCAAGGGACATTTACTTTCTGACCAGTAAATGACTTTCTGCTTTCATCCAATTTCTTTGCATTAGTCAAAAGTTCTTTCTTAAGGTTTTGGCTGTCAACCACATTGTATGGTACGTCACCCGCCAGAGCAAGATCATATTTAGAGTTATAAGGAAGCAGTTCTGGAAGTTTAACGTCTTTAATTTTCTTCCCTGCCTGTCCTGCCTTGTTTATGACCTTCCCCGCCGCATCAGCTTTGTTAACGGCTCCTGCGCCTTTCGTTCCGACGACAGCCATAGCCACTGAACCGACCGCATATGTCACCCATCTTGATCGGGAATACGCATCTCCATTTACCATATCTTTTTGATACGATTCCTCGATTGCTGCTGAAACAGCATCATATGTTTTAACAGGATGAAGTACTGCATTCCCCAGTGCTGACAGCGTTTCTCCCGGATCGGTTATGAAGTCCCATAAACCGGTTACCGTGTCTTTCCCGACATCATATAAACCAACGCCGGCTCCTTTTAAAATATCCCAAGTCACCTCTCCGGCTTCTTCCAGCTGTTTTGCTTGTTCAAGCTGGATCACATATTGCTGCTGGGAAGGTTCAAGATTCTCGTAACCGATCTTCTTGGCAATCTCCAAGTATTCATCAGGATCAGTTACTCCATCAGCGAGCTTTTTTTTCAGATCCTTGATTTCCCGCTCTTTCGCTTCTTCCTTTTTAATCGTCAAATAAGCATCCGAATGTCTTGCAATCTCGCCTTTTTTCTTATGTATGTCACTTTCTCTGTACGCCTTGGCGTTATAGTGAAGTGGTGTTGCATTTTTTCCCTTACCCGTGGCATTTTGAAGCTGTTGAAAGTCAGCTTGGATGAAATGTTCATTTGCCTCGGTTTCTGCGTATTCTTTCGTTAGATCGTGATCAAGCTTTCCGAGTTTATGTATGGTCTTATCCCGTTTTTTGTCTGCTGAATCCAGCTTTTGATCGACATCTTCTGTAGAGAAAACATCAAGATGAATGATATCGCTTATCTCATTAAGGATATCCCTCATTTCATTCCGTTGCTCCTGCATGATGGCTTTTGATTTATTATTCGCATGAATCAGCTCGTGTTCTAAAAATGACTCTCCACAAACGAATCGGCTAATCCGGCATCAGCTACTTTTCCTGAAATACTGTTAAGAAACGCAATCTTCATATCCATCAGATCAAGCCAACTGTCTGTGACACCAGCGTGATCTTGAAAGAATGCTTTAATGTTGTCTGCGCCTTTGCCTGAAAACTCACTGTCGTCTAAGTCAGCCATTCCCTGAAACGCTTTTCTGAGATTGATAAATTGTTCTCTAATCTGATCGTATTGTTTTACCCGCTTTTCCGCGGCTGAGATTAACGTACTTGCTTCAAATACCTTCATTTACGTCTCCTTTCCACTTGATCTTATCTAAACTTTTTATTCTGAAACATATTTATAATATTCTTTAATTTTAGGCTTTACTTCCCAGTATTTAGTTCCGTTTGATGACACCAACATGTCAAACCATATCTCAAAGTTAGAGTCTAAATATACCGCATCTTCAATATTATCAATTGAATCCAGATGCAACATATATCCCAACCCTTTATTTGATTTGTTTACATCAATAACATACCTGCCATCATAATGGTACCCAATTAGGACATATCCCTTAGGGAAGTCTTGAACTTCATTAAATTCAATTATCCCTTCTATACTAAGAAGCTCAATACCATTAAACATTTCCAAACCATTGTGATTGAATAGGAACTCTTTATAATCATTAGGCAAAGTTATCCCAAGCTTTTTTTCTAAACTGCTAACTTCTTGAGGACTTGCTGGGTCTCTGAATTGAAAAGCAGCATCTTCCATGACATGCCCTCCATGTTGGAGCATAGGAAAAGTTCCGTATTTAGAAACAGCTTCCTTTATCCCGTCAAGAGTCATGCGAATTAACTTTCCTTCTTCCATTTAAATTTCCCTCCTCTAAGGTGTTTAGGTCACTAAATTTTACCACATAACTATATTTGAGTGTCCTAAAATGCCAAAACAGAATTTACAATCTTTGGTTTTATATTTATAATTAGGAAGGTTTGTCCGATATAGAGACAGAACAAACAAATTGGGGGAATTACATTGAAGAAATGGCTGTTAGGTATTGGCGCATTATCTCTAAGCTTTTCTTTGGCTGCGTGTGGATCTGATTCTGCTTCTACAGATAAAACAGATTCAGATAAAGCTAAAACAACGCAGCAAGAAGAAAAGGATGCAAAAGAGACAAAGGCAGACACTCAATCAAATGACAAAAATGAAAAAGCCGAAAATGCTTCAAAGAAGGATTCGTCGGATAAAAAGGCTTCTGACAAAAAGAAAAAGCTGGTCGATGTAACACTTAACAGAACAGTTGATGGGAATACGATTAAAGTTAACTATAAAGGCGAAGTCAAAACTGTTCGTTATTTACTTGTTGACACGCCTAAAACTAAGAGCCCAAACTCTTGCGTACAACCATATGGTGAGGATGCTTCAGCAAGAAACAAACAGCTGGTTAACAAGGGAAAACTTCAACTGGAGTTTGATAAAGGAGATCGTACAGACAAGTATGGCAGAATGCTGGCTTACGTTTATGCAGATGGCAAATCAGTACAAGAAACACTGCTTAAAGAAGGATTAGCACGAGTAGCTTATGTATATGAGCCAAACACGAAGTATTTAGACACGTATAAGAAAGATGAGCAAGCTGCGAAAGATAAAGACTTGAAGATTTGGAGTAAGAATGGATATGCGACTGATAAAGGATTTAATGGCTGCGTAACGAAACCGAAGAAATCAGTAAGTGTATCTAAGCCGGCTCAAAAGTCAGTTACAACACACCAATCCGAGACACATAAATCGAACTCAAGCAGTTCAGCATCAAGCAGCTCTTCTAACTCTGCACAAGCCTCCCCTTCTGCTGGAGAAACAGAACACTTTGCAAACTGCACAGAGCTGAGAAAGAAATATCCGCATGGTGTACCAAGCACTCACCCTGCTTATACATCTAAAATGGATCGGGATAATGACAACTTTGCATGTGAGAAGAATTAATTATTTTGAAGTCCTCTGGGGCTTCTTTTTTTATTTGGATACATTCAATCTAAACAAAAAAACCACAGAGCGTGTGAGGGACTCTGTGGCCTATAGTGGCTGATTAAACCCCTATGATACATCAATTAGGATTTTATCAAAACTTTTCTTTTAAAGATAACATCATCTCTGTCTCAAATAATGCCTGCAGCAGTTCATCTATATTAATTTCGTTCTGCTTGTAATTATTCTTTTCATAAGTACGAATAATTTCTTCATATTCTGATCGATTATCTCCTTTAATGGAGCTAATTCCAAGCTCTTCACCGTATCGGTTAATGAATAGTTGTTTATTCATTTCTTTCGCTTTATCATTTTCATAATTACAAAATGCACCTGACAACTGGACGAGAAAAGTTTCGTCTTCAGAATTTAGGTTATTTTCGTTACACCAGTCTACAAAACGATTTCCAGTCATGTTATCACCTTTAATTTTAGTATTTAAAGAACAAGATAATCTGCAGCAAGGATGATATATTCTACTGCCATGCCAATTGTTTCAGCAACTCCTGCGCCAACTGCACCTTTAATAGCTGGTGGAATTTGTTTTCTTGCCATAGCAGCAACCTCTTTAGGAGCCCCGGTTATATCTTCGAGAACCTTACAAATTTTGTTTGTGTTTTTAATAATCTTGTTTACCGTGGACTTTCCAAACATTGTACCTAAAATGTCTTTTGCCCAAGCATTATTCGCTAGTCCTCTAATAACCTTAATCGCTTCTTTAGCTGCGGCGCTTTTAGCTCCCATAGTACTCATTTGATCTTGTGAGTTACCATTTTCGAGACCTTTTAATTCTTCAGCAGCATTTAAAATGCCTTTTTCTTTAACTGGTGGGACTGAGTATTCTTTAGCTAGTTTTTGAAGCTCGGTAGGATTATAAGTAAATTGCACGTCCTGTTTAGAAACACTTGCTTTTTGCACTTCTGAGGCCGAAGCTCCAACAGTAGGGATGGCTATAACGGCTGCAAGCAACATCAAAAGAATTTTAGCAGATAGACTTTTCAATTTGAACTCTCCTTTATCCCTAATTTTATTGTTCAACACATTGACCAAAATACCATAAAATACTAATATTTTTCCTGTTTTCATTAAATTAGTTAAAAAAAGGTAAGGCAGTCCTACATTTGAAACTGTTCAGAAATCGCTACGGTGATCAAATATTCATTCACAATTTAAGATATTTTTACTACATAAAAAAGACTGTTCTCAAAAACAGTCTTAGATGTTTTTAGAATTAACGTATCCGTTAATTTCTTTAATTCTTATTCTGATTTTTAAACGCCAAGTGCTCAATTCCTTGATCCTTAAAAACTTGACGGATGTAGGGAGGCGAATAATTATATTTCCGGCCAATTTCTTTTAGGCTCATTATTTTGTTGAAATGCAGATCGTATAGCAGATCAAAGTCTTTTGCTCTCCTCCTCTTTGACAATTCAGAGTAAGAAAGCTTGTCCACTTTTTTTGCCTTAAATAGATTCAGAATACCCCAGTCTGGGATATTAAGTTCCTTTGGTATTTCCCCCACCGTTTTAAGTTCTTTGTTTATGGATAAAACCATTATTTTATTTAGTGTTCAAGTTATAGTTGCTCATAAGCGCTGCCATATGAGGATTAAATGAACAAAATAAAAACCCTGTTAATTACAATCGGCGTTTAATTAAAAAATGAATCCGATTAGAATAGATCAATATTCAAACAATACAATCCTTACAATATATTAGGTTGTTTTCGTATTCAATGTCAGACAGAATATTGTACGAATACTTCTCTTTTTACAGTAAATACAATAAAGAGGAGGTGCTGATTTTTTGGAGTTAAAAAACATCGTTCATTCTTACAACATTACAAATATTTTGGGTTATCTTAGACGCTCTCGTCAGGATATGGAGCGGGAAAAAAGAACAGGCGAAGATACGCTAACAGAACAAAATGAACTCATGAATAAAATACTGAAGTCGATTGAAATCCCCTATGAATTAAAAATGGAAATCGGGTCAGGAGAAAGCATTGAGGGTCGCCCTGTTTTTAAAGAATGTCTTAAAGACCTCGAGAAAGGCAAGTACCAGGCAATTGCTGTTAAAGAAATAACAAGACTCAGCCGCGGGAGCTACAGTGATGCGGGACAAATTGTTACACTTCTTCAAAGCAAGCGATTGATTATCATTACACCATATAAAGTTTATGACCCTCGAAATCCTGCAGACATGCGTCAGATTCGTTTTGAATTGTTTATGGCCAGAGAAGAATTTGAAATGACCAGAGAGCGTATGACAGGCGCTAAATACACATATGCGGCACAAGGGAAATGGATTTCCGGGCTAGCGCCTTATGGATACCGGTTAAACAAAAAAACATCCAAACTAGTCCCAGTCGAAGAAAAAGCAAAAGTCGTTCAATTCATCTTTAACATCTTTTTAAATGGGTTGAATGGAAAAGATTATAGTTATACAGCGATTGCTTCTCACTTAACAAAATTACAAATACCGACTCCATCAGGAAAAAAGCGCTGGAATCAATACACAATTAAAGCAATTCTGCAAAACGAAGCGTATATCGGAACTGTTAAATATAAGGTTAGAGAAAAAACAAAAGACGGTAAACGAACAATTAGACCTGAAAAGGAACAAATTGTAGTATCGGATGCACATGCCCCTATAATAGATCAAGAACAATTTCAACAATCACAAGAGAAAATTGCAAACAAAGTCCCCCTGCTGCCTAATAAAAATGCATTGGAATTAAGTGAATTGGCAGGCGTATGCACTTGTTCTAAGTGCGGTGAACCATTATCTAAATACGAAACTAGGCGAACGCGAGAAAACAAAAACGGCACGAAAAGTGTGTATCACGTTAAATCACTCACTTGCAAAAAGAATAAATGCACTTATGTGAGATATAACGATGTTGAAAATGCCATTCTGGATTACCTCTCTTCTTTAAGCAACTTAGATAATAAGACTTTAACAAAACATATCATTTCAATGATTTCTAAATACGAAGACGTAAATAGTAATGTGAAAACAAAAAAGCAAATGTCTGAACATCTTTCACAAAAAGAACAAGAGTTAAAAAACAAAGAGAATTTTATCTTTGAGAAATATGAGAGCGGCATTTACACTGATGAACTTTTTTTGAAAAGAAAAGCTGTTTTAGATGAAGCATTTAAAGAACTCCAAATTGCCAAGCATGAGCTCAATGGAACCCAAGAAGCGCAATCAGAAATAGACAGTAATACAGTCATAAACAACATAAATAAGATAATTGATCAATATCACATTGAAACAAGCACAGAGAAAAAGAACGCGCTATTAAGAATGGTCTTCAAAGAAGTTATCGTTACGATGACACAAAAAAGAAAAGGGCCAATTCCGGCTCAGTTTGAAATCACCCCTATCCTGAGGTTTAATTTTTCGTTTTCGACCTCACCGTCACTGATAGTCCCTCAAAATGCAGTAAATATCTTAAAAAACCGATAAAGCCGTTTCCCCGGTAAACACAATGGGAGCTACGAAGCTGTTGTCCGAGAAGCTGTTTCATCAGGCGAATCATCATGTTCAAAACCGCGGTACGGTATTTTGTTCGGTCCGCTTCGGCAATGTGCTAGGTTCACGCGGTTCCGTTATTCCTATTTTATTTGAGCAATTGATGGCAGGCGGTCCGCTCACCATTACGGATAAAAACATGACAAGGTTTTTTATGTCGATTGATGATGCCGCAACGCTCACCCTGCAATCTGCGGCGATTACAAAGGGCGGAGAAACGTTTATTTTTAAAATGGAGTCCCTAAGGCTTGAAGAACTGCTTCACGGGTTTGAGGAATATGCGTTCCGGCATGGACTGCCACGGCCAGCCGCTGTTGAAGTGGGAAAACGTCCCGGTGAGAAGCTTCATGAAGAACTGACCTCTCCTCATGAGACGGAATCTTTATATGAATGGGGCAATCTTTACGCGATATTGCCCGACCCCGCCAAACATCCGGAATTTCGGAAGGTCAATCTCCCCAGATATCAATCCGATCAGGCGCCGCTCATCACAAAAGACACAATCGTAAAGATTATTGAACGATTACATGAAGAAAAAAAAACATAGAAAAAAGGCCTGTCTGATAGGCAGGCCTCATTGCTGAGCTCTATTTTTCAAATAAATGCAGGCAGGCTTCATAGCCCTCTTCCTTCAGCTTGTCTTTCGGAATAAACCGGAGTGCCGCAGAGTTAATGCAATAACGGAGACCGCTTGGCCCCGGGCCGTCATTAAATACGTGGCCTAAGTGGGAATCCGCTGTTTTGCTTCTCACTTCCGTCCGGATCATCCCGTGGCTTGTGTCCAGTTTTTCGTCAACCTCTTCTTCCTCAATCGGTTTTGTAAAACTGGGCCAGCCGCAATGAGAATCGAATTTATCCAGAGAAGTAAACAAGGGCTTTCCCGATACGATATCAACATACAGCCCCTCTTCTTTGTGATCCCAGAATTCATTTTGAAACGGCGGCTCCGTTCCGTTATTTTGTGTGACTTCATATTGCATGCGGTTTAATGATTTGATTTTTTCTTCTTTATTAAAAGCCATCTTATCTGTCCCTCCAATGCTCATCCAGAAAGCCTTGACGTCCGGAACCTACACGGTAGCGCCCGTAGTGATCAGGATTTTTCTTATAAAAGTGCTGATGATAGCCTTCCGCTTCATAAAAAGGCTCAGCCTTTAAAATGTCTGTCACGATCGGCTTTTTAAATATGCCGCTTTCTTCAAGCTGTTTTTTTGAGGCTTCAGCGATATGTTTTTGTTCATCATTATGGTAATATATCGCCGCCCGATATGAACTTCCGCGGTCTGCAAACTGGCCGCCTGCATCAGTCGGGTCGATCTGCTGCCAAAACAGCTCGACAAGCTTTTCATACGGATAAATGTCAGGTTGAAATGTGATTTGAACGGCTTCTCTGTGTCCGGTCGTTTCACTGCACACTTCTTCGTAAGTCGGATTCTCAGTATGGCCTCCTGTATAGCCGGACACCACCTTTTCAATTCCGGGCTGTTCGTCAAACGGCTTCACCATGCACCAAAAACAGCCGCCTGCAAATGTGGCGATTTCTTTTTTTTCTGACATACGGGTGCCCTCCTTTGTTCATACGTGGTATTATTATATTATAGCATGTATAAACAGAATAAAAATAATTCTGCTTTCAGGGGAAGCTAAACGAATGCCACGCTGACTACATATTGGAGGTTCATGATTTGAAAGTAAGGACACAAATGATGTATGATATGGAAGCTTTGCTTCGAAAAGTGTTTAAACAAATCAGAAATGAAGTTAATGAAATTCTAGATAAAGAGCTGTCCAGGAACGAATTCACCATTTTGCGGATTCTCAGTGAACAAGGGCCTAAAAAAGTAACGGAATTCGCCCCTATTCTTGAGGTCTCCGCAAGCCACATTACCGCAGTGACCGACGCTTTAGTAGAAAAGGAATGGATCACCCGCATCCGTTCTAAAGAGGACAGGCGAATTATCAGAATCCATATTACGGAAGCCGGGGAGAAAATTGTCGATCATTTCAACCAAAAAAAAACAGAATACTTTTTTAAACGGTTTGACTGCTACTCTGATGAAGAGCTTGCAACGTTAATCAAACTGTTCAGCAAGCTAGACAAAAAACGCTGACGCGAAAAAACACAAATCCCTGAAAGGATCTGTGTTTTTTTTTATGAAAACTTATTGTTTCGGATGATAATAGGAAAATTCAATTTCATCCGTGTCAAGATTGATTTTATCCGCTTTTACATACATGCCGTTGTCTAAAGGCATTTCTGACAGACGAATCTCGATGCTTTTATCCCCGGAATGAACGTGCACAAATGACGGGAGTTCATAAAAGCTGTCCATATAATTCAGCACAAAGCTGATCGGCAGGCTTAATTCGCCTAATGAAAACTTCGTCACTTTCAAAATCACATCTCCGTTCTCCTGTACGGACGGTTCAAATGTGACGACCGCGTTAATGGAGGTTGAGAATGCTTTGATTTTACCTGCCACGTGCACATCGTTATTGATGTCCACTTTGTAGTCAAGCTGATTCGATGCCTTCTCTTTTAAGTACGCATTCACAAACCTGGCAAGAGATTCTTTAGAGCTTGTGATATGAAAGCCGTACTCACTTTTTGTCTGATCTTGTATTTTCGCCTGCTCTCCCGGCATAACCAATAATGTCACAATTACCGCGGCGGCAATCACATTGAGTGCGAGAAGAACAAAAAACAGCGATTTCCACTTTTTCATCATTTCACCCTATTCTGCTGGTAACCCTTGTTTTTCAATGATGCCGTATAATCGATCGGCGATGAGTGCATACCCTTTTGCGTTCGGATGAAAATCATCATCCTTAGAAATCCGTCTGCTGCCGCTTTTTTGACTGAACAAGTCTTCAACATTCACCGCAGCGGCGTGGGGATCTTTTTTCAGCTCTTTTGCGGCGATCTTGTTCCAATCCGTCACAACCCCATTAATTTCTTTTAATTCAGGCAGCGTAAACGTGAATGGATTATACATGCTGACATACACCAGCTCTGCGTTTTCATTATATTTGCGGATTTTTGAAACGATCGCCTTGAATCGTTTTTCAAAAGGTTTCTCTTCCTTTTGGAACGGCTGAACCGTCAGCTGCATCATATTCTGGCGGAGCACCTTCATTAAGTCATTGCCGCCGATGGTAAAAAAGATATAGTCGGCGCTCTTTAATGATTTCTGCACTTTTTTATTATCAAGCTTTTCCAGCAGGTCCGACGTTTTGTCGCCCTGCACCGCATAATTTTTAATATCTACCGTTTTCACATGTCCCTTTTTCTTAAGAGACTCCGCTGCCCTGCCGACGTATCCTGAACCGTCAGGATCTCCTACTCCTTCAGTCAATGAATCACCGACCGCAGCTATGACAATATGATCTTTCGTTTTCGGTTCTTCAGCGTCAGAACCGGTGCGCTGGACAGAACATGCTGATAAAAGCAAAGCCAGTCCGGCGATCAATGAGAACATTCGCAGCTTCAATCTGGTTGCTCCTTCCCCGTCTACTAGTGGAAAGTGTAACATGTTTTTTCAGTTTTGAAAATGTCTAATCTGCCAGTTTACTTGAGCTCCTCAGCCGCTTTGACATCTGAGAAGATATCATCATACGGAACCTTCTGCACACCGTCATAATCTTTAAGCACCTTGCCGTCAGGTCCGACTAAATAAAAAGAAGTTTGATGTATGACCTGGTCCTCTCCCTCCGGCTTTTTGACGATTGCTTTAAAGCTGTTCAGCGCAAAATCTTCAATGTCCTTTTGGCTGTAACCGGTCAGAAAATCCCAGTTGCGAAGCGAAAGCGGATATTTGGAAGCAAATGCTTTCAGCTGTTTCGGCTTATCATTTTCAGGATCTACACTGAACGACACAATCCGCACGTCCAGGTTCTCAGCCTTCAGTTTTTTTTGCAGTTCGGTCATGTGAGCCGTCATCGGCGGACAGACCGTATTACAATTTGTAAACATAAAGTCGGCAATCCAGACATGCCCCTTCAGGCTTTTCAGTGACACTGTTTTTCCGTCTTGGTTTTGATATGAAAACGGTTCAATCTGATAGTTCAGCGGGTCTTTTATCGTTTTCCCCCCGCAGGCGCACAAGAGCAGCAAACAAAAGACGGCAGCGAAGATTTTCATTTTTTTCATTTCCATTCCCCCCATGGATAAAACGCTTACAGCATTCATCATAAAAAAATTCCCGCACCCTCCCTTATCAAAAGGAAGGCGCTAAGGAATATGCACCGTTATGCGTTATGTTTTAAAATCTCTTGGTTGAAAACGGCCTCGTAATCTTTCCACTTCATACGGCGCTTGACATATTGTCGGAATGAATACACTGTTCTCACACTTTGTGAAGCAAAAACCTCTCTCAAATAAAGCTCAAGGTGCTGATGAATTTGAAAAAAATAATGTTCACCTTCCGTGACAACCGGTATTTCTGTCACTTTTACCTGAATCCCGTCCTGTCGTTTGAACTCTAGGCTTTTGAGTAACAAGATATCAATCCTTCTTTTTCGATTGTTTTCTTTTTATTATATACAATCTGAGAAAGCGTGTCTGTCATTTTGCGCGGCCGTTCTAAAAAAAGTCAGATTAACAGGTGGAACAGATCCTGATCTTTATTCACCTCTACGTAATGAAATCCTTTTTGATTCATCCGGGCAATGAGTGCGCCGTAATCTTCCCGATGCTTGAGCTCAATGCCGACCAATGCGGGGCCGCTGCTTTTGTTATTTTTTTTCGTGTATTCAAACCGGGTGATGTCATCATCAGGCCCGAGCACTTCATCAAGGTATTCGCGAAGCGCTCCCGCCCTTTGCGGGAAATTAACGATAAAATAATGCTGCAGCCCCTCGTAAATCATGGAGCGTTCCTTCATCTCCTGCATTCTGCCGATGTCATTATTCCCTCCGCTGACCATGCAGATGACGTTTTTCCCTTTAATCTCTTCCTTGTACAGATCAAGTGCTGACACGGACAATGCACCCGCCGGCTCCGCTACGATGGCGCATTGATTATATAATTCGAGAATCGTGCTGCACACTTTTCCTTCCGGGACAAGCACAACGTCATCGACGACGGTTTCGAGCGTTTGAAAGGTTTCGGCGCCGATTTTTTTTACGGCAGCCCCATCGACAAATTTATCAATTTTCTCAAGTTCAACCACTTGTCCGGCTTTTTTCGATTCAAAATAGGAGGCTGCGCCCTTCGGCTCTACCGCTATGATTTTTGTATCCGGCGAGATGTTTTTCATGTACATGCCGAGCCCGGACAGGAGTCCTCCTCCCCCTACGCTTGCAAAAAGAAAATGCGGTTCAACGTCAATGTCATTTAAAATTTCGATGGCAGCCGTTCCCTGTCCGGCCATGACATCGGGATCGTCAAACGGATGAATAAACGTGCGGTTTTCTTTTTCACAGCATTCCGCAGAACTCTTATACGCATCATCGAAAGTGTCACCCGTCAATATGATTTCAACAAATTCTTTTCCGAACAGTTCCACTTGGGATACTTTCTGTCTCGGTGTGGTTGACGGCATAAAAATCTTGCCGTGAATGCCGAGGTGTTTGCATGAAAACGCAACCCCCTGCGCATGGTTTCCCGCACTTGCGCATACAATTCCGTTTTCAGTCTGCTCTTTTGAGAGCTGCCTCATTTTATTATAAGCCCCTCTGAGCTTAAATGATCTGACCACCTGCAGGTCTTCCCTTTTCAAATAGATATTGCAGCCATACCTCTCAGAAAGTCTGTCATTCCTCTGCAAAGGCGTATGTATCACAACGTCCTTTACATTTTGGTGCGCTTTTAAAATGTCTTTTACCTGGATGAGAGAGTCTTCTTTAAGCAACGGTTTCATTTACAGAGTCCTTTCTTATTTAAATCCCTATTTAATATGCCATTATAACATGAATATTCAAATAATAAGATAATTATTTTAATTTTGTAAATAAAAATAAATGAACCGATACAAGAGAAAAAGATATTTTCGATCGCACAAACGTGTTATACTTAAACCAATTAGAACCAAAAGGAGCCAATTTATGAGTGTAATTGAACAAACTGATCCTTTTTATCAGCTGGCCGGCGAACATCAAACCTTTTTAGAAGCGAAACGGTTGGCCTCGCAATTTGCCTTATCTGATTTGCCGGTCTTCATAACAGGTGAAGTCGGAACCGGAAAAAAACAAATGGCCAGAGCGATCCATCATAAATCCTGCAGAAACAGCGAACTATTTATTACCGTTCACTGCAGCCAAAACGAAGAGCGGCTCGAATATGAACTGTTCAGCGCTGAAGGTGCATTAAACAGGGCCCGCCGCGGAACATTATTCTTATATGAAATCGGAGACATGCCGCTCTCGGTACAGACCCGCCTTCTTTCCGAGCTGGACGCCGGAATTTCCGCCCGCATCATTGCAAGCAGCACGGCGGATCTTGGCGATACCGGCGCAGAAAATACGTTCAGCCAAGATTTATTTTACAGGCTTCACGTGTTATGCCTTCCGCTCCCTGCTTTATCTGAACGAAAAAGCGATATACCGCTTCTTTTGCAGCATATGCTGACAGCCACGGGACAGCATGTTCATATCGATCCGTCCGTTTATCCGCTGTTTGTGCGGCACACCTTTAACGGCAACATCAGAGAACTTCAAAATGCGGCGTGCTATATGGCCGCGGCAGCATCCGGCAGCACGATTTATCCCGATGATGTCCCGCTGTATATCAAAAACAGCCAGAAAGCGAAAACAGCTAAGAAAAAAGAAAAACGGCTGACATTGATGGAGAAAGAAGAGTTTTTGTTTATTTTGGAATCAATTAAAGACTTAAATACAAAAGGCGAACCCGCCAGCAGACGGAGCATATCCGAATTAAGCGAAAACAGCACAATGACATTATCGCCCCAGCAGGTCAGAAACAGGCTTGATTACTTAGAAAAGATGAACTATGTGACAAAAGGCCGAGGACGCGCAGGAACAAAAATTACATTAGAAGGGTTGAGCTTTTTGCAGTCACTGCAAAAACAAATCCTTTAAAAAGGAGGACATTTGATTGTTCACAATAAAAGAAGAAATCGCAAATGCCGTCACACACGGAATCGGTGTATTGCTGTCGATTCCGGCGCTTATTTTTCTCATTATCTTCGCGGTGAAATACGGCTCGCCGACAGACATCGTCAGCTTTTCAATCTTCGGCGCTTCAATGCTGCTGCTGTATCTCAGCTCGACTCTTTTGCACAGCATTCAGCATAAAAAAACGAAAGACATTCTTGAAATTGTGGATCATTCCGCGATATACGTATTAATAGCCGGAACATATACGCCATTTTTATTAGGACCCCTTAAAGGGGCGCTCGGTCTGACCCTTTTAATTATTGTTTGGTCGCTTGCCATCGGAGGCATCGTGTTTAAAATCTTTTTCGTGAAGCGGTTTATCATTTTTTCAACGCTTGTCTATTTATTGATGGGCTGGCTGATCATCGTCGCCATTAAACCGTTGTACGCTTCGCTGTCAGGCCCCGGTTTCGGCCTTCTTCTTTTCGGCGGCTTATTGTATTCCGCCGGCACAATATTTTATATTTGGAGAAAGGTTCCGTATCATCACGCCATTTGGCACAGTTTTGTTTTAGGCGGCAGCGCCTCGATGTTTTTCTGTATTTTGTTTTATTGCGTCAAAGTTCCCTTTATCTGAAATAAAAAAGCACAGCCTCTCTATAGAGACTGTGCTTTTTTTATGCACGGAGCCGTTTCTGACCGGCCGGATAATAAGCGGGCTTTATATGTAATTCAATGTCAGCCGGTTTCAGCCGTTTCAGTAATCTGCCCCGCAGCAGCCGGTCTGTTCCCGAAGTGCTGACGGGCACAATCGGGAGATCGAAACGAAGTGCCATTTCCTCCGGATTGATTTTGCCGTCTTCAGACAGAATCAGACTTTGCCCTTTTTGCAGACGGACTTCCACCTCCTGAAACACGGCGTCCCGGCTGTCTCCGTCACAAATCACACCCATCAGCCGCAGCCAATTTCCGAGAAACGGCATCCGGAAAGCTTTCTCGCCAGCGATAAAACCAGCCGGCTCTTCAAGATGTCCCGCAAGCAGAAGAAGATCAGCCGGGCGCAATCTGGGATGCACATACAATACGGGGCCGTCCGGTATCGGCTGATCATGATGAATGCCGATTGCCGATCCCGATACGTCAATGCAGCCTCTCATAAAGGCTTTCGGCCTCTCATACACCAGCCTCATCTGTTTTTGAAAAGAAAGCCGCGGGTCAAGCTCTTTTTGATTGATATATTCCTGAATATTTTTCATGAACATAAATACAACGTACATCACAAGGCAGCCGTAACGAATCAATTCTTGTCCCCCTGCTTAAATCAATTCTTTTTCTCGTATACAAGGTACTCATAATCGTAAGGGTTTTTTTCATCTTTTACTCCCTGTTTGCGGGATGTCAATTCCCATTCAGCTTCATTAAATTCCGGAAAAAAACGGTCTCCTTGAAAGACATGGTGAATTTTTGTCATGTAGAGTCTGTCCGCATAAGGAAAGAGCGCACTGTACAGCTGGGCGCCGCCGATCACAAAGCATTCTTCATCCGCCGGGATCAGCTTGAGCACTTCCTCAGCCGAGTCGGCAGTAATACAGCCCGGGAATAAAGATTCGTCCCGTGAGGTTACAACGATGTTACGCCGGTTCGGAAGCGGGCGTCCGATTGATTCAAACGTTTTCCGCCCCATTACAATGGTGTGACCCGTCGTCACTTTTTTGAAATATGCGAGATCATCGGGAAGGTGCCAAGGCAGATCGTTATCTTTTCCGATCAGCCGGTTTTCATCCATCGCAAAAATAAACGAAATCATACGCTGACAGCTCCTTTTATGTGCGGATGCGGGTCATAATCCTCAATGATAAAGTCTTCAAACGTAAAATCAAAAATAGAATCAACATTTCGCGCAAACCGCAGTTTCGGTAGCGGACGGACATCCCTTGTCAGCTGCAAATTCACCTGCTCCATATGGTTTTGGTAAATGTGGACGTCTCCGAATGTATGAACAAACTCACCCGGTTCAAGCCCCGTCACATGCGCGATCATCATTGTTAAAAGCGCATAAGACGCAATATTAAACGGCACGCCGAGAAAGACATCCGCTGAGCGCTGATAAAGCTGGCACGACAGTTTTCCGTCCGCGACATAAAACTGAAACAGGCAGTGGCAAGGCGGAAGCGCCATATGATCAATTTCGCCGACATTCCAGGCGCTGACGATTAAACGTCTGGAATTCGGGTTTGTCTTGATGTCGTGAATCAGCCGGGAGATTTGATCAATGGTCTCGCCGTCCGCTCCGCGCCATGAACGCCATTGAGAACCGTAAACCGGTCCGAGTTCTCCGTTTTCATCCGCCCATTCGTTCCAGATGCGGACTCCGTTTTCCTGAAGGTAGCGGACATTCGTATCTCCTTTTAAAAACCAAAGCAGCTCATGCGCGATGGACTTAAAATGGAGCTTTTTCGTCGTAAGCATCGGGAAACCTTCCTGAAGGTTAAACCGCATTTGGTAGCCGAACGTGCTGATCGTACCCGTTCCCGTACGGTCTCCTTTTTTTTCTCCGTTTTCTAACACATGACGGCACAAATCTTTATATTGTTTCATTTTTTTCATCCTTTTAAAGTAGTCTTTTAGTAGTGTAACACAATAAAAAATCATTTCTGCAAAATTTCTCAGAAATGATTTTTTTATTTCTTCTCGCTATTACACGCTCATCCAGTCAGGCGGCGTATTGCGGTCCCAGTAAATGCTGCCGAGCTCATGATGTGATTGAAATCCGTCTTCAGCGGTATGGTAATGAAAATTAAACCAGTAGCCGTCTTGCGGAGGATGATCCCGGCGGACGTGGAACCTTAAAAGATCTTCACCCGTCAGCCTGTTATACACATGAAAAATTTTTTCAGTTTTTCCGGCCGACGGTTTGCTGGAAATAACCACATCCTGATACGCTTCATCATCTTGAAACTTGGCCAAATGTCCTGTGATCACATCTTCGATTTTCGGCAGAATTTCACTTCTGTAATCATCTTCAATGACCGGAGAGATTTTGCTGCCGAATTTTAAAAATGATTGATTTTCAGCATCACCGAGAAGCTGCTGCTGATACGATTGAAACAGTAATTCAGGCTCCCGCCCTGCCTTCTCTTCTCCCGGCAGGGCGTGTTCATCATAAAAAGCGGTGTAATCATTCTGCTCAAGACTGCTCGACTGTCCTGAAGGCTTGTCTGTCATCAAAGCAGCCGGAGGAGACACGAGTCCGAACGTTACAATGGTAAACAGAACCACAAGGGTCTTTTTCATCCACAATTTCATGACAGATTGTTCCCCTCTGTTTTATTGTCCTCTTTTCCTTTATTTTAGCATAGATGAAAGCGCGGCGTCATGTCCGGCAGCGTATTATCATGCAATATGGGAAATTGGTAACTGTGACCGAGCGGATAAACCGCTTACAATAAGAAGGAGAAAAAGGAGGGGATGAGATGATTAACGCTTTATTTGCGACTGTATCACTTCTCACGCTGCTTTATTTTGTCGTTATGGAAATCACTGATTAACGAAAAAGAAGCCCATGATATCATGAGCTCACATGGATGACACCAAAGTGGAAAAGCGCCGTCTTTCTTTTCAGCACCTTGAAGCCGTATCGTTCAAACCGCGGGCTTTTCCAATGGTCTTTAAGCACTACGCATTTTTTCGCCGCCCGGACGGCTTGCGTGATGCACTCTTCGTTAAAACCCTCTTCTGCCAACGCGCGGAGCGGTGCAATGCCGTCTGACGTTTCAACAGGTTCGTGAAACATCGGGTCAAAATAAATGACATCTACCGATGAATCAGGAAGCTCCCGCAAATAATCGGCGCAGTCGGCATGTTTGACCTGAATGCGTTTCATGGCGGTTTGGAGCTGCTCCATTCCGGTTTCCCACGTTTGAAGCCCTGTTTCTACAAGCAATGAGACAAGCTTGTTTTTCTCCAGGCCGATGACTTGTCCGCTTTTTCCGACTGCCAGGCTTGCCAAAATCGCATCGGATGCCAGGCCGAGCGTACAATCTAAAAAGGAATCCCCTTCGCGTAATCCGGCTGCTTTTAACAACGGCTCGGCTTCACCTCTCAAAAACCGCTTTGCGCGGAACATCGCTGTATTCGGGTGAAAAAAGAACTTCTCCCCTTGCTTCGTGTAAAGTTCGAACCGTTCCTTTCCGATGACTAAAAGATCGCCAGCCGCTCGTTCCAGCATTTTTTCAATGGGCTGTTTATTGCGGCTGCAGTAAGTGTCACCCAGCTTGACACTGAGCGACTGCGCTGTGTGTATCGTATATTCGCTTGGTCTGTAACTCGTTGTGATCATCTTTTCTCCAAAAAGAAAATGCCCGGAATTCGGGCATTTCAGCAGTGCGCATCGAAGGCATCCGTCAGATTTTTCATAATTTCCTCCATGTCATGCCCTTCGATTTCGTGGCGGGGAATAAAATGAACGACCTCTTTCCCTTTTAACAGCGCCATTGAAGGCGAGGAAGGTTCCTGCCCCGTAAAATATTCACGCATTTTTGCAGTTGCGTCTTTATCTTGACCGGCAAATACGGTAACCGTATGATCAGGCGCTTTTTCATGCTGTAAAACAGCCTGAGTCGCAGCCGGACGGGCAAGACCGGCTGCACAGCCGCACACGGAGTTGACAACGACCAATGTCGTGCCCTCTGCCTGTTCCATAAAGCTTTCTACTTCTTCAGCAGTCGTTAATTCCTGAAAACCCGCACCCGTCAGCTCACGGCGCATCGGCACGACCAGCTGGCGCATATATTCTTCATAAGCCATTGACATAAAAAAGCCCCCTCTAAAATCCTTATATGAAGTCAAGGATACTATAGAGGGGGCCGGAATTCAATTGTTCAGGCCTCTGTTTTATATTTTCATGATTCCGCCTGTATTGGCGCTTGTTACGAGTTTGGAATACCGGGCTAGATATCCTGTTTTTACTTTCGGCTCGAAGCCTTTCCATTCGGCCTTGCGTTTTTCCCATTCTTCTTCAGCCACTTGTATGTCCAAAATCCGTTTTTCTATGTCAACGATGACATGGTCGCCGTTTTCTACGAATGCGAGCGGGCCGCCTTCAGCCGCTTCAGGCGATACGTGCCCGATTGAAAGGCCCCGGGACGCTCCTGAAAAACGCCCGTCTGTAATAAGCGCCACTTTCGGTCCAAGCCCCATTCCGACAATCTGAGACGTCGGAGCAAGCATCTCCGGCATGCCCGGGCCGCCCTTTGGCCCTTCATAACGGATAATGACAACATCTCCTTCTTTTACTTTGCGGTTTATAATGCCTTCAAGCGCGGCTTCCTGGGAATCAAAGACGACAGCGGGCCCTTCATGTCTTGTAATCCCGTCCTGTACGCCGCCTGTTTTGATAATGGCGCCGTCCGGAGCCAGATTCCCAAATAGGACGGCCAAACCGCCTTTTTCGGTAAACGGATTGTCAATCGGATGAATCACGTCATAATCCTTTACTTCATGACCCGCAATTGTTTCTCCGAGTGTGCGGCCTGTTACAGTCAGCGCGTCAAGATGAAGCGCTCCTTCTTTTTTCGCCAATTCATTAAGGGCCGCCGAGACTCCGCCCGCTTCGTGCAGATCCTCAATGAAGACGTCCGAGGCCGGCGCCAATTTCGATAAGTGAGGCACTCGTTCAGCCACTTCGTTAATGCGTTCTAAAGAGTACTCAACCCCAGCTTCATTGGCAAGCGCAAGCGTATGTAGCACTGTGTTGGTTGAGCCGCCGAGAGCCATGTCTAACGCAAATGCGTTGTCAATCGCTTTTTCGGTGACGATATCGCGCGGCTTAATGTCTTTTTTGATGGTCTCCATCAATTGGGCCGCTGATTTTCTCACAAACTCTCTTCTTTCCGGTGAAGTTGCTAGAATTGTTCCGTTGCCCGGAAGCGCCAGACCGAGCGCTTCAGACAGACAGTTCATGGAGTTTGCCGTAAACATGCCCGAACAAGATCCGCACGTCGGGCAGCCGAACTGTTCCAGCTCCTGCAGGTCGCTTTCACCGATTTTCCCGGCTTGATATGCGCCGACGCCTTCAAATACTGAAGAAAGCGAAATTTTGCGGCCGTCGCTTGTGCGGCCGGCTGCCATCGGCCCCCCGCTGACAAAAATGGTCGGAATATTAATCCGCATAGCCGCCATCAGCATTCCCGGCGTAATTTTGTCGCAGTTCGGAATGCAGACCATTCCGTCAAACCAGTGAGCCGAGACAACCGTTTCAACTGAATCGGCAATGATTTCGCGGCTCGGCAGCGAATATCTCATGCCGATATGCCCCATCGCGATTCCGTCATCTACTCCGATCGTGTTAAATTCAAAAGGCACACCGCCCGCTTCCCTGATTGCTTCTTTTACGATTTTTCCAAATTCCTGCAGGTGAACATGCCCGGGAACGATATCGATGTATGAATTACAGACCGCGATAAACGGTTTGCCGAAGTCTTCTTCTTTTACGCCGGCAGCGCGAAGAAGGCTGCGGTGCGGCGCTCTGTCAATTCCCTGTGTGATCATGTTGCTGCGTAATTCTGCCATGGTGATCCCCCTACTGTTTTTAGACTGTACATTATTTTTAAAATTTTCAGTTTATTCTAGGGCGTGTTCTGCAAATTTTACAGTGTCTTTGCCCTGTCTCGCTTTTCTATTCTTTCTGTATTTCGATAAAAACCCTCCAACAATTAATATTGTACTTACTATATAGAGTTTTGAATCATTTTTCAACAATATTCTAAATAATTTTTATAAAAAGTGAATTCAAATAAAAAAGGTGCATGGCGCACCTTTTTGTTATAACTGTTCTTTTTTTCTGCTTTCAGTCATCTGTTTCCAGACTGAACCTTTCGCCTCTTCTCCGTGCTCAATCCGTTCAATCGCCATTTTGACTTGCAGGCTTACTTCGAATTCAGGATCGTCTTCCGCCGCTTTTAATGCTTCCAGCGCGCTTTCATCGCCGACTTCATATAAAAACATGGCCGCGCGCCAGCGCACAAGCTTACTTGAGTCACTGAGCGATTTCATCATGGCCGGGATGGCGCTCGCATCGCCGAGATCCGACAGACAGTCACCCGCCGTCCTTCTGACCGTCACCGTTTTGTCTTCAAGCGCTTTGTATAACAGCGGAAGCACAGACGGTTTTTCGATCATTCCCAAATAAACGACGGCTTGTCTTCTGATCGAAGTCTTCGGATCATGCAGCGCCTTTTCCAATACTGGTAAATCGTCTTCATCCGGATCCATTTGCTCAAGATGGGCATAGCGCTGTTTCCAGTCTTCATCATCAAGCATCTCCAATGTCACTTTATAAGCTTTCCGCTGCACTGCCGGTTTGGCCTCACCCTTTTGCTGTGCGGCTGCTTCTGTCAGACGTTTGAGCCGCTCATCACTGTAGGCGGCCTGAAGCTCTTCTGTGACATCGTGTCCGATTTCGGTAAAATCCCCGAAGCGCACGCCTTGTTCTTTCCAAGCCCGCTCAAATACAACATTTGAAGCTTCGGAACGCAGCTTTAAAATGGCTTCTTGGAAACGTTCCGGAAGGCCGAAGCGCTCTTCACGTTCGCCGTCCGTCAATTTGACCTGCATCGGGATTCCGCTGAACATTTGTACGAAAACCTTCACTTCACCGAACGATTCCTGTTCAGAACGGCTCTCAGACTGCTCCGTATGTTCCATTCCGAAGGCGGAACGGACCTGAGGCAGAATTTCCTTCCAGTCAAAACGGGCGTTTCTCTCCACAGCCAGGAAATCGGCAACGTGATAAACGCCCTTTACTCCTTCAATGTTTAAAATATCACGTACGACAGCCGGAGCATCATCTGCCTGATCGGGCTTGTAATTGTTGCTTTTCCCTGCCGGAAGCTCTTCAGTCAAAATCACTTTCATCGTGTTCGGACTCGGCGTCGGTTCTATTGATTTAATCTTCATATTGGTCCTCCTATGCGCAATCTGACACTTATTCTAACATAGTCGGCACAAGCGTTCTATTGCGCCGCTCAGCTTTTGCAAATGCCGGCCTCTTTTTGGATACGGGCGGCGAACTGCAAAAGAAATTGATGCCGCTCCTCTGCTAAACCGGCCCCCGCTTTTGTATTCATTAAGCCTTTAAGCTTGATTAATTTATCCTCTATATGGGCCAGCACACTTGTTTGAGTTCCGTACATCGGATGACCCTTCGCGCCGGCAAACATAAAAGCCCTGCCGATGCCCGCTGCGCCGATCGCATCAAGCATGTCTGCATCCTGAACAACTTTCCCCTCCAATGAAAGCGGCCGCTTTTTCAGCAGTTCCCTGTGTCTGAATGACATTCTCGTGATAATATCCGCGATCTCCTGAATGGAGCCATCCGCGATGTTGAAAGCAGCCAGCCGTTCTGTCACTTCGCCTGCCGTCAGCCTTTCGCTTTTTTCGAGCTTGGCGTCAATCAGATCATGAACCAGCGCGGCCGTCTCAGTGATAAATAAGTCGGCGCCTTCTTCTTTTGCCATATAAACAGAAAGTGTTGCGACCCGGGAAATATGAAGCCAGTCATGGCCCGTTCGTTCATTGATAAGCTTTTCTCTGACCCAATTCCTGACGCTTTCCAGCTGCTCTTTTTCGTTCACCGTATCACCTCTTATTGGGCCAAAAGCCTCTGCACCGTATCTTCAAGCTCTTTTGGGTTGACGTTCGGTGAAAAACGCCCGGTGACTTCACCGTTTCGGTCCACGATAAACTTAGTGAAATTCCATTTGACCGCTTTTGTGCCGAGCATCCCCTTCGCCTTTTCCGTCAGATATGTGAAGAGAGGATGAGCGTCTGCTCCATTGACATCAACTTTCGCAAACATCGGGAATGTGACTCCGTAGTTTTTCACACAGAACTCTTGAATTTCCGCTTCGTTTCCAGGTTCTTGGTTCATGAATTGGTTGCAGGGAAATCCCAATATTTCAAGACCTTCCTCCCGATATGTATCATAGAGCTCCTGAAGCTGCTTGAGCTGGGATGTGAACCCGCATTTGCTTGCTGTATTCACAATGATCATCACCTTACCTCTGTAAGCCGATAGTGTCATGTCTTCGCCTGTTATGGTCCGTACGTTTATATCGTAAATTGTCATCTGCGGCCCTCCTTTTTACATTCTTCATTTATTTTACCTGTTTTACACTGCAAAACAAACGGAAACCGCTTTTTCCTTCCATTTAACGGAAAACGTTTTTTACGAGGAACCAAACGGCTCTTTACCCGTCATAATAAAGAGCCGCTCCGAATTTATGCCCATTTGCCGCTTTTATCCCTGTCATTATGCGTTAAATGCGGTTTATTACGCCGGGATGGATTGAAAAATGGCTTAAAAATTTCTATAATGAAGAAAATTAACGGGGAATAACGGAGGTGGCATGTTGCCTATTAATATACCAAATCACCTGCCTGCTAAGCAGGTGCTTGAAAGTGAACACATCTTTGTAATGGATGAAAGCCGGGCTTTTCATCAGGATATCCGGCCGCAGAAGATCGTGATTTTAAATCTGATGCCGAAAAAAATCCAAACGGAAACCCAGCTCCTCAGGATGCTTGGGAATTCACCTTTACAAGTTCACTTTACGTTCTTAATTCCGAGCACACATACTCCAAAAAATACGGCAAGGCAGCATCTGGATGAATTTTATACGGATTTTTCCAGCATCCGCCACAAACGGTTTGACGGAATGATTATTACCGGAGCTCCGATTGAGCACCTGCCGTTTGAAGATGTTTCTTACTGGGAAGAATTGAAGGAAATCATGGAATGGAGCAAAACGAATGTCACTTCAACCCTCCATATCTGCTGGGGCGCTCAAGCCGGTTTATACTATCATTACGGCATTGAGAAAGTGGAGCTGCCGAAAAAAATCTTCGGTGTGTTTGAGCATACCGTTCTTAAAAAACATGAGAGATTGGTAAGAGGATTTGACGAGCTATACTATGTGCCCCACTCACGGCATACAGATATTAATACGGAGCAGCTGCAATCGGCTTCGGATCTGGATGTGCTCAGCGTTTCAGAGGAAGCGGGGGTCTGTTTAATCGTTTCAAAAGACGAAAAACAGATTTTCTTAACGGGTCATCCGGAATATGATACCGATACGCTACTTCAGGAGTATGAGAGAGACATAGAGAGAAATCTTTCAAACGTAGAAGCTCCTAGGCACTATTTTGCACCCGGCGGGAAAGAACCTGTTAACCGCTGGAAAGCTCATGCAACGTTATTGTTTATGAATTGGCTGAATTATTACGTATATCAGGAAACCCCGTATGAATGGGATTAATTTTTGTTTTGAGTGATACGGTGACAAAAATATGATAAAATACTCTTGATTCAGTATGCGTATAACAAAACTTTAAAATAATGGAACATATCAATTAAATTTAGTTTAAATATGTTGCCGCGCTTATTATAAAATGATGCACTTGTGTTATGTTTATCTATAGACAATAACTCCTTACGATGCATGAAGCTTGCTTGTTGTTGATTACATTGAGGTGAATTTACTTGAATACCAATAAAAAAGTATTAATTTTGACTGCAAATTACGGAAACGGGCATGTTCAAGTGGCCAAAACGCTCTACGAACAGTGTCTGCGTCTCGGCTTAGATGTGACGGTTTCCAATTTGTATCAAGAGTCAAATCCGATTGTTTCAGAGGTTACTCAATACCTTTATTTAAAAAGCTTCTCAATCGGGAAACAGTTTTATCGTTTGTTTTATTACGGAGTTGACAAAATCTATAATAAACGCAAATTCAATATTTATTTTAAAATGGGAAATAAACGTTTAGGCCAGCTCGTCGAAGAGCATAAGCCGGACATTATTATCAATACATTTCCGATGATTGTCGTACCGGAATACAGACGGAGAACCGGAAAAGTGATCCCGACGTTCAACGTTATGACCGATTTCTGCCTTCACAAAATCTGGGTTCATGAAAATGTTGATAAATATTATGTCGCCACAGATTACGTGAAGGAAAAACTGATTGAAATCGGCACTCACCCGAACAACGTAAAGATCACGGGCATTCCCATCAGGCCTCAATTCGAGGAATCGATGCCGAAAGAGCCGATTTATAAAAAATACAATCTCTCTCCCGACAAAAAAGTTCTTCTTATTATGGCGGGAGCGCATGGTGTGCTGAAAAACGTAAAAGAACTGTGCGAAAATCTCGTTCATGACGATCAGGTGCAGGTTGTGGTGGTATGCGGCAAAAACAGCTCGCTGAAAGAATCCCTCAGCAGCTTGGAAGGTGACAATGCCGACCGGCTGAAAGTGCTGGGCTATGTAGAAAGAATTGACGAGCTGTTCCGTATTACGGACTGCATGATTACGAAACCGGGCGGCATCACACTGACGGAAGCGACGGCGATCGGAGTACCCGTTATTTTGTACAAACCGGTTCCCGGACAGGAAAAGGAAAACGCCATTTTCTTTGAAGATCGCGGTGCGGCTGTCGTGGTCAACCGCCACGAAGAAATTTTAGAGTCTGTCACCTCCCTTCTTGCGGATGAGGAGAAGCTGAACCGGATGAAGGACAATATTAAAAGCCTTCACCTCCCTAACTCCTCTGAAGTCATTTTGCAGGACATTATAAAAGAATCTGAACTGATGGCCGAAAAGGCGGATATGGCATTATCGTAAGAGAAAAGCACACGGACGATTCGTGTGCTTTTTGTTTTTTTCCGGATAAGCTTTGTCACTGGAAAAATAAAGATGAAAAATAGAGAGCGGCCGCTTGACGCCCGCTCCCATATGGTGTATAGTTGAACCATCATTTAACAACGTAAACATACGTACGGTTGAATGATGACAAAATTTTTTTTAGCACGAAGGTGCTACAGTACTAGGAGGAATTAAGCAATATGCAAAACGGTAAAGTAAAATGGTTCAATAACGAAAAAGGATTCGGCTTCATCGAAGTTGAAGGCGGAGACGACGTATTTGTTCACTTCACTGCTATCGAAGGAGACGGATACAAATCATTAGAAGAAGGACAAGAAGTTTCTTTTGAAATTGTCGAAGGTAATCGTGGACCTCAAGCTTCTAATGTTGTAAAACTCTAAACTCAATACATGTTGATCAGATGACACAAATAGAGGAGAGGCGTATGCCTCTCCTATTTGATTGCCGTCTGAATCTCAATTGCGACAAGATTCTGCTTGCAGCGCTGCTCGATTTCTTCAATTTGTTTCTCCATTGACGGCATTCCTTTTTTCGCCATTTCCGCTAAACTTCCCAAATCACCGTATATTTCTTTAAATGTCTGCTGAAGGATTGTTTTTAAATCATTATCATTCACGGCTGGTTTTTCCCTTCTCTCCCAAGATACCCTGAATAATAGTGATTAAGCCCTAATTAATCAGGTTCAATAGTTATATCGGCTCATTTTATATATTTTTTCTATTTTCCGTACATATTTCTAAAAAAAAATCTCCAAACTATTTGCGGAGGTGTTTTTTAATGGACTCTGAATTTTTTCCAAACGGACTGACGGATAAACGCCAGCTTGAATTAGCGGTAGAAACGGCCCAGAAAACAACGGGAGCGGCTACCCGGGGCCAAAATTCAACTTTGGTGGAATCTGCTTACCAGGCGATTCAGGATGCCAGAACGATGTCACAATCCAGTGAACTGCAAGCTCTCGACCAGGATTTTCTGCAAAAGCAGCGAATGCTTCTCGACGATTGCCAGCATCAGCTCGATGAATTCGAAAAATAAAACCGCAGAAACTGCGGTTTTATTTTTTATTGATTTGTCAGCACCTTGCCGTAGGCTTTCAGCTTCTCCCCCACCGTGCATTGGTTGATGCAGAAAGAATGAGCGTGCGTTTTTCCAAACTCTTTGCGGAAATGCTTTTTTACGAAACAGTCTTTGCAATATTCATCCTGAAGCTCAGTCAATTCTTTATAAATGCTTTTTTTATCCAATATCAGTCATCTCCGTTACCTTCTAATGTTATGCGGCTTTCAATCTGCCGGTCCGAGAGAATTTTTCTGGCAAGGTCATCCGCTTCTTGATTTTCCTTTCGGTTTACGGCTTCATATGTCGGTGTCAGCTTTAAGGATTCGAGCAGCGCTTCAATTTTATCCAGCCATTCGTTTTGCGTTTCATCATAACACGGCCAGCTGCCGTCAAGCTGATGCAAAACGACGAGGGAATCCCCTCTTATCGTGATTGAATTTCTGCTTGCGCCAAGTTCCTGCACTTCCTTAAGGGCTTCGTACAAAGCGGCATATTCCGCCTCATTGTTCGTCTGAAGCGTTAAGCTTTTGTTTTTCCGTATGCGGTGCCGCTTGCCGCCGAGAGAATAATACACGACAATTCCCAGTCCGGCGCGTCCGCTTGTTTTGTCAAAGCCGCCGTCGAAATACACTGTAATGTCGTCAGGTTCGTGCGCAAGCTCTTCAGTAAGCTTTTCTAATTCTTTAAGCGTCCAGCTCGCGCCTTTTTCATCCTCAAAATAAATGTCTTTTATATAAGGAAAGCGGCTGACTTCTCTTGCAAGCATGCGCGCTTTCGGAACGGTCAGCCAATCTTCGGAAAAAAACGCGACAGGGCCTGTTCCTTTTGCTTCTATTTCGATATACGGCTTAAGATTCATTGAAATCACCTTACCATTCATTAGTTGACGGGCGTGTGCTATAATCAAACCATTCTCAAATTGAAAGGAAGTCAGCAGGTTTTGTTTAACGATGTGTTATGGATCTTATTTGCGGTCATTCATTTTATCATTGTTCTTCTGTTTTATAAAGGATTTGGCAAAACGGGCCTATTCGTATGGATCGGTTTCGCCACGGTGTGCGCCAACTTGCAGGTTGTCAAAACAGTCGAGCTGTTCGGGCTTACGGCGACACTGGGAAATATCATGTACGGCACCGTTTTCTTCGCAACGGATGTGCTGAATGAAAAATACGGTCCCAGGGAAGCGCGCAAAGCCGTGTGGCTCGGGTTTTCCACTCTGCTCGCTTTGACATGCGCCATGCAGGGGGCTCTTTTATATAAACCGGCTGCGTCAGATATCGCACAGCCTGCCCTTGAGACGATTTTCGGTTTTCTGCCGCGTGTTGCGCTCGGAAGCCTCTTGGCTTTTATTTTCAGCCAAACGATAGATGTTTATGTATATTCAGCCATTCGGAGAATCTTTCCTTCAGACAGGCTTCTCTGGCTCAGAAACAGCGGAAGCACGGCGCTCAGCCAGCTGCTGGATACATTTATCTTCACTGCCGTGGCCTTTATCGGCGTTTATTCCGCGGGCGTATGGTTCAGCATCTTCATTTCAACTTACCTGATTAAATTTGCGGTATCACTCATTTCTGTCCCTTATGCGTATGCGGCAAAACGAATGACACCGAATGGAGAGTGACGGATGATGCCCGCTGAAATTTATGTAGACGGTGCAAGCGCCGGAAACCCGGGCCCGTCCGGTATCGGTATTTTTATTAAACATGACGGGAAAACAGAATCTTTCTCAATTCCGATCGGCGACCATTCAAATCAGGAAGCTGAATTTCTCGCTTTAATTGAAGGAATGAAGCTGTGTGCCGCCCGCGGATTTGAGTCCGTGTCATTCCGGACGGATTCGGATATCGTGGAGCGGGCCGCAGATCTTGAAGCGGTTAAAAACAAGGCTTTCCAGCCGTTTGTTGACGAAATCACCCGCTTAAAGGCCGGGTTTCCATTGTTTTTCATTAAGTGGATTCCCGGCAGACAAAACCAAACAGCCGATCAGCTCGCAAAAAAAGCGATTCGGCTGAATAAATAACCGGAATGAAATTGCGTCTCTCTGTTCATCCTACAAATGAGGTGAACAGCTATGAGAAAAGAAAATAAAGGCAGGCTGACCGGGGGCGTGAATCCTCAGGGAAATTTGGAAGGAAATGCGCATAAAGACCCGAAATCAGCCCTTGAAAACAACGCAAAAAAAAGCAATACAAAACGCTAGAGGGATCAGCTGATCTCTCTGGCGTTCAGCTTTTCGAGCATCCTTTCAATTCCTTTTATCTGATGACGTCTGAGCATGAATGCCGCCTCTTCCATCTTCAATGAAAAAAGCGCTTCTTCAAGCGTACAGACTAACGGCACCTCGCAATGTATTTCAGCAAGCTGCCTTGACAGCTCCAATTCTTTCAAGCTTTGCTGAATTTTCGTTTGCTGGCCCTTCGGCAAGAGAGCAAGGCTTTCTAATAAGCGGTCTATGTTTTGATATTCACGGATCAGCTTGTACGCCGTTTTTTCCCCGATCCCTTTAACGCCGGGATAGTTATCGCTCGTGTCTCCCATCAGCGCCTTAATGTCAATCAGCGCTTTTGGCGGAACTCCCGTTTCTTCTCTGAATATCTCATCTGTATATACCTTATAATTGCCGATACCCTTTTGCAGCAGCGCTACTTGAACTTGATGATTCAGCAATTGAAGCAGATCTTTATCACCCGTTACAATCGTAATTTCCGCTTCCCCGGAAAATAGAGCAGAAAGCGTACCGATACAGTCATCCGCCTCATAGCCTTTTATGCCGATGTTTAAAAAACCGAGCTCTCGCGCTGCTTCTTTCGCTAGATCAAATTGCGGAATCAGCTCTAGCGGCGGTTCGCTTCTGTTGGCTTTATAATCTTGAAACAAATCATTACGGTACGTTTTGCTTCCCATATCCCAGCAGCAGACGACATGTGTGGGCTGAAACGTATCAACCGCTGTAATAAGATGCTTTAAAAAACCGTTGACTCCGTTTGTGGGAATTCCGTTTTCATTTATCATAAAATTGCGATGAACGGCCGTCGCGAAAAATGAGCGGAACAAAAGCGCCATACCGTCAACGAGCAGTAATTTATTATTCATATATCGATACTCCTTTTTATTCAATGTTCCTATTTTACCAAAGAAGGCGGTAAAAAAACAGCATCCCCCCATTTGGAAGATGCTGCCGTCACGTTTACTCACCGTGTCTTTTATTGCTTGCCATCAGCTTTTCAGCTTCACGGCCGGCATAAGAATCAAATTTCTGTCCGAAGCCGTTTTTCTTTTTGGCATTGTTATTCTGCTGAGCATTTCTGTTTCCCAGTTTTGTTCTGCCCATGGTCATATCCCCCTTTAGAGAAGATACGGATAGTATGTACAGCAAGCGCTGATGACACACGCGGCAGGTTCATCCATTACTGTCTGCTGACGAATTCTTTCACCATCTCTTCACTTACGAATCGTCTTTGCGGCACGATGCCCTTTTTCGCCAGCTGGTTCATTTTTGCGGTGATGCCATTGATGGCATCTGTCGTGAACGGTTGATTCTGTCTGCATTTTACAATGGCTTCTTCAATGGCCTGTTCACGCTCATAATCAAGCTGTACAAATGTTTTGACATGCTGATGCTGTTTTGCGGAATGTGCTGAAATTGCTTTATGGACTTCTGACATAAAAGGTTTCATCTCGCTTTTTTTCATTTTAGTCTACCACGACTGTTATCTGCCCGCCAACCGGATTTTTAAATTTTCAGCATTTCATCTTTCTTTTTCCATGCTTTTTCGGCTTCGTAAAGGTGTTCAATTTCCCTTGCACTCGTATTTTCCGCAAGACCTTGTAAATAAGTGTCCCGCTGCTCGCGGATCTGGGACAGGCTTTTATCCGCCATGTCTTCTTGCAGACGGCGCACCTGCTCAGCATATCGCTCTGAAAGGCTTTCTTTCTCCTGTTCAAGCCACTTTTCTGTCACTTTTTGCAGGCTGAGCCTGAGCCCTTCTACAAACGCTGCTTTTCCGTTCTGTTCAAAAAACTGCTTCGGTGATTTAATTTCCTTTACGTGATGTGAGAATGCCGAGACGTCAATGACCGGAGCGACCTCTTTCAGCTGAACGGCAAATTCGTTTTCACCGCTGACATAAATGGAGAAATCTCCGTCTTCCATAAGCTTCTTCTGACAGTTTTCCATCCATTCCTCAGTCATATGGTGCTCAATAAAACCGGTCATCCGGATATCGAGCGTTTTCAGCTCTTGAATATATTCAAAACGGAATTCCTTGAGCGCTTCATTCAGCGCCGCTGATATATTTTGTTTCCAATCGCCGTTTTGAAGGCCTGGATGGAAGGCGGTTTTCAGCATATCATTCGCATAAAACGTCAGGCGATGTTTAATGTGATAGAGCTGTTCTTCCGTATCTTTCATCACTTTTCGAATGATGACCTCAGACGTACGGCGCTTTGAAATGTCAGCGAGAGCTTTTTCATAGGAAGACTCCAGACGCTGTTTCTTTTTCTCTTTTTCTTCTGCCGACTGGTGAAGAGATACGTGAAGCTGTTCCACCATATCGCACAATTTGTCCGCCTCTGTTTTCAGCTGGGCGCAGCTGGCCCTCATTACATCTTCCTCAATAAAGTGCTCAAGCCCGGTTCTTACATCAGAGAACCTGTTATAAAAAGCTTCTTTTTTACCCGCAAGCTCTTCTTTACTTGAGACATGATATAATTTCGGCCGGTTAATTCCCTCTTTTGAGAGTTCTGAGCGGACATAGTCTTTGACGGTTTCCAGCTCGCTTTCGGTTTTGGCCAGATCGGCGGCGTTAATGACAAAAAACATTTTATCCATGCCGAATGATTCTTTGACGAGGCCGAGTTTCTTCAGAAAAGACCTGTCTCCTTTTGAAAAAGAATGCTGATAGTACGTCATATAAAAGAACGCGTCAGCATCTTTTATATATTGAAAGGCAAGCTCCGTATGGCGCTTGTTTATACTGCTTGCTCCCGGCGTATCAACAATGGTGATGCCTTTTTGCGTGAGAGGCGAATCATAATACACGGTGACTTCTTTTACGCAGCAGGCCGTTTTTTCTTCGGCTGCGTACGGTTTTAAATCTTCAACCGGCACCGTCAGTGTCAGCCTTTGACGGATCTGTTCTTCGTACGTATCAAACGCCTGCAGCATCGTTTGAATCACCGGGATAAGTTCATCCGGTACTTTTCCCTTTTTAATGGCATAATTCCATCTCTCTTTCAGTGAACGCCCTTTTACTTCAGCATCTTTCAGCTCAGTCAGCTGAAGCATTTCAGCGTCCAGCTCCTCCTCCGTTTTAAAAACGATCTCCGCAGATTTATGCGGTTTGCCGTCTTGCGGTTTCGTTATTTTGTTGATCGTAGCCGTTGTGGGCGTCGGTGATGACGGAAGCACGTATTCACCGACAAGCGCATTTGCAAATGATGATTTACCGGAACTGAATCCGCCGAATAACGCCAAGGTAAACTGGCGGTTTTCAAGCCGCTCAATCCTGCTTCGAAAGGCTTCTGCCTGTTTTCCTAATATGCTCGAGGATTCAAGAATCCCGGCAAGCTCATAGAACCGATCAGTCTGCTCTTTTATAGGAAGTTCCTTCATCGCATTTTTTTCGGACTTGCTTACTTTATGCTGTACAGCCTCTTTTGGTTTCTTTTGGACGGGCGCTTTTGCAAGGCGTTTTTTTCGCGTATACCAGTCGCCGCTTCCCGTATCACAGGTCAATTCTTCTTCCCACAAAGCGCGGACTCGGGCTGCTTTTTCCAAGGCATTGCGTTCTTCTTTTGCCGATTGCGCGAGCTCATCCCTTATTTTCTTTTCTTTTTCGAGCCGGTTTTTCAAGTTCTCAATGAGCGGTCCGTTTTTTGTCTGAACATAAGCGGTCAGCTCTTCAATGAGTTCCGCTGTCTGTCTTTTGGCTTCCCTTCTGATCATTTCAGCAAGGTCTTTCGTATAAGTTAATACGTATTCAGATGAAAAAGCCGCTCCCTGCTTAAGGGCCTGAGCGGTGATATCGTCAGAAAGCGGTGTGCGGTACGCCTGGATTTTCTTGATCAGTTCGTCCGAATCCGCTTCATACCGCTTGGCCGCTTTCGTAAATGTGTCGATAATATGCCAATCCGCTTCCCCTTCCGTTCTTTTTTTAATATCGGCAAAAAATTCAGCACGCCTTCTTTCTTTTTCCGAAGCAGTTTTCGCTTTTGAAAAGAATAATCCGGTTTTAAATGAGGGCTGCTGTGATTCAATATAAGCAGATGCAAGCTCCCTCATCTCAAAGGGTGTCAGATTAGCGTTTTGCAATATGTTCTGCACGTCTTTTCTGATGTCTTTCTCTGCTGTTTCAGCCTGTTGAACGGCTTTTTTAAGCTCATCTTCAACAGAACGGACAAGTGCTTCTTGTTTGTCAAACTGCTCTCCGCTGCCGTTTTTATCATCTTTTACGAGCATCTCTGTATGCTCTTTGACTAAGTGTGCAACTTTTCTCTCCGTTAAGGACCATAAATTTGTTTTTGCCTGCTGTTTCAGCTTCTGCAGATGTTTTTTCAGCTGTTCCAAGCCGTTTAAAGGATGGTCAGGCTCAGTGACAGACGTAAAGAAAAGCGATTCTTTCGGTATTCCCGCGCCTTCAAGCATATCTTCCACCTGCCTGCGGTACTCTTCAAACTTCGTTTCAGTTTCATCATGTCTGTCAATTTGGTTGACGATCAGAAACAAATTCGGAATACGGTCTTTGATGGAGCTGAGAAACAGCATATTTTCTTCTGAATGAACGTGATTATAATGAACGACGTAAAATAAAGCGTCAGCCTGATGGAGAACCGAAGCCGCAGATAAAAAATGCGCTTCGTCCGTCGAATCAATTCCCGGTGTGTCGATGTAGGCCGCATAAGGCTCTGACTCCTTAAAGCCGGCATAGACTTCCACCGTCTCAATTTGCTCACCATCTTTACAGAATTGCTGCACTTGTTCTTTATCGTAACTTCCTTTAATTTCTGCATAAGCCCCGTCCGTCGTATGAAGCACGACTTTATCTTCACCGTGCCGGATGACAACGAGGTTGGCGCTTGTAGGAATCGGGCTTGTCGGCAGTATGTCTTCACCGAGCAATGTGTTTAATAAAGAGGACTTTCCGGCCGAATAATGCCCGGTAAACGCGATATAAACCTCTTCATCAGCCGCTTTTTTCATAATGGCCGCGAGCTGATCGGCCCGTTTTTTATCCTGATGATCCAAAAATTGTGCGTATAAGGCACCCGTTCTGCTGAAAATCTCCCTGTTATGGCGTTCTTCTTCTGTCATGTGTCTTTACCCCTTTGTGTCTGTCGCATCAAATGACGTTTTTCATTTTTAGAAAGCTCTGAAAAAAACCTCTCCCCCATTTTACACAAGAATGGCTCACTTTTCTTCAGGAAACGCAAAAAAGCCGCCGATATCGGCAGCTGATAAAGAAAAAACACCCGCGGCAGGAAAAACCGCAGATGTTTAAGAAGACATCGATTTATTCGAAACTTTTTTCAATACGAAACCAATTAAAACACTGTATGTACAAACGGCTGCAAATAAAAATAACATTGTCATTTTCGGCACCACCTTGAATGAGAATCATTTTCATATTTACATCTTATCATGAGTGAGAATGATTTTCAATCTCTATTTTGCGGTGTTTTCTTCTAGCGCTTTCTCTTCGGCACGAATCCTCACAGTGAGCATGCAGGCATTGAGAATCGAAAAGAGAAACAGTGTCCAATACGCTCCGTATACCAGCGGCAGAAAAATAAATTCTAAGATGACGACCGCGTAGTTCGGGTGCTTCATCCACTTGTACGGCCCCTTTCTGACAAGCTCCGCATCAGGCACGACAAGGATTTTCGTATTCCAATACCGCCCTAATGATAATAGCGCCCAATACCTGATCCCCTGTACAAATAAAATAATACATATAATGGCGGCCCACCTTGGAGAAGGCGTTTTTTGAAACGCCGCCACCTCAGCTGTAAGAGAGACAAAAAAGAGCACGTGCATCAGGACGAGAAAGGGATAATGTCCTTCTCCGTATTCGACTGCGCCTTGCTTTTTCACCTTTTGCTCATTGCGCCGGGCCACAATCATCTCCGCAATCCGCTGGGCCGCAAGCAGCATGATAAACAGCCAAAACATTAAGAAGCCCCCTTTTCCCAGCTGAACAGCAAAAGCTCAGACGAAAATCCCGGCCCGAGAGCGCCGATCAGTCCTTTTTCGTTTTCTTTCTGCCGTCCGTGGAGCAACTGTTCTTTTATCACATGAAAAATAGTTGCGGAAGACATGTTCCCGTGTTTTTGCAGCACCTTCCGAGATGCCGCAAGCTGCCCGGTGCCCATTGAAAGACTCGTTAAATAGGCGTCAATGACCTTTTTCCCGCCGGGATGGGCAAGAAAGGTTTTAATGTCGTGAGGACTGACGCCATATTCAAATAAAAATTCATCAACATTGTCCTTCAGCCACTGTGAAACCAGGGTGGGAATGTCTCTTGAAAAAATGACTTGAAAACCGCTGTCGGTGAATTCCCAGCCCATCACATCTTCCGCATCCGGCATCATCACCGATTGAGTGGCGAATATCCGCGGAAGAAGCGGCTGTTTGACGTCGTTTCGGTTCGCCTTTTCTCCTCCGATTAGTACTGCGGCAATTCCGTCCGCAAACAGGGAAGTTCCGATTAAGTTGCTTTTTGACTTGTCGTTCGGCTGAAACGTTAAACTGCAGAGTTCAGCCGCGATGACAAGCACGTATGCTTCAGGATACGCGCGGCAGTATTCGTACGCCCTGGACAGGCCGGCCGCTCCGCCCGCGCATCCTAAGCCCCAGATCGGTATCCGTTTTGTTTTCGCAGAAAACGGAAGCTGATTCATCACTTTCGCTTCAATGCTGGGTGTCGAAAGCCCGGTGCTGGAAATAAAAAAGATCGCATCCACTTTTTCATATGGAAAGGGATTTGTTAAACAATCCGGGTTTGTTAAACAATCAAGTGCCGCATGCGCGCTATGCTTTACGGTTTCTTCCGTATACAGCCGGTTTTTTTCTGAAAAACCCCGTGCCGTTTTATACCATTCAATCGGCCGGACAAACTGCCTTGATTCAATTTCGCCGTTTTGAAAGGCTTTTAACAGCCGGTCAATATCCTTAAATGAATCGGCAAACATCCCTCTCGCAAAATCTGCCGCCGTTTCTTGCGAGACATGATATTCCGGAATGCTGGTTCCGACCGATAACACATATGCCATGCCCATCACCTCTTCACATAAAGGTTTCCGCTTTTTCCTGAATGTATGCATAAGTGTGAATCGAGGATTTCACTGACATGCCATTTTAATAGGAAATTGGCTCTTTTGAATGATAAACCGTTCGACTATACTTGATCCATTCATAAAAAAAGGTTGTGATAAGAATGCTGAAGCCCGTCCTTCTTAAAGGGTCACTCGTTCAGTTAGAGCCGATGACGATTGATCACACTCAGGCACTTTGTGAAGCTGCTTCAGAAAATAGGACGACTTACGCTTACACCCATGTTCCTGACGGAATCGAAGAAACAAAGCGTTATATTGAGCGCGCGCTTTCCGATTATGAAAAAGGACTTGCATTGCCATTTGCAGTACGGAGTCTTGAAACAGACCGAATCGTCGGAAGCACGCGGTTTATGGAGGCGGAAGTGTTTACGCGGCCGACAGACGCAGCTCCGGAAGTGTGTGAGATCGGCAGCACATGGTATGCCTCTGCCGTGCAGCGGACCGGTGTCAATACGGAATGTAAACTTCTGATGCTGACTCATGCGTTTGACGTGTGGCAAACTGTCAGAGTGACGCTGAAAACCGACGTTCGCAACCAGCGCTCACGTACTGCGATTTTGCGGATCGGAGCCCAATTTGAAGGAATCCGCCGCGCACACATTCCGGCTGTCGACGGCGGCCTCAGAGATACCGCCTACTACTCCATCCTTCGGGAGGAATGGCCTTATATCCGGCAAAACCTTTCTGGCCGGCTCGCAGCATATAACTGAAAAACCTGCCGATATACGGCAGGTTTTTTTACATATTCGGATCATGGACGTATAAATTGAGATCGATCCGTCCGTCTGACGTGACCGCTACCCCCTCAGCTTCAAGAGACAGCTTCTGTACAGAAAACATCTCTTCGTCTCTCAATCCGATTTCGCCCTTTGCATTGATGACCCTGTGCCAAGGAAGACGATGCTTTTTACTCATGGAGTGAAGAATCCTCACAACCTGCCTCGCTCCCCGCGGACTTCCCGCAAGATCGGCAATTTGACCATACGTCATCACTTTTCCTTCAGGAATCTGTTTGATAATGGCTACCACCCGTTCCGTAAATGTCATGCAACTCCTCATTTCGACTAAAAATGATTTCCCTAGTATCATACAACAGTTTTGAGGTCATATGATGATGCCTTACTCTGGAGGCTTAAAATAAGATGGTACGAGTTAATAAAACTCATGGGGGAAAATACTTTCTTATATTCACAAAAAGTTAACATAAGTTTATATGGACAAATTTTACATACAGTTATATAATACAGTTGTATCAAATAAAAAAAGGGAGTGTTTTAAATGAAAATTAAAAAAGTTTTAACCGGTTCAGCTCTATCACTTGCTTTACTTGTTTCTGCTGCTCCTGCTTTTGCAGCAAGCCCGACTGCAGATGGCGGGAGTCATAAAACTGCAGCTCCTCAGGCAGTGTTAAAAACTATATACATCAATGCTAATACACGTGGAGAACTTCTTAATGTAACAGTATTTGCTGGAGTTAAATACTATTTAAAAGATGCCAAGCAGAACAGTGATGGCACATGGACTGGTGAATACCAAGGTTGGTTTTAAGATTATCTAAGGGATAAGAGATTTTTCTCTCATCCCTTTTTTCATAGTTGTTTTCCCTACTAACCTCCTAAAAACCATGATCAACGAAGAGCGTTGTGCGGCGATCCCAAGCAACCGTATTTCAAGCTCTGTCTCAGCAGCAGACCGTTGTTCCTCAATGCATTTTAGCAGGGTGTCTCAGTATGCATCCTTTTTTGTTCCCAACCATGCCGCTTTTCCTATGACTTAATTGTATTAATTGACAACTCACTCGTATTTCTGGGCAAGGTTCTTCTATTTCATGCCTTACGCACTCCTTATACTCCTTGGTGTGCTTTTCAGCCACCAATATTCACCGCCGCCTCTTGTATTGGAGATTCCGAAATGAATTCACTCTCGCAGAATAGTTTCTCCAGTTAGGAAAACACCTAAAATGAATAAAATTAAATGTAAGGGCAATAATTCTTCGTGAGCAAGTACCCCATAAAACCTCTTACTTGCTCTTTTATTTTTGATAAAACACAATCCAGGGTGATAACATGAGATTTGCTTGGGAAGAATTAATTATAATTGCATTCGGAATGATTTTACTGAGAATTTCAGGGAGAAAATCCATTGCACAAATGACCATCGCACAGACAATGGTGATGATTTCAATCGGTACGATTATCGTTCACCCCATTTTAGAAACCAGTTTATTGAAAACATTAATCGCTGCGTCTATCCTTTTTAGCGCTTTGATTTTGATGGAGTGGTTTCAAGTAAAAGTAAACTGGATTGAATCTTTTTTAACCGGAAAATCTAAATTCGTTATAGAAGACGGCCAACTCAATATAGAAACTTAAAGAAGCTGAGACTGACAGCAGATCAACTCGAAATGCGTTTAAGACTTCTTGGCATTTCAAATATAAACACAATTAAATATGCCACTTTAGAAGCTAATGGACAATTAGGCTACGAATTAATAGATGACTGTAAGCCTTTAACCATCAAGGATCTTAAAAATGTGATCGATCCAAAATGTCTTAACAAAGAGCCTCAGCCTCAAAAAGATGATCAAGCCAATATATTCGAGGAAATCAAAAAACACCAGACTCAGCACAAGCCAAATCTTGAATAATTCGATTAGTAAAGCCTTTTGTTATTCAAAACCGATGCCGAATCAGACCGTTAACCGCCGATCAAAACCGGTTTACAAGAAACAAAAAAAGCATCTGAAGCAGATGCCTTTTTCAATCGATATTGCGACGATGAAAAGAGTCGGTAATCCCCGTATTTTTCGAGAGGTCCTTGTATGCGCCTGAATATGCTTTTCAGCCGCCTATATCCACCGCCGCCCTTAGCCATAATGTTAGTCAGTTTGTTTTTATAAAATCATTGATTAATTGATCAGTCGTTAATATTGTGGCAAATTCATCATGCAACGTGGCCAGAGATATATTGTGAATAGTCTCTGCATCATAATATGTATCATTTTGATCTCTCATTCCGAAGGCTGCTGTTGCATCTGAAATCAGGTATGTATCAAATCCTAAATTACCGCTCATCCTTGTGGTTGTTGAAACACAGTGCGGCGTAGTCAAGCCAGTGATTACGACAGTTGTTATATCATTTGCTTTTAAAAGCTCTTCTAGATTAGTCCCAATAAAGCTGCTGTTTACTTTTTTGGTTATAATGACTTCTTTTTCCATAGGTTTAACGATTTCCTTTATAGCAACCCCCTCATTTTTTGGATAAAATAAAGAACCAGGTTTATCAGAAGTATGTTGTATGTATATGACTGTCCATCCTTTTTCTCTCCATAATTTCAGTATTTTGCTGATATTTTCTTCCGCCTTTACGTTATTTCGTTCTCCCCACTTTTTATCATCAAAGGCTTTTTGTACATCCACAATGATTAAAGCTTTTTTCTTTTCTGCCATCAGATAACCTCCTATATTAAATTTCGTATTTATAACATTTTAAATAAAGTTTTTACTTTTGTACAATTGATTAAATTACTATCACATCTTCCCCGTTGGAAAAGCATTGAAATATCTAAAGTTCACCAGAGGCCAGCAATATTCAACTCTTTTTCTCTATATACTTATCAATATCCTGACATAAGCCACAACAGTGAATGAAAGGATTGCCCCTAACTAAATTCACGCTCACAAAATATTAACAATAAAATCCTTGGTTATTTTTGTATTGCATGTAATAATACAAATGTATCAAAAAAACAAAGGAGTGTTTAAAATGAAATTGAAAAAAGTTTTAACTGGTTCTGCCTTGTCTCTCACTTTACTCGTTTCCGCTGCCCCTGCTTTTGCATCTAGCCCTGGTAATACAAATATCGACTCAACTCAAACAAAAATTTCGACACAAGCGACCAAAGATTCTTTTACAATGGATTACCTTCATAGATGGGATATTCCAAATACAACTGTTAAGAATGGTGTTACATATTACCTTAAGAAAGTAGAGATAATCGAAGGGTTCTATCGCGCAACTTTTGAAGGATGGATTAATTAAAAGAAGGGGCTTTCCCTTCTTTTACTCTTTTTTGTAAGAATTCGTGCACAAGATACTCGTGCACGTACATATAGTCCGGGACGGTTTTTCGGCGAAATAAGACGGATGCCGCATCACTCAATTTGTTTCTTTTCAAACAATGAAACTAATAAAAAAAGAAGATGCCTCACAAAAAGTTCAGCAAACTTTCGGAAGCATCCTCGATCTGGATAAAATAAGATGTTATTTTAAAGAAAACAGATATCTAACCCTGTTGAACCCTTGTCACATCAAGGGTTTTTTTCGTTTTAGGAATCATATTATAAATAATATTCAAAAGGACGGCGGTAAAGCTTCCGGCGACGATTCCGTTTGTGGTCAGCAGATTTAAGTAAGACGGCAGGTGCTTAAACATATCGGGAACGACGGTTACACCGAGTCCCAATCCGACCGAACACGCGACGATCAGAAGGTTTTCCTGCTTTTTAAAGTCAATTTGACTGAGCATTTTAATGCCGTAGGAAATGACCATGCCGAACATGGCCACCATCGCGCCTCCCAGTACCGAAGACGGGATGATGGTCGTGAAGGCTGCGATTTTCGGAAAAAGGCCGAAGAGCATTAAAAGTGCGCCCGTGACACCGATAACCGCGTTTTTCTTAATTCCTGTCAGCTGCACGAGGCCGACGTTTTGGGAATAGGCCGTATACGGAAAAGCATTGAAAATGCCGCTGATGAATACCGCCAGGCCCTCCGCGCGGTAGCCTTTTGCTAAATCACGTTCAGACAGGCGCCGGTTTGTCAGGTCACCGAGAGCGAAATAGACGCCGGTTGACTCAACAAGGCTGACAATGGCAACGATGGACATCGTAATAATCGGTGCCGCATGAAATGTCGGCGTCCCGAAGTAAAACGGTTTAATCATTTGAATGGCATCAGCATTCGCCACATTGTCAAATTGCACTTTTCCCATAAAATATGCGATGGCCGTCCCGATGACAATGCCGATTAAAATCGAAATGGATTTCAAAAATCCTTTTGTAAACCGATAAAGCAGCACGATGATGACGAGCACCGTAAATCCGAGAGCAAGGTTAGCCGGATCACCGAAATCCTTGCTGCCTTCCCCGCCGGCAATATGATTCATCGCGACCGGCATTAAGGTCATCCCGATAATCGTCACGACAGATCCGGTTACGACAGGCGGGAAAAAGGATACGAGCTTACCAAAGAAAAACGACAGCAGAATGACAAGCAGACCCGATGCCAAAATGCTTCCGTAAATGGCTGAAATCCCATACTCCTTACCGATCGAAATAATCGGCGCTACCGCGGTGAACGTACAGCCGAGCACAACGGGCAAGCCGATGCCGAAAAATTTATTCCTCCATACTTGAAGCAGCGTAGCCGCCCCGCACATAAAAATATCAATTGATACGAGATATGTCAGCTGTTCTGCGTTCAGTCCCAATGCCGCTCCTACAATTAAAGGAACAACGACGGCGCCGGCATACATGGCAAGCACGTGCTGGATACCGAGGGAAAGTGTTTTGGCATAGCCGTTTTTCATGAACGGACCTCCTGTACAAATGTCACTTTTCCATCTTCAAGCGATTGAATTCTCGCCAGTGATTCGACCCGGCATCCTTTTTTCACCAGCTCATCTCTTCCCGGCTGAAATGACTTTTCAATGACGATTCCGATCCCGCAAACCGCTGCGCCTGCTTGTTTTACGATGGATAAAAGTCCTTCTGCCGCCTGTCCGTTCGCTAAAAAGTCGTCAATGATTAACACGCGGTCATCTTTCGACAGATGATTTCCGGAGACGGCAATCTGACTTTCTGTTTTTTTCGTGAAAGAATAGACGGATGCCGTCAGCAGATCATCCGTTAATGTGAGAGACTTCCTTTTTCTCGCAAAGATGACGGGAACGCCGAGTTCAAGGCCAGCCATCACCGCAGGGGCAATACCCGAAGATTCAATTGTGACGATTTTGGTTATCTCGTCTTTTTCAAAACGGCGCGCAAATTCCCGGCCGATCTGCTGCATGAGAACCGGATCAATTTGATGGTTTAAAAAAGAATCCACTTTCAGCACTTGATCAGAAAGAACGATTCCGTCTTCTGCTATTTTTCGTTTTAATGCTTCCACAATGATTACCCCCGCTTATAAAAAATAAAAAAAAAGCATTGCCCGCTCTCCAAAAAAAGAGCAAGCAATGCCGAATGATCTACACGCAACGGCCGAATAAAGCCGTTCCATTGCTCACTCATAGTCGGACATTTACGGTGACCGGTAGAAACTTGCGTGCCATATCCACGCGATTATATGAGTGTTCGTATGATATTAATCAAATTATAACAAGATACACTTCTTTTGCATAGTGAAATTTGAATATTTCCGAACTTTTACAAAGAATCGGTTTCGATTATTCGTGTTTTTGGAATTTTTAGAAAAACGCCCGGTGTATGCCGGGCGTTTCGTTTATAAATATAAATTTGAATATTTGCCGACGAGATACTCAATGAGATATTGAACGTTCAGCTCTTCTCCCGTTGCATCTTTTATGATGTCAAGCGGCATTTTGCGTCTTCCGTGCTGATGAACCTTTTCTGTCAGCCATTGTTTAATCGGCTCAAAATCGCCCCGTTCTATTAATTGGTCAAATTCAGGCAGATCGTCAAGCATGGTATGCTTCAGCTGTGCCGCATACATATATCCGAGCGCATAGGAAGGGAAATAGCCGAAATCGCCGCCCGCCCAATGTACGTCCTGCAAAATGCCTTTTGCGTCAGATGGCGGCGTAATGCCTAAATAATCATGATATTTTTGATTCCACAATGCAGGCAGTTCTTCCACTGTCACTTCATTGCTGAAAATCGCTTTTTCAATTTCATAACGGATAATAATGTGAAGCGGATATGTCAGCTCATCGGCTTCAATTCGGATAAAGGTCGGTTTCGCCTCATTTACGGCGCGTACAAAGTCCTCTCTTTTCACATCTTGAAATTGATCAGGTGAAGCCTCAACCATTTTTTCATAATAGGCGGTCCAGAAATGTTGATTTCTGGCGATAAAGTTTTCATAAAATAACGATTGGGATTCATGAATTCCCATTGATGCACCGTCAGATAAGTTCGTTCCGCTCAGCGCTTCGTCAATATTCTGCTCGTAGATCGCATGCCCGCATTCATGAATCGTTCCGAAAATTGCCGTGCGGAAATCGTTTTCGTCATATCTGGTCGTCACCCGTACATCGCCCCGGTTGATTGTCGTCGCAAACGGATGCACCGTCTCGTCCAGGCGGCCGCCGTCAAAATCATACCCGAACTCTTTTAAGAAATACAAGGAGAGGTCTCTTTGTTGTTCTTTCGGAAATGTTTTTGTGATAAAGGCTGTGTCCGGTTTATTGCCGGATGCCGTCACTTTTTTGATAAGCGGAATGATCGCTTCCTTCAATTCAGAAAACAGCTGATCCAGCACCTTTACCGTAACACCCGGTTCGAAAATATCGAGCAATGCATTGTATGGATGATCTTCATAGCCCCAATACGAAATAAACCGCTTATTAAAATTAATCAGCTTCTCAAGGTACGGAGCAAACATAGAGAAATCAGAGGCCGCCTTTGCATCCTCCCAAGCCGTTTCAGCTTTCGATGTTAAAATGACATATTCTTTATACTCATCTTCAGGAATTTTTTTATTATGATCATAATCTTTTTTCGCAAGTTCCGCCGCTTTCACTGTATCTTCAGAGAGCTCTTCGGCATGCGCGAGAAGGATGTCGATCAGTTCTTTCATCCGGTCGGATGTCTGGATTTGAAAAACGTCAGCCGACAGCTGTCCGATGCTTTCCGCCCGGTCATCAGAGCCTTTTTTCGGGGCTCCCGTTCTTAAGTCCCAGTGCATAAGCGCAATGGCTTCTTCATAGTGGGACACTCTTTTTAACAGATCAAAAAACTCTTTTTCATATGTATGTAAATCCATATCCATTCCCCTCCCTTTTCACTATCAATTACAGGCTAATGGAACGCCGTGACAAAGTCAACTTCCCGGACTTAAAAAAGCCGCAGGAGAGAATCCTGCAGCTTTTGTTTTTATACGATTTTCGGTGTAACAGGCAATATCTTTTTGACTTCGGCCAATACCCGTTCACTTTCTCCGCCCGCATAAATGGATATGGTTCCGCTGTCCTGATTAGAACGGATGAGGCGGCCGATTCCCTGCCGGACTCTCAAGAGCATGTACGGCAGATCAACTTCCTCAAACGGATCTTTTTTCGATCCGTTCCGCTTTGCGGTAAACACGGGATCATGAGGCGGATACGGCAACGCCCAAATGGTCACATTCCGGAGTGAGTCACCGGGAATGTCAAGACCTTCCCATAAGTGGACGGAACAAAGCACGGATTCTTCATCCCGCTGGAATTTTTCGACCAGACTGCTGATCTCTTCATCACCTTCGTAGTATATCGGATACGGCAGCTCCCACGCGGCAGCCTGTTCTTTAAATTCCTTCATGTCTTCAAAGGAAGGGAAAAGAACGAGGGTGCGTCCTTCATTCTTCTTAATGGTTTCAATCGTTTCGGCTGTTTTCTGCTCAGACGTCATGTCACCGTGAAGCGCAACAGACATTTGCTCCTCGTAATCGTACGGAGATTCAACGGTGAATGATAAAGGATCACGGATTCCGAGGCTGTCAGCGATATAATCAAATGAACCGCCCTCAGAAAGAGTGGCCGATGAGAAAATATAAGGGATCCTTTTAGAAAAGACCTTTTCTCCCAGCACTTCGGCTACTGTTCTCGGCATAACGACAAACGTTGAGTCTGTATCCCGCGTTTCAAGCCAGCTGATGGCATCCTTTTGATACAGCGACAGCGAATATGCCATTTGTTCGACGTATTCTTCTACGACTGACAGCTCGTACTTATCGATCGTATACATTTCCGATTCAAATACGAGCGCCTCGCCGATTTTATCGAGCAGACGGCACAATTCGTCAGCCGCAAGCTTAACACGCTGATCGTTTTGGATGTCCAATCGGTGAGAGCCGGCGATTTCCTTCGATTCCTCTGACAGCACATAGAAAAACTCATCGTTTGCGGCAAGGGCATCTTCAATCAGTTCGGCGAATTCCTCTCTGATGTCATTTTGAAGCAGGCGCTCTAAAAACAGCTCGAGCGTCGACTGCTTCACGCGATAGGTTAACGCTTTTTGCGCGGCGAATTCCAGCAAATGTCCTTCATCAAACACGACGGCGCTGTGATCCGGCAAAAGCGGCAGCTGTCCTTCCCTTTTGCGTGATTCTTCCGTCCATACATGTTCCATGTAGAAATCATGGGAGCAAACAATCAGATCCGTTGATTTTCTGTAATGATCTCTTGAAAGTGTTAAACCGCATCTATGTCTCATATCACATGTTAAACAATCTTGGAAGGAATCATAGCTGACGCCTGCCCACTCTTCATTCGTCAAATCAGCGTACTGTTTGCGGTCGCCGTACGGATAAAAGCGCTGCATCGCTTGTGATTCGTGTACGAATGAAGGCAGCGACTCATAAAGATCCAGCCACTTCTCATCATCAGAACGCTGCATCGTTTTCTCCAGCTTTTTCAGACACAGATACTGCTCATGGGATTTGGACAGCCGTGTATCAATCTGCAGATCCAAATGTTCTGTCAGCTTGGAAATGTCGCCTTCTTTTTTGACAAGCTGTTCAATTAACGTTTCATCGGCGCATGCGATAATGGCCGGTTTACCCGTATATCTGGCATAGCTGATGGCAAACAGCAGATACACCAGCGTTTTCCCCGTACCGACTCCTGCCTCAGCGAACATGACCTTTTTTTCTTTAAATGCCCGTTCAAGCTGAAACGCCATAAATACCTGCTCATCCCGAAGGTCAAAGCCTTTCTCGGGAAGGATATCGTAAAACACGTCACCAATCCAATTGTTCAATTCTTCGTAAAAATTCTTTTCTTTTGTTAAAGCAAACGGCAAACGTGATGTTGTCACCCAACTCCAACCCCTAACTATTCGGCATTCAGACCATCTATAATATCATTTAACCCTTTTCAATACAACAAAAAAACTTGGCCTCGCCAAGTTTTTGCCATTATCATTTCCGGTTAATGATATGTGTACATAGGAACGGATGGTCTGTTGAATGTGTATGTTTTACCGCATTTTCAAGTTCTTCCTGTGCGTGTGTCATGGCGGAAGGACCGAACTCCGCTCCGGCTTCCTCCAGCCGGAAAGCAGTTGCGTCTAACGCCTTTTGTATTTTACTGAAGTGCTCGCTGTTCAGCATAAAATAGATCACCTCTCAAATAGAAATAATCATCATTCTATGCCGATGCTTCACTTTCTATACATGCCATTCTGAATGATCCGCACCTGACCTGCACAAACTACAACAGATATTCGATCGAATATCCATCTTCACAAAATTATTCTATCCGGGAGTGATGGTTACATGAGTTATAAAGATCGATTAGATCAGCATTCTGAATTGTTTCATCACAATTGGACGCGGCCGAAACGCTCTAAATCGCAAGTGAACGGCCACACCGAAATGTCCCAGACCAACATTATTTTACGGAGCAACGCAAAAGCGCACCGCTGGTAATGGCAGAATAAAACGTAAAGATGCCGGAGAAGACGCTGTTTCAGGCGTCTTCTCTTTGTTGCGGCTTTTTCCGCTGCGGCCGCACTTTAGCCCAGTACTGATAATAATCCGTTTTGATAAAACCGTTAAAGAGCTTCCGTTTTTTGGTTGCTTTTCTCCCGTAGGCCTCTTCAAATTGTTCATTTGACGTTAACATGTAGACAGACCATGTATCAAGAGATTCAAATGCCCGGCCCATTTCTTTATACATCTGCTCGACTTCTCTTTTTTCGCCGAGACGTTCGCCGTACGGAGGGTTTCCGACGATTACGCCGAATTCGAGTTTTGTCGTAAAATCCTGCACCCGCATTTGCTTGCATTCGATCAGGTCACCAAGTCCCGCTTCTTCTGCGTTTTCTTTGGCGATGTTTACCATCCGGTGATCCACGTCACTGGCAAAGATCTGCAGCGGCTGATCATAGTTCGCCTTTTCTTCCACTTCAAGACGCGCCTTGTCCCACAGTTCTTTTCCGATCCATTCCCAGTCTTCTGAAACAAAATCACGGTTAAAACCGGGAGCAATGTTTTGTCCGATTAAAGCGGCTTCAATGGCGATCGTGCCGGAACCGCAGAACGGATCGACGAACGGACGGTCGGGCGTCCAGTTGGTTAACTGAATTAACGCGGCAGCGAGCGTCTCTTTAATCGGAGCTCCTCCCTGATCAACCCTGTATCCTCTTTTGTGAAGGCCTGTTCCTGATGAATCCAGTGTAAGTACGGCTTTATCTTTTAAAAAGGAAATCTCCACCTTGTACTCGGGTCCCGTTTCTTCAATCCATTCATTTTGTTTTCCTGATTGAAGTTTCAGCTTTTCCGCTATCGCCTTTTTGACGATCCGCTGGCAGTCAGGAACACTGGCAAGCACTGATTTCACAGACTTTCCGATAACGGGGAACTTGGCGTTTTCCGGAATGTACGCGCGCCAGTCAATCGCTTTTGTTTTTTCAAACAGCTCATCAAACGTTTTCGCCTGAAACTCGGCGACCTGTACTTTAATGCGGTCAGCCGTCCGCAGCCATAAGTTAGCCCGGCAGATCGCAAGCGCATCTCCTTCAAAAATGACTTTTCCGTTGTCTACTTTGCATTCATAACCTAAATCACGCACTTCTTTGGCGACGATCGCTTCGATTCCCATCGGCGCCGTCGCTATTAGTGTGTACTTCTTCATCGTATCACCCTGTCTCTTTTTAAGCTTTCGTTTCATTCAAGATAAAAGCTCCCCTTTAAAGGAGAGCTCTAATTTGTCATATCAATAATGTTTAACGTTCTGTAAGCCATGTTTTGTTCCGTCGTACTGCAATCGGCTCATCACCTCGTACTCAGGCGGCAATCATCTATCTACAGAAAGCATTCTGTCCTTCTATCTGTTCAATTCCTTCAAGAAGGTTCCCCTACCAAAATTTGGGTTTCTCGCTCGAGGGGTTTACCGCGTTCCACTCTCACCATTTCTGATGAGACTTCGTCACTGTGGCACTTTCAAGGATACTCAGCCATATCCGGAGACGTAGGCTTTTTTCCTGCCGTCAGCCTATCAAGGCTGCCCTAGCTTATTTCTTCGCTAGGCACGAACACTACGGGCATCTCAGCACCGTGCGAGCATGGACTTTCCTCTACAGATTCAAAGATCTGCAGCGATTACCCGAACGTTAAGAACACTTGTTCATTATAAAGCAACTTGTCTCATTTGACAAGTGCTTCTGCCTTATTCGTCATAAAGTTTGCTGCCGAATACATGTTTCTCAAGGTTGGACAGCCTTTTCAGAATGTCAAAGTTGGTTGTATTGGACTGCACCGGCTGTTTTTTGCTTGCTTCTTCAAGCTGTTTTTTCAGCTGCAGATTTTCTTGCTGCAGTTCTTCAATTTCTTGATGAAAGGTTTCATAATCCTTAATAATCATATCTAAAAATTTGTCAACGTCTTCTTGTCTGTAACCTCTAACGCCTGTTTTAAATTCTTTTTCCAAAATGTCTTTCGCAGAAAGCTTTACTTTATCAGCAAGCATCTTTTTCACCTCATATCGTGAATCATCATGTTATATTTTATTCAGAAACACGTCCCGTTGTCAAATATTCTCTGACGTGTTATGTAAAGAAATCTTCTTCTTCAACGGCGGCACGGAGATCATCCATCGTAATCGAATAAATCGGATATCCGTCTGTTTCACGGCGTTTTTCTGCCTGCTGCAGCATATATTTCGGCGATCCTTCCATTTCAGGATCATATAAAAGCAAAAGCGCATCTGACTTTTCAATAAAGAACGCGTTTTTCTGCCGGAATTGGAGCGGACTTTCGTACGGCCGATGCGTCAGGCTCTCCTCATAATCTGCCTGAGCAAGCACCGCTTCATACATTTCTTTATTCGGATCCTTCCACTTTTCCTCCTGGCCGTAGAAAGGCGTGATAACGGCAACCTTTAATTCCGGATACTCTTCTCTGAGATCGTACGCCGTTTCTGCCGCCCAAAGCTCAGTCCCCAGCTGTCCGGATATGAGAATCCATTCCAAGCCTTCGTCAATAAAGCTTCTGAGTCTCGTTTCTATCGCCTTTTTTATATAAACAAGCGCCCGGTCATCCTGTTTAAAAATCCCGAGTTCAAACGGCTTGTATCCTGTTACGGCTAATACTTTCAATTGATCACCTGCTTAAAAAATGGGGCTCCCCATCGGGCCCCATTTTGATTTGCTGATATCCTAACCGATCTTGCTTAAGCGTTCAATACTAATGATCGCAGCAAGGGCTTCCGCACTGAAAATGCTGGTGAGTTGTCGGGTCAACATTTGAAAAAGTGTGCGGATAGTAATGAACGTGCTCAAAGTTGTGGTGATTTACGTTAGTTGTATGTTGCGGATGAATATGCGGCACAACCGTGTTAGAAAAGCAATGGTGTTCACAGCAATGAGTCGGATGGACAATCGGCGGCATCACGTTTGGTCTGCAACAATGATGATGAAACATGCTAAATCCCCTCTCCATTAACTTTTATTACACTGTTAGGTTATGAAGAAAAGAGGGTACATGTTCTAATTCAATCACCCAATTTAAAAGTGCGTCAGCAAACTGTCTTTAAAATTCGAAAATACAAACGCAATCAAAAAAACCACGACAAAGAACAAGTAAAAAACACCTTTATACATACCAACTCTCCCCTATAAATAACTAACGCTATTTTACAAGATGCGGCACCATTCTACAACAAAATCGATGCGGATTCAGAAAAAAATATTTTTGGCGAAACAGCTCGGCTTTTGCGCTTTCCCGGGCAATATTTCAAGAGGAGTATTTCCTCTTGAGCCGGGCAATTCTCACATGGAGCTTCTCGGCTTCTTTTTCCGATATTTCCCCGTCTTCTGCCGCCTGCTGCACGACCTGCAGCGCTTTTTTGTAATCTTTTGCGTGATGCTCAAAATAGATCGCCAGCTCTACCGCTGATTGGTGTCTGCATATGTGAAGAGCAGAGCCCGTCAGTTTCTCCCAAAGGGGCACGGCGTCTTGCCTGCGGTTTTGTTTTTTATAAAGCATTGCTAAGTCAAAAAGGGCCCGATCCGAATCTTCAAAGGCTTTGCCTTGCAGCGCTTCCAGCTGTGAAACAGCCCGATCGGTTTCTTTATGAGCGATAAACCATTTCGCCATGGCGTATGCTTCCTGACGTTCTGACGTTTGATCAGAAGATGCAAAAATCTTTTTTGACATATGGATGTAAAGAGCGATGAGGGAAAGCACATCTTGTTCATTATGTGAGAGCACTCCCTTTAAAAGAGCCGGGTCCTCCGCCTTTAAAAATTGAAAATACAGCATCGGCGCCAAATAACCAGGTGTGTCTTCGTCCCTTTTAAAAGCAAGCTCTTCATTTTCAACCGCTGAAAGCGATACACGCTCTAATTTATGTTTCCAAAGCCGTCTCGCCCCGTGCAGAAGATCAAAGTGACCGAAGTCAGGAAGTTTCGGAAGCCTGTCCCGCAGCAATGTATGCCTAGTTTTTACCTGAGGCCAGTCAAAGGCTTTTCCGTTATACGTAACAAGGGACGTAATGTCAACCTCACTTAAAAAGCTTTTGTAAAGAGCCGTCTCGTTTCCCGGTTTAGGAAGCAGATGCTGTTTAACCGCGACACGGTCTTCATACACTCTTGCATGACCGAGCAAAAAGATCATATTGCCGGCCCCGCCGCCGAGGCCGGTCGTTTCAGTATCAAAGAAGAACAGCTGGCTTTTTTCGTATCCTTCTGCTGATAAAGTATGTGTCAAACCGCCTTTATTCCATAATGCCATGACGTCATCAAGTTCACTGAAGCTGTACCGTCCGTGACGGTGCGAAAGCGGATAGACGGTTTCGCGGATAAGACAGTATTCATCCTCAAAAAAGAAAGGCTTCACTCCGAATGCCTCCCATTCTTCTCTAAATGGGACTTGAATATCCGGGACCGAAAGTTGTGAAGCTGCCGGCTTTTTTTCAGCTTCCGGCACATTCAGGTGGTTTTTCATCCGCTTTAATTTATTTTTCAAGGACATCTTTCGTCCCCCTTTTCTTTTACACGTAATTCAAGAGCCGGAGTATCGCTTTCTTTGCATCTATTCCTTCTATTTCGGAACCGATGCAGGAAGGACATCCGTCTTGACATGGACATTGTCTGATCAGGCGCTCAGCCCCTTCATTGATTTCATCAAATCGCTTATATACTTCATCAGCAAGTCCGATTCCGCCCGGATAATGATCATACAGAAAGATTGTCGGAAGTCCGGTATGTGCGGCTTTGATTTGCGGCACGACATGCACGTCATTTCGGTCGCACATGACGTATACAGGCACGATATGCTGCAGGACGTGGGCAATGCCTAAAAGCAGCTGTTCAAGCGTTTTTTCGCCGATCTCTGAATCCGTCTCTTTCAATTCAAGCCAGGCAGCACTGGTATGCAGTTCTTCTTCTGGAAGGTGAATCGGCCCTGATCCTATATTTTCAAATGTCGTCATTTTAATTTTTTTAAATATTGTCGGAAGTGCGTTCACGGTTACATCGCCGAAATGTAAGGCCGTTTTCTTTCTGCTGTCCGTTCTGTCAATGTCCAGCACTTTCAGCTGCACCGCTAAATTGGCATCTGTATAATATTCGACATCGACCTTTCGCACGTAGGCTTTTTTATGATCCCAATCAAGCTTTTCAACCTGATACTGCACCCCTTCATGAAGATAAATCGCTTCATCATGAAGAAGCGTCATCGCGCTGAAGCGGTCCATTTCTCCGATGATTTTTACATCAGCCGTCTCTGACCGGTCAACGATGACCACGTTTTCCTGTGACGCCGAACGGAGACTGATGTTGGAGGCGGGAAAAGATTCGCTCGCCCAGTGGTAGCGTTCGCGATTTTCGTGAAGCACCCCTTCTTCCTCTAAATACTCAAGAATGTCTCTTGCATCATTTTCTCCGAATGTTTCATCGGCTCTGAAAGGCAGCTCATACGCGGCGCATTTCAGGTGATCGACCAGTATAATGAGATTATCGGGATTAATCCTTGCAGATTCAGGCGAGCGTTTAAAGAAATAATCAGGATGGCGCACAATATATTGGTCAATCGGATCAGAGTTCGCCACCATCACGATAAGCGCCTCTCCCTGCCGCCGTCCGGCCCGGCCCGCCTGCTGCCATGCGCTCGCGACACTGCCCGGGTACCCCGTCATCACGCAGACCTGAAGCTGGCCGATATCAACGCCGAGCTCCAGCGCGTTTGTGCTGACAACGCCGAGAATGCTGCCGTCTCTTAACCCCCGCTCTATTTCTCTTCGTTCTTTCGGAAGATATCCGCCGCGATAGCCTCTGACAGACTTCGACCCGATTTCTTTTTTTACGATCTCCTGAATGTGGCTTAAAATAATTTCAACCCGGACACGGCTTCTGGCAAAAACAATCGTCTGAATCTTATTTTTTAAAAAAGTTTTGGCAAGTTCGTTCACTTCCACGGTGGCGCTTTTTCGAATATGCAGCGGTTTATTTACAATCGGAGGATTGTAAAAAGCAAAGTGCTTTCTTCCGGCCGGGGCGCCGTTGTCGTCAATCAGGCGCACAGATTTTCCCGTCAGCTGCTCCGCCAATTCCCTTGGATTGGCGATTGTGGCGGATGTGCAGATAAATGACGGCTCGCTTCCGTAAAAAGCGCAGATTCTCATTAAACGGCGGATGACGTTCGCCACATGGCTGCCGAATACGCCGCGGTACGTATGTAATTCATCAATGACGATATATTTCAGGTTTTCAAACAGACTCACCCATTTTGTATGGTGGGGAAGAATGGCTGAATGAAGCATATCAGGGTTTGTGATCACAATATGCCCGGCCTTTCTGACTTTCTGCCTGATGGCCGGAGACGTATCTCCGTCATAGGTGAAGCTTTTAATGTCCATGCCCGTCTCGTCTATGATTTCGTTCAGCTCGCTTTTTTGATCCTGCGCGAGCGCCTTTGTCGGAAATAAATAAAGCGCGCGGCTTGAGGCATCTTCCGCGATAGACTGAAGAACCGGAAGATTATAGCACAGTGTTTTTCCGGAGGCCGTCGGTGTGACGGCCACAATGCTTTCTCCGTTTTGAACCGTCTGAAAAGCGGAGTATTGATGTGTAAAGAGCCGCTCGATCCCCCTTTTTTCGAGAGCCGTCCGAATGTTCGGATCTACTTGCTCCGGCATCGGCATGGTTTTCGCCTCCCGCGGTTCCTCTTCATGCCAATGCACAATATTTTCATGATTTTTTAATTCCTGAATCAGTTCGCTCAGTGATTTTTTCTTCATCGTTCACACCTCTTTATGAGGTACAGTTTACCGAATATTTGTTTGCCTGGCTAGATGAAAATCCTGCACAAGAAAAAAAGCAGGGAATCAGCCCCTGCCTACTTCATTTTTATCGTAAAAAGCTCTGTTTGTCCTTTTTTCGCTTCAATTGCGCCTGCAAATTGCAAAGGTTCTGCGGCATCGCCATTCATAATCACCATAGGGATGACGGTGCTGCTTGCTTTTTCTTTTATTAAATCCAGCCGGCACGTTAAAAGCAGATCGCCTGTTTTCACTTTGTCTCCTTCTTTTACATGCGCCTCAAAGCCTTCACCGTTCATATTGACGGTATCCAAACCGACATGTATCAAAAGTTCCGCTCCGGAAAGGGTGCGGATGCCGACAGCATGTTTTGTATGGAACAGCTGAATCACTTCTCCCTCAACCGGTGAAACAATGTCTCCGTTTGCAGGCTCGACGGCGATCCCGTCCCCCATCATTTTTTGTGAAAATACGGGATCCGGCACTGAAGCCAAATCCATCACCGCTCCGTCAGCCGGAGAAAAAATCACTTCCTCGGCCGGCTTTTTCCGGCTGTCTCCCAATCCGAATAATTTTTTCAGCAATGTGTTGTGCTCCCCTTCCTAAATGTGAATCCGTTACCAGTTTATTCTCCACTATTTAACCATACTTTCTTTTTTCCTTCAATTCTTAACCATACGGCATAACATCGCATAGTCTGTTTGTAAAAAGGCGGTGGTCATATGGATCAATCACAAAACGATAAACTTGATCCGCAAAGAAATGAGGACATCATCAGCCATGCGATGGACCAATTTTTTCACTCAGGTCCCTTCGCAGAATTGATGCAGGGTTTTCAGCACCTTGTCAATTCGGCTTTTACTGAAGCGCAAGTGACGATTGACGTCAGAGAAGAGCCGACGGGCCTCGCGGTTGATATCGGCGTTCCCGAGACGTTCCGTGACGGGGATATGCTGGTGGAAACGAAAGGGTGCTACCTTCACGTTACAATCCGCTACGATCATAAACAGGCTCATTCATCCCATGTGTCTTCAAGCATGACAAGAACCGTTGTCCTCCCGTATAAGGTGAGTGAAGAAGATATGGAAACATCCTGGAATGAACAAACGCTTACCCTCTTTTTCCCTAAAAAATAAGCATGAATGATGGATATCATTCATGCTTTTTATTTGAAGATACTGGTGAGGCCTTTCACCAGCGATCCGACCTGATTTACGGCGCTTACCATCTGCCCCGTTGTATCCATCATTTTATTAAAGTCAAACTGTCCGTTCGTTTTTTTAAACTGGGAGAGTATGCCTGAGAATTGGGAAGACTGCTGCTGATTCGGTCTGGGAACGGGGTAAGGATTCACAAACCCCGGCTGTCCCCCGGGCATGCCTGCCTGAGGAGGAGGGGGAGCAAACGGCTGCTGCATATGACCGTATTCCTGATTCGGATAAAATTGCTGCGGGTACTGCCCTTGCTGTTGATATGGCGGCGGCTGCAATGGCTGTATCTGCTGCGGATACGGCTGCTGTAATGACTGTATCTGCTGCGGACTCGGCTGCTGTAATGGCTGTATCTGCTGCGGGTAGAAATATCCCGCCGGCTGCTGGTACATATTTTGATATGGCTGCGCTCTCCATTGCATATGACATTCCCCCTTGTCTCTCACTAAGTTTCTGCTATATATGTATGAATTCCGCCTTGGTTATGTGCTTTCGGAGATTCTGATCTTTGTCAAATGCTGTCGAAAGTCTTAATTTTTTAAAAACAGAAAAAAGTCGAATCGTTATGTTACCATAATCTCAACATACATGAGAGGGGATGCACCATTATGAACGTATCATACTTAAGAAAGCGTTTTGCTGAAGTGAAAAAATATGAAACAGATTGTGCAGATAAACTGATGGACTTTGCAAAATTCCTCTATATTCAAGGCCATCTCACCGCAACCGAATTTCGAAACAGTATGAAGGTTCTCGAAGCAAGTGGAGCAGAAAACCCGGCGTATGAATAACATACCCGACCCCTTTATATAAAAGAAGGCAGCCGTTTTCAGCTGCCTTCTTTTTCAATTTCATCCCTTAATATACGAAGCGTATATAAAACAGATTCAGTTAAATCCCTGTATCTTTTTTTATGAATATGATGAACATATGATTGGAGCATCAGTTCTCCGAAATTTTCTGTAACGGCCTGAATTTGTGCGTGATGAACGTATTTCGGACGGTTTTCCTGAATAAACGCAAGCGCTGCTTCTGTCCAAAGCGCGCAAAGCCGGTCTCTTTTTTCAACATCGGGTTTAATAATCTCAAAAAAATCATATGAACGGCCTGACTCTTTTCCATCCTGATACCTTTTTTCGGCTTCCAGAACCGCATCTATCATTTGTTCTGTCAGCTCCAATAACGACTGTGTCTGCAAACGGACTCACCTCAGTACATATGGTACCAAAGTTTTTGCATAAAATCAGCTGATCCGGCAGGCTCTCGGCAAATCCTTTTTACGCCGGTCAGCCAAAAACAGGTCATCAATACAAACATGAAGCTCCCGCGCCTCTTCCTCAAGGCGGGAAAGTTTCTCCTGCCTGATTTCTTCAGCTTCCGCCTGACAGGATCTGACTGCTTGGGTAAGCGTTTTTTCAGCAGCAGAAATCCGGATTTCGATATCAGAAAGCAGACGGAGAATATCAGCCTTGCTCGTGTAAACAGACATTCATGTTCCTCCCTTTTATCACTTGCGTCTCTTTAGAATATAATTCTCGTTTTCATACCGCTCTCCTCTGCACATGACAAAACTAGAAGCAGTTCGGCAAACAAACAGAGATTATCCTAAAAGGCGTGCCTTTCGACAAAAAAGTGCCGCAAACTTTGTATGAACCGGCACGTTAATGCAAACGATACAGTTGAGGAGGTGCCGTATGAAAACGAGACCGAAAAATGCAGGTAAACAGCAAAAAACCGAAGCAAAAACGACTGATACGCTTGATAAAAAATTAGGCGGCCCAAACCGCCCTTCCACGTAACACATCAGCAGCCCGAAACCCCAGCGAACGGTTTCGGGCTTTTTCATTTCTTCAGCCACTCTTTAACTGCGAAGAGCGCATGGAGTTCCCGTCTTTTCTGGAAGTACCAGTCCGTCAGTTCAAGCTGTTTCGGCATTTTCTCCTGTAAGAAAGCCCCTTTTCTTAACCTTTTTTGAAACCAATCCTCCCTTTCGCCGTCTAATGGGTGGGCAACAATGGGATAGGTTGTCCTCAGCATCGGTGATGTTCTTTTTTTGATGCCGATCATTTTCTCCATATCAAAGCGCGAACCGGTATGAGGAACGGTATCAAGAAAACGGTAAAAAGAAGCGTGAAGGTCAGGGCTGAACAGAAGGCGGGCCAGCTGTTTTCCGAGCGTAATTCTCTCTTCGGTTTTCGAAAACCGTTTGACGGAAATTCCGTATAAATGTCCGTCAAATGAAGGGAATATCACCGTATTAAAGTGAAACCAATCACTTAAATAAAAAGGAATCGTGCCAAAAACATTCTTTTTAAACGAAGGATTTTGTATAATAGGTGCTTGGATAGTGTTTTGTTCATTTATAATAAGAGCATACATGAGCCGTTCCGTATCTCCGTCACGCCAAAAGCGGAACCATTCTTCCTGCATAAAAGCCGAGACGCGGAAATAAGGAAGATGACGGAATAGAGGTTCGCCGATTTGTTTTGACCACTGGTAGACCAGAAGCTGAGGATAGGCATCAGAAAAAATCAGCCAATTTGCCCTTTCATACGAAAGGAAAAACCAGTTTTTCTGACTGCTGTCAAGGCCCTCCTGATAAAGGACGCCTCTTAAATCAGTCATCGACCAGCCCGCATTACGGGACACAAAGGATGCCAAAAGCGGCCACTTGATCTCAGGATGGCGGTCATAATATGCTTTATAGGCATTCGTCCGGGAAATATTATCGGCATTTTTTATTTTCGTCTCTTTTTCGATCAGGCGAAGAATGGCGGTTACGGTCTGTCGTTTATGCACGTTCATTCACTTCCGTCACTATTAGTTTGATAAGGAGGATGGAAAAAGTGATTCGGTACCCGAATGGAAAAACTTTTCAGCCGAACAAAACGGTTTCATCCCAAAACAGCCAGAAACGGTCTCATTCATACAGTAATCGCGGCATGACCCTCGAAGACGACCTGAATGAAACGAATAAGTATTATCTGGCTAACCAAATTGCTGTCATTCACAAAAAGCCGACACCCGTCCAGATTGTAAACGTCCACTATCCGAAAAGAAGCGCCGCAGTCATTAAGGAAGCTTATTTTAAACAGTCTTCCACAACCGACTACAACGGCATTTATAAAGGACGCTACATTGATTTTGAGGCAAAAGAAACAAAAAACAAAACGGCATTTCCCCTGCAGAATTTTCATGATCATCAGATTGAGCATATGAAGCAGGTGGTCAGGCAAGACGGCATTTGTTTTGTTATTATATCCGCTTTCGGAAAGGTTTATTTCCTCGAAGCCGACAAGCTGTTTGTCTTTTGGGACAGAAAGGAGAACAATGGCAGAAAATCAATTCGCAAAGACGAATTAGAAGATGCTTCCTTTCCGATTTCCCTTGGATACTCACCGAGAATTGATTATATTAGTATTATTGAACAGCTTTATTTTTCGCAGGAACAGTAGACTGAGCGAAAGGTTGATAAACGAAAGGTTGAGATGTTATGTCAGATCAATTTACGAGTCGTGAAGAACGCCGTAAGGCAAGGCAGACGAAAAGCACTAAGCCCTCTTCACCGAAAAAAGGCAAGAAACAGCGTAAAGGCGGTTTATTCAAAAAGATTGTGCTGTCCTTGGTTATTCTGTTTGTCCTTGGCATAGTCGGCGGAGCGGCGGCATTTGCCGTTTTGGTTTCCGGCGCGCCGTCTTTGGACGAAGCCAAGCTGAAAACGCCTTACTCTTCAACGATTTACGATAAAAACGGCAAAGAAATCGCGGAAGTGGGCGGTGAAAAACGAACCTACGTCCCGATTAAGGATATACCCGATGTTGTGAAAGAAGCATTTATCGCAACTGAAGACGCCCGTTTTTATAAGCACCACGGTATAGACCCGATCCGGATCGGAGGCGCCTTGGTCGCCAACTTTACGGATGGATTCGGTTCAGAGGGAGGAAGCACAATCACCCAGCAGGTTGTGAAAAACTCGCTTTTGACCCATCAGAAAACGATTAAACGGAAAGCACAGGAAGTGTGGCTTTCACTGCAGCTGGAGCGCCATTATTCTAAAGATGAAATCTTAGAAATGTATTTAAACAGAATTTATTTCTCACCGCGCGCCTATGGCGTCGGTAAAGCGGCTGAAGAATTCTTCGGTGTAAAAGACTTGAGCAAGCTTACGGTTGAACAGGCGGCGACGCTTGCCGGAATGCCGCAAAGCCCGACCGGATATAACCCGGTTAAAAACCCGAAGGCTTCAGAAAAACGCCGGAACATTGTTCTCAGCTTAATGGAAAAACAAGGATTCATTTCAAATTCTGAATACCAAAAAGCGAAGAAAGTGTCCATGAAAGATGAAGGCGTCGTCAGCCAAAAAGAATACGATAAAAAGGACACAAATAAATACAGCGCTTTTGTCGAAGAAGTTATGAAAGAAATCGAGACAAAAGAAAAGAAAGACGTCGATATTTCAACTGACGGTCTAAAAATTTATACGACTCTTGATACGAAAGCACAAGATTATCTTGATCAATTGATGAACGGAGACACGGTCGGCTTTTCGGAAGGCATGCAGGGCGGCGTCACCCTCCTTGATACGACAAACGGGGAAATCCGCGCCATCGGACCGGGACGCAACAGAACTGTCGGGGGATTCAATTATGCAACGCAAGGTAAAACCCAGCCCGGTTCAACGATAAAACCGATTCTTGATTACGGGCCAGTCATTGAAAATAAAAAATGGTCGACTTACGAGCAGATTGACGATTCGGCTTATACGTACTCTGACGGCACACCGATTCATGATTGGGACAATAAATACAGAGGTCAGATATCTATGCGAGAGGCCCTCGCAGACTCACGTAATATTCCTGCTTTAAAAGCATACCAAGCAGCAGGAAAAGATAATGCCGTCGACTTCGCAAACGACTTAGGATTGGGATTAAACAAAGATCAAGTATATGAACCCTATTCTATCGGGGGATTTGGTGAGGGTAACCGCGGTGTATCTACTATGACCATGGCAGGCGCCTACAGTGCTTTCGGAAATAATGGAACGTACAACGAACCGCACGCGGTCACATCGATTGAATTTAATGACGGTACTAAGCTTGATTTAACACCGAAACCGAAAAGTGCTATGAGCGACTACACGGCGTTCATGGTTACAGATATGCTCAAATCAGCTGTCGAATCTGGAACAGGTAAACTGGCCCAAGTACCGAACGTGGAAGTGGCCGGTAAAACGGGTACGACCAACTTTACTAAAGAGGATATTCAAAAATATAATATTGCTCAAGGCGGAGTCCCAGACTCATGGTTTGTCGGCTATACCCCTCAATATACAGCGGCGGTTTGGACCGGAGTTGAGTCTGGCAACAAAGCAGGTAAGAAATCACTGTCTTCTGCTGACCAGCAAGTCGCAAAACGGATTTTTCAAAAGCTGATCTCATACGTTGATGACGGTAAAGGAAGCTTTAAGCAGCCTGACAGCGTCGTAAAAGAAACAGTTGAGAAAGGCTCGAATCCTGCCGCTTTAGCCGGACCAAATACACCGGATGATAAAAAAGTGACGGAGTACTTCGTGAAAGGAACGCAGCCAACTGCCGTTTCTAAAACGTACACGAAAGAAAAAGCCGATAAACCGACAGGATTGCAAATGAAATACGACAAAGATAAAAAATCATTAACTTTAAGCTGGAATTATGACGGTGATGCAACATTCAATGTCAAACAATCCGTTGACGGCGGAAGCTACAGTGACATTCAAAACAGTTCGGCAAAAGAAGCCGTCGTCTCAGATGTCACACCAGGCTCCACATACAGCTTCCAGGTGACAGCGGAAAACGATGACGGAAAAAGCGATACGGCATCAGCTTCTTTCAAAGTCCCGAAAGATGAAGAAGACGATGCAGATAAAGATAAAGCGACTGACGATGAACAGAAGTCTGATGAAGATAAAGACAAAGACAAGACGCAAACTGATGATTCAAACACAGATGACAATCAGACAGATACGCCTGACGGATCGGATCAAACACCAACTGATGACCCGGATAAAAATCAGGATCAATCCGATAAGGATCAAACAGATAACAACAATCAGAATCAGCCCGGTAACGGGACGGATAACAACGGACAGCAAGATAACGGCTCTGATAATGATTCCGATTCCGGTTCAGAAGGCTCAAATAAACCTGACAGCGGTCAAACGGACAAAAACAAAGACTCATCTTCAAATATCAATGGGCAGTCCAATTCGTCAACCATCCAGTCAAACCCCGCTCATTAGCGGAAGAAATCCTTCACCTCAAACAGGTGAAGGATTTTTTTCATACAAAAAAACCTCCTTATGAGAAAAGGAGGTTTTTAACATTTGTTCATGGCTTCATATTTATGATATTGTTTCTTCATCTCCGTCATCAATCCATCAAGCTGAATAAACGAGTGATATTGAGTTGGTTTTGTTAAAATAAACGCCATTCGCTCCGCCCAATTGATCGGTTCGGCGGGAAAATGCTTTGTTTCAAGCACAGACCAATCGAGTGATGTGACCCGCTCCCCTGCCGTCCAGTGAAAAGCGGCAATCAGACAGGTAATTCCCTTCAGCATGTCATTTTGATCACATCTCGATTTTCTTGTTTGAAAAACGGGAAGCAGCGTTTCTTTCGTTTCGTTCCAAATCTGAAATAGAAACGGGACATATTCGCCCCTTTCCCTCCAGGGCTGCACGGTTGGCTGACCGCTGAAATCCATATACAGCGGATGGCGGCGCAGCGCCGTTTTGATCTCAAGGCTTTCCAAATCCGTAAGGCTGCGCAGGTATGTTTCATAGCCTGCCAGAATGTCAATCGCCGTCACCGTTTCACCAGCCCTTTTTTGTCACGCTTCTGCCCTTCTCTGCATAGCGGAAGCAAAGGACATTCCGCACAGCGGGGAGATTGCGCTTTACAATGATACCTGCCGAAAAATATTAATCTGTGATGCGTAACAGACCAATCCTCTTTCGGCACTTTTTTCATTAATGTTTTCTCTACCTCCAAAACAGAGTCCTTCCAGCGGCAGATACCGAGCCGTTTAGAGACCCGCTCCACATGAGTGTCTACTGCAATCGCAGGTACGCCGAAAGCAACAGACACGACTACATTTGCCGTTTTCCGTCCGACACCCGGCAGATTCACAAGCTCATCCCGGTCTTTCGGCACTTCTCCGCCGTACTCTTCGATGATCATTTTGCTCAGCTTTTGAATATTTTTGGCTTTATTACGGTACAGGCCGATTGATTTAATATCCTGCTGGAGTTCTTCCAGCGATACGGCAAGATAATCTTCGGGCCGTTTATATTTTTGAAATAGCGTTTTTGTCACTCTGTTGACGAGAGCATCCGTACATTGCGCGGATAATGCGACTGCCACAACCAATTCGAAAGGATTTGAATGGACAAGTTCACATTCTGCGTGCGGAAACATATCGCCGATTTTTTCAAGACAATATTCAATCTGCTTTAAATTTAACACGTTTCTCCCCTTCTCATGTTATTGTTCCAGCCAATTGTAAAAAGGCACCTGCCTCGTATACTCTTTTTGCGGATCATTTTGTTTCGTTTGAACACGCCGGAATTTTTGGCTGTGCGCCTTCGCCTGCTCAACCGTTTTGAAGCCGTTCTTTTTCCATTCAAATAAAATCCGGTCAATATAGCGAAAACTGAGTTTCCCCGATAAAACAGCTTCTTTTAAGGCGTGTTTAATCAGAATCGCATCATGCTGATCCTGATCCTGCCATATGGCCAGCGTCTCGCATTCAAGGGGCGACAGCGGTCTTCCGAACTCTTCTTCAAAGATGGTATACAGGCTTTTTTGTTCTCTTTCTGACGTTCTTTCCTGCGTTTCATTTTGAGAATGCTGCATGTAATCATACAGCTTCGCCCATAACGGCTGCAGAGAATATTTTTCAAACTTTATGCCGTTATGGTCTTCACATTCTTCAATAAACAGAAAACCTTTTTGAATAAACATTCTCAGACAGCTTGTACATTCTTCAGCAGAGATGGACATGCCTGATTGAAGTTCAAACGGCGTCGGAAAATAAGAGCCCTTTTCCAAATGCATTTTAATCTTCAAAAGCAGAATCAATTCGGTTTCATTCAGCCCGAGCTGCCGGTAATGTGTCAGCAGCAGGTTGGGAATGCTTGAAATGCCGAGTTCCTGCATATCTATAAATTGCTGTTTTTTCATCCTTACACCTCTTACTGTAAAAGGTTATCTCCGGGAGCTTTCCCCTTTACTTAGAAAAAGTCTCCCTTGCAGGAGACTTCGTTTTTTAAAACTATTACGGATACAGACGGTTCAGAAGTCTCGGGAACGGAATCGTTTCACGCACGTGAGGCGCTCCGCTGATCCAAGCCACTGTCCGCTCAAGTCCAAGGCCGAAGCCGGAGTGCGGAACAGAACCGTATTGTCTGAGTTCAGCATACCATTTGTAAGCATCTGAATCCAGACCGTGTTCTTTTAATCTTTCTTCCAATAAATCCATATCATGAACGCGTTCTGAACCGCCGATGATTTCCCCGTAGCCTTCCGGAGCAATTAAGTCGGCACATAACACGACATCGTCACGATCTTTGGCAGGCTGCATATAAAACGGTTTTAATGACGTCGGGTAATGAGTGATAAACACCGGTTTGTCATAGCTTTCTGCGATCGCTGTTTCATGCGGCGCACCGAAGTCATCTCCCCACTCAATATCGTCAAAGCCTTTTTCTTTCAGGAATTCAATCGCTTTATCGTACGTAATGCGCGGGAATGGCGCTTTGATTTGTTCAAGCTTCGATGTGTCTCTTCCTAATGTGTTCAGCTCGATCTTACAATGTTCCAGCACACTTTGTACAATGTATGCAACATAATTCTCCTGAACTTCAAGGTTTTCTTCAAATTCAACAAATGCCATTTCAGGCTCAATCATCCAGAATTCGATGAGATGGCGTTTCGTTTTCGATTTTTCCGCTCTGAACGTCGGTCCGAAAGAGAATACTTTTCCGAGCGCCATTGCAGCTGCTTCCATATACAGCTGGCCGCTTTGAGACAAGAAGGCGTCTTCATCAAAATATTTCGTCGCGAACAGCTCAGTCGTGCCTTCGGGAGCGCTTCCCGTCAAAATCGGCGGATCAACTTTCACGAAGCCTTCTTTGTTGAAAAATTCATAAGTCGCACGAATGATTTCGTTGCGGATTTTCATAATTGCGTGCTGGCGTTTCGAACGGAGCCATAAATGTCTGTGATCCATTAAGAATTCCGTACCGTGCTCTTTAGGCGTAATCGGATAATCAGTCGCTTCATGAATGACTTCAATGGATGTAACAGCAAGCTCATAGCCGAGCGGTGAACGCTCGTCCTCTTTCACAATTCCTTTTACATAAAGTGACGTTTCCTGCGTCACTGATTTCGCGATTTGGAAGATGTCTTCTTCTACTTCAGCTTTAACGACAACTCCCTGAATGAAGCCTGTACCGTCTCTCAGCTGTAAAAATGCGATTTTACCGCTTGAGCGTTTATTAGCGACCCAAGCTCCAATCGTTACTTCCTCGCCTGTGTGTTTATACACTTGGTTGATTGTTGTTTTCAAACTCTTTCCCTCCAGAACAAGAAAGACATTCAGGAATCTGCCTGAATCTCTTTTTTCATCACTTTATTATACCCGTTCTACTCTAACGGGGTCAATGCAAGTGAAAAGCGGCTTTAAAAGCCGCTTTTTCAGAATCAGCTGTGTTTTTCCGTGAAGCGGCGGATTCTTTCGACCGCTTCTTCTAAAAGATCGAGTGACGTTGCGTAAGATAAGCGGACGTTGTCCGGTGAACCGAAACCCGAGCCCGGCACGATGGCGACTTTTTCTTCTTCCAGAAGCGCCTTGACGTATTCATCGACATCTTTGAATCCGCAGTTTTCTGCGGCCGCTTTGGCGTTAGGGAACAAGTAAAACGCCCCTTCAGGCTTGACACAGGTGAATCCGGGAATCTCACTGAGCTGAGCGTAAATGGTGTTCAGTCTGTGCTCAAATGCCTGTCTCATCTCTTCCAGCGGCTCAGCCGGACCGTTATAGGCCGCAATGGCGCCGTATTGAGCGATAGACGTCGGATTTGATGTGCTGTGGCTCGCAAGGCTCGTCATCGCTTTAATAATCGTCTCCGAACCCGCCGCATAGCCGATCCTCCAGCCCGTCATGCTGTGAGATTTCGACACGCCGTTAATGATGATCGTCTGCTCTTTCAATTCATCTGAAAGCTGTGCGATTGAGACGTGTTTTTTTCCTCCGTATGTAAGCTTCTCATAAATCTCGTCAGAAACGATCAGAATGCCGTGCTCCAGACACACTTTTCCGAGTTCCGCAAGCTCTTCTTTCGTATACATAACACCTGTCGGGTTGCTCGGTGAATTGATAATGAGCGCTTTTGTTTTCTCGGTGATAGCCTGCTTCAGCTGCTCCGGTGAAATTTTAAACTGATTGGATTCCAGCCCTTCTGCATAGACGGGACACCCCCCTGCCAGTTTCACCTGCTCAGGGTAGCTGACCCAGTAAGGAGTCGGTATAATCACTTCGTCCCCTTCATCGAGAATGACCTGAAATAATGTATACAGAGCGTGTTTCGCTCCGGTGCAGACAATGATTTCTGACGGCTTATATTCAATCCCCTGGTCGTTTTTGAATTTTTTTGCGATACTGTCTTTCAGCGCCGGCAGACCGCCTGAAGGCGTATATTTCGTATGGCCTTCATTCATGGAACGCACCGCGGCATCTATAATGTGCTGAGGCGTATTAAAATCCGGTTCTCCTGCTCCGAGGCCGATGACATCATGGCCTTCTGCTTTCAGCTCTTTCGCTTTTGCAGTAATTGCTAGTGTTGCAGACGGTGTTAATGCGGATACTCTTTTTGCCAATTTCAACTTGAACTCCCCCTAATACGTCTCACGGTGTGATGTTTTTGAGAATCTTGCCGCTTGTAAAGTCCACATAGCTGAAGCTATATTGCCCGCTTTTGTTGATATAGGTCACTTCCCATAACGGAACATTGTTTTCTCTCGCCGGGTGAACGCCATTCAGCTTGGAAACAAGCCCTTCGTCCCGAACGATCTTGGCAGCCTTGCCGCTTGAAATGCCGTCACTGGCTTTTTTTGAGAGAATTTTTGCTTTTTTGTCGGCCGGAACCCATACATACATATCTTTTCCATGTTTATCCGTTCCGGTAACAACATAATATTTCTGTTTGCCGACAAAGGTCTCCACTTTCTCAGCATCTGTCAGCTGCGTTTTTTCTTTAGCGGCTGCGGCAGCTGTTTCGTGGCCTTCTTCTTTTTGAGCCATTGCAGATTTAAAAATGCTGGCCGAAAATAAAAGAACTGCTAAAAAAATAATACCAAATACGGCTGTAAATATTAATGCTTTTTTTCTCATCTTTTTCACCTATGTGCGATAAATGGTGAAGACCGCTTCATTTTGATTTTCTTCGTCTAGCGCAAGGCCGAACATCAGATTGTCCCGTTTCAAAGTCCGGTTTAATGTATCGACGATTTTATATAAATCATCTGAATGCTCCACATTAATCGTTGACAGAATTTCAATTTTGCTTTCCATTTTTATACCCTCCATCGGTCGAACAAATTTTGTTAGTCATAACGGGATGCGCCCGCGGCATAATAAAATCACAAGGCGGCATGAACCCGCTTTTACTATAAAAACAATTCCTCATCCCACACCACGAAAGCCGCGTTTATGCGGCTTTTATTCCGTTTGGCTGACATAAGCCGCCATTTCGGCATCCGTCAGTTCCAAAAGAGATGAAGTCGGGAGCGCTTCAAGAAACAGCTGTCCGTATCCCGCCGTTTTTACACGCTGATCTAAAAGAACGATTGTTCCCTTGTCTCCCGCCGTACGGAGCAGGCGCCCGATCCCCTGTCTGAACGTTAACACGGCCTCAGGCAGGGAAATCGTCTGAAACGGATTTTTCCCCTGTTTCTTGGCAAATTCGCATTTTGCGGCATGAAGCGGATTGTCAGGCGCCCTGAAAGGAAGTCTTGCGATCATGACGGTTGACAATTCATCCCCCGGAAAATCAACGCCTTCCCAGAAATGATTCGTCCCAAGCAAAATCGCCCGGCTTGCCGTTTTAAAGGTTTTCATTAATTTACCGGGACTCCCGCCCGAAATACCTTGGGCGAGAAGCTGAATGCCTGATATCTCCATACTGAGTTTCAGTTCCTGATACACTTTTTTCAGCATATCATGAGACGTAAACAGGACAAGGATCTTCGGCTGTTTTCCCTTTGACATGATTTCTGCATACTTGGCAATATGCTCAATGACTTCCCGCTCTCCGTCATATTTAACGGATTTCATCTCTTTCGGAATGATGACGTTCATCTGATCATCGTAAGAAAAAGGAGACGGGATGCTTTTGGTGCGCGGATAAAAATCCGCAAGTCCGAGCCTTTCAATCATAAATTGAAAAGACTGCTCCACCATTAAGGTCGCTGATGTGAGCACAACGCTTTTTTTGCGGGCGAAAAACTGGTCTGCCAGCATTTCACCGGGCTCCAAAGGCTGCGCATAGATGCTGACGGCATTTTTTGCGCCCTTCGCATCAATTTCAACCCAAACGGCTTCTTTCTCATCATTTTCAAACAGCAGCCTGCTGAACGTATCACGATATTCTTTCAGCCCCCTGATACACTTTACATATTCGGCCGCTAAAAAAGCCGCTCCGCTTTTCATCTGTTCAAGCTTTTGATGTAACAGTTTCTCCTGTACTGAAAACATGTCAAGCAGCTGATCCAGCATCGCGCAAAGCCGCTCCGCTCCGTCCGTTATCATGTGAAACCCTTTATCCTGGCTTTTATGATTGAGACTATAGACGAGACGGTTCAGATCGTCTTTAGGTTTTCTTCGTTTGACAAAAGAATGCACTGAACTGAAAAATGCGTTGCTTTCCGATTGAATATGCTTCATCCACTCATCGGCGTCAAAAAAACTTTCCGCCGGCAGTTCATACGTATAAAACAGTTTTCTCATCCGCTTTAACAGTCCGTGTTCCTTTAAGGTGCCGATTCGGCTGAGCTTTGTGTGCAGTCCGATGTATGAAGCTCTCTTCCCCAGGTGCTCGCTGGCAGCGCGTTCGAAATGATGCGCTTCATCAATGATGATTGTTCCGCTTGCAGGCAGTTTTTTCGTTTCACTGCTTTGATCTGAAAACAGCAAAGCATGGTTTGTGATAATCAGATCTGCGGCCTGCGCTTTTTCTTTAGCCCGTTCATAAAACCCGGCAGCCGAGTCCTTCCCTTTTTTAAAAAAAGAATTCTCATCGTAAGCCATGCGCTCCCACAGCAATCTGCCGCCTGATGGAAGATTCAGCTCAGCGGCGTCGCCCGTTTCAGTCTCCGTCAGCCAGACGAGAAGCTGCGCTTTCGTCAAAACCGCATCATAGTTGTCATCTTCCTCATGCAGAATATGTTCAAACTTAGGCAGGCACAGATAATGTGATTTCCCTTTTAAAATAGCAGCTTTGACCGGCCAAGGAAACATACGCTCCAAAAGCGGGAGATCTTTAGACATGATCTGCTGCTGCAAAAGAGTAGAGTACGTGCTGATAATCACGGGAGTCTGCTCCGCTTTGGCAAATAAAACAGCCGGAACGAGATAACCGATCGTTTTTCCGATGCCGGGCGCCGCTTCAATCAGCGCATGCTCCCGATTGCGGAAGGCGCCAAGCACTTCATCCATCATCGAAAGCTGCCCTTTCCGCTTTTCATAGCGGGGGATGATATCGGATAAGATCTGTTCTTTTTCTTCGTTCCACTTTTCAAGGTCAATGGCCGCATTCACCGGACGGGAAACCGGAATATGATCGGGCTCTTTAATTGAAAAAGAGGCGTATGGAATGCAGCTCTTTTCTTCCGCCGGCCTGCTTTCATGTATAAAAGAATCCAAAAGCAGCGTCAAATCGCTGATAAAATGCTGTGAAAGCCTTCTAAGCTGCTTTAACGTCGGTAAAGGCAAATGTTTCAGTTTATGTAAAATGTCTAAAAAGACCAGTCCCGTAACCTCCGCATCGCTGTCTGCGCGGTGAGGGCGGTCATGAACAATATTCAGCTCCGCGCACAACTCACCGAGCTTATATCCTTCAAACTCCGGGAAAACAATACGCGAAAGCTCAACCGTATCAAGCACTTCACAATCCGGCAGCTCATAGCCCACTTCGCTCAGTTCATGCCGGACAAATCCGAGGTCGAAATGAATATTGTGGGCAACAAAATACGCGCCGTCAAGCAGATGAAAAATCTCCTCTGCGACCGCTTCAAACGGCAGTTCATTTTCAACCATTCCGGACGAAATTCCCGTCAGCTGTTCAATAAACGGCGGGATGACCTGATTCGGATTGATATATTTTGAAAACCGCTCAGTTATTTGTCCATTTTCAATGACAACCGCTGCGATTTGAATGATTTTATCGCCCTTTTTCGGCGAATTTCCTGTTGTTTCGACATCTATGACAACGAACCGTTGTTTGTTCATTAAAATGGACACCTCAATTCTTGCATACGAGAAAAGTGTAACACGTTTTGTTGAGAAATGGAGCCAAAAAACAGCTTTTGCCCCTAAATCTTAAAAGAAAACCCCCATGAAGGGGGCTCTTTTACAAAATCGTGTGTGCCGGCTCCTGGCCCAGCATCTGCTCGATTTTATTCTGATCATCCAGAACGGCCACCTTCGGCTGATGGCTTTTTGCTTCCTGATCAGACATCATTTGATAAGAAATAATAATGACTTTATCTCCTTCTTGGACGAGACGGGCGGCTGCTCCGTTTAAACAGATGACGCCGCTCCCCCGCTTACCGGGAATAATATACGTTTCAAGTCTCGCTCCGTTATTATTATTCACAATCTGAACTTTTTCATTAGCGAGCATTCCGACGGCATCTAAAAGATCTTCATCAATCGTAATGCTGCCGACATAGTTTAAATTGGCTTCCGTCACGGTAGCGCGGTGCAGTTTTCCGGCCATCATAGTGCGGTACATATTATGATCTCTCCCATTCATCAATATCAATAATGATATTATCAATCAGTCTGGCTTTAGAAAATTGGACGGCGCAGGCCAGAATGACCTTGCCGTTTAATGTTTTAAGCGGAGTCAGCTCCGGATAAGCGTACAGTTCGGCATAATCAATGACGCCGCTTGTGTTTTCGATGATATCGGTGACGGTTTTTATAACGGTTTCCGGATTTCTTTCACCGTCTCTGATCAGTTCGGCACCTTGCTGCAATGCTTTATAGATCATCGGCGCTTCTTTGCGTTCCTGCTCTGTCAGATAGACGTTGCGAGAGCTTTTGGCAAGTCCGTCTTCTTCTCTGACCGTGTCCACTGCAACCAATTCGATATCCATAAAGAAATCCTCAATCAATCCGTCCACAACCGCTGCCTGCTGGGCATCTTTCAGGCCGAAGTAGGCGCGGGTCGGTTTAACGAGATTGAAAAACTTCGTCAGCACAGTGGCCACTCCGTCAAAATGGCCGACGCGGGAGGCGCCGCACAACACGTCAGTTCTCCTTTTCACTTGCACGGCAACATTTTGCTCGCCTTTATACATATCACTTGGAGACGGCGTAAACAAAACATCTGCCCCCGCCTGTTCTGCAAGCCGGGCATCGCGCTTTAAATCCCGCGGATATGCCTCGTAATCCTCGCCCGGTCCGAATTGAGTCGGATTGACAAAGATGCTCATCACGACAATATCGTTTTCTTTGCTTGCTTTTTCAACCAGCGTCAGATGTCCTTCATGAAGAAAACCCATTGTCGGGACGAATCCGATCGTCCGGCCTTCTGAGCGGTATTGTGCAATCAATTCTTTCAGCTGTTGAGTTTCTGTCAGTTGTTTCATCGCTTACTTTCCTCCGTACAAGCCTTGCAGCACAGTTTGGTTTATCTGAAAGGAATGCTTTTCTTCCGGGAAAACCCGTTCTTTCACATCACGGACGTAATCGCTGAGGGCCGACTCAATCGTGCCGTCGATTTTGGCGTATTGCTTCACGAACTTCGGTGTTCTGTCCACGCCGTGGCCGACGACGTCATGATAGACAAGGACTTGGCCGTCCGCTTTTGAACCGGCTCCGATTCCGATGACAGGAATGGATACTTCTTCTTTTATTTTAGCAGTCAGTTCAGCAGGCACGCATTCAAGCACGAGCATCATCGCTCCCGCCTGCTCGCATTTGATGCTGTCTTCAATGAGCTTTTTCGCGCTTTGCTCATCTTTTCCCTGCACTTTATATCCGCCTAATACGCCGACAGACTGCGGTGTGAGGCCTAAATGGCTGACGACGGGAATTCCGCCGAGAGTCAGCGCGCGGATGGATTCGAAAACGCCGTCTCCGCCTTCCAGCTTTAACGCGTCCGCGCCGCTTTCCTGAATAATGGCCGCGGCGTTTTTCATTGTATCTTCTTTTGAAAGGTGGTAAGACATAAACGGCATGTCAGTTACGATAAACGTATTTTTCGCACCGCGTTTTACCGCTTTTGTATGGTGAATCATGTCACTGACCGTTACGCCGACTGTTGAATCGAGTCCGAGCACGACCATTCCGAGCGAATCCCCGACTAAAATCATGTCGACTCCCGCCTGTTCCGCAAGCTTTGCCTGCGGATAATCGTAAGCGGTCAGCATCACGATCGGCTCTCCGTTTTCCTTCATTTTCATGAAATCCAGTTTTGTTTTCATTCTGTTTCTCCTCCTCTAAACGGTGAGGAGATGAGCCGCCAATTCTTCGCAAGCAAAAAAGCCTTCTGTAAAATAAGAAGGATCCCACTTGTTTAACGTTCGGCGAATGTCATCCCTCTGTCCCAGTCCTTTTTTGGATCAAGGCAGACTTTTCGTAATCTCTGTTCTGCTGATCAGGTGCAGTTCATTATGATACTGCCCATAGGAAGTATACCAAATTCACGAGGCTTGTACCAACTAAGATTAATTGAGCTCAATATCGGCAGAATATATCTTCTTTATGCCGTCTTTCGTTTCCAAGAGAAGAACTCCCTCATCATCAATGCCGAGCGATTTCCCGTAAAACGTCCCTTGCAGCGTTCTCGCTCTGAGCTCATTCCCCAGTCCGACCGCATAGCTTTCCCATAGCAGCTTGATCGGTGTAAAGCCGTGGTTCAAGTAATCCTGATAGCGTTTTTCAAAAGTCAGCAGAATCTCTTGTATCAGACCCGCTCTGTCAATTTTTTCGCCGGCTTCCATGCTCAGGCTCGTCGCAATGTCCTGAAGCTCGCCGGGAAAATCGGTTTCCTGCTGGTTCACGTTGATGCCGATCCCGAGAATAACCGAACGGACACGGTCTTCTTCCGCCTGCAGCTCAGTTAAAATCCCGACGGCTTTTTTGCCGTGAATCATTAAATCATTCGGCCATTTAATGGCGGGCTGTACGCCTGTAAAAGCCTCGATGGCCTGTACGACCGCAACGGCGGATAACAGGGTGAGCTGCGGCGTTTTTTGCAAAGGAACGTCGGGTCTCAGAATGAGGCTCATCCAAATCCCGTTTCCCTCCTGTGAATGCCATACTCTGGCCATTCTTCCTCTGCCAGCCGTTTGTTTATCGGCGACTACGAGCGTTCCTTCCGGCGCGCCGTCATTGGCAAGTTCATGAGCGGTTTTTTGGGTGGACGGCAGGACGTCCCGGTAATGAAGCTGTTTGCCCAAAACCTCTGTTTTCAGCCCGAAACGGATTTCGGATTCACTGAGTTTCCCCGGTTTTTTAATGAGCCTGTACCCTTTTCTTCTGACCGCCTCAACCTCATAGCCCTCTTTGCGGAGCTCCTCTATATGTTTCCAAACGGCGGTTCTCGAGCAGCCGAGCGCGTCACTTATTTTCTGCCCGGAGATAAAGCCGTCACCCGCCTCAGAAAATAAATCAATTAATCGGGTTCTTAATGTTGATCCCATGATGCGAGCCACTCCTTTATGTCATGTTTTCGGTTAGGGAGCTTCCCTGCCAATACCGCTTCTTCGATCCGGCGAAGTTCTTCGGCCACCCATTTACCCGCGCGGCGGTTTCTGAGCTCCATCAGATCAGCGCCTGAAATGTCGAGGTCTCGAAGGCTTTTGATCGGCAGCTGCTCATACAGGCTCTGAACCTCTTTCAGCTTTTGTTCATCAATCGTCTTATGCTTTTTCAGCATCCCGATTTTAACGGCTGAAAACAGCGCCTCTCCCGCCCGGTACATCGCTTCCGCTTCCAGCTGCACCGGATAAACGCTTATGATTTGCACCGCTTTTTTTATGACTTTTCCCGGCAGTTTCCATTGTTTTAAAAACGCCTCGGCGATTTTCGGGCAAAGACCGAGAAGCAATAACAGCGCTGCCCAGCGTTCTTCGCGTGCATCTAAAGAAGAAAACGGAAAGCCGCTTGCTTCAAGCATTTGCTGCTCATAACCGGAAAGGCCGGGCAGCTCTTGTATCAGACCTGTTTGCACCATCGTTTGAATCGCTTCTTGTGAGGAAACGCCCTGCAGCAGCTTTTCAAACTCGACGGTCTTTCGTTCTACTGATACATGTGCCAAAAGCTCCCTGTCTTTCATGATGGCCTCTCTTGTTTCTTTTTCTAACAGAAAGCCGAGCTGACTCATAAAGCGGACGGCTCTCATCATCCGCAGAGCGTCTTCCCGAAAGCGGTCTTCAGGGTTACCCACCGTACGGATCAGCTTTTGTCCGATATCATGTGCGCCTCCGAAATAATCAAGCAGCTCTCCTTCGGCAGACATCGCCATCGCATTAATCGTTAAGTCTCTCCGCTTTAAGTCTTCTGATAAAGAAGTAATGAACCGCACAGCTTCAGGGCGCCGGTAATCCTTATATTCTGATTCGGCACGAAAAGTGGTGACTTCATAGGTTTCATCTTCCCACAGGACGATGACGGTGCCGTGCTCTTTTCCTACATCGACAGTCCGCTTAAAGAGACGCTCCACCTCATTCGGCGAAGCGCTGGTTGCGATGTCCACATCACCTATTTTTCGTTTCATATAGCTGTCTCTGACGGCTCCCCCGACAAAGTACGCCTGATGGCCCGCCTTCATCAGATGATGAAGGATGGGGAGGGCTTTGACAAATTCCTGTTCCATAAGATCACTCCGGTCCTGCCAATTCGTCATAAATCCGTTCATACTGACTGACGATTCTTTGCGAAGAAAAGGCGGTCTCCGCCATTTTCAGCGCATGATCAGTCAATCGTTTGCTGAGCTGTTTATCTTCTAAAACGGCAAGCGCTTTTTCAGATGCCGCCTGAATATCGCCGACTTCCACCAGAAAACCGCTTACTTGATCTTTAATCACTTCCGGGATTCCGCCGATATTTGTTCCGATGCACGGCACGCCGCAGGCCATCGCCTCAAGGAGGACGAGTCCGAAACTTTCTTTTTCAGACAGAAGAAGCTTAAGGTCGCTGATGGAATACAGCTCTTCCACCCTGTCCTGATTTCCGAGGAGCAGCACTTGATCCTGCAGTCCGTATTTTTCGACAAGCTGCCAAGCGACGCACTTTTCCGGCCCGTCGCCGACAAGCAGGAGCTTCGCCTTTGTTTTGGCTGCGATATTACGGAAAACGCGGATGACATCTTTAACACGTTTTACTTTTCTGAAGTTCGAAACATGGATGACGACTTTTTCATCCGGCAAAATGCCATGTTTCTCTTTTATACTCTCTGTATTTTTCTTAAGATAAACACGTTCATCAATAAAGTTGTAGATGGTCTCAATTTTTTTATCCGGCTTGATTAAGTCATATGTTTCTCCGGCAAGCGCGGTTGATACCGCCGTCACTCTGTCGGACGCTTCGATGGCAAAACGGATTAAATCTTTTAATGACGGATCATATCCTAAAACGGTGATGTCCGTACCGTGAAGCGTCGTCACGATGCCGATGTCGCGCTTGAGCATCTGCTTGGCAAGATAAGCGCATACCGCATGCGGCAGCGCATAATGCGCGTGGATGATATCAAGATTTTCCCTTGCGGCAACCTCGGCGATTTTGCTCGCCAGCGTAAGGTCATAAGGCGGATATTTAAATACCGCGTATTGGTTGACTTCCACCTCATGAAAATGAATATTCGGATGATATGTATTTAATCTGAACGGGATGCTTGATGTGATGAAATGAACCTGGTGCCCTTTTTCCGCAAGCAGCTTGCCGAGTTCCGTCGCAATAATACCCGAGCCTCCGACACTCGGGTAGCATGTAATCCCTATTTTTAATGGTCTCATTGTCCGCCCCCAAAAACATCATCATTCAAAACGGGAAGCTGTTTTGAAAAGAAGCCTTCAGCATACCCCGTCCCGGCTTCTTTGCCATACAGTCTTTCCCGCGCTTCCACCATTTCGATATAACCGTTGGTCAGCGGTGTGTTCACTGACTGCGCCGTAGGAATAAACTGGCTTTGATAGGCGTGCAGACTTTCTTTTTTCAGATCGATGGTTTCCGTTATGTCGATTACAAAGTCCGGACGGTGAAACCCGTTGATCATATAATAGTATACGCGCTGAGCCTTATGAGCCGGCAGTTCCTGATGATCTCTGTATTTATGAATTCCCGCCGAGAACACCGCCTCTTCGACCAAAGCCGCCGCATTGCCGTGGTCAGGATGGCGGTCTTTCGGATAAGGCATGAAAACGGTTTTCGGCCGGCAGGCTCTGATGACACTGACAATCCGGCGGATGCCGTCCTCACTTTTCAAAAGCCCGCGGTCGGGAAGCGTAAGCTGGATTCTCTCTTTTACGCCGAGAATTCGTGCCGCCTCTGCCGCTTCTTCTTTTCTTATCCCTACCGTTCCGTTGGATGATAGTTCGGCCTCGGTCAAATCGCATATCACCGCGGTTTTTCCTTGAGCCGTAAATTTTGCGATCGTGCCGCCCATACCGATCTCGACATCATCACTATGGGCGCCGAACGCCAGAATATCAACGTGTTCAGACATTCGGCTCTCCTCCGCGCACAAGATTGCGGAAATCAAATGCCCCGCCGTCCAGTGTCCGGACGAGGATTTCCGCTGTTCCCATATTTGTGGCAAGCGGGATCGCGTATACGTCACACAGCCGGATCAGCGCCGAGACATCCGGTTCGTGAGGCTGCGCAGTTAATGGATCGCGCAGAAAAATGACGAGATCCAGGGCATTTGCTGCAATCAATGCGCCGATTTGCTGATCTCCGCCGAGCGGGCCGGATTGAAAACGTTCAACGGACAATCCGGTCGCTTCCTGGATTTTCAGGCCTGTCGTACCTGTCGCGTATAACTCATGATGGCTCAGTATATCTTTATATGCGGTCGTAAACTGAACCATATCCTGCTTTTTTTTATCGTGAGCAATCAAAGCGATTTTCATTTGATGTTCTCCCCCTTGCCGATTCAGTCGATAATATTTTCGAGTCCGTATACAAGCTGGTCGATTTTCATCACTTGCTCCACTGACAGCTTCACTCCTGACATAAAGGAAGCCCGGTTATAGGAGTCATGGCGCAGTTTCAGCGTCTGGCCGTCCATGCCGAACATGACTTCCTGGTGGGCGATAAGACCCGGAAGACGCACGCTGTGAAGGCGGATGCCGTTTAATTCAGCACCGCGGGCGCCCGGCAGAATTTCTTTTTCATCAGGATGGCCCTGCTGCTTTTCTGTACGGACGCTTGAGATCATTTCCGCTGTTTTCAGCGCCGTTCCGCTCGGGGCATCCAGCTTTTGATCATGATGAAGCTCAATGATTTCTACATCTTCAAAATAGTTGGCGGCCATTTGTGAGAACTTCATCATCAGCACCGCGCCCAATGCAAAGTTCGGAGCGATGATGGCGCCGATTCCTTTCTCTTCAGTCAAGCCTTGAAGTTCCTCTAAATCGGCTTCAGAAAATCCGGTCGTTCCCACAACGGGGCGGACGCCGTGTTCAAGAGCGGCTTTCGTATGTTTTTTGCCGATTTCAGGCGTTGTCAAATCGATCAGCACATCCGGTTTTGTTTCTTGGAAACATGCGCGGATATCCGTATAAATAAGAGCGTCTGAATCAGCTGACATCACTTCCCGCAATGTTTGCTGATCGTATGTATGGTCAATAGCGCCGACAAGCTCAAAATGAGGCGTGCGGACGGCAAGTTTTACGGCCTCCTGGCCCATTCTGCCTCTCGGTCCGGCGATGACGACTTTAATGGTTTCATTTGACATGGTTTCTCCTACTTTCCTTCTTCTTTTCTAGTCCAGCGGTCTTTATCACGTGTATTAAATTTATGCATGACGCGGTTATGAGCTTCCTCCAATGAAATATCAAGGGAGTTGGCGAGGCAAATCAGGACGAACAGCACATCGCCCATTTCCTCTTCCATGCTTTTCTCATTTTCCGTCGTTTTCTTCGGCTTTTCCCCATAATAATGGTTGACTTCTCTTGCAAGTTCGCCCAGTTCTTCCGTGAGACGGGCCATCATGGCAAGCGGGCTGAAATAGCCTTCTTTGAATTGGCCGATATATTCATCGACCTCAGCTTGTAAGTCTTTCATCGTTTTGTCACTCACTGTGCGAATACCTCCTGTCATCTCTTCCATGTTAGCTAATTCAAGTACATTTGACAAATGTTAAAAACGGCAGTTTGCTGTTTTCTTTTGTATCCACTATAATATTTACGCAATCTTATGGAAGGAAAAGGGGTTTGATGCAATGCTTGGAGAAATCAGAATCAAAAACATTTGCTTTATTTTAATCGGCGCCGCTGTTTTTTCATTCGGACTGGTTCACTTTAATATGCAGAACAATTTGGCGGAAGGCGGATTTACCGGCATTACGCTGCTTTTATATGCGTTATTCCACATCAGCCCTTCTATTTCCAACCTGGTATTGAACATTCCTATCTTTTTCATCGGCTGGCGTATGCTCGGCCGGACGATGTTTGTCTATACCCTGATCGGCACCGTCTCTCTTTCTGTTTTTCTGAGTGTTTTTCAGCGCTACGAAATTCATATGCCGCTGTCCCATGATTTAGCGCTGGCTGCCTTATTCGCCGGTGTATTTATCGGCGCGGGTCTCGGCATTATTTTTAAATACGGCGGCACGACGGGCGGGGTCGATATCATCGCCAGGCTGATCAACAAATTTTTCGGAATCCCGATGGGCCGGACGATGTTTGCCTTTGACGCCTGTGTCATTTTGCTTTCTTTGTTTACGTATCTTTCTTACAAGGAAGCGATGTACACGCTTGTAGCCGTTTTTGTCGCTGCGAGATTGATTGATTTTATCCAGGAAGGCGGCTATGCCGCAAAAGGGGCAACGATTATTTCTTCGAAAAACGATTTGATCCAGCAAAAAATCATTGAAGAGATGGAGCGCGGCGTCACCGTTTTAAAAGGACAGGGATCATATACAAAAGAAGACAGGGACGTTCTTTACTGCGTCGTTCCGAAAAACGAAATTGTGCTTTTGAAAAGCGTCATCACTTCCGTTGACCCGCACGCCTTTGTTGCAGTAAGCGACGTCCATGATGTGCTCGGCGAAGGATTTACGCTTGATGAAAATAAAAATCCGATCAGACGATAATAAAAAGGCGGCTTTTGCCGCCTTTACTGTTCGTGTTTCCATTTGACAACCGGTGATTTTTTCTTTTTCAATCGGCGGACGAATGCCGGACTGACATTGAGCGTCTGCTCGACGAAGCGCTGCGGTGTCAGTGCCAGCCATTGGTTTAAAGAGACGTCTTCGAAACGGTCGCTTTTGAAGATTTCCAGAAAGCGAAGCACGGTGTCACCGGTATTCTGAACATAATGTCCCATTGCAAAAGGAACATATCCTACGTCACCCGCTTGATAGTTAAATGTCCGCGCTCTTCCCTCCGCCGCAAACACCGTCATTTTCGCTTCTCCTGAAAGATAATACTGCCACTCGTCCGTATTCGGATGCCAATGCAATTCTCTCATGCCTCCGGGTTCGACCTCCACAAGAGCTGCGGCAATCGTTTTTGACACCTTAAACGTTTTTGAATCGACAATCTTTACTCTTCCCCCGCTGGTAACAAGAGGCTCCTGCCGGGAAAGCTTGTAGCTGAACGGCTCCAAAACGGTGCCTTCCGGGGAAGAAACTGCTGCCTGTTCAATCGGGGGAGGCGGTTCCAGCTGGAACATGTAACGCTCTTTCTTGTGAATGTAGGCCAAGTCATATCCGGGAACACCGAAGTTCGCCTCCAGCACGCTGCGCGGGGTGTGGGCAAACCAGTCCGTTACTGAAAAGGTGCTGTTTTCTGAAAAAGAGCCGTCATCAAAGACAAGCAAAAACTCACTTCCCCGTTCCATCCCTTGAATGGAATGAGGAATGCCGGAAGGAAAATACCACAGATCCCCTTCACTTACGTTATCAATAAAATTCCGCCCATTTTGATCAACCGCAGTTAAACGGACTTCTCCGTTAATCACATATCCCCATTCGGCTTCTTTATGCCAATGAAGCTCCCGCACAGCTCCCGGTTTCAGTCTCATGTTCACCGCCGCGATGTTTTTTGATACCGGCAGTTCCCTGACCGTCACCTCTCTGGACCATCCGCCGTCTTCAAGCCTCATATGCGTATCAGAAAATGAGAATTTCAAGTTTTGAACCGTTCCTGCATCCGTTGAGGGCGGAACGAGCATGTCAGGATTCTGAAAGTCACGTGCGAGGTTTCGCGGTCCTTCGTCAGTCGCCCCTTTTCTGCCTCTGATCGGCTGCGGGAGGTGTTTTGAAGCCAATTGCTGGATGAGTTTTTTCACTGACTTAGCTCCTTTACAGCAATTTCTGTTTATTTAGACTTAGGATACTCACGCTTTTTCTCTTTCTTTTTTTCCGCTCTGTATTTTCGGTAGCCGACATATGTCAGCGCAGTAATAATGATACCGCCTGTTGTCAGAATGACCCAGAGCAGCGAAGGGTCAGCGTCATCCCGCTCCACCTTGTCAAAAACCCGCTTTAAATCCTGCTGCAGGAGCGTCAGACGCTCAAGCTTTGTTCCTTTTGTCATCTGCTGAAACCCGTCCTGCTCAATCACCTCGATATGTTTCGCCACCGTATCAAGCTGGCCGGCCGACACATCCATTGTCAGGCTGGGATAAATTAAATCATATAATGATATAAATTCATTCCACTTTTCATTGAAATTTTCACTTCCGTTTCCGCTGACATCTTCTTTTAAGGCGCTGAATGTCGCCATAATCGGTCTTTCAAGCGAACCCCACAGCGGATCGGAGTGGTCTTCCATCGCATCCATTACCAACCTGAACTGGGCGGCTGCCCGGATTTTTTCGGTATCTGAGGCGTCTGCCTGTTTCAGAACGCGCACTAAATCATTGAAACCCAGAGTCACCTGCCTGACTTCGGCGCCGCTCAGTGAGTTTACGTGTGTCATTTTTTTCTTAAAGTAGCCAAGCACTTGCAGAGCCTCATCATACTGCGAATGCCGCGTCATTTGGAAAACGGTATCCGAAAGGTCGTTCAGTTCCTTGAGACCGCCCTCATCTTCAGCTTTGGCAGTTGTGATGAAACACATAAGAGCAAGTAAAAGACAGATCGTCAGCTTTCGTTTCATAGAGGTCCCTCCCACTCCTTCTCTTTACAGAATATGAGGAGCGGGACAAGGTTAGACCAAGATTCTATCAGTGTAAGTCAAGCTTTATCCGTCTTTTGGAAATCACCAAATAGTATGCAAGGCCGAGTGAAAATATGCTCAGCCAGAATGTAGCATAGCCGATTACTTGCATATAGTCATTGAGCATTGAGTAGCGGGGCATCATGCCGAAAAGATAATCAATGACATCATTATGAAGCGTCCAAACAGCGGCAACGGCAAGATGCCATAACCGGAACCGAAAATACGGGCTGTATAAAACGCCTTGAACGGCCATGGCAAAATGTGAAGCAATCAGCATGTACCCTTCCCAAGGCATCTGCCCCATTTTGACCAGCACAAAGACATTCATTCCGACCGCCCACAGCCCGTATTTTACAAGGGTTACAAGAGCCAGCGCTTCAAACAGCGGCGCGTTTCTTCCCATGAGAAATGCCAGAAGCACGAACAGGAAAAAAAACGTCGCCGTCGGGCTGTCAGGCACAAATATCAGAAATCGGAACGGCGTGTCCGCAAGCTGCGGCACATACCAATAATAGCCGTACACCGTACCGATAAAATTAACGGCAAGAACAAGCAGAAGCATGCCGCGCAACCCTAAAAGATAAGAAATCCACCTCATACCATCAACTCTCAGTCCGTAAAAAGTATGTATCATGCAAAAAAAGCTGACATCCGGTCAGCTCTTTTCATAAAAGTATATCCTGCTATTGTCTACTTCACAATACGTTATTTCGCTGTCGTTTCAGAAATGAACTTCGCCAGCTGATCAAGCTGTTTGTCATTTCCTTTAAAAATACCGGCTGGCATCTGCCCTTTCCCTTTGACGGCGATTTTTTTAATTTCTTCCGGGCTCAGCCCGTTATCGACCAGGGACGGTCCGGCGCTTCCGCCTTGAAGATTATCCCCGTGACAGGAAATACAGCCTTGTTCTTTAAATACCTTATAACCGTCTGATTCAGTATCAATGGCGGCTTCTTTTTTGATTTTCCCTTGCTCCTCCGCCTTCGCCCAGTCATGCGTCGCGACTGACTGCCACGTTAAAAAGACCGTAGCGCAAAGCGCCAAAAGCATCATCCCGACCGCGACCGGACGCTTCCACGGCCTTCTTTCAGACCCCCTGTCGAGAAACGGAGCCAAAAGCAGCGACCCGAAGGCAAGACCCGGTATAATCATCGCGCCGATAACGGTGTAGCTCCCTGCGGCATATTCATATTTTAATAGCTGGTATAAAAATAGAAAATACCAATCCGGCAGCGGAATATACCCTGTATCCGTCGGGTCCGCCACCCGTTCCAAAGGCGGCTCGTGCACAATCGTTAAAACGAGAAATCCGACGAGGAAAACGGCCCCGACCATCCATTCTTTCAGCAGGAAGTTCGGCCAAAACGCCTCTGTCTTTCCAGGATACTCTGAATAGTCTTTCGGTATATTCGGTTTTTTTTCAGCCGGTATCCTTGAATCTCCTACAAACTTCATTCCTTTCCCCCGGTGCATGTCATCCCCTCCCTTTTATATCAGATTTGTATTAAAGCGGTCCTGAAATTCCCTGCTTGCGGATCATGACAAAGTGGGCGCCCATGAGCGCAAACAAAGCGGCAGGGAGAAAAAATACGTGAATCGCAAAAAATCTCGTCAGCGTTTGGGCGCCGACAATATCGTGGTGGCCGGCAAGAAGAGTTTTCACCTGCGCTCCGATCAATGGCGTCGCCTCCGCAATCTGAAGACCTACCTTTGTCGCAAACAGCGCCTTCATATCCCATGGAAGCAGATACCCTGTAAAACCGAGACCGAGCATCACAAAAAAGATCAGAACACCGACGATCCAGTTCAATTCCCGAGGCTTTTTATAAGCTCCCTGAAAGAAAACCCGCAGCGTATGTAAAAACATCATCACAATGACTAAACTTGCGCCCCAATGGTGCATACCCCTTACAATCTGCCCGAAAGCGACTTCATTCTGCAAATAATACACAGATTCCCACGCGTTTTTTATATCCGGCACATAATACATCGTTAAAAACATCCCGGACAGTACTTGGATAACGGTTACAAAAAACGTCAAACCGCCGAAACAATAGACAAAAGCCGAGAAATGGTGAGCGGGATTTACATGTTCCGGCACTTCATGGTCGGCGATATCCCGCCACATCGGCGTAATATCGAGACGTTCATCCACCCAGTCATAAATTTTATTCAGCATGTCACCCTTCCCCCCTAGGCTTTGCTTTTCCAAGATACAAAAAGCCGTCCTTTACTTTTTGCTCATAACGGTCAAGAGGCGCGAGCGGCGGCGTGCCCGGAACGTTCGTGCCGTCTTTTTCATACAGCCCGTAATGGCAGGGACAAAAGAATTTGTTCGGATTTTTAGGATCATTGTTCCAGTTTACGGTGCAGCCCAAATGTTTACAGATCGGAGAAAGCGCTATAATTTCATCCCCATGCTTGTAAACCCAGGCTGACCTGGATTCTTCCGATTCGTACCAGGCGTCGACTTGATGAATTTTAAAGTCAAACCGCTTCGGCTCCTTCGTTAGCTCATCCACACTGACAACCTGCACCATTTTTTGATCTCCCGTCGGTTTTAATACCGGGTCCAGCGCAAAACGGACCATGGGCATAAGCGCACTGGCGGCCATAAATCCCCCCACGCCGGTGAGCGCATAGTTTAAAAATTGTCTTCTTGATATATCTTGTTTTCCGCCCATCTCTTCCCCCCCCCTAAAGATTGACCAAAAATTAACTAAAATAGAAAATAATTCAGAGATTTGACACCCTCATAATATATGAATCTTTCAGCAAGGTCAACAGAGGCAAAACGGGTGTTTTGCGGGATGTATGGAGTTTTTAAGAATTGTTCCACTTCTGTAACAAAACGTTCAAAATTTCTCCGCACTTGTCATCCGCTATTTTTCTCTTTAAAGAGTCTTTCATATGTTCAAACGGAACGGCAGGAATGTATATGACATCAGACCCTATTTCAGAATCCTTCCATTTTTCGTCTGCCGTCAGGAACAAGGCGTGCCGGAAGTTGGTCATCACCTCTTCTTTGAGTTTTTGAAGCAGGGCGATTTGTGATTGATCTATATCAACATATGTATAAGAGGGGAATAAATATACCCGTCCCTTCAATTGGCGCTCAAGCTCTTCAGAAAGCAATTGGGTGCTTTCCCCCTGTTCAACGGCCTCTTTTAAGCCTCCTGAAGATGTTATGGAAATTAACGGAATGACAGCGGTATCAATGTAATCCGCAGATTGTAAATAGGCATCGGCATCAGCGGCCCTCCATCTCATGTCTCGTTCCTCCTCTTTACGCAACAAGCCTTGCATATTCTGCAAGGCTGTCATTTATGTGAGCTGATTCAATTGGCGGGAAAGCTTTTCAAATGTTTCTTTGTCGTGGCGGTCCAGCGCCTCGTCGATATCTTTAAGCAGCTTTTCCCGCTGGAAAGTGGAAATGGCATGTTCTAATATTTTTTCGGCCATCCCCTGATCCTGTTTATTTTCAAACAGGTCTTTCGGCAGATGCGGATTTGATTCAAGAACAGCGGCATATTCCGGCGAGCTGTAGGCCGAACGGAAATTCAGCTGGATAAATAAATCCTGCTGTTTATTTAACCGGATGTCGTGAAAAGATTTTTCCGCGTCCGTGGTCATGACATTTTCTTTGTAAAACCTAAACGGCACCTCATCAACGCAATGAGTAGACATGATAATGCCTCTCGGGCAAAATTCGGCTTGTTCTACAAAATGGACTTTTTCCATTAATGAATCATGACTCATTAAATAATTTAAAATCCAGACGCACTCCCGGCGTTTAAGCTGATAATGATTTAAAAACCAACGGATAAAATCCTTTTTTTCATTGACAGAAACAGGGGTCTGCATGTAATTCCCTCCTCTATCGATCGTATAATCTGACATCACTTATACATTCAGCAAGCATGGTCCAAAATCCTGCTTATCTTAAAAATTCATCCTCTATCCGTAAGATTGTTTCTTCAAGCTCTTCGTTTGTTCCATCCATTGAAAGCACTTGTTTTAAAAGCGGCAGCGCTTCTTTCTGGAGACCCTCTTCCAATAAGAAGTGAGCGTATTCATATAAGAAATCCCGATCATCCTGATAATGGAGATACGCAGCTTCGAAGCTTTTTTTCGCTTCAGCGTATTGCTCAAGGCCTGTATAAGCACCCGCCAAATACCAATTGTATTTCGGATCTTCTTCTCCGTAGCCGCGGACTTCCTGAATCAGATCAATAATCTCTTCAAAGCTTTCTTCTTTATGATAGACGGCTAAAAGCGTATGGAGCGCTTCCACGTAACCCGGATCGAGCGCCAGCGCTTCCTGAAGAAGCTTTTTGCCTTCTTCTGCGTTGCCGAGCTTTAACGCCATTTTCGCCGCATAGAGAAAGAGCTCTTTATTGTATTCATCGTAAGTAATGCCTTCTTTAGCGGTTTTTAATGCATCTTCATACATGCCTTCTGCCTCGTAGCTTTTTGCAAGCGGCATATAAAGCGATGAATAGGAAGGATCAAGCCCTTTTAAATCAGACAGCTGCTTGATGGCTGTTTTGACCATTCCCGCCTGATAGGCTGTGAACCCGTACCCGAAAATCGTATTCGGTTCTGTATGTTCTGCCGCCGCTTTTTCATACCATGAAATCGCTTCCTCAAATTCACCCGCCGCGCTCAATGACTCAGCCAGCCTCTGATGAACATTTACGCCGCCGATTTCGTGCCGTTCTTTTGCCGTCTCTTCATAGTAAGGAACGGCTTTTGCGTATGACCCCTGAGTGAAGTATAATTCCCCCAGAGCGAAATCAATAACAGGTTCATCTTGTAACATCGCTTTCGCCTGTAACAGCTTTTGCTCACTTACTTCAAATAAGCCCTGCATCTGATACAGATCAGCCATTAAAAGAAGGCTTTCCGCGTAAGACGGGTCTTCCGGAGAAATCGTCTCCAGCACCTCAAGAGCTTTTTCTTCTTCATCAATATCTATTAACAATTCGGCGTAAAAATTCGTCAGCTCAGACTCATCCGGATAAAGGTCATGCAGATCACTGATCAGCGCTAACGCTTTTTCGGCGTTTCCCCATTCATAGTAGAGCTGGGCTGCAATGGCTTTGTCTTCGTCTTGAAGCTCTGTTTCAGCTTTTGAAAGCGCTTTGAGTCCCTTTTCGGTTTCACCTGCTTCAACTAATTTTATGGCTTCTTGAATCAATGTATTCAAATCAGACCGGTCCTTTCTTTTCCTATACCTCATCAACCAATGAAAAGGGTTTTTTTCGGGTTATTCTTATCATAATTCAGACAGAGCCTGCCCGCAAATAAGATGCTTCACCCGGCATTATAGTTTATCAGAAAATAGTTAAGAGGAAAACGGCAAAAAAGGGGACGGCATCTTTATACGCAGACAGCACAATTTGTTCCGGCTGTATCTGTAACGAAAACGCATTCCCCCTTTCTTTTATTTTTCTGTTTAAGACAAGCTATGTCAAAGCCCAAGATTTTATGACACATGAAGAAAAAAGCCCGAAGAATCGTCTTCAGGCTTTTTTGGCTAATTGATCTAAATGCTCAAAAAATGACGGATATGAGACATGGATCGCCTCAGTATCACGGATGTCAATCGGCTCTTCTGTCAGGCATGAAGCGATACCGAGCATCATGCCGATGCGGTGGTCGCCGTGGCTTGACACATCGGCTCCGCCCGCAAGCGTTTTTTTGCCGTGTATTTTCATGCCGTCTTCAGTCGGTTCAATGTCTGCACCGATTTTCCGGAGCTCTGATACGACGGTGTCGATCCGGTTCGTTTCCTTCACCTTCAGCTCCGCAGCGTCTTTAATGACAGTTGTACCTTCAGCCTGCGTTGCCAAAAGGGCGATAATCGGGATCTCGTCAATTAAACGGGGAATGATTTCTCCGCCGATTTCTGCCGCTTTCAGATCTGAAGACTCAATAACCAGGTCTCCGTAAGGCTCCGCGCTGTCCGCTTCTGAAGGAATCACTTCAAGTGAAGCCCCCATTTGCTTTAAGACATCAATCATTCCCGTGCGTGTCGGATTCAGGCCGACATTTTTCAGCACAATCCGGCTTCCGGGAACGACAGCGCCCGCGGCGAGGAAAAAGGCCGCTGAAGAAATATCGCCGGGCACGAAAATATCAGCTCCCCGAAGCTTCTGACCGCCCGTTACGGAAGCGCTCGTCTCCGTTTCCGCAAGCTCGGCGCCAAAAGCGTTCAGCATCCGTTCCGTATGGTCTCTTGATTTATGAGGCTCAGTGACGGTCGTCGTCCCTTCAGCCTGCAATCCGGCAAGCAGCACGGCGGATTTGATCTGCGCGCTTGCAACAGGGGAGACGTAATCAATGCCTTTCAATTGTCCGCCTCTTACGGATAAAGGCGTAAATCCTCCGTCCGCTCTTCCGTCAATCGCGGCTCCCATCTGTTTTAAAGGCTCCGTCACCCTCTTCATCGGGCGCTTTGCAATACTTTCGTCGCCCGCTACCGTACTGTGAAATGGGCGTCCGGCTAAAATGCCGAGCATCAGGCGGATGGTCGTGCCGGAATTCCCGACATCAAGAAGGCTGTCAGGCTCACAAAGTGCGTCAATGCCCTTCCCGTATATCGTTACATCACTTCCGTTTTGTTCAATGGAGACACCCATTTTTCTGAAGCAGGCAATGGTGCTCAGACAATCGGCTCCGGGCAAAAAGTTTTTTACTGTTGTCGTTCCTTCCGCAAGCGCTCCGAACATAACAGAACGGTGGGAGATGGATTTATCCCCCGGAATATGAATTTCACCGTTTAAAGACGTCACTTTTTCTCTTTTCAATGTTTTCCACCTCAGTCAGCGTAAAATGTGTCATATTTGGCGCGGGATTGAATGCAGGTTTCCGCGCGCTTCCGGTCATCATCAGTCTGGAAACTGATTCTGAGAATTCCGTTAATATCTTCTCTTGTTTCGATAATGCGGATGTTGGTGATACTGATTTTTTCTTCTGCCAATATCGCCGTAATTTCCGAAATGACCCCCGGATGATCGGGAACATCGACATAAAGGTCATAAAAGGACGGGATCGCTCCTTTTTGACGGAGCGGCAGACCGTCGCGATAATCTTTCGCTTTTTTAAAATATCCGAACAGGCTGTCCGCATCTTCATTTTCTACATAAGATTCGATCGTGTCAATCTCCCGTTTCCATTCTTTGAAGCGGTCAAGCAGTTTATCTTTGTTATGAAGAAGTATGTCCCTCCACATCGCCGGACTGCTTGAGGCGATCCTGGTGATGTCCCGAAAACCGCCGGCTGCGAAACGTTTCAAATACGGATAATCTTCTTCAGCATGATGAGCCTGATGTACGAGGCTTGCAGCAACGATATGAGGGAAATGGCTGATGACGCTCGTTACGCCGTCATGCTCCTCGGGGGTCATCTCCACAAAGTGGGCGTTTGCCGCTTTCAAGAGTTCCTTCAGATGCATTACTGACTCTTTAGAAGTTGATTTTCCGGGTGTTAAAATGTAAAACGCATTTTCGAATAAAAATTCTTTCGCGGCAGCGGCCCCGGATTTATGAGATCCCGCCATCGGATGGCCGCCGACAAATTGATAGTGAGCCGGAAGCACTTTGTCGGCGTAGCTGACGACTTTCTGTTTCGTGCTGCCCACATCCGTAATCAGGAGTTCATGGGTGATGTCTGATGCGGCCAGCACATCGAGCATTTTCAGCGTTTGGGCGACAGGCGTGGCGATAATGACAACAGACGCTTGCTGCGCCCCTTCCGTAAATGAACCGGCCCGCTCGTCAATAATTCCGAGCTTCAGCGCGGCAGTGAGCTGTTCTTCCGAAATATCCACACCGATAATCCGTTTATGCGGATGCTCCTTTTTGATGGCCAATGCGATCGATCCGCCGATCAGCCCGATCCCCGCAAGCAATATAGTATCCTTCATTTCACTCATTTCCTTTTTCAACTATTTTAATAGAGCAAAGAGGTGATGCTTGATCACCTCTTATAATATTTCAGCTAAAATTGTGAGAATTTCCTCATTCTGCTCTTTCGTACCGACCGTAATCCTTAACGCTGTCGGAAATCCGAGCGCCTGTCCTGAGCGGACGATATATCCTTTTTCCAACAGGGCTTGGAACAGTTCATCCGCCGGGCGGTTAAAATCAATGAGCACAAAGTTGGTTTGTGAAGGATAACAAGTTAATCCGTGAGTTTCTGCAAAATCATAATACTGCTTAAGGCCTGCTTGATTTTTCTCGACACATTCCTGAATAAATGTCTGGTCATCAAGCGCTGCCAGTGCCGAAGCCTGACCGATTCTGCTCGTATTGAACGGCTCTCTCGCCGGTTCAATCTGGCGGATCAGCGCTTCGTCCGCAATGCCGTATCCGACGCGCAGCGCGGCAAGTCCGTACGCTTTAGAGAAGGTGCGGAGGATCATGACATTCGCATATTGCTTTAAAAGCGGAATGCTTTCTGGGTAATCTTCCGCCGTGACATACTCGTAGTACGCTTCATCAAGTACAACGAGTATATGCTCGGGAACTCTGTTTAAAAAGGCGATTAGCTCTTGCTCAGAAGTATATGTCCCCGTCGGATTATTGGGGTTGCATACCCATATGACTTTCGTCTTGCCGTCAATTGCTTCCAGCATCCGGTCCAAATCATGAGCGCCGTCACTGCGGAGCGGTACCTCGCGCACCTCAGCGCCTTCAATCACCGCATTGTGTCTGTATTGCGGGAAAGTCAGGGCGGCGGTAATCGTGTTTGCCTGATCATTTAATAAAGAACGGCAGATAATCTGCACAAGCTCATCAGAGCCGTTGCCGAAAATGATAGAAGATTCACTGACCTGCAGATGCTCGCTGAGCCGCGTTCTCAAAGCGGCACTGTAACCGTCGGGATACAGCGCAAGCTGCTCAATCTCCTGATGCAGCGCATCTTTAGCGGCCTGTGAACAGCCGAACGGATTTTCGTTAGAAGCGAGTTTTACTACTTTCTCAAGCCCGTATTCCATTTTCACTTCTTCTATTGGTTTGCCCGGCTGATACGGTTTCAGCTGCCGCAGCTGTTCATTAATCTGCAAATCCAGTCACCTCATTTTACACTGTACAGTCGTCCGAACGTCTTTGCGTATTCTTCAAATTCAAGAAGCGCATCAGCTCTTGTTCCGGGATTCACAAGCTTTGTTTTAAGCTCTTCAACTTTTTTGACAAGCGCGCTGCCGACAACGACACCGTCAGATATTTCATTCATCCCGTCAACCTGTTTGCGGTTTGAAATGCCAAAACCGACCGCCACCGGAACAGAGCTGAATTCTTTCACCTTACGTATGAAAGAGTATACAGACGGATCGAATTCGCTGCGTACGCCCGTCACTCCTAAAGAGGATACACAATACACAAAGCCGCAGGCCTGTTCAGTAATTATTTTCAAACGGTCTTCACTTGTCGGCGCAACCAGTGAGATATAAGCGATGTTCTCCTTTTTGCATGTCATTTGCAAAAGGGCGCTTTCCTCTAATGGAAGGTCGGGTACAAGCAGACCGTCTATGTCGTTTTCCCGCAGTAAAGCGAAAAAGTATTCTTTTTCTAATTGTAACACAGGATTATAATACGTAAAGAGGATAATTGGAATATGAACGCCGTTTTTTTTCATTTTGCCGCCAAGTTCAATTGCTTTTACGATATTCATTCCGTTTTCCAGAGCCCGTTTTGAAGCCCGTTGTATGACGGGTCCGTCCGCAAGCGGATCTGTGTAAGGAACGCCGATTTCAAGGGCAGAAGCGCCTGCATTCTGCAATGATATTGCCAGCTCAACAGAAATGTCAGGAAGCGGATCGCCAGCTGTAATAAAAGGGATAAATAATTTTTCAGAATCTCGCAGATTAAACATGTGTCTCCACCCCGTTTTCCAAAACATTCATCAGCGTATGAACATCTTTATCTCCTCTTCCCGACAAACTGACGAGAATGATTTTGTCTTTATCCATGTCTTTTGCCATTTCAAACGCTTTTGCCAGAGCGTGGGCAGATTCAATAGCCGGAAGAATACCTTCTGTTTCAGAAAGCAGACGTAACGCGGCAATCGCTTCATCGTCTGTCACGCTTTCGTACGTTACACGGCCGCTTTTATGCAGATAGGCGTGCTCAGGGCCGATCCCCGGGTAATCAAGGCCTGCTGAAATGGAATACGGTTCGATAATCTGCCCGTATTCATCTTGTATTAAATAGGTCATTGAACCGTGAATCACCCCGAGCGTCCCTTTTGCGATCGTTGCCGCATGCAGCGGTGTATCAATTCCTTTTCCGGCAGCCTCGGCGCCGATCAGCTCAGTATCTTCGTCTAAAAAGGCCTGAAAAATGCCCATCGCATTGCTTCCGCCGCCGACACATGCAACAACCTTATCCGGGAGCGTTCCTTCAACCCGGCGAAGCTGTTCTTTCGCTTCCTCGCCGATGATTTTCTGAAATTCGCGAACGATATACGGATATGGGTGCGGACCCACTACAGAACCGATAAGATAGAAATGATCTTCACAATGCTGGACCCAATACCTGATTGCCTCATTCGTCGCATCTTTCAGCGTGCCGTTTCCGCTTGTGACCGGCACCACTTCCGCGCCGAGCAGTTTCATCCGGAATACGTTCAGCGACTGGCGCGCAACGTCTTCTTCACCCATAAAAACTGTACACTTAAAACCGAATTTTGCGGCGGCTGTCGCGGCAGCCACACCGTGCTGTCCCGCACCGGTTTCGGCGATGATTTTCGTTTTGCCCATCTTTTTGGCAAGCAGAATCTGGCCTAACGCGTTGTTAATTTTATGGGAGCCGGTATGGTTTAAATCTTCTCTTTTCAGATAGATTTTCGCCCCTCCCAAATACTCTGACACCCTGTCTGCGAACGTTAATGCGGTCGGTCTTCCGGAGTAATCAAACAATAGTTTTTTATATTCGGCATGAAAAACGGGATCATTCTTTAATTCTGTGAAAGCCGTTTCGATTTCCTCAAGGGGCCGCATCAATGTTTCAGGGACAAATTTGCCGCCGAATTCGCCGTATCTTCCGATTTCATTTGGATATGGATACATAGTGGTTCATCCTTTCTTCTAAAAGCCGGATCAGTGTTTGATCCTTTTGTCCGTTTTTTTCAATTCCGCTGGCAAGATCTATACCGCACGGTCGCGATCTCAGTAAGCCTGTAATCGTTCCAGGATTAACGCCGCCCGCGATAAAACAGCGCTTGTTTGCATTTTGAGCCTGCTTTCGGTACAAGGGGACACGGGCCCATGAAAACGCGATTCCCGTGCCGCCTCTCATTCCTTTTACTGAAGAATCAATGACATAGCCGTCGACAGCAGGTGCAAATTGAGTCATCTGACGAAGCGTCCCTTCCCCGTGATGGAGCGCTTTCCATATCTCCGAGCGCACAAGCGGGCGGAGGCGGCGGGCATCCTCAGGCGATTCATCACCGTGAAGCTGGATGGCGTCAAGTGCCAGATCAGAGGCGATTTGCGCAATGTTTTCTATCGTTTCATTTACAAATACTCCGACATGTTTCTTGTCTGTCCGAACCTGCTCTTTCCATTTCCGGACCTCATCCGGCGTTACTCTCCGTTTGCTTGCGGCAAAAATAAATCCCAGATAGTCCGCTTCTGAAGCTGCCGCAAGTTCGTAATCACGCTTCGATCGTATTCCGCAGTACTTTAACTCAGGCTTTTTCATATCGTCACTCCCCGAACAGTCCGCGGATCGCCTTTTTCTGCGAATCCTCTCTTATTAAGGATTCTCCGACCAATACAGCCTGCGCCCCGTGCTTGTTGACGAATTGCAGGTCAGCCAAAGAACCGATGCCGCTTTCGCTGACCAGCAAGCAGCCATCCGGTACAAGCTGCGCTATTTTTTCCGTTTGCGAAACAGAAGTACGGAACGTTTTTAAGTCCCGGTTGTTTATGCCGAGAATGTCCGGCTGAAACACTTGTAAAATCCGTTCAAGCACAGTTTCATCATGGACTTCAACGAGAACGTCCATGCCCTTCTCGCGGGCTTCCAGATAAAGCTCATGAAGCTCTGAAGGTTCCAGCGCTTCCCCGATCAGCAAAATGGCATCGGCGCCGATCCTGAACGATTCCTCCACCTGAAGGGAATCAATAATAAAATCTTTTCTCAGCACGGGAAGAGACACGGTTTGTTTAACATCTGTCAGAAATTGATTTCTCCCCTGAAAAAAACGGGTATCCGTGAGAACCGAAAGGGCGTCGGCTTTAGCCGCTTCATAATCCGCCGCAATCGTTTCCGGAACAAAATGCTCTTTAATCAATCCTTTAGACGGCGAAGCTTTTTTCACTTCGGCAATCAGCCCGATAAAACGGTTCGGGTCCAGGAGCGCTTTTTTAAAAGATCTCCGTTCAATTTGACAGGTTTCCGGCAGCACGATGGATTTGATTTCTTCTTTTTTCTGCTGAATGATTTGATCAAGCATACATTTCTTCCTCTTTCTGTTTCAGACGTTCGAGCTGCCTTTTGGCATCTCCGTTTTGAATCGCTTCTAAGGCGGTTTTCGTTCCTTCTTTCAGATCGCTTGCAAGGCCTGCCGTATAAATGGCCGCGCCCGCATTTAAGGCGGTAATATGCAGAGCGGATGACGGAGCTCTATTTGCAAAAATATTCTGAATGAGGAGCGCGCTTTCTTCCGATGAACTCACTTGAATATCCTTTAGTGAACCTTCTGTAAAACCGAATTGTTCAGGTGAAACGGAATATTCCAGACGTTCACCGTTTTTCAGTTCAACGATATCGGTCGGTGCTGAGATGGACAGTTCATCTAATCCGTCACGGGCCGACACAAGCATGACGTGTCTGACATCAAATTGTTCCAGAGCGCTTGCCATCAGGCGCGCTTTATCAAATGAATAGACGCCGATCACCTGCCGCTTCACCTGCAGCGGGTTGCTGAGCGGGCCCAGCAGATTAAATACGGTTCGGAAGCCAAGCTCTTTTCTTGCGGCGGCGACGTGCTTCATTGACGAATGAAACAGCGGCGCAAACAAAAACCCCATTTGTTTCATTTCAATGCTGCGTTTAACGCTGTCTGGAGTGGCTTGAATAGAAACCCCCAGCTTTTCCAGCACATCCGCACTGCCGCTTTTAGACGAAACGGAGCGATTTCCGTGCTTGGCAACTTTAGCTCCGGCGGCAGAAGCTGTAATTGCCGCTGCCGTGGATATGTTAAACGTAGAAACCCCGTCTCCGCCTGTTCCGCACGTATCAACGACATCCGTCAAGCCACCTGATGTCTGTGCCCGCGCCCGCATCACTTTTACAAATCCGGCAAGCTCCTCCGCCGTTTCACCTCGGTGGGCTAATACCGATAAAATCCCGCCGATCTCAGACTGCGACATGTCCCCGTTTATCATCATCTCCATCAGCTTTTCGGCTTCTCCGGTTTTCAGCGTACGGCCATTAACGCACGATTGCAGAAATTTGTTCATCCGTCTTCTCCTCCCCGCCAGAAAAGATGTCTTCTGCGATTTGAATCGTTTTTAAAAGCGCCCCCGCTTTGTTACAGCTCTCTTCATATTCGGCTTCCGGGACGGAATCGGCGACTATTCCCGCGCCCGCCTGCACCGATGCCGTACCGTTTTTGACACTCATGGTGCGGATGGTAATACACGAATCAATTGACCCGTCAAATCCGATATAAGCGATACATCCGCCGTAGGTTTCTCTGGAAGTCGGTTCTAATTCATTTAAAAGCTGCATCGCGCGGATTTTCGGAGCGCCCGTGAGTGTTCCTGCCGGGAATGCCGACATCAGCGCGTCAACGGGATGGACGCCCTGCTTTAAACGGCCGGTTACAACAGAGATGATGTGCATCACATGTGAAAAAGAAACGACCTTTGTGAATTCCGGAACGGCTACGGAACCGTACTCCGCAACTCTGCCGATGTCATTGCGCGCAAGATCGACGAGCATGTAATGTTCAGCTTTTTCTTTTTCGTCATTCATCAGCTCTTTTTTCAGGCGTTCGTCCTCTTCTTTTCCGGCGCCCCTTCTTCTCGTTCCGGCAATCGGATGAATTTCCAGGTGCCTGTCATGCACGCGGATCAGACGTTCAGGCGAACTCCCGACAATGTCTCTGTCAGGCAGTTTGATATAGTACATATAGGGTGAAGGATTGACGATGCGGAGCACCCTGTACAGCTCAAATGAATGTCTGGATACCGGAATGTCAAACTTTTGCGAAAGCACCCCTTGAAAAATGTCTCCCGCTTTTATATATTCTTTCAGTTTATTAACACCGGCCATAAACTCTTCTTTCGTATAATTGGATGTCACATCGGCAAAACTTGGCGTGTCAAACGTTTCTTTGGAAAAAAACGGCTCTTTCATATCTTTCGATTCTGTCAAAATACCGATAAGCTTACGAAGCTCCGCGCAATTCTCTTTGAAAACGGCCCGCTTTTCTTCCTCCGTCTCCCGGCCGTTAAGCTCCGCATATTGAATGAAATGCACTTGTTTCGTTTCGTGGTCGTACGCGATGATTTTCCGGCAGACAAACAGCATGCATTTTTCGAAATCTGTTACTTTCGCGTGGCTTGGCACGGAAGGCTCAATCAAAGGAATCATGTCATAGCTCAGATAACCGACCGCTCCTCCCGCAAATGGGATATCAAGCTCTGGTGTTTTAATGCGGAAGCTCTCATTCATCCAGTCAAGCACGGCTTTTAATTCTCCGGCTTCAAACAGCGTATGCCCGTTTGGATCAGCGGCAGTGAATGTGTTATGACTCTCTTTAATCGTGATAAAAGGATCGAGGCCGATAAAAGAGTATCTCGACCAGCTTGACGACTCATCCTTGCTTTCTAAAAGATACGTAATGTTTCTGTCCAGTTTTTCAACCATCTGAATGGGTGTGATCGTGTCGACCGTAAAAGTCTCTGCGATTGGAATGGTGCGGTGTGTCAGACTGTCCTTTAAAAATAAAGAAACATCCGATTGTAAATTCATGATTCTCCTCCTTACGGTAAGGAGAATGAGATGAAGAGTGAGAGGAGTCTTGCGTATAAGAAATAAACCCAAAAGAAAGGCTTCTTTTGGGCAGAATAAAAACGTGTTTATCTCAGCTCAGCTAAACTCATTCTCTGCTACCCTATTCTAAACTCAACTGTTCAATATCTTACTTACCAGCTCTATACACACTCTTGTGTATTTCTAAGCTTTGTTTATCGTATTACATGTCAGTATTTTTTGTCAATGATAAATCCGGCCTTAACACAACGGCTTTTTCTAAATAGACATGCTTGATTTCATCCTGAGGCGTATCCGTCTGAACCGTCATCAGGACACGGATACACTTTTGCAGAGCGCCGGTGACATCCATTTCCTGCATGCACGTCACCGGGACGTACTGCCACCCGGAAAGGCGGCGGACCGCTTTTGCCGGAAATACGGAATGGATATCAGGCGTGGCGGATAACAGGATCTGTACAACGTCTTCCGGCTTGCATCCATTTTGTTCAATGATTTTTTCAAGCAGCTGCTGTGTTTTTTCTAAAATTTCTTGTTCGGTGTCTTGTTCCACCGTTGTTGCTCCGCGAATGCCGCGTATCATCATGCTGTTTCCTCCATTCGCCATTTGTTCAGCAAATTTTCGAGCTCATCTTTTGAAAGCATGCAGTCCCGCGCTTCGCCTAATTCTTTTAACACGATGAACTGTGTCATGCCTCCGCGCGTTTTTTTATCATTCATCATCCGAGCGGAGAGAACCGGCGTTTCAATATCTTGTCTGATGCTTCCCGGGTAGCCGAGCCCAATCAGCCATTGTGTGAGTTCTTTCCTGTTCATCATGCAACCCGCAACCTGTTCACTCACGTAAAGGGCAAACTGCATGCCGAGGGCGACCGCATCTCCATGTGTAATCCGGCCGTAGCCATATTCCGCCTCAACGGCATGGCCGAGCGTATGGCCGAAATTCAGAAAAGCTCTTATCCCCTCTTCCTTTTCGTCCTCACGCACGACGGCCGATTTGATTGAAATTCCTTTATAAATCATTTCATTCAGCTCAGCGCTTGTCAGTCCTTGCAACGTGTCAAACGTGAGAAGTTTTTCTAAAAAAGCATGATCGGCGATAAACGCGTGTTTGATCACTTCAGCCATGCCCGATCTCAGCTCTTGTTCCGGCAGGGTTTTCAGAAGCTCCGTATCGTAAATCACCGCTTTCGGCTGATAAAACGCGCCGATTAAGTTCTTTCCGAGTTTATGGTTGACGGCCACCTTGCCGCCGACCGCGCTGTCATGGGCAAGCAGTGTCGTCGGCATTTGAATGAAATCAATTCCGCGCATAAAAGTTGCTGCGCAAAAGCCGGCCAAATCACCCGTCACGCCGCCTCCGAAGGCGATCATACATGAGGAGCGGTCCATATGGAAAGCGATCGCTTCCGTTTGAATCCGTTCATACTCTTTTAGAGACTTCGCTTCTTCTCCGCTTGGAACGATCACTTTTTTCACGGGCCATGTTTCGTTTAAAAGCCGGAACATCTCATCACCGTAAAGCCGGTCAACTTCAGCATCGATGATGAGAAGGATCTTTGTCAGCGGCCTGTTCAGTGAAGACAAAAGGGCAGCGGCCTGTTTCCTTATGCCTTCACCGATATACACGGGATATGCGGAGGAAGCTGTCCGAACCTCAAGCTCTTTCATCAGAATTCCCTCGATAGTTTTTTCATGTTTTCAACATTTTCTTTAATGCGGTCGATCTGGTCAAGCCCGAATTGTTCTACGACGGCATTTGCGATTTCCCAGGCCACTGCTGCTTCAGCCACTACACTTGCTGCCGGAACCGCGCAGCTGTCTGAACGTTCAATGCTCGCTGTAAACGGTTCTTTCGTTTCAATGTCGACGCTTTTCAGCGGCTTGTACAAAGTAGGGATCGGTTTCATAACGCCGCGGACGACAATCGGCATTCCCGTCGTCATACCGCCTTCTAATCCTCCGAGCCTGTTTGTGGCGCGTGTATAGCCTTTCTCTTCATCCCATACGATTTCATCATGAACTTCACTGCCGTTTTTGCCGGCCGCTTCAAAACCGATGCCGAACTCTACGCCTTTAAACGCGTTAATCGACAGAACGGCAGCAGCGAGCTTGCTGTCCAGCTTACGGTCATAGTGGACATAGCTTCCGACACCGACCGGCATACCTTCGACGATCACTTCAACGATTCCGCCGATCGAGTCGCCGTTTGCCTTCGCTTCATCAATGGCTGCCATCATTTGACGGCCTGCTTCTTCATCGTAGCATCTGACCGGTGATTCTTCCGTTACCCGTTTGAGATCCTCAATGGATGTGTAATCGGTTTTCTCTGCTTTTACGCTGCCGATTTGCAGGACATGCCCGGCGACTTTAATGCCAAGCTCCGCTAAAATCTTTTTAGCGACGGCTCCGGCAGCCACGCGAACCGTTGTCTCACGCGCGGAAGATCGTTCTAACACATTTCTCATATCACGGTGATTATACTTAATAGCACCGTTCAAATCTGCGTGTCCGGGTCTCGGTCTTGAAATCTGGCGTTTCATTTCACTTTCTTCTTCTTCTGTAATCGGTGCGGCGCCCATGATTTTTGTCCAGTGAGTCCAATCTTTATTTTCTACAACGAGCGCGATGGGCGAACCGAGTGTCCGGGCATGCCGCACGCCGCTTGTGATCTTCGCTCTGTCCGTTTCAATCTGCATGCGGCGTCCGCGGCCGTGCCCTTTTTGACGTCTGGCAAGCTCAAAATTAATGTCTTCTTCAGTTATATAAAGCCCCGCAGGCACACCTTCTATAATTGTCGTCAGCTGCGGACCGTGTGATTCTCCGGCTGTTAAGTATCTCATTTCTTTCTTCTCCCTTCATCGCATTAACGCTTTTAAGTAAAACTATACCACAAGTTTTCATTAAATGTCTTCTATCTTTTTTGATAAAAAAATGTATCAGTGCTCTCAAGGCCGAATTTTTCCGGGCTGAAAATTTGTTCTGTACTGCCGACAAACAGAATTCCGTTCTTTTTCAGACTGCCCGCCATTTTCACATACAGCTCTTCTTTTGCTTTTTCAGTAAAATAAATAAAGACGTTGCGGCAGACGATCAGATCAAAATCCTGTTCATAGCTGTCGGCAAGCAGGTTGTGCCGCTTAAACCGGATGTTGTTCTGAATCTCTTGTTTTACTTGATAACTGTTGTCAGCCTGCTTGGTGAAATAACGGCTTTTCACGGAAGCCGGCACCTCTTGCAGCGAGCGTTCCTGATAGATGCCCCGCTTGGCTTTGCTTAGCGCCTTTTCATCAATATCTGTCGCCAATATATCAAATCCGGCCAGTCCCGTCTGCTGATTGAGAATCATAGCCAAAGTATAGGGCTCCTCTCCCGTTGAACAGGCCGCACTCCATATTTTTAACGGTTTGTTATGCTTTATTAACGGAAGAATTGAGGTTTCAAGAACTTCCCACCGTTTATAATTTCGGTAAAATTCAGAAACATTGATCGTCATTCTGTCCAATGTTTCGTTTAATAAAAGCTTGTCCTTTTCCAAAGCGGCGGCAAATTCCTGAAAATCTCTGAACCCCTTCTTTTCATAAAGGGACGTCAGCCGCCTTTTCATCTGTGCTTCTTTGTATAAAGATAAATCAACGCCGGTTATTTGTTTCCACTTGGTGATAAAAATTTCGTAAGGCTCCATTGCTTCTCTCCCAATCTCGCTGTCTTTTGTCCTAGTATAGCCTGTTTTCTGTCGAAATTGTACGATTTCAATAAAAAAATCAGCCCGCGGGCTGATTTGTGAGAAACGAAAAGACAGGGCAACGCAGCCTCTGTCTTTTTTAAATGATGTAAACCTTTTCATAATACGAGAAAAAGAAAGGCTGACGGTTTAGTACACCCAGTCGGCCATTAATTTTTGATACGGTACAAGCTCTTCCTGTTTAAAGAAAATGTGAATTTCCCTCTCAGCGCTTTCTAAGGAGTCTGAACCGTGAATGATATTTTTGCCGACAAACATGCCGTAGTCACCGCGGATTGTGCCCGGCAGTGCATCTTTCGGGTTCGTTTTTCCGATCAGCTGTCTTGTGATCTCTACTACATTTTCCCCTTCCCATACCATTGCAAATACGGGTCCTGATGTAATGAATTCCACAAGCTCGCCGAAAAACGGCTTCCCTTTATGTTCAGCATAATGGTTTTCAGCCATCTGTTCTGAAACTTGCATTAGCTTGGCTCCTGCCAATTGTAAGCCCTTACGCTCAAATCTGGATAAAATCTCTCCGATCAGCTGGCGCTGTACGCCGTCCGGTTTTACCATGATAAAAGTTTTTTCCATAAGATTCTCCACCCCATCATTATGTATAGGCTTTCAAGTTGCACACCGAAATCGTAACATCTTTCTGACAATTAATCAATCCAGGGCGGAGAATGTTCACATCTTGTTCGTAAAAGGAATTTAAAATTTCCGTTTGCCGATATATTTGGCGATGGCGGCCAATGATGAGCGCGCACGTCCTCTCGGCAGTGTGTTCAGTTTTTCAAACGCTTTTTTTAAGTACCTGTCACTGACGGCCATTGATTTTTCAATCGCGTCTGTGCGTTTAATATTTTCAATAATGGGGGCGAGCTGCTCCTGTGTTGTTTCACTGTTAATTAATTTCAGCTGATTTTTCAATTCAGGCTGACGTAGCGCGTACAAAACGGGCAGAGTGACATTTCCTTGCAGCAGATCCCCTCCGACCGGTTTTCCCAGTTCCTCTTCCGTTGAAGTGAAATCAAGAATGTCGTCAATAATCTGATAGGACATGCCCACGTAATAACCGAACCAATATAATGCTTTGTGAATCTTCTCATCAGCTCCCGAAGCGATGGCGCCGAGCTGACAGCTGACGGCAATGAGAAGAGCCGTTTTCCGTTTGATGCGGCGCAAATAGGTTCTGAGGTTTTGCTCCATATTGTATTTATCTCTGATCTGTTCAATTTCTCCGAGGCATACTTCTACGATGGTTTTGGACAGGATCCGGTGGGCTTTCGGCTCATCCAATCTCGTCATCATCTCAAGTGAGCCCGCAAGCATATAATCACCGGTATACATGGCGATGCGGTTGTCCCACTTGGCTTTGATGGTCGGTTTTCCCCTCCGCAGCTCGGCGTCATCAATGACGTCGTCATGCACGAGGGACGCCATATGAATCATTTCCAGCGTCACCGCAACATATTTTATTTTATTAATGTCATAGTCGCCGAACATGCCGGATAGCAATACGAAAACAGGGCGGATCCGCTTGCCGCCCGCCTGGAGCAGGTGGAGCCCGGCTTCACTCAGCAAGGGATAGTCTGACCGCACCGTTTGCTCAAGCTCCCTTTCGATCACATCAATATCGTCATTTAAAAAAGAATAGGCCATTTTAAATTTCATATCATTCACCCAAACATCTGTATATTCATCATTTCCAACCGATATGCGTAGCGGCCACTCCGCCGGTAAACGAATGGTATTTGACATTCGTCAGGCCCGCTTCTTCAAACAGACGCGCAAGTTCTTTCATACCGGGAAATTCTCTTGCCGATTCTTGAAGCCAAGAATATTCTTTATAGCTCTTCGCAAACATTTTTCCGAAGAAAGGCATGATGTATTTAAAATAAAGAAAATATGCCTGTCTGAATCCGAACATTTCCGGCTGGGATGTTTCCAGACATACGACCTGCCCGCCCGGTTTGACGACCCGCCGCATTTCTTTCAGCACGGTCAGATAGTCGGGAACGTTTCGCAGCCCGAAGCCGATGGTGACAAAATCAAAAGAATCATCAGCGAAAGGAAGCTCCATCGCATTTCCGTGCAAAAGCTCAATTTGGCTGTAACCGCCCTCTTTCACTTTTTTCTCACCGATGCTCAGCATATTTTTGCTGAAATCCAGTCCTTTGATTTCGCCGCTTTTTCCGGCCGCTTCTGCGAGGGCAATCGTCCAGTCAGCCGTTCCGCAGCAGACATCAAGCGCTTTTGCGCCTTCTTTTACATTCATGATCTGCATCGTTTTATCGCGCCACTTTTTATGCTGCTGAAAACTGATAACAGAGTTCATTTGGTCATAATTTTTATAGATTTTTTCAAACACGCCGTGTACGCGCTGTTCTTTTGACTCCTGCATGTTGATTACCCTTCTTCCACTTTCTGATGATATGTTTTGTCCTGGCTGATCGCTTTAAGCCGGTTCAGCATGAGGTTTTGGATTGGTGAATTGAGCGGCAGCAGCGTTTCAATGCTTTGCTTTGCCTTTCGGAAGCTATCTTCCATTATGTCAGCCTTTGATTTCCCTGACTTTACAATATTGCCGATGACATCGAGAAATATAGCATTGCCGTTCATCAGCCGCTTATATACAAAAAAATCACTCGCCAGCTCTTTCCAGCGCGGAAGATTAAAGTGGTCTGACACTCTGTGAAACAGGGCCGCTTCCACAATCGCCATGCTTTCGATCAATTGATTCAAGTCATTGACAGACCGATCGTACAGACGGATTTTATGCTCATTGATTTCTTTAATTGCCGTAGCGAGCGTCCGAATCATATAGATATCCTTCATTTCAGACAAAAGCGAATAATACAGTCCGCTGAAATAGTCGCCGGCAAGCACGGTGAGCTGCCGGTTTTTATTTTCGTCTCGCTTTAACGCTCTGGCTGTTGTCACTTCATCGTGGGTATCAAGGGCGCTTTGGACAAGCATCGCAGTTACTATGTAATTTTCTCTGTCGTTGTTCTTAATGTCCGCCTCTTCAAACAAAGCGTGAAAAAGAAGAAGCTTATCCTCATCGATTTTAGGCGCAGAAATATGTTTCGCTAAATAAGGATGAGACAGCTTTTGTTTTAATTTCGTATTTAGATTCGCTAAAGTTCCGTAGATGTCTTGCAAAAATATCACCCTTGTCCCCAAATTCACATTTATTCTAATATGTATGAGATTTACTCGTCATTATTATACGCAGGTATCATTATAGCATAAAAAAAAGAAATTGGCTGTATTCTCCCGCCGTTTGCGGGCATTTGGCAAAAGCGGGAAACAGCCGGCTTATTTTTTTTCGCTGTTCATTTCTCCGTAAGCGGTCTGGATGAGGGCGTTGCCTCTCACTTTGATGGCAGAGGTATGCTCAGTAAACTGAGCGATAATCACTTCGCCTTTGTCCAGTTTTTCGGAATGGTGAAATTTCGTATCCGTTCCTCTCGTTAAACCGATGACGTTCACGCCGTCCTCGACCGCTTTAATGACGACAAAATCACTTGAATGCTTTGAATTCATATCTGCACCCTCTATCATTATTAATCCGCACGTTTAATATGTTCTAACACTTCGGAACGCGCCGCTGCGTCATCTTTAAAAATACCTCTTACAGCGGAAGTCACTGTTTTTGCACCCGGCTTTCTTACGCCCCTCATCGTCATGCACATATGCTCAGCTTCGACGACAACCATGACGCCGTGGGGATCTAAGGTCTCTACGATGCTTTCTGCAATCGTTGAAGTGATGCGCTCCTGCAGCTGCGGGCGTTTTGAGACGGCTTCCACCGCCCGCGCCAATTTACTCAGGCCCGTCACTTTGCCGCCCCGCGGAATGTAGGCAATATGCGCTTTTCCGTAAAAAGGAACAAGGTGATGTTCACACATGGAATGAAACGCGATATCTTTTACAAGAACAAGCTCCTCATGGTCTTCTCCGAAAACGGTTTTAAAGTGTTCTTTCGGGTCTTCATTTAATCCCGAGAATACTTCCGCGTACATTTTTGCCACGCGTTTCGGCGTATCTAAAAGCCCTTCCCGGTCCGGGTCTTCTCCAATCGCCTCTAAAATCTGGCGAACCGCCTGTTCAATCTGTTCTTTATTAACTTCTTTCATTGTCTGTGTCCTCCACCATTGAATACATTTAATTTCGATTCTAGCACATTTGCCGCGCCAAAAGCAAAACGAAAGTCCTGCCCGGTGACCGAGGCTGCTTAAATATGAAAAGCCCCTTTATCAAGGGGCTTTTCTGTGAAGAAACAAAGTGTATGTATCAGATGCATACACGATCTATATTCACAATTATTTTCCTGCAACAGCGTCTTTAAGAGCTTTACCTGGTTTGAAAGCAGGTACCTTGCTTGCAGGGATTTCGATTTCTTCACCTGTTTGCGGGTTACGTCCTTTACGTGCAGAGCGCTCGCGCACCTCAAAGTTACCGAAACCGATCAGTTGGATTTTATCACCGTTTTTAAGTGCATCTAAAATCGTATCAAAAACAGAATCAACTGCTTTTGTAGCGTCTTTTTTAGACAATTCGCTTGCTTCAGCAACCGCATTGATTAGTTCTGTCTTGTTCATGCCTTTCACCTCCTCCCAAAAGGGTATCAAATCAGCAGTTTATTATCATTTCTTCACAGTTCAGCCTGATTCTAAACCTGTCTGATAAAAAATCAAAGCAGGGAAGAACAGACAAGTAAACGGCTTTTCAAAAGAAAACAGACACTTTGAGGAATGTTTGTCCAACAAAGTGAAGATTTTCTGTATGTAGAGTAACACATATAAAAAGCCATATCAAGCATTTTAAAGCCTCAATCCCTTGCTCGTCAAGGTTTTCACGTGTTTTACCGAACAAATATTCCTTTTTTTGCTTTTTTCCTCCTAATCCTTGATTGATTTCCAGTATCTAAAAAGAATAAAAAAAGACCCCCCGTTTCAGGAAGAGGTCCTTCAGCTTACAAAATAATGGCGATCAGGCCGCCTGAGCCTTCGTTAATAATTCTCTCCAGCGTTTCTTTCAGTTTATATCTCGCATTTTCCGGCATGAGTGACAGTTTTGCGGAGATTCCTTCTCTTACGATAGAGCTCAATGATCTGCCGAAAATATCGGAGTTCCAGATAGAAAGCGGATCATCTTCAAAATCCTGCATTAAGTAGCGGACAAGCTCTTCACTTTGTTTTTCCGTCCCGATGATCGGCGCGAATTCACTTTCCACATCCACTTTGATCATATGAATGGACGGAGCGACCGCTTTGAGCCTTACTCCGAACCTTGATCCCTGTCTGATGATTTCCGGTTCATCAAGGCTCATATCGGCTAAGGCCGGGGCGGCAATGCCGTAGCCGGTCTGTTTCACCATTTTCAGCGCATCTGATACCTGATCATATTCTTTTTTCGCGTGGGCGAAGTCCTGCATTAATTCAAGCAGGTGGTCTTTCCCGCGGATTTCAACACCGACTACTTCTTTTAAAATCTGGTCATATAAATGATCCGGCGCATACAAATCAATTTCTGCGACACCCTGGCCAAGTTCGATTCCGGCCAGACCGGCGCTTTCAATAAACTCAAATTCACTGAAGTGGCCGACAACCCGGTCGACATCGCGCAGGCGTTTAATATCTTTTACGGTTTCTTTCACTGATTCCTGGTAGCTCTCTCTGAGCCAGTGATTTTCTTTCAGCACCATGACCCAGCTCGGAAGGTTGACATTGACTTCCAGCACAGGGAACTCGTAAAGCGCTTCTCTGAGGACGCTTAACACATCTGTTTCCCGCATGCTTTCAACACTCATGGCGAGGACGGGAATATCATATTTCGCGCTTAATTCAGCTCTGAGCGCTTCTGTTTCCGGGTGGTACGGTTTTACCGAGTTGATGACCATAATAAACGGTTTGCCGACTTCCTTCAGCTCGTCGATGACTCTTTCTTCCGCTTCCACGTAATCGCCCCGCGCAATATCGCCGATTGAGCCGTCTGTCGTAATGACGACCCCGATTGTGGAGTGTTCCTGGATGACTTTTCTCGTACCGATTTCCGCTGCCTCATGAAAGGGAATCGGTTCTTCGTACCAAGGTGTATTGATCATTCTCGGGCCGTTTTCATCCTCATATCCCTTCGCCCCGGGAACCGTATATCCCACACAATCCACAAGACGGATGTTGACATCAAGTCCTTCCGCGACATGAACGGACATGGCTTGATTCGGGACAAATTTTGGTTCTGTGGTCATTATCGTTTTTCCTGCTGCGCTTTGCGGAAGCTCATCCTGCGCCCGCGCTCGATCGGCCTCATTGCTGATATTCGGGAGCACCACGAGCTCCATAAATTTTTTAATGAATGTAGATTTCCCTGTACGGACAGCGCCAACGACTCCTAAGTATATATCGCCCCCTGTTCGTTCAGCGATATCCTTGAAAATATCGACCTTTTCCAAGTGATCCCCTCCCGGACTTCCTATCCTTATCATTTTTCATTCACCATTCTCCAATCAAATACAGGACACTATATGTGTATGACGTTGTCCTATTTCAATATGACATCTTTAGAAAATTTTCAGGCAGTCTTTTCTATCAAAATCAAAAAAACCTTTCTCCCTATTTGTATGCGCGGGAAAAAGGTTCATTCCTGTTTCGTTTGACTTTCTAAAAAAACGGGTTCCTGTTTTTCATTTACGGTGTATGTGACTGAAAAGGCCGGGACGAAAGGAGTCTCTTTCCATAAAATATCCTGAATTTCCGCGCCCGATTTGATTTTCTTTTTGTTTTCCTTCAGGCAGCGGGCGAGATCGACGCGATAGTCGGCATAGATTTCTCCGTCAGCGCCGATTAAAAGCGGCAGAGACGTGCCTGAAACCGGACTTTTGACTGAAGGAGAGTCTTTCATGCCGAGCTTTTTTTTATTTAAAGTGAACAGCCCTTTTGAAACGGCGTCCTCATAGGGAGGATATGTATGCTTTTCCTGATACATTTTGACACGCAGCTTCATGTCGCGGATTGCTTCCGCCATTTGGAGATCGACCAGCTTGACGGTCGGCTTATGTTCCACATCAACAAGCACGTATTGGTACATTCCTCCGCTTTCATAAGCTGAGGCCGGCGGCTCCTCTATGTATCTGGGCGCGAGCCGCTTAAAATCTATCGGATATTTTTGATAGAGCGGTGTTTTCATATCTTTTGTCTGAATCGGCAGAAGTCCGCCGTTCGCCTTTTTAAATTCATCCACTGCCGCTTGCACCTGCTGAAGCTGATGTTTGTAAGATACTTTATTTTCAGTTTTTTCCGCTTCAGGGTACAGACAGCCGGACAGCAGAAGCACCGCCATTGCCGTTATGACGGCCATTTTTAACTTATGCATTCCGCGCCCCCTTTCGGCTTTATTCATTGACAGGCCCGCTGAAAACGACCATTAACACGATCAATCCCGAGATGACCATGCAGGCATAAGCGAGTGAAGAAACCGCTGCTTTTATCAGTTTGTTTTTCACTTTGTACCTGCTGACATAAATAGAGGCCACCGCAACAAACATTAATCCCATAGCACCAAGCGCAAACCACATTTTCATCAATGCCACACTCATGTACGTGCCCCCCGTCCCATCATTGTAAGCGTTATATTTCATTTTAATATACAAATGTTGAAAAGATCAACAGGTTTTCCATCTATTGAAAAAAACAAAAAAAACTGAAGCAAAGAGGGGGACTTTGCTTCAGTCAAGTTGACTATATTCACCTGTACGTCTGAGATACACTCTCTTGGACTTCGATGCTATAGTATGCGTAGATGCGTACGTCTGCATCCTCTTCTGCCTAAATCAGCAAATGTTTTAAGCGATTTCAGCCGGAGAGTTCTGCGTTTTGGACTTTCGTCACTTCAGAATATGCTGACGGCATGGTATTGTCACTTCACCCGGTTTTCGAATGTGTTGACCAAGTCTTCCATCTCATGGGTTTTCACTCTGGCCATTAAGGATTCTACGGCTGTTTCTACCTTCTGCCCGTTAAATAATACTTGGTGAAGCGCCTCTGTAATCGGCATTTTCACTTGGTATTTTTGAGAAAGCTGATACGCAGCTTTCGTCGTCCGCACGCCTTCAACAACCATCCCCATCTTATCCAGGACAGCTTCCAGCTTGTATCCTTTGCCGAGCAGGTTGCCGGCGCGCCAGTTTCGGGAATGAACGCTTGTACACGTCACGATTAAATCGCCTACGCCGGTCAGGCCGGAAAAGGTGAGCGGATTTCCGCCCATCTTTGTGCCGAGTCTGGCGATTTCAGCAAGACCTCGGGTGATTAAGGCCGCTTTTGCATTATCTCCGTATCCCAATCCGTCTGTAATCCCCGCTGCAAGAGCGATGATATTCTTTAACGCTCCCCCTATTTCAACACCGATCATATCCGGATTGGTATAGACGCGGAAATGCTGGTTCATGAATAAATCCTGAACCGCTTCTGCAGCCTTGATATTTTTTGAAGATGATGTAACAGTCGTCGGGTGTCTTAATCCGACTTCCTCAGCGTGGCTCGGCCCTGAAAGCACGACGATGTCTTTTCTGTACTCCTCAGGCAGCTCCTCTTCCATTAATTCTGAAATGCGGAGAAGCGAATCCGGCTCAATTCCCTTGCTGACATGAACAAAAATCGATTGTTTCGGGATGTACGGCAGAGCCTTTTTCAGCACTTCCCGAATGGCTTTTGTCGGGACTGCCACAATGATGAAGTCAGCTCCTTTTAAAGCCTCGCTTAAATCAGCTGTACCGATGATAGAACTTGATAGCTCCACCCCCGGCAGATAATCTTTGTTTTCATGCAGTTCGTTGATTTGATCGATCAATTCGGCACGGTGTCCCCACATCATGACTTGATGTCCGTTATCAGCCAGCACTAAAGAAAGTGCAGTGCCCCAGCTTCCCGCTCCAAGCATTGCCACTTTTTTCATCTCTGTATCACACCTTTTTATTTTCTTGCTCTTGCAAATATTTTAATTGGCGTACCTTCAAATCCGAAAGCGTCCCGGATTCGGTTTTCTAAAAAGCGTTCATAAGAAAAATGCATCAGTTCCGGATCGTTGACAAAAACAACGAAGCTCGGCGGCTTAACAGCGACTTGAGTCGCATAGTAAATTTTCAGACGGGAGCCGTTGTGCGTCGGAGTCGGATTCATGGCGACCGCATCCATGATGACATCATTTAAGACATTTGTCTGCACGCGGAGAGAGTGGTTTTCACTTGCTTTAATAATCGCAGGCATGAGTGTATGAATCCGCTTTGTCGTCAGTGCCGACATAAACAGCACCGGCGCATAATCGAGAAATTGGAAATGTTCCCGAATATTCTGTTCAAATTCTTTCATCGTGCGCTCGTCTTTATCAACAGCATCCCATTTGTTTACGATAATGACGACGGCTTTCCCGGCTTCATGGGCGTATCCGGCGATCCGCTTGTCCTGCTCAAGGATGCCTTCTTCTGCATTCAGCACAACGCCGACGACGTCTGAGCGGTCAATGGCTTTTAACGCCCGCAGCACACTGTATTTTTCTGTTGTTTCATATACTTTACCCTTTTTTCTCATTCCCGCCGTGTCAACGATTACAAATTCCTGCTGATTGTAGGTGAACGCCGTATCCACAGCGTCTCTAGTCGTTCCGGCTACGTTGCTCACGATAACCCGCTCTTCGCCGAGCATCGCATTGACAAGGGATGATTTTCCGACATTCGGGCGGCCGATCAGGCAGAATTGAACGACATCATCACTGTACTTCGTCTCCGGAATGTTTTTAAAATGCTCGGCACAAGCATCGAGCAAATCTCCCAATCCTAAACCGTGTGTGCCCGAAATCGGATACGGTTCTCCAAAGCCGAGCGCATAAAAGTCATAGATGTTCGCTCTCATTTCGGTATTATCTAATTTATTAACGGCTAATACGACCGGTTTTTTCGTCCGGTACAGTATTTTTGCCACTTCTTCATCCGCAGACGTCACACCTTCGCGGCCGTTCACCATAAAGATGATCACATCAGCCTCGTCCATGGCGATTTCAGCCTGCTGGCGGATCTGTGTCAGAAACGGTTCGTCTCCGATATCAATTCCGCCCGTATCAATCAGGTTAAAATCATAATTCAGCCATTCCGCCGAACTGTATATCCGGTCCCGCGTCACTCCGGGGGTATCTTCTACTATTGAAATTCTTTCACCCGCAATCCGGTTAAAGATTGTGGATTTTCCCACATTCGGTCTTCCGACAATGGCTACGACAGGTTTACCCATAGTACCCTTCCTTTCAATCCAGCCGCTTACATTTTCACAAAAAATTGTTCAACCGGTTATTAAAAATCATCTTCGCTATGAAAAGAACCCTTCAAACAGAAGGGCTTAACTCATTTATTATATCAGTTTTCACTGAGATCACAATGTATTCTTCAAAATGTTTCGCATTCATGTAACAGTCTCCGTCTGTTTTCAAGACATTTTTGTCGCTCCTTTGCCCTGCTTTTTGCTTTTTTGGCTGATGTGCGCCGCAAGCTGTTCATATGTAGTCAGCCCGACGAGAAGAATCACTCCCGCCGAACAGCCTGAAAGCCATTTATAATCCCCGACGGCTGCCGCACCCGCAATATTGCGGATGACCGCAGCATACAATAGCTCCCCCTGGCACATGCCGAGAACAAAAAGACAAAGCCTCTCAGGGAACCGCCCCTCAACGGAAAGCGTAATAACGGTAAGCAGTATAACCGCCGCCCATTCAGGTTTTATGATAAACCAAACAGGATCATATAATGCAAAAAGAAAAATAAAGCTGTACGCCGCAGCCGCCGTCAGATGAATCACAATATTACGGAGCCGTTTATGCATGCCGAGGCTTCCCGCATAAACAAATGCCGCAGCAAAAAACATGACATATGCCGCGTTCAGCGTAAAATAAGCCGTAATCTGATGTATGCTTGCCATCATATTAGTCAAAATAAAGACTGATACGTAAAAACGGCTTTTTGTTTTAGCAAAAATAAAAGTCGCAAGTATCCATAAAAACCACATTGACCAGTAATAATAAAACGGTTCCATAATCGCTCCTCCTCTGATCAGTATGGAGCGGGAACGCATTTTTTAAACCAATTATACCTGAAAGGAGCGGATAAGGATGGGAAAAGACAGACAGGAGAAAAAACTGAAAGCCTCCCGCCGGGTGGAATCTGATCGTGATGATTCGATTCACCATAAAGGAGCGACAAGCCTTGAGCAAAACGGGGAATTCCGAAAAAGAAAATCTTAAAAAACAGAAAAAGGCATGCGGGTCCGCATGCCTTTTAACGTCTGCTGAAACGGGACGTGTCAATCCCCCGTTCAGAAAGCCAGTGATGTGTGTCACCTTTTATGACCAAAGGCGCCTTTTGCAATTGGGCAACCGATTGGCATCCGAGGACGGTCATAATCATTTTCAGCTCTTGCAAAAGCGCCATCATCTCGTCAAACAGGCCCTCTTCTCCTTTAGAGGTGAGAGCTTTCAGGAAAGTGCCCGCCATTCCCGCGCTGGAAGCGCCGAGGGCAATCGATTTGGCGACATCCAGGGCGCTTTGCAGCCCGCCGGATGCGATAATTGATTGATCAGCGGAGAGCGAGTGGATTTCCGCTAAGCTTGCGGCAGTGGAAATTCCCCACGTATTAAAAAATTGAAGCGCCTTCTCTCTGCGCATATTTTCGATCTTAGAGAAATTTGTACCGCCGTATCCGCCGGCATCAACTGCTGCTGCGCCAGCATCAAATAACTGCCGTGCCGATTCCTTGCTCATTCCGAAGCCGACTTCTTTGACAAAAACGGGCACTCCCGCTTCCGCCGCAATCCGCTCAATACGGCCGAGAGCGCCAGTAAAGCTTCTGTCACCCTCTGGCATGACGATCTCCTGAATCACATTTAAATGAATCTGGAGGGCATCTGCTTGAATCATATCAACTGCCCTTTTCGCCTGCTCGGCATCCGCCTCGCTGCCTAAATTGGCAAATATCAGCCCGTCCGGATTCTCTTTTCTGACGATCTCGTAAGAACACCGTTCGGAGGGAGCTTTTAAAGCTGACATTTGCGAACCGACAGCCAGCGGCATGCCGGCTTTGCGCGCGGCTCTTGCCAGCGATCTGTTAATTTCGTATGTAAGCTGTCCGCCGCCGCCTGTCATCGCATTGATAAAAATCGGCGAACTGCTTGTGAGTCCGCCGATTTTCGTTGATATATCCACTTTTTCCAATGCTAGGTTCGGTAGGCTGACATGAACAAACGTAATATCATCAAGCCCCGTTTCCCGGTTTTGGCCGGTAGACAGCGCATGATTTATATGTTCTCTTTTTCGTTCTGCTCGTGTCACGTTTTATCACCAATTTATTTTAATTTATTAAGCTTGTCTCCGATTAAATCGCCAAGCTGGAAGCCAGTGCTCGGCTCTTCTTTCGCCTGGTATTGGCGGAAGTCCTCCTGATCGGCTTTCGGCGCTTCTTCAAGCTCACGCATGCTTAAGGAAATGCGCTCTTCGCTTTCGTTCACGTCAAGCACTTTCACTTTAACAGTCTGTCCTTCTTCAAGCACTTCATGCGGCGTTCCGATATGTTTATTGGAAATTTGCGAAATGTGCACAAGTCCTTCCACGCCCGGAAGAATTTCAACGAAGGCGCCGAAGCTTACAAGGCGCTGCACTTTTCCTTCAAGCACATCTCCCTGCTTTACCTTTTCGCCGACCTGGCTCCAAGGTCCCGGCAGCGTTTCTTTAATAGATAAAGAAATACGCTCGTTATCGCGGTCTACGGACAGTACTTTCACTTTTACGTCCTGACCTTCTTCCACCACGTCAGACGGTTTTTCGACGTGTGAATGAGACAGCTGAGAAATATGAACAAGCCCGTCAATTCCGCCGATGTCGACAAATGCGCCGAAATCAGTCAGACGCTGCACTTTTCCTTCAAGCACGCTTCCAACCTCAAGCGTTTGGAGAAAATCATGCTTTTTGGCTGTCTGTTCTTTTTCCACTACAGCCCGGTGTGACAGAATCACCCGGTTTTTATCACGGTCGAGTTCAACGACGATAAGAGAGAGGTTTTTCCCTTTATAGTCAGTGAAATCCTCGACGAAATGAGCTTCGACAAGTGATGCGGGAATGAAGCCGCGAACGCCGATATCAACGACGAGACCGCCTTTCACCACATCTTTCACTTCAGCTTCAAACACATCTTTTGTGTCGAATTTTTTTTCAAGGTCTTCCCAAGCGCGGTCAGCATCAACGGCACGTTTAGATAAAATCAAAGCATCGTCTTCCACTTTTGTTACTTTCAGGTCAAGCTCGTCGTCAACTTTTACGACATCCGATGCTTTCTCTACATGAAGACTTGATAATTCACTGATTGGAATGATTCCGGACTGTTTGACATTGACAATTTCGACATCTACATGCTTGTCCTCTACCTTTGTCACAATCCCTTTTACTACATCTCCAACCTCTGGCACTTGAACATCAATTTGATTCATTTCCTCTGTCATTTGAATAACCTCCTTGGTCCAAACCTACACAGCTTAATTAATACGGTTTGAAAGCTGAACATGTGAATGTCCGCTTTTCAGCCGAATATGTATTAAAGAATCATCCAAAAAAGATTTTGAATGATCAATAAAAAGTTTTATTAGTATTAACTTCTAATAAATGGACTGGTTTGTCAAGCAATAACATCTTGTCTTTCGAAAAAAATTATAAAGCGCTCCGCCCGAAGTTAACGTGATTTCTGTTCGACGATCTCCAGAATTTTTCCTGCGACTTCGGCAATGCTGAGTGACGTCGTATCGATTTCAATCGCGTCTTCCGCTTTGCGCAGCGGGGAAACTTCCCTCTCTGAATCGAGTTTGTCGCGTCTGGCAATTTCTTCAATGAGCGTCTCGTAATTCACGTCATAGCCTTTTTTCTTATTCTCTTCATATCGGCGCTTCGCTCTTTCCTCTACGGACGCGAGCAGAAAAATTTTCACTTCGGCATCAGGCAGCACGTGAGTACCGATATCACGGCCGTCCATGACGACACCGCCTTTTTGTCCGAGCTGCTGCTGTCTTTTGACCATTTCTTCTCTGACGCCTTTATGCTTGGCGGCGATTGATACTTGGTTGCTGACTTCGTCTTTTCGGATTTCTTCTGTCACATCTTCTCCGTTTACCAGAACGATTTGTCCTTCCGGAGCGGATACAAGCTCAATTTCCGTACGCTTCAGCAGCTCTGTAAGCGCGGCTTCATCAGTTAAATCGGCATTCTGCTTGAGCGCCGTATATGTAATGGCACGATACATCGCTCCTGTATCAATGTACACATATGATTTTCTCTCAGCCACTATTTTAGCAACGGTGCTTTTTCCGGCAGCGGCCGGCCCGTCGATCGCAATTGATAATTTCTTGTCCATAATCTCTCTCCTTGCTCTTTACTCCTCTATGGATTGTATCATGAACTGCCGGAAAAGGGGCGAAAAAATTGAGCTGATTTACCGCTTTACCGTTTCAATCCATTCTTTTTTCTCCATTTTATCAACTCCCTCATATTTCACAGCTTTCGAAATATAAGGTTCAATAGGCTGATAATGAAGCAAAAATTGCACCGCGCCCAAAATGATAAGCTGAATGCAGACCAATTTGACCAGCAGACGTTCAAACGTTTTCATACACGCGCACCTCCATTAGGATTAGTATGGAAAAGTGCGCTGCTGTTTATTCCGACAGACTGTTTCTTCTCTGCTGCAGCTGCGCGCGCATGCAATATTGGAGTAAAAGCTGCTGCGCTGCGGGGCCGATTTCTGTAAATTCAAGCGTCATTTTTTGTTTATCCGCCTTTTCATCATAAAAAATCCGCTGGGTAAGAGCCTCAGCAGTAATATCCGCCGTATTTTCCTTGCCGGGAAGAGAAAATGAGACATACAGCTTTTCACCTGGTTCCGCGGAAATATGCTCAGGCATCACAACAGCGATTCCGCCGGCGCTGATATTAGAGGAAACCGTTTGGAAAGCGGTTTTTTTCGCTTCCATTTTGACGGATACACCCAATACTGCGTCTGCACGGACGTATCGGCGTCTTTGAATCCGCTTCATTTCTTCCTGAGGGGGGATGTCCAATCCGATCATCGGGATGGGGTCTTTTTTCTTTCCTTTGATTATGCTTTTAAATTGATACGGCACTTGGCCATTCCCCATAAATTCCGCTGTTATTTCCAATCCTTTATGCAAAAAGACCGTCCGTCCCGAATCCAGATCGACGGGATATGAGATGTGCAGTTCGCCGTTTTCAACGCTTACTGCTTTGCTCCTCGCTTTTTTGGGTTCATTGTTCTCTATGTATTCAATCCAAATATAATCTCCGACAGCTATCATGGGCCTTCACTCTTTCATTATTTATGTTTTTATTAAAGCATGTAACGAAAAAAAGGAAAAGACTTTTAGTCCTTTCCTCCTTTATTTTTATAGGTCTTTATATATAGGTTCTGCACTTTTTAACTTTTCTATTTTTTCCTCTTTTCCGTCGTCCGCATTAATGAACATTTGATACGTGTCTTTCCCGATCGTCCCGAGCATTTCGTAGCAAAGCACTTCCTGACCGAGCTCATTCGTGATCAGCGCCTGCCGCGTCTCCCGGACTTCAACATTTTTATTCAGCTTCGCTTTCGCTTCATCAGCTGACAAAGCGGGAGCCGGAATCGTTCTCGTGCGGTGCGCCGCCAGGTAATCACGCGCGGAAAAACCGACGACTTCACCATCATCCAGCGCCACTTTCATTCGGATGGCTTCCGGATAAATGCGGACATTTTTCTCCACGGGGATAAAAGAAAAGACGCCGATGTTATTATATTGCGCGCTTTCATCAATTTCGAGGCCTTTTGTTTCATATCCATTTTTCTTTAAAAACGCGACGGCCCGGTTAGATGCTTCATTGAGGCTGATCTTTTGTTTCTTCACGGCCCGTTTTTGAATCAAATAAACCGGATGTCCGCCTTTTTGGGTAATATCCATATAGATAAAAGACTTGTTGTCGGCGTCTTTCATGCGGATGCTGTATACGTCCCGATTCGTCTTCCTGCCGCTTTTGACCACTTTAATTGAATAATTATGATCAGGCGCAAACCGTTGCGCGATTTTGACCGCTTCTTTTTCCGTAATTTGTTTTCCTTTCAGATGCGTAAAACCTTTTCGTTCTGTATTTGCGCTTGTAAACGTAGGGCTGGTACTGTCTTCAGAAAAAGCGCCTACATTTTTTTCGACTGTTTTAAAGCTGTCGACGATCGTATTATCGCTTTGTTTTTTGTCAGAGGCGAGCGCCATCTCAACATCCATCCACCGTAAATTTTTGCTCATGACGAGATGCTGAACGCTGCGGAGCTGGTTTTGAATGTTCTCCGCCTGTTTGTACAGGCTGTTCAGTGTTGTATATTCTTTCTTATCAAGCGGTTTTTGATCTAAATCCCGGACGGATGTTTTATAGCTGAAATCTCCTATGTTGGATAAAAACTCCTCCGTCTTATTAAAAGGCATGAGAGTCAGCGGCAGCTGGCTCACATTGTTATGAGCTTCAGATGTTATTCTCCATACATCAATGAGCGCCGGAGACAGAGATTTTTTACTGTTCATCGCAAGCGTCGTCCCGATTTTGTCGTGAAGCTGATCTACATGGTACGTCAATTCATGAAAAGCCCTCTGATAATTATTTTCCGCATGCAGAAGGACCGCATCTTTTTCCTGATGCTCTTTATATCCCCAATATCCGGTTGCGGCGATCACGACACCGAGAACAGCGATAATAATTCCTCTAATCATGTTAACACCTCATTTTGCGTACTTTTACTCACAGAAAATGTGTTTTCCGATTCTTTTTATCTGCGGACGTCCCCAAATCCATTTGCTTGTCGCCGTATCAGGATTGAAATAATAAATCGCGTTTTCAGAAGGATCCCAGCCGTTGATCGCATCAAGAACCGCTTCTTTTGCTCTTTCATTCGGCTGCATGTATATTTGGCCGTCAGCAACGGCGGTAAACGCGAGCGGTTCGAAAATGACGCCGGCCACCGTATTCGGAAATAACGGGCTTTTAATACGGTTTAAAATAACCGCGGCGATGGCAACCTGTCCTTCAAACGGCTCACCGCGTGCTTCCCCGTACACAGCCTGCGCCAAAAGATTGATGTCGTTGTTTGAAAAACCGCCAGGCATATTGGCCGCTGTCGTATTTTGCTTTTGATTTGACTGACCGCCTGTATTGTTTTGCGGCTTTTGAGCAGGCTTATTCGTTCCCGCCGGTTTCTGCTTTCCGGCTCTCGGTTTTGTTTGGTTTTCCAATGGGACGTTGCCATAATGAGTGAACGTATTCCCTTTTTGGATCTGCTCCATTACATATTCACGATAATATTTTGATTTAGAAATCAGCACCTGTTTGGTTTTCGCGCCGACGAGGCCGTCAACCGGCTTCATGCCGAATTTCTCCTGAAAATTCCTCACGGCCCAGTATGTGGTCCAGCCGTAAACACCATCGATTTTCCCGTTATAAAATCCGTTATATTGAAGACGGGCCTGCAATTCTATAACATCATCACCCGTCGCGCCTCTTTGAATCACTTGATTTGAAAACGCATGAACCGTTTCATGATGATCGAATAAAGCGGCGGCGAAAGAAAATAGAATGAGACATGCCATAAAGGCTCCTTTGCACTTCATCTCTTCAAGCCTCCTACTGCAAAATTTAAAGTGTACCCGTATTGTCTGTCACGAGGTTATTTTTATGCACGTTTCCTTCTTATCCCCTGTCAAGGCATAAAAAAGAAACCGCACGCGACGCGCGGTTTCTTCACACTTGGATCATATTGACGGAGCGTGCTTTTTTTGCCTTTCGCAGCCCGAACCACCATAAAAACAGCATAAACGGCAGCATATAATATACCCAATGATTGAGGGCGGTAAGAATAAAATCGTAAGAACCGTGCAGACATGAAGGCACAGCCAGCGAAATCACAAGCCATTTGACACGGGCTTTTTTCTGCGAAAAGCGGGCTTTTCCGAGATAAAATCCCATAATCACTCCGATCAGCGCGTGGCAGGAGACCGGCAGAAGCGCCCTTATGAAAGCATGCTCAACGCCGTGACCGAATAGATACAGAATATTTTCAAGCGTGGCAAATCCTAAAGACACACTGGCCCCGTAAACGATTCCATCATAATGCTCATCAAAATGAGCATGCGGATACACACTGATCATCAGAACGAACCATTTCACCGATTCTTCCAAAAATCCCGAAGACAAAAACGAAACGAAAAAGCTTCCTCCCCCCACATGCTCTTTTTCAAGAACATATTGGATAAACATGGTCGGAAACACAAGGACAACCCCGAGAAAAAAAGACCTCAGCACCATATGTACGGGTTCATTGTCATACTGATCTTTTAAATAAAAATAGCTTAACAGCGCAATGCCGGGAGCAATTCCTGCAGAGATGATTGCAAACATCAGGCAACCTCTTTCCTTTATATTCCTATATCTATCGTACCATGTTGTTCATATTTTTACATCTTTCAATTTTTTAAAAAAAGAGCATATGAATGATCATATGCTCTCTCTACCCAGCCGTTTTGATATTTCGTTTGCAATCAAGCCGCCGTGAAAACGGCCGTTCTCGATAAAAATTTCGTTGGCGTTATTTCCAGCCGCAATGACTCCGGCGATAAAAACACCGTCAACATTTGTTTCCATCGTTTCTTCCCGGAAAAACGGCCGGCCTGATTCCGCATCAATCCGCACACCGATTTTTTCGAGGAAACCGTGATCGGGATGGTATCCCGTCATGGCAAATACGAAATCGTTTTTCAGCCGGACCGTCTCATTTCGGCCGGAGCGGAAAATGATTTCATCTTCCGTCACTTCTTCAAGACAAGCGCCGAATTCCATCCGGATTGTGCCGTTTCTGACGAGGGCCTCAAACTCAGGCAGAATCCACGGCTTGATGCTCGGGGAGTACTCATGTCCTCTGTAGAGCACCGTGACGCGCGCCCCGGACTTCACGAGTTCCAAAGCCGCGTCCACACTTGAGTTTTTCCCGCCGATCACAGCAACATCTTTATCAAAATAAGGATGGCCTTCTTTAAAGTAATGAAATACCTTAGGAAGCCCTTCACCCGGTATGTTCATATAATTCGGATGATCATAATATCCTGTCGCAATGATACAAAACGGAGTGAGGTAGCGGTCTTTTGATGTTTCTACAAGAAAACGGCCGTCTTCCTGTTTCGTTACGCGCTCCACTGTTTCAAAGGCGTTTACGCGCAGCTCTTTTCTTCTGACAACCTCTCTGTAGTAAGAGAGAGCCTGTATTCGGACCGGTTTTCTGTTTTCCGTAATAAAGGCGACATCGCCGATCTCCAATTTTTCACTTGAACTGAAAAAAGTTTGATGGGTCGGATAGTTATAAATGCTGTTTACGACATTCCCTTTTTCGATCACAAGCGCGTTCACGCCAATTTGCTTCAGATGTATAGCCGCCGATAATCCGCAAGGACCTCCGCCTATTATAATTGCTTTTTCTTCTGTCATGTCCTTCAACTCCTGCGATTGGCATTTCCATCATAAGTTTCCACTCATATAAAAAATCTCCTATATTATCATAGGAGATTTTTTTTGTTTATGCAAACGATTGGTTTATATCCAGCCTCTGAAACGCGAAGCCTCAGCCATTTTCCGCACGCCGACCATGTAAGCCGCAAGCCTCATGTCAATCCGGCGGTTTTGGGACATTTCATAAATATTATTAAACGATTTTATCATCATATTTTCCAGTTTTTCCTCGACTTCTTCTTCACTCCAGTAGAAGCCCTGGTTGTTTTGAACCCATTCGAAATAAGAAACCGTTACACCGCCGGCGCTCGCCAGAACATCGGGAACCAGCAGCGTTCCTTTGTCTGTCAGGATTTTCGTTCCTTCCAGTGTCGTCGGTCCGTTTGCCGCTTCTACAACGATTTTCGCTTTGATGCGGTCAGCGTTTTCTTCTGTAATTTGGTTTTCGATCGCCGCCGGGACAAGTATATCACAGTCCAGCTCAAGCAGCTCCTGATTCGTAATGGTGTCATTGAAAAGTTTCGTCACCGTTCCAAAGCTGTCTCTGCGGTCAAGCAGATAATCAATATCAAGACCGTCCGGATCGTAAAGGCCTCCGTACGCGTCAGAAATTCCGACAACTTTCGCGCCGGCGTCATGCATAAACTTGGCCAGATAGCTGCCCGCATTTCCGAAACCTTGTACGACGACGCGCGCGTTCTGAATATCGAGACCTTTTTTCTTGGCCGCTTCTTTTATGCAGATGGTGACGCCTTTTGCCGTCGCTGATTCCCTGCCGTGGGACCCGCCGAGTACAAGCGGTTTTCCCGTAATAAAGCCGGGTGAGTTAAATTCATCAATTCTTGAATATTCATCCATCATCCAAGCCATAATCTGTGAGTTTGTAAATACGTCAGGTGCCGGGACGTCTTTAGTCGGTCCGACAATCTGACTGATTGCTCTGACATATCCCCTGCTCAGCCTTTCAAGCTCTCTGAATGACATATTTCTCGGATCACAAACAATTCCGCCTTTACCACCGCCATAAGGAAGATCAATAATTCCGCATTTTAAACTCATCCAGATGGAAAGTGCTTTCACCTCTTTTTCAGTTACATTCGGGTGAAAACGAATACCGCCTTTTGTCGGACCTACGGAATCATTGTGCTGCGCACGATAGCCTGTAAATATTTTCACAGACCCGTCATCCATCCGAACAGGAATTTTAACCGTTAATAATCTGAGCGGCTCTTTCAGCAGTTCATACACTTCTTCTGGATACCCCAATTTTTCCAGAGCTTTATGTATTACGGTTTGGGTTGATTTTAATACATCATGTTTGTCTTCTTCATTATGACCGGTGAATCGATCGGCTGCCATTTGAGTTAACCTCCTAAAATCTTCTGTTTCTCTCATGCTCCCTTTCAGTGACTAGTATACACCTTCAATATCTCCGTGCATAGAAGAAAGACAATGATTTTTCCATTATTTCGCTTAAAAAAAGACGGCCGCTGAAAACAGCTGCCGTTTCAAATCTTTTTTATGAAAAATGTTTCTGGATGGTCTCCACAGCATTGCCGTCCATGATGAGTTTTCCGTACTCATGGAGCCTGTAAATCGTAATCGTCGCCGGGTGTCCGTATTCAGCCAGCACCGCGATGACGCCTTCGGCGGAACGGGAGCCGAGGTCTTCAAGGCTTACATAGTATTGGTTCTCATAGTGGTAGACGGTGCCGCCGGTAATCCCGATTCGGTGAAGGCTTCCGGCAAGCTGAATGATATCTTCAAACGAATGAAACTGATAAATAATATCCGGGCTTTCGTCAAGTTTGACCTGCATCTCGATATAATCATCGTCATATTCGTCATCTTCTGCGTCCGCGTCATGATTTTTCGTTACAATCACAACCATGCCTTGTGCCTGAAGAGAATATACTTCCACCGCGATCGGACCATTCGCTTCAAAGCCGAGCTCTGTATTTGCTTCATTCATCATATCTTTAAATAACTGGTGGACTTTAAACGAGTCCTTCCAGAGGTCTTCTTTTGTCAGTCCCCGATCAGTCAGATCGTCGAGGGTTAAAAAGATTTTAATCTTATTATAGTTCAGACGCTCAAGCCGCATAATGTTCCCTCCTGCCTCTTCTTGCACACAAATCATATAACACAGTATATGAATAAATGAGTCATAGGTTCTTAATTTGTTATCAGTTTACACCGTGTACAGCGGGAAGACAAGCAGAATGCCGTTTTTTATCACCGCGGCCGGGTTTGTTTCAGGAAGACGGCTCATCCGGTCCGCACAGCGTAATCATATGCGTCTCCGGTTTCGCCCCGAGCCTCAGCGGAACTTTTGTCGTCCCGTAGCCGTTGCTGATCAGGTAATGCGCTTTTTTTACCGTTCCCGTCCCGCCCAATTCGTACGGCCCGAACCGGCCGAAACGGATTTGGCCGCCATGCGTATGGCCGCTGAACACAGCGTCAATCCCGTCTGACTCCCTCATCTGCTCATGGATGTCGGGGTTATGGCAAAGCAGGAGGTTTACTTTGTCAGCATCCGTATATCTGATTGCAGAATCGTAATCATCCATCATCATCCTGATATCATCCACGCCGCAGATCGTAACGGTTTCCCCTTTATAAGCAAACTGAACCGATTCATTTCTCAGCGGGATCATTTTATATGCCCGTAAAAGTGAGAGCAGTTTTTGCTGGCTGACCTCGTAATCATTATTTCCCCACACATACATGACAGGCGCGAGAGCCGTCAGACGTTTGATGTTTTCTTCAATTCTGGCGTAAGGAACTCCGCCCTCCGCCAAATCACCGCCGAGCAAAACGGCATCCGGCTTATAACCTGCCGCTTCGCGGAGAAGCTTTTCATCAATTAAACGGCGGTGCACGTCAGATATAAAAAAGATGGTGAGCGGCTTCATCCCCTTCATTTTATCAAGCGTAAATGTATGTGTTTTCAGATGGCTGCCGTTTGCCGTTTTGTACATAACGGCCGCCATAACCGCAGCCGCTCCCACCAATGAGCCGAGAATTCCCGCTGTAAGCTTCATAAACGCACTCTCCATTCTGTCATTGTCTTACATTAGACGGACAAACAAAAAAAGACGTTTCTATCCTTTCCGGAAAACGCCTCATTTTATTTGCTTTCAAAATAAAGATTGATATCATATCGATGTTTCATCAAGTGAAAAACAGATTCTCTCGCCCTCCATTTTTCAGGCTGGGGCCATAAATCCGTGCTTTTTTGGATAATTTCACATCTCAGTTTATGAAATTCACCCTCAGCTTTTTCTTCCTTTTTTTTAAAATAATAAGAAGTGCAATACGCAAAAGCGGAAGCCATAATCCAGCACAAGTAAACCGTATGGCCTAATATTTCCTGCAGAATCAGCTGCGGAGAGGCTTGGGGGGCATTAAAGCTTTTAAACATCAGCAGTATGCACATCAGGGAAAAACAAACGAGGGACGCCCACTGCCATCTTCGGCATTGTGCGGCATAATTTTCGTATTTTAATTTCCGTTTCACCAGCGCCTGAAGCATTTGTTTCGTCGGTCCGTCAGCAAATCGGTCTAATTGCTTCCATAAAGAATCCATGCGCTTCACACCTTGTCCGTTTTCATTGGTACACTATATGAAAAACGCGGTGAAAACATGCATTTATTTTAATCAGACAGCGGAATGTTCAGAACCTGGCCGGTGTACACGTCGTTTCCGTTTAATCCGTTGTAGCTGCGGATTTTTTCTTCGCCCGCCCGGCTTTTATAATATTTCATTGAAATGCGGTAAAGTGTTTCTTTCGGCTGTACAGTATGCTGTACGGTCCGCACATTTTTCGGGACAGTCCCGGCTTGATCACTCGCGGCAGCCGGAGCCGCTTTTTCACGGACAGCCGGCGGAGACTGCTGTTTTGTCTCCGCGTATTCGGTGTCTGTCGGCTTTACTTGTTTTTCTGAGGGCGTTTCCGTTTTTTCAGGTGTTTTTTCACTTGGTTTTTCTTTCGTTTTTTCAGGTGCAGCCGCTTCTTTCTTATCTTTGTCGTCAGACTTTTTTTTCGGTTGTTCTAAAAGAGCGGTTTCTGACGTTTCTTTCTGAGCGCCTTTCGGAATAACGGCAGGCGCGCTTTCACTGTGGTCTATGAAGACATCTTCATAGTCCTTCGGGTCAAATCTGCTGCTGTTCGTCATATAAAGAAGACCGAAAAAGACACCGATTGTTACGATAATGAACAGGACGGTCAGAAAAGTGAACAGCGGCGTTTTTGTTTTGGTTTTTTCCTTCACCTGCTCTTCCTTTTTTTTACGCTCCTCTTTTACAGATTGTCTTGTCGGGAGGCTGTCTTCAAGATATTCAATTTGTTCATCCGCGGCCGCGTCAACCTGCTGCTCGGCACGCAGCTGAGCTTTTCTTCTTTCAACTCTTGACATTTCCGTCATGCAAACCCCTCCTAACATATTGAAAACGGATCTGACAGGCAAATACCGCATCAATAATAAAATGCGCTGTAACCGGAACGAATAAATTGCCGGTCCATTCATAGATAAGCCCCAGCAAAAGACTGATGCCCGCAACCATCATAAACAGAAGCCACTTCGCCAAGTATCTGAAATGAAGCACGGTAAAAATGAAGCTGGCGGCCCATAAGCCGATATGTGTCTGCAGAACGCCTCTGAACAAAATCTCTTCGCTGAACGAAATGAGAAGCGTCAAAAACAAAATGTGTAAAACCGGCCTGTTCTTAAAAAGCAATACATTAATGCCGCCGTCATCATATAAATGCGAAGGACACCATTTCATCACCGCAAGATCGGCAATAATGACAAGGACAGCAAGAGTTACACCGTACCATATGATATTATCGTCACGTATATGCCACAGCTTTAAAAAATCGTGAATGTCGGTAAAAAAGAAAAAGCCGATAACAGCTGAAACCGCCAATATGAGCAATTGGGTGGCATACAGCTGCATCACAATCTCCCGGTCTGAGAGCTGCCGGATCAATTCGCTTTGCCGTCTCAGCTGAACTCACCCGCAGACTCTGAACCGAAAATCCGGCCTAATTCCAACTTCCAATCTTCAAACCGTTCCATGTTTTTACGTTCTCCTTTTTGCTCGTACGGAGCCAGATCAAGTCCGCAGCTGCTGCAGCATTGTCCGGTTTGACCTTCAGGCTCATACGATTCATCAAAATAAGACAGCAGCGCTTCTCTTATACATTCTTTCCGCTCTAATAACGCCGAAAAACGATTCATTTTACGCAGCTTCTTTTCCACGCGGTATGTCAGTTCTTCCTGCAGCTGCTCTTTTGTTGTTTTTCCTTGCAGATACAGATGGACGGCCGTTCTCGCCTGTGTTTCCTGGACGCCCTTGTTGATCAGAACGTCCCGAAGCTTTCGCTCATCACCCGTACCGGCATCCCGTATGACGGCCAGAATGCCTTCCAGGTCATAATCAGACAGGCTTTCTGTCTGAATAATCTGCTGCTGAAGCTCGGTATCGCCGGGCGTCCTCAGCAAAATACTGACACTCGGGCTGCCGTCGCGTCCCGCTCTGCCGATTTCCTGCATAAAGGCCTCAGCCGTTTGGGGAGGATAAAAGTGAATGACAAAGCGGATATCTGACTTATCCACACCCATGCCGAACGCATTGGTACAGCAGATGCAATCAAGCTGGTTATGGATAAATTGCTGCTGGATCAAGATTCTGTCCCCTGTATCCATTCCGCCGTGATAATAATCCGTCCGCTTTCCCGTTTTTTCATTCAGCTCAGCCGCAAGCTCTTCCGCCCATTTCCTGGTCGGACAATATATGATACCCGGGCCTTCAAGCTTTTCGGCAAGCTCCGTGAGCCTGCTTATTTTCTCGGCATTATCCGCCAAATGTTCTGCCGCCAGGAGAATATTCGGCCGGTTGACTGAATAAAGATGACGCACCGCATGCTCAAGTCCGAGCACATCCGTCACGTCTCTGAGTGTTTCTTTTGTCGCTGTCGCGGTCAGCGCCAATACAGGCGGCTTTCCGAGTGCCTGCCTGAAAGGCCCAAGCTTCGAGTAATCAGGCCTGAAATCATGTCCCCATTCTGATATGCAATGAGCCTCATCAATAACAAATAAACTGACCGGAACGTTTTTCAAACGGTTCAGTACATAAGGTGAAGAAAGGGCTTCAGGAGACATATAGAGAAATTTATACCTGCTGATGTTGCTGAGAATAAAATGCCGCTCTGCGGAATTCAGCATGCTGTTTAATGCAGCAACCCGCTTTTCTCCTTTCGCTTTCAGCTGCTGCACCTGATCTTCCATTAATGATAGAAGCGGCGAAATAATCAGCACCAGCCCGTCCATCATGTAACCCGGGAGCTGATAGCATAATGATTTTCCCCCGCCGGTCGGAAGCATGGCGATCGTATCTTTTTTTTGGAGCACGCTAGTCATAATCTCTTCCTGCCCCTTTTTAAAGGAATGCAAACCAAAATACCTGGATAAAGCTTTATGCAGCTCAGTCATGCTGATTCACCGTCTTTGCCAGCGCCAGCCTGATCTGAAAATAGCTGAAGCGCATCTGCATTCCTTCGCGAATCCGTTTAATTTTATTCGTTTGATGCTGTTTTGCAAATGCCGTTATCATACGCTGTTCCTCTTCAGAAAGATACTGTTCTATAAAAAATGCAGGCTGATGCAATGATATTTCTACGATATGATCTTCGATTGTGGCGGTTTTTAAATTTCTGACCGCGGCGATCCGTTCAATCGGAAACCCTTTTTCCAACAGCTCAAAGGTTTTTCTGGCAGACTGTGTCAGCGCACTTTCCGCCTGCAGATCGGACAACAGCTCGCGCAGAGCGGGATATGCACATTGCGGAAGCGATTGAATAACATAATGTACCGCTCCCCAAAACTGGACGGACACATACCATTCATCTTCGTTCAGCTGGAGAGCGAGCTGCTTATTCGTTTTGCCGATTCTGTTGAATGAAGTTAAAGAATAGACAAAAATAAGCGCCTGCCGTTCACTTACGCCTTGCAGAAGCTGAAACAGCGCGTCATGCATTTGGACGGAAAGCTCTTTAGCATCTCTGTTTTTCCGCATGAACCGTTTGACCCATCTCAGCGTCTGTACATCGTTGGTAACCGGGATATATTGACTGCATTGATGCTCTTTGTTTGACAGGACTTGAATGAGCAGGGAAAGCCGCCTCCACAGGGTGACGGCAGGCGTTTGATAATTCGCGCCGTGGCAGTGCTTCGGCCAAGGTCGCTCGGCAAACGCCCGTTCAAGCCTTTGAACGCCGCGCGCAGTCACTTTCCACGTTCCCTCTTCTTTTCCGGCTGTGATGTATGAGCTCTCGGTGAGTTTATGCAAAGAAGCCGCAATATCGCCGCGTTCACACTGTGAAGCCATGCCGAAAAATTTAGCGATCTGAAATAAGCCGGCATCCTGAATGGTTTGAGACGACTTTTTTCCTTTTAATAAATGAAACACAGCACTCGGAGTCCGTTCGCCGTCTATTTTGTCCAGACAGTCGAGAACCACGGTATCAAAGTAGTTTATCGCCAATCTAAACACACCTACATTTCTTCTGTGACAAGTTTCGTTTTTTGGTTCTTTTTATTTTAACAGATTTTCATATGAATTTGACGTTTAAAGTCATCTTTTAGGGGGAAGTGCTAAAGAGAATCCCTTATGTGATAAGCATTCTCAATCATTTTTCTGTTGAAATTTGACACTAACATCATTACAATAAGTAAGAGGAATAGGTGTTATATTTAAAAATATATAAGGTAAACCATTTGTTCCAACACGAACAATCTGGGAGGTTTTATTCATGGCAAAGTACACAATTGTAGATAAAGATACGTGTATTGCATGCGGCGCCTGCGGAGCTGCGGCACCAGACATTTATGATTATGATGATGAAGGCATTGCGTTCGTTACGCTTGACGAAAATAAAGGCGTCGTCGAAGTTCCGGAAGTTCTGGAAGAAGATATGATTGACGCATTTGAAGGATGCCCTACTGATTCAATCAAAGTTGCGGATGAACCGTTCGAAGGCGACCCGCTGAAATACGAATAAAAAAGCCCTCCCCGTGAGAGGAGCTTTTTCGTCCTGAATAAGACTCCGGCTGTTATCGGCCGGAGTCTTATTTTTTGCCGATCAGCACAAACAAAAAAGCGTCCGGCTGTTTTCACAGAGCGGACGCTTTCAATCTTTATTGTGTTTGGATGCTGCGTTTTTGTTCAATCCAAGGTTTCAGCTTCGTAAAGATGAACGTAAAGACGATGGTGATGATAATGCCTTTTACAATGTTAAACGGCAGAATTCCTGCGACAACCGCCGTTTTTAACTGGCTGTTTGACAGTGCCGGTGAATGTAAAAACCAAGTATACGCGGGCAGGATAAGAATATAGTTCAAAATACTCATCAACACGGTCATCGCCGCGGTTCCGGCCAGCAGGCTCACCGCAAGACCTTTTGCAGAATTGAGCTTTTTAAACATAAACGCCGTCGGCAGAATAAACAGCGTTCCCGCGATAAAATTGGCTGCCTGCCCGACAGGTACGCCTGCCATGCTTCCTTGAATGATATACTGCAGAATATTTTTAATCGCTTCAACCGCAATCCCCGCCGCAGGCCCGTAAACCAAAATGGCGATAATTGCAGGAACGTCACTGAAATCAATTTTCAAATAATCCGGCAGACCCGGAAACGGGAAATTTAACAGCATAAGCACAAAAGCAATACTGCTAAGCATACTGATGACAACTAATTTTTTTACTTTCACAATGCTCTCTCCTTTTCGATCAAATCTCTCGAAAAGAGGAAAGGTTCTTTTGCGCCCCAATAAAAAAACCGCTTTTGTTAAAAAGCGGGAGCTTACTAAGGCTTGGCAAAGAAGCGTTTGATATAAGCATCAAAACGTCTGCTGAACCTCCATCTTCTCCCATCCAGACTATACTGTCGGCTCCGGAATCTCACCGGATCCTGCCGCCGAAGCAGCTCGCGGGCTTAGAGCATGATGCTCATCACCGCCGGTAGGGAATTTCACCCTGCCCCGAAGATTGATCTTATGAATTTATTCACATTATATATGATCAAATTGCAATTGTATAGAGAACTGCTCAAATTTAAATAAAATATTGGGGAAGCCCAATTTAAGCTGATTCAACGGTTTCCTTTTCTCCTTTACTGCGTCAATACACATTGACACTCTATTGAGAATATGATAAATTATCAGATATTTAGTCAGCTAAACTAGGAGGAAATCTAACAATGTTTCGAGTTTTGGTCTCAGATAAGATGAGCAATGACGGCTTAAAGCCGCTGATGGAATCAGACTTTATAGAAATTGTTCAAAAAAACGTCGCGGATGCAGAAGATGAATTACATACTTTTGATGCCCTGTTAGTCCGCAGTGCCACGAAAGTAACCGAAGAATTGTTTAAAAAAATGACCTCTTTAAAAATCGTCGGCAGAGCCGGTGTCGGCGTAGACAACATCGACATTGATGAGGCCACAAAACATGGGGTTATCGTGATAAACGCGCCGAATGGAAACACCATTTCAACGGCAGAGCATACATTCGCGATGATTTCTTCATTAATGAGACACATTCCGCAAGCCAATATCTCAGTAAAATCTAGAGAATGGAACCGGACGGCTTTTGTCGGGGCGGAGCTCTACGGAAAGACTTTAGGCATTGTCGGTCTGGGCCGGATCGGAAGCGAGATTGCCCAGCGCGCCAGAGCGTTCGGTATGACGGTTCATGTATTCGATCCTTTCTTAACCGAAGAGAGAGCCGGCAAAATCGGCGTAAACAGCCGGACATTCGAAGAAGTGCTTGAAAGCGCGGATATCATTACCGTCCACACGCCTTTAACAAAGGAAACAAAAGGACTGCTTAACAGAGAAACCATTGCCAAAACGAAAAAAGGCGTCCGTCTTATCAACTGCGCAAGAGGCGGTATTATTGATGAAGCGGCGCTTTTGGAAGCGCTGGAAAGCGGCCATGTCGCAGGCGCTGCCCTTGACGTGTTTGAAGTGGAACCGCCAGTTGAATCAAAGCTTCCCGACCATCCGCTGGTGATCGCCACACCTCACTTAGGCGCTTCAACGAAAGAAGCACAGCTGAATGTCGCGGCACAGGTTTCTGAAGAAGTGCTGCAGTTTGCAAAAGGTCTGCCTGTCATGTCAGCGATCAACCTCCCTGCGATGACAAAAGATGAATTCAAAAAAATCCAGCCTTATCACCAAATTGCTGATAAAATCGGAAGTCTCGTATCACAATGTATGAAGGAACCCGTCAAAGATGTTGCGATTCAATATGAAGGCACCATCGCCAAACTTGAAACATCATTTATTACAAAAAGCCTGCTGTCCGGTTTCTTAAAACCGCGTGTAGACTCAACGGTCAATGAAGTGAACGCCGGCGGTGTAGCAAAAGAACGCGGAATCAGCTTCAGCGAGAAGATTTCCTCCAATGAATCAGGATATGATAACTGCATCAGCGTAAAAGTAACCGGAGACCGGAGCACATTTACGTTAACGGCTACGTATATCCCTCACTTCGGTGAACGAATCGTTGAACTGAACGGCTTTAATATTGACTTAAATCCTGCCGGCCACCTCGTTTATATCCAGCACCAGGATACGACTGGTGTAATCGGACGCGTCGGACGCATCCTCGGCGATAACGATATCAATATCGCTACCATGCAGGTAGGCCGTAAAGAAAAAGGCGGAGAAGCCATTATGATGCTTTCTTTTGATAAACATTTAGATGATAAAGTCGTCAATGAGCTGACTTCAATTCAGGATATTGTTTCCGTTAAACTGATTGACCTTCCGTAACCAACAAAAAACCCAAAACATTCATATGTTTTGGGTTTTTTTACGTTTAATGGCTTGGAAGCGGATTAGGCGCGGCAGGCACAGCGATAGGTTTTGTCACATCATAATTACCGATTTTCTTTGTATGCGCATGTGTGAACAGCACCTCAGAATAACCGAATTCCTTCGCAGTTAACAGAAGCCCTTCGATCATTAAAATCCCTTCCAGCGAATCTTCAACCGTATGTTTTTCGGACAATTGAATCCGCAGCTGCTCACCGTCTTCCCTTTCCGATACCGATGCAATCGCATCTGCTTCTATAATGCTCGCGGTCTGTGAGCCTCCGTCTGTTGTCTTCATCCCGTCAATAGCCTGATATACTGAATAATAGGTTTGTTCAGACGGGATGAGATACTCTTGTCCCAGACTGTCGCTGTAAGAAAAATACGCCCGGTTTGTCTGTTTATGTACGGACATCTCAGCGGAAATGCCGTAAGATTTATAAAAATCCTGTCCGGCTCCGTTTTGAACCTTTTTCAATTTAATCCGCTCGTAAGGACTCCATGTCAAAGTCTCTTTCAGCATCTTTTTCAATAAGTCAGCATCGGCAACTGATTCGATAGAGAACCGTCCGTTTACCTGCACAAGCAAGTCCTTCTTATCCGCCGTTACCTGCACACCGTCCAAAAGGTTCGGCACAGACAGGAAGGATTCGGGCACTTCTAGGTTTTCCGCTTCGGATAAAGCCTCTGAAACCGATTCATCCGGCTTCTTTTTTTCAAAACTGACCGGAATGACGGCAGATGTTTCTGAATCGGCAAATGCCAAGGTAATGTAATTGTTTTTGTTTTGGTTTGAGACGACGAACGTCTTCTGATCCGGCGGCTTGACAGAAGCTGACTGACTGGCTTTTTCAGTCTGGCGGCTGTCAGCGGTAAGATCACCGGAAGATTTGTTTGTCATCAGGTGAGGAGATATAATCAGAGCGATGCACAATGCGCAGACGCCGGCTGCGGCGGGGCCGATCCAGCTTCGGGCCGGTTTTTTCCTGTACGGTTTACCTGTTTCAATATTCCGGTAAATGGCCTCGGGTGAACGATGATCTCTAACCGCCGGAAGTTGTCTTAACAACTCCTCTACTCTTTCTTCGTTCCAATATGACTTCATCATCCATTAGCTCCTCCCTCAAAAGCTCCATCTGTTTCCGAAGTATTTTGAGCCCTCTGTGTTGGGTCGTTTTGACTTTGCTTTCCGAGAAGCGGAGAGCGGCGGCTGTTTCCTGAATGGAATATCCCTGAATAAATCTCAAGATAATAACAGCTCTTTGATCAATGGTGCAATGATCAAGCGCGGTATAAATTTCCCGGACGTTTTCATGCTGTACGGCGAGTTCGTCCGGAAGCAAATGCTGATCTCTGACATCTTGTGTATCCCAATCAAACGTACCCATAATACGCTGTCTGATCGTCTGCTGCTTGCGGAACCAGTCAATCGCCACATGGCGTGCGATGGATAACAGCCATGTTTTTTCACTGCTTCTTCCTTCAAATGTATGATAGGAATTCAAGACGCGGATATACACTTCCTGCGTCAAATCTTCAGCCTGCGACTTATCTTTTACCATATAAAATAAAAATTGATATAAATCTTGATGGTATGCATCATATAATATCTGAAAGGTTTCTTCCATGGGAAACCCCTCCGTTCACTTTTTTGTCGTAAAAATGCGTTGAAAAGTTACATTACAACTATATTACGAGAAACTGGAATTTGGAAGGGAATTTATATTAACATATTCTTAAATTTTTAAAGGAGAAACAAATAAAAAACACCCGCAGAACATGCGGGTGTTTCGTATGGAACAAGATTGTTCGTCAATTTCAGACGGCATCCTGCACTTTTGTCGGAATATAAAATGTAAACGTCGTCCCTTTGTCGATGCTGCTGTGAACCGCAATTGAGCCGCCGTGGGCTTCCACGATATTTTTTACGATGGCGAGTCCGAGTCCGGTCCCCGCCCTGCCTCTTGTTCTTGCTTTGTCCGCTTTATAAAAACGTTCAAAAATAAAAGGCAGGTCTTCTTCCGGTATTCCAGAGCCGGAATCTTTGATATCGATTTTCAGTCCGTCTTTTACGGTCTGAGCCGCGATATGAACGCTTCCGCCTGACTCCGTGTGGCGCAGCGCATTATCTATAAGGTTGGTAAACACCTGTTCCATTTTATCTTCGTCAAAGACACACTCCGGCTGAGACACCGAGATGTCTTCTGTGAGCGAAACGCCTTTTTCCTTCGCTACCCCGGAAAATTTGCGGGAGATCTTCTCCAGAAATTCATGCAGGTTTACCGTTTCATAGTGCAGGCCCGTATGTCCGGATTCCATTCTGGCCAAATCCAGCAAATCATTGACGAGCCGGCCCATGCGAAGAGATTCATCATAAATGATCTGCGCGATTTCTTTTTTCTCCTCTTCGGTGCTTGCAATGTCGTCCACTATTGCTTCACTGTATCCCTGCAGCATAGAAATCGGGGTTCTGAGCTCATGACTGACATTGGCAATGAAGTCTTCACGCAATTTATCGAGCCTGCGCTCTTCGGTCATATCACGGAGCACGGCCACGGCGCCGCGGACGTGTGATTCCGCATAAAGAGGCGACATCAATAAAACCCATGACCTTCCTTGAAGCGTCATTTCAATCATTTGCTCTTTTTCTGTGTTCACTGCATTTTGAAATAGCTCTTTTGCTTCAGGGGGAAGGTTGTCTCCTTCTTTAATGTTCATGTTCTGCTCATAATACCATGCCTGCAGAAAACGTTCGGCCGGCGGGTTGGTCACCAAAATGGTGCCGTCAATATTTATGGTGATGACTCCGTCTGCCATACTGCTTAAAATATTGGACAGCTGTTCTTTTTCCTGATTCAGCGCGTTAATATGAAAATTGAGCTGCCGTCCCATCTGATTAAAGGCAATGGCCAGTTCCCCGATTTCATCTTGGGTCAGAATCGGAATTTTTGTATCAAACTTTCCTTTCGCCAAGTCTTGGGCGCCTTCCCGCATTTTCCGAAGGGGATATGTCACCCTGCTGGATAAAAAGAACGCGAAAAACGTTGTCAAGACGATGGCAATGCCCGCCGCAAGAAAAATATAGCGTGTTGTATGTTTCGTCGTATCTTTGACGGCAAGCAGCGATTGGGATAAAAAGACCATGCCTTTTTTGCCGTCTTTTTCATACGGCACTCCGACGATCAGCCGTTCGTTATCCGAACCGGCATTGTTGGGCACCGCGCGTTTGCTTACTTTTTTGCGGTCTGTCAGCGCCTTGTGCAGATCCCGGTCATGTTTGATCTGCTCTAATGTAATAGAGGATAAATGATTATCGTCATTGGGCGAATACCAGACATGTTTATCATCCTGAATGATCGCGATGCTCGTTAAATTGTCCGCCAGTTCCCACGTGATGGATCTGGCAAGCGGCTGGTCTTCATGATTTTCTATTATGACCGCAATTTTATCGGCAAGCTGCGTTAAATCTTTTTCCGCTTCTTCAACGTGGTAATTTTCTATAAATTCCAGAAGCAGCACCGTTAAAATAAATAAAACAATTAACACGAGTGAAAGAATGGTAAACCAAAGCTTTCCTACTACGCTTTTCCAAAACTTCATTCAGCGCCTACCTCAAATTTGTATCCGACTCCCCATACGGTGACGATTTTTTTCGCCGCTCCCGGGGATACTTTATTTAATTTTTCACGGAGCCGTTTGACATGGGTGTCCACCGTTCTGAGGTCTCCGAAAAATTCATACTGCCACACTTCTTTTAAAAGCTTTTCCCTGTCGTACACTTTGTCCGGTGTTTTCGCCAGGAAGTACAGCAGTTCATATTCCTTCGGCGTCAGGCTCACCTCCGTGCCGTCCGCAGTCACCCTGTGAGCATCGTGATCAATGGATAGATGCGAAAAGACGAGCACATTTTTTGTCGGGGTATTGGCTGTCAGATAAGATGTTTGGGAAGCCCTTCTTAAAAGCGCCTTTACCCGAAGCACCACTTCTCTCGGGCTGAAAGGCTTGACGATATAATCGTCCGTACCCGCTTCAAACCCCTGGACGCGGTTGGCTTCTTCCCCTTTTGCCGTCAGCATGATAATCGGCGTCGCTTTTTTTTCTCTGAGCTGCCGGCATACTTCGATTCCGTCCGTTCCCGGCATCATTAAATCCAAGAGCACCAGATCATAATCTGATGCCAGCCCCATTTTAATGGCCTCGTCGCCGTTTTCCGCCTCTTCAATCACATAGTTTTCCCGTTCAAGGTACATTCTTAAAAGGCGTCGAATTCTGGCTTCATCATCTACTACTAATATTTTAGTTTCATTTGTTTGATCCATCGTTTTCCCCCTGCTTTCCTTCTGTTACTTTCATTTTAACAAACTGTGCGGCAGCTTGAGAACTGTATCGGCTTTTTGCATCTATGCGTACGAATGAAGTCCGGCAAGCACGAGATTCACAAAAATCAAGTTAAACATAATAATGGCGAAGCCGATGACGGCAAGCCACGCGGACTTTTCGCCATGCCAGCCTCTTGACAGCCGCAAGTGCAAATACGCTGCGTAAAATAAAAAGGTGATCAGCGCCCATACTTCCTTCGGGTCCCAGCCCCAAAAACGCGTCCATGCAAGCTGCGCCCAAATCATCGCAAACACAAGCGCGCCGAGTGTGAATACCGGAAAACCGATGGAAACAGCGCGGTAGCCGACTTCATCGACCAAGTCCAGATTCACATTTTTGACGAGCGGGCTGATAAGAGCGCTGATTCTCTTTCTGAATATCAGCCTGAGCGCACCGTATAAAACGAGACCTGCGCCAAACGACCAGATCACCGTATTGACCTTTCTGCCTGAAAAAATGGCCGGAAGCTCAATAAGCGGCTTCATTGCGCCTTCCGTAAGCAGTTCTCCCTCATGCGGGCCGACAAGCGCAGGCATATCATATATCATGACGCTTTTGGCTTCTTTTTTATCCACCCAATTAAATTCAGCTTTGTAGTCCGCCAGCCGGAATGCCGACGTGACGGCGATAAATGCCACGGTCGTCACGAGTATAAACATGATGACTTCAAGCCAGAACGTTTTTTTGCCCGGTCTGGATTGGTCGACATGCTTTAACAGGAAAATGACGCCGGCTACAAAACTGATCGCAAGAATCGCCTGCCCGAGCGCCGCCGTCGTGACGTGAATGTACAGCCAATTGCTCTGCAGTGACGGAATAAGCGGCGTGATGTCTGTCGGAAACATGCTTGCATATGCGATAAGCAAAAGCGCGATAGACAATGTGAACATGCCTAATGAAGGCAGTCTGTAAATAAAGTAAATAATAATAAAAGCGAGAACAAGCATCATGCCGAATGACGTCGTAAATTCAAACATATTGCTGACAGGCGCATGTCCGCTTGCCGACCATCTCGCAATGAAGTAGCCGAGATGACAAAGAAATCCGAAAATGGTTAACGTGATTCCGATAGCCGACCAGCGGCCCTTACCGTCCTTAGCACCTTTTGTTCCCCGGATGGCGCCGCCGAAAACCGGGACGGCAATTAAATAAATCAAAAAGGCAGCATAAAGAAAATTTGCGCTCAGCTCCGCCATGACACCACTCCTTTTTCACTAGGCCTGATTTTTGGCCAATTCTTTTTGATCGGCCGGCTCTTGAATCCCGGTCCCGCTAAGAACAAATTCGATATCCTTTTTCAGACCGAACCAGTTTTTGTTCGTATGTCCCGCCACAAGCACTTCATGATCACCTGTTTTGATCCAGATCCTTCTGTGCTGCCAGTACATTCCTTGAATGACGCCGATCATAAAGATCGCGCCGCCGACGGCAAGCACCCACAAGGTTAAGTCTTTTCTGACGGTGAGTCCTGTAATGTTTTTCGTTTCCACATGGTCGAATTTTAATTTGTACTTGTTACTTTCGGAACCTTCAACAGTCTGCTGAATCGCAACAAAACTTTTCTCCCCTTTCGGCTTGTCAGGAGCCGTGATTTTAAAGACAAAAGCCGGATTGTTAGGAACCTTCGTTTTCGTGCTCGGTTCTCCGTCCCTTTTAAAATAAAAATCAGGAAGATAACTGGCGATCTGCACTTTGTAACCGTTACCAAGATCATAGTCCGTGTCGGGATCAAGAAGATTGATCTTCAGTTTGCCGAATGACTGTTTTGTTTTTTGGTCGATCAGCTGAAATACCATCTGATCGAGCTGGTTTTCTTTATAGTCCACCTGATACACAGAATAGGAGTCAAAACGCAGCGGTTCATTGACGCGGATATTGTTTTCTTTGACTCTTTTAAGCTTCGGCTTTTCGCCGAATACAATGTCGCCTTCCCTCTTGTACAAAACCGCGTCCGTTGTGAAGGATTTGGCGACTTTGCCGTTTCCGGCTCTGTCAATGGCGTCGGCGAATACTTTTTTCTCAGTGTCTTTGTTATATGTCTGCATCGTGAACCGGTTGTTTTTTAAGTAATACTTGCCATCAGTGCCGGGGATCTGAGCGGTTTCGCCTTCACGGACCCAGAGCGTTTCATCGACATACATACCGGGTACAAATCTCAGCATGGCTCCGATCAGAAAAATGATCAGACCGATATGATTGACGTAGGGCCCCCACCTTGAAAAACGGCCTTTTTCCGCCAGAATGCTTCCCTCTTGTTCTCGCACTCTATAATGCTTTTTTTTCAATCGTGTTCTGATGCCATCAGCCGCATCCCCGTTCAGCTCGGTTTCTGTCCGGCTGTATAGACGCTGCCTCTTCAAAAAGATCGGATTCCGCCGAACTCCTTGATTTTTCAGCGCTCTGTACAAAGGAATCACCCGATCCAGGCTGCAGATGACCAGTGATATGCCAATGGATGCGATCAGGAGCATATACCACCATGAGCCGTACAGGTGATGAAATCCCAGCAGATAGTACAGTTGACCGATTATGCCATACTGCTGTTCATAATATGTATCCGGCTGGGCGCCCGGCGGCAGATAAGCTTCCTGCGGAAAAACCGTGCCGAAAGCAGACGCCGCCAGAGTAATGACGATCAGCCATATTCCGACTTTTACGGAAGAAAAGAAGTTCCATACCTTATCTACGATTGTTTTGTTATATGTTTGCGAACGCCTTGCGCTGCCGTCGTACCGCATATCCGCAAGCAGCGATTTTTGATCATCAAGCGGCTTCCCGCACGACTCGCATAAAACCGTCCCGGCTGGATTCACGTGCCCGCATTCACATTTGACCTTTTTCATGAAGACGCCTCCGGCTTAATTAAATTCATATAGTCATGAACCATGCGTTCTGTCATCGTGCCGGTCACCACTTTCACGACTTTTCCGTCGGGATTGATCAAAAATGTCGTCGGAATAGGTGATACGCCGTACGCGTCCAGCACTTGCCGGTCAGTATCGAGCGCAACCGGGAAATTGACGCCGTATGTTTTCATAAAATTATGTACTGCAATCTTTGATTCGCCGACATTTACCGCAACCACCTCGACACCGAGGTCTTTAAAATGCTTGTATTGATTCTCCATGTAGGGAAATTCCTGCTTGCACGGCTCACACCACGTTCCCCAGAAATTCAGAAAAACGCCTTTTCCTTTTAACTGACTCAGTTCTATGAGTCTGCCCTCTGTATCTTTCAGCGCGAAATTCGGGGCTTTGGACCCCTCAGATATACGCTCGCCGTTTGTGTATACGGCATTATAGATGGTATATCCGAGCGCGCAGAGTAAGATGAGAAGGATGCCGGTCCGAATGAATAAACGCCGCCGTTTTTTGTTCATTGTACACTGCTCCCCTCCCCTGCCTGCAAATCCATTCAATTATATCATCAACACGTTTTGTAATTTTTGAAGGTTATGTGAAAATTAGAAAGCGTTTTTACCGTGTTCAGCTAAAGCCCGCAGCCTTTTCACCTCATGCGGCGACAATTCTCTTGCGTCTCCTGTGCGCAGGCCTCTTAAATCTAAAAATGCGTATTCTTCACGTTTTAGTTTCAGCACGTCATGACCGATCGCCTCGAACATGCGGCGGACCTGTCTGTTCCGTCCTTCATGAATCGTCAGCTGAATGATGCTCGTCTGCTTTCTTTTGTCCAGGGAAAGCATTTTCGCTCTGGCCGGCGCCGTCTTGCCTTCTTCAAGCTGAATGCCGCGCTCAAGCTTTCTCAGAAGTTCCTTGGAAGGAATCCCCTTCACTTTGGCGACGTACGTCTTATCAATTTCGTATTTCGGATGCATGAGTTTGTTGGCAAACTCGCCGTCATTTGTCAGCAATAAAAGTCCGCTCGTATCATAATCAAGCCTGCCGATCGGATAAATGCGCTGCGGCACTTCTTTGAAGAAGTCGGTCACCACTTTCCGCCCTTTGTCGTCATCAGCTGCTGAGATCACTCCTCTCGGTTTATAAAGCAGAAAGTACACGGGTTCTTCCCGCTCCACCTTTAATCCGTTTACTTCAATCTGATCAGAACCGGTCACTTTTACGCCGAGCTCTGTTATTACTTTTCCATTCACCTTTACTTTTCCTTCTTTTATCAGCTCTTCCGCCTTTCTGCGTGATGCCACGCCGGCATGAGCAATAACTTTTTGCAGTCTTTCCATGTCGTTCACCTCAAGTATAATCTTACTTTTTTCCCCCTGAACAAACAAGCTTTTTCAAGGACGAGTTATTCTGATATATAAAAAGCGCCTGATTTCAGGCGCTTCCAAATAATAACGTAACTATGATGATTGATGCAACCACCCCGATCAAATCAGCAAGAAGACCAACCTTTAAAGCATCCCCCATTTTTTTGATGCCGACCGCCCCGAAATACACCGTCAGGACATACAGCGTCGTGTCAGTCGATCCCTGCATGACCGAAGCCAGCCTGCCGATAAATGAATCAGGCCCGTACACGGCGATCAGATCTGTCGTCATGCCGAGCGCCGCCGTCCCCGAAATCGGGCGGATCAGAGCAAGCGGCACGACTTCTGCGGGAATGCCGAGCGCTGTAAAGAAAGGCTTGCACAGCCCCATGACAAAATCCAGCGCGCCCGAGGCCCGGAATACGGTAATCGCCACCAGCATCCCAACCAAATAGGGAATGATGGAAAACGCAATCTCAATTCCTTCTTTTCCGCCTTCAACGAATGATTCATACGTCGGCACTTTTTTGATCGTGCCGTATATCAATATACCGGCGATAATAATCGGAATCATGGCTAAAGACAGCCAATTCACCATTTCCATTCGCTTACCTCCCTTTTCTTTTGCGGCGGTACCAGAAGTAGCGGTCAATGAAAATCGCGCCGATTCCCGAAATTAAAGTCGCTAAGATGGTCGGCCCGACGATATCGGTCGGTGATTTCGCCGAGTAAGCCATGCGCACGGCAATGACGGTTGTCGGTATCAATGTAATACTCGAAGTATTTACCGCCAAAAAGGTAATCATGGAACGGCTGGCCTCAGACTTACCTCCATTCAGCTTTTTCATCTGCTCCATGGCTTTAATGCCGAGCGGTGTCGCCGCATTTCCCAGTCCGAAAAAGTTTGCCATGAGATTTGATAAGATGTATCCCATCGCCGGATGATCAGGGGGAATATCGGGAAACAGCTTAGAAATAAACGGGCGGCACATTCTGCTGAATATATCCAAAAGGCCGGACTGCTCGGCTATTTTCATCAGGCCGAGCCAGAACACGAGAACGCTCATTAATCCGAACGAGATCGTAACCGCTTCTTTCGCTCCTTTAAAAACGGCTTCATTCACATCCTGCAAGGTACCGTTAAACATCGCAAAGACAAGTCCGATTACCGTCAGACATACCCAGATTAAATTGACCATGACGAACCGCCCGCCGCGCTCATAAACAGGCTCGTAAACGTCTCAATGAAATGCTTTTTCGGTTTTTTATGGCGCTCGTTTTCATAATAGACGGGGATCTTGGCGATCACTTTCCCATCATGCATAACAGTCATTCGGCCGACGACATCAGGAATGAGAGAGGCGTCCTTTTTCCAGGTTTTTTTCGGTTTTATTAAGGTTGTGCGGATTTTCACATCGTCGATTTCATCCTCTTTTAACAAATATTTGACATCCCGGGCAATAAAAGCGCGCTTTCCGTAAAACGTCTTTTTCAGCTTCGGGATGCCGCCTTTTTTGGCGACGACATAGGTTTTATAGTGATCAAAGACATAATTAAACATATTCATATGATCATCCCAATCATCCGGATCATTTATAGTGACCGCGATGAGATCCGTACCGTCTTTTGAGGCCGTCGAGACGAGCGTCCGTTTCGCGATTTTTGTGTAACCTGTTTTTCCGCCTGTGCTGTAACGGTAGAGCCCTGTGAGAAGCTTGTTTTTATTTTTCCATACCCGGTCCATCGTTTCCGCCTTATACACTTTTGTGCCTGAAACGGTCCGGTATTCCTTGATTTTCATCGCGTATTTAGTCAAAAGCGCCATGTCATACGCCGTTGAATATAAATTTTCATGGTCGTCCAGTCCGTGCGGATTTTGAAATTTTGTATTTTCCATCCCGATTTGCTCGGCTTTTTTGTTCATCATAAATACAAAACCGTCAAGGCTTCCGCCGACATATTCAGCTATTGCTGCAGCGGCGTCATTTCCTGATCTCAGCATAAGCCCGTATACGAGATCTTTCAGCTTCACTTTTTGTCCCGGCTGAAGATAAATGGCTGAGCCTTCCGTTTTTACGGCATTCGGGGAAACCGTCACGGTCTCTTCCATCTTCCCTGATTCAATCGCCAGCACCGCCGTCATGATTTTCGTAATGCTTGCAATCCGCCGCTTATGATGTTCATCCTTGGCGAATAACACCCTGCCAGATGCTCCGTCGATTATAATCGCGCTTTTTGCGCTGACATGTATTTGGGCATGTGCCGTATTGCCGTCTGTAATGAAAAAAAGAATAACAAAAGTCAAAAGAAATACGGCAGCTTTTTTGAGAAAGCGCATGAATGCTCACGTCCTTGTTGTGGGTTTGTACAAGTTTATGCGCATGTCCATGACTTATGAATACCAATTGCATCACTTTCACATAAAAAAACTCTCCCAAAAGGAAGAGTTTTTATCTGACTGATGCCATATTTGAGCCTGATGCTTCATATTGCGCCAATTCTTCCCGCATGCGCAGAAATTCACTGCTGAGCGAAAGCAGAAGGCTCCGCAGCGAATCCGGCACTTGCTGGTAGAATTCAATCGCGCTTTGGCCTGTATAAGCGGCGCGGCTGTTTTCGTACCATGTATCCTTTTTCGGCATGAAAAACTCTTCCACGCACTGATGATACACTTTATACAGCGTTTTTTCCGCTCTCACCTCATGAAACGGCTCCTGCATTAAAAGCCGCCTGCAGGCTTCCTGGGCGCCTTCGCAAAAGACGGTCATCCTCCTCAGCACACTGAGCACGTCGCGGCAGTATGCCTCATCCGCCTCTCCTTGAGCCCGCATCTCCGGCAATGTTGTATGATTTAAATAGCTGCTGACCATCGTGACAACCTCGGCTAAAAATTCACCAGTTTCTTCAGTATGGGCCCTCACAATCGAATTTCCCATTTCCGTCCGTTTCCTTCCTCTCTTGTACGTCGTCATTTGCGTCATTCATCAATGGCCTTTCCCTACTATCGTATGATGAAAAACGATTATTATTTAATATCCTCAAAAGTTTGGTTGAAGTTTTCAAAGAATAAATCGGCTTCCTCCTGGAGAACGTCTTCCTCCGCATTTTCAGGAAGCGGCGGGAGCTCCTCCAATGTTTTTAAGCCGAATTGTTCAAGAAATACCGGTGTCGTGCCGTATAAAATCGCCCGGCCGGGACCGTCGGCGCGGCCCACCTCACACAGCAGCGCTTTTGACACGAGGCTGTGCAGAATCCGTTCAGACTTCACGCCCCGGATATCTTCAATTTCCGCCCGTGTGATCGGCTGCTTGTACGAGACGATCGCCAGCACTTCCAAAGAAGCCTGTGACAGCCCTTTTGACGGCACTTCGATTAGTTTTTTCAAATAAGGCACGAATTCTTTTTTCGTTCCAAGCATATACGTATCCGCATATTCGGTAAGCTCGATGCCTCTGTCGTCTTCCTTGTACTGAGCGGCCACTTCTTCCATGATTCCGGCCAGTTCCGCTTCTTCTATTTCAAGCACCGTCACCAATTGCTTTTTGGTCAGCCCTTCATCACCCGCCGCATACAGCAAGGCTTCCACAATCGCTTTCCAATTCACGATATCAAGCGCCATGAATGGATTCACTCCCCGTAATGTATATATCTGAAAAGTTTTCTTCCTGTTCAATGATAATCTGCTGATTTTTCATCAGTTCCAGGACTGCTAAAAACGTCACGACGAGATGGTCCTTTTGCCGAGAAGGAAAAAGCTCCGTGAAGTTTATTCTTCTCCCCGCCGTTTTTAAGCTTTTTACGATTTCGTTCATTCTGTCTTCAATCGGTATTTCCTGTCTTGTAATGGTCGTTTCTTTCGGCCGCGTGATTTTTTTACGCTGAAGCACCTTTTGAAACGCGCCGATCATGTCATAAACGGTCACCGACAGTTTCTGCTCGGTCTGTTTGATTTCTTTTGCATACTCACTTAAATCACTCGGCGGCTTTGTAAATGACTTTTGTCTTTCTTCTTCCCGCTCTTTTAAATCCTTCGCAGCGGTTTTATACTTTCTATACTCAATCAGCTTTTCAATCAGCTCGTCCCGAGGGTCTTCTTCTTCAAGCATTTCGTCTTCAAACAGCTCTTCCTCTTGTTTCGGAAGCAGCATTCTGCTTTTAATGCTGAGAAGCGTCGCCGCCATGACCAGATATTCACTGGCGACATCAAGTTCAAGCTCTTGCATTGTATGTACATATAATAAATATTGTTCAGTAATGGTTGCCACGGGTATGTCGTATATGTCGATTTCAAGACGGTTAATCAGATGAAGCAGCAGGTCCAATGGGCCTTCAAACGTATCAATTTTCACTTGATATTCTACCATTATCTCACCATTTTCAATATCACTCTCATTGCCGGAAAAACTGGCTACCCTTTAGTATAATCCACCGAAATGCTCTCGTCCAATACTTTTATACACGTCCTCCGTTATTTAGAAAATACTGAAAAAGAAGATATACGCCTATACCTTTAAAGGCGGATGCACATATGATAGCCGTGTAAACTTGAAACAAAGGGAGGCTGATTTCACATGAGCGGAGCTTGTTTCGGCGGAGGTTTTGCATTAATTGTCGTTCTGTTTATTTTGCTCGTTGTCGTAGGAGCATCTTACATCTGCTAGTTCATCAGGCTTCAGGCACCAAGCCGCTCTTTTTTCCTTTTCATAGCGCTGTGGTACACTGGTTTTAGCATAAAAGGAGGAAGCGGCTTGTATCCTAAAGCTTATATCGGCTTTTTGGCCGAATTTCACGCATCAAGAGATTATTTTGAGTGTCATGAACTGTTAGAGGAATATTGGAAAGAAAGCCCGGCTGAAAAGCGGAGCATTCATTGGGTCGGCCTGATTCAGCTTGCCGTCGCTCTGTATCACCAGCGCAGGGGAAATGAAGCCGGGGCGAAACGGCTGATTGCCAACAGCTTACGTATTCTCCGGTCTGAAAAGCAGGCGGTCTGTTCTCTCGGTCTCAGCCATCCGAAGCTGATTGAGCTGATAGAAACGCTGGCAGACGATATAGAAGCGGGCCTGCCTTATAAAAGTGTTATGCTGCCGATTACAGATGAAGCCCTGAAAGAAGCATGTCTTGCCGAATGCCGCCGAAAGGGCTATACATGGGGGCAAGACGGCGTATCAGATACCTTTCTTATTCATAAACACCGCCTGCGGGACAGGACGGATGTCATTAAGGAACGCGAACGGGAAATTGAGAGAAGAAAAAAAAGCAGAGGCTGACGGTCAGCCCTGCTTTTTCTATATCAAAACAGCTCCCGAAACCGTGAAGATTCCGGGAGCATTTGTCAGTTATTATATGAGATATCCTGATCTTTTTGATGTTGACAGCGTTCAAAAAAGCTTTGCGTTAATTCATTCGGAACGAGTGCCTCCGTTTTGAACAGACGTTTTAAGGCGTCCATCATTTGCTTTCCGATTCCTTGATGGCGGTGAGAAGGATTCACGCTGATATGCCGGATTTCAACTTCTGAGTCCTTTTTTTCGACTCCGATCGCTCCGACGATATCTTCATCCTCTTTCCAAAGAAAGAGCTGGCGGCCAGTATCCGTTTCATAGTCCTTTATTGTCTGCTGAAGCTGCTTGAGATCTTTTTCATTCGGCATAAATGACAGAAGACCCATCGCAATCTTTTCAAACGATTTTTTATAACGAATTAACATAAAAACCCCTCTATATCCAAAATGTCCATTCATGTCCTATCAAACGGATACATAAAGGCGATCCGTTTCCTCACATTATATCATTTTCGCCGCTGTTTTAAACGCTTTTCAACAAATTATTCAAATGAACGTTTAAGTTTGCCATTTCAATGGCAGATACTGCGCAATCCGCTCCCTTATTTCCGGCTTTTGTTCCGGCTCGTTCGATGGCCTGCTCAATGGTTTCAGTCGTCACGATGCCGAAGATAACCGGGACGCCCGTCGCCGTTCCCGCCTGGGCAATGCCTTTTGCCGCTTCATTGCAGACATAGTCATAATGCGTTGTCGCTCCTCTGATAACCGTGCCGAGCGTAATGACGGCATCGTATTTTTTCGTTTCCGCCATTTTCTTTGCCGCAAACGGGATTTCAAACGCTCCCGGCACCCAAGCGACGTCAATGTCGTTTGATTCTACACCGTGGCGAAGCAACGTGTCTTCCGCTCCGCTTAACAGCTTGCTCGTTATAAATTCATTAAATCTGCCGACGACGATTCCGATTTTAAGACCTGTTCCTACTAGGTTTCCTTGTATGATATTCATATGTTATCCATCCTTTTTTGTGAGATTTGTTTTTAGAAATGAAGCAGATGTCCAAGTTTTTTCATTTTGGTCTGTAAATATTGCTTGTTATGCTCACTCGCTTCCATTTGAAGCGGCACCCGTTCTGAAATGCTGAGACCGTATCCTTCGAGGCCGGCGATTTTCCGGGGGTTATTGGTTAAAAGTTTCATATGCTGAACCCCTAAGTCGCGGAGAATCTGGGCGCCGATGCCGTAGTTGCGCAGATCAGGCAGAAAGCCGAGCGCTTCGTTCGCTTCAACCGTGTCATACCCTTGTTCCTGCAATCGGTACGCCTTCAGCTTATTGATTAAACCGATTCCTCTGCCTTCCTGGCGCAAATACAATAGAACGCCGCGGCCTTCTTCAGCAATTTGCGCAAGCGCGGCATGAAGCTGAGGTCCGCAATCACAGCGATGGGATGCAAACACATCGCCCGTCAGGCATTCTGAGTGCACTCTGACAAGAACGGGTTCGCTGTTAAACGGGACATCCCCCATGACAAAGGCGAGATGTTCTTTTCCGTCAACCTCGTTTGTATATCCGTAAACCCTAAACGTGCCGAAGTCAGTCGGCAGCGTAATATCAACTTCTCTGTTCACAAGTGTCGTAATGTTGTAACGGTACTCTATTAAGTCTTTTATCGTAATCATTTTCAGCTGGTGGCGTTCGGCGATTTCGGCTAACTCCGGCACTCTGGCCATTGTGCCGTCTTCATTCATAATTTCACAAATGACGCCCGCCCCCTGAAATCCGCAGGCTTTTGCAAGATCAACGGCTGCTTCCGTATGGCCGGCCCGCTTCAGGACGCCTCCTTTTTTTGCGATTAAGGGGAAAATGTGGCCCGGACGCTGAAAATCGTCAGACACAGATTCTTCGTTCAACAGCGCCTGAATGGTAAAGGATCGTTCCTGCGCGCTGATGCCCGTTTTTGTCAGCCTGTGGTCAATACTGACCGTAAACGCGGTCTCATGTGAGTCCGTATTATGATCGACCATCGGGTGAAGATCCAGCCGGCCGGCGATGTCTTCAGACAGCGGCGTGCAGATCAGGCCTCTCCCATGGGTCGCCATAAAATTAACCACTTCCGGCGTGGCATGCTCAGCCAGCGCTACGAAATCTCCTTCGTTTTCTCTGTCTTCATCATCGACAACAATGATGACTTCACCTTTTTTCAGCGCCTCTAACGCCTCTTCTATCGGATGAAACATATCGATCTTCCTTTCTAAAAGCCGTTCTCGCTTAAAAAGGCTTCCGTGATAGTTTGATTACTTTTCGTTTGTTCTGTTTTGTGCAAAAAGCGGTATAAGTATTTGCCGATCATGTCACACTCAATATTTACGGTCGATCCGACTGTTTTCGTCTGAAAAATCGTTTCTGAGATGGTATGCGGAATGATGGATACCGTTACGCTTTCGTCTGATAAACCGAAAATCGTCAGGCTCACGCCGTCTACCGTAATTGAACCTTTCAATACGAGCGTTTTTGTCAATTCCGGCGAAAGTTTTAAATCGTAATAGACCGCGTTGCTTTTTTTCTCGATCCGCGTAATTTCCGCCGTTCCGTCCACATGCCCTGATACAAAGTGGCCGCCGAACCGTCCGTTGGCGGACATCGCTCTTTCCAGGTTTACTTTACTGCCTTTTGACAAGCCGTTCAGCGAAGTGGCTTTCACTGTTTCCGGCATGACATCAACCGTAAATTGATTGTCAGAAAATCCGGTTACGGTCAGGCAGATGCCGTTTACCGCAATGCTGTCGCCAAGCTTCACATCACTTGTCACTTTTGAAGCGGCGATGGTTAATGCCATGGAAAGGCCTGTCTTTTTGATTGCTTGGATCGTGCCTGTTTCTTCAACGATTCCTGTAAACATCGTCACCATCCTTTCCATCTTTAGGTATGGCCGTCAGTTTTATATCCGGCCCGATTTGGGTGATTTGTGTGAATTGTAAATGGGAGACATCTTTCATTGATTGAAAACCTTCACCGGAGATCAAGCTGGGAGCAAGCGTTCCTCCGATTAATTTAGGGGCGAAATAGAAATGAAGCTCTTGGAAACAGCCTTCCTTGACAAAACTTCCGTGTACGGATGCTCCGCCTTCCACATAAACGGACATTATGCCCTTTTCAGCAAGAATGCTGAGCACCTCAGGGACGTGAATGCGGTCTGTTTCCAGCGGAATAACTTTTATTCCGAGTGCGGTCAGCCGGTCTTTCTTTTGCACGTCTGCACCTTTGGCCGTAAATATCCATGTCGGCGCAGCGCCGTCAGTGAGCACATTTGCCGTTTCAGGAATGGTCAGCTTTGTATCGAGAATCACTCTGACCGGCTGCTTCACCGCATCAGGAAGCCTGCAGGTCAGGCTCGGATTATCGGCTTTGACTGTGCCTGCTCCGACAAGAATGCTTTGATGCGATTTCCTGTATTGCTGGGCATCAAGCCTTGCCGCCTCTGATGTAATCCATTTGCTGTCACCGGTTTCAGTCGCTGTTTTCCCGTCAAGGCTCGCGGCCGCTTTCAAGGTGACATACGGAAGTCCGGTCCGCATGAAGTGAAGAAACATTTTATTCAGCTCTTCTGCCTGCTGCCTGAGAAGTCCGGTTTTCACTTCGATGCCCGCTGCTTCCAGCATTCCGATGCCTTTTCCGGCTACAAGCGGATTCGGATCTTTCACCGCGATGAACACCCTTTTTATCCCCGACTTTATTATCAGTTCGGCGCATGGCGGTGTTTTTCCGTAATGGCTGCAAGGCTCCAGCGTCACATACAAATCGGCGCCTTTTGCGTGTCTGCCGGCCATATTAATCGCGTGAACCTCGGCATGCGCTTCTCCGTATTGCAAATGGGCGCCCATTCCGACGATCTGTCCGTTTTTGACGACGACAGCGCCGACAAGAGGATTGGACTGTGTCTGTCCTTCACCGCGTCTGGCAAGTTCTATTGCCGTATTCATATAATATTCTTCCATCGTTATCCCTCCCTTCTTCCACGCAATTTGGCGTCAAAAAAGCCCCGAATGTTTACACAATTCGGGGCTTTGCCAGTTTTAATCCATAGGAAATAAGACTATACAGTAAGTTTATTTTTTGCATAGCTTCTCTCATCCTTCTCCCATCCAGACTTTCACTGTCGGCTTCAGCTTTTCACTGAATCCACCGTATACAGATGCATACGGGTCACGGGCTGTAAAGCGCAAAACGCCTTATTACCGCCGGTCGGGATTTTCACCCAGCCCCGAAGGATACAATCAATATTTTTTTGTCCTTATCCGCTATTATAACATCCTTTGCGGCAGGCGCAATGAATTTGCACCTAATTATTCAGAAAAATAAAAAGCGCCCTTTTCTCATAAAAGGGCGCCTTTATTTATTCGTTCACTTTGACGACCTTCAATAAGCCGTCAATCCGGTTTGATTTGCTGAAATACGCTTTAATCTTATCTCCCTTTTTCATATCGGAGAGATCCTGCTTCAGCTTATCGCCGTTAAAAATAATTTTTGTGCCGTTATCTGCCGTACCGTGGTACTCAGTTCCTTCGATTTTCGTAATTTTATATGTTTTGACTGTATATTCTTCTTTTTCCTGGGACAGGGTTTGTCCGATTGCAGTCGGCACGTCTTTCAGTTCAATATCATTTATGACCATATAACCGCCCGCCAATAACAGCAGCAGTACAAGTAAAATGGCTGCTTTTGTTTTAATTCTTCCCATTTTTTCTACCTCCAGCCCGTATCAATCTATTCATTACTATGTCATATTCCTTTTTTTCATGAATAGAAAACCGTTCTTCCCTGCGTGAGTTATTCATATAACGTTTCATAAAGGGAAGATGTTTCATGTATCTGTAAAACTTTCTATCTATTAAATAGATATACGAATTTATGTTCTGTTTTTGAGGGTGGAAAGATAAATTTATATAAAAAAGCAGTTTTCTTATAAGAAAACTGCCTGTACGGTTTATTTCGTCTTGCGAATTTCGTTAAACGGGAAGAAGACGAATTTTGAAGTACCCGCTATTTGTTTTTTCGTAAAAAGACCGAGGCCGTTGCGGCTGTCCATAGATTCTCTGCGGTTATCACCCATGACGAAATATTTGTCGTCCGGCACCTTCACCGGGCCGAAGTCTTCTGTCAGCCGGTCATAGCCGTCTTGCTTCGCCTTGTGCTTGTTTGCCGCTAAATACGGTTCGGACACTTTTTTGCCGTTGATGTACAGCTGATCGTTTTTCATTTGCACCGTGTCGCCTGGGAGTCCGATAATCCGTTTGACATAGTGCTCGTTTTCTCCGTTCAGAACGACGATCTGGCCGCGTTTGAAGTCGCTTATGTATTTGACCGTCATATTGACAAAGATTCTCTCGCGGTCATGCAGCGTCGGATCCATTGATCTTCCATCAACGAGATAAGGGGCAAATAAAAAGTTTCGGATGAGCAGTGCCAGAACGACAGCGATGATAATGGCTTTCGCCCAATCAAGTACGGCGCTTTTTTTAGAAGTTTTTTCTTTTTCTGATTTCAAGTGATTTCCTCCCATTAGCCATGGTCGTTTTTATTTTACCATGAATCCCTGCACAGAGGGCAAATAAGCCCCGCACCTCATCCCATTTTTTTTCATTTTATAAGCCGGATCTGCTGATTTTACGGTATTTCACAAAGCTTCCGATCCGCCAAATGCACAAATACACAAAAGCAAGTTCCATCGTTAAAACGGCGAATTCCGCAGCGTCAATGTTTTTGAAATATTGGCTGAGCACGATACGGATCGCAATAATCGCGATAATGACATATTTAAAGTTTTTATTCCGCTTGGAGTAGACAAAGCCGTCTTCCCGGATTTCATAGGCGGTTTGCGACAGCATGATGACGCCGAATACCGCGCCTAACAGTCCGGCGATGGCGAGCTCCCAAAGAGCGGGAAAATGAAACGGCTTTCCCGGGATATTCATGAGCTGGCTGATGCTGAATGTAAAAATGACGGCGATAATTAAAAGCGGGAGAATGATGCCGAAGCCGCCGCCTTTAATCGGCCTGTTCCCCTTTTTCACCCTGAACCAAATAATAAGTGCGAGAATACTAATGACAAATAAAACGGTTGCCAATTGAACCAACGTTTCTACCTCTTTTCATTGTTGTAATCGGTCTTTATCACTATACCAGAGGAACTGCTATCGTTCATATATGTATTTTTTCATGATTTACACATGAGAATTTTCATATACATAAAAAAACCCGCCTGAAAAAGGCGGGTTTTCCGTCATTATCCTTCTACACGGATTTCTTTCATTTTGTCTCCGTTAGACATGTTTTTCGCATGCTCTAAACCGCTTGTCACTTTTCCGAATACAGTATGAACGCCGTTTAAATGCGGCTGCGGCTCATGTACGATGAAGAATTGGCTTGAACCCGTGTCTTTACCGGCATGCGCCATTGATAAAGAACCGGCTTCGTGCTTATGCGGATTGCCTTCTGTTTCACATTTGATCGTTTTTCCGCTTCCGCCCATGCCTGTCCCAGTCGGATCTCCGCCTTGGCTGACAAAGCCCGGAATCACGCGGTGAAAAATAACGCCGTCATAAAAGCCCGTATTCGCCAGGTTTTCAAAGTTAGCGACTGTATTAGGCGCTTCATTCGGATAAAGTTCAAATTCGATTCTGCTGCCGTTTTCCATTTCGATGTAACCAGTTTTCATTCTCATTCCTACTTCCGTATTGTTTTTTGTCAAAGCCTTCTTCAATATGAATTTCAATTGTAAGCCGGCTTTCTTTTTGATATTCTTTTGAAGGAAGAGGCCTCTGCTCTTCTTTTCGCGGCTATTATACCACACCTTCAGCCGGAAAACGAATCTCCCCGCTTCCGCAGAAAGAAAATGAAACCAGAACAGCTTCACAGCCGTCTATGTATCGGAACTGCTTCACGCAGGCCCTCACAAACCGCTTCAAAACGGCATTTGTGAAAAGAAGGAGGTTAACCGCTTTGAAAAAAATGTGGATTGGATTGCTGGCGGCGGCCGTTGTATTGTGCACAATACCGAAAATCAGCCTGGCCGATGCCGCAGTCGGAGATGTCATCGTCACACTGGGGGCGGATCTGTCAAACGAAAACCGTCAGAAAGTGCTTGACGAATTAAATGTCCCTGATAACGCGACAAAAGTGACGGTCACGAATAAAGAAGAACATGAATATCTGGGAAAATATATATCGAATGCCCAAATCGGCACAAGAGCCATCTCTTCATCATCCATCACGGTGGCAAAGAAAGGGTCCGGTCTTGACGTTAAGACCCATAATATCGATTCCATCACGGATGAAATGTACTTAAACGCCCTGATGACAGCAGGAGTGAAAGATGCGAAAGTATACGTGACGGCGCCGTTTGAGGTATCAGGCACCGCAGCATTAACGGGAATCATCAAGGCATATGAAGTCTCATCAGACAAAGCGATTTCAGAAGATGTAAAACAGGTCGCCAACCAAGAGCTTGTTACGACATCAGATCTCGGGGATAAAATCGGGGATAAAAACGCCTCCGCGCTCATCGCAAACATTAAAGATGATTTCGCGAAAAACGGTGTGCCCGATACAAAAGAAGGAATCGAGAAAAAGGTCGATGATGCGGCTTCAACCCTTAACATTACACTGACTGACGCTCAAAAAGACCAGCTCGTTTCATTGTTTAATAAAATGAAAAATGCCAAGATTGATTGGGGCCAAGTCGGCAGCCAGCTCGATAAGGCAAAAGACAAAATCACGAAGTTCATTCAATCCGATGAAGGCAAAAGCTTTGTTCAAAAAGTCATTGATTTCTTCGCTTCGATTTGGAATGCGATCGTGTCTGTATTCACAGGAGACAGCGGATCAAGTTCTAACAGCTGAATGCAAAAAGAGACCGGACGCCATTGTTCCGGTCTCTTTTTTATTTATTGTTTGACCCCCGCCTTAAACGGCAGATCCAGTTTTACAATGTCTTCATAAGTTTCCCTTCTAATGACAAGATGCGCTTCGCCGTCTTCCACAAAAACGACGGCGGGACGCGGAATGCGGTTGTAGTTGTTAGCCATGCTGTATCCGTACGCTCCCGTGCAGAAAACGGCGAGAAGATCGCCTTCTTTCACTTCCGGAAGATCTATATCCCAAATGAGCATATCACCGCTTTCACAGCACTTACCCGCGATGGATACCGTTTTGTCGTGGTGTTCTCCGATTCTGTTTGCCGATACGGCTTCATATTTCGCCTGATATAGCGCAGGACGGATATTATCGCTCATGCCCCCGTCAACCGCTGCATATTTACGGGTGCCGGGCACTTCTTTTTGCGAACCGATGGTATAAAGCGTCGTTCCGGCGTCTCCGACAAGCGAGCGTCCCGGTTCAATCCAGATCTCCGGAATGTCAAAAGCGTGCAGCGCTGCGTTTTCTTTTACCGCTTCGATAATTTTTTCCACATAAACGGCGGGATGCAGGGGTTCATCTTCCTCCGTGTAGCGGATGCCAAAGCCGCCCCCTAAATTCAGCACTTCAGAGACAAAGCCGAATGATTCTCTCCATTCATTCAGTTTTGTGAAGATTTTTTCTGCGGCCAGCACAAAGCCCGCCGTATCAAAAATTTGTGATCCGATGTGGCAGTGAACGCCGAGGAGGCGGATATGGTCTGACTGTAATACTTGTTCAATCGCCTTTTCTATTTGCCCGTTATGCAGATCAAAACCGAATTTGGAATCTTCCTGTCCCGTCGTAATATAATCATGCGTATGCGCCTCTACCCCCGGAGTGATGCGCAGAAGCACATCCATTGTGCGCCCTGATTTGCGGCACAGTTCCGCAAGTAAGGATATTTCATGAAAATTATCAACGACGATGCAGCCGATTTGATGATCGAGCGCCATTTTCAACTCTTCTTTGCTTTTGTTATTGCCGTGAAAGTGAATCCTGTCAGCCGGAAAACCAGCCGCAACCGCCGTAAACAGCTCTCCGCCGGATACAACGTCCAATGAGAGCCCCTCCTGCTCAGCGAGCTGTATCATCGCAACGGAAGAAAACGCCTTGCTCGCGTACGCGACCTGTGCCTTTAATTCCGCGTCAATGAATGCCTGTTTAAAGCTTTTAGCGCGCTCACGTATTAAAGCCACATCGTAAACATAAAGAGGCGTGCCGTAATGCTCCGCTAAATACAGCGCGTCCACACCTCCGATTTCCAAATGACCTAGTTTGTTTTGTCTGCTTGTGCCATGTAAGAACAATGCTCATTCCCTCTTTCTGATCCGCATATGGGTGAAAAGGACAGCTTCTTTTGAGCTGTCCTTATACAAGTCCCGTATAAGTTAAGACATACAATATCATAATCTTCTGTCGGTTTCAATGCGATTATGAACCGCTTGGCTGTCTTTGACGGTCTTTCGGGTGAACAATGCTCGGCCTGACTTTGGCTCCCGGCACTGTCGTCCGGACGAGCACCTGCCACAGCGCCTTGCCGTTAAACGGTAAAAACGGCCATAAATACGGCGTGTGAAACGAGCGGATATTCGCCATTATGATCAGCAGCAATGTAAAGCCTATCACAAAGCCTTTCACTTGGAAAATGGCCACGAGCACCATTAAGATGAGGCGTATCATTTTATTGGCGAGGCTGAGCTCATAGCTCGGCGTGGTAAATGATCCGATGGCAGCGATCGATACGTACAGAATCACTTCTGCTGAAAACAGCCCCACCGCTATGGCGATTTGACCGATCAGCACCGCCGCAATCAGACCCATGGCGGTGGATAAAGCGGTCGGCGTATGGATCGCGGCCATCCTGAGAAACTCAATCCCCAAATCGGCCAAAAAGATTTGCAGAATGATCGGGATGTGCGTATTTTTATTTAAACCGATAAAATCCAATCTTTCAGGCAGAAGAGACGGTTCAAGAACAAAGAGGAACCAGATCGGAAGCAGGACCGTTGAAGCGATAATACCAAAGAACCTGATCCATCTTAAAAATGTTCCCACTGAAGGCGCCTGCCTGTATTCTTCCGCATGCTGAACATGGTGAAAAATCGTTGTCGGCGTTATGATCACGCTCGGTGACGTATCAACGACGATGATGACGTGCCCTTCCAAAATGTGATTGGCGGCCACATCCGGCCGCTCTGTGTATCTGACCATCGGAAACGGGTTGTAGCCCTGTTTGACGATGAATTCTTCCACCGTTTTATCAGCCATCGTCAATCCGTCAATGTCAATCGCATTCACTTCGTTTTCGACGATGCTGACAAGGTCCGGATCCGCGATGTCCTCTATATACACAATCGCAAGATCGGTCTTAGAGCGCTCGCCGACTTTCGTAATTTTGACGCGGAGCCTTTCGTCCCTGATTCGTCTTCTGATCAATGCTGTATTAATGACGATATTTTCGATAAAACCGTCTCTTGCTCCGCGGACGACCTTTTCCGTATCCGGTTCTTCTGGTGTGCGTCCGGGGTAACTTCTGACGTCAACGATAAAGGCGAAGCCCGCGTCTTCAACGATAACGGCGACAAGTCCGGAAAGCACCTGATCCGTTGCTTCGTCGAGCGTTTTGACTTTTTGGACCTGCTGATTGACAAGCCTGTTTTCAACAACGTCAATCGCTTCATCCGCATTCTCGTCATAATTATTGATGTCGACGAGCTGTTCCATTAAATGAACGATAAACAAAGTATCGGTTAATCCGTTGACAAAGTAAATCTGGACTTCCCGGTCTAATACTCGAACTTTGCGGACGCCGACATCATAGCTCGTTCCCATACCGACGCGGTCTTTAAAAAATTGTTCATTTTTTCTAGGATCCCGGTACACCTTGATCATGTTTTCCGGTTTTTCCGGCATGGCTTTCGCTCCTTTCTAAAATGAATTCGACCGCCTTCATCGTGATCGGCGAGCCTTTAGATATGTCATCTTTTCTCCCCATCTTTCCTATGTCGCCGATGCCCACAATGAGGGGAACGTCCAATTTATCCAGACAATACACCGTATCTCCGTTCATTCTGTGCTCGTCCATTTCTCTCATTCCGGTTTTATCGACGCCAAACTCCGTCACTTCTCCATCACGGTCAATGGAGACATCGACTTTCGTCCATTCAGCCTGATGGGTCTTAGAAGCGACCGCAATCACCCCCAGCACTTCAACGTCCTGATGTGAGGCAACATATTTCAGCGCCGTTTCGCCCGGCCCTTCCCCTTGCAGGCCTGAATCGTCAAACATGACAAACACCGGGTCATTCGGCGCGGCTTTAATCAGCTGAACAAGTTCGGGCCCGCTTCTCGTTGACGGATTGCCCTTTGATTGGGAAATACACCGTCCGCCTGCTTTTTCCGCGGCATATTCAATTGTTTTGGCGGCGTATACGTCCCCGTCTGTCACAAGAATGACCTTCCGTTTCGTCATCAGGCATTATCCTTTCGGTTTAAAAATAACGGCTACAAGAAATGCGAATAAAATCGCTGAAGATATACCGGCGGAAGTAAGTTCAAAAATCCCCATGGCGATCCCGATAAATCCATGCTCGTGAGCTTGATGCATGGCGCCGTGCAATAAGCTGTGACCGAAGCTGACGATGGGAACCGTCGCGCCCGCACCCGCGAATTCGATAAATTTGTCATATATTCCGAACCCATCTAACAAGGCGCCGATGACGACAAAAGTTGTCATCACATGGGCGGGTGTCAGTTTAAAAATGTCAAGCAGCAGCTGACCGATAATGCAGATGATTCCCCCGCAAACAAAAGCCAACAGATATTCCATTTATGATGCACCTCCCGCCCGCTCAAATACCACACCGTGCGCGATGGTCGGAATGGTTTCCTTCTGCTGGATCATTGTCGGACTTAAAAGCGCTCCTGTCGCGACAACGAGTACCCTGTTTAGGGTCCCTGCTTTTAATTGATTAAAAATATGTGTGTACGTAACAAGCGCAGAGCAGGCGCAGCCGCTTCCGCCCGCAAACACCTGCTGGTCCGGCGTATAGATGAGAAGACCGCAGTCATCGTGTTTCGTTCCCACAGGATAGCCTTCTTCTTTGAGCAAATCTTTCACGATCGGCGAGCCGACGCCTGAAAGGTCACCCGTTAAAATCAGATCATAATCATCCGCCGTACGGTTCAAGTCCTGCAGGTGCTGTTTGATTGTGTCGGCGGCAGCGGGCGCCATGGCGGATCCCATATCGAACGGATCTGTTATTCCGAGGTCGCTTACTTTTCCCACTGTTGCGCTTGTAATCTTGATATCAGAAGGGTTTTGGCTGATGATGACCGCCCCGCCCCCCGTGACCGTTGAAGTGGCGGTATCCGGTTTTTGCCCGCCATACTCCGTCGGATTGCGGAATTGCCGTTCTGCCGTCGCGTTATGGCTGCTCGTGGCTGCGATCGCCCGGTTCGCAAAACCGCCGTCAATGAGCGCGGATGCGACGGCAATCGTTTCCATTGAAGTCGAACAGGCGCCGAACAGACAGAGGAACGGAATTTTCAGATGTCTGGCGACGTAGTTGGCGGTCACATTTTGATTTAAAAGATCCCCCGCGAGTAACAAATCAATATCGCTCTTTTTCAAATTCTGTTTTTGCAAAGCGGAGTTGATGGCATCTTCCATTAACTGACGTTCCGCCATTTCCCAGTTTTTCTGATTGCAGTGCATTTCATCGTATGTCTTATCAAACAGCGAACCGAGCGGGCCGTCTTTTTCTTTCGGTCCGGCGGCCGTCCCCGCCGAATTTACAAATAACGGGTTTTCAAATACCCAGGTTTGCTTTCCGGTCAATTTCATTTTTTCTCCTCCTACGAAAACAGTTTTTCACAAGCAAACCGTATCAGACCTACGATATAGGCTGCCACGACGCCGAATACAATGACGTTTCCCGCCAATTTAAACATGTTTGTCGCTACCCCGAGCACGAGTCCTTCACTTCTGTGTTCCAGAGCGGCGCTTGTCATACTGTTTGCAAAACCCGTCACCGGCACGGCTGAACCCGCTCCGGCAAACTGCCCGAGTCTGTCATAAATACCGAATCCGGTCAAAAGGGCGGAAATTAAAATAAGAGTGGCGGACGTCGGGTTGCCCGCTGTTTTTTCATTGAAATTAAAAAAGTGGATGTAAAAGTCTTGAAGAGCCTGCCCGATCAGACAGATCAAACCGCCGATCAGAAAGGCTTTGACGCAATTCCAAACATATGGCGGTTTCGGCTGATAGTCTTTCACTTTTGTTTTGTAATTTTCTTTTAAGTTTGTCACGTCGTTTCCTCCTTATGAATGATGGATAAAATACAGCCAATGAAATAAAGAGCCGGCTATTTTGCCGAACACAATGGCCATCAGCAATATGATGATTTTGCTGCCGAAGCCGATCCGTTTGGCAAGAATGGGAAGCACATTCAGCACTTCTGTAAGCGCGGCGGCCAGCATGCCGACAAACATGCCGGCCAAAAGCCCGACCGGAACGGCCAGCCATTCAGATAAAAAAAAATGATTCATATTTAAGGTTTCCCAGCCGCCGAACACAGCTCCTGAAATAACAGCTCCTTCGTAGGCCTGTACAAAGCGCATTGTTTTTGTCAGCTGCATAAGGCGGGGGACGATTCCCATAACGGTTAAAAAAGCCACAAAGCCCGCACCCACGGTCAGCCCTCCGCCAAGCCCGACAAATATAACGAAAAGAATGCTAACGATCATGCAGATCTTTCATCGTCTCTTCATTTTCGTGCATTGCGACATAGTGATCGAGATCAAGCTGATAATTAAACATCTCGACTTCCAGCGGGCTTGGCTCTTCATTCAGGCGTTTTTTGAAGATGTGATTAAAAAAGACGATCATACCGAGACCGAGGCCGATGCTGTATGGAATCTGAAGCAGATACGGATATTCATTCCGTTCGCCCGTTATGATTTCATATAAGGCGATATGAACTTCTCTCATACTGACATCTTCATGAAAATTCATAATGGCAAGACATGAACCGATAAAAAGCAGGAGCCAGACACCGACGAATAAAACGGCTGACAGCTGCTTTTTTTGGTAATGGATTTCCACTATCGTTTCAGCGCCGCCGACGGTCTGTACATCAAGAGCGGGAAAAGCGGTATGAATGGTTTTCAGCACTTTTATGATGTCCAGCACGACGATATTTTTGTCTTTTTTCGTGACCTTATACAGCGGCAGTGCCGACAGTTTTTTTTTCAGCTTTTGCTGTCCCGCGATCTGCGCGGCGTCGCCGATTGTGATGATATCTCCGGTATGAGCCTTCACGCGGTGGCGAAGTCTGAGAAATATTCGTCTTTCCATCTTGCATCACCATCTTTCGGGTGGTTATATATGTAGTATGTGGTTCACTTTTGTTCTCATTCATCAGCGGCAAAAGACCATAAATTACCACCGATACACAAATAAAAAAAGCCGGCCCGTAAAAGGTCAGCTTTCCGTATGATCCATCTGCACTTTAATCTGCTTTAATATTTTTTTCTCCAGCCTCGATACCTGGACTTGGGAAATCCCGAGCCGTTCGGCTACTTCCGACTGTGTCTGATCTTTATAATATCTCAGATAGACAATGAGTTTTTCCCGTTCTTCCAAATCACTGATCGCTTCCTTGAGGGCGATTTTGTCAAACCACTTCTCTTCTGAATGATCGGCGATCTGATCAAGCAGGGTGATCGGGTCTCCGTCATTTTCATACACGGTCTCATGAATGGATGAAGGCGCCCGCACCGCTTCCTGCGCAAGCACCACATCCTCCGCATCAATTTCTAAATGGTCCGCGATTTCCTGGACGGTCGGCACTCTTCCGTATGTTTTTGACAGTTCATCTTTCGCCCGGCGTATTTTATTGCCGAGCTCTTTTAAAGATCTTGATACTTTGACGGTTCCGTCATCGCGGATGAAGCGCTGGATTTCTCCGATAATCATCGGCACGGCATAAGTTGAAAAACGGACATCATAGGACAAATCGAATTTATCAACGGATTTTAACAATCCGATACAGCCGATCTGAAACAGATCGTCCGGCTCATAGCCTCTGTTTAAGAACCTTTGAACGACGGACCACACAAGACGCATGTTTTTTTCTATGAGGAGGTCTCTTGCCTGCTGGTCGCCCTCTTGGCTCTTTTTGATTAATTCTTTGACTTCATGGTCCTTGAGCTGCGCGTTTTTGCTGTTTTTCTTAACCTCCACATCCATAACAAATCTCCTTAATTACAAAGCGCTTTGCTTTTTGATAGGTGTTTTGTTAAGCGTATTGTCGTTCCCATCTCCGGCGAGGAATCAATCGTGACATCATCCATGAAGTTTTCCATAATGGTAAAGCCCATTCCGGAGCGCTCAAGCTCGGGTTTTGTCGTAAAGAGCGGCTGGCGCGCTTCCTCAAGATCCGTGATCCCGAGGCCTTCATCACGTATGGTCAGATAGACGACATGATCCTCCAGCGTAACGGAGATGTACACCTTTCCGTCACAGTTTTCTTCATAGCCGTGGATGATTGCGTTTGTTACCGCTTCTGATACGACGGTCTTGATTTCCGTCAGCTCATCCATCGTCGGGTCGAGCTGTGCGATAAAAGAAGCAACTGTTACGCGCGCAAACGATTCGTTCTGACTGAGGGCTGAAAATTCAAGATGCATCTCGTTTTTCATGATGCCACCCCCAACGTTAAAAGCGCTTTTTGTTCTGATTGTTCGAACCTGATGATTTTAAACAGGCCGGACATGTCAAACAGACGTCTCACCGCGGGCGAAATCGCGCACACGACCATTTCTCCGCCGAGCTGTTTAATTTGTTTATAACGCCCTAAAATCACGCCGAGGCCGGAGCTGTCCATGAAGGTAAGATCTTCAAGGTTCAGCACGATGTGACGGATGCCGTCAGCCTCCAGCGATTCAGTAACCTTTTGTTTTAATGATTCTGCCGTATGATGGTCGAGTTCACCTGTTAATCGAATACAAAGCACGGATTCTTTGACATGAAAGTCAATTCCAAGGCTCATGCTCATTCCTCCTTGATATGATCGGATAATGAGTGTTTCGATTTTCGGGAAAGCAATTCCTTCACTATGACAAAACTAGTGCCCGTTCGCCACGATTATTTAAATTTTGTCCAATCTCCCATCGTCCGCTTCAGAAAAGTGAGAAAACCCGCTTTTTCCATGTCGTCTTTTGCCGTGACCGGGCTTTCAACGAGCAACTTTCCGTCTTTTTTCAGAACGAGGCTGCCGAGCACCTCTCCTTTTTTAACCGGAGCCGTTACATTGCCTTTGATTTTCACTTCTTTTTTTACTTTGTCCATGTTCTCTCCCTTTTTGGCCAGAAGAGAAATCGGCTCAGATGTGGTCAGCTTGATCAGTTTCTTTTTTCCTTTTTTCACTTTTACCGTTCCGACGATTTGATCCCGTTTGTACAGCGGGTGTGTTTTGAACTGGCTGAAGGCGTAATCAAGCATTTTGGTCACTTGGGCATTTCTTTCTTTCGGAGTGCTGGCTCCGAAAACGACAGCAATGACCCTCATATTTCCTTTTTTAGCGGTGGCGGTTAAACAATACTTCGCTTCGCCTGTAAAGCCCGTCTTCACGCCGTCTACACCCGGATAAAATTTGATCAGCCGGTTTGTATTGACGAGCCAGAACTTTTTGTCTGTATTTTCTCTTAAATAATCCTCATACGTTCCCGTAAATTGAGTGATTTTATCATACTTTAATAATTCCTTCGCCATTTTCGCCATGTCATAAGCAGAGCTGTAATGGTCTTTTTCGGGCAGTCCCGTCGGGTTTTTGAAGGAGGTATCTTTCAATCCCAATTCTTTTGCTTTTTTGTTCATCCGGCTGACGAAATCCTCTTCTGAACCGGCGATATACTCCGCCATTGCGACAGATGCGTCATTTCCGGAAGCTATCGCAATTCCTTTGAGCATTTCTTTTACCGTCATTTCTTCTCCGGGTTCAAGGAAAATCTGTGATCCGCCCATGGACGCGGCATGTTCACTCGTCCTGACTTTATCGCTCATCTTTATTTTCCCTTTGTCAAGCGCTTCCATGATTAAAAGCATGGTCATGATTTTTGTCATGCTTGCCGGCGCCAGACGCTCCCGGCTGTTCTTGTTATAAAGAATGCTTCCCGTATCGCGTTCAATCAGCACGGCGCTTTTGGCTTCATGAGCGAGCTCCGATGTATGTTTTCCGTCCGGCTTTGCAAAAGCGGACGGTGCTGATGCCGTTAATAAAATGCCAATCAACAAAGTGGATATAAGACGTTTCATCTCCAAAGCCCTCCATTTCATAATCCTTTTTATTTTTTCCAAATCCGGTGGTTTTATACGCCTCATCTGGAAAATGTTTCGTGTTGAGGGCACAAAAAAACAGCTGCTTCCGAAGAAACAGCTGACTGATGCTGACTTATTTTTGAGAACGTGCGACTACGGCTTTTACAAGCTTCAAAAAGCCGCCTTTTACTTTTTCCGTCATTTCCATTACTTCTTCATGTGATAACGGCTGGTCAAGAATACCTGCCGCCGCGTTGGAAATGCATGAGATGCCGAGCACGCGCATCCCCGCGTGGTTGGCGACGATGACTTCCGGCACGGTCGACATGCCGACAGCGTCAGAACCCATCGTTCTTAAAAACCGAACTTCTGCAGGCGTTTCGTAAGACGGCCCCGTAACAGCTGTATACACCCCTTTTTGAACAGGAATGCCCAGCTCATCGGCCGTTTTTTCAGCCAAGCCTGACAGCTCTTTGTCATAGGCTTCTGACATGTCCGGGAATCTCGGTCCGAATTCAGCTTCGTTCGGCCCGATTAACGGGTTGGTGCCCGTAAAGTTGATGTGGTCTGTAATAATCATCAGATCGCCGGCGCGGAATTCAGTGTTGATACCGCCGGCTGCGTTCGTCACGACAAGGGATTCAACGCCGAGCGCCTTCATCACGCGGACGGGAAATGTGACCTGATCCATTGAGTAGCCTTCATAGTAATGAAAGCGGCCCTGCATCGCGATGACCTGCACACCTTCAAGCGTTCCCATCACAAGCTGGCCGGCATGGCCTTCTACCGTTGAGACCGGAAAATCAGGGATCGTTTCATATGTAAGCTTGACAGCTCCTTCAATTTCATCGGCCAATACGCCGAGCCCTGACCCTAAAATCAGACCGATCTTTGGTGTTTCTTTCACGTGTTCTTTAATAAATGCAGCAGCACGTTCGATTTTTTGTTTCAAAAAAAGTCCCCCTACTGTAATCTTGATAAAAAGCTTTTTCCGTATTTCGGCTTTTCCGTTTTGAAATTATCCGCAATGGTTGCCCCGATATCGGCAAATGTATCCGCAAGCGGCAGCTGTTCAGTGTGCTTGTGCTTTTTGCTGTACACAAGAAGCGGCACATACTCCCTCGTGTGATCCGTGCCGTGATGGACAGGATCATTGCCGTGATCCGCAGTGATGATAAGCAGATCGTCTTCTTTCATTTTCTCAAACACTTCCGGAAGCCTCGCGTCGAATTCCTCGAGCGCTTTTCCGTACCCTTCCGGATCGCGGCGGTGTCCGTACAGCGCGTCAAAATCAACGAGGTTGGCAAAGCTCAGGCCCGTGAACTCTTCACCGAGCGTTTCAATCACTTTGTCCATGCCATCCATATTAGATACCGTGCGGCGGGAAGATGTAATGCCTTCTCCGTCATAAATATCAGAAATTTTGCCGATGGAAATGACGTCTAATCCGCTGTCTTTCATTCCGTTCATTACCGTGCGGCCGAACGGTTTGAGCGCATAATCATGACGGTTCGGCGTGCGTTTGAAGCTGCCCGGTTCTCCGACGAACGGTCTTGCGATAATCCGGCCGACCATGTACTTCGGATCAAGCGTCAGTTCTCTGGCCGTTTCACAGATGCTGTACAGTTCGTCAAGCGGAACGACATCTTCGTGAGCCGCAATCTGCAGGACGGAATCTGCTGATGTATAAACGATCAGCGCACCCGTTTCCATATGTTCTTTTCCGAGCTCGTCCAGAATCGCCGTGCCTGAAGCCGGCTTATTTCCGATGATTTTCCGTCCTGAACGCCGCTCAAGTTCCTGAAGAAGTTCATCCGGAAATCCTTCCGGGAACACTTTAAACGGTTTTTCAATGTAGAGGCCCATAATCTCCCAGTGCCCCGTCATCGTATCTTTCCCGTTTGACGCCTCCTGCATTTTTCCGTAGTACGCAAGAGGGTGCTCCGTTTTTTCCACGCCCTTAATGTCTCCGATCAGTCCGAGACCGAGCTGCGCCATATGGGGCATATGTAAGCCGTTCATGTGCTCTGCGATGTGTCCGAGCGTATTTGCGCCTATATCATTAAAATCGGCGGCGTCCGGCGCTTCACCGATTCCGACAGAATCCATTACGATCAAAAATACCCGGTTATATTTGTATTCAGACATCATAAAAACCTCCTTTTCTTCCATCTGTCCATTGTAGCTTACAGAGGTCAGACAACTCAAGTATAAACCGTTTACATTCTTGTTGACAATGCCGATTCAAATAATTAGAACCTTCTCTGTATTCCGCCAATCCGGCAAAAAAAGCCGCGGCCCCTCTGGCAGCGGCTCCTAAGCGCGCGGATGATACTGTTTGTACACGTCCTTCAGCCTTGTTTTCGTCACATGCGTATAAATTTGCGTCGTGGAAATATCGGCATGTCCGAGCATCTCCTGCACGGCGCGCAGATCCGCGCCGTTTTCGAGCAGGTGCGTTGCAAAAGAGTGCCGAAGCGTGTGCGGTGTCAGCTCTTTTTTAATCCCCGCTTCAAGGGCGATTTTTTTCAGGTTTTTCCAGAATCCCTGACGGCTGATCTGCCTGCCGTGATGATTCAGAAAAAGCGCTTCGGTTACGTTTTTCTTTAATAATTTCCCTCTGGCTTTTTCAATGTATGCTTCTATCGCATGAGAAGCGGCTTCACCAATCGGCACAATCCGCTCTTTCCGCCCTTTTCCGAAGCAGCGGACGAATCCCATCGTCAAATGGACGTCGGATAATTTCAGCTCGATCATCTCGCTGACCCTGATGCCGGTTGCGTACAGCAGTTCAAGCATGGCTTTATCCCTGAGACCGAACGGGCTGTCAAGCTTAGGCGTGTCCAATAACCGCTCAACTTCGTGAAGCGCCAATACTTTCGGAAGCGTCCGCTCTGTTTTTTGTGTTTCAATATGTACCGAAGGATCTTTATCCGCGGCTTTTTCCCTTAACAGAAATTGATGAAAAGACCGGATCGACGCCAAGTGCCTCGCAGACGTCTTGCCGGATTTCCCGGAGTCCTTTATATGCTTTAAATATTGAATAATATGAAGACGGGTCACATCATTCCATGAAGTGATCTGAAGGGTTTCAGTTAAGAAGAGAGAATAACTTTTCAGATCACGCTCATAGGACATCATCGTATTTTGGGACAGCCCTCTTTCAACCCTCACATAATGGATGAAATCCTTAATTTGATCCTTCACTCTTGATCTACTCCCCGTTTTGGTAAAAAAAGATCAATCGGCCGAACCAGCCGTCTTTCTCCTCATGTTCCGTTTTGGCCACTTTGACGGCGGAGCCTTCCGGTTTATCGTACCGATGATAGTTTTCATACTCTGAATTCACCCATATCATAGCATAATAGAACAGCGCGGTAAAACCTGTGAACAGAATAAACACTTTGATCGTATCCGCGGCTGTTTTTAGGAATCTGCCCATCTTTCGATCGACCCTTTCTTTTGGCGGCTGTTAGTACACCTTATGCCAATTTCAAAGGCTTTTATACATAAAAACAGCAAAAAACCCTTTCCTGGCAGAAAAGGTTCGTAGGCTTTTACTCTGTTTCATCCCCGCGGCAGCGGTGGCAGATTCCGTGAAAAGTCAATCTATGATCTTTAATTTTAAATTTCCAATCACGTTCAATCACTTCTTCAACGTCTTCAAGCAGATCTTCTTCAATTTCATCGACGGCTCCGCACTCCATGCACACCAAATGGTGATGAAAGTGAGCCGCGCCTTCTTTGCGAAGGTCGTAGCGGGATACGCCGTCCCCGAAGTTAATTTTATCAACGACTTTTAATTCTGTTAATAATTCTAATGTACGGTATACTGTAGCGAGACCAATTTCAGGAGATTTCTCTTTTACGAGGAGGTATACATCTTCTGCGCTTAAATGGTCTTCTTCGTTTTCAAGCAGCACTCTTACCGTTGCTTCCCGCTGTGGCGTAAGCTTGTAGCTTGACGAGTGCAGCTGCTTTTTAATTCGATCAATACGGTTTTCCATGTCTTTCCCTCCTACGCCGCATTCCATGACTCATTATAACAAAATACGCGCAGAGTTCCAACTATAATTATTATAAACTGATAAATAAAAGTATTATTTTATGATAATCATTCTAAAACATGCGTGATGACAGCTTTTCCATAAACAGCGGAGACACGTACGCCTCGAGCAGCGAAGCGATAACCGAGAAGAAAACGATGAGAATCAGCACGAAGGCATAGCGTCCGAACCATTGGATCGGCGCGTCATGAAGGCTGCGTTTGACAAACAGCTGCCGGATCAGTTTCAGTGAAAAAGCGATGGAGCATGTCCCCATGACAAGATATGCCGGAATGAGAACGATGTTTTGCGGCAGAACCGAAATAAATGACAGGAAAAACCCGTTCATCCCCATTTGATTCACTAAAAAACCGACCGTGAAGCCGACCACGATTCCTTTCAAAAACACCATAATGAAAATAACCGGAAGACCGATCACGGAAATACCGAGGATCCACATCAGCCCCAAATATTTCACATCATGAAAGACGGCCTGCCAAAACATTTCTGAAGCGCTGGCATGTTTTCCGTCAGACAGCTGTCCGAAAAATTTGCTTAAATAGTAATACAAATCTTCTTTCTGCGTGATGGTCATGCTGTTGACGATGATCGCCCCGAAAATGACCCCCATCAAAAACAAGACGAACACAAATATATAAAGTGACAGATGATCCTTTACATGGCGAAAAAACAGTTCTTTGTACGATTGTTTTCTCATACCGCTTTCCTCCCGCTAATCTATTGACTTGATTTAGTAGATTGTATGAAAGAAAAGAGAAAACATGACAGAGAAATCATAGAAAGGCGCGAGATTCGGGCATAAAAAAAGAACCCCCGTCATCACTCCGGTGATCATAGGGGTTCCTTTTTTTATGCTTTATTCTTTCAAGCCTGTCTTTTTTGGTTTTCGTCACTCTTTCATGGGTGCTGAAAGACGGCGCCGTCCCCCTTGACAGGACTGCGTCACGCATCCCGTTTCTTTTGAGATGCTCCCGCATTTTTTTCGTTTTGCTCTTCGCCATGTGCCAATCGCTCCTTTTCCCTTTTCTTTATCATAACAAAAAAATCCAGATGTGTTCATGAATACGGCTCATGTTTCGACCGGTAAGCGCGCAGAGACGTTTTCGCAGATGAATAGCTCCCCATTGCGGCGTATCCGTAAAAAAATCCCATAAAAATCCCCGCATACACGTGTTCATGGTGACCGAAAACGATAGACACAACATTTCCGGCAGCAAGGGCAATCGTGGGAACGAATATGCCCGGAACCCGGCAGAACACTTTGATCAGCTGTGTGACGCATAAGACGACCGGCACGCCGATCACAGCATCCCAAATATTTGTATGGATCAGCGGAAAATAATCCACATCGACACCTCTTTATTCCGTCTTTTGCTATCGTTAGCCTGCCTAAGAATTCCGCTTCCTATTCATGATAAAAAAACAGCACCGGCACATGTCCGGTACTGTAAGAGTTGTTTATTTTCCTGCCGCGGCCCGTTCTACGGCTGCTGATACGGCCTGATGCACGTCCGCATCCAAAGGCTGAGGCACGAGATCGCCGTGTTTTGTGCAAGAGGCGATGGCTTCTGCGGCCGCCACAAGCATTTCATGGTCGATTTTCTTGCTTTTGGCGTTCAGCGCGCCGCGGAAAATCCCCGGGAAGCCGAGAACATTATTGACCGAACGGCCGTCAGCTGCATAAGCGGCTCCGGCTTGTAATGCCTCTTCCGGTTCAATCTCCGGCTTCGGATTAGATAAGGCCAGAATGACGTGTCCTTTTCTGACATCCTCTTTTTTAATGAGGCCCGGAACTCCTGTGGTGCTGATCACAATGTCACACGTGTCCATTAATTCTTTGATGCTTCCAAGCGGCTGACCTCCGTACTGAGCGAGGCGGTTCATTGCGTCTTCTGACTTGTCCGTTCCGCAGACCGCTTTGACTCCGTATGCCATAAACATGCGGCAGATGGCGACGCCTGCCGCGCCGAGACCGATCTGACCGACCTTCGCTTCTTTTAAATCAAGACCGGCGCTTTTACAAGCGGAAATGGCGGCGGCGAGCGTGACGACCGCCGTGCCGTGCTGGTCATCGTGCATAACCGGAATGTCCAGTTCTTCTTTCAGGCGGTCTTCAATGTCAAAGCAGTGAGGCGAACCGATATCTTCAAGCAGAATTCCGCTGAACCCCGGAGAAATATGTTTTACCGTGCGAATGATTTCTTCCGGATCAGAGGTATCGAGCAAAATCGGAATTCCGCTGATACCCGCCAGCTGGTCAAAAAGCGCGGCTTTCCCTTCCATTACGGGCATTCCGGCGACAGAGCCGATATTGCCGAGGCCGAGAATCGCCGTGCCGTCGGTGACAATGGCGACAGAATTGCTGATTGTCGTATAGATGGACGCTTTTTCAGGCTCGTTTTCAATCAGTCTGCACACATCGGCGACACCCGGCGTATAAACACGGCCAAGCTCAGCCAATGTCCGGATCGGCATTTTGCTTTTCATCTGAATTTTGCCGCCTTCATGAGCAGAGAGCACTTCATCTGAGACTGTATGAAGACGGATGCCTTCACCGAGAGCTTCAATGGCTTGAATGATTTCCTGCAGCTGCTCTTCATTTTCAGCCTGCACCGTAATGTTGCGCATTGTGTAGTTCGGGCCGACTTTAACGGTTTCAACTTCCCCGATATCTCCGCCCATCACTCCGATGGCGGTTGCCACTTTTCCGAGATTTCCGGGAACAGTCGGCGTTTCAATCATTAACGTCCGAATCATATGCTTTGTAATCATGAAATGAACCTCCTAACCCAATTTTTGAGATTGTAAGGATTTTTCTTTCGTGTACCAAATGAATTTCCCCGTGTATCCGTACAATATTGCCAGTCCGATAGATACAAAACTGAGCCACATGAACGGCAGATAAGAAAATGTGGATACGCCGAGAATGCCGGCCATATAGATGCCGTTATCAGACCACGGCACCATCCCTGAAGTAAGCGTTCCGCCCACCTCTGCGTTCCGGGATAAAACTCTTCTGTCAAGTTTCAGTTTATCATAACTGTTCTCCATGATTTTCGGCGTCAGAATCAATGACACGTACATCGCACAGCCGAAAATGTTCCCTAAAAGGGCGACGACCAATGTCGAAAGCGTTACATTTCCCGGTGTGGTCAGCTTTTTCTCAAAAGTTGAGACAATCACTTTTAATACACCGAGCTTCTCAAGAATTCCTCCAAAACCAAGACCGAACAGGATAACGACTAACGTATCCAGCATACCGGTAATGCCTCCGCGGTTTAACAGGCCATTTAAAAATTCGACGTCCGTTTTTATGGAAAAACCATTATAAGCAGTCGCGATGGCACTGGCAAAATTCATTCCCTGAAAGACGGAAGCCCAGATTGCCCCAAGCAAAGCACCGATGACGATAACGGGCATAGACGGCTTTTTCAAAATCAGAAGGACCACGACGACAACAGCCGGAATGAGCATCCATATATGAATGTCAAACGTTTTCTGTAATGAAGATTTTAAAAATTCCACTTTGTCGAGATCAATATTTTTTCCGCCGTATATAAATCCCGTTACGGTAAATAGAATGGCCGTAATAATATAGGACGGAATTGACAGATACATCATCGCTCTGACGTGTGACAGCACGTCCACCTTAGAAAGCGTGGAGGCAAGCACCGTACTGTCAGACAGCGGTGAAAGCTTGTCTCCGAAGTAAGCGCCGGACAAAACGGCTCCCGCTACGATCGGGAGCGGTATACCCATTCCCTCTCCGATGGCAATCATGGCGATCCCCGCTGTACCCACTGTTCCCCAGGACGTTCCGGTCGCAATGGACATAACGGAACAAATAATCAGTGTAGCAAGCAGGAAAACATGAGGATTAATAAACTCTAAACCATAATAAATTAACGTCGGCACAACACCGCCGGCAATCCATGTCCCGACGAGCGCACCGACCGAAACAAGAATCAACACCGCTTCAAGACCGTTTGATATCCCGGTGACAATCGAAGCCTGCAAGTCTTTATAGGAATATCCCAGTCTGACTCCGAGAATAATAGCGATAAACCAGGATATAAATAGAGCAAGCTGGATCGGCAGGTCTAAAAATACTGTAAATGATAAGACAAGCGCTAAAAACCCGAATAATAAGATAATAATTTCCAATAAATTCGGCAATCTGACCTCTTTCATAAGAAAATCCCCCTAGAAGAAAAAGCTAAAACGCTTTCATCAAATGATATAACAAATTATACTATACTGCCTCATCCCTTTGTATGGCAACCGCCTATTCACTAAAAAACGTGAAAAGGCGGCTGTTGTTGCTTTAAAATTTATTTTTCTAATAGATCTTTTCCGGCAATCCCCGGTTTTGTCATTTCATACGGATTCAAAATGATATCCAATTCTTCTTCTGTCAGTACATCATTTTGAAGGCAAAGATCTCTTACAGATTGCCCCGTCATGATTGCTTCACGGGCAATTCGCGCAGCCGCTTCATACCCGAGGTGCGGATTGACCGCTGTAATGACGCCGACGCTTTTTTCCACGTATTGCTTCAGACGTTTTTCGTTGGCTTCAATTCCCGCCAGACAATGATCGGTAAATGAACGGAACCCGTTATTCATGATGCTGATGGATTGAAGCAGGTTAAATACGAGTACCGGCTCCATTACGTTAAGCTCCAGCTGGCCCGCTTCTGAAGCGAGGCAGATCGTATTGTCATTCCCGATGACCTGGAAGGCGATTTGGTTGATCAGCTCTGCCATTACAGGGTTGACTTTCCCAGGCATAATGGATGATCCCGGCTGACGGGCGGGCAGTGAAATTTCCGCAAGTCCCGCGCGCGGACCTGAAGCCATTAAGCGCAGATCGTTGGCGATTTTAGACATGTTCATCATGCATACTTTCAACGCGGCTGAAACTTCCGTATACGCATCAGTGTTTTGTGTGGCGTCAACCAAATGGCCGGCGCCGACAAGCGGCAGTCCGCTGATGTCAGCCAGGTGCTTCACAACCTGTTCTATGTAGCGCGGATCGGCGTTAAGTCCCGTACCTACGGCCGTTGCCCCCATGTTTACTTCATACAGATGCTGGCGGGATTGTTTAATTCGCTTTATGTCACGCTCAAGCACGCGGCTGTATGCTTCAAATTCCTGTCCGAGACGGATCGGCACAGCGTCCTGAAGGTGTGTGCGCCCCATTTTAATGACAGAATCAAATTGTTTCGCTTTATCTTTAAAGACACTGAGCATATGCGCCATCGTATCAAGGAGCTTATCCAAAAGTTTCAAGGTTGAAATATGGATTGCCGTCGGGAACACGTCGTTCGTCGATTGTGACATGTTGACGTGTGTGTTCGGGCTGAGGTGAATGTATTCACCTTTTTTATGGCCCATGATTTCAAGAGCCCTGTTGCCGATTACTTCGTTGGCATTCATGTTCATGGACGTTCCGGCTCCCCCTTGGATCGGATCGACGATAAATTGGTCATGCCATTTTCCCTCAAGAATTTCATCTGCGGCCTGTACAATCGCATTTCCGATTCCTTCATACAGCCGTTTTACATCCATGTTGGCAAGCGCCGCCGCTTTTTTGACGATGGCGAGCGCATTAATCATTTCTTCGTGGATGCGGTAGCCGGTAATCGGAAAGTTTTCTTTCGCGCGCAGCGTTTGTATTCCGTAATACACATCAGCTTCAATTTGTTTTTCTCCGAGGAAATCTTTTTCCTGACGATATTCTTTTTGCGCGTTTGTCATGCTAAAACCCTACTTTCTCTTTGTGGTAGTCATGTTTTTACAGTACAACGTCGTCTGCGATCGGTGTCTCCATAATGTTTTTGACTTCAGCCAAGTTGTGAGACTGGCCGAGCGCCCACATTAATTTCGGCACGATGGCTTCCGTGTTCATATTTCTGGAGCGGATAATGAGATCTTGATTGACTCTTCGGCCGACTTCATAGACGCTCATGTCCTCTCCTTCTTCAAGACATTGTGTCGTAATGACGACGACAATGCCGCTTTCAATCATTTCATTGACTTTGGCGAGAATGTCTCTTCCTTCAAACGGCACGCCGCCGCTGCCGTAGCTTTCAATGACGATTCCTTTGTACATGCCCTTTAATGCGTCAAACATTTCCGGTTTCAGCCCCGGGTGGAGCTTGAGAAGGCACACGTCCGTGCAAAGTGAAGTATTGACCGTAAAAGCATCGTCTTTTGGCATGTGCACTTGTTTGTTGTATTCAATTCCGTTTTCGGTAATAAACGCGATATACGGATAGTTAATGCTCTCAAATGCATCATAGCTTTTCGTTCTCAATTTAATGGCGCGTGTGCCTTGAATGACTCTGCCGTCAAATACGACGTATACGCCGCCCACCCCTTCACATGCGAAGCGGATCGCGTCCGTGATATTTTTTTTGGCATCGGTTTTTTGAAATGTAATCGGGATTTGCGAACCCGTAATGACGATCGGTTTATCAGCATGCTGAAGCATATAAGACAGTGCCGCTGATGTATAAGCCATTGTGTCTGTCCCGTGCGTAATGACGAACCCGTCATATGCGTCATATTTTTCTTTGACAGCATTTGCGATTTCGGCCCAGTATTCAGGCTGCATATTTGTGCTGTCGATGTTCATTAACGAATGGGTTTCCATCGTGTAATCGTTATCAAGTTTTGATACGTAGGTTAACAATTCGTCTGCTTTCACCCCGGGTGCAAGCCCGTTTTCTCCTTCGACTGAGGCGATTGTTCCTCCGGTTGTTAACAGCAATAATTTTTTCATACCCTGCACCTCTTCATCCATTTCTCAAGATGTGTTAAGCATTCGCTTTTCGCATACTTTTAATCAAATTATAGACAGACGAATGAAATTAATCAAGTGATTATTATTCAATTCGCGTACACTTTTGCATATCGATATGATATAATTTGCTCAAGTGAAAAGGAGCGGTTTTGAATATGAATTTAGATCGTTTAACTGAACTGAGAAAAAAGAAAAATTGGTCTCTTCAATATACGGCTGATCGTCTCGGCATCGCCAAAAGCACGTACGCCGGGTATGAATCAGGATACCGGCGTCCGTCATTCGAGGCGCTGGGCACGCTTGCCGATCTGTTTGACACGACGTGCGACGATTTACTGGGGCGCACTGAAAAAAAAGCGGAGCCGTTTGCACAGACCATCGAATTAACAAACGCCGCACAAGGCCGCGGCACACTGACCGTTGACGGACAGCCGCTTAATCAGGATGAAATCATCGAATTGATTGCGTTTGTCCGCACGAAAAAGAAGGTGCAGGAGGAGCTCCGCTAAAAAACCGGCTTTTACGGCTTGATTCTGCCGTACGTCCCTCCGCCCCCAGCCTCAAGGACGAGCTGCCCGGTGCGCGCTTTATGAATGACAGCCGCTATTTTAGGCTGGACGACACGCGCCAATTCCTCTTCTTGCGCCTGATGAAGAATCGCCATCTCCGTTCCGAAAGCCCGCTTCAGTTTTTCTAACGTTTTCGGCCCGACCCCGGGAATGAACTGCAGCGGGATTTGATGAATATACGGCGGCCGCGGCATGCGGCTTTTTTTCGGTCCGCTCAGTTCCTCCAGCCGTTCACTGACCCCTTTTGTCATTGTTTTCCCCCCGCACTCCGGACAGGCGGAAGCTCCTTTTTCAACCGGGCTGCCGCAACGGTCGCAAGCCGTCCGGTAATACTTCCCGAGCTTCGGGTTCAGCCCGTAATTCGCCGTGATTTTTCTTCCGCCCTTCCCTTTTAAAGCCAGCGAAAATTCCGTGAAATTCGCTTCTTTAAGAAGCATTTCATTATATTCTCTGCCGATTTTTCCTAAGGAATGCGCATCAGAATTTGTTAAAAATGTATACGGATCAAGTTCTGTTACCCGCGAAGCCATGTCGGTGTCGCAGCTTAACCCGAGTTCCGCCGCATCAATGAGCGCCGGGTCGAAAACTTCTGTCAAAGAAGATCTGACCCCTTTTCCGTACAGGCTTTTATGCGGGGTGAACATATGGGCGGGAATAAACAGCCCGCCCAATTCCTTTGTTTTCCTTTGAAGATTCAAACCGGTTTCATAAATGCGCTGGGAACTGAGATGGATATTTTTAAGCCTTTTTGCGAGCCACTCAGAAAACATCTTCATTTCGGCAAGAGCCGGCATAAAGACGAGAACGTGAATCGGCCCGCGGCATGTGTGATCATAGATTTCAAGCTCACTGCCCAACAGAAGCGTCGTATTCCGATACCGGATGCCGCCTTCTTTCAGCTCACGGTATCTGCCTTCATCAATTCCGCGCTCGATTTCTTCTATGACTTCCGGGGAATGGCAGTCGATGATGCCCAATAGTTCAATTCCCTTCCCCTCACTGGCTTCTTCTAAAATCCGGTGCAGCGTCAACGTTTTGGCCCCGGTGATTTTGACCGGTTTTCCCGTATAGGTGCGGCCGATATGAATATGCAGATCCGCATAGATGGTTTTCATCATTTTTCCTTCAGCGCTTCTTTCAGCTGGAGATACTGAATCGCGTACGCCGTTTTTGCGTCATACACCCTGCGGGATTCAATCAGCTTCACGGCCTCTTCAAGCGTGACCTGCATGACTTCGACAAATTCATCCTCATCCAGCTCTCGTTTTTCTTCCAGCGGCGAAAGCCCTTCCGCAAGAAAGAGATGCACGATTTCATCAGCAAACCCGGGTGATGTATAAAAAGCGGTGATTTTCGTCAAGGTTTCCGCCGTATATCCCGTTTCTTCCTCGAGCTCTCTTAACGCCGTATGTTCCGGCTCTTCCCCCTTTTCAAGCTTCCCGGCCGGAATTTCAACGATTGTCCGTTCCAGCGGCTTTCTGAACTGGTTCACCAAAATGATTTTTCCTTCCTCAGTCACCGCAAGTACGGCCACCGCTCCCGGATGTTTGACGATTTCCCGCTTGCTTGTTTTTCCGTTCGGGAGCTCTACATCCTCTAAGTAAAGATCTATGACTTTCCCGTCATACAGCTTTTTTTTCGCAAGTGTTTTTTCTTCTAAATGTTTCATCATGTCATCTCCCGTTCTGTCTCTCTATTATGCCTCATATATTTTATCATACATGCATGAGAGGGAGGTGCTTTTCGATTGAAGGTGTACCGGAAGGATAAGAGTATCGTATTGGTCGGAAAGGCGTGGGAAGTGCGGGCTAAACTGAAAGAATACGGACGGACATTCCGCTATGTCGGAGATTGGATCACCGGGCCTTAACAGTTGAAAACTTCGCGCCTTTATATTACGGTCAATAAAAGACTATAAAAAGGAGCGAAACGATGAGAAAACGCACACTGGGACATTCTGATTTAGAAATAAGCGAAATCGGGCTCGGCTGTATGTCGCTGGGCACGGATAAAGCTAAAGCGCTGTCTGTTTTGGATGAAGCGATCGAGCTTGGAATCAATTATTTAGATACCGCTGACCTTTATGATTTCGGCAGAAATGAGGAAATTGTCGGGGAGGCCGTCAAAAACCGCAGGCACGACATCATTTTAGCCACGAAAGCCGGAAACCGCTGGAATGATGATAAAGACGGCTGGCATTGGGACGCTTCCAAAGGATACATAAAAGAAGCGGTCAAAAACAGCCTGCGCCGGCTGAAAACGGACTATATCGATCTTTATCAGCTGCATGGCGGCACGATGGAAGATCATATTGACGAAACGATCGAAGCATTTGAGGACTTAAAACAGGAAGGTGTCATCCGGTATTACGGCATTTCCTCGATTCGTCCGAATGTTATTAAAGAATATGTAAAAAAATCAAATATCACCAGCGTGATGATGCAATACAGCCTGCTGGACCGGCGTCCCGAGGAGTGGCTTCCCCTTTTAGAAGAGAACGGAATCAGCGTAGTCGCAAGAGGGCCTGTCGCTAAAGGGCTTCTTACGGAAAAACCGCTTGATCAGGCGGCCGCAAACGTAAAAGAGAACGGCTATTTAACATATTCTTTTGCAGAACTGGCAGAAACCAAAAAAGCGATCAGCGCTGCCGCACCTGACTTGAGCATGACGGAGCTTTCTCTTCAATACTTGCTGTCACAGCCGGCCGTCGCTTCTGTCATCACCGGAGCCAGCTCACTTGAGCAGCTGAGAGAAAACTGTTCGGCTGCAGAGGCCCGTCGTTTAAGCAGCCAGGAAATCAAAGCCCTGCAATACCATACAAAACGGGACATATACGAAGCCCATCGTTCTTAAACAATAAAACCGGCACCTTTTCAGATGCCGGTTTATTTATATTTATGCCAATCGAGACTGCTTTCATTCAGCAGCTCTTCAAAGCTTTTATGTTTTTCTTTTTCTTTTCGTTTTCTGATTTGTTCCGCCTTTTGCTGCGCCTGTTTTTTCTCGTCTTCTTCCTTCAGCTCACTTTTCATTTGCAAAAGCCTGGCCTTCAGATCTTCCTCCAGATCGTCTTTTAAGCTGTGTTTTTCTTTAGGCAGCTGCTTTTTCATCATTACGCCCCCCGTATCTGAATATGGTGAGGCAAGTGTACCACGGAGCGCCGGAGGCCGGCAACGTTCACGGTCTGAAAAGCCGGAGGAAGGATTTTTCATATTAAAGGAGGGCACCTGTGTGAAAAAATGGCTGGCGGTGTTCGGTTCGGCTTGCGCAGTCTTTTTGGCTGCCGGATTCGCTTTTACGAATCTGATTATGTTTATGAAGAAAAAGACGGATGAAGAAATCATGAAAAAAGAAACGGCGGACGGGCATGATAGATTTGATTCCTTTCAGGCCATGGAAAAAGAAGATGCCGTCATCCTGTCGCGCCACGGGTATGAGATCAAAGGCTTTTACATCGCCCCGCATCATACGGCAAACACCATGATTATTTGTCACGGCGTTACCGTAAATTCGTTCAATTCATTGAAATACATGGATTTATTTTTAGATTTAGGCTGGAATGTGCTCGTATATGACCACCGCGGGCACGGAAAAAGCGGCGGCAGAACGACGAGCTACGGCTATTTTGAAAAAGATGATTTGGAAGAAGCCGTGAATTGGGCGAGACACAAAACCGGAGACGGCGGTCAAATCGGCATACACGGGGAGTCGATGGGAGCGGTGACGGCCTTATTATACGCGGGCGGGCATCAGGATGAAAACGGCGCTGATTTTTATATTGCGGACTGTCCGTTCGCAAGCTTTCGCGATCAGCTCGCCTACAGACTGAAGCGGGAGTTCCGGCTGCCTCCGTGGCCGCTTCTGCCTTTGGCTGATTTCTTTTTGCGGATGAGAGAAGGATACCGTATCCGTGATGTATCGCCTCTATCGGTTATCAGCCGCATCCGGCAGCCCGTGCTGTTTATTCACAGTAAGGAAGATGATTATATACCTTCCGCTTCTTCCGAATTGCTGCACCGCAGAAAACGCGGCCCTAAGATGCTCTATCTGGCCGAATCGGGCGGGCATGCCATGTCGTACACCAAAAATCCGGAGAGCTACCGTAAAGCCGTTCAAACCTTTTTAGATACCATGACGCAAACGTAAAAAAGCGAAAGAACGTATGCTGGTTCTTTCGCTTTCCCGTCATAAAACGTCGGTAATCCCGTCCATATTTTCTCCGATCCAGTCAATGGCGAGGTCGATTGTCGTAAACTCCTGCGCTTTGAAGGTCATCTCATCCTGAAGCAGCCAGACATCCTTCTGAACGGATTCAGCGCCTCCGATAGACCAGTGCAGCAGACTGTACGGGTGGTTGTTGTTCAGAAAGGATACCCACGTTTTATGCTGTGCCGTCTGTTTAATGGCTTTCAGCTTTTGATTCACTTTCCGTTTCTCCCTGCTTTACTAATATGCTCATTCTCGGGCTCAGCATCTCTGCCGGGCTTTTTAAGACGAGCGTTTTTGCCTTTTCATTGTAATCGATTGTCATTTCCTCGTCAAAAAACACTTTTTGTGAGGTCTGGATGTAAAGCGGAAGTCCGTTGGTTTCAATGGCTTCGCATTGTCCCGTTAATTCGTCCGCCAGCCAGATGGCCGGCACGCCGCTCACCGCGCACCCGCAGCCTTCTGCGTCATAGCGGAGCTGCGCTTTTTTCCCCGGGTTGGCGTCCATCGCCTGCTGAAATGTTTGTTTCGCCGCATCCGTCACATGTATTTGCATAGATGATCCTCCGTTTTTCATTTTCGCCATTGTAGCATACCGAGCCGCTGTATGCATTGTTTCTGCTTTCTTTACAGCAGCCCGCTCTCCCAGTCCTTTGCCTCTTGTTCAGCCGCCTTGATCCAGTCATTTTTCCCTTCACTATACTTTGCCATATCGTATGGGTATGTCTCAGCGAGGTGCCGTTTCAGTTCCATGTATCGAGCCGCTTTTTCAGGCTTTGCGGTGAGGTAATCCCGGAACAGCAGATGACGCTTCACGTCCGGATGGCCTGTTTTGTATATGTGGACGTGGTGTGTGCGCTTGTTGCCGCCTTTTTGAAAGAAACGCCGGCCCTCTATCCCGTTTTCCCCTTTCGCCTCATAGCCGAGTGCTTCCAGCTGCGGACTGAATCGGTCAGCGTCCGAAATATCTTTGACCTCCGCCAGTATATCGATGACGGGTTTGCCGGCCATCTGCGGGATGGAGGTGCTGCCGATGTGGCTGACAGAATGAAGTGCTGGGCCGAAGATTCGGATCAAGTCCGTCTTCTCTCTTTCAAACATTTCTTTCCATTCCGGCTTGTACGGAACAACTTCCGCTTTCCTCTTCGGATAAAGATGAAAAAATGAGAGGGTCAGCCCTTCCGGCGTCTCTATCTGTCCGGCTTCTGTGAACCCGGTTTTTAAATAGAGAGAGACTGCCGGAACGTTTTGGCTGGCGGTAGCCGCCTCTATTTTTTGGGCGTCCCGGTTCTCGTCTATCACAAATTGAATAAGCGCCCGTCCGATTCCTTTCCGAAAGCCTGAAGGATGCACCGTCAGCCTGCATATGACAAGGTCATATCCCTTTTTTTCATACGAAATGACGCCTGCAAGCTGATCTTTTTCCTTGAAACCGGCAAACGTCTCCCGCGACCGCTGTATATCATCGGGTGTTTCATGCAGGGCGGGAATGCCGAAAAAGCCGATCAGCTCGGCTTCTTTTTGATAAGAGCAGCGCTGAACCGCCGCAATTTCCCGCGCGGTCTGTTCTTGTGTATGCTGTAAAAATGTAATCAATCTTCCGCCCCTTTTGACGCAAACATCCGCTGTGACTCCGTCTTCGTAATGCGGACCGCGTACGCTTCATACCAGGCGCTTTTTCCTTTTTGTTTTGCCGCCTGGTGGTCAGTATGATCTTTCCACCTTTTAATCGCCTCCAGGCTGTCCCAGTAGGAAACCGTGATGCCGCAGCCGTTTTCCTCCCGAACGCTTTCCGCGCCTAAAAAGCCCGGCTGTCCGCCTGCCAAATTCATCATGCGCTCTGCCGTATGTTCATATTCCTCATCATATTTGCCCTTTATTGATGAAAAAATGACCGCATAATAGGGCGGTTTGGGCGTGTCAGCTAAAAAACCCATATATTCATCCCCCTCATATGTATTTCACAAACAGAATCCGGTCTTCTCCCGGACCGTCATAATTCGCAAAAACAGGGATTCCGTTTACGGTTTTGGTTCCTTTTTCAACTTCAAAGCCTAATTTTGTATGATAAGCGATTGATACTTTATTGACAGGCGCCGTCACGCAATTGACTTTTGTGCAGCCCCTTTTCTTCACCGTCTCCATAAATCGGTCGTAGAGCTGTTTTCCAATTTGCATTTTTCTGAAATCCGGATGCACACCCGAAAAATGAATGTAGGCTGTCTCAGGGTCTGATTGTGACTGAAAACCGATTAAAAAACCGGTCATTCCCTCCGGCCCGTACGTGATAAAGCTTGTGTCCTGAAAATGTTCAAAAAACAAGCGCGGCAGTTTGTCTTTCATCTGCCTGCCGCCCCACCATTCATTCAAAACAGACGTAACCATTTCATAGTCTTCAGAGGTAATTGTTCGAATATCCATTATCGATTGACTCTCCTTTTCGTCCGGCAAAATGAATGTCAGCTCTTCTCATTGGAATATAAAAAATTATATGTGGGTTGTTTGCAATTGTAAATGATTTCTTTTCAAGCAAACGAATCAGCACGTCTTCCAGCCGGGGAATGATTTACCAGTATAAACGTGATCATTGTTCGGGTACAATGAAAAAGAGAACAAACGTTCCCGGAGGTTTTTTTATGGCTTATATTCTTCTTGTTGATATGCAATCGTTTTATGCGTCTGTGGAAAAAGCGGAAGCGCCTCATCTCAAAAGCCGGCCCGTGATTGTCTCGGGAGATCCCGAAAGACGCAGCGGCGTCGTGCTTGCGGCTTGTCCGCTCGCCAAACGATACGGCGTAAAAAATGCCGAACGGCTGTGGGAAGCGCAGGCCAAATGTCCCGATGCCGTTATTGTCCGTCCGCAGATGCAGCGGTATATTGATGTATCCGTCATGATTACCGAACTGTTTGAACGGTATACCGATCTTGTAGAACCCTACTCCATCGATGAGCAGTTTCTCGACGTGACCGGAAGCAGGCGGCTGTTCGGTGATCCTTTTACAATTGCCAAAAGCATTCAGCAAGCGATTATGCGTGAATTCGGAATTTATGCCCGTGTCGGCATCGGGCCGAATAAGGCGCTCGCGAAAATGGCTTGCGACCATTTTGCCAAAAAAAACGCATCCGGCATCCACAGATTGGATATGTCAAATATCAGGCAGGATCTGTGGCCGCTGCCGGTCGGAAAATTATTCGGCATCGGAAAACGGATGGAGCATCATTTAAGACGGATGGGCATCAGCACAATCGGCGGGCTTGCCGGGCACCCAGCCGAACTGCTGAAAAAACGCTGGGGCATTAACGGCGAATTGCTTCAGCGGACAGCCCGCGGCATCGATCCCTCTCCGGTCACCGTCAACACGCACAGCCGGCAAAAAGCGATCGGCCATAACATGACCCTCCCGAGAGACTACAGCCGCTTTGAGGATATTAAAGTCGTGCTGCTGGAGTTAAGCGAAGAAGTGGCCCGCCGCGCCCGTTTCAAACAATACATTGGCCATACGGTTTCGGTCAGCATCAGAGGCGCTGATTTTGAATTCCCTTCAGGTTTTCACAGACAGAGAAAGCTGGTGTCTCCGACTAATTTCGGAATGGATATTTTTAAAGCGGCGGTCAAGCTCTTCAAAGAGCATTGGAACGGTGAGCCCGTCCGCAGCGCCGGCGTCTCCCTTTCCCAGCTGGAGCCTTGTGATTATGTTCAGCTGAGCCTGTTCGATGCCCAGGAAAAAAAGATCAGTCTCGGCAAAGTATTGGATGATATTCATGAGCGGTACGGCCCTGCGTCGCTCCTCCATGCCGCTTCACTGACAGAGGCCGGCCAAGCCTTTCACCGGGCTGAAAAAATCGGCGGGCATTACAAATAATTTGAGGTGATATACATGAATCCGAACAAATTAACACCCGGGTATAATGTCATGTGGGAATCAAGCCGGATGATGCTGCCCGAACATCGGGAGCAGCTGCTTGCGAAAAAACGAAAAGAACGGGAATTCCGGCCTCCGGAACTGAGCGAAGAGCAACTGAACGACATGAACCGCATCATTGCGGCGTCAATTGAAGAAGACAGGGCCATTTCGGTCACCTACGCTTCCGCACACGGCCCCCGCCGCTTTTGGGGCTGGGTAAAACAAGTGAGGCATGACGAAAAGCGTTTAAAAATCATAAACGATGAAGATGCGTTAACGCTGCCGTTTCATCGTATTCTCTCAGCTGAATTGGAATAAAAATCCTATCCCGGCCTGACAGAAAATATGATAGAAGAGTGGGAGGATCACATGATATTTAGTAGAATAAAGATGAATGACAAGAATAGGAGAATATACGATGGATCAATTTATAGAAAAAATGCTGGGACAAGCCCTCCGCCAGTATGGACGGAATGTGTCGACAGATCCGCTGAGCCCCTATGAAAAACAGAGTTTAAAAAAAGCTTTAGAAGAAAGAAGGAATGAAGAACCCGATGAGGATCTCCATGCCCATGTAGAAGATATTATCTACGATTACGTCACCAATCAGGGGCAGTTTTCCTGACACGGACGTTTATGCACCGGGCGATAAGGGAAACGTCCGAGAGTAAACCCTTAAAGATTGCGTGGTGCAGGATATGCCTATCGGGCCTTATTTCAGGATCGGCTATGCCGTTCTTCTGTTATTTCTCATCATTTATCTCGGAACATTAATAGACTTTTTGTTCCAGCCTGTTGTGATTACGGTTAAAACCTTGTTTCCGCCTATTGTATTATCGGGCGTCCTCTACTATTTGTGCCGCCCGCTCGTCAGACTGCTGCATGCGAAATTAAAGCTGCCCGAAGGAATCGCGATTTTAACGATTTATGCGGGAACAGCCGGCCTTTTTGTCCTCTTCCTTTATACGGCGGGCCCTGCCGTTCAAAAACAGTTTACAGCCTTCACAGATCATATTCCGGAGCTTTCCGCAAAAGCTGAAAATTGGATCGGGCATCTTCAGGACAGCAAATGGTTTTCCCGGCTTCAGCATGGGGATTCCTTTAAAAAATTAGCGGACAAAGCCGCAAATTATTCCGGTTCAATCGCTGATTCTCTCAGCAGCCTGGCCGGTACGGCTGCCAATGCCGCCATCACCGCCGCCATTATTCCGTTTGCGCTGTATTACATGTTAAAAGAAGGAAACAAAGCCCCCCGGCGACTGCTGCGGCTTCTTCCGGAAAAACATCAAAAAGAAGGAAAACAAATCCTTCAGGACATGGATGAAGCTCTCAGTTCATACATACAAGGACAGCTGCTCGTCAGTTTTTGTGTCGGCGTACTCGTCACAATCGGCTATTTTATAATCGGGCTCGATTATCCGCTCGTTCTGGGCGCGTTTGCCATGGTGACAAACCTGATTCCGTTTATCGGGCCTTGGATCGGCACATTTCCCGGAGTCATTGTCGGATTGTTCGATTCACCGACCGAGGCGGTGCTGGTGATTACGGTCGTCGTCATTGTCCAGCAGCTTGAAAGCCAGCTGATTTCCCCGCAAATTATGGGACGGAAGCTGGACATTCACCCGCTGACCATTATTTTTCTTCTGCTTGCCGCCGGCAAATTCTCAGGAATTGCCGGGATGCTGCTGGCCATTCCGGGATATGCGGCCGCAAAAGTGGTCATAAGCCACATGCAGAAACTATTCTTTCTCAGAAAAAAACAAAGCTAAGAGAGAAATGAGAAATGATTCATCCTCCATGTCTTCACATCGGTCAAAATGAAAAAACGGCGGGCTGAAGAAGCCCGCCGCACACGGAGGTAAAAAAGATGAACATCGGTGATGTCATTTTTCAATTGATTTCATTTATTGCAGCCGCATTTTCCCTATTTGCCGTGATATACGTATTCAGAAGCTTGAAACAGCGCCGCATACAATTGGACAGAATCGAAAAGAAACTCGACGCGCTGCGCGAAGAAAAAAACGAATAGTTCATTCAGAAGCAGGAGCAACGAGCTCCACTTTTATCCGGTCCGGGTCCTCCGTGTATACGGCGTAATGCGTGCTTCCGCCTGCATATGGATGGCGGTCCCTGTAAAGCACGGGGCATCCTCTGGCAAGCAGCTTTTCTGTCATCTCGTCAACCTGCTCTCTTGATGCAGCATGAAAAGCCAGATGGTTCAGCCCGACCCGGCATCTGTGGTACTCCGGTGTTAAAAAACGCTCCTCTGTCTGTACAAGCACAACATAAAATCCTGCGTTTTTCCAGCTGATGCCGGAGTCCCAATTTTGAAATTCCCTATAACCGAGCTCACCTAAAAACCATCCCCAAAACCGGGCGGAGGCTTTCAAGTCAGATACATACAACTCAATATGATGTATCATAATATTCGCTTCCTCCTCACATCACACCCGCCTTACCAGCACCTCTTCAACTTTATGACCGTCACCTTTTCTCAAAATCAAATCCGATCTGAATTTTGTCGGCAGGATATTTTCATACAGATTCGGCCGGTTGACGCTCTCCCAAATGGAGGCGGCCATGGTATCCGCTTCTGCATCAGACAAATCCTTAAATTTATGAAAATAAGAAGCCGGATCCTGAAAGGCGGTTTCTCTTAAGAGGCGGAAACGCTCCAAATACCACGTGAAAATCCGGCTTTCTTCGGCATCCACATAGATCGAAAAATCAAAGAAATCGGATACAAAAATCCGCGGATCTTCCCTGTCGTCCTCTAAGGTCGGCGACTGCAGGACATTGATTCCTTCGATAATAACGATATCCGCACCTTCGACAACCTCGACGGCGCCCTCTTCCCTGTCATAGGTAAGATGGGAGTATACGGGCGCCTCCACTCTCTCTTTCCCTGACTTTATATCGTTCAGAAATTCAAGCAGCGCTTTCACGTCGTAGCTTTCCGGGAATCCCTTTCTGGACAGAAGGTTTTTCCTTTTTAATTCCGCCGTCGGATACAAAAAACCGTCGGTTGTCACCAGGCTCACCTTCGGCCTGTCCGGCAGACGGGAAAGAAGCTTTTGCAAAATTCTCGCCGTCGTGCTTTTGCCGACGGCGACGCTGCCCGCGATTCCGATGATAAACGGGATTTTCGCTGAATGCGGATGCTTCAGAAACACATTGACATGCTGATTCCGTCTTGCGGCAGACGTGACATGAAGATGGAGCAGGCGCACAAGCGGAATGTAAATTGTTTCTACTTCTTCCACCGACAGGTAGTCATTCAGCCCCTCTACGGCCTTGGCTTCTTCCTCTGAAACGGCAATGGAAAGATGGCCGCCGAATCCGGCCCACGACTCGCGGCTGTGCTGCGTATACAATGTATGTAAGTTCAATTCTTTACTTTTCACAATTCACACCAATCTCTCTGTATGGCTTTCCGATAAAAAAACAAACGCTTACAAAGATTGTAACGGAAAACCGCTTCACTGTCTGCCCATTTTTTTCAAAAATGAGGAACCGATCCGGCTGTACTCTTCCATTTCCTCCTCCGGAACCATGCTTCCGCCGGTGCTCCACACAAGGTGCACGGCATTTTCCATCTCAAGCCCCCACTCTTTTATATAACGGTTTCCGGCTTCGGTCTGAACGACCTTGACGGCTCCGGCCAGTCCGGCGAGTGCAGAGGGTTCAAGGCTCTTATTCTCGGCCGCCCTTAATTGATAAAGCAGCGAAAAAAGCGTGCCGTCATCGGCGGTATAACAGCCGCTGAGTATAGGTTCCATCAGAGGGCCGGCCAGTCCGGACGGCCTTCCCACCGCGAGTCCGTCGGCGGCCGTTTGATTATCAAGACCGATATCCTGCACGCTGATTCCGTCATGCAAGCCGGAAAACAGTCCTAACAGCATACACGGTGAATGCGTCGGCTCACCGAAAAAAATATGGACATGCTCGCCATAGATCAGCTTTAGCGCAAGCGCGACGCCGCCCGGGCCTCCTCCGACCCCGCACGGCAAATAAACGAAAAGCGGTTCATCTGCATCAGGCTTTATGTTCATTTGATCGAGCTGCTTTTTCACACGGCTTCCCGCAACGGCATACCCCAAAAACAGATCCCGGGAATGCTCATCATCAATAAAATAACAATAAGGGTCCTGCTTCGCCTGCATGCGCCCCTCTTTGACAGCCAGACTGTAGTCTGCTTCATATTCGATGACGCGAACCCCCTTTTCCCGGAGCAGCTCCTTTTTCCACTGCTTTGCGTCACTGGACATATGAACGGTCACACAAAAGCCGAGCTTCGCGCCGATTATGCCGATACTCAGACCTAAATTGCCCGTAGAGCCGACGGCTATAGAGTATTTTGAGAAAAAAGCGGTAAACCGTTCTTCAGTCAATATGCTGTAATCGTCGTCTGCTGAGAGCATACCCGCTTTTACCGCGAGATCTTCGGCATGCTTCAGCACTTCGTAAATTCCGCCGCGCGCTTTAATGGAACCGGAAATCGGAAGTTCGTCGTCGCATTTCAAAAGCAGACGCCCGGGGAAAGCCTGAGCGGCGCTGTGTTCCAGATGCTTCTTCATTTCATTAATCAAGACAAGCGGAGATTCAATGAGGCCCCCCTCCGCTCCCGTCTCCGGAAAAGCCGACGCGATATAAGGCGCAAACCGGCGCAGCCTTTCTTCTGCTTCGGCAATCTCCTTTTTCCATTCAGCGCCATGCTTTACTGGATCATCGGTTTTATGCGGATTGATCCAAAATACTTCACGCGCCTCCGCCATTTGCCTGACTAAAGGCTCTGCATTCAATACTTTGTGTATATCCCGGTCGGACATTCCTTTTTCCCCCTTGTTACTTTTTCTTTAATGCGCGGCCGGCCAGTTTTTCTGTAAACGATGGGAAAAGCTGATACAGCTTCGTCCCGAGGCTCATCCATCGCGGAAGATTCATTTCCCGTTTATCCGTCAGAATCACGGATGTAATGCGCTCTGCCACATGGTCGGCATCAAGCATCCATCTGCCGACGCTTTTCACATAACCGCCCTCTTTATCTGCAATTGTAAAGAAGTCTGTTTTGATCGGACCGGGATTAACCGTTGTCACGGCTACACCCGTACCGGCCAGCTCAAGCCGCAGCGCGTTGGAATACCCTAACACGGCGTGTTTCGTTGCGGAATAAAGGCTTGATTTCGGCGTCGCCAATTTGCCGGCCTGTGAGGCGATATTGATAATATGGCCGCTTTTCGCATGAAGCATCACAGGAAGACAGGCCTTCGTACAGGCGATTAATCCGAAGACGTTGACTTCAAACATTGCCTTCATATCATCCAAAGATGAATCAGCGGCCGTTTCAAAAATGCCGAAGCCAGCGTTGTTGATTAATACGTCAACATGACCGATCAAACGCCTTACGTTTTCAGCCTCTTCTGCATGCCGGACGTCAAACGGGATGACATCACACTGTCCGCCGCGCGCGGTAATCGTCTTTTTCACTTCCTGCAAGCGGTCCTCCCGCCTGGCGGATAAAAAAACATGAGCCCCTTCTGCCGCGCAGGAATATGCAAGCCGTTCTCCGAGTCCGCCGGATGCTCCGGTGATCCAAATCCGCTTATCCGTTAATCTGCCCATTTCCTTCACCCCTTCACAGCTTTAAACTTCAGAGTGTTCCCCGACTGAAAGGATACAGCCTTCCCTTCGGCGGCCAGCACGTCAAGATGGCCGATCGTTTCTGACATCGTTAAAAACAATTCATTTTCATAAACAGCCGGAAACAGCCGCCGGCATACCTGGAAAGCCGTCAGCGTTTCCTCTGACAACAGGCGCAGCACATATTCCGACCGGTTTCTCTGTTTTTCAAGCCGCCTGTCAAAAGCAGGCTTTACGTCTGTCAGCAGATCGCCGTGTCCCGGATATAAAAAGGACGGGTTTACGTCATACAGCCGCTTCATTGAGTTCAAGTAGTCGAGCATCGGGGCCGCGCGCACGCCCCCCTTTTCCGGAGCTTCCAGAATCGGATTGGTGGAGCTGTTGGACAAAAGCAGATCACCGCTGAACATTTCACCGCTTTTTTCATGGTAGAGCGCAATGTGAGAAGCGGCATGACCCGGGATTTCGAGCACCGTCCAGCCGTTAAGCCCGTCAATTTTTCCGCCTTCCCTCACTGTTTTCGTTAACGGACGGTTTGCAGAAAATAAGTATGACAGCTGAACTGTTTTATGTATGTCTTCAGGCGTCAGGGGAACGTCCATTTCAGTCATAAGCGACAGAAAAAAGTCCTCCTGCCGGGCGATATACGACTGATCCTGAGTAATGTACCTGTCATTCAGCGGATGCCCGATCACTTCCGTATCCTCAGAAAAAAGGTGCAGCAGACCTGAATGATCTGCGTGATGATGAGTGAGCACCACCTGTTCTATATCCGCCGCAGAAACCCCGTGTTCCTTAAGCTGCAATGAGAGCGATTCAGCCGCTTCCTTTGTATTCGGGCCGCAATCAATAAGGGTTAAGGCTTCATCTTTTACTAAATAAACGATAACGTCGCCGACTGCAAACGGAGTCGGCACACGTATCGGAATGATCTTTCTCGCTGCCATGTTTACGCTCCTTCGTTCTTTTCATTCCTGAATAATCATATTTTAGCGTTTTCTTTTCACTGTGTCATTATTGCCGCATATCGGAAAAAAAGATTGACATCCCGCTCTTGCGCATAGCATAATGAACAACAAACTAGAAAACACGGAACGCGATGACGAGGAACTAGTATATAAACAACGGCAGCAGAGAGCAATGTCCCCGGCTGAAAGACATTGCGGCCCTCTTGTTTACAGAACCTGCCCTCAGAGCGGTTAGGAAAACCTAAACGTATCCCCTCGTTACGGGATTTGAGCTGAGCACGGCTGATTCGTGCTAATGTAAGGTGGTACCGCGAAACCTTTTCGTCCTTTTTGACGGGAAGGTTTTTTTGTGTTTTTAGAAGAAGGAGGATTTATATGAAGAAAATCGGTTTTATCGGGGCCGGATCAATGGCGGAAGCAATGGTGAACGGACTGCTGCAAAGCGGAATGACAGCCCCCGGACATATATATATGACAAACCGGTCAAATGACAGCCGGCTTGAAGAGCTCCAAAAAACGTACGGAGTGAAACCGTGCCGGGATAAAGAAGAATTTTTCAGCAATACCGACATTATCGTTCTCGCCTTTAAACCGAAAGATGCGGCAGAAAGCATTGAGAATATTCGCGAATACGTGAAAGATCAGCTTGTGATTTCTGTCATCGCAGGGCTGACGATTCACACGATTCAGCAATATTTCGGCAGAAAGCTCACCATCATCCGGGCGATGCCGAATACATCCGCGGCCATTCAGCAATCGGCGACCGGTTTTTCCGCAAGCTCCGAGGCGAGTGAAGCTGAAATCCGGACGGCAAAAGAGCTTCTGGAAACAATCGGAGAAGCGACGCGCTTTGAAGAAAAACACCTTGATGCCGTCACAGCCATTGCCGGAAGCGGTCCCGCCTATGTGTACCGGTATGTCGAAGCAATGGAAAAGGCAGCCCTTCAAGCCGGCCTGCCGGAAGAAACGGCAAAAGAGCTGATTTTACAAACCATGGCCGGGGCGACAGAAATGCTCAGAACAAGCAGCAAACGGCCTGAACGCCTGCGCAAGGAAATCACAAGCCCGGGCGGCACGACTGAAGCAGGCCTTCGCGCATTAGAAGAGCGCCGCTTTGAAGAAGCCATCATGCACTGCATCGCAGAAACCGCAGCCCGGAGCGCCGAAATTAAAGAACAATTCGCAAGCTCCGTTCTGCAAAAGACGGACCAGTGATAAAGCATGGGGCTTCCCATGCTTTTTTCATTCTGTTTAACTGCCGTATAAGCGGCTGATTCTCTCTTTTACTTCAGGAAGATGGAATGTGGCTTCGTGCATGTTCACCTCTTCCTCAACCGCTTTTGTCAGCTCTCTTTTGATTCGCGCGGTCACATTGGTTTTCAGCGCAACCAGTGAGGCTCTCGGTTTATCCGCCAGCAGCCGGGCTAATTCGCGGCCTCTTTGAAGGGCGTCTTTTTTCGGCAGCACTTCAAACGGAACTCCCCGTTTTTCCAGAGCGGCGCCGCTGAAATTCGCGGCCGTAAACAGCATTTCTTCCCCGAGGACAATTCCCAGTTTTTCAGGCACAATATACGTCGCGCCCATTCCCGGTGTAAATCCGTACTTCATATAATTACAAGAATAAAAACTCTCTCTGCTTAAAATCACGAAATCCGAGCTCAGACCGATCGTAAAGCCGGCTCCGATCGCATGCCCCTGCATGACGGAAATCACGGGAATCCTGCAATCCAATAAAAGACTGTGAAGCTTTAAATCTGTAAATTGGAGCTTCCCGCTCTGAATGGTCAAAAGCCCCTCCTGTGTTCCTCCCGTGCAGAAATAATTTCCGTAACCCGTCAGAAGGACGGTTTTATAGGAGGGATGGGCATTGATGCCTTGGAATACCCGGTGCAGCTCTCTGACAAACTCTTCTGACAGCCCGTTTTTCCCGGCCGTATCCTGCATTGTGACCTGCACAATGCCCGGTTCTGTTTCCTGTACATCAATCATTGGATTCATGTTTATTCTCCGTTTCTTTAAAAATACTCAAGCCTTTCCGGCTCTGAGTGTTTCTGATATTAAGTCGTCCATTCATACTTTCTGTGAAACTCTTTTATTTCAGTCAGCACCAATCGTGTTTTTCCTTGATGCGCATTCGGGATGTCTGCTGCGGGCGCGGCATTTCTTGTGCCGAATTTTACGATGCCGCTGTCTTGGAGCAGCCGGTCATAATCAGCCATCGATAAACGGACGCGTTCATCCAAATGCCGGCTGATCTGAAATTGATTCTGCCGCGTACGGCTTTGCGGCATAACGACACCGCTGTAAAATTCAGAGCAGCAGCCCGAACCGTATGAAAAACAGCCGACGCGTTTCGGCGTTTCAAAAGAGCCGTTATCAATCGTGCTGGCAAGAGATAAAAATACGGTGGCCCCCATGATGTTGCCGACGCGCTGACAGTATTGAATCCCAGGCAGCACGCGTTGCTGAAAATCCGCTTCAATGTCTTGCGGCTTAGCCTTTGCCAATTTTCTCATCATCGTCCGATGCGCTCCTTTTACCATTCCGCCAAACGGAGTATGAAAAGAAAGGTATTGAAATGTATTCTTATAATCCGCCCCGCTCACACGCTTTCCGTATTCCTGAAATGATTTTTCACAGCAGTCCAAATAAGACATGAGCGACAGATCAGCATCCCCCGCTTCACTATCCGGAATCGGGCGGCAGGTATCCATGACTTCATACCCGTAATACCCGCTTGCGCCTTGATCAAGCAAAAAGACATGAGGGGTGCTGCTGACTAAAAGCGCCACAGCTCCCGCCCCCGCACTCGGTTCGGCATAGGACCATTCCTCCGTCAACGCGTCACCGCCTTCAGCCACTAAAAAGCGGGAAATATCCGTTCCGATGATGAGCGCTTTCGCTCCCGGCGATGTTTGCGATAAGATGAAATTCACGCCCATTTGAAACCCGGCCGTTAAAGAATAGCAAGCCTGTTTCACCTCAAATAATCGGCAATTCCGCTTCAGCTGCAAATAATCATGGACGTATGTACTGATGGATTTGCCAAAATCAATCCCGGATTCCGTACAGGTGATGACCATTTCAATCTGATTCCGTTCCTCTTCTGACAGAGAGTCGATAATCGGTTTTGCTGCATTTACGGCGAACGTAATCGGATCTTCAAACGGAAGCGCCACCACTTTTTCTTTCATCAGCAGGTTCTCAAACCTTTTTTTATCCAAGTTCCGATGTTCCGCAAGCTCCATGACGTCTACATACGCGGTTCCGCCAAACACGTTCATTGCTTCGATTCCTACATTCATTTCTCCAAGCCCCCAGAGTAAAGAGGCTTCCTGTGGAAGCCTCTTTTATTTTTCCGTTCAAAACTCAACAAGCAGCCTGTCAACGCCGTGAAATACAGGGCTCGGAACCAGATTCGGCTCTTGATCCTCAGTAAAACGCCATGCGGGCATCTGTTCAAAAAAGTGGGAAAGCGCGATTTTCGCTTCAAGCCGGGCCAGCGGCGCTCCTAAACAATAATGGCTGCCCTGACCGAATGACAGATGCTGATTCGGCTTTCGTCCCAAGTCAATCTGATCGGCATTTTCAAACTTCTTTTCATCTCTGTTCGCCGATCCAATCCACGCATACACTTTTTCTCCGGCCGGAATCGTTTTTCCGCCAATCTCGCTCTCAACCGCGGTGTAGCGGGTTACCCGCTGAATGGAAGGTCTGAGGCGGATGACTTCCTCAATAAAGTCAGGAAGGAGCGCCTTATTTTCAAGCAGCCGGGGCAGAATGTGCGGGAACTCCTTGAGACTGAGAAATGAATTTCCGATCACATTTTCCGTCGTTACGTGCCCCGCGACAATCAACAAGCCGCAAAAACCGATTAATTGCTTGTCTGACAGCGGCTCTCCGTCTAAATCAGCTGAAATTAAATGGCTGATTAAATCATTTTGCGGCTGTTTTCTCCGCTGTAAAATAAACTGCATGAAGTATCCGATCATCTGCTTTTGCACTTCATTCATTTTCTTTTCATCTTTTACATTCTGGCTTTGGTCGACCCAGCTTTTAAAGATATCCCTGTCTTTCGGAGGAAATCCTAAAAGCTCTGCGATCACGATAATCGGAAGCGGAAATGCGTAATCTTCAATAATGTCCATCCTGCCTTTTGAACGGACGGCCTGAAGCAGGTCATCAGCGATAGCGGCTATGCGCGGTGCAAGAGACTCAACCGATTTCGGCATGAACGGCTGATTGACCAATTTTCTAAAGACGGTGTGTTCAGGCGGGTCCATTTTCAAAAGGCTGTCTTTGTTAATATGCCGAATCATTTTTTCCTGTTTGTCCGCACTTAAATATTTATGATCGGAAGAAAAATGACTGTAGTCAGAAATCACCCGCTTCACTTCATCATAGGTGAAGATTTCCCAGCAATCTTCCTTTTCATTGTAATGAACGGGAGAGGTTTCTCTCATCGTTTGGTACCACTTGTACGGCTGCTGCTGTCTGATTTTTGTTAAACTGGTCATTTTCATTCCTCCAAGATGTGATCAAGATTTGAAATGACCCGCCGAAGCTTACGAGTAAATCCGGCGGGCGGATATGTGTGAATTTACGGTCTTGTTTTGGCGGGCTGCTTCAGCATCTCACCATGCACATTCAGTATCTTTTCCTGCAGCTGCAGGAAGCTGTGTTCTGTCATTCCGTCTGCCGAATATAAAACGCCGCAAAATTCAGAAATCGTTTCGGCTGCGCTGTCTTCAGCCAATAACGTCATATGATTGGATACCGCCACATCCATGATGGCAATGTTTGTCATACGCTCTTCCCACTGGCTCCAATAGTTGACGAAATCAGCGGATAAAATATCAGCCCTGATTGTAAAATACGGATCAAGCTCACCCAAGAAAATACCGTTTTTATTTCGGAAATAATAGCATGTCACTCCGTTCGGATCCGGAAGCGGCAGGAGTTCGTAATCAGTGATTTCGTAAGCGTCCTGAACATTTATATTCTGCCTGATCAGATTTTTCACCAACGCGTCCGTCTTCGTTAACCCCCGCTGTTTGGCTTTTGCGATTAATTGCTCTAAAAATATGTCTTCATGAAGATCGGCATTCAGTTCATCACGATGAATCAAGGTTTCAGAAATGCGTTCCGGATGTTGATAAATCGGTGCAAATAAAGCCATGTTCACCGTCTGCAGCATCATATTTTTATCAAATAATTCATCAGGAATGTTTATTTCCCGCGCACCCGCCGCGTCAAAGGAGTCGAGCATGACGATTGATTCAACGGTTTCTCCAGCCAGCTGCAATTGCCGAGTGACTTCATAAGCGAGCATGCCCCCTAATGAATAGCCCCCTACATCGTAAGGACCCCGGGGCTGCACGGTACGTATGAGCTTAACGTAATACTCGGCCATGTTTTTAATGCCGCGGATCGGTTCCCGTTCCGTCATCCATCCTCTTGCCTGAATTCCGTAAAAAGGACGCCCGGTCCATTCGGCAACAGGCTGGTACAGTTCCACTGCCCCCAGCGCGGAATGAAACCAGAAAATCGGTCTTCCCTTTCCACCCGGGTTAAGACAGATCAGCTCGGGCGGTTCTTCATCATCTGTCTCTTCTGATATATCGTTTTGTTTCGTATGTTCCCGATGTACTTCCTCAGTGTCTTTTTGGACAGAACCGGTCAGATACCCGGCTAATGTTGCAATTGTCGGATATTCATAGACCAGATTTGCCGTAATAGACGCTTGATAGGTTTTATTAATGGACTGAACCCATTCCACACCGATAATAGAATCCAGCCCCATCTCAATGAATGCCTCATGCTCATCAATATCTTCCGGCTTCAGAAACAGGATGTCCGCAAGGCTTTCTTTGAGCTCTTTGCGCAAAGTGCCGTCAGAGATGCCGGCAAGGGGCGTTTTTGCTTCCGGGATTTGCGGACGTACCGCTGTTTCCTCCGCTTCAGCATACTCGGGTTTCTTTATTTGCCCCGCAATATATTCCGCAAGCTCCTTAAGCGTCGGGTGTTCATACACCTTATTGGCAGTAATCTCAGTGTGGTGCGTTTTATTTACTGTTTGTATCCATTCAACCCCGATAATGGAGTCAAGCCCCATGTCGATGAAAGGCTCATCAGCATCAATATCTTCCGGTGACAAAAATAAAATATCTGCCAGGCTTATCCTCAATTCTTCAAGCAATGTTCTATTGTCTTCGAAAACGGCTTTTTCTGGCTGCTGGACAGAAACAGTACAATCCAAAGGCTGTAACACGATCGGTTTTTGCAATGTCTCCGGTTCAAACGCTCTCATTTCGATCTCAGTTAAAGGAGTCAGAGAAATCAGCCCTTCATGTTCAGGCTGCGGCGAAGACGGGAGAACGGTTTGCGTTTCAGACTTTTTCATGGCTTGACCTGGTAAAGAACTGTTTACATCAGCCGCCCAATACCTTTCTTTTAAAAACGGGTAGGCAGGCAGCGGCGTTTTATAATATTGCCCTCCGTCAAAAAGCCGTGTAAAAGGAAGATCATACCCTCTGCAAAAAAGGTCAGCGATATGTGCCAGGCTTTCTCTGTACTGTGCGGGCGAAGCCGCCGAGCGGCACTGTTCAATGCATTCCATTCCGAATGTTTTCATTCCGGCTTCTTCTGCCGGCTTCTGATCCTTCAAATTGGACACAAACACACCCGGAAGCTCTCTTTTTACAAGCCACTCCGATAATACCCGCTTCAGTTCGTCCGCACTGCTTACGATACAGGCAAACCGGTGATGTAGATGCTTTCTGCCGAGCAGGAGCGTATAACTTATATTTCCCAGATCGCTGTCTTTGTTCTTGCTGAGTGAATCCAGCAGGCGTTCTGCCTGAATTTCCAGCTGACGCTCCGTCCGTGCAGATAAAGGAATGAGGCAGGCCGGTTTTGCCGGTGAGCGGCGCACAGTTTGCGGCGCCTCTTCAATCACAAGATGGGCATTTGTTCCGCTGAATCCGAATGAACTGATGGCGGCTCTGCGCGGTGCATCCGGATTCCGTTCCCACGGTATCAGTTTTTCATTCACAAAAAACGGGCTGTCCTCAACTTGAATATGCTGATTGGCTTGATGAAAATGCAGGGAAGCCGGAATCTGCCGGTGCTTCAGCGACAGCAGGATTTTAAACAGTCCGGCCATCCCCGCGGCCGCAGCGGCATGTCCGAGGTTGGTTTTTACAGAGCCGATGGCGCAATATCCTTTTTTATCCGTATAGCGGCGGAAAGCGCGCGTTAAGGCGCCGAATTCGATCGGGTCGCCCAGTGCAGTGCCCGTTCCGTGAGCTTCCACCATTTGAATGGTTTCCGGATCAATGTGAAAATTGTCATAGACATGCCGTTCCAATCGTTCTTGAGAAAGCGCGCTTGGTGCGGTGATTCCGTTTGTAGCGCCGTCCTGATTCAGTGCAGAGCCTTTTATGACGCCGTACACATGGTCTCCGTCACTAACGGCGTCGCTAAGACGTTTCAGCACCACCGCTCCCACGCCTTCCCCCGGCACGAACCCGTCCGCGCTTTGATCAAACGTATGGCAGCGCCCGGTCGGTGACAGCATATTCGCCTTATTTGACGACTGATAAAAAGCGGGAGTGGATTGAATGAAAACCCCGCCCGCCACCGCCATTTCCGTTTCTTTCGTCCAAAGCCCCTGACATGCCAAATGAATGGCTGTCAACGAACTGGAACATGCCGTATCAACAGTGATCGCCGGACCTTGTAAATTAAGATGATAGGCGATCCTTGCCGGAGTGACGGAATTATGATTGCCCCAAAAAGCCTGCGCGGGCCCCTGCTGTTTAAAAATGGCCTGGTAATCTCCGCCGCAGGAGCCGGCATACACGCCGCATTCCCGGCCTCTTACCGAGTCTCCCGCATATCCCGCATCTTCAAGCGCTTTCCATGATTCTTCCAAAAACAGCCTCTGCTGGGGGTCCATATAGGTCGCTTCACGTCCCGATATATGAAAGAAAACGGGGTCAAAACATTCAATGTCCTCTATAAAACTGCCATACTGGCATTGGCTGTCAGAGACATCCCATCTGTCTGCTTTTTTAATCAGATCCCGTCCGGCGGCTAAGTGTTCCCAAAACTCTTGGAGATTCTCCGATTCAGCAAACCGCCCGCTCATCCCGATAATCGCGATCGGTTCTTTTTCAGGTAACACAGCTGCTGATTTTACTGTATCGGCCGGATCCTTTTGTTCGGGGCGGTACGTCATTTGATACGGCTCAGAAACGCTGATGACGATTTTCCCGATATTTCCGCGGTCATCCAGACAGTGATACGCTTCTTTTATGTCTTCAAAGGAAAAGATTTTTGAGATGACAGGCTGAATGACTCCCTCTTCCGCCAGCCGCTGCAGTTCCAATTGATAATCCTTGACCTGATCCGGATTTTGAAGGGACAGCTTCCGCAAATCCACGCTGTGAAACGATTGATTGTTATGAAGGACGGACAAGTCGACTGATTTAGCGGATTTCAGCGCAGTCATGGCAATTTCGATATATCTTCCGCCCGGTGCCAGGCAATTCATTCCTTTTTGCATGGCATCACCGGCCAGGGTATTAATGACAACATCCACCCCACGGCCGCCGGTCATTCGCATGATTTCCGTTTCAAAATCTTCTTCTAAATAGCAAATGGTATTGTGGACCCCGAGCGAATGCAAATACTCAATTTTTTTCTGTGATCCGGCCGTTGCATATATTTCCGCGCCGATATGCCGGGCCATTTGCACTGCGATCAGCCCCGTTCCTCCCGTCGCGGTCTGAATTAATATTTTTTCGCCTTTTTTAAGTCCGGCTTTCCGGAAGGCGTCTATCATTGTCACCGCCACGGTGGGAAGAGCGCATGCTTCTTCAAAGGTCAGCCGGGCCGGTTTATGATAGACTTGATGTTCTTTACATGTGATGAGATTCGCCTGAGATCCAAATTCCTCTCCCATACCGACAATCACTTCATCACCTGGAATGACGGATGTTACATGCCTCCCTGTCTTGATCACGACGCCGCTTGCTTCAAATCCCGGAGTGAACGGATAAGGCGGCATCGTCGGGTACAGCCCTCTGACACAAAGCAAGTCTCCGAAGTTTAAAGAAAAGGCGCGGACGGCTATTTGAACTTCGTCATCTTTTGGCTCGGGCACTTCACTGCGGGCAATCATCAGATCTTCAATGCCGCCCGGACGGTCAATCACAACCCGGAACATTCCCGAGTCATCGGACTTTGCGAAAGAAGGCGGCATACGTTCTTGTTTCGGTTTCTGATAACCGTTTTCCTTTCTTTCCGTCTGCAGAGGTTTTTCAGCAGGCCGTTCTTCCTGAAGCGCCGGGCGGATTTTCGCTCTTTCGGTCTCCAGAGATGAGGCTATGATGGTTTCGTATTCTTCCGAGATATAACCGGTCAGCAGTTTCACATGATAGTAATCAAATAAAATCGTTGTCTGCAGTGTAAGATTCAATCTCTTATTAATCTCGTTAATCACATTGACGGCCAAAATGGAATCAATGCCGTAATCAGAGAAATTCAGTTCTTCCTGAATATCCTCTTCTTTCATTTTTAATACATCGGCAATACTTGTTTTGATGACTGAGCGGACATGGGAAGCGACCGATTCCCCATCAGCCTTAACAGCTTGATGCTCCTCTGGCGCGCGGCTGCGGGAAACAGGCTGTGCGGGCTTTCGGAAAACTTCGGCCGGGGCGGCGTATGGCTTTCTGCCGTCTCTGATCCCTTGCATCCGGACGAGTCCGTCACTCTCAGCTGCGATAATCTGCTGACCTAAATCATGAGCCGTTTCAGCAGGGAAACAAACCGCTCTGTATCCTTCCGAATGCAGCACACACTCCCACGATTTTGGATATAAGCCGGGACTTCCCGGAATCCGAAGCTCAGCATCCTCATAGGACCACCACCCGTCAAGCAGCCCGAAGGTTAAATGGGTAAAAACAGAACGATCGCTGATTTCGTTTATCAGAATCATCCCGTTGTATTTCAGGAGCGCTTTCAGACGGCGAAGTGTCAAACCGATATTTTTTGTGGCGTGAAGCACATTGGCGGCGATGACAATATCGTAAACACCCGTTTTGATATTTTGTGATTCGCAAGGCTCCTCCGCATTAAACAAGGCCGTTGTCAAATACGGCACATCAGCTCCGTATTCCTGTTCGGCATGCATTAAAAAAGCTTTAGAGACGTCCGTATAACAATATTCCGCAATCTGTTTTGCAAATGGTTGCAGTTTTGTAAACAGCATGGCGCTCGTTCCGCCCGTCCCGGCCCCTACTTCTATCAGCCTGATGCGGGCATCGGGGTGTTCTGTAAGATAGGCTTTCAGGTAAGCGGCCGCGGAATCTGCTAACACTTCATTAAAATAATCCGCGACAGGATTATGCTTATAAACACCTTCAACGAGCCGCATTGATGAATCGGGAAATACGATATCCGTAGCCGGACGTTCCCCTTTTAAAATGGAAGGCATCGCTTTTATCGTCGCCTCAGCCAATTCAGCTTGCGCAAGCTCCCCATTGGGAAGCAGGCGTTTATGGGCATTCCACTCATTCCAGACTGTGCGGCCGTCCGGGCGCTGATCCGTGAGGAGGGTGATCGTGTATCCGTCATACGCGATATATCCGTTTTCTTTTAATAGATTCAGGCTTTCTTCCAGCCATCTGCCGTATGTGCCGATCACGCCGGCGCTCCGCATGGATGCTGCAGGTGTAGTGACAGGCTCGCTGAAAAACCCGATTGACTGTAATTGGTAAAAGAGCAGTTTGCAAAGAAGGCTGTTCATATGCGCAACTCCATTTCTTGTTTTAAAGTCTCAAGCCGTTCATTCCGATCCGGATTTTGCCGCTTGACGCTTTCCATAAATGAAGGCTTCGGGCCGGATACAACCGATATTGCATCTTGATCCGTCAGTGCGGCTAAGCCGTGCGGAGCAGCTTTGATGAATGCCGCTTGGCTGAACGGTTCTGATAGTAAGACTTCCAGCGCCTCCATTGCTTCATCGGGTTCAATAGAACCGATCCCTGACGCCTCCATCCGTTTTCTGTAAGACGGGTCTGATACAACGCCCAGACTGCCCCAATATCCCCAATTCATGACTTTCACTTCACAATCAAGCAAGGAAGCGATATGGCGGGCAAAGGCGTCTTGAAATGTACACCCTGCCGCATAGTTGCTTTGCCCGGCATTTTTTGTGAAAGAATTAACGGATGAGAAAAACAGCACAAAATCAAGCGGTTCTTCCTTAAAAGCTTCGATCATTCGGACGCTCGTATTCACCTTAGCTGAATAAGCATTTCTGAAAGAAGCTTCATCCATATTCGCCATACTTTTGTCGGCAAGCGTTATCGCGGAATGGATGACTCCCGTTATATTGCCGTATTGCTCTCTTACGGAACGGACGGCCGCTTTAAGCGCTGCGGCATCTTGAGCATCAGCCTGTATATAATGCGGCGCGGGGCCTGATAGCGCCAGCCTGTCTATTTTGCTCTGAATCTCCTGATCCTTCGGCCGCCTGCCGATCCATATTATCCGTGCCTTGTAACGGGTGGTCATGTATTTGCTCCATGCTTCTCCGATGCCGCCCGCTCCGCCGATGACAGCATAAACGCCGCCTTCTCTGTACGACATACGCGGAGCGGAACTTGTCAGCATCCGGACTGTTTTTTGCTTGTGCCAAGCTCCGTTACGGTACGCGGCAGCATTTCCGTCCGGATCTGGAGGGAGGCGCCAGATGTCTTTCATTTCAGACGAATCACTGCCTTGTTCTGTATCAATCAGCCTGATGTCCCAGTTCGGATATTCTTTTGCCAATGAACCGATCAAACCGTGCACGCCTGCATGCTCAGGCTGCGGCAGATCACCCGGATACACGGACTGTGTCTGCCGGGTGACCGCCGTAAAGCTGATGTTTCGATTTCCATACCCGAGTGACAGCAGCGCTTTGATGAAACGGAAACATTGGATCACCCCATTCTCCTGCTCATCAAGCATTTCCTGACTGACGGATGCGGGTGCGAAACGATCCGGCGCAATCCATAAGAAATGGCGGATATCCTGATATCCGGCTGTCAATTCACGTAATGTTTGCTCGCTTGAATGATCCGGCGTCTCCGCCAGATGGGCGCGGGGCCACATTTTTGCCGCAGCCTTTATGGTCTTTCCCGGCTTTCCGATGATCAGCAATTGTTCCTGATCAACCGCTCGATTTTCTTCCAGAGAAAAGAAAGTTTTGTCCCAAACAGGGGCAAGCATCGCCGTCTGAACTTCCTGCCGTTTGCTTTCGGTTTGGTTTGTCTGCCGGACAGCCCGGCAGGAAAATCCTGTTAATCTCATACAAACAGCGCCGTTTTCATCACATAAATCAATATCCAGCGTCAGCGCTCCGTTATCTGACCGATCGCTCTGTTTGCGGACAAGCGCCCACATCGTTTTCTGAGTCGGCTGAAATATTTCTGCCTGCCTCAGGGAAAACGGCAGCATCGGAGTGTCTCCGGCAGTATCTGAACCGGCACCCAGTGACGCCTGAAACGCGGCATCTAGAAGACTCGGGTGGATGACAAACTGATCGGCGGTAATGTCTGCCGATTCCGGCAGCGACAGCCGGGCTGCAGCGCCCCTCTCTCCGATCATCAGCTGATCAATTCCTTGATGGCTCGGCCCGTATATCATACCCGCATGCCGGAAAGCCTGATAAACCTCATCAGACGTCATAACCGATTGGCTGCAGCCGGACAGCCAGCCCTCTAAGTGAACAGACGGAACCGCTGCTATCTCTCCTGATACCGCGGTTCCTTTACTGTATAAAATCCGTTCTCCCCCGGGTTCTTCCGATAGGCTGTAAATCGTAAATTCAATGTCTTCATTTTCCTTAAGGATAAGTCTGATATGGACTTCTACATCCGTCCCCTTATGAACGACAGGCCTCATCCATATGAGATCTCTCAAATACAGTCCTTTACGTCCGTCCGGCAAAGCGTATGCCGCCCGCTCAACGGCCGCCCTGACCATTTCGATCACGGCGGCTCCCGGGAGCACCTTCTCCCCATTAACTGTGTGGTCAGTGAAAAAGAATTCCCGTCCGGTAAAAACGGATGTGAATTTCAGCTCCCACAGATCGGATGTGTTTTCATGAAGCAGCGGATGGATCACCGTTTTGCCGTCATCCCTTTTTGAAACCGCCTCGGCTTCATCTTGAATCCAGCATCTGACCTTTGCAAACGGATAGGCGGGAAGGCTGATTCTCCGGGGTTTTTGTCCCGAATATAACAAGTTCCAGTCCACATCGACTCCCTGCACCCACATGTTCAGCAAATGACCGTACTTTCTCTTTTTCAGCCATTTGACCATGGCTTCCTGCAAATCTTCATCAGATTCAAACACAGCAACTGTCTCATGATTTCGCTTCGCCCGCCCCCTGTAAAGATGCGGTGCGTTTTCATTTTCCAAGTACGATCTGAGCTTGTCCTCCAGCTCCTTAAGGGAGTCCGCAATGAGAGCCAGCCGCTCATCCATCGCTTCCCGCCCCGCTTGTAAAGTGTACGCGACATCAAATAAGTCCGGCTTATCCGTATGCTTCTTTTGAAGAAAAGCAAGAAGGCGCTCCGCATATTCTGTCAGACGCTCCCCATTTTTCGCAGACAGCAGAATGACAGCCGGCTCTTGGCTGCTGATTGCTTGTTTGACAGGAGCCTCATATTCTTCAATAATGATATGCGCGTTAGAACCGCCCGCACCAAAGCTGCTGATCCCTGCCCTGAGCGGCTGTTCTTCTCCGTCTGCGGCAATCCGTTTCCAATCTGTTAATTCCCGGCAGACGGAAAACGGTCCTTCACCAAATTGGATATTCGGATTTAAAACATCCGCATGCAAAGATGGGGCGATTTGTTTGTGCTTCATCTGCAGCAGCACTTTTGTGACAGCGGCGATGCCTGCTGCCGATTCCCCATGTCCGATATTTGATTTGACAGACCCGATGAGACATGTTTCAGGAACATCACCGAATGCATCGGTTAAAGCCCGGATTTCAATCGGATCGCCTAATTTCGTCCCTGTCCCGTGCGCTTCCACATAGCTGATCTGGCCCGGAGATACCCCCGCTTCCTGTAAAGCTTGAGAAATGACTTCGCTCTGCGCCTTGGGGTTCGGTACGGTGTAACCGCTCGCTCTTCCGCCGTGATTAATGGCAGCTCCTTTAATGACGCCGTAAATCCGATCTCCGTCTTGTACGGCGTCTTCTAAACGTTTAAGAAGCAGCACCCCGACTCCTTCTGCCGGAATATAGCCGTCACCCCCGGCGCCGAAACTCCCGCAGTGTCCTTTAGATGAGATGAACTGCCCCTGGCTCAGCATGAAGTACTTGTTAGGATGAACGGTGAGATTCACTCCGCCGGCAAGCGCCGCGCGAATCCGATGATCCCGCAGATCCCGGCACGCCATGTACAATGAAGTCAGAGAACCCGAACACATCGTATCGACCGAAATGCTCGGCCCTTGAAAATCACAAAAATAGGAGACACGGTTAGCAATTGATGCAATCCCGCCGGGGAGCCCGATATGCCGTCCTTTCACTCCCGCTTCAGCCGCGAATAGCGGGTATTCCTGATACATGACACCGGCATACACACCTACCTGACGGCCCAGTTCAGGTGATGTCCTCGTATATCCCGCATCCTCCATCGCCATCCACGCATGCATTAAAAACAGCCGTTCCTGAGGATCAAGGTGTTCCGCTTCACGGGGGGAAATCTTAAAGAACTCAGGATCAAAATCGGCGATCCTGTCAATGAATCCGCCCCATTTGCTGTAGATCGCTCCCGGCGCCGTACGGTCCTCGGAAAAGTAATGTTCCCATTTCCAGCGGTCTTTCGGAATTTCGGTAATGCAATCCTTTCCTTGTTTGAGATTTTCCCAAAACGCATTGATATCATCGGCCTGCGGATACTTGCCGGAAATTCCGACAATGGCAATATCCAGCGGGTTTCCTTTCGTTTTCTGACGGCTTTGATTCCCGGATGGGGCAAAAGACGCATTTTCAAGCCGATTTGGCTGAAGCACTTCTTTCACAGACGCGTTTTTCAATTCCGCCAGCTGTTCTCCGGTATGGCTGAGGACTGCGGCGTCAAATGAGAGAAATCCGTCTTTTTTATGTTTGATTGTATTCACCACATAGACGGTATCAGACATGACAGGTCCGTTAAGCGTCAGCCTCTCAATCATGAGCGGGACGTGAATCCGCTTTTTCAGCTGCAATTCTTCTTCACCGAGCGACATATAACAAGAATTCAATATAAGCGGGTCAAATGCAAAGTGATGCAGATCGCCTTTCTCTTTTTTTCCTGATAAGTCCAGCTGCAATAAAAAGGAGCTCTCACTCATTTTGTATCCCGCCGTTACCGTTTTCAGCATCGGGCCTATCGTGAAGTCGGCAACCGAATCGTACAGACGGGAAATAACATCCGGCGCTACCTTTTGTGCATGCGCCTTCATTTGTTCAACGTCATATGATTTTTTTACGGGTGCCTCTGTATATCTGATTATTTCTCCTTCGGCACATGTCTTCCGGCTTTCTTTACCGGAAACAGAGCAGCTTGCGGTAAAGCGTTCGGCACTCTTTTCTGCTGCAAATGAAATGTCAACATGTGCGGCCTCTCCCGGCTCCAGCGTGACGGGCCCGCCCGTAAAACGGATATCTTTCAGCTCGGCGGGATACGTGTCGGAATGAGACGTTCCGGATGCTTCAAGCACCAGACACGGATACACTACACCCATCAGTGCCGGTTTGCCGAAAACCAGATGATCCCGAAGGAATGCTTCATGTTCATAGAAAGTAAATGTCTGACTGCCTGATTGCGTTTCAGAAACCGGTGCTGCATCCGCAACAAGACCGGAAGATTCAGCTGTTCCTTTTGTTTTTATGTCTTCAAGCAGCTCGGATATACTGCTGCATTCAAATAAAAGAGTCGGATTCAGCCGCAGATCAAACGCCTCTTCGATGTCTTTAATAATGGCCAGAAGCTGTGACGATTCAAGACCTAATTCAAAAAACACGGTGTGCGCATCATTTCTTGTGACAGGACGGCCTACGTATGTTGAGAAAATGCGGTATAAGGTTTCCTCCATCTGCTGAACGCCTGGTGACAGCTGCCGGTCTGTCCGCACCTTTTTGGCTGTCAGGCCGAGCAGTGAAGCAATATGCGCACCGCTGGGGTTGTAAAAGTCAATATCCATTTTCACCATTTCAGACGGCGTGCCGGACTTTTTCGAAATCACCGCGTAACAGCGCTCCGTAACCGTCTCAGCGGCAATAAACGAATCATAATAAATCGGTAAAAACAAACCGGCGCCTGCAGCTGTCTGCAATACGCCGGAGGCCATGGCGGCACCGTCCATCAGCGCGGGGTGAAAGAGAGCGCCGGGGAGATTTTCCTGGCATGAATCAGACTGCCGAATATCAAGGAAACATTCCTCTTCATTTGCATAGATCTCTCCCTCCGGCTTCATCAGCCCGTCATGCGTCAGTCCGCGGCTTCTCGCGTCTTCGTAAACCGTATGCAAAGAGACTGATGGAAGTGCGGCTTGTTGTTTTTTCTCCCCTGCGTCAAGGCGCCTAGCTGATGAGAAAACCCCTTCATGCACCTCCGCTGATAAGAAAACCGTCCCGGAATCCGCCCCGCAAATCGAGGCTGTCCAGAACTCCTTTTCTTTACTGAATATGACACTCACATCAAGCCGCTCTGACCGCTTCACTGATAAAGGATGATAAATGGTCACCCGTTTCAGACAGATGGAACGGAATGAAAGATCAAGGCTTTGCTTTGCCAGCTGATACAGCATATCAATATAGGCCAGACCGGGCATGACAGATTCTCCGTGAACAAGATGGTTTTTCATAATGGGATGTTCTGCCGTCAGGCGCAGATTCACTGTTTTTTTCATGGTTAGTCCCCTTTTAAAAACGTCACATTGTCACCTGCCAAAACGAGTCTGCAGGTGCAGTGCTTGTCTCTGCTTTTTTCTCATATTTCTTTAAAAGATCCGCAATGTCTGTTTTTTCATTACTTGTTTTTTCCGCTTCATTCTCCGTGCTGTTCCAGCCGCCCAAAAGCGGGTAGTGTTTTTTTCTGAATTCCGGCGGCTGAGGCGCCCGGTGATGTTCCCGCTGCCTTTCACCTCTGTATTCCTCAACGAGGATATGAGCATTTGTCCCGCCGTCAGGAAATGAACTCTGAGCTGCGACGCGGGGTTTCTTCTCTGAATGCCAATCAACGGGTTCACGATTAAAATGAATACGCGACGCTTCAAAGTCATAATGTTCAAATGGCTCACGCGCTGATAAGAAAGGCGGAATCCGCCTATGATAGACGCTCAGCACACATCGGATGAAGCCCGCAAGACCTGAAGACAGAAGCAAATGCCCTACATTCGGTTTCACCGATCCGATCCGGCAGGGCAGAAGCGTTTTCCGGTTCAGCTGATAGACATCTGAGAGCGCCTTGATTTCCACCGAATCAACGATTGGGGAACCGCCTCCGTTCACTTCTATATATCCAATGTCTTCGGGCGACTTTTCCGCCATGTCAAGCGCATTTTGAATGGCCTCTCTCTGCGCTCTTATATTCGGTGAACCGGGACCGAGCGTCCGGCCGTCATTGTTTACCGAGACGGCTTTTATGACGCCGTAAATACGGTCTCCGTCCCGCACCGCATCGCTCAATCGTTTGATAAAAACCGCCCCCGCTCCTTCTCCGAGCACTTCTCCCGCTGATTCACGGTCGAATATATGAAACACGCCGTTCTCATTTAAAATATGGCGCGCTCCGAATAACCGGTGCGCGGACGGAGATAAGAGCAGACTCACCGAACCGACTAAGGCCGCGTCAATCCTTCCGGCCAAAAGGGCGTCTTTTGCAAAGGACAGCCCGATCAGCCCTGAGGAACATGCTGTATCCACGACAAGGCTCGGCCCTGTGACATTCAAAAATCGTGAAATGTTGGCCGCCAAATAGTTTTGCCCCGCCCCCAAAATCGGGTTAGGCGCCTGCAGGATATGTTCCATACCGGCTGAAGGCTGCGCCCTGCCGCCGATGTACACGCCGACTTTCCGGCCCGATAAATCCTTTTGGCCGTACCCGGCATCATAAACGGAATGAACCGCTTCTTCTAATATGATCCGCGCCTGAGGGTCCATAATTGCCGCGTCTTTTTCAGAGATGCCGAAAAAGCCCGCATCAAACATGTCGATATCATCAATCCACCCCGCATAATCTTTTGCATTTGCTGTTGCATGCCAGCGCGATGCGGGGACAGGCCGAATGGCGGTGTTTCCTTTCATCAGCAGCTCCCAAAAAGCATCCGTTCCGCCCGCCCCCGGAAAACGGCAGGACATACCGACGACGGCAATATCGTCTTCGGTATCCGCTTTCGGCTTCATGGATGTTCTCTCTTCAGCGGCGGCGGTTAAATCAGGCTGGACGTCCCTGTCTTGAACGAAACCATTTTCTTTTGTCACAAAATCGGCTTCATGATGCGCTGCGAAATAGTCAACCATTTCTGTAATCGTTTGATATTGAAGCATTAAGGACGGTGTTAACTTTATGCTGATCCGTTTTTGCAATGATTGAACCAATTCCGCAAAGAGTATTGAGTCAATCCCGTATTCATCAAACGGCATATCATCTTTTATCTGCTCATCCGTCATTTTCAGTTCTTCACTGAAGACTGTGCGCACCCATTGACGAATCATATCCTTCACCTTTTGGTCACCGGCAGTGCTTTTTTTCACGGGAGCTTCAGATTTCTTCACCTTCAGAAGATCACCAAAATCAGTCTCACTGTCTTCTGGAACACAAGGAATTCCGCAGCTTTGTCCGTTTAAAATGATGTAATCTAAAAACTTCAGTCCGTCTTTGGCAGACAGCCTGGAAAGTCCTGATTTTTGATAAGCAGGTGTTTCCGGCAGGCCTTCAGCCATGCCGGTTTCTTTCCAGACGGGCCATTGAACGGCTTTAACAAACACGTTTCCTTTACCTGCTTGATGATTTGCAAAAGAGTCCATAAATGAATTAGCCATCGCGTAGTCACTTTGCCCCGCAGCAAGCGAAGGGATCAGGCCCGAAACGGATGAGAACAAAATAAAAAACGACAGCGGCTCATTCTGAACGGCTTCATAGAGACCGCGAAGCCCTGTTACTTTCGGCGTGCAAACGCTTTCGATTTCAGTTTCGGTTTTGTTATAAAAAGCGGGGTGTTCTCCCATTGCACCCGCGCAATGAAAAATGCCGGTAATCGGTCCCATCGTACCGCGGATACTGTCCGTCATGTTCCGGAGCCCCTTTTGATCCGTAAGAGAAACGCTGTAATAGCGGATCTCCGCGCCCCGCTCGGCTAATCTCTGCATCCGCTCGGCTTTTTCCGGGAGAATGCCGTCCTTTTTCATGTCTGCCCACTTTGAGGAATCGGGAAGCGGCTCCCGCCCCATGATGACCAGTTTCCTGCACCCGCGTGAAACGGCATGCTCCGCCGCAATTGCGCCGATCCCGCGCGATCCGCCCGTTATTAACAGCACATCATCAGACGAATAGGAAAGCTCAGGCGCCGCCGAAACATTCATACCCTGCTTCAGAAACGGCACATAACGGCGATTCAGCCTGTAGCAGCATTCACTGACGCTTTTGGCCCGCGGCTGTAAAAATTCAGTCTCAATCTGTCTGCTTAATTCTTCTGTATGCTCAATCTCACAATCGCTATCTATCGTAAAAGAATGAATGTTGGCATACTCAGCGCCCAGCATCCGGTACAGCCCCGCCGTTTTCGCCCCTTGCATCAGAGGTTTACTTTCCTTGAAAGGCTGGAGGCGGTGTGTCACTTGGCTGAACACAGCGCCGCTATGACGGAATGATTCAAGAGCCTGCTGTAAAAAGGCAAGCTTTCCGTGTTCTATCTCTTCCTGCCGTTCATATTCCGCGTCATATGCGGTTATGTCGACGACCCCGAGTATGTGTTTGTTTTGAAGAGACTCCCGCACTCTGCCGTAAAGGTTTCGCCCCGATGCGGCGGCGTAATAATCGGCGCCGTCTTTTGCCTGATGGATGAAGCAGATCGTTTCAATATGGCTGTTTCCTTTAAAAAGAGCATCGGCCAATCGGCGCGTCTTATCAGTTGCAAGTATCATTACTGTTCCTGATAATGCTTCAGATTCCGCCGGATCTTGCTGCTTCCAGTCTTTTTGAAGAATGATCTTTTGGTTTTCCGCCGGTTCGTCTGTCTGTTTCCGGATATCCGCGGGCACAGGCACCCAATACCGCTCCTTCGCGAACGGATATACAGGAAGGCTGACCCGTTTCGGCTTCTCTCCTTCGTATAACAGGCTCCAGTCAACGGCGGCTCCTTTTGCCCACTCAGTGAGCAATCTGGAATATTGCTTGTTTTTCAGCAGCCCGGCCATTCCTGCTGATGATATATCATCTTGAGCACGTCCCCGGAAACATCCTTCAATTTCTGTTTTCCGTTCAAGCACATCCTTCAGTTTCGCTTGCAGGCCGCAAACGGATGTAACGATCAATGCCAGCCGTTCAGGCATCGCTTCTCTGCCAGCTTGAAGCGTGTAGGCCAGGTCTTTAAGGTTGACTTCTTTTTCCCGTAAAAAGCGGTCATACCGTTTGACATATTCTAATAGGCGTTCTTCATTTTTTGCCGAAAGCAGAAACAGAACCGGCTCGTCTTCCCGTATATTCACCGATTTCTTTTCAGCCTGCAGCGGCAGATATTCTTCTATGACAAAATGGGCATTGCTCCCGCTGGCGCCAAAAGAACTTAAACCCGCTCTTCTCGGCTGGTCAGAATGTGACGGCCGTTCCCATTCTACCAGCCGGTCCGCCACATAGAACGGCGTGTCCGGAAACGGAATATGGGGATTCAGCGTGTCCGTGTGCAATGACGGAAAGATTTCTCCATGCTTCAGCTGCAAAAGCACCTTTGTTAATCCGGCGATCCCGGCGGCTCCTTCTAAATGGCCGATATTTGATTTGGCAGAGCCGATGGCGCAAAACCGCTTCTTGTTTGTCCATTTGCGGAATGCGCGGCTCAGCCCTTCAATTTCAATCGGATCACCCAGAGACGTGCCTGTTCCGTGGGCTTCAATATAGCTCAAAGTCTCCGGATCAATACCGGCACTCTGAAAGGAATCTGTAATGACTTCCGCCTGTGATGCCGGATCAGGCACGGTCAAACCGGATGTTTTTCCGACATGGTTTAAAGCGGAGCCTTTTATGACGCCATATATCGGACAGCCCATTCTTTCCGCTTCTTGAACGGTTGTCAGTAACACCGCGCCGACGCCTTCTCCCGGCACATAGCCGTCACCGCCGTCGGCGAAGCTTTTGCAGACGCCTTCTGAAGACAGAAATCCGGCATTCGCCAAAAACGCATATTTATGCGGATGTGTGACCGCATTCACACCGCCGGCAATGGCGAATTCGCACTCCCCCCTTTTAATGCTTTCACATGCCAAATGTATGGATGTGAGCGAAGAAGAGCACATCGTATCAACAGCCATTGACGGCCCTGTAAAGTTCAGGCAGTGAGACACGATATTCGGAACAGAGGCAGGCGTCACGCCCATAGACAGCGGTGTGCCCCGCTGTGTGATTTCAGCGCCGAACAGCTCATAATGGCTCCAAAACACACCTGCGAATACCCCGACGCGTTTTCTCTTTTGTGAAGATGGCCCGCGCGCCGTTCTGTCCTGATAAAAACCGGCATCTTCACAAGCTTCCCAAGCCGTCTCTAAAAACAGCCGCGCCTGCGGGTCCATCATTTCAGCCTGACGCGGAGTCAGATTGAAAAACAGCGGGTCAAAGCTGTCTATGCGATCTAAAAATCCTCCGTAACGGTAGAACTGATCTGCTTCATATGAGAAAGAATAACCTTTCCATCTGTCTTTCGGCATTGTTGTGATGCAGTCTTTACCTGAGCGCAGATTTTGGTAAAATTCATCGATGCTTCCCGCCTGGGGATATCTTCCCGCCAATCCGATTACCGCAATATCGTGCTCTTCTGTATGTCTCTCTTGTTTTCGGCTCCTTCTCTTGACAGCTGCGTTGGATAATGAAGATCCGTTCTTGTCTCCCTTTGGACCCAATCGGCCCATGCTTTCAGTTACAGCGGGCTCCTTCCCGTATAAAATAACGGATTGCAGCTTGCCGAGACGCAGCATATATTCAAGTGAAGCCATCCCTTCCCCGGCCGGAAGCGGGCTGGTGCCAGTTGCATCATTCATGATCTCTTTCATCAAGCTGTCAACCTGCATGCCGCCATCTTCCCAAAGCGGCCAGTTGATCGTCATAGAAGCCCCGGTCCGTTCGCCTTTTTCCGCTTTGCAATCGCGATATTTCATATATTCATCCATAAAAGCGTTCGCTGCGGCATAATCTGTCTGGCCCGCATTTCCGGCCAACGCCGAGAATGAGGAAAATACGGCGAAAAATTCAAGCGGTTCATGCCGTGAAGCTTCGTCCGTATGAATCAGGCCGCTGATTTTCGGCAGAAACACCTGCTTCAAGTCAGAACTGTCTTTTTGGATGATAAATTGATCTTTTAAAACACCGGCGCAATGAAAAATACCCGTCAGCCGGCCGAAGGTTTCTGTAATCTGAGCAAATGCCCGCTCTGTTTCGGTTTTATTGCCGATGTCCGCTTGAACGTAAAGAACTTCTGCGCCCAATGCTTTCAGTCTGCTGATCTTCTCAGACTGTTCCGCCGAACGGCCGATGAGTGCGAGCTTCACCTTTTCTTTTTCTGCAAGGTGACGGGCAAGCAGAAATCCAAGACCGCCGAGACCTCCTGTAATGACATATACGCCGTTTTGTTTCCAAGGAGACTGTGTCTGCCCGTCCAGTTTCTCAATACGTTCGAACAATCTGATCTGCCGCATATTGTCTTTATACCGAATGTCTGTGCAGCCTGCATAAGAGCAGTATGCTTCTGTTCTAATGATTGCGGCCGTCTCACTTGGCAATCTCTCATTCTTGTCACAGAAGGTGATCACCTGAGTGCGAAGAGCCGGATTTTCCAGATGTGCCGTTTTCAGCATAGCCCCGAGAGCGGAAGACAATGCCGCTCCATTCTCGACGGCGCATACAAGCTGAATCAATGTATGTTCTTTCGGATGGTCTGTCAGTTCCCGTTTGAGCATACGAAATATGCGCTCGGCATCTGCTCCAAACTGCTCATCTGCAACCTCATGCTCCCTTTTCAGTTCTATCACTTCCGCTTCCGGGCAATGTGCGCCGAGTTCACCGGTGAGACGGGGTCCTGCATCGGCAGCGATAATGAGATGACGGGTGTGTTTTTGCCCGTTCTGCACCGCCGTTTCCAGCGGATGATCTTTCCAGGCGGGTTCAAAAAACAGAACCTCATCAGCGATGTCAGCATCTGATGTATGCCGTTCTTCGGCCGAATCTTTCAGCACACAGCCCGCTTCATTGATAAGGTAATCCGCAAGGCGGCGGACAGATGAATATTCAAAAAGCAGTGTCGGATAAAACTGCTGCTGAAAAGTCTGCTCTAATATCTTTACAAGCTTCAGCAAATGCGCCGAGTCAAGCCCCATATCATAAAAGCCTTTCCGCACATCAATATCCTGTGCCGGACGATTGATCAGCCTGGCGATTTCCGTCTTTATGTAAGTCGCCATGTTTTGTTCCGGCGTTTGCTGTTCAGACACGTCTTCTGCGGCCACAGGACTTTCGGGCTCTCCACGGCCGCTTCTGTTCTGCTGAGGCGGCTTCTCTTTGTCTATCAGATGGGTAATCATATTCGCTTGTCTGACCCTTTTTACTGTCAGTTTCTCACATTCGGCCAATACGTTCCCTGCCCTGTCGTAAATCGTGAAGTCGGCCGAATAAACATCAGGTTCGCTGTCTGATGCGCCGCTTTCAGTGCGGCTGTTTTTCGCAGAATAAGTGTAAATCGTTTTCGGAAACGGCTGATACATGCAAAAACGATTGATCATAAAAGGAATATAAGGTGTGTCATTTTGCTTTTGGGCCGACAATGCAAAGGAAGAGCCGGCAAGGGTGGACGCATCTAAAAAAGCCGGATGCGCCTTAAATTTCTCCCGGAATCCTTCAGCCAAATCACTCAGAGTAAGCTCCATTAATTCTTCTTTATCCTGAAGCTGATAAACGGCCCCTTCATTTTTCATAAACTCGCCATGCTCAATATGGCTTCTTCTTGCAATTCCGTAAATGTCATGCATGTCCCATTTTCGGCTTGCGTTTTTCATGAATGCTTCAATATTCAGTTCTTTTGCCCGCGGCGTGTCTTCTTGCAAATAAAGCTGGCATTCCATATTCTCATCCCGGTTTCCGCCAAGCGGTGTGCCGTTTTTTGCTTTTTCGCTAGTAATCTCAACTTTCCAGCTGTCACGCGCCGGCGTAAAAGTCACATACAGGTGTTTATCAAACTCTTCAGATGTTACAACAGGCTGCTTAAAAATAATCTGTCTTAATTCTATAGGCCTTTCACCGAGATACCCGGCGGCGAGCCGATACAGCATATCTATTAAAGTCACGCCCGGGAGGACGCGGATTTGATGAACGCGATGATCCCGGACGATATAATTCGTATGGCTGATTTTCTGCAGGAACGTTTTGACTTGATCGGTGGCAACTGCCAATCTATCACACCTCGCTTATTTCAAACATTGCTTCTGTGCCCGCCTCATTTTCTTCCGCTTCGGACAACTGTGCTTTTTCAGGCCAATACCGTTGTTTTCGGTATACTGTCTGGCCGCCTTTCGGATCCATGGCCGCTTTTCGCTCTTTCGGAATTCCTTCGTTGCTGACAATGATATGGGCGTTATTCCCGCCCAAACCGAACGCGCTGACCCCGGCCCTGAGTATCTCTTTTTTTCCGTTCCACCGCTTCAGCTCAAGCACAGGATAAAGCGGCGAATCATTAAATTGAAAGCGGGGGTTCGGTTTATGGCAATGCAAAGTCGGCGGCAGTTCTTCATTGGCAATCGCCAGCAAAACTTTGATGATTCCCGCCGCGCCCGCCGCACTCAGCAAGTGGCCGATATTGCTTTTGACGCTTCCTACACCGCAAAATTGTTTTTCATCGGAATAAGCAGACAAGACATTGGTTAATCCCTTTAATTCAATCGGGTCGCCGATCAATGTACCGGTTCCGTGCGTCTCTACGTATGTCATGGTGTCCGGCTCGATTTCCGCTGATTGAACCGCCTGCTCAATCAAGTCCTGCTGCGCCCGGGGATTCGGCGTCGTCACGCCCATTGTGCTGCCGTCATTATTTATCGCAGAACCGTCAATAACGCCGTATATTTTATCTTCGTCTTCTATCGCTTTTTCGAGCGGCTTCAGCATCAGCACTCCGCAGCCCTCTCCGATTCCTGTTCCGTCCGCATCGGCATCGAAAGATTTTGAACGGCCATTTGGCGATAAGATTCTCGCCGCGCTCATTGTGAGAAAAGGTTTTTCATCAAGCAAAATGTCAACCCCGCCCGCAAAGGCCGCTTCCGCTTCTCCATTTTGAATAGCCTGCACGGCCAAATGAATTGCCGTTAGCGAACTGGAGCAGGCCGTATCTACGACCAGGTTGGGCCCTGTAAAGTTATAAATGTGCGCCATATGTGCGGTAATAAAATTTTGCCCCGCGCCAATAATCGCGTCTTTTTGCAAATATTGAAATTTCTGATGAAACGCACCTGCCCTTGCACCGGCAAAAACGCCGATACGGCGGCCCCAGAGATCCTCTTTTTGATAACCGGCATCGGCCAAAGCTTCCGCGCTCACTTCGAGCCACTGCCTTTGCAGCGGGTCTATCATCGGTGCCAGCGTTTCTGAAATATTAAAATACTCCGGGTCAAATTGATCAATATCGTGAATAAAACCGCCCCATTTACTGATGCTTTTTCCTTCTTGATATTCACCCGGCTGATAGTGTTCCCCGGTGTCCCATCTGTCCGGCGGAACTTCAGTGACGGCATCCGTTCCGCTGCGGAGATTCTTCCAAAATTCTTTTATATCCCCTGCTTTCGGAAAATGACAGGCCATGCCGATGATCGCAACCTTTCCCCGTTTCCCGGGCTTATCTGCCGTTTTTTTGCTCCGTTTCGGCATCTTCTGCAAAGGGAACTTCTCTGCGGGAACCGCTGCATCTGCCGAAAAAGCTTCCGGACAATGTGCGGCTAAATAATCCGCGAGCTGTTCTATGGTAGGGTGTTCCAGAAGGACAGTCGGATCAATTGAAACGGACGGCAGTTTTTGATCGATCTTTGTCAGCACTTGCGCCAGAAAGATAGAATCCATTCCGTATTCCTGAAAAGGCACATCGATATCCATATGTGTTTCATCGATACTCAGCTCTTTTGCCAAAAGCGACCTCAGCCAAGATTGAATATCAATCCGGTTATGGTCCCGTTTTTTTGTTTCAGGAGGTTTGGAAGCTGTTCTCATTTCTTTATGGGCGGCTGGCTTGGCATTTTCCAGCGCTTTGATGTCCCAATCATGTTTCACTTGTGACGGCAGCACGACAGCTCCGGGTCTTTCTCTTAAAATGTAATCAAGCATCTTGAGACCTTCCGCGTCAGAGTGCCGCAGCAATCCCGTTTGCTCATAAATCCCGCTTTTTATATCCCTGCTCATGCCCGTCTCATCCCATGCCGGCCATTGTATGCTGATGATGCCGCTCTCATTGTTTTCTGCAAAATAGTCCATATAAGAATTAGCCATCGCATAATCGCTCTGTCCCGCCGCAAGAATCGGGACGGCTGCCGAGACAGATGAAAACAGGACGAAAAATGCCGGCGCATCATCCTTTACACTCTCATACAGACTGTGAAGGCCGTCTGCTTTCGGGGCGAGCACCCGCGCAATACTGTCTTTGGATTTGCGGAGAAAAGCAGGGTTTTCACGGTCCGCAATTCCCGCGCAATGCAGAATGCCTCCGACAGGTCCGAGCGTTGAGGTTACCTCTTTTATAAGCCGTCCGACTGCCTGCTTATCCGTCAGATCAACTGCTGAGACGCACACTTTTACGCCTTGTGATTCCAGCTGCCGGATAAGCTGTATTTTTTTCGAAACGACAGGGTCTGTTTGCTCAAGATCCCACTCGGTTTTCGGCGGCAGCTCCTTTCTGCCTGTCAAAAGCAGTTTCTTCACACCGTATGCGGAAACGAAATGCTTGGCGCATAAAGCGCCGAGTCCGCGCGTTCCTCCGGTTATCATCAGGACGGCGTCTTTTGGAAACGCAGTCCGGTCTGTTTGCACGGCTTCTGGTTCAATCTGATCAGTCTGCCGAAGAACATAGCTGAAGCGCATGCCGTCCCTGCAGCAAACAGCAGATTCTGTTAAGTCTGATTCAATTTCTTGTTTAATAAAAGCGGCTGTCTGCTCCAGCGGCTCTTCAGGATCAATATCGGCGTGACAGGTGAGAATATGGCTGTATTCATGCCGCAGCATGCGATAAAGCCCCGCTTTTTCAATACCATGCATAGCGGCCGCCTTATTTTTGAAGGATTCAAGCCCTTTTGTAAGATAAAGCATTTTTATGTTTTCTTGTCCGCGGCCGTATTCAATCAGCTGCTGCAGCGATGCCACCCAGCTGATGTCCTGCCGCTTTTGTCGTGAGCCGCAGCCGGTGAAGTCAATAAACCCCGAATAGATGGCCGCATTCGGCCCCTGTAAAGAAGAGATGAGCTGATTTTCCTGCACAATGTCAGCATCATTCAGCTGTTTTTTCACCTCGGCGGCAAGGTCTTTTGTATCCTCGGAGACGATGAGCGCTATTTTGCTGTTGAACGGCTCGGATGAAGACACTGCCTCGCACGGTTCCCATGTTTTTTGCAATACTACTGTTTTTTGATTCGAAAGCGGCAGCTGCTCCCGTTTCGGCACCCAATAGCGGTCGGCTCTGAATGGATAGGAGGGCAGGCTGATGCGGCGCGGCTTACTGTCCGTATACAGCTGCTCCCAATCCGTGTCAAATCCGTTTGCCCAGAGCCGCAGCACTTTCCTGTATTTCTTTTTCTCAAGCCAGGCGCTGACGAGGTCAGCAGCGTCTTTATCGTCTGAGAACATGGAAATCGTGTTATTCTCGCGTTTTTTACGGCCGCTGATGATATCTTCGCTGTTTTTTCCCAACAGAAACGCGTTCAGTTTTTCAGTCAGTTCCTCTGCGGAGCCTGCAATGATTCCCAGCCTCGCTTCCATCGCATCCCGTCCGGTCTGCAGTGTGTATGCGGCATCTGCAAGATCGATATAGCGGGATGATCCGTTTTGGATAAAATCGCGAAGGAGACGCGCTCTTTCTTTCAGCCGCTCTTCATTTTTAGCCGACAAAACAAAAAGAGATGACGCTTTCTCAGGGGTTTCCTGCTGTTCCGTCTCACTTTTGCCCATGTATTCTTCAATAACGATATGCGCATTGACACCTCCGAAACCGAATGAGCTTACACCCGCCCGGCGGGGCAGGACCCGGCCGTTTTCATCACGCAGCGCTTCCCACTCCTTTGTTTCTGTCACAATGTAAAACGGGCTGTCCTTCAATTTGATATGGGGATTGATGTTCTCGCAATGCAGACTTTTGGCGAGCGTCCGATGTTTCAGCTGCATCAATACTTTGATAACGCCCGCAATACCTGCTGCGAGCTCCAAATGTCCGATATTTGTCTTCACTGAGCCTATCCCGCAATATCCGCCCGGAGCCCCGTCTGTTTGGAAAGCTTTTTTCAATGCATTGATCTCAATCGGATCTCCGAGTGCCGTTCCGGTTCCGTGCGCTTCTATATAAGTGATGGTTGACGGGTGAATACCGGCTTTTTGATAAGCGCTTTTCAGCACATCCGTCTGAGCCTGCGGATTCGGCGCGGTAAGTGACGCTGAGCGTCCGCCGTGATTTTCCGCTGTTCCGCGGATGAGGCCGTAGATGTGATCCCTGTCATGCTCTGCCTCTGAAAGCTTTTTCAAGACAATCATGCCGGCACCCTCTCCTCTGACATAACCGTCAGCCTGATCGGAAAATGTTTTGCAGCGCCCGTCTTCACTGAGCATGCCTGCTTTTTGAAAACCGATATGCCCTTCAGGCGTGACGATCGTGTTGACGCCCCCTGCGACCGCCATATCACAATCTCCCGTTTCAATGGCTTTTACCGCGCGGTGAATGGCGACTAAAGAGCTTGAACAAGCGGTTTCTACCGGCTCGCTCGGCCCGTGGATATCAAGAAAATAACTCATCCGGTTCGGCCCGACGGACGGCACGATTCCGGTCATCGTATACCCCTCGACAGGAAGACCCGCCTTATTGATTAAAGTTTGATATCCGCTTCCCAGTGTGCCGGTGAAAATGCCGGTTTTTGTTCCGGCAATCCGTTTTGCTGAGTACCCCGCGTCTTCAATGGCTTTCCACACATACATCATTAATAGACGCTGCTGAGGATCCATCATTTCAGCTTCTTTCGGAGATATCCCGAAAAACAGCGGGTCAAACCCGGCGATTCCATCTATGAAACCGCCCCATTTAATTGACGTTTTATTTACATCCGCTGCCGGATCGCCGTAATATTCGCGCCAATCCCAGCGATCTCGGGGAATTTCTGTAATGCAATGCTCCCCTTTTGATAAACGTGTCCAGAATTCATCTATGTCTTTCGCTTGCGGAAAAATACCGCTGATTCCGATAATGGCTATCGGTTCGGTTTTTTCTTCTGATTTTCCTTTTACGGATACGGGCGTTTCCCGCTTGACATGAACGGCCGCCGGAGCTTCAGCTTTTCTTATTCCGGCTTTTGGAGCGGTTTTTACACTCTCTCTTTCTAAGCCGCTGAATGCTTCTTTCCATTCAGATATCAAATGGCCGCTCAGTTTGCGCAATGTCGGAAATTCAAAGAAGATAGTCGGGCTGAGCTCAAGCTGATAAGACCGATTTAATAGATTTGTAAATTCAGTGAAAATGATCGAATCAAATCCGTATTCCGTCAGTTCGCTGTCAGCCTCAATATCTTTCATGCTTACCTTTAAAAGATCTGATACATGCCGCTTTAGTTTCTCTTGAACCCGATCTTTCAGATCTCTTGCATCTGTCTCTGCCGGAGCTTGGCCGGCGGCGCTTTGTTCTTCGCCCAGATCGAAAATATGGCTGCGAATCCGTTTTTCGTCGCCCTCTGCCACCATGACCTGATGTTCTCCGGAGGCAAAAACGGCGTACAGCGCTTGGATGCCTGAGGTCGATCGCATGGCTTTCATCCCGGTCTGTTCATACATCAGCCGTTCGGTCTCTTTGTCCACGCGCATACCTCCTTCTTCCCAAAGCGGCCAGTTGACAGACAGGGTCTGCCCGCTCCGCTCGTTGTCCCGCACGAGACGGTTCCGGCGGGCTGCATAAACATCCATAAATGCGTTGGCTGCCGCATAACCGGCCTGCCCCGGATTTCCCATGCCTCCCGCCAAGGAAGAAAACAGAATGAAAAAGTCCAGCCGCACATCTTTCGCTGCTTCATCAAGATTGATAAGCCCTTTCACTTTCGGCGCCATGACGGCCTTCCGTTCGTTTTCTGTCTGGTTCAGAATGTAGTTGTCAGCGATCACGCCTGCGCCGTGAATGATCCCGTCGAGTGTTCCGTGCTCCTCCTGTATGCCGCGGACGAGGGCGATGACCGCCGC